>NZ_JABBHL010000006.1:0-365668 GCF_012932745.1 Xanthobacter sp. SG618 | reverse complement strand
CGCATCCAGCAGCCCCTGCCGCACGCCACGCGACAGCGCGTTCACCGGCGCATGGTCGATGTGAACCACCGCGACAGACCCGTGGCGGGTGATCGGGAGGAGAGAAGCCTGCGCGTCCACCGCTCAGACCCGCTCGATGAGGGCGGCGATGCCCTGGCCGACGCCGATGCACATGGTGGCGACCGCCCGCTTGCCGCCACGGACTTCCAGTGCGCTCACCGCAGTCATGGCAAGGCGCGCGCCGGACATGCCGAGCGGGTGGCCAAGCGCGATGGCGCCGCCATGCGGGTTCACGTGCTCCGCATCATCCGGCAGGCCGAGCTGGCGCAGCACCGCCAGCGCCTGCGAGGCGAAAGCTTCATTGAGTTCGATGAGGTCGATGTCGGAAAGGGACAGGCCGTTCTTTTCCAGAAGCTTGCGCGTGGCCGGCGCCGGGCCGATGCCCATGATCCGCGGCGGCACGCCGGCCTGCACCACGGAAATGACGCGGGCGCGCGGCGTGAGGCCGTACTTTTTCGCCGCCGCTTCCGAGGCGAGGATGAGCGCGCCGGCGCCATCGTTGACGCCGGAGGCATTGCCCGCCGTCACCGAGCCGCCGTCCTTGCGGAAGGGAGTCTTCAGCGCGGCCAGTTGCTCCAAGGTCGTATCGCCGCGCGGGTGCTCGTCGCGCTCCACCAACACCGAGGACTTCTTGCCCTTCACCTCGATGGGCGCGATCTCGCGGGCGAAGAAGCCCGCCTCCTGCGCGGCCTTCGCCCGCTGCTGGGAGCGCCAGGCGAACAGATCCTGATCGGCGCGGGAAATGGCGAAGTCGGCGGCGACGTTCTCGCCGGTCTCCGGCATGGAATCGACGCCGTACTGCGCCTTCATCAGCGGGTTGATGAAGCGCCAGCCGATAGTGGTGTCGTAGATCTCCGCCTGCCGCGAAAAGGCTTCCGTGGCCTTGCCCTGTACGAAGGGCGCGCGGGTCATGCTCTCCACGCCGCCGGCGATGATGAGGTCGGCATCGCCGGTCATGATCGCGCGGGCGCCGATGCCCACCGCATCGAGGCCGGAGCCGCACAGCCGGTTCACGGTGGTGCCCGGCGCGCTCACCGGCAGGCCGGCGAGGAGCGCGGCCATGCGGGCGACGTCGCGATTGTCCTCGCCCGCCTGGTTGGCGCAGCCGAGGATCACGTCATCCACCGCCTCCCAGTCCACGCCGGGGTTGCGGTCCTTGAGCACGCGAATGGGATGAGCGGCGAGGTCGTCCGCCCGCACATCCTTGAGGGCGCCGGCATAGCGGCCGATGGGGGTGCGCGCGAAATCGCAGATGAAGGCGTCAGCCATGATGATCTCCGAAGAAAGGGGCTCAGGCGGCGGCCGGACGGCGCACACACACGACGCGGAAGCGGCCTGCCACGAAGGCCGCATCGGTGAGGCAGGCATTGCCGGCGGGATTGGCGCCGGAGACGTGGTAGTCGCTGAAGGCTGCGCTCTGGTTCACATAGATGCCGCCCGTGAGGTTCACAGAGAGCGCCACGCCGGCGCGGGCATAGGCCGGCACGGCGCGGGCGATCTCTGCCTCGTCGGTGGAATAGAGAGCGGCGGTGATGGCGCCCTTTTCGCGCGCGGCGCGGGCGGCGCGGGCCACCCCATCCGCCGCATCGGCCACCGCGACGACAAAGGCGATGGGGCCGAACCGCTCTTCGAGATATGCCGCCTCGTCGGCAGCATCCACCGCCAGCAGAAGCGGCGTCGCCGTCCGCGCGCCCTCCACCTGCAGCGCTGCGCTGTCGCGCACGATGCGGCCGAGGCTGCGGGCTTCCTCGATACGGGCGAGTGTCGCCGGATTCTGGATGGCGCCCAGCACCGCCGCGGCGCGGGCGGGCTCCGACAGTAGCGCATCGATGGCCGAGGCGATGCCACCAGCCACCTCGTCGAAGCTCTTGTGCCCCGCCTCGGTCTCGATGCCGCCCCCCGGCACGAAGATGACCTGCGGCGCCGTGCACATCTGGCCGCTATAGAGCGAGAGCGAGAAGGCGATGTTCTGGCACATCGGCCCGAAAGCGCCGGTGGAGGAGACGACGATGGTGTTGACACCCGCCTCTTCCGTGAACACCAGCTTGTCCTTCACATTCTCCCGCAGCCAGCCGCCGAACTGGGAAGAGCCGGTGAAGTCGACGATGCCGACGGCCGGGTTGATCGCCAGCTCCTTCGCGATGGGCGCCTCGGCGGTGTCGGGGGCGAGCTGGATCACGTCCGGATCGAAGCCCTCCTCCGCCAGCACCTCGCGGGCGATGCGCACGGTGAGCGCCAGCGGCAGGATGGCGGCGGGGTGCGGCTTCACAATCACCGCATTGCCGGTGACGAGATCGGCGAACAGCGCGGGATAGCTGTTCCAGGTGGGAAAGGTGGCGCAGCCGATGACGAGGCCGATGCCGCGCGGCACCACGTGGAAATCCTTGTCGAGACGGATGGCGGAGCGGCCCATGGGCTTTTCCCACACCACCGCGCCGGGCACGCGGGACATCTCCTCATAGGCGTAGGCGACGGCCTCCAGCCCGCGATCCTGCGCATGCGGGCCGCCGGCCTGGAACGCCATGGGCCCGGCCTGCCCGGTGGTGTGCTCCACCGCTTCCGCGATGAGGAAGCTCGCCGTGTTGAGGCGCACGAGGATTTCCAACGCAATGCCCGTGCGCTGCGCGATGGAGGCGGCGGCCCATGCGGCGCCGGCCTTCTCCGCGCGAGCGATCAGGTCGTCCACGGCGCGGGCGCGATAGCTGATGCCGAGGGCGGGACCGAAGGGCGAGACCTCGGCGCCGATCAGGGGCGCGTCTTCGCCCGCGGCGAGCTCGAACGGCTGGTCCTTCACGGCAGCGAACGCCGCCTTGGCCTCGGCCGCGCCGCCTTCGGGATAGGCCTTGGGATTTTCCGGGAAGGCCGCCCAGAAGCCCCGCCCGCGCGCTGCGGCAACGGCGGATTCGAGCAGCGCGGCGTGGGCCGCGAACAGGTCAGCCATGGTCCTCTCCCTGTGCCGGGACGCTGTGCGATGATGTTGACAAGCCCATCCCTTGCGCTAATGATTAACCGATCGTCCGGTTAATTCAAGAGGCTCCGAAAGAGCCCACAAGTGGGAGGACCAAGTGGAGGCGCATCTGAACGAAGCCGTGCTGACCGTCACGGACCATGGCGGCTGGACGGAGCTGACGCTCAATCGTCCCGACCGCCTCAATTCCTTCAACGAGGAGATGCACGGCGCCCTTGCGGCGGCACTGGACGCCGCCGCCGATGAGAGCTGCCGCGCCGTGCTGCTCACGGGTGCCGGCCGGGGCTTCTGCGCCGGGCAGGATCTCTCCGCCCGCGCCAATGCCGAAGGCCCGCTCGACCTCGGCGCCACCATCGAAGCCTTCTACAATCCGCTCATCCGCCGCATCCGAGGCCTCCACAAGCCCGTGGTTTGCGCGGTGAATGGCGTGGCCGCCGGGGCCGGCGCCAACATCGCTTTGGCCTGCGACATCGTTCTGGCGGCGCGTTCCGCCAAGTTCATCCAGGCGTTCTCGAAGATCGGCCTCGTGCCCGATTCGGGCGGCACCTATTTCCTGCCGCGCCTCATCGGCGACGCGCGGGCGCGGGCGCTGATGCTGCTGGCCGAGCCGCTCGCGGCGGAAACCGCGGCCGAATGGGGCCTGATCTGGAAGGTGATCGACGACGCCGCCCTCATGGACGAGGCCCGCGCGCTCACCGCCCGCCTCGCCACCCAGCCGACGCAGGGCCTCGCCCTCACCAAGGCGGCGCTCAATGCCTCCGGCGGCAACAGCCTCAATGACCAGCTCGATCTCGAGCGCGACCTGCAGCGCGAGGCCGGCCGCACGCCGGATTATCGCGAGGGCGTGAAAGCCTTCATGGAAAAGCGCGCCCCGAACTTCACGGGACGCCGCTCGTGACCGCCGCCGCCGAAACCGTGGCGGCGCTCTCCCCGGAGGAGATCGCCCGCCGCTCGGCTGACGCCATGTGGGCGACCGACCATGCGAGCCAGGGGCTCGGCATGGAGATCGTCAGCATCGGCCCGGGCACCGCCACCCTCGCCATGACGCTCACCGAGCGCATGTGCAACGGCTTCGGCATGGGCCATGGCGGCTTCATCTTCGCCTTGGCCGACAGCGCCTTTGCTTTCGCGTGCAACACCTATGACGAGCGCACCGTCGCCCAGCACTGCTCGGTGACCTATCTGCGCCCCGGCACCCGCGGCAAGCGCCTCGTGGCGCGGGCGCGCGAGGTGAGCCGCAGCGGGCGCTCCGGCATTTACGATGTCGAACTTTCGCAGGACGATGTGGTGATCGCCCAGTTCCGCGGCCATTCCCGCACCATCGGCGGGCGCATCACGCAGACAGACGCCGGGGGCGCGGACGCCCTTGCCAGCAAGAAATCCTGATCTCGCAGAAGATCCATCTGGAGGAGACGATGAACATGGCTCTGCCGGCACTGTCCCCGGGCCGTTCCTTCGAGGGTGGCCTCGATCCCGCCGAGCGCGCCTCGCGCGACGAGATCATGTCCCTGCAGCGCGAGCGCCTCGCCTGGTCGTTGCGCCACGCCTACGAGAACGTGCCTTTCTACCGCCAGGCGTTCGACAAGGCCGGCGTTCACCCCTCCGACCTGCGCGACCTCTCGGACCTCGCCAAGTTCCCCTTCACGGTGAAGACGGACCTGCGCGACAACTACCCCTTCGGCCTCTTCGCGGTGCCGAAGGAGAAGCTGATCCGCGTGCACGGCTCCTCCGGCACCACCGGCAAGCCCATCGTGGTGGGCTACACCAAGGCCGACATCGACATGTGGGCCGACGTGATGGCCCGCTCCATCCGTGCCGCGGGCGTGCGTCCGGGCATGATGGTGCATGTGGCCTATGGCTATGGCCTGTTCACCGGCGGCCTCGGCGCCCATTATGGCGTCGAGCGTCTGGGCTGCACCGTCGTGCCCATGTCCGGCGGCATGACCGAGCGCCAGGTCCAGCTCATCCACGATTTCAAGCCCGACGCCATCATGGTGACGCCGAGCTACATGCTCGCCCTCATGGACGGCTTCGCCAAGGCCGGGCTCGACCCGCGCGAGACCTCGCTCAAATACGGCATCTTCGGCGCCGAGCCGTGGACCAATGCCATGCGCCAGGAGATCGAGCGCGACTTCGCGCTTGATGCCACCGACATCTACGGCCTCTCCGAGGTCATCGGCCCCGGCGTCGCGCAGGAATGCGTGGAGACCAAGGACGGCCTGCACATCTGGGAGGATCATTTCTACCCGGAGGTGATCGACCCGCTCACCGGAGAAGTGCTGCCCGATGGCTCGAAGGGCGAGTTGGTGTTCACCTCGCTGACCAAGGAAGCCTTCCCCATCATCCGCTACCGCACCCGCGACCTCACCCGCCTGCTTCCAGGCACGGCGCGGCCGGGCATGCGGCGCATGGAGAAGGTGACGGGTCGCTCCGACGACATGATCATCCTGCGCGGCGTCAACGTCTTCCCGACCCAGATCGAGGAAATCCTGCTGGCAGTGGAGGCCTGCTCCGGCCACTACCAGATCGAGCTGACCCGCGATGGGCGCATGGACGAGATGACCGTGCACGCCGAGATCCGCGAGGAGGTCTATGGCGAGGTGGATGTGGACGCCACCGGGAAGCGCATCCTCAAGCGCATCAAGGACACCATCGGCATCACCACGCGCATCACCCTGCACGAGCCGGGCGGCATCGAGCGCACGGCCACCGGCAAGGCCAAGCGCATCCTGGACCGCCGTCCCAAGGAGTGAGCGGAGGGCGTTCCGCCCTCCGCTGCCTTAACAAAAAAGGCCCGGCATTGCCGGGCCTTTTCCTTTCCGTCGCCGGTCTCAGTCGAGGCCGAGGGGCGCGAGGCGGTCGGCGGCGATCCGCTCCCATTGCGCCAGCAGCACCTCGTTGGGCGTGTGGCGCAGGCCGAGGCGGCGCAGCGTGTCGTAGCGGGCGGAGCCGGCCACACCGAACGTGGCGGCGACCCTGGGACGCCAGTAGGCAAGGCTTGCCCGCGCCCCCACTCGCCCGACCTCGGTTGCGGCGATGCGTTCCAGCCCTTCGAGCCCCAGCTCGGCATGGCGCGCCTCGCGCGGGGCGATCTCACGGAACACCTCGGCGAGCGGCGCATAGGACACCCGCGCCAACTCGGCGAGTTGCACGCCGGAGGCGAGGCCCATGAGCACGTTCATCGCCACCGCATCGGTCCACCCCGTGATGGGATAGTGGAAGACCGAGAGGCGCATGTCGTTGCCGTGCCGCGCGGTACCGAGATCGGCATCACGGTCGATCCGCGCGGCCCAGTCGTGCTGCGCCTCATAGCGGCCGGTATCGGTGCCGAAGGCGCCCATGAGGCCGAGGACGCGCTCGGCATGGTCCGCCTTCTCCAGCGTGATGCGGCTGGCCGCGATGCGCGCCTTGATGCCGGGCGAGAAGTTGATGGAGGCGGCGAAGCCGGCCGAGCCCGCAAGCTGGCTGTCCACGAACGAGGACATGAGCCGCAACAGCTCGCCGCGATAGCGCGGCGGCACGTTGTCGGGCGAGGAGAGCACGCCGCCCTGGGCGAGATAGTCGTCGATGGCGATCACGTCGGACATGGTTTCCCCCTCACTCGTCGTAGGTGACGACGAGCTTTTCGGTGAGCGGGAAGCACTGGCAGGTGAGCACGTAGCCGGCGCGCACCTCGTAATCCTCCAGCGCATGGTTGACGGCCATCTCCACCTCGCCCTCCACCACCTTGGCGCGGCAGGTGGAGCAGACGCCCGCCTTGCAGGCGTAGGGCGCATCGAGACTGGCGGCGAGGGCGGCGTCGAGCAGGCTCTGGCCCTCCCGCGGCATGTGGAAGGTACGGGTGGCGCCGTCCAGCGTTACGGTCGCGGTGGTGCCGGCGCCGTTGGCGGCGACGTTCGCGGACACGGCCTTGGCCTTCGCCCGGCCCGGCTGGCCCGAGGCGAACAGCTCGAACTTGATCTGCGCGTCCGTGAGCCCGTGTTCGCGCAGTGCCGCGGCAATCGCCAGCATCATGGGTTCGGGGCCGCAGATGAAAGCGGTGTCAACCGACTTCGCGTCGATCCAGTGCTTGAAGAGACCTTCCATCTTCTCCGCGTCGACGCGGCCGGTGAACAGGTCGATCTCCTGCGCCTCGCTCTCCAGCACATGCAGCACCGAGAGTCGGCCGAGATAGATGTTCTTCAGATCCTCCAGCTCCTCGCGGAACATGATGGAGCTGATCTGCCGGTTGGCATAGACGAGGGTGAAACGGGACCTGGGTTCGCGCGCCAGCACCGTCTTGATGATGGACAGGAGCGGCGTGATGCCCGAGCCGCCAGCAAAGCCGAGATAGTGGCGATCCAGCTCCGGGGCGAGCGGCACGAAGAACTTGCCCATGGGCGGCATGGCTTCGAGCGTGTCGCCGGGGGAAAGGTTCTCATTGGCCCAGGTGGAGAAAGCGCCGCCCTCCACCTTCTTGATGCCCACCTTCAGGCAGCCCTCATCCTTGCCGGCGCAGATGGAATAGCTGCGGCGCAGCTCTTCCCCATCAAAATCACGGCGGAAGGTGAGGTATTGGCCCTGCGTGAAGTCGAACGCCGCGGCGTCCTCGGGGCGGGGCTTGAGGGTGACGACGACGGCATCACGCGTCTCGCGCCGCACGTCGACCACCTCCAGGGAATGAAACCGTGCCATGCGGCGCTCCTCGGGATTTTTTAATGTTCAGATGCACTTGAAGTAGTCGAACGGCTCCAGGCACGAGAGGCAGCGATAGCTGGCCTTGCAGGCGGTGGAGCCGAACTGGCTCACCTTCTGCGTCTGCGCCGAGCCGCAGCGCGGGCAGGCGACCGTGAGGTTGGAGCCGGAGGCGAGCCGGCGCGCGAGCGCCAGCGAGCGGCCGTCGGCGGCGGTGTCGTCCACTGGCGGGGCGATGCCGTAGGCGCGCAGCTTCTCGCGGCCCTCAGCGCTCATCCAGTCGGTGGTCCAGGGCGGAGAGAGCTGGCGCTCCAGCCGCACGCGGGCGACACCGTGCGCATTCAGCGCCCGCTCGATATCGAGATTGATGACGCCCGTCGCCGGGCAGCCGGAATAGGTGGGCGTGACGGTGACGACGAGGGTGTCGTCGTCCCATTTCACCTCGCGGACGATGCCGAGATCGACCAGCGAAAGCACCGGGATTTCCGGGTCCGGCACCTGCGACAGCCAGTGCCAGACCTCGTCAAGGGACGGCAGGGTGGCGGTCGCCATTTTCGCCCCCTACCAGGTCGCGCCGGGATAGGCGCGCTGCAGGAACTGCATGTCGGCGAGGATGTAGCCGAGATGCTCGGTGTGGACGCCGCGCCGGCCGCCCTTGTGGACGTAAGCCGAGGTCGGCGCCTTCAGCGTGGCCTCGCGCAGCACTTCGGAGACGATGGCCTCCCATTCCGGCTTGAGGCTCGCCGGATCGGGCGCAATGCCGGCGGCGGCCACGGCGCGGTCCGCATCGTCGGAGATGAAGAGTTCGCCCACATAGGACCACATGTCGTCGAGGGCGCGCTGCATCCGCGCGTGGCTCTCATCGGTGCCGTCGCCGAGGCGGATCACGAGGTCGCTGGAGCGCTCCAGGTGATAGGCCGCCTCCTTCACCGCCTTGGCGGCGATCTCGGCGACGCGCGGATCGGCGGATTTGGTCAGCGCCGTCAGCATCACATGGTGCCAGGCATCGAACAGAAACTGCCGCATCAGCGTCTGACCGAAGTCGCCATTGGGGCGCTCCACCAGCAGGCAATTGCGGAAGGCGGCGGCGTCGCGCAGGAAGGCGAGCGCATCGGCATTGCGGCCCTTGCCTTCCACCTCGCCGGCGAGGCCGAGCCAGAGCTGGGTCTGGCCGATGAGGTCCAGCGCCGTGTTGGCGAGGGCGATGTCCTCTTCCAGCACGGGGGCGTGGCCGCACCACTCGGACACGCGATGGCCGAGGATGAGGGTGTTGTCCCCCATCCGGGTCAGGAATTCGAACAGAGCGGCGCGATCGACCGCGATCTCGGCGCTGGCCATCACATGTGCCCCACTTCTTCGGGAATCTGGAAGAAGGTCGGATGGCGGTAGACCTTGGAATTGGACGGCTCGAACAGCGGCCCCTTGTCCGAGGGGCTGGAGGCGGTGATGTCCACCGACTTCACCACCCAGATGGAAACGCCCTCATTGCGGCGTGTGTAGACGTCCCGCGCATTCTTGATGGCAAGCTCCGCGTCGGGCGCGTGCAGGCTGCCCACATGGCGGTGGTTAAGGCCGTGCTGGCCGCGGATGAAGACTTCCCACAAAGGCCATTCGCTGGACATGGTTGTTCCTCCCGTTCCGGGCCGGACGGCGAGGCCGTCCGGAAGATGTGCTGTTGTTATGGTACGCCCTGACCGGCGATTACTTGGGCGCGGCTATTCCGCGGCGACGCGGGCGGCGGCGCGGCGCGCCTCGGCCTTCTCGGCATGGGCAAGCAGGCCGTCGCGGAACCAAGCCCCGTCTTCCCAGGCCTTCACACGGGCGCCGAGGCGCTCCTTGTTGCAGGGGCCGTTGCCGGCGATGACCTCGAAGAATTCGGACCAATCCGGCTCGGAGAAATCGTAGCCCTTCTTCTCCTCGTTCCACTTCAGGTTCGGATCGGGGATCTTGAGGCCGAGATATTCCGCCTGCGGCACCGTCTGGTCGACGAACTTCTGGCGCAGCTCGTCATTGGTGTTGATCTTGATCTTCCACGCCATGGACTGGGCGGAATGCACCGAATCCTTGTCGGAGGGACCGAACATCATGAGGGCGGGATACCAGAAGCGGTCGAGGGCATCCTGCGCCATGGCCTTCTGCTCGGCCGTGCCCTGCGCCATCTTCATCATGATGTCGTAGCCCTGGCGCTGGTGGAAGCTCTCCTCCTTGCAGATGCGGATCATCGCGCGGCTGTAGGGTCCGTAGGAGGTCTTCTGCAGCTGAACTTGGTTCATGATGGCGGCGCCATCCACCAGCCAGCCCACCGCGCCGATATCGGCCCAGTTGAGAGTGGGATAGTTGAAGATGGACGAATACTTCATGCTGCCGTCGTGCAGCTTGGCGAGCAGCTGATCACGACTGACGCCGAGCGTCTCGGCGGCGCAATAGAGGTAGAGGCCGTGGCCGGCCTCGTCCTGCACCTTGGCGAGCAGGATGGCCTTGCGCTCCAGCGTGGGCGCGCGGGTGATCCAGTTGCCTTCGGGCAGCTGGCCGACGATCTCGGAATGAGCGTGCTGGCCGACCTGGCGGATCAGAGTCTTGCGGTAGCCCTCCGGCATCCATTCCTTCGGCTCGATCTTCTCGCCGCGGTCGATGCGCTCCTGGAAGGCGCGCTCCTCCGGCGAAAGCTCGGCGGCGGACTTCATGCCCTCGGACTTCACGAGCTGTGCGTACATGCTGTGTCCTCCCCGTAAGACCTGTTGGATCGGCCGTCTCATGCGCGGCTTTGGGCGGCGGGTGAAGTAGGCGCTCCGGCCGCCGCCGCCGGTCCTGGCAGGCAGCATGCTGCCTGCTGTCCGGCACCTTGCGAACGTTTATATATTACAGAAAATCGTATTTCAAGTTATTTTCGTAACATTTAAAAGCCGGAGGCTGCGGCCTGACCATCGCCTACCCCTCTAAGCCTTGAATCTAAACGTGATTTTCGGGTGTCCCGGCAGCGGCGCGCCGTCCTCGCCCACGGCATTTTCGTCCAGCCAGCGCTCCGAGGCTTCCACCAGGCGGCCATAGATGTCGGCGCACACGGCACGGGCAGCAAGGCCCGGCCAGTCCTCCGGCAGGATGGCGGAAGGCAGGATGGGATCGCGCAGCACGATCCGACGGTAGTCATGGATGAGCAGCACGCGGGCGACCATCGCCTCTAGGTCGGTCAAGGCGGCGCCGGCCTGCAGCTCCGCCGCCAGCGGCTCGAAGGTGTCGATGAAGCGCCGATAGGCCTCCGCCGTCTGCTCCAGCGGCCAGGCGCGGGCGGCCAGCGCGCGCTGTTCCTCCGCGCTGCCGGAGACATCGAGCCGGAGGGCGGAGGCCGCCTCCTCCGGCACGCCGGTTCCGGCGGGGGCCACAAAGACGCCGGGCAGCGGCATGCCGAAACCGGCCGCCTCCAGCGCCGCCCGCGCCCCTTCGCGGGCGCCGGTCTCGATGAGCAGCATGTCGAAATGCCCGTGCCATTCCGGCGGGCGGTGGCGGTAGATGTGCTCGGTGGCGCGGGCGAAGGTCTCGCGGCCCTTTTCCGCCAGGCGATAGAAGCTGTTGCGGCCCACCCGCGTGCGCGTCAACCAGCCATCGGCGGCGAGGCGCGACATGGCCGTGCGCACCACCCCGTCGGCCACGTCCAGCCCGCGGAAGAAGGCGAGCAGCGTGCCGAGCCACACCGAGCCGCCGCGCGGCACGATGGCATCGCCATAGATGGTGACGATGATGGACCAGGTGCGCGACGGCTCGGCGCGGACATGGTCGAGGATGAGGTCGAGGGCGCGGCGCGACATGGCCGTTCCTTAATGCGTTTTCGGCCGCGATCCTATTCCGCCGGTCGCCGCGCCTTGGTCGCGCGGGGCGCCTCGGCGGCGGCAGGCGCCGTGCGGCGGCGCGGGGCGGAACGGGGCTGCGCGGGCTTTCCCTCCGGCGACCGGGCATCGGCGGCCTTGGTCTCCGGGGCGGACATGCTGTGCAGTGCTTCCTCCGCCCCTGCCTTGATGAGGCCGGTGACGAGGCGGGCATAGTCGGCGCGGGTCAAGCCCTTGCCGTCGCGAAACCAGAGATACTGCCAGTTGAGCATGCCGAAGGCCGACATGGTGACAGGCTTCAGCATGGGCCCGCGCCCGACGGACGGCACCTCCTCGGCAATGGCATCGGCGAGCAGGGTCACGAGCTTGCGCTCCAGCGCGCGCAGGGCTTCCTGCCGGTCACTGTTCAGCAGCTTGAGGTTGGCGATCTGCACCTGATGCTCGGCGTCGGCATCCTTATAGGCATCGAGCAGCGAGGCCGACATCGCGTAGATGCGGCCGCCCGCCGGGGCGTCGGCGATCGCCTTCTCTGCGCCGGCGATCAACTGCTCCAGATGCGAGGACAGGATGTCGAAGAGCACCGCCTCCTTGTCCGGATAGTAATGGTAGAGCAAAGCCTTGGATGCGCCGCAGGCGTCCGCGATCATGGTGATTGACGTACCGGAATAGCCGTATTGCGCAAACAGCTCCGCCGATTTGTGGAGGATGGCCTCCCGTTTGGCCTCGTAATCCTGTGCACGCGTGCGAGCCATCTTGCCTGTCCATCTCGATCACCGCCGCAAGAGCCGGCTGCGATCGTCCGCCATCACTGGGAAAGGGGTTCAGATATCAAATATTGTCCGCCCGGTCGATCAATGATCCAGCGCAAGCGCCCTAACTGCAAGGCCCCGCGGAAGCCGCACGCAATCAATTGACCATCCGGCCGGTTAATTATATGGTTCAGGTCCCGCCGGTCGAATGGCCAGCGGACGGAGGCGGGACAACCCGCTCCTCGGCCCGAAATGGACCTTTAGGAGGAACGCTTCATGGATACGCCCGCACGCCTGCGGCCGATGCTGCGCGCGGCTGCCATCATGCTCGCGACCGCGGTCGCCGGCCCGGCGCTCACCAGCCCCGCTTTTGCCGCCGATCCCATCAAGATCGGCTCCGTGGTTTCCGCCACCGGCCCCTCCGCCTTCCTCGGCGATCCGGAAGCCAAGACGCTCAAGCTCTATGTGGACGAGCTGAACAAGAAGGGCGGCCTCCTCGGCCGGTCCGTCGAGCTGGTGCTCTATGACGACGGCGGCGACGCCAACAAGGCGCGCACCTTCGCCACCCGCCTCGTGGAGGACGACAAGGTGGTCGCCATGGTCGGCGGCACCTCCACCGGCGCCACCATGGCCATGATCCCGGTGTTCGAGGAAGCCGGCATTCCCTTCGTCTCGCTCGCCGGCGGCATCGAGATCATCGAGCCGGTGCGCGCCTTCGTCTTCAAGACGCCGCACACCGACAAGACCGCCTGCCAGAAGATCTTCGAGGACATGAAGGCGCGGGGCATCACCAAGATCGGGATGATCTCGGGCACGGACGGCTTCGGCAAGTCCATGCGCAACCAGTGCCTGAAGGTGATCGGCCAGTACGGCATCACCGTCGTCGCCGACGAGAATTACGGCGCCACCGATTCCGACATGACGCCCCAGCTCAACAAGATCAAGAACACCGCGGGCGTCGAGGCGGTGCTGAATCCCGGCTTCGGCCAGGGACCGGCCATCGTGACGCGCAACTATGCGCAGCTCGGCATCAAGCTGCCGCTCTACCAGAGCCACGGCGTCGCCTCGAAGAGCTTCATCGAGCTCGCCGGCCCCGCCGCCGAGGGCGTGCGCCTGCCCGCCCCGGCCATCCTCATCGGCGACAAGCTGGCGGCCAACGATCCGCAGAAGCCGGTGGTGGCGGAGTACAAGACCTCCTACGAGAAGGCCACCGGCCAGCCGGTCTCCACCTTCGGCGGCTACGGCTATGACGGCATCCAGCTCGTCGCCCGCGCCATCGAGAGTGCCAAGTCCGCGGACCCGAAGAAGATCCGCGACGCGCTGGAGGCCACCAAGGGCTATGTGGGCGTCACCGGCATCTACACCTTCGCCCCCGCCGACCATCTCGGCCTCGGCACGGATTCGTTCCGCATGCTGGTGATCCGCAACGGCGACTGGGCGATCGAAGCACCCGCCCGCTGATCGTTTCGCACACCCGATCCCCACCGCGGCGGCGCCACGACGGCGCCGCCACACAGACGGCGTGAGGACATGTCCGAATTTCTCCAGCTCGCCTTTTCGGGGCTGACGGTGGGCGCCATCTACGCGCTCATCGCCCTCGGCTTCACGCTGATCTACAACGCCTCAGACGTGATCAATTTCGCCCAGGGCGATTTCGTCATGATCGGCGGCATGGGCACCGTCTTCCTCATGGCGGCGGGCCTCGCACTCCCTGTTGCGGCGCTGATCGCGGTGGTCGCCGCCGTGCTGGTCGGCCTGCTGCTGCACCGCCTCGCCATCGAGCCCGCCCGCGGCGCCTCGCCGGTGACGCTCATCATGATCACCATCGGCGCGTCCATTTTCATCAAGGGCGTGTCGCAGATCATCTTCGACAAGCAGTTCCATTCCCTGCCGGCTTTCTCGGGCGACACCCCCATCCCGGTCGGCGGCGCCACCATCCTGCCCCAGAGCCTGTGGGTGATGGGCACCGCGCTCGCCCTCGTGGTGGCGCTCTATCTGTTCCTGGAGCACACGCTGGTGGGCAAGGCAGTGCTGGCCACCGCCGCCAACCGGCTGGCGGCGAAGCTCGTGGGCATCAATGTCGCCCTCGTTCTCGCTCTCGCCTTCGGCCTCTCGGCGGCCATGGGCGCGCTCGCCGGCGTGGTGGCGACGCCCATCACGCTGACCCGCTACGACATCGGCACCCTCTTCACCCTGAAGGGCTTCGCCGCGGCAATGCTGGGCGGCATGGGCAATCCGGTGGGCGCCGTGGTGGGGGGCCTCCTCATCGGCCTCATCGAGACCTTCGCGGCCGGCTACCTCTCCTCCACCTACAAGGACGCGGTGGCGTTCCTGATGATCCTCGTCGTCCTGCTGTTCATGCCGCGCGGCCTGTTCGGCAGCCGCACCGTGGAGCGCGTGTGATGAAGGCCATCCTGCGCTCGCGCCTCACCCCGCTCGTCGCCCTCGCGCTCATCATGGCGCTGGTGCCGATGATCGCCCCCACCTCCTTCCACCTGCGGGTGGCGGCGCTGGTGTGGATCTTCTCCCTCGCCGCCCTCGGCCTCACCATCCTCATGGGCTATGCGGGACAGGTGAGCCTCGGCCATGCCGGCTTCCTCGGCATCGGCGCCTATGCGGTGGCCATCGGGCCGGCGCGGCTCGGGCTCGATCCGCTGCTCTGCCTCCTGCTCGGAGCTGTGCTCTCCGGCCTCATCGCCTGGCTGGTGGGCCGGCCGATCCTGAAACTGAAGGGCTATTACCTCGCCATCGCGACGCTGGGCTTCGGCGTCATCGTCGCCCTGATCCTCCACAGCGAGACCGAGCTGACCGGCGGGCCGGACGGCATGTCCGTGTCGCGCATCACTTTGTTCGGCTGGCGGGTCACGGGGGCGCTGAACTGGTACTGGGTCTCGGCCGGGGCGCTGCTCATCGGCGCGCTGATCGCCCTCAACATCGCCGCGAGCCCCACGGGGCGGGCGCTGCGCGCGCTGCACGACAGCGAGGTGGCGGCGGCCGGCGCGGGCATCGACGTCAGCGCCAAGAAGCTCGCCGCCTTCGTGGTGGCGGCGGTCTATGCGGCAGTGGCGGGCGGGCTGCTGGCGGCCATGAATGGCCTCATCACGCCGGAGGCGGCGAGCTTTTCCCACTCGGTGGAGCTGGTCGCCATGGTCATCATCGGCGGGCTCGGCTCGGTGTTCGGCACCGTGCTCGGCGCCGCCTTCCTGGTGGTGCTGCCGCAGACGCTCACCGCTTTCCAGGAATACGAGCAGGCGGTGCTGGGCCTCCTCATCATGGTGTTCATGATCTTCCTGCCCCAGGGCATCGTGCCTTCGCTGCGCGCGATGATCGAGGAGCGCCTGCCGTGACCCCTCAGACGCCCCTTCTCGACGTGAGCGGCATCGGCATCTCCTTCGGCGGTCTCAAGGCCGTTGACGCGGTGAGCTTCAAGGTCGGCGCCGGCGAGGTCTTCTCCATCATCGGGCCGAACGGGGCGGGCAAGACCACCCTGTTCAACCTCGTCACCGGCATCTACCGGCCCTCGCGCGGCAGCGTGCGGCTCGACGGCGCGGACATCACCGCCGTCCCGCCCCACCGGCGCGTCAGCCGCGGCATGGCGCGGACCTTCCAGAACCTGCAGATCTTCTTCCGCATGACCGCGGTGGAGAATGTGATGGTGGGCTGCGCCCTCTCCGAGCGCACCTCCTTCCTCGCCGACATGCTCGGCCTGCCCTCCGTCTTCCGGCAGAACCGCGTGACGCGCGAGAAGGCGCTGGCGCTGCTCGACCGGGTGGGCCTCGCCGCGCTGGCTGACGCGCCCGCCGGCGCCCTGCCCTACGGCGCGCTGAAACGCCTCGAAATCGCCCGGGCGCTTGCCGCCGATCCGAAGATCCTGCTGCTGGACGAGCCGGCCGCCGGCTGCAACGCGGTGGAGACCGAGGCCATCGACCACCTCATCGCCGAGATCGCCAAGGGCGGCATCGCGGTGGTGCTGATCGAGCACGACATGAAGCTGGTGATGAAGATTTCCGACCGCGTGCTGGTGCTGGCCCAGGGCCGCCCGCTGGCGGAGGGGCCGCCGCGCGCCGTGCGCGAAAATCCGGAGGTCATCGCCGCCTATCTCGGGGACATCGGATCGCGGGAGGCGGATCGTGCTCACGGTTGAGGCTCTCTCCTCCTCCTACGGCCGCATCATGGCCCTGCGCGAGGTCTCGCTGGAAGTGAAGGCGGGCGAGATCGTCGCCCTCGTCGGCTCCAATGGCGCCGGCAAGACCACGCTCCTGCGCGCCATCTCCGGCGTGCAGCCGGTGCGCGGTGGGCGCATCCTGTTCGAGGGTGAGGCCATCGAAAAGATGGAGCCGCACCTGCGGGTGGTGCGCGGCATCTCGCAGTCTCCCGAAGGCCGGCAGGTGTTCGGCCCGCTCAGCATCGAGGATAATCTGAGGCTCGGCGCCTATCGCCGGCAGGACGCGCGCCGGCAGGCGCGGCTCGATCATGTCTACGGGCTGTTCCCGGTGCTCGCCGAACGGCGCAGGACGCCGGCCATGAGCCTGTCCGGGGGCCAGCAGCAGATGCTCGCCATCGGTCGCGCGCTGATGGCGGGGCCGAAGCTGCTGCTGCTGGACGAACCCTCCCTCGGCCTCGCGCCGCTTCTGGTGGACCAGATCCTCGCGGCCGTGACCTCCCTGCGCACCGAGGGCATCACCACCCTGCTGGTGGAGCAGAACGCCTCCGCGGCTTTGGCCATCGCCGACCGCGGCTATGTTCTGGAGACCGGCCACATCACCATGGAAGGCACCGGCGCGGCTTTGCTGGACGATCCGAAGGTGCGCGCAGCCTATCTCGGCCTCTAGGGGTATTTCCGTAACGAAGCTGGATCGAGAGAGCCGACACGAACTGGCTCTAGGCGGTTGTGCAACTCCAGATAATCATGGTGGCGCTTGCTCCAAGCCCTGACCGGAGCCGGCTGATCGGGCGGTGTCCTCCGGGATGCCGCCCGAAATCGTTTCTGAACCGATCGTTCCTGGCCCCATCATTCCCGGCCCAACGATCGCCAGCATGTCGGCCGGCGCACCGCGCGCGACGATCCGGCCGCCATCCATCACGATGATCTCGTCCATCGCCTCAAGACCCGCGCGTCGGTGCGTGATGAACAGCAGGGCCTGATCGCGGGTGGCACCCAGGACACCCTCAAGCACGTCGCGCTCGGTTTCGCCGTCGAGCCCTTCGGTGGGCTCGTCAAGAATGAGGATCGGCGCCTCCTTCAGCAGGGCACGGGCCAGCCCGAGCCGCCGGGCCTGCCCGCCCGACACCTTCGCCCCGTTGGCGCCGAGGAAGGTATCGAGCCCCTCCGGCTGGGCAACCACGAAGGTGAGGACGCCGGCGCGCTCCAGCGCCGCTTCCAGCTTCTCCGGCGATGCATCGGGATCGGCGACAAGAAGATTTTCGCGAATGGTGGCGGCGAAGAGATGATCGTGCTGCGCCAGCACCGCCATGCGCCGCCGCAGGTCATCTGAGTTGAAGTCAGCGATGCTCGAACCGGCGAACGTTACCTCCCCCGGCGCAGGGGCGCGGAACCGGAGCGCCAGCGCGACGAGGCTCGACTTGCCCGAGCCGCTCGACCCCACGACCCCGATACGCCGTCCGGGCGCGAGCACCAGATCTATGTCGGTGAGGGCCGGACCGGATGCGCCGGGATAGGTCAGCCCCGCATGGGCGAAGGCCAGCGTGCCGACCTCCGACACCGGCTTCGGCGCGGCGGGCTCCTCCACCGGCGGCGGACGGTCGATGAGGTCGAAGATGCGGCGGGCCGAGGCGAGCGTCGCCGGCAGGGTCTGGAAGGCGAGCGGCAGCGGCGCCACCGCCTCGAACAGGGAGAGCGCGAGCAGCGCCAGCATGGGCAGATCGGCACCGGGCAGCGTGCCCGCCAGCACCCGCGGCGCGCCGATGAGCAGCACCAGCACGAGGGAGGATTGCGCGAACAGCCCGACGCCTGCGCCGGCAAAGCCGAGAATGCCGGCGAGCCGGTGCTCGCGGGCGATGAGCGTGTCGCTCGTCTCATCCAGTGCGGCACGGTGGCGGCGGTCGGGATCGTAGATGTCGAGTTCCGCCCGCCCTTCCAGATGGTCCACCAGCAGCGCGTTGAGCTGCGCCGTGCCGGCCGTCACCTCCCGCGATGCCCGTGCCCCGAGGCGATGGACGAGAAGCGGCAGGCCGAGCCCGGCGAGGAGCGCGGCAAGGCCGATGCCCACCGCCATCCCGCCATCATGGAGCGCGAGGACAGAGAGCCCGACTGCCAGCACCAGCACCGCGGCGAGGCCGGGCGAGAGTATGCGCAGGAAGGCAAATTCCAGCCGGTCGATGTCGCCCTTGAGCCGGGCGAGGAGATCGCCGGAGCGCTGGTCCTCCAGCGCCGCCGGGGCGAGCGGGATGAGCCGCGCGAAGAACCACGGACGCAGCGCCGCCACGAATTTCAGCGTCGCCTCGTGGCCGACAATCCGCTCGCCGTAGCGCCCGACCGTGCGGACGACGGCATAGGCGCGGATCGCTGCCGAGGGTGTGAAATAGTTCACGCTCGCCCCGGCCGCGCCGGCCAGCGCCATGGCCGCGATGAACCAGCCGGAGGTGGCCATCAGGGCGATATGGGCGAGAGTCGCCAGCGCCGAGACCAGCACGGCCAGCCCCATCCAACCGGCATGGGGCGCCATCAGGCGCAGGAGGCGGAGCGCGTCCTTCATCCCGCCGCCTCCGCTTCGCCGATGGTGGGGGCGAGATCCGGCACGAGATCGCCATCGAGCACACCATGCCGCAGCAGGTGTGCGGGGGTCCCCTCCGTGACGATCCGCCCGGCCGCAAGCACGAGGATGCGGTCGGCGCCGGCGACGCTCGCCAGCCGGTGCGCAGCGACGAGGCCGGTGCGGCCGGCGAGAAGGCGGGAGAGGGCGGCCTGCACGTCGGCCTCGCTCTCCCGGTCGAGATGGGCAGTGGGCTCGTCGAGCACCACGAACGGGGCGGCGCGGTAGAAGGCGCGGGCAACCGCAAGGCGGTGGGCCTGACCGCCGGAGAGTCCGGCGCCGCCTTCGCCCACGTCCGACGCAAGGCCGCCGGGCAAGGCCGCCACCACATCGGCGAGGCCGGCATCGGCCACCGCGCGGACCAGCCGGGCCGGATCCGGCGCCGCTTCGCCGGGAGCGATGTTGGCGGCGTGCGTGCCGGCGAACAGGCGCGGGCGCTGGGGCACGTAGGCGATGCGGCGGCGCACGTCGGCAAGATCCAGCTCCGCCAGCGGCACCCCATTCACCATCACCCGGCCGGAGGTCGGGCGCACGAAGCCGAGCGCGAGGCTGAGGATGGACGACTTGCCGGCCCCGGAAGGCCCGACCAGCGCCACCGTCTCGCCCGCACCAATGGTGAAGCTCACGCCATCCAGCGCGACACGCCCGTCGGGAAAGGCGAGGCGCACGTCCTCGAAGCGGATGGAGATGGCCTCGGGGCCGGGCAGCGGCGTCGCGCCACCGCTCTCGGCAAGGGCCGGCATCTCCTCCAGCGCCACGAGTCGCTCGGCGGCGCCGATGGCCTCCATGCGGGCATGGTAGGCCGTGCCCATGGCCCGCAGCGGCGCATAGAATTCCGGCGCCAGCAGCAGCACGAACAGGCCCGGGAAAAACGCCATCTCGCCCCACAGCAGCCGGAAGCCGATGAAGATGGCGATGAGGGCGATGGACACGGTGGCGAAGAATTCCAGCACCGCCGACGACAGGAAGGCGACCCGCAGCACCGCCATGGTGTCCCGCCGGTAGTCGTCGGCGACGGCGGCCACCTCCGTCACCATGCGGCCTGCGGCGTTGAACGCCTTCAGCGTCGCGAGGCCCTGCACCGCATCGAGCAGATGCCCGGACATGCGGGCGAGCCGGCGCCACTGCTTCTGGTTCAGCGCCTCCGTGCCCTTGCCGATGAGGATCATGAAGACGGGGATGAACGGCGCGGTCGCGAGCAGGATGAGACCGGACACCCAATCGAACGGGAACACCGCCACCAGCACCGCGACAGGCAGCATCACCGCCAGCACCGAGGCGGGAATGTAGCGCGAATAATAGGGCTCGACGGCCCGCACACCCTCCGCCAGCGCCGCCACCAGCTCGCCCGTGCGGGCCTCGGCAAGGCCCACGGGGCCGATGGCCTCCACCCGGTCGAGGAGCCGGGCGCGCAAGGCGCGCATCACCTTCGCGGCGGCGGCGAAGCCGAAATGCTCGCTCGCCCATACCGCGCCGAAGCGCAGCAGGATGGCGCCGACGAGGGTGGCGAGTTCAAGCCCATGGGAAGAGAGCGGCTCGTGGCGGAACAGCACGGCATCGATGATGCGGGCGACGAGAAAGGCCTGCGCGATGACGAGGAGGCCGGTCGCCGCCGATGCCGCGAGGGATCGGCCGAGGTCCGCCCGCGCCGTGCCGCGAAAGCCCGACAGGAAGGCGGAGAGGCGCTTGCGATCGGTTGCGATGCGTCCCTCCCCTCGTTCGCGCGGCAGGCGGCACGCCCCCCGCCCAGAGGCAGAGGGAGATACCACACGCGCCAGCCGCTCACACTGCGATGAAGGCGCCCAGCCGATTGGCCGGCAGCCATGGGGCCAGCAATACGCGGGCGCCGACGCTCAGTCTTCCGCGTTCGCCCGCGCGGCGAGGCCTTGATGGAGCAGGTCCACCACCTCCTGCGGCAAGTTCAGGGCGAGGGCAGCTGCGTGGCCCTCCTCGGACATCTTGCCCCATGTCTTGGCGAGGATGCCCGCCACCTTCTCCGGCTCGGGCCGATGCTTCAGGAGGAAGGCATCGAGTTCGTAGGTGAGGAAGACCAGCACGGCCACGTCCTCCAGCACCTGCATATCGGCATCCTGCTTCAGCCGGTCCTTACGGACGATCTTGCCGACGCGCTCTGCGAAAGCCGCTTCCAGGCCGAGGCCGAGCAGGATCTCGATGACGCGCCGCTCGTGGACGTTCTTCAGCTCCGTGCGCCAGCGGAAATAGCCGGCCTTGCCCGCCGGATAGGTCTCGCGCGGGATGGTGAAGCGCTCGATATGCTGGCCACGCGCGGCGATCTTCAGGGCATCGGAGGCATCGGGTATGAAGCGGGCGAGCACCTGCGTCATGCGCTGCCCATAGAGCACCGCCGCCGGCACGCTCCGGCCGTCCACCTCCACGCGGGCGGGATCGGCGCCATTGGCCGCGTCGATGGCGGCGTAGACCTTCTCCAGCAGGGCGGCGGGAATCGCGTGGCTCGTCATCGGGGCTCCTGTGAAAACAACCGGCGGCCTGAATCTGGCGGCCATCATGGGCGCGGATGCGCGCCTGTCTAGCGCAGGCGCAGCCGGGCCCAGCGCCACAGCGCCCGCGCCCGGCGCTTCAGCTCGGCGAGCCTCAACCATTCCGACACCGTGCGGTGCACCGAGGCCGCCGTCTCGATGACATAGGCCATCCACCGGACCGTCATCAGCTGAGACTTGCCGGCGGTGAAGATGCGCTCGATGAGGACGAAACTCACCAGATGGGCCAGCAGGAACAGGAAGGTGCCGGTGCGTACATGGCCGTTGGCGATGTGAAGCAGCGCAAGAAACTTCACCGGCTCCACCACCCCATAGGGCACCGCAATGAGCACGAGCACCGCATAGGCCGGCAGGCTGGCGACCCAGTGCTCGAACTTCTGCACCAGCTTCAGCGCGGAGAGCCAATCGAGCAGCGGGCGGTAGAGCGGACGGACCAGCTCGTCGAGCAGGATGACGATGCCCACCACCAGCCGGAACACGAGGCGCAGAACGGCGACCAGCAGATTGCGACGGCGGGACGGACGGGGCGGGACAGGGGATTCGACCATGCCCCGATGATGCCGGGGAAACCGCGCTCGCGATATGTGCCGCAACGGAATGGCGGTGGGAAATCCGGGGAGAGGACTAGACCAGCTTGGCGGCCGGAATCCACTCGGGTTCATAGGGCTCGATCGCCCCGAGCTCTACGGCCTTCTCCAAGGCATCAAGGCAACCCGGCATATTGCCGATATCGAACCGCACCAGATCCGTCAGCGAGAAGCGCCACCACCGCAGACGCTCAAGGCGGACGATCGTTTCCGGATCGAAGCGATAGCGCACCAGTTGCGCAGGATTGCCTGCAACGATTGCATAGGCGGGAACGTCGCGCGTGATGCACGAGAGCGCACCAATCACCGCACCGTTGCCGATGGTGACGCCGGAGCGGACGAAGGCGTCCTGCCCGATCCAGACATCATGGCCGATCTTCACAGGCTTGACGCTGTTCGCAAACCAATGCCGCTCAGGTGAATCGGCTCCCGATACAAAGCGGTCCCAACCATAAAGCGCAGGGTTTTCGAAACTGGAGCTGGTCGAAAGCCGCGCAATGTCGTGTTCGTTGGCCCCAAGCGTGACGCCCGGCGCGATCGAGCAATATCGGCCGACTTCCACCCAGCACGCATGTCCCGCTGCATGCAGCATGGAAAAGGCACCGAAGCGGGATGGAAACTCGCTCCGAATGTGCTTGGTCACCAGACATGGTGGCTCAAACGCCAATGCTGCATTTGCGTTCGACGCATCGACGTTTGCTTGCACGCCCGAGCTCACCGCGTCCCCCTCACCCGATCGCCCCGTTCTTCGAACCGGGACAGAAAGTGCGCCGTGTAGTTCGCCGGAATCCCTCCCGGGAATTTTTCCGAACGGGGGCGCAAGGTCTGATTGGACGAAATCAATACGAGAACGTGGCTGAGGCTGCAACCGGGGCTGCCGAACCGACCGCTGACGGGCGAAACGGCCCGTCAGCGGCTCATGCGCGCGAGTTCCGTACGGTCAGACCGCGTGGCCAACCAGGGTGCCGATGGCCGCCGTCGCGGCCATGGCGATGGCGCCCCAGAAGGTGACGCGGATGGTCGGCTTCAAGATATCGGCGCCGCCCGTCCGCGCACCGAGAGCTCCGAGAACAGCGAGGCAGACCAGCGATCCGCCCGAGACGATCGGCGCGATCAGGGCGGTGGGCGCCACGAGGGAGATGATGAGCGGGATGGCCGCGCCGAGCGCGAAGGTCACCGCCGACGTGAGCGCCGCCTGGATGGGGCGCGCGACCACGTGCTCGGCCAGACCCAGCTCGTCGCGGGCATGGGCGGTGAAGGCGTCCTTCGCCGTCATCTGCTCGGCCACCTGCCGGGCCAGCGCCGGCTCGACGCCGCGCCGCACATAGATCTGCGTCAGCTCGTTCAGCTCGCTTTCGGGATCTTCGGCAAGCTCCCGCCGTTCCTTCTGCAGATCGGCATTCTCGGTGTCGGACTGCGAGCTCACCGAGACATATTCGCCCGCCGCCATGGACATGGCGCCGGCGACGAGGCTGGCGGTACCCGCCACCAGGATTTCCGACGAATTGGTCGAGGCCGCAGCGACGCCGACCATGAGGCTGGCGGTGGAGATGATGCCGTCGTTGGCGCCAAGGACGGCGGCGCGCAGCCAGCCGATGCGTTCGATCAGGTGGTTTTCGCGGTGCAGAGGCTTCATGGCGATACCTGCTGGGAGGAACGGATCGACGCGCGACAGGCTGCGGCGGAGGGAAGGTGCTCCAGCTTAGAAGTGGTCTAATCTCTTGAAGCCGGGGCGCCATGAGGCGCGTGGTCGCGTCGCTCCCGGGCGGCGAGGATAGCGGAAAATATAGTCGGCTCAACGTCTCACGCGCTTCCGGGGCCGGCCGCCGCGCGCACCCGCGCTATCGGACAGGCTCGTCCGGTTGCACGGGCGGTACCCAGGCGGCGATGCGGGCGCGGCCGTCGGGCGACATCTGCCCAGCTGCGTCGATGATGACGTCGTGGACGATGGACCACACGTCCCGGCGGGCGTCGCGCAGGCCGGACAGTGCGGCCCGCGCCGCCGTCGGATCGAAGGGCATGGCGAGGAAGGCCTCGCGGGCGCGGTCCTGGGCCGCGCGCGAGGCCGCCTCGGCCTCCACCAGCTTGCCGTTGGCGGCGCCGAAGCGGGTCAGCAGCAGGCGGGCGTCGGTCATGGGGAGGGTTGCCGCGAGGCGGTCGATGCGCACGCGCGGGCTGCGGTCCTCCACATTGGGCGACGGGAAGGAGACGGGCTTGTGCGGCGCACGCATCACCACAGCCAGCGCCAGCCCGGCGAAGAACAGGTTGAGGGCAAGGGAGGCGACGAGCAGACGCCGCGGCGCGGAGGCGAGGCCCGAAAAGCCGGACATGGGGCCCAATCCGGCGCTCACAGCACGCCCTCGCCGATCGGTCCCGGCTCGAACACCACCGCGCTGACATCAGTGGCCGAACCAGCCCGCGCTCCGGCGCCGATGCCGACCAGCGTGTCGCTCGATCCCACCATGAAACCGAGCAGGGCCATGCCGGCGAGCGCCGCGATGCTCGGCCAAGCCGGCCTCAGATCGAGCGCGATGAGCCAGTCCGGCAGCCACAGCACCGGGTGGCGACGCGACTGGCGCGGCAGCGGCGCATTGGAGAGCGCGCGCGCCACACGCTGCGCAGGGCGGGTGTCGGCGGCGGTGGTCAGGCGCGCGGCATCCCACAGGCGGCGCTCCAGCGCGGTCTCCTCGGCGAGGAGCGCACGCACCGACGCGTCGGTCGCAAGCAGCGCCTCCGCCGCCGCGCGCGTGTCCTGCGGCCACAGGGAGACATTCGTGCCGAACCGGATCAGGAAATGCTCGAAATCCTCACGTGTCATCGCCCTGTCCTTCTTTTCGTGCGGCGCCAAGGCTCAGGCGCAGCCTGCGCCGGGCGCGGACGAGCAGCGTCTCCACGCCGGAAACCGAGGTGCCGAGAATCTCCGCCGCGTGCGCATTGGAGAACCCCTCCCAATAGGTGAGCAGGATGGCCATCCGCTGACGTTCGGGCAATGCGGCCACCGCATCAAGCAAGGCCCGGTCCTCCTCCTGCCGCTCCAGCCCGGCGAGCGCGTCCGGTGCCGGATCGGCCCGCTCGCCCGCCGCATCGAGGCCGAGGAACGGCGGGCGGCGGTGGGCATTGAGGCACAGGTTGATGACGATGCGGTAGAACCATGTGCCGAACGCCGCATCCAGCCGCCAGCGGGGCGCCGCCCGCCAGACCCGCAGCAAAGCCTCCTGGGCGATATCCTCCGCATCGGTGCCGCTGCCCACGAAGCGCCGGGCGAAGGCGACGGCCCGCACCGCATAGCGCTGGCAGAGCACGCGGAACGCGGCTTCATCGCCGGCGGCGATGGCCGACATGAGATCCTCGTCGCTCGGCTCGCGCATGCGCGTCCAACTGCCCGCCTGTGTCCCGGCCCGTTCCGCCCGCAACATGGCACCATGATGCGAACTCCCTTCAAGTCCATCGCCGCCGGATTGTTCGCAGCGGCGGCCACGGCAGCCGGTCCGCTGCTCGCCGGACGTTGGCAATTGAACACCCGGGCGCGCGAAACCCTGCGCTCCGCCCCGCTCATCACAGAGACGTGAGCTTTGCTGCAGTGCGCGCAGGGTTCCGGCGGCGCGGGTGTTCAAGGGGGCATCGACTATTGCCGCAGGACGGCCTGATGCGTGTCTTCCCCTTCGTCATTTCATCGATCGTTGTCGTCGCCGGTGCTCTCGCCTGGCAGCAGGGACTGATCGGAGCCGCCGCACAGGCCCCCAAGCCGAAGGCGCCGCCCCCACCCATCCCGGTGATCGCGACGGCGGTGAAGACGGAGGACGTGCCGGTCTATGGCGAGGGCATCGGCACGGTGCAGGCCTCCAACACCATCACCGTGAAGGTGCGCGTGGACGGCGAGCTGACCAAGGTAGTGTTCAAGGAAGGCCAGGAGGTGAAGGCGGGCGATATCCTCGCCCAGATCGATCAGCGCCCCTTCGCCGCCGCCCTCGCCCAGGCCAAGGCAGCCCGGGCCAAGGACGAGGCCCTCCTCGCCAACGCCAAGGCGGACTACGACCGCTACAAGGTGCTGGTGCCCAAGCAGGCGGCCTCCCAGCAGCAGCTCGATACCCAGAGCGCGCTGGTCGCCCAGTATCAGGCGCAGATCGCGGGCGACGAGGCCGCCATCGACACCGCCCAGATCCAGCTCGACTACACCACCATCCGCGCGCCCATCTCCGGCCGCACCGGCGTGCGGCTGGTGGACGAGGGCAACATCGTCCACGCCAATGACGAGGGCGGGCTGGTGGTCATCACCCAGCTGAAGCCCGTCGCCGTGGTGTTCACCCTGCCGCAGGACCGGCTGGACGACATGCAGGCGGCGCTGGCGCGCGGCCCGGTGTCGGCCCTCGCCTTCCGCCGCGACGGCGTGACCAAGGTGGGCGACGGCACGGTGGCGCTGATCGACAACCAGATCAGCTCCGACACCGGCACGCTGCGCATCAAGGCGGTGTTCCCGAACGACGACCTCAAGCTCTGGCCCGGCGCCTTCGTGAACGTGAAGGTGCTGCTCGACACCCACCACAACGTCGTCACCATCCCCGCGCAGGCCATCCAGCGCGGGCCGGACGGCTTCTATGTCTATGTGGTGAAGCCGGACGCGACGGTGGAGAAGCGCGCCGTCACCACCAGCGGGATCAGCGCCGGCATCGCCTCCATCGCCACCGGCCTCGTGGCCGGTGATCAGGTGGTGATCGACGGTCAGTACAAGCTCGTCCCCGGCGCCCGCGTCACCGTGCGGCCGCCGCCAGCGAGCCCGCCTGCCAGGAGCGTGATGGTGGGAGCGCCGGCATGAACGTCTCGGCGCCCTTCATCCGACAGCCCATCGCCACCACGCTGCTGATGGCGGCCCTGCTGCTGGTCGGCCTCGTGGCCTATCCGCTGCTGCCCGTCGCGCCCCTGCCGCAGGTGGACTTTCCGACCATCCAGGTCTCCGCCAGCTTGCCGGGCGCGAGCCCCGAGACCATGGCCTCCTCCGTCGCGACCCCGCTGGAACGGCAGTTCAGCCAGATCGCCGGCGTGGCGCAGATGACTTCGACCAGCGCGCTGGGCGTCGCCTCCATCGCCATCCAGTTCGATCTCGGCCGCAGCATCGATGCCGCCGCGCAGGATGTGCAGTCCGCCATCAATGCGGCGTCCGGCCAGCTGCCCAAAAACCTGCCGAGCCCGCCCACCTTCCGCAAGATCAACCCGGCGGATGCGCCCATCCTCATCCTGTCCGTGCAGTCGGACCTCTATCCCCTCACCAAGCTCGACGACGCCGCCGACACCATCCTCGCCCAGCAGATGAGCCAGATTCCCGGCATCGCGCAGGTGGCCATCACCGGCGAGCAGAAGCCGGCGGTGCGGGTGCAGGTGGACCCCGCCAAGATCGCGGCGCTGGGCATGAGTCTGGAAGACGTGCGCGCGGTGCTCGCCGCCGCGACCGTTGACCAGCCCAAGGGCAGCTTCGACGGGACGGCGCAGGGCTTCACCATCTATGCCGACGACCAGTTGCTTACCGCCCTGCCCTGGAACGAGGTAGTGGTGGCCTACAAGAACGGCGCGCCGGTGCGCATCCGCGACATCGGCCGTGCCGTGGACGGGCCCGAGAATGCGCGCCTCGCCTCCTGGCAGGATGGCAAGCGCGGCATCCAGCTCATCGTCTTCAAGCAGCCCGGCGCCAACGTCATCGACGCGGTGGACCGGGTGAAGGCGGCCATCCCGCGGCTGGAGGCCTCCCTGCCTCCTGGCATCACGGTGAAGATCATCGGCGACCGCACCGAGACCATCCGCGCCTCGGTGGATGACGTGCAGCTCACCATGCTCATCACCATCGCGCTGGTGGTGGCGGTGATCTTCGCCTTCCTGCGCAGCCTGTGGGCCACCATCATCCCCAGCGTCACCGTGCCCATGGCCCTCATCGGCACCTTCGCGGTGATGTATGTGGTGGGCTACAGCCTCGACAACCTCTCCCTCATGGCCCTCACCATCGCGGTGGGCTTCGTCGTGGACGACGCCATCGTGATGCTGGAGAACATCTATCGCTACATCGAGGAGGGCATGCCGCCCTTCGAGGCGGCGCTGAAGGGGGCGGGCGAGATCGGCTTCACCATCATCTCCATCAGCCTGTCGCTGGTGGCGGTGTTTATCCCCGTGCTGCTCATGGGCGGCATCGTCGGGCGCCTTTTGCGCGAGTTCGCCGTCACCGTCACCATCACCATCCTGGTCTCGGTGGTGGTGTCGCTGACGCTGACGCCCATGATGTGCTCCCTGTTCCTCAAGAACGAGCACAACGTGAAGCACGGGCGCGCCTACTTGGCGGCGGAAGCCTTCTTCGACGGGATGCTGAAGGTCTACGACACCGGCCTCAAATGGGTGCTCAGCCACCAGTTCCTCACCCTCATGAGCCTCCTCGCCACGGTCGCCGCCACGGGCTGGCTCTATGTGGCCATCCCCAAGGGCTTCTTCCCGCAGCAGGACACCGGCTTCATCCAGGGCTTCTCCGAGGCGGCGCAGGACATCTCCTTCTCGGCCATGACAAGCAAGCAAATGGCACTTCTCGACATCGTGGCGCGCGATCGGGCCA
The DNA here is from genome assembly GCF_012932745.1 of Xanthobacter sp. SG618. NCBI lineage: Bacteria > Pseudomonadati > Pseudomonadota > Alphaproteobacteria > Hyphomicrobiales > Xanthobacteraceae > Xanthobacter > Xanthobacter sp. SG618. The sequence continues at coordinate 336,931 of NZ_JABBHL010000006.1, read as the reverse complement.
TCGAGCACGTGTCCGGATCTGTGGGCGCCACCGGCGGCTCGCAGACCATCAATACCGGCCGCGTCTGGATCACCCTGAAGCCGCGGAGCGAGCGCGACGTGACCGCCGACGAGGTGATCCACCGCCTGCGGCCACAGCTCGCCAAGGTGGAGGGCATCGCTTTGTTCCTGCAAGCCTCGCAGGACATCAACGTGGGGGGCCGCGCCTCCCGCACCCAGTATCAATATACCCTGCAGGACGCCAATCTCGACGAGCTGAACGCCTGGGGCCCGCGCATGCTGGCCAAGCTGAAATCCCTGCCGGAGCTGACCGACGTCGCCACCGACCAGCAGACCAACGCGCCCACCGTCTCCCTCACCATCGACCGCGACACCGCCGCCCGCTTCGGCATCCTGCCACAGGTGATCGACGACACGTTGTACGATGCCTTCGGCCAGCGCCAGGTGGCGCAATACTTCACCCAGCTCTCGCAATACCACGTCCTCCTGGAGGTCGATCCCAAGCTCCAGACCGACCCCGGCGCGCTGGACAAGGTCTATGTGCGCTCGCCGCGCACCGGCGAGGAGATCCCGCTCTCCGCCTTCGTGAAGGTGGATAATTCCAAGACCGCCTATCTCTCCATCTCCCACCAGGGCCAGTTCCCGGCGGTGACGCTCTCCTTCAACCTCGCGCCGGGTGTGGCGCTCGGGCAGGCGGTGGACGCGATCAAGCAGGCGGAGCAGGAAGCGGGCATGCCGCAGACGTTGATCGGCACCTTCCAGGGCACGGCGCAGGCGTTCCAGAACTCGCTCCGCACCCAACCCTACCTGATCCTCGCCGCTATCGTCGCCGTCTACATCATCCTCGGCGTGCTCTATGAGAGCTTCATCCACCCGCTCACCATCCTCTCCAGCCTGCCATCGGCGGGCGTCGGGGCGCTGCTGGTGCTCTATGTGGCGGGCTATGACCTCTCGGTCATCGCCCTCATCGGCATCCTCCTGCTCATCGGCATCGTGAAGAAGAACGCGATCATGATGATCGACTTCGCCCTGGTGCGGGAGCGCGAGGGCAAGTCGCCGGAGGAGTCCATCTATGAAGCGTGCCTCATCCGCTTCCGGCCGATCATGATGACCACCATGGCGGCGCTGCTCGGCGCCCTGCCGCTGATGCTCGGGTCAGGCACCGGTTCGGAGCTGCGCCGCCCGCTTGGCTTCGCCATCGTCGGCGGCCTCATGGTGAGCCAGGTACTCACGCTCTATACGACGCCGGTGGTCTATCTCTACATGGTCCGGCTGCAGCGCTGGCTCACCCGCAAGCGCGACGAGCCCGCCGCCCCGGTGCGCCTCGCCCCGGTGCCGCATCTCGACGAGGCGGCGGAGTAGGACAGCCCTGCCCCTTGACCTTCAGGTGGAAGGAGGCCCATGTCCTGCCGTCGTCCCCTGAAGGAGTTCCAGATGAGCGCGCCGGTGAAGATCGTGGTCCTCCTCTCCGCCCGCCCCGGCAAGGCCGAGGCGCTGCAGGAACTGCTCACGGGCATGGCGCGCGCCACCCGCGCCGAGCCGGGCAACCTGCGCTGGGACTTCTGGCGCGACCAGGCCGAGCCCACGCGGTTCGTCATCGACGAGCTTTATGTGGATGCTGCGGCCGTCACCGCCCACCGCGAGACGCCGCACTTCGAGAACTACTTCGCGCACATCAACGACCTCGCCGAGCGCACCCCCTTCGTGCTCGATCCGGTCGACGTGGCCGGCTGACGGCATAGGTCACGCTCAGGCGCCCTGCGTACTTGACCAGAGGCCTCAGGGCGAGGCCGGCCGTTCCGGTCGCGTCCGGCGCGGCGGCCGCGCGATTTCGGCGAGGGCCACGGCGACGAGGCCGAAGGCGCCGCCGATAAGCACATTTTCCACCCGCTCGGCGGCGATGCCGCTGCCCGTCCCCGCGAACGCGGCGGCGAGCGCGATGAAGAAGCAGCGCGCGCCGAAGCCGACCACGTAGCGCGAGAAGGCGATCAGCGTGAGCATGGCTCCGAGCACGCAGAAGGAATAGCCCGCCTCGCTCACCGGCAGCGCCAGCCCGATCAGCAGCCCGAGCGGCGCACCGACCAGCGCGCCCAGGGCGCGCAGCTTCAGCTTGCCGGTGGAGGCGGAAAGATCGCCCACCACCACGCTCGCCGCCGACCAGATCAGCCACTGGCCCTCGCGGATGTCGAACATCTCCACCAGCACCGCTGCCGCGAAAACGGCGGCTGCCGTCGCCACCGCCGGCACCAGCCAGTCGCCCGAGGGCGGCCCGAAGATCTCGGAGCGGTCGAGTGTCCGCCGCCGGCCGTCCAGCGCCTGCACGGCGCAGACGAGCGCGAGCCCCACCGGGGAGAGCCCGAGCAGCACGCCCGCCTGCCACAGCGCCGCCTCGCCCAGAGCGCCCTCGCGGATGTCCAGCGCCAGGTAGATCGCGGGAATGAACACCCAGTTGCCCAGCGTCCGCATCAGCGTGCCGAAGCGCGTCACCGCAGCGGCCATGAAGCCGGTGAGCGCGGCCAGAATCACGAACAGCGGCGGGATCGGCGCCGCCAGGAACAGCAATGCGAAGGTTGCGACGATGACGAGATACTGCACGATCACCGCCGCCGGGCTGAGGCGCAGCTTCAGCGCCGGGATTAGCAGGGAGACGGTGAGCAGGCAGAGATTGACCAGCGCGGGTTCGCCGGAGAGGAGATAGGCGGTCACCAGCGGCCCGATCACCGCCAGCGCACGGGCGATGGCGCCCAGATGAAGCTCCTGCGCCAGCCAAACGCGCAGTCTCTCGCCGGGGCCGCTCATCGGCGCCCCCATGCTTCGCCGCACGGCCTCTTCGGATAGCCGACACCCGCGCGCGCTGTGACGATCCCGCCCATCCCTGCGCCCTTCCCGCCCCCATCCTACAACGGTCGCGAGAGGTGGGGGAGCATCACGCAGGACGGATGGAGAGCCGCGTCGCCGACAGGCCCCGGTAGGCCGAGGCCCGGCAGCTCAGCACCAGCACCTGCATCCGGCAGGAGGCCTCGGCGAGGATTTCCATCATGGTGTCGAAGCGGTCGTCGTCGGCGAAGACGAGGGCGTCGTCCAGCACCAGAGAGGCGGGCTGGCCCTTGTCGATGAGAAGGTCGGCGAAGGCGAGGCGGGTGAGGATGGCGATCTGCTCCTGCGTGCCCTTGCTCAGCATCTCCGCCGCCTCCTCGCGGCCGGCGCGGGTGAGGAGCTGGGGCTTGAGATCCTCGCCAAAGGACAGGCTGGCCGAGGGCAGCAGGCGCCGCACATAGGGTTCGATGCGCCGGGTGACGGGGGCGAGATAGCGCCGCGCCGCGTCCTGCTGCGCCTCTTTGAGCACCTTGAGAAGCAGCGCCAGCGTATCCGCCTCGCTCCTGAGCCGGGCGAGTGCAGCGGCGGCAGCCTCGGCCTCCTCGTCGGCAGCAGCCTTGCGGCTCGCCGGTCCCTCCCCGCCCAGCGTGCGCGCCTGCTCCTCCAGCCGCGCCACCGCACCGGCCAGCTCCGGCAGCTGGGATTGCAGCGTGTCGCGCTTCTTGCGCAGGGCGTCGCGGCGGCGGATGAAGCCGTCCGCGTCCAGCCCCTCGGCGGCGCGGCGGGCGGTGTCGCAATCCACCAGCGCGCGGGCTTCGGCGGCACGCGCCTCTTCGAGGGCGGCTTCGAGATCGGCGTCGGCGAGCGCCGCGCGGTCGGCCGAAAGGTCGGCGGCGAGCCGGGTCCGCTCCGCCTCGGCCCGCTCCAGCGCGGCGGCGAGGGCGACCTCCTTGAGTTCTCCCGCCTTCAGGCTCTCCAGCGCCGCCTCGCGGCGCGCGGCGGCCTCCGTCTCGGCGGCGCGGGCGGCGCGATAGGGCGTCTCCACGTCCGCGGCGGGGAACGCGGCATCCTTGGTTTCCGGCGCCGGCCGCTCCACGCCGGCGAGCGCGCCGCGCAGGGGATCGAGGCCGGCTGGGATGCCGAGGGCGGCATCCGCCGGGCATTCGGCCTTGAGCCGGGTCTTGAGGCCCAGAAGCTCGGCCTCGTCGATGGCCCGCGCCCGGCCCGCGCTGCGAGCGGCCTGCGGGGTGTCGTGGCCCACGCTTGCGAGGAAATCCGCGAGATCACGCCGCGCCGCCCGCAGCCGCGCCAGCGCCGGCTCACCCGAGGGCGGCGGGGCGAAGGCGATGGTGCCGACACCGGGAATGGAGAGGGTGCGCGGCCGGCTCAGGCGGATGGCGCCCTCGGTCAGCGGCGTACCGTCGAGGAATATCTGCGGCGCGCCGGGCTCCAGGGTCACGGTCAGGGTGGCCGCGCCGGCTTCCGCCTGGGCGCGCGCGGCGCTCTCGGCGTCCTCCAGCTGGCGCAGCCGGTCCACGGCGGTGGGGTCCATGCGCGAGGCAGCGATGCGCGCCTCCCGCTCGCGGATATGCGCGGCATGGGCCTCGGCGCGGTCAAGGCGTGCGAAAGCGGAGGCGAGGGCCAGGCGGCGCTCGGCGGTGGCGCGCTCGGCGACGGACTGGTCGCGCTTTGTCTCGGCCTCGCGCAGGGCCGAGCGGGCCGCTTCCAGCGCCAGGACCGCCGTCCTTTCGCTGGAGCGGACGCGGCCGATCACCTCGGCATGAGCGCTCACGGCCTCCGCGGCGCCCGCCACCTTCGTCTCGGCGACCTGAAGCTGGACCGCGAGCTTGTCCCGCCCGGCCCGGCGCTCCTCCAGCGCGGTGCGGCGGGCGGACTGCTCGCGCACGGCGAGGGTGGTGATCTCCAGCGCCTGCCCGGCGGCGCGGGCGCGGGCGATGTCCTCGTCCAGCTTCTTCAAATCGGCGTCGGTCTGCGGGTCCTCGATGTCGCGCACGAGGCGGCGGCGTTCGTTCCGCTTGTATTCCAGCTGCTCCAGCACGCCCTCGAACTGCTCCAGCTCCCGCGCCCGCTCGGTGGCGGCGGCGCGGGCGGCGGCCTCGGCGGCTTCAGCCTGCTTGAGCCGGCCGGTCGTGCGGCCGGTGGCGGTGTAGAAATCGGCCAGCGCCTTCTCCACCTGCGCCACCACGGCCTTGGCCCGGCGACCGCCGGTGACCGCTCCGATCTCCCCGGCCAGAGCCTCCTCCAGCGTGCGGCGCGCGGTCTCGCCCGGACTGCCGAGGAGGAAGGACTGGCCCTGCTCCACCCAGAGCAGACCGAGCGCGCCGCGGCTGTCGTCGTCGGCGCCACGGTTTCCGGCGCGGGCGAAGCCGAGCAGGCCCTGCAGCTTTTCCTCGGCCGCATCGGAGGCGAACCGCCCCTCCGGCCCTTCCAGCGTCACGGAGGGCGAGAGCAGGAAGCGCTTGGTGAGGCGCCATTCCTCGCCGTTCACGTCAAAGGCGAGTTCCACGCTCGGCGCCACCTCGTCGCCCTGCGGACGGAAGGAGCGGATGCGGTCGCTCTTGGCGCTGTGCCGCTCGAACAATGCCGCGCGCAGGGCGTCGAGCACCGTGGACTTGCCGGTCTCGTTGGGCTCGCAGACGAGGTTCAGCCCGTCGGTGAAGCCGTCCACCACCACGGGGGCGCGGAACTTGCGGAAATTCTCGATCCTGAGGCGACGAACCCGCATCACGCTTCCCCCGCCCTTTGGGCGCGCATCTGCTCCACATAGAGGCGCTCCAGCGCCTGAGCGGCGAGCCGCCCTTCGGCCCCGCCCTCGCTGGCCATCTTGCGCAGGCTCACAGCGGCGGCGTGCAGCTCGCCCTGGGCGTCGATCTCGGAAAGATCGGTGTCGGTGGGCCGGGTCACGAGGTCGTCGGCGATGAGGTCCAGCCAGCGCACCTCATGGGCCAGTTCGTCCTCCAGCCGGCGACGCACGGCCACCCGCTCGGCCAGCGTGACGAGGCCGGAGAGCCGGAGCCGGCAGACGAGATCCTGCCGCGCCGCGCTTGGCGCGATGCCGGCGATGCGTGCGTCGAGATCGTCCGCGCCGGAGAGGGTCCAGCCCTCCTCCAGCCAGTGGTGGCGGCCGATGGGCAGCTCCGTCACCTGCGGCGGGGCGCTGCCGGACACGTCCACCAGCAGTGCGACGCCCGTGACCTCTCGGCCGAAATCGTCCGGCTCCGGCGTGCCGCTGTAATAGGTGCGCTCGTCGATCCGGATGCGGCCGTGCCAGTCGCCCAGCGCCAGATAGGCAAGGCCGGCGCGGCGGGCGCGGTCGACGGCGACGAGGTTGGGGTCGGCATCACCGCCGAAAGTCTGAACCGAGCCGTGGGCGAGGCCGATGCGCAGGACGCCCGGCGGCGTCTCCGCCCCGTCGAACCATTGGGTGGGATCGGCGACGCTGCGCTTGTGGGAGAGCGGGGCCGGCAGCAGCACGGCCGCCTCGTCCGATCCGGTGCCGAGGTCCAGGGGCTGCGGCTCGGTGAGGGCCGCGACATTGGCCGGCGTATCGGCGGCAAGCCGGCTCCACAGGCCGTCGGCGCGCAGGGGATCATGGTTGCCCGGCAGCAGCAGGAAGCGCACATCGGCCTGCGCCTTCATGCGGTTGAGCGCCTGCCGGTAGACCCGATCCCCCGGCTCCGGGCTGTCGAACACGTCGCCGGCCACCAGCACCAGCGGCGCCCCGTTCGCACGGGCCGCGGCGGCGAGGCGGTCGATGGCGTCGAGCCGCGCCTCCCTCAGAACGGTGCGCGCCTCTTCGGGCACGCGGCCGAACGGCTTGCCCAATTGCCAGTCAGACGTGTGAATGAAACGCATGCCCGCCTCCGCGCGCTGGTTTGGCGCAGGCGCGGCGGCGGCGCAAGGTGCCTTCCTGGCGCGTCCGCGTCAGGCGGCCTCGGCGTAGCGGGCGACGGAGAGGTCGGACGTGTCGATCTCGGGGCTACGGCCGCCGATGATGTCGGCGAGCACACGGCCCGAGCCGCAGGCCATGGTCCAGCCCAGCGTGCCGTGGCCGGTGTTGGTGTAGAGATTGGCGAAGCGCGTGGCGCCGACGATGGGCGTGCCGTCCGGCGTCATGGGACGCAGGCCCGTCCAGAAGCTCGCCTTCTCGATGTCGCCGCCGGCCGGGAAGAGATCCCCCACCGAATAGGCCAAAGTCGCCCGGCGCGGCTCGCGCAATGTGAGGTCGAAGCCGGCGAGTTCCGCCGTGCCGCCCACGCGGATGCGATCACCGAGGCGAGTGATGGCCACCTTGTAGGTCTCGTCCATCACCGTCGAGCGCGGCGCCGCGTCCGGGTCCACGATGGGCAGGGTTATGGAATAGCCCTTCACCGGATAGACCGGTAGGCGGATGCCCAGCGGCGCAAGCAAGGCCGGCGTGTAGCTGCCCATGGCGGCCACATAGGCATCTGCGGTCAGCACCTCGCCGCCCGAGAGGGCGACGCCGGTGATGCGCCCGCCGTCCTGCCGCAGCGCATCGACGGTGACGCCATAGCGGAAGGTGACGCCCTGGCGCGCGCAGATCTCGGCGAGGCGCTGGGTGAAGATGTGGGCGTCGCCCGTCTCGTCCCCCGGCAGCCTCAGGCCGCCCACGAACTTGCCGCGGACGCGCGCCAGAGCCGGCTCGGCGCGGATGCAGCCTGCGGGATCGAGCAAATCATAGGGGACGCCGTGGACATCCAGCACGTCGGTGTCGGTGTGCACGTGGTCGAGCTGCTTCTGGGTGCGGAACAGCTGGAGCGTCCCGAGGGTCCGCTCGTCATAGGTGATGCCGGTTTCCTTGCGCAGTTCGTCCAGCGCATCCCGGCTGAATTCGGCGAGGCGCACCATGCGCGCCTTGTTGCGGCGATAGGCAGCCTCGGTGCAGTTGGCGAGCATCCGCGCCAGCCAGAAATAGAGCTTGGGATCAAGGCTCGGCCACACCACCAGCGGGCGATGGTGCATGAGCAGCCACTTGACGGCCTTCACCGGAATGCCCGGCCCGGCCCAGGGCGAGGAATAGCCCGGCGAGACCTGCCCCGCATTGGCGAAGGAGGTCTCCATGCCGGCCGCCGGCTGGCGGTCGAGCACCGTCACCTCGTGTCCGGCCTTGGAGAGATAATAGGCGGCCGTCGTGCCGACGACGCCGCTGCCGAGAATCAGAATGCGCATGGCCTGCACCCCACGCCGCCGGCCGAAGGCCTCACTGCCCCGGCCGGATGGTTGACGACAATTCTACGCCGGATGACGACGCATTTGCCGCCGAAGGAGCAAATTTCGTGCCCACGCCGGCGGGAAATTTGATAGTTTCTGCGAAATGTCCGCAGGATCTGCCAATGGCTGCGCTTGACGAGTTCGACGCCCATATCGTCCGCATCCTCAGGGGCGACGGCCGCATCTCCAATGCCGATCTCGCCGCGCAGGTCGGCCTCTCGCCCTCCGCGTGCCTGCGTCGTGTGCGGCTGCTGGAGCGCAGCGGCGTCATCCGCGGCTATGTGGCCATCATCCACGAAGGGGCGCCGGAGGACCGGCTGGTGGTGTTCACCCAGATCACCCTCGACCGGCAGACCGAGGAATTCCTCAATCGCTTCGAGGCCGCCGTCTGTCGCTGCCCGGAGATCACCGACTGCCACCTGATGACCGGCCTCGCCGACTATCTGCTCAAGATCGAGGTGAAGAATGCGGGCGATTACGAGCGCCTGCACAAGGAGGTGCTGTCGCGCCTGCCGGGGGTGGCGCGCATCCAGTCCTCCTTTGCCATCCGCACCGTCGTCAGCCGCCGCACGACCGCCTGAACAGGCTGCGACAACCGGTCTTTCGGTACCGGCGCACACAATTTGATCGTGATCAAGGAATGAGCGCCGGGGCCCGCTTAGCGTTTCGGGATTGCGGGGGCTTTCCGGGGCCGGCCGGGTTGCGGGACGCAGCCCGGCGGTTCCTCCGGCAGCGGCATCGGGGCATGTCCGGCGTTTCAGGACAGGCCTTCGGGAAGGTGCCTGCAGCGATTTTCTTGATCCCTTCCAGAGGAGACCATGTGATGAACGCCCTTGCCCAGCCCATCGTCCCCGCCGCCGAAGTGTCCGCCACCGACGACGTGTTGATCCACGTCCGTTTCGCGCCCAATGCCGACATCTTCACCATCGACCGCCTGCCCGAAGGCCAGAGCGGCAAGGCTTGGTTCGAGCATCTCTATGCCAACGCCTCGTCCTATTATCGGACCTTCGCCAACGGCCGCGGCTTCTTCCGCATCCCGGCTTCCGTCTTCGCGACGCTCTGAGCGCGCCCTTTCAAACACTGCATCCTCCAGGTTCGACCTCCGGGTCGAAACGAGAGGCCGGCGCCAGCTCTCCGGCGCCGGCCTTTTTGTTTGCCGGGCGCGCCACCGTCCGCGCTCCGCAAGCTGTGAACGCAAGCTCAGCCGGAAAGAGTTGATATCGGACAACGACGCCGCTTGGCTCGTGGAGAAACTGCGCGAAGACGGCAGTTCCCAACGGAGGCGACCCATGTCCCAGGCAGCACAGCAGAATACGACGCTGGGCGACGAGAGCTTCATGAGCGCGGATGACCTGCGCTCGTACATGATGGAGATCGAGAAGGCCAAGCTGTCCAAGGAAATCTCGGCCATGGACGTGGCCGACAGGGCCCGCGAGGAGCTGATCAAGACGCTCTCCCAGCCCCTGGACCTCACGCCCGATACGCTGCACGAGATCTCGCAGAGCCTCCTGACCAAGATGCGCCTTGCCGCTCAGCGTGGCGAGACGGAGATCATGGTCATGCGCTTCCCCAACGTGCTGTGCACCGACAAGGGCCGCGCCATCAACAATGCGGAGGAAGGCTGGCCCGATACGCTCACCGGCCGCCCGCGCCAGGCCTACGAGCTGTGGCGGGATTACCTCCGGCAGGGGCACTACAAGCTCAAGGCCATGATCGTCGACTGGCCGAACGGGATGCCGGGCGACGTGGGCTTCTTCCTGAGCTGGGCCTGACCCGCCGTCCTATCGGCGCGGTTTCAAGGGAGGACGCCGCAATGGCGCACAAGCAGAAGAAAAAGCACAAGAAGAACGATCAAAAGGGGGCGATCGCCGCGGTCGCCTTCGGCCATGAGGCCGCCAGCCCCCCCGCCCCACTCTCACGCAAGGAGTATGAGGCGGAGTTGAAGCACCTGCATGCCGAGCTGGTCAAGCTCCAGCTCTGGGTGAAGCACACGGGCGCGAAGATCTGCATCGTCTTCGAGGGCCGCGACGGCGCCGGCAAGGGCGGCGTCATCAAGGCCATCCTGGAGCGGGTGAGCCCGCGCATCTTCCGCGTGGTGGCCCTTCCACCGCCCACGGACCGCGAGAAATCGCAGATGTTCATCCAGCGCTACGTGCCGCACCTGCCGGCGGGCGGCGAGATCACCATCTTCGATCGCTCCTGGTACAACCGGGCGGGCGTCGACCGGGTGATGGGCTTCTGCACCGAGGACCAGTCCAAGAAGTTTCTGGAAAGCGTGCCCTACGTGGAGCAGTCCATCGTCGAATCAGGCGTGCTGCTCCTGAAATACTGGCTCGAAGTATCCGAGGAGGAGCAGACCCGGCGGATGGAGAGCCGCATCGACGATCCGCGCAAGATCTGGAAGCTCTCGCCGATGGATCTGGAATCCTACGCGCGCTGGTTCGATTATTCGCGCGCCCGGGACGCCATGTTCGAGGCCTCCGACACCATGTGGGCGCCGTGGTTCGTGGCCTTCTCCGACGACAAGAAGCGGGCGCGACTCAACATCATCTCCCACCTCCTCTCCCGCATTCCCTACGAGGACGTGCCGCGGGAGAAGGTCAAGCTGCCCAAGCGCCAGAAGGACCCGACCTACGTGGAGGCGGACTATGCCCGCCACCGCGTGCCGGAGCGGTTCTGAGCCGCCAGCAGCGGCGAAAGCCGCGGCCGCAGGGGCGTGCGGCCGCGCACCATCCGATCACATCATCCGGCGCTGCGCGTCCGGAGACAGGCGCATGGCGTCGGCGAAGGTCTCGAACGCCACCCAGGCCCGGCGCTGAAGCTCGGGCAGGCGGGCGGCCTCCATCTGGTCCACCAGCATCTCGGCATGCTCTCCCACAGGATGGGAGCGCACGAAACCGATGGCGTCGTCCAGCGAACGCAGGACGATGCAGGAACCATCGATGCAGATCTTGAGCGGGTGGCGGGCGGCATCGAACATGGGCGGTCCTCCGTGTCGGCTGTGGGGCTTCAGGGGCTTCGCGTCAGGTTCTGCCGGCCAACGGCGTTTCGCGCCTCCCGCATATTGGGGAGAGCGGAAAACGCGCGACGCATGACCGGAGCGGGGCAGGCTCTTCTGAGCCCACACGACCGTCGAAACGCGCTTGGGGAACAAAGGTTCCATCTTCTTTTAAAAAAATTCTCGCTCGCCATCCTTCATTTTCGGGATGCCGGTGCCGCCCATCCGCGCGAAACAGGTCGGGCGCCGATATTGCCACGGCAAACTGACGCGCCAGCCGGACGGCATTCCCCCGCATGCCGTCCGGCTGCCCCAATTCTCCCCTGAACTCTCCCTGACAGACCGGAACCGCCACGCTCCAGCCGCGTTAGGCAAGCGTGGCCACTCGCCCGGTGCGTCCGCCGCAGATGCGATGCGCCGGCCGGGTCGCGCCGCCTGTCCCTCCACGACGGTTCAAGGGAGCACCGTGCCTTTCTGCCCCGCCCCGACCTCGTCCGCCCCGGCCGCCCTGCGCGGCCCAAAGTCCTCCGGAACCGGGAGCCTCGGCCATGCCTGAGCCCGTCACCGCCGGCGACAACCCCCTGTGGTACAAGGACGCCATCGTCTACCAGCTGCATGTGAAGTCGTTCTTCGACGCCAATGACGACGGCATCGGCGACTTCCGCGGTCTGATCTCCAAGCTAGATTATATCGCCGACCTCGGCGCGACCGCCGTGTGGCTCCTGCCCTTCTATCCCTCGCCGCGGCGCGACGACGGCTATGACATTGCGCTCTATGAGGGTGTGTCGCCGGATTACGGCACCATGGACGAGGCACGGCGCTTCATTGCCGAGGCCCATGCGCGCGGGCTGCGCGTCATCACCGAGCTGGTCATCAACCACACGTCCGACCAGCACCCCTGGTTCCAGGCAGCGCGGCACGCCCCGAGGGGCAGCCCCGAGCGCAACCTCTATGTCTGGGCCGATGACGACAAGGGCTATCCGGGCGTGCCCATCGTCTTCTGCGACGTGGAAAAATCCAACTGGAGCTGGGATGAGGTGGCCGGCCAGTTCTACTGGCACCGCTTCTATGCCCACCAGCCGGACCTCAACTTCGACAATCCGGAGGTGCTGGAGCGCGTCCTCTCCGTCATGCGCTTCTGGCTGGACATGGGCGTGGACGGGCTGCGGCTCGACGCCGTGCCCTATCTCGTGGAGCGCGAGGGCACCGACTGCGCCAACCTGCCCGAGACCCACGCCATCCTGAAGAAGATCCGCGCCCACCTGGACGCGCACTACAAGGGCCGGATGCTGCTCGCCGAGGCCAATCTCTGGCCGGAGGACACCCAGCAATATTTCGGCCCGAACGCCGATGAATGCCACATGGCGTTCCACTTCCCGCTGATGCCGCGCATGTACATGGCCATCGCCAAGGAGGACCGCTTCCCGGTCACCGACATCCTGCGCCAGACACCGGAAATCCCGCCGACCTGCCAATGGGCCATCTTCCTGCGCAACCACGACGAGCTGACGCTGGAGACCGTCACCGACTCCGAGCGGGACTATCTGTGGAGCATCTATGCTTCCGACCGGCGCGCCCGGATCAATCTCGGCATCCGCCGCCGCCTCGCGCCTTTGCTGGAGCGGGACCGGCGGCGCATCGAGCTGATGAACTCGTTGCTGCTCACCTTGCCCGGAACGCCCGTCATCTATTACGGCGACGAGATCGGCATGGGCGACAACATCCATCTCGGCGACCGCGACGGCGTGCGCACGCCCATGCAGTGGTCGCCCGACCGCAACGGCGGCTTCTCCAAGGCCGATCCGGAAAAGCTGGTGCTGCCGGTGATCCAGGATCCGCTCTACGGTTTCCCGGCGGTGAATGTGGAAGCGCAGATGCGCGACGCCCATTCCATGCTGAACTGGACGCGCCGCTTCCTCGCCGTGCGCAAGGAGCAGCCGGCGTTCGGGCGCGGCACCTTCCGCCTGGTGTTCCCGCGCAACCGGCGCATCCTCGCCTATCTGCGCGAATTTGAAGGCGAGGCGGTGCTGTGCGTCGCCAACCTCGCCCACACATTGCAGGGGGTGGAGCTGGACCTTGCCGAATTCGAGCGGCGGGTGCCGGTGGACCTCGTGAGTGGCACCAGCCTGCCGGCACTGGACCGTACGCCCCTCGTGCTCACTCTGCCGCCCTACGGCTTCTATGCGTTCCGCCTCTCCACCACGGCGGCCGAGCCCGCCTGGCGCGATCCGGCGCCGGAGATGCTGCCGGAATTCGCCACCCTCGTGGTCCGCGACGGACTGATGGGCGCCCTCTCCGACGCCCATCGCGCGGTGATCGAGACCGAGGCGCTGCCGCAATATCTGGCGCGGCGGCGCTGGTTTCCCGGCACGGCCAAGGATATCGGCGCGGTGCGCATCGGCTGGGTCATGCGCCTGCCGGGCACCGAGCGGGAGGTGGCCATGGCGGAGATCGAGGCCGATCTCGCGGGGCGCACCGAGCGCTTCCTCATGTCCTTCTGCGTGGCGTGGGAGGACCAGCATCCGCCCGCCATCGCCGAGCAGCTGGCCCTCACCCGCGTGCGGCAGGGCCGGCGCGTCGGCTTCCTCACCGATGCCATGGTGCTGGACGGGCTTCCGGCCGGCGTGCTGCGCGCGCTGCGGCAGGCCGAGCCCGTGCCCCTGCCCGATGGCGGCGCGCTCGTCTTCTCCCCCACCGACCGGCTCGCCGGGATGGACGTGGAGCGCGGCGCGCTATGCGAACTCGCCGACGCGGACGAGCCGGCGGCGAGCCTCGTCGTCACCGACAAGGTGGCGGTGAAGCTGTTCCGCCATATGGAATTCGGCCGCACCGGCGAGATGGAGATGGCGCGCCACCTCACCGCCCTCGACTTCCCCCACACACCGCCGCTGATCGGCGCCATCACCCGCACCCGGCCGGAAGGCGGATCGGCTCAGGTGGCGCTCGCCTATGGCTTCGTGCGCAACCAGGGCAATGCTGCCAGCTGGACCATGGCGCAGGTGCAGCGTGCGCTGGATGCCGCAGCCGTGCCGGAAGACGGCCACCAGCATTTCGAGGAAGAGGTGGCCGGCGTGCTCCGGCTGCTCCGGGGCAGCGCCCGGCGTCTTGCGGAATTCCACGCCGTGCTGTCGGCCCCCTCCTCCGATCCAGCCTTCGCGCCGGGCGTTGCCACCGCCGAGGAGATCGACGGCTGGCTTCGCGAGGCTATGGACGCCGTGCGGGCGGCGCCGGATGCGCTTGTCGGCGTCGATGGGGATTGGCTCGGGGCACAAATGCGGGAGCGCATCGCCGGCCTGCTCGCCGGCGCGGACGTGCCGGTGATCCGCACCCATGGCCGTTTCGACCTCGACCATCTGCTGGTGTCCGGCAGCGATGCGGTCATCACCGGCGCCCAGGGCGAGCGGGCAAACGGATGGCGCGATGTCGCCGAGTTGCTCGCCTCCTTGGAGCACACCCTGGCGCGCATCACAGCCGGCGAGGCTGGCGTCGCCCGCGATGCGTCGGAACTGCGGGCGGAGCTGCTCTCCGCGTTCCGCTCCCGCGCCGAGCGCGCGGTGCTCGCCGCCTATGCGGAGGGGGCGCCGGACGGCGGCCGAGGCCGGCCGTTGCTCGATCTCTTCCTCATGGGCGCGCTCGCACGCCGCCTACAAGCAGGAAAGGACCTGCGCCCCGGCGAGCGCCGGGAAATCGCCGCCGGTCTGGAGCGTGTCGCCGCCCGGCTCGCGCGGCAGGAGGCGCCGCTTGATGCGTGAGCGGATGCCGATGGGGAACGGGCGGCTCTGCCGTTCGTTGATGGTGCAGAGGAGATCCATATCATGAACCCCACTGCCTCCACCGCGGCCCCCCGCACCGCTACGCTCGACCAGCGCCTGGACGAGGCGCTGGAGGAGTCCTTCCCCGCCAGCGATCCCCCGTCCGTCACCCGCGCCCCGAAGGCGGACGGCGAGCCGCGGGATGCGGCCGCGCGCGAAAAGGAGCGCGTCTCCGACGAGCTGGACGAGGCACTGGAGGATTCCTTTCCTGCCAGCGACCCGCCCTCACTCACCCGCGCGTCGAAGCCCGAGGGCGATCCGGCGGCGGCGGCGGACGCCCCGGACGAGAGCGCGCGGCAAAAGAGCCACATCTCCGAGCGGCTCGACGCGGCGCTGGAGGAGACCTTTGCCGCCAGCGACACGCCGACTCTTTTGCAACCGGGCAAGAAGTAGGCGTGTAGCCCGGCCGGTCAGCCCCGCGGGCTCTGGGGACGGGGGCGGCCGGTGCCGTCCTCGGGGGCGGGGATGAATTCATTGTGGTCCATGGGGATGAGGTCGAACCGCCCCTCCCGCCATGCCGCCTTGGCCGCCTCGAGCCGATCGAGGCTCGACGACACGAAATTCCACCAGATGTAGCGCGGCCCCTCCAGCGGCTCGCCACCCACCAGCATCAGCCGCGCGGGGGTCCGTGCCCGGACGGAGGTGGCGACGCCGCGCCGGATCACCAGCATCTGGCCGGGTGGAAAGGCGGTGCCGTCCACCTCCACCTCGCCCTCCAGCGTGAACAGCGCACGGTCCTCGTGGGTGGGATCAACTGGCACATGCGCGCCCGCAGCCAGCTGGATTTCCACATAGGTCGCCGGCGAGGCGAGCGCGACGGGCGAGGTCGCCCCGAAGGCGCTGCCCAAAATCACCCGCGCCCGCACCCCGCCATCCGCCACCACCGGCAGCGCCTCGCTGTCCGCATGAAGGAAGTCCGGGTTGGTCTCCTCCAGCGCCTTCGGTAGCGCGATCCAGCTCTGGATGCCGAACAGCGGACCGCCGCGCGCCTTCACCGCAGCGTCGTGCCGCTCCGAATGGACGATACCGCGCCCGGCGGTCATCAAATTCACGGCGCCCGGCTCGATCACCCGCTCGGAGCCGAGGCTGTCGCGGTGGATCATGCTGCCTTCGAACAGATAGGTCACGGTGGCGAGGCCGATGTGCGGGTGCGGGCGCACGTCCTGCGCCTGCGCTGCCGTGAATCGCACCGGCCCCATCCGGTCAAAGAAGATGAAGGGGCCGATCATCTGGCCCTGGACGGAGGGCAGCACGCGGGCCACCTCCATGCCGCCGATGTCGTGGGCGCGGGGGACGATGACGGTCTCGACGGCTGCGCAACTCGCGGCATCGCCGGGGACGGGATCGGGGGACGGGGAGAAGCTCATGGCGGGAGCTTGCCGGCCTCCGGCGCCGCCGTCAAAGGGCGATCCGGCACCCCCGCGTCAAAGGCGCGCGAGCGGAACCGTTAACCTTTCAAGCAGCCAGCACCCGCCACGGGCGTCCCCGGCCGCCGTTTTTTACTTCCCCGCAAGGGGCCCGCCCTAGCGTCGGCTCTGCCACGGCATCCCCGCCGCGGCATCCAAGTTGCGGCCCGCCGTTGCGGCGGTCACGCGCCGCCTTTGACCGGATCTGAGCCATGAAGCTTCTGTTCTCGCGCTTCATCAAGGAAGAGGACGGCTCCACCGCCCTCGAATACGGCCTCATCGCCGCCGGCCTCTCCATCGCCATCGTCACGGTGCTGGTGCAGATCGCCTCCACCTTCGCCCGGCTTCAGGCCTCCTCGGCCGCCGCCGGGAACTGACCGCACGATGGGGATGGGTCACATCAGGATCGCCGAGCTTCTGCTGCTCGGCCTCTATCCGGCACTGTTGTGCGCGTCGATCGGCGCGGACCTCGCCCGCCGGATCATCCCCAATGCCGTGGTCGTCTGCCTGATCGTCGCCTTCGTGGCGGTCACCCAACTCATGCCGGTCCCCGATCTGCCCTTCCGTCTCGCCGCCGCCGGCGCCGTCACGGCGCTCGGCTTCTCCCTGTTCGCGGAGGACATCATCGGCGCGGGCGATGCCAAGCTGGCCGGCGCCATCGTGCTGTGGGTGGACCCGCTGCACCTGCCCCTGTTCGTGCTCGCCACCGGAACCATCGGCGCCCTGCTCGGCATCGCCGCCGCCGCGCGCCATCGCCTCGCGGGCCCGGCCGGCGCAGAACTGCCCGACCGGCACCGCACCAGCCTGCCCTATGGCGTGGCGCTGGCGGGCGCCGGCCTCCTCATCCATCCCCTGTCCAGCCTGCTGCATCCCTGACCGGCTCCGCCTTGGGCGGCGGCGCGGCGGGGTATCTTGCGGGCGATCGCGGCGCGGACCACCATGCGCCGTCTGCGCGGCGCCGGATGGCGGAACCATTGCCTGTCCCCCCGGCGCGGCGCGAGGAGTTCCGTTGATGATCGATTGCTTTGCCCCGTCGTCCGCCGTCAGCCTGCCCGTCTGGTGCGTCACGAAGGACACGTTAGCCTCAGCTCCCATTCCCGAGGCCGCGCGCCGTTTCGCCGAGGCGGCCGGCTTCTCCGGCGCTGCCGGCAAGCTGCTGCTGCTCCCGAACGCCGACGGCGGGCTGGCCGGTGCCCTGTTCGGCATCGCGCCCGCGCCCAAGGCCGATGCCTTCGCCACCGGCGCCCTGCCCGGCCTGCTCCCTGAGGGCACCTGGCGGCTGGAGGGCGAGGTGCCGAGCCCCCGCCTCGCCGCCCTCGCCTTCGCGCTGGGAACCTACCGTTTCTCGACCTACCGCAGCGCCAAGGCCCCCAAGGTGCAGCTCGTCGTGCCGGAAGGGGTGGACGCCGCCCAGCTCCGCCACACGGTGGAGGCGGTGACGCTCACGCGCGATCTCGTCAACACCCCGGCCAATGACCTCGGCCCGGCCGAGCTGGAGGATGCGGCCCGCAGCCTTGCCGCCCGCCATGGTGCGCGTTTCCGCTCCATCGTGGGTGACGCGCTGCTGGCGCAGAACTTCCCCTTGATCCATGCCGTGGGCCTTGCCGCCGCCCGCGCCCCACGCCTCATCGAGATCCGCGCCGGCGATCCCAGCCACCCGAAGGTGACGCTGGTGGGCAAGGGCGTATGCTTCGACACCGGCGGCCTCGATCTGAAGCCCTCGTCGGCCATGCTGCTGATGAAAAAGGACATGGGCGGCGCCGCCAATGCCCTGGGCCTTGCCCATATGCTGCTCTCGCGCGGCGCCAAGGTGAACCTGCGCGTGCTGATCCCGGCGGTGGAGAACTCCGTCTCCGGCGCCGCCTTCCGCCCCGGCGACGTGCTGCGCAGCCGCAAGGGCATTTCGGTGGAGATCGGCAATACCGACGCGGAAGGGCGGTTGGTGCTGGCCGATGCCCTCGCCCTCGCGGATGAGGAGGCGCCGGACATCGTGATCGATTTCGCCACCCTCACCGGCGCCGCTCGCGTCGCCCTCGGCCCGCAGCTGCCGGCCGCCTTCACCGACGACGAGGACTTCGCTGCCGACCTTTCCCGCCACGCCATGGTGGAGGCGGACCCGCTGTGGCGCCTGCCCCTGTGGGCGCCCTATGCGGGCATGCTCGATTCGAAGGTGGCGGACATCAACAACGTCTCGTCCGGCGGCTTTGCCGGCGCTATCACCGCAGCCCTGTTCCTCGCCAAGTTCGTCGAGCAGGCCCGCTCTTATCTCCACCTCGACCTGTTCGCCTGGAACCCCAGCAGCCGGCCGGGCCGGCCCGAGGGCGGCGAGGCGCAGACCATCCGCGCGCTGGACGCGCTCATCGCCGAGCGGTTCGGCTGAGGAGAGGGGCTGAGACATGGCCTTCTCCTTGCCCCCGGGCCTCGATGCCCGGCTGACCCCAGCCCGCGCCGACCTCGCCGCCACGAGCCTCAAGGGGCTGGTGGACGTGCCCCGCTTCGTGGACGGCGAGATGCGGCGCGTGGCCGTGCCCGTCGCCCCCCTGCGCCGCCGCCCTTCCAGCGACGCCCCGCTTGAAACCGAGGCACTGTTCGGCGAGCGGGTGCGCCTGTTCGAGGAAGATGCGGAAGGCTGGGCCTGGGTGCAGCTGGAGGCGGACAATTACGTGGGCTACATGCCCGCCGAGGCCCTCGCCCCGGAGGGTTCGGCGCCCGCCCACAAGGTCTCCGCGCTGCGGACCTTCCTGTTCCCCGGGCCAGACATCAAGCTGCCGCCCCGCGACGCGCTGGTGTTCGGCAGCCGCGTGGTGGTGCGCTCCATCTCGGGCGGCTTCGCCCTGACGACGGACGGCTGCCTGCCGGCCGTCCATGTGGTGCCCGCGGACGAGCGCGAGGGCGATTTCGTCGCCGTCGCCGCCCGCTTCCTCGGCGTGCCCTATCTGTGGGGCGGGCGCTCCAGCCTCGGCGTCGACTGCTCGGGACTGGTGCAGACCGCCCTCGCCGCCACCGGTGTCCGGGCGCCGCGCGACAGCGACATGCAGGAGAAGGCCATCGGCACCGCGATCCCGCTCGATGCGCCCGTCAAGCGCGGGGATCTCCTGTTCTGGCCGGGCCACGTGGGCATCGCCGAGGATGGCGAGACGCTGCTCCATGCCAACGCCTTCCACATGGCGGTAGCGCGCGAGCCGCTCGCCGGTGCGCTGGAGCGCATCAAGGCCGCGGGGCTCGACCTCAGGACAATCCGCCGGCCGGGCTGAAGGTTCCCGCGTCCGCCATCCGCGCGTCAGCTGTGGGCGATCACCCGGTCGCGGCCGGCGCGCTTCGCCTCGTAAAGCGCGGCATCGGCCGCGGCGATGAGGGCGTCCGGGCTGCCCTCCGCCGTCGGCACCACCGAGGCGACACCGAAGCTCGCCGTCACCCGACGGCGCGGCGCGGCGGGATGCTCGAGGGCGATTTCGGCGAGAAGGCGCCGCACGTCCTCCGCGAAGGCGACGCCAGCGCCAACGTCGGCGCCCGACATGAGCACCACGAATTCCTCGCCGCCATAGCGCGCCACAAGGTTGGAGGTGCCGGCCGCCGCTGCCGACAGCATCCGCGCGACCGCCCTCAGCGCCTCGTCGCCCTGGAGGTGGCCGCGTGTGTCGTTGAAGGCCTTGAAGTGGTCGACGTCCAGCATCACCAGCGTGAGCGGCACCCCCTCGCCACGCGCCCGCACCCAGTCCTGCGAGAACTGCACGTCAAAGGTCCGGCGGTTGGCGAGGCCGGTGAGCCCATCGGTCCGCGCCAGCGAGGCGAGGCGCCCGTTCATGGTCCGCAGCTCGTTGTTGCGCTGGGAGAGGCGCCGCGCCATCTCGTTGAAGGCGTTGACGAGTGGCGAGAATTCCGCGACTCCCATGTCGTTCACATGGTCCGCCTCGCCACGCCCCACCGCCGCCACCGCCCGTGTGAGGCGGGCGATGGGCGCGATCACGATCCGCTCCTCGGCAACCCAGGCGAGCAGCAGGAAGCAGGCCAGCGCGATGAAATAGGCCAGCGCCGTCGAGCGCACCTTGCTGTCGATGGGGCCGACCGCCTTGGCGGTCTCGATGCCCACGGCGATGCTAATGGGCAGGTGGCCGAAGCCCTCGAACGCGAAGATGCGCTCCTTGCCGTCATAGCCCGGCACGCGGACGATGCCGGACTCTTCCGCCGCCACCGCGCGTGTGAGCGGGTGATCGGGAAACCTGTGCTCCACGATCTCCGGCATCGTGGGATAGCGCACCAGCACCGTGCCGTTGTCGCCGATGAGATCCACCACCACACCGAGTTCCACGGCGGTGCCGGCCGCGATGCGCGACAGCCATTGCAGATCCACCACCACGCCGGCCACGGCGAGTAGCGCGCGTCCGGGGCCGTGTTCCGCCCGCAGCAGGAACACCGAGTTACGCCCGCTGACCCGCGAGACGAACATCTCGGTCATCACCACACCATCGGTCGCGGCGGCATCGCGGAAATAATCCCGCTCGGAAATGTTCACGCCGAGCGCGAGGGGCGCGTGGGCACATCGGACCAGTCCCGCCGCATCCGCAATGAAGGCGCCCTGGATGCCGGCCACCTCATCGGCGAGCCGGGACAACTGACGATTACAGGCAGCGGGATCCTCCAGCAGGCGGTCCGCCATGCGGGAGAGCACGTCGAGCGCGGTCAATGACCGCGAGATGCCTTCCATCTGGGCGAGCTTGGCGCTGCGGGCGAAGTTGCGCACATCCTCTTCGAGGGCGGAGACCTGCTCCTGCCGCTCGGCCACGAGCGCAAGCATCCGTTCCACCGACAGGGGCACGGCCACGAGGCAGACCAGGAACAGGACGCGCAGGCGCAGGCTCGAACGCCGCCCGGGCGCGGCCGCGCCGTCTCCCCCGTTACGCTCGACCATCCCGGCCAGCCCCCCCTGCCGCTCGTGAGCTTCAGCCGAGCCGCATCCTCCTTCTACCTGCTTCTTGATTGGAAAGGGAGATCGGTTCATGTCCTCGTCGGCGGGCGCAGAGCCCGGGCAAAGGCGGGAGCAGCAGCATGAACGACGGCGGAATGGCGCCCGGAAGTGCGGCACAGCTGGCGGCTGTGCGGCACGACATCGCCGAAAGCTGCGCGGAATCCGGCCGTTCGACCGATGAGGTGACGCTGGTCGCCGTTTCCAAGACTTTCCCGGCCGAGGACATCCTTCCCGTGCTCCAGGCCGGCCAGAGGGTGTTCGGCGAGAACCGGGTGCAGGAGGCACGCGACAAATGGCCCAGCCTCAGGGAGCGCTACCCCGATGCGGAGCTTCACCTGATCGGCCCGCTCCAGTCCAACAAGGCGCGGGAGGCGGTGGCCCTGTTCGACGTGATCCACACGGTCGACCGGCCGAAGATCGCCGCCGCCTTGGCCGAGGAGATGGCCCGCCAGGAGCGCCGGCCGCGGCTCTTCGTGCAGATCAACACCGGCGCCGAACCGCAGAAGGCGGGCGTGCTGCCCGAGGAGGCCGACGCCTTCATCGCCCAGTGCCGGGATATCCACAGGCTGGAGATCGCCGGCCTCATGTGCATTCCACCGGCCGAGGACGTGCCCGATCCGCACTTCGCCTTGCTCGCTGAAATCGCCGCCCGCAATGGCCTTTCGGGCCTTTCCATGGGCATGAGCGCCGACTTTTCCGCCGCCATCCGCCAGGGCGCCACCCACGTGCGCATCGGCAGCGCCATCTTCGGCCACCGCCCGAGCCCGAAGGAGGCTTGAAGTCCCCCGCATTCGCCGCTATAGAGCCCTCCTCCTCGCGAGATGCTCCCATCGTCTAGCGGTCTAGGACGTCGCCCTCTCACGGCGAAAACAGGGGTTCGAGTCCCCTTGGGAGCGCCATTTTTCCCATATTTCAATGACTTACCCACGGTGATACACACTCGAGGGTAAGTTTATGGGAAGATCCCGCGGCTTGCCTGATTGCAGCCCACTCGCCACGGCGCTTTCCGGTATCGGAGGGTCGTCCCACCCTCGTTGATCAACGCGGCCGGCAAGCGGAAGAGTTTCATTTCCCCGCCGACCAGACCGCTCCGCCAACTGAAGCTCTGAACCGAAGCCTGCGGAAACCGCCAACCATGCGGCGCCTTGCTGGGCGCGACCTCCCCCGCGCCAAAGCTCGGAGGTGAGACATCGACCGCACCGCGCGGGTGATCTCGACCGACTTCAGCCGAGCGCGCATCATGGTGGTTCCGACCAACGAGGAAATCGTCGTCGCACGGGCCGCCAGACGAGGGTCGGCTACCCCGAAGCGGCGGCGGAGCGAGGGAGGGGGACACATGAGGAAGGCGATCAGACCGGAGGAAGCGGCGGACATCGTGCCGGACGGTGCCGTTGTGCTCATCGGCGGCTTCATGGGCGTGGGGACGCCCGAGCGCATGATCGACGCGCTGGTGGCGCGCGGGGTGAAGAACCTCACCGTGGTGGCGAACGATGCCGCCATGCCGGGCAAGGGGATCGGCAAGCTGGTGAGCGCCGGCGCCGTTTCCCGGGCGATCATGTCGCACATCGGCCTCAACCCCGAAATCCAGCAGAAGATGATCGCGGGCGAGATCGAGGTGGAACTGGTGCCGCAGGGCACGCTGGTGGAGCGCATCCGCGCCGCCGGCGTGGGGCTCGGCGCCGTCGTCACCGCCACCGGCATCGGCACGCCCGTGGAAGAGGGCAAGCAGGTGATCGAGATCGACGGCAAGCGCTATCTGGTGGAAAAGCCCATCCATGGCGACTACGCGCTGATCGCCGCGCAGCAGGCGGACTATGCCGGCAACCTGCTCTATTCGCTGACCGCCCACAACTTCAACCCGATCATGGCGCTGGCCGGCCGCACCGTCATCGTGGAGCCGGAGATGATCGTCCCCATCGGCGTGATCCCGCCCGATGCGGTGAAAACGCCGGGCGTGCTCGTCGACCACATGCTCGCGAGGGCAGCGTGATGGATGCCAAGGTGATGGACCGCCCCCGCGCTGGCATGAGCGCCAAGGAAATCATCGCCCGCCGGGTGGCGCAGGAGATCAAGCCCGGCATGCTGGTCAATCTCGGCATCGGCCTGCCCAGCATGGTGGCCAATTACATTCCCCATGACTACGGCGTCTACTTCCAGGCGGAGAATGGGGTGATCGGCCTCGGCGCCCGCCCGCCGGAAGGCATGGAGGACCCGCACCTCACGGACGCCGGCGGCGGCTTCGTCACCGCGGTGCCGGGCGCGGCCTCCATCGACAGCGCCATGAGCTTCGGCATCATCCGCGGCGGCCATCTCGACATGACCGTGCTCGGCGGCCTGCAGGTGGACGAGCGGGGCTATCTCGCCAACTGGATGGTGCCGGGCAAGATGGTTCCCGGCATGGGCGGCGCCATGGACCTCGTCGCGGGCGCCAAGCGCGTCGTAGTGGCCATGGTCCACTCCGCCAAGGGCGAGGCCAAGATCGTGCCCGAATGCACCCTGCCCCTCACCGCCATGCGTCGCGTCAGCCTCATCGTCACCGAACTCGCAGTGATCGAGCCGACGCGCGAGGGCCTGTTGCTGCGCGAGCGCGGCCCCGATGTGCGCGTCGAGGACATCCTTGTCCAGACGTCGGCGCGCCTCATCATCGAGGATGAGGTGCCCGAGATGCGGATCGGCTGATTACCCTTGCGTGGGGGCGGCGCTATTGCGCCGCTTCCGTCAGGGTGCCGAGCGGATCGGTGAGCACATCCATGGTCGCCGGGGGCAGGCCAAGCACGTCGTGGAAGCGCTGGAGCATGGCGAGGGTGCGCGGCTCCATGTCGGACAGCGCGCCGGGGACGAACTGCACCACCTCGGCCGCCCGGCGCCGCTCCTCCGGCGTGCGCAGGAGAAGCGGCAGGGTCTCGATGGCCGCGGGACCGGCATATTCCACGATCAGGCTCTGCTCATGGATGATCTGGGCGCGCTGGTCCGTCTTCAGCGAGCGGAAGGGCTCGTCCTTGGTGAGCACCCGGGCGGACCGCTCCAGCCGGTCGCGCCGCACCGTGCCACGCGCGTCGGCCAGGAGGATCAGCATGCGGATCACCGCCTCCACGAACCCACCCGACGAGAGGTGCAGCAGCGCCGACCGCACTTCCGGAAGGCCGATCAGCTCTTCCCTGGACTTGTGCGTCCGCTCGAAATTGAAGTTGCGGCCGAACCAGCGCATCTGCGGCGTGGCGTAGATGCTGAAGAACAGCGTCTCGTACCAGGCGTCGCGCACGTCGCGGATGATGTCGAAGCTCTGCTCGATGGCATCGGCGACGAGCCTCTCGGCCAGAACGAACGGATTGTCCTCAGCGACCGGCTGGCGGCTCTGCGCGGTCGTCTGGGCCGCGCCCGGCAGCGCGGCGAGGAAGGGGTTGCGCGAGGACATGAGCCCCCGCTGCAGCCGGAGCGGATGAAGCTGCCGCCCCAGTTCCGCGCTCGCCTTGGTCACGCAGGCCTGCACCCACGGCCGCACGCAGATGTCGTAGAGCTCGCCCTGCAGTTCGGACAGGCGCTCCACCGCGCCGAAGGGCACCTCGTCCTGCCGGCCGTCGCCGTAGCCGGGCAGGTCGGAAAGGCGGCGCTCCGAGAAGGAGACGGTGAAGTGCTTGTCGGCGCCGTCCTGGATCTCGTCCTCGATGATCATCTCATAGAGGCCGGGCGCCAGAGCCTCGATGGTCTTCAGGGTCGAGGCCACCTCCTGGTGCTCGCGCCGGGCGATGGAGGAGGACACGAAGATGCCGAGATGGCCGATGGAATCGTGGACCATGTAGACGATGCGCTGGCCGCGGATCTTGATCTCGGTCTCGTCGGCGTAGGCGTCCATGATCCAGTTCACGGCCTGCTTGACCGGCGTGATGTTGTCGCCGTGGCTGGCGAACACGATGATGGGCGAGCGGATCTGCTTGACGTCCAGAACGCGACCGTGCTCAAGGCGCGCCTCGTTGCGCGCAAGCTTGTTGCCGACGAACAGCTCGCGCACGATCCAGACGATCTCCGGCTCATTGAGCAGGAAGAAGCCACTCCACCACTTCTCGAACTCCAGGAACCGGCCGCGCTCGGTGTCCACCTTCTCGAACACGTCGTAATATTTGCGGAACCACGTGCGCCCCGGATTCAGCATTTCGAAGTTCAGCACCAGCCAGGCGCCGTCGAAGACGCCGTCGCCATAGTCGGACCAGAACATGGGCTGGACCTGCCCGCCGAGGAGGCCGGCATTGTAGCGCATGGGATTGGAGCCCACGTCGCCGGACCAGGTCTCCACCGGCGCGCCGTTGAGCACCAGCGGTCCGGTGAGGTCGGGATTGGAGGCACCGAGCACCAGCGTGGCCCAGCCGCCCTGGCAATTGCCGATGACCACCGGCTTGGGCGCGTCCGGGTGCTGTTCCTGCACATAGCGGACGAACGAGGCCTCCGCGCGGGCGACATCGGCGAGCGTCTGTCGCGGCTCGGGATTGCGCCAGAAGGCGGTGAAGTAGACGGGATGCCCCGCCTTCAGCGCCACGCCCACCTGGCTGTCAGCCTTGAATCCGCCAATGCCGGCGCCGTGGCCGGCACGCGGATCGATGATGACGTAGGGCCGCTTCCAGTCGAGCACCTCAATGCCCTCGGGCGGGGTGATCTTCAGCAGCATGTAGTTGCAAGGGCGCGGCAGCTGACGCCCGTCCACAGCGATCTCATAGTCGTAGATCAGCACCGGCGGGCAGCCGGCGGCCTCGTGGGCGAAGAAGGTGTCGCCGCGCTCGCGCAGGCAATCCGCCATCAGGACGGCGCGCTGGGTGCGGTCGGTGGCGTAGTCCCGGAATTCGCCGAGCAAGGACAGGGGCGAGGCGCGCGGCTTGGTCACCTCGGCCACAAGGCCGGTCAAGGCATTGAATGTGGCGCGCAGGCGTTCGCCATGGGTGGCCGAGATGTTGTTGAAATGCCGTCCGGCCGCCTTCGACGTCAGCTCACCCACCGTCGACCATTCCGAGAGCTGGGCGGTAAGAGCAAGGGCCCGCTGGCGGGCCGTCCATGCGTTGCCGTCGGTTACAGCCGCGAAGAACGGATTGCGATCGCCCGTCTTGCTGTCCGCAGTATTCACCGCACTCTCCCGTCACTCGGCAGTCTATGCCGGTCGCGTCGCGCGCACGGAGAAATAAAGACTGCAGCCATCTCCTTAGCGGAACAATGCTGCAATCCGGTGTCTGCTGTAGATCAAAACAGTTGAGCCGGCTTAGCCGGAGGACGGCATCCTTGATTGAACATGGCTCAAGCTTTATCCCGCGCAGACCGTCCGCGTAGACAGAAAATCTTTCAGGATACGCCCCTGCATCGCGAATCTCGCGGGTGCCGCGCCGGTCCGCTTCAGCCGGTGCGTTGCTGCTGCGCAGCGTCGCTGCCCACCACATCCCGCGATGGCGTCTCTTTTTCGGCAAAGGAACAGCGGTCGATCCATTGGTGGATCGCCGCCAGTGCCTCCGGCTCGTCGAGGAACGGCGTGTGGCCTCGATCCGGCACGTCCGCATAGATCATGTCCGGGCGCCGGGCCGCCATCGCCGCCGCGGCGCCGGCACTCAGCACGTCGGAATTGGCGCCGCGGATCAGGGCCAGCGGCACGCCGGCGCAGGCGTCGAACAGGGGCCAGGCGTCCGTCGCCGGTGCCGCCAGGGCCTTCTGGAACGACAGGCGCAGATCGGGATCGTAGGGCAGGCCCACCCCGCTCGGCGTCTGCACAAAGCGGCGGATGGCCTCCTCCTCCCACCGCAGTTCCGGCACATGGTGGAAGCCGGGATTGGCCTGCGGCATGCGGTCGGCGATCTCCTCCAGCGTGGTCACGGCGGGCTCGACGCCGATATAGGCGCCGATACGCTCGAGGCCCGCGCGCTCCATCACCGGCCCGACATCGTTGAGGCACACCCCGGCGACGCGCGCCGGCGCCTTCATGGCCATCAGCATGGCGAGGATTCCGCCCCGCGACGAGCCGATGATGGCAACGCGCGGGATACCGAGATGATCCAGCAAAGCGAGCGCGTCGTCGCTTTCCTGGAGCGCCGTGTAAGTATCGGCCCCGGTCCACTGGGAGTCGCCGCGCCCCCGGCTGTCGAGCCGGATCAGCCGCACGTCATGGAGATGCCGGCCGAGATAGTCGAAATCGCGCCCGTTGCGGGTGAAGCCGGCCAGCGCCAGCAGCGGCCGCCCGGTGCCGATGTCGGAAAAAGCGAGGCTCGCGCCGTCCTGCGCGTGAAAGGTATCTCTTTTCATGGCATCCCGCGTGATCGCACCATTCTAGCATCGTGCGGGCGGCTGCGGTCCACCTTGATCCATCGCGGGGTGCCCGCTTCTATCTCAGGATCTTGCGGATTTCCCCCTGCACCCGCACGAGCGCGGGAAGATAGCGCGCCGCCAGGGTTTCGGCGTCTCCGGCGAGGGCGGGCAGGCCGAGGTTGAGCGCCGCCACGGCGACGCCTCGCGCATTGAGAAGGGGCACCGCGATGGAGCAGAGGCCGAGTTCCACCTCCTGGTCGATCACCGCATATCCCCGCTCCCGCGCGCCCTTCACTTGCACCATCACCGCCTCGGGATCGGTCAGCGTCAGCGGCGTGCGGGCCGCGAGCGGACGAAGGCGCAGGAGACGCATGGCTTCCGCTTCCGGCAAGGCGGCGAGCAGCACGCGCCCCATGGACGTGCAATAGGCCGGCAGTCGCGAGCCGGGCATGAGGGCGATGGACATCAGCTTGCGCTGCGCCGCGCGCGCCACATAGACGATCTCGTCCACATCGAGGATGGAGACGGAGGAGCTCTCCCCCAGTTCCTCCGACAGCCGGTCGAGCCAGGGCTGCACCATCTGCGGCAGCGGCATGGCCGCGAGGCACGCCGTGCCGAGCCGGAGCACGCGGGGCGTGAGCGTGAAGAACTTCCCGTCATAATCCGCATAGCCGAGATGGGCGAGCGTGAGCAGGCAGCGCCGGGCGGTCGCCCGGTCGAGCCCGCTCGCGACGGACACCTCGGCGATGGACTGGCGTGGCCGCTCGGCGGTGAAGGTCTCTATCACCGAGAGCCCCTTGGCGAGCCCGCCCATGGTGTCGCGCTGGGAAATGCCGGTCACGGCCCACCCTTCTATTTGTGCGATATGTCAACAAATATCCTATATCGCACAAATTGGATTGAAGTCGAGAGGGCCGTTTTTTATTCGTCGGATATGGAAAGGGGCGCCGCCCCAGGCGCAACAGGGACCAGAATGGACAAGACGATCGCCACACCCGCGGAGGCGGTGGCCGACATCGGCGACAACGCCACGGTGATGATCGGAGGCTTCGGCGGCTCCGGCGCGCCCATCGAGCTGATCCACGCCCTCATCGGCCGCTTCGTGAAGACCGGTTCGCCGCGCAACATCACGGTGGTCAACAACAATGCCGGCAACGGCCATGTCGGCCTCGCCGCCATGATCGAGGTGGGGATGGTGGGCAAGCTCATCTGCTCCTTCCCCCGCTCGGCGGATCCGCGTGTGTTCACGCAGAAGTATCTCGCCGGGGAGATCGCGCTGGAGCTGGTGCCGCAGGGCACGCTGGCCGAGCGCATCCGCGCGGGCGGCGCCGGCATCCCGGCCTTCTACACGCCCACCTCCTACGGCACCGAGCTCGCCAACGGAAAGCCCACCGCCGAGTTCGACGGCCGGCCCTATGTGCAGGAGCGCTGGCTGAAGGCCGATTTCGCGCTGGTGAAGGCGCATCTCGGCGACCGCCTCGGCAACCTCACCTACAACAAGGCGGCCCGCAACTTCGGTCCGCTGATGTGCACGGCGGCCCGGCACGCCATCGTGCAGGTGTCGAAGGTGGTGCCGCCCGGTACCATCGATCCCGAGCATGTCGTCACCCCCGGCATCTTCGTCTCGCGCGTGGTGGAATTGCCCAACCCCGCCCAGGAAGAGCTGCTGAACCGCGCCGGAGCAACCTATCCATGACCGCCAGCGACGATACCAAGCTCTCCAACGCCCAGATCGCCTGGCGCGCGGCGCAGGACATCGCCGACGGCGCCTATGTGAACCTCGGCATCGGCTTTCCCGAGATGGTCGCGCGCTATCAGCCGGCCGGCCGCGAGGTGATCTACCACACCGAGAACGGCATCCTCGATTTCGGCCAGGAGCCCCCGGCCGGCGAAGAGGACTGGGACCTCATCAATGCCGGCAAGAAGGCGGTGACGCTGAAGCCCGGCTCGGCCTTCTTCCACCATGCGGACAGCTTCGCCATGGTGCGCGGCGGGCATCTCGACGTCGCCATCCTCGGCGCCTACCAGGTGGCGCAGAACGGCGACCTCGCCAACTGGAGCGTCGGTGCAAAGGGCGTTCCGGCGGTGGGCGGGGCGATGGACCTCGTGCATGGTGCCAAGCGCGTCGCGGTCATCACCGAGCACGTCACCAAGTCCGGCGAGCCGAAGCTGCTGGACCGCTGCACCCTGCCCCTCACCGGCGTCGGCTGCGTCACGCGGGTCTATACCAGCCTCGCCGTGGTGGACATCGAGGGCGGCCGCTTCTTGCTGCGCGAGAAGCTGCCCACCATCACGCTCGAAAAGCTCCAGTCCCTCACCGGGGCCGAACTGGTCATCGCCGGCCCCGTGGCCGACCTCATCGTTCCTGAGCTCTAGGAGTCCGCAATGAAGGACGTCTTCATCTGCGACTATGTCCGCACGCCCATCGGCCGCTTCGGCGGCGCGCTCGCCTCGGTGCGGGCAGATGATCTCGGTGCCGTGCCCCTGAAGGCGCTCATGGCGCGCAATCCCGGCGTGGATTTCGGCGCCGTGGACGATGTGATCTTCGGCTGCGCCAACCAGGCGGGCGAGGACAATCGCAACGTCGCGCGCATGTCGCTGCTGCTCGCCGGCCTGCCCGTCGGCGTGCCCGGCACCACCATCAACCGCCTGTGCGGCTCGGGCATGGATGCGATCATCGCCGCCGCCCGCGCCATCAAGGCGGGCGAGGCCTCCCTGATGATCGCCGGCGGCGTGGAATCCATGTCCCGCGCCCCGTTCGTGATGCCCAAGGCGGACACCGCCTTCTCGCGCCATGCCGAGATCCACGACACCACCATCGGCTGGCGCTTCGTGAACCCGCTGATGAAGGCGCAGTACGGCGTGGATTCCATGCCGGAGACGGGCGAGAACGTCGCCGAGGAATTCGCCATCAACCGCGCCGACCAGGACGCCTTTGCCCTGCGCTCGCAGGCCAAGGCCGCCGCCGCGCAGGCGAACGGCCGACTGGCGCGGGAGATCGTTCCCGTGGCCATCCCCCAGCGCAAGGGCGACCCCGTCCTCGTGGAGCGCGACGAGCATCCGCGTGCGACCACCATCGAGGCGCTGGCCAAGCTGCCGACCCCGTTCCGCAAGGGCGGCTCGGTGACGGCCGGCAACGCCTCGGGCGTCAATGACGGCGCCGCGGCGCTGATCCTCGCGGACGCGGAAACTGCGGCGAAGTACGGCCTCACCCCCATCGCCCGCGTGCTCGGCGGGGCGGCGGCCGGCGTGCCGCCGCGCATCATGGGCATCGGCCCGGCGCCGGCCTCCAAGAAGCTGATGGCGCGCCTCGGCCTCACCCCGGCCGATTTCGACGTGATCGAGCTGAACGAGGCCTTCGCCTCCCAGGGCCTCGCCACCCTGCGCGACCTCGGCATCGCGGATGACGATGCGCGGGTGAACCCCAATGGCGGCGCCATCGCGCTCGGCCATCCGCTCGGCATGTCCGGCGCGCGCATCACCGGCACGGCGGCCATCGAACTCTCGCTGACCGGCGGCAGGCGCTCGCTGAGCACCATGTGCATCGGCGTCGGCCAGGGCATTGCGGTGGCGCTGGAGCGGGTGTGATCGCCCCTTCTGGCAGGTAACAAAAAAGCAGCGGCGAGGGGCAATGCCTCTCGCCGCGGCCGTTTCAGGAGCAGGTCAGGAACAGGTCAGGAACAGGTCAGCGCAGCCGCTCGGTCCAGGCGGCAAGCGCGGTGAGCAACTGGCGGATGAAGTCCGCCGTCGCCTCGTCCGTCAGGGCGCCCGAGGCGTCGAACTTGGTCTGGGCGGCGCCGATCATCACTTCCGGCTTGTTCAGCGGGAAAGCGTTCAGGAACACCAGCATCTGCCGCAGCTGATACTGCGCCCGCGCGGTGCCCAGCACGCCCATGCTGGCGCCCATGATGGCCACCGGCTTGTTGTCGAACGGCTGGCTCGGCGGGCGGGACGCCCAGTCGATGGCGTTCTTCAGCACACCGGGAATGGAGTAATTGTACTCCGGCGTCACGAACAGGATGGCGTCCGCCGCCGTCAGCTGGGCGCGGAAGCGCTCCACCTCCGGCGGATAGCCGGCAAGGCGCACGTCGTCATTGTAGTGAGGCAGATCACCGATCTCGGCCGCCTCGATGGTCATGCCCTCGGGGGCGAGGTCCATGGCGGCCTTCAGCGCCATGGTGTTGTACGAGCCCTTGCGCAGGCTGCCGGAAATTCCCACCACCCGGATCGGGCGGGCATCGCTTGCCATAAGTCGTCTCCTTGAAATGAGCTTGGGCATTCACCCCTGCGGGCGTCAGCCCTGGCGACGCAGGAAGCCGGTGATGGTCACACGCTCCCAGATGTCCGCCTTCTTGAAGGGATCGGCCGCGTTGAAGGCCTCGACCGCCGCGCGGTTCGGCGCCTCGATGAGAAAGAGGCTGCCGATCATCGTGGTTCCATCATCAGCCACAAGCGGGCCGGACATGACGATCTCCACCCCGAAGGCGGAGGTGTCGGACAGAAAGGCCTTGTGCGCCTCATAGTGGGCGAGGCGGGTGTCAAGCGCGCCTTGGCGATCAACGCCGTGGATGGCGAACAGCATGGGATGGGCTCCTTCGCGATCGGGGCGGCACGCGGCCTGTGCCGGTGTCGCCCCGCCTGGTTGTCATGGGCCGTGTTTGCGAAAGGTCTTCAGTTCGTCTTGGTCGGGGTCTTGGTGGCCATGGCGGCGGCATCCGCCCAGCTCGGGCAGGTACGGGCTTCCAGCGGCACGTCGTAGGGCTGGTAGTTGGAGGCGTTGACCACGGTCGGCTTCAGCACGACCTCGCTCACGATGGCCTCGTTGCGCAGGGAGCGGATGGCCACCATGGTGCCGATGCAGCCCTGGACGAAGCCGTTATAGTCGCCCGACGCAAGCAGCTTGCCGGCCTTGATGGCGTCGATCGCCTCCTTGGTGCCATTGATGCCGATGACCTTGGCCTCGCGGTTGGCGCCGTCCAGCGCCTCGATGGCGCCGATGGCCATGGCATCGTTGGCGGCGAGCACGCCGTCGATCTGCGGATGGGACTGCATCAGGTTTTCCATCACCTGCAGGCCCTGCAGGCGCTGGTAGTTGGCGGGCTGGCTGGCGAGCAGCTTCACGTCCTTGTTTTCCTTGATGGCATCCGTGAAGCCGCGCACCCGGTCGATATTGGTGAGCGAGCCCTTCACGCCCTCCAGGATCACCACATTGCCCTTGCCGCCCATTTCCTTGAGCAGGTAGCGGCCGGTCTCGAGGCCGAGGCTGTAGTCGTCGGCGCCGACGAAGGCGAGGAACTTGCCGCCCGCCGAGCGGTCGGTGACGTTCACCACCGGGATCTTGGCGTCGTTGATCTGCTCCACGCCCGGCACCATGGCCTTGTAGTCCACCGGCACGAAGACGATCGCGCTCGGCTTCTTCACGATCACGTCCTCGATCTGGCTGAGCTGCTCGGGGATCGAGTCCGGCTTGGTGGGAATGTAGTGCACCACCTTGGCGCCCATGGACTTCGCCGCAGCCTCGGCGCCCACGCGCACGGTCTG
This sequence comes from Xanthobacter sp. SG618, assembly GCF_012932745.1. Lineage (NCBI taxonomy): Bacteria > Pseudomonadati > Pseudomonadota > Alphaproteobacteria > Hyphomicrobiales > Xanthobacteraceae > Xanthobacter > Xanthobacter sp. SG618. Next base: position 303,866 of record NZ_JABBHL010000006.1, on the reverse strand, counting down.
GAAATAGGGGTTGGTCTGGTTCTTGGTGAAGACGGCGATGGTCTCGTCCGCGGCCAGCGCGCCGGTGGACAGGAGCGCCACCGGCAGCGCCGCGGCGATGAGCTTGAGGTTGGACTTCAACGTCTTCATGGGGTCTTCCTCCGATTCTTGATATTTGGCTTTTTGACTTGAAATACGCCTCACGAGCGCTTGCGGCCGATCATGTCGAGCCACACGGCGAAGATGACGATCACGCCCGTCACCAAAGGCTGCCAGCTGGAATTGACCGCCAGCAGGTTCATGCCGTTCAGCACCAGCGTGAGAATGAGAGCGCCGACGAAGGTGCCGAACACGCTGCCCACACCGCCGAACAGCGAGGCACCGCCGATGAGCACCGCCGCGATGGCCGGCAGCGTCATCGCCTCGCCGATGTCGCCCTCGGCCGAGTTCAGCCGGGCGAGAAAGACGATGGAGGCGACGCCCGCCATGGCGCCCGAGAAGGCGTAGACGAGAATGAGGCGGCGATCGACGGGAATGCCGGTGAGCCGCGCCGCCACCGGATTGGCGCCGATGGCATAGATTTGCTGCCCCCACACCGTGCGCTGGGCGAAGACGGTGCCGGCGACGAGGAAGCCGATCATCAGGTAGACCGGGATCGGAATGCCGAGGAAATAGCCCGAGCCGATCTGCCGGAAGCCGGGCGGGAAGCCGTGGATGGTCTCGCCGGCCATGTAGTAATAGGTCAGGCCGTGCAGCACCCAGAGCATGCCATAGGTGGCGATGAAGGAGGGGATGCGCAGCTTCGCCACCATCAGCCCGTTGCAGACGCCGATGGCGCAGCCCGTGGCGAGCCCGGTGAGCGTGCCGAGCGCCGGCGAGCCGGTGGCCTTGATGACGGTCGCTGCGAGGCAGGCGGAAAGCCCGATATTGGCGCCCACCGAGAGGTCGAGCCCTCCGGTGAGGATCACCAGCGTCAGCCCCGAGGCGAGGAAGAACAGCAGGCTCGCCTGCCGGAGCACGTTGAGGATGTTGTTGGTGGTGAAGAAGGCGTCCGTCGCGACGCTCAGCGCCACGCACAGAAGGCCCGCCGCCAGCAGCCGGTAGATGAGCTGCTGCATGTCCTTGGACAGGTGGATGCGGGGCGTGCCCGCGGAGATGTCGCCGGCGAGGCTCATGACTTCTTGCTCCGCATGCCGTCGAGGAAGAGGGCGAAGATGACGAGGACGCCGATGCAGGCCACCTGCACCGAGGAGGGCACGGCCATGAGGTTCAGCCCGTTGCGCAGCACGCCCACCGTGAGCACGCCCATGAGGGTGCCGAAGATCCAGCCGTTCCCCTTCTCGAAGGAAGTCCCGCCCAGCGCCACGGCGGCGATGGCATCGAACTCCATACCGATAGCGGCGGTGGGGTGGCCGGCATTCATGCGCGCCGTCATCAGCAGGGCCGCGACGCCGGCCATGGCTCCGCCCAGCATGTAGACGGAGATGAGCAGCCGCTTCCACTTCACACCGGCCAGCGTCAGCGCCTCGCGGTTTCCGCCCAGGGCGCAGATGTAGGTGCCGAAGCGGGTGTGATAGAGCAGCACGTGGAACAGGGCGTAGAAGCCCGCGCCGATGAGGATGGGGTTCGGGATGCCCGCCACCTCGCCGGAATAGACCAGCCGCACGAAGCGCGGGATGCCCACCACGCTCTGCCCGTCCGAGACGATGAGCGCGAGCCCCTGCGCCGCCCCCAGCGTGCCGAGGGTGGCGACGAAGGGCGGGATGCCCAGCGACGCCACCAGCCAGCCGTTGGTGAGGCCGAAGGCGAGGCCCACGCACAATGCGCCGGCGAGCCCCAGCATCAGCGACTGGGTGGCCACCACGATCAGCGCCAGCACCAGCGAGGCGAGGGTGAGCACCGCGCCCATGGAGAGGTCCAGCCCCTCCGTCATGATAATGAGCGTCATGGGCAGTGCGAGGAGCAGCAGGATCACCGACTGCACCAGGATGTTGGAGAGGTTGCCGGCGGTGAGGAAGCCGGGGCTCGCCACCGCGAACAGCACGCTGAGGCCGACCAGCGCCACGGCGACGCCGGGCACGGACGGGATGCGCGCCCGCGCGGAGCCGGGAGCGGAGGAAAGGGCGTGGTCACTCATCGTGCATCCCCATTCGGACGATGTTCTCTTCGGAGAGGTCGGCGCGGCCGAGTTCGCCGACGATGCGCTTGCCCCGCATGACGTAGGCGCGGTCGCAGACATGGACGATCTCCGCCTGCTCGGAAGAGATCATGAGCACCGCCGCCCCTTCGGCTACCAACTGGTCGATAAGGGCGAAGATCTCGGACTTGGCGCCCACGTCGATGCCGCGGGTGGGCTCGTCGAAGATGAACAGGCGCGTGCCGGCGGCGAGCCACTTGCCGATCACCACCTTCTGCTGGTTGCCGCCCGAGAGGACGGCGACGCTCTGGTTGGGCGAGGGGGTGGCGATGCGCAGGCGCTGGATCAGCTCCTGCGCCGAGCGCCGGGCCTTGCCGGGCGAGAACATCATGTTGGGGAAGAGCTTCGGCAGGCCGGCCACGGCGAGGTTGTCGCTGACCGTGCGGATGAGGGCGAGGCCTTCCGCCTTGCGGCTTTCCGGGATGAGGCCGACGCCGGCGAAGGCGGCGGCATCCGGCCCGCCGGTCCGCTGCTTGCCGAAGATGCGCACCTCTCCCGCCGTCACCGCGTCCGCGCCGAAGATGGCGCGGGCCACCTCCGTGCGGCCGGAGCCGACGAGGCCGCACAGGCCGACAATCTCGCCCGCCCGCACCTTCAGGTCGATGTCGCGGATGCCGTTGCTTGACGAGAGGCCCTTGGTCTCCAGCACCACCTCGCCCGGTTCGGTGGCGAAGCGGCGGGGATAGGACATGTCCACGTTGCGGCCGACCATCATCCGCACCAGTTCGTCCGGCGAGGTCTCGCCGGGCAGCGCGCGGCCCACCAGCTTGCCGTCGCGCAGCACGGTGATGCGGTCGCCGAGGGCGAACACCTCGGCCATGCGGTGCGAAATGTAGACGAGGGCGACGCCCTTCGCCTGCAACTGGCGCATCACCTCGAACAGCCGCTCGGTCTCTCGGTCGGACAGCGCCGCGGTGGGCTCGTCCATGACGAGGATGCGCGCATCCTGCGACAGCGCCTTGCCGATTTCCACCATCTGCTGCTGGGCGACGCCGAGCTGGTGGACCTTGGTGCGCGGATCCACCTCCAGGCCGATCAGGTCCAGCACCTTCTGCGCCTCGCGATAAAGGCGGCGGCGGTCGAGCAGGCCGGGAATGCGCGAGGGGAACTCGCGGCCGAGGAAGATGTTCTGCGCCACGTCCAGATAGGGGACGAGGGAGAATTCCTGGAAGATGACCGCAATGCCGAAGCGCCGCGCATCGGCGGGGGAGCGGATCTCCACCTTCTCGCCATTGTGGAAGTATTCGCCGGCATCCGCCTGATAGGCGCCGCACAGCACCTTCATGAGCGAGGACTTGCCGGCGCCGTTCTCGCCGAGGAGCATGTGCACCTCGCCCGGCCACACGGCGAAGGACACATCGTCCAGCGCCTTGACGCCCGGAAAGGTCTTGGAGATGCCCTTCAGCTCCAGAATGGGGGTGCCGGGCACGGCCGGGGGCGCGGCCAGCTCGAGGCGAGGCGTCGTTGCCATGACCGCCCTCATGGTGCGTCTCCTTGCTGTCTGTCGCGAGGCCGGAAGATCTTGCCCGGATTGAGGATGCCGTCGGGGTCGAGCGCGCCCTTCACGAGGCGCATGACATCCACGGCATCGCCCAGCTCCAGCGGCAGGAAGTCCATCTTGCCGAAGCCGATGCCGTGCTCGCCGGTGCAGGTACCCTCCAGCGCGATGGCGCGGCGGGCGAGGCGGTCGCAGAAGGCCTTGGCGCGGGCCAGTTCCTCGGCGCTGGCGGGATCGATCAGCACGAGGAGATGGAAATTGCCGTCGCCCACATGGCCGACCACGGGGGCCACGAGACCGGTCTGCGCGATGTCAGCCGCTGTCTCCACCAGGCATTCGGCGAGGCGCGAGATCGGCACGCACACGTCGGTGATCATCGCCTTCGCGCCGGGGCGCAGCGCGAGGCCGGCATAGAGCGTGTTGTCGCGGGCATGCCAGAGGCGGCTGCGCTCCTCCGGGGTCGTCGCCCACTGGAAGCCCTCGCCGCCGAACTCGGTCGCCAGCGCCTCGGTGGTTTCCGCCTGCTCGGCCACATACGCCTTGGAGCCGTGGAACTCGAAGAAGAGGTGCGGCACCTCGGGCAGGCCGAGCTTGGCGTGCAGGTTCATGCCGCGCATCATCACGGCATCGAGCAGTTCCACCCGCGCCACCGGAACGCCGGACTGGATGACGGCGATGGCCGTGTCCACCGCGGCCTTGAGATCGGGGAAGGCGCAGACGGCGGAGGAGATGGCCTCCGGCTGCGGATGCAGCTTCAGCGTCACCTGCGTGATGACGCCGAGCGTGCCCTCGGCCCCTACGAACAGGCGGGTGAGGTCGTAGCCAGCGGCGGACTTGCGCGCCCGCTGGGCGGTGCGGATGACGCGGCCGTCCGCCAGCACCACTTCCAGCGCCAGCACATTGTCCTTCATGGTGCCGTAGCGCACCGCCATGGTGCCCGAGGCGCGCGTGGAGGTCATGCCGCCGATGGAGGCGTCGGCACCGGGATCGATGGGGAAGAACAGGCCGGTGTCACGCAGCTGGGCGTTGAGCTGCTTGCGGGTGATGCCGGGCTGGACGGTGACGTCCATGTCCTCGGCGTTCACCTTCAGCACCTCATTCATCCGCCCCATGTCGAGGCAGACGCCACCGTGGAGCGCCGCCGCATTGCCCTCCAGCGAGGTGCCGGCACCGAAGGCGACGACCGGCAGCTTCATCTCGCGGCACAGGCGCACGATGGCCTGCACCTCGGCCGTCGTCTCCGGATACACCACCACGTCCGGCGGAGTGGCCGGGTGGTAGGCCTCGCTGCGGCCGTGGTCGGCGAGCACGCCGGGGGCGCGGGTGGCCCGTTCCCCGACGATCTCGGCGAGCCGCGCCAGGGCGCCATCCATGGGATGCGCTGCGATGGGCATATGGGCAGACATGCTTTCCTCCCTCTGCGCGTCCCGTTGTCCGGGCTTGCTGCGCGTCTGTCCGTCCCGTTACGCCGCCTGCGAAGCCGCGGCGGAGACGGGGTTGAGCTTGAAATCGTAGGTCAGCTGGCACCAGGGCTGGTCCATCACTCGCCCGTCCGGAGCGGCGCCCTGCGCGTGGGCGGTGAAATCGCGGATGAGCGAGTCCTTCACGCCGAACACCGAGTCGCTGTCGAGATAGGCGTCGCCGGCGACGAACACATGAGTCACGAGCTTCTCGTGGCCGGGCGCCTCGATCATGAAATGCACATGGGCTGGCCGCCACGGATGGCGCCCCTGCGCCTCCAGCATCTTGCCCACCGGGCCATCGTGCGGGATGGGATAGGCGGCGGGCTTGATGGACCAGAAGGAGAAGCGGCCCTGATCGTCCGTGCGAAGGCGGGCGCGGGCCACAAGGCCGTTCTCCTCGTGCTGCACGTCGTAATAGCCGTCCACGTCCGAGTGCCAGACATCGACAATGGCGTTCACCAGCGGCGTGCCGTCGAGCGTCGCGACCGAGCCGGAGACGAACATGGGCTCGCCTTCGAGATGCCCGGAAATGTCGGTGCCGCAGGCCACTTCCGGCGGGCCTTCCACATAGAAGGGGCCGAGCACGGTGCTCTCGGTGACCGCCGTCTGGTGGTCGTGGTTGATGGCGTCCACCAGCATGGAGACACCGAGCGTGTCCGACAGCAGGATGAACTCCTGCCGCGTGCCGGTGCACATGTGGCCGGTATCGGTGAGGAAGGCGATGCCCTTTTCCCATTCCGCCTGGGTGGGGCGCACCTCGCGGATGAAATTGTGCAGGTGGCGGACCAGCGCCTCGCTGATCTCGCGGATGCGGGCATCAGGCGCGTTGGCGACGCGCTCCAGCACCGCCTCGGTGATGGAAAATTGGTCGAAATTCCTCATGCGAGCCTCCCGTCATTCTTGTCGAGATCCGGCTCGCCAAGTCCGGCAAGCCATTCGGCGAGGCGGACCGGTGCAATGAAGTCCGCCTCCCCGTCGCCGCGCCCGATGAGCGCGCCGTAGATCTCCCGCGTGAGCGTGGCGAGGGGCATGGCCATCTCGGCGGCGTGGCCGGCCCCGACGATGAGGTCGAGGTCCTTGGCCATCTGCCGGCAGGAGAAAGTGGAATTGAAGTCGCGCGTTTCCAGGCTCTTGGCCTTGTAATGGACCATGGGCGAGCCCACCGCGCTGTTGGTGAGCACGTCGAGGATGTCCTGCCAGGCCAGGTTGCCCTTGCGCGCGAGCACGATGCTCTCGCCCATCATGGCGGCGGAGACGGCGATCATCAGGTTCACGGAGAGCTTGGCGTAGCGCGCCTCCTCCTGCGTCCCGAGATACTTCTGGGCGCGGGTGAAGTCCTGCGCCACCGGCAGGAAGGTGTCGAACGCGGCGCGCGGGCCGGAGACGAAGCAGGTGAGGTTGCCGGTGTGGGCGATGGCCGCGTTGCCGGAAACCGGTGCACGCAGATAGAGGATGCCCGCTTGCTCCGCCGCAGCGCCCAATTCCGCGGAAATGGTTGGGCTCACGGTGGAGGTCTCCACCAGGATCGCGCCCTTGCGCATGGCGGAGAGCAGCGGCCCGTCCAGCGCTACGGCGCGGAGCGCCCTGTCGTCGGGGAGCGAGGTGAAGACAATGTCCCGGCCAGCCGCATCCTCCAGCGTCCCGGCAGGCGTGACGCCACCGGCGGCGGCCTCGGCGATGCGCTCCTGATCGCGGTCGAAGCCGGCGATGTCCCGGCCGGTGCCGGCGAGGCGGGTGGAGATGGGAAGGCCCATCTTGCCGAGCCCGATCCAGCCGAGAGTCAAAGTATCAGCCATCATCCTCTCCTCACGCCGCCTTTCATGCCGCCTTCTTGCCGAGGCCGAGCTCATCGACGATGCGCGCGCCCGAGGCTTTGAGCCGGGCGAGCTTCTCCTCGATGCCGCTCGCGGCGAGCGTCCTGTTCTTCTTGACGAAACGACCGGCGATCATCACCGCTTCCACGTCGCCGCGCCCCGCCTGCATCACCACCGTGGCGACGGGATCATGGATCGGCTGGAGGTGCAGCGCGCGGGCGTCGATGAGCACGAGATCCGCCTGCTTGCCGGGGGCGAGGGAGCCGATGCGATGGTCGAGCCCGAGCATCCGCGCACCCTCGATGGTGATCCATTCCAGCGCCTGCCGCACCCGCACCGTGGAGGTGGGCGGAATGGCGCCGGTGTCCCGGCGGCTGTCCGTATTGTCCAGCACCCGCTGCATGCCGAGGGCGATGCGCGCGACGCCCATCATGTCGCCGGCCAGCACGCTTTCCAGATCCACCCCGAGGGAGGGCGCCGCGCCGCGCTTCAAGAGGCGGCCGGTGACGGGGAAGCCGTGGCCCTGGGTCATCTCGTTTTCCGGCGTCACCGAGAAGGAGGCGCCGAGGTCCACGAGGCGGGAGAACAGTTCGTCGGAGAGGTCGTTGCCGTGGACGACGTTGATGCCGGGGCCGACCAGCCCCTCGGCGATCAGCGTCTCCCAGCCGCCCGGCGTCTTCGCCGCGCCGCCGCCCTGATGCATGGAGGCGACGAGGCCGAACTCGCGGGCGAGCCGGAAGTCGGCGCGGGCGACCTCCATGGTGGAATAATGGGGGCCGAGGATGGCGAGGCCCAGCGTCAGCAGACCGTCGTCGCTGGCGAACGGTCCCCGCCGCAGGCGCTCGATCTCGGCGCGGGGATGCGGCACTTCGGAGAAATGCGGATCGCCGGGCTTGGGATCGGGCTTCGGCGAACCGTGGAAGAAGGCGGCGCGGATGCCGCTCTCGGCGAGCGCGGCGACGGCGGCGTCGGTGTGGTCCGGCGTGGGGTTGTTGTGGCACCAGTCCACCAGCGTGGTGGTGCCGGCATCGATCTGCCCGAGCGCGCCCACCAGCGTCGCGATGCCGATGTCCTCCGGCCGGAATCGGGTGGCGAGGCCCGCATGCACCCAGCGGAAATATTCCAGCAGCGTCCAGTCGGCGGCGAGGCTGCGCAGTCCCGTCTGCCAGGTGTGCATGTGGGCGTTGACGAAGCCGGGCACGCAGATGCGCCCTGCCCCATCCACCCGCTCCGCATCCCCGGCCGCAATCTCCGCACCAATGGCGGCGATGCGGCCATCCTCGATGAGGATGTCGCCCTTCGGCAGATCGCCGACCGACGGGTCCATCGACAGGATGGTGGCGCCGGAAATGAGGGTGCGGGTGCCCATCAGACCGCCTCCTCCGCCCGCTCGGCCGCCACGGGCCGCTCGCCGGCATAAGCGCGAGCGATGAGGGCGCGGATGCCGTCGCGCGTGACGGGGCGCGGGTTCCAGTAGGGGTTCTCCACGGCGATGTCGGCGGCGGTATCGATGCCATCAGCCGGCATGCCGATTTCCGAGAGCGCGCGCGGCACGCCCAGCGCCCGCACCAGATCAAACAGCCCTTGCGCCGCATCCGGCGCGCCGAGCGCGCGGGTGATGGCGGCCATGGCCTCCGGCGCGGCCGGGGCGTTGTAGGCGACCGCATGGGGCAGCACGATGGTGTGCGTCTCCGCGTGCGGGAGATTGAAGGTGCCGCCGAGCGTGTGGCAGAGCTTGTGGTGCAGCGCCATGCCCACCGCGCCGAGGCAGCAGCCACACAGCCAGGCGCCATAGAGCGCCATGGTGCGGGCCTCGATGTTCGCCGGCTCGTGGATGAGGATGGGCAGGGCGGAGGAGAGGGTGCGGATGCCATCCTCCGCCATCAGCGAGATCACTGGATTGCGGTCGCGGGCGTAGAGCGCCTCCACCGCATGGGCGATGGCGTTGATGCCGGAGGTGGCGGAGAGGCCGGCCGGCAGGGTCAGCGTGAGGTCCACGTCGTAGATGACCGCTTCGGGCAGCACGTCGAGGGAGCGGATGGTGGTCTTGCGCCCCTCCTGCGTCTCGCCGAGGATGGGCGTCATCTCCGATCCGGCATAGGTGGTGGGGATGACCAGCTGCGGCACGCCGGTGCGCAGCGCCAGCGCCTTGCCGAGCCCCGTGGTGGAGCCGCCGCCCAGCGCCACGACGCAATCGGCGTCGGCGGCCTTCAGCGCATTGAGGGCCTGCTCCGTCACCTCCACCGGCGTATGCATGGTGGCGCCGGGAAAGACGCCCGCACACGCTTCGCCGATGAGCCCGCCGATGCGCTCGCCCTCGCCCGCCTGCTGCAGCGTGGTCAGGACCAGCGCCCGCCGCGCGCCGAGCCGCGCCACCTCGGCGCCAACCTCGGCGACGGTACCGCGACCGAAGCGGACGCGGATGGGCAGGGCCTCGTAGGTGAAGGTCTCGATCATGGTTCAGATCCGTTCGCGACGCACACGGAGGCGCGCCTTAGGGTCACTCGCCGGCGAGGAGGGCGCCGCGGGGATGCGGGACCGGGGCAGCCGTGGGATGGCGGGTCTCGATGGCGCCGAAGGTGGCGTCCTCGGCCACATAGTCCACCTGGAAGCGCGCGATGCGCAGGTCCGCCAGTTCCTGGCGCACGCGCAGATGCTCGGGATGGGAGGCATAGGCCGCTAGATCGGCGGCGGTGGCGAATTCCGACACCAGCACCACGTCGCAAGCATAATCGACATCGGAAATGTCGAGGCCGATCTCGACGCGGGTCATGCCGGCGACGCGGCCGCGCAGGCCTTCGAATGCAGCCTTGACCTTCTGGCGGGCGGCGGCGCGCTCCTCGCGCGTCTCTCCGCTCACGCGCCACATCACGATGTGGCGGATGGGTCCCATCATTGGCGTTTCCTCGACCTATTGGTCTTTCGTTGGATGTGAGTTTTGACTTGCGCACAGCGGAAATAAACGGGATTTTCCGGAACTGTCTTTTGCGCGAAGTGGAAATATGGATCGCTTCACCCAGCTCGAGGTGTTCGTGAAGACGGCCGAGTTGCGCAGCCTCTCGCGCGCGGCGGAGGCACTGGGCATGTCCAATGCGGCGGCGAGCCGGCATCTCGCGGCCCTGGAGGAGCGCCTTGCCGCGCGCCTCGTGGAGCGCAACACGCGCCGCCTCTGGCTGACCGAGGCGGGACAGGAATTCTACCAGCGCAGCGGCACGCTGCTGACCGAGCTGGCGGAGGCCGAGGAGGCGGTGAACGAGCACACCCTCGCCCCGCAGGGCCTGCTGCGGGTGACGAGCTCGCTCTCCTTCGCCACCATCTATCTCGCGCCCATGCTGCCTGAGTTCCGCAAGCTCTATCCGAAGCTCAACGTGCATATCGCGGTGGCGAACCGATACCTCGACTTCATCGAGGCCGGCATCGACGTCGCCATCCGCACCCGCCTGCACGAGCCGGACACCAACATCATCGTGCGCCGCCTGGGCCGGATGCGACGCGTGCTGGCCGCCTCGCCGACCTATCTGGAGGAGCATGGCCGTCCGCGCGAGCCGGCCGACCTCACGCGGCACGACATGCTGGTCTACAACCTCGCGCAGGACCCGTTCTCGCTGCGCCTCACCAAGGGCGACGTGGAACGCACCGTGCGCATCACCGGCGCGCTGGACTGCAATGACGGGCAGGTGATCCGGCAGGCGGCCCTTTCAGGCCTCGGCATCCTCATCCAGCCGCTCTACATCGTGCAGGACGACCTCGCGTCCGGCCGGCTGGTGGCGGTGATGCAGGACTGGCAATTGCCCATGCTGACCATGAACATCGCCTATCAGAACCGCGAGCGCCTGCCGGCGAAGATCCGCGTGTTCACCGACTTTCTCGTCAATTATGTGCGGCAGGTCTCGAGCAGCGGCATCTGGTCGGCGTGATCCGGCGCGTGTTGCCGGGGCGTGGGGTTTCGCCATGATGGGGTGATCCGACACCCCTTGCCTTCCGGGCGGCCCATGCAGCACATCCTCGGTGCCTTTTCAGCCCTCGACCCGCTCATCGCGCTCGGGGTCTTCATCGCCACGGCCGCCACTGACGCCTGCTACGTGGCCTTCACCTCGGCCGTGGTGGCGAGACGACGCCTCTCGGCGGCCAACTGGTCGAGCGTCTGGTACATGCTCTCCTCGTTCGCCGTCATCAGCTACACGGAGAACTGGGTCTATGTGGTCTTCGCGGCAGCGGGCTCGTGGATCGGCGCCTTCCTGTCGCTGACCCTGCTGCACCGCCCCGGCGGGAAGGTGGCGCCTGTCGGCTCCTCCCCGCCGGACTAGCGATGGCGGCGACGATCCTCAGCCGGCCGCGGCGGCATCGACCTCGCGGAACACCTCCTGCGCGATGCGCGAGGTTTCCAGCGCCACCGGAACACCGCAATAGATCGCGATCTGCAGCACCACCTCGCGGATCTCGTCACGGGTGACGCCATTGGTCAGCGCGCCCCGGACGTGGAGCTTGAGTTCATGCGGACGGTTCAGCGCCGACAGCATGACGATGTTGAGCATGCTGCGCGTCCTGCGCTCCAGCCCCGGCCGGCCCCAGATCGCGCCCCAGCAATATTCGGTGACCAGTTCCTGCAGGGGGCGGGCGAACTCGTCCACATTGGCCATGGAGCGCTCCACGTGGGCGGCGCCCAGCACTGCCTTGCGGATCTCCATGCCCTTGTGCAGCAGGCTGGCGGCTTCGGTCGTTTCGGTCATCTGACTGTTCCTGGATGTATAGGCGTGGCGTTAAGGGGGGAGCGGGTCAGGATTTCGGCTTGCCGACGATGAGGCGTTTCTCGACGAGGGTCACTGCAAGATCGAGCACCAGCGCGAAGACGGTGAGCACGATAATTCCGGCGAACACGGCATTCACGTCGAACGTCGCCTCCGCCTGGAGGATCAGGTAGCCGACACCCCGGGCCGAGCCGAGATATTCGCCCACCACCGCGCCGACGAAGGCCATGCCCACCGACATGTGCAGGCTGGAGAACACCCAGCTCAACGCCGAAGGGATATAGACGGTAGTGAGAAGCTGGCGCCGGTTGGCACCCAGCATCCGCGAATTGGCGAGGATGACCGGGTTCACCTCCCGCACGCCCTGGAAGACGTTGAAGAAGACCACGAAGAACACCAGCGTCACGCCCAGCGCCACCTTGGAGCCGATGCCGAGGCCGAACCAGACGATGAAGATGGGGCCGAGGATAACCCGCGGCATGGCGTTCAGGGCCTTGATGTAGGGATCGAAGAGGGCTGCCGTGAGCGGCGAGAGGCCGAGCCACAGGCCGATGCCGATGCCCGACGCCACGCCGAGCAGGAAGGCGAGCAGCGTCTCGATCAGTGTCGTCGCGAGATGGACGAAGATCTCGCCCGTTAAGAACCAGCTGACGATCTGCTGGAACACCAGCACCGGATCGCCGAAGAAGAAGACCGGCAGGGCCTTGGCCCGCACCAGCACATACCAGGCGATGATGAGGGCGGCGAACATCGCCGCCTGGAGTGCCGTGAGGACGATGGGGCCCGGCATCGCGCGCCGGCGGGGACGCCGCTGCGGGCGGGCGGCGGGGCGGCCGGGAGCAGTGCGGCCGGAGGCGCTGGGATCGGCGATCACGGCGTCAGTCCGCAAGTTTGCGCTGATTTCGCTCATAGGCTTTCAGGACCTCTTCCTTCATGGCGTCCCAGATCTGGTGGTAGAGCTCGACGAAGCGCGGCGTCATGCGGATCTCGGCGACGTCGCGCGGCCGCGGCAGGTCGATGCGGAACTCGGCGATGGGATGCGTGGAGGGGCCGGCGGAGAGGATGATGACCCGGTCCGACAGGGAGATCGCCTCCTCCAGGTCATGGGTGATGAACAGCACCGACTTGCGATAGGTGGTCCAGAGCTGGAGCAGCTCATTTTCCATCAGCACGCGCGTCTGCACGTCCAGGGCACTGAACGGCTCGTCCATGAGTACGATCTTGGGATCGCGAATGAGCGTCTGCGCCAGCGCGACGCGCTTGCGCATTCCGCCGGACATTTCGTGCGGGAAGCGCTCGCCATGTCCGGAAAGCCCGACCCGGGCGAGCCACTCGTTTCCCAGCCGCTCGGCCGCCTTGCGCTCCGTCCCCGCATATTCGAGGCCGGTGATGACGTTGGACAGCGCGGTGCGCCAGGGCATCAGCGCGTCCGCCTGGAAGAGATAGCCGGCATCCGCATTGATGCCCTCCAGCGACCGGCCATAGACGCAGATGTCGCCCTCGGAGGGCTCGAGCAGCCCCGCGGCGACATTCAGCAGGGTGGACTTGCCGCAGCCGGTGGGACCGACGATGGAAACGAACTCGCCGTCTCCCACCTGGAGGCTGGCATCGTTCACCGCCGTATAGGCGCCGAAGCGGACCGAGACGTGATCGAACAGGAGGGCCGGCGGCGGGCCGGCATGGGCAGAGAGGTCGCCGACGGGCGCCGGCATGCGGACGGCGCCGGCTTCCGGTTGAAGGCCGAAGGTCATGGAACGTCTCCCTGAGGGCGCGGGAACTGGGGGGCGCGGGAACGAGGGGCCGGTACCGGCCCCTCGGCGACACATCAGTGCTTCGCGGCCGGGCCGTATTTCTTCAGCGCGCGTTCCACGAGGCTGTTGTCATAGGTGCGCGGGATGTCGAGGCTGGCCGATTTCAGCGCCGGCTCCATCACCGAGATGGTGGCGAGCACGTTCTTCGCCGCCTCCGGCGTCACGATGCCATCCCACTGGAAGGCGGAAAGGTTCTGCTGCAGCGATTTGCGGTAGAGCGCCTCGTCGGCCTTGTAATACTCGGCAGGAACCGAGGCGATGATATCGTCGATGCTGGCGGTCTTCAGCCACTGCATGGCCCGGACCAGAGCATTGGACACGGCCTGCGACGTGTTCGGATTGGCCTTGATGAAGTCGGTGCGCGCGTAGAGGCAATCAGCCAGATAGGGGCCGCCAAAGGCGATCTGCGAGCCTTCCGCGTTCCGGCTGTCCACCAGCACCACCACTTCCTTCGCGTCGGTGAGCGAGGTGATGGCGGGGTCCAGATTGACGATGGCGTCAAGCTCGGTGCCGGTGCGGATGGCGGCGACCGCGCTCGGGCCGGTGCCGATGGAGATGAAGCTCGCATCCTTCCAGTTCACGCCGGCCCGCTCCAGCAGCTGGGCGACGAAATTCTGCGTGGAGGCGCCCGGCGCCGAGATGCCGATCTTCTTGCCCTTGAGATCCTTGACGCCCTTGATGCTGTCCGCCTTCGCCGTGCGCACTGCGAGTACATTGCCGGGATAGCGACCGAAGACGGTGATGCAGGTGAGGTCCTGCCCCTTGGACTGCAGGCGCAGCATGTGCTCGTAGGCCCCTTCGCCGATATCGGCGCCGCCCGCCACCACGGCCTGGAGGGCTGCGGTGCCCGAGCTGAAGGCCGTGGAATCCACGGTAAGGCCTTCGTCCTCGAAGTATTTCTTATTCAGCGCGATGAAATACGCGATCTTGTTCATCTGGCTGATGGAGCCGCCGACCGCGATCGAGATCTTCGGCTTCTCCAGGCCGGCGGCCCCGGCCGCTCCCGGCAGGAGGGCAAGGCCCATCCATCCGGCGGCGATGATGCTTCTGACGATGGACATTGTTTCCTCCACGGATGCGACATTTGCTTGGCGGCGTCGCTTGAGGGGCGCTTGGCGCCCTCTTCATTTTCTGACTTATTGTATGACAATATGGCCAATGTGATGGATGTCAACCACGTCCGGCTGACTTTCCGTCGCCCGGCCTTCCAGCAGGAAGTCGACTTTACTTTCCCCTGTTCAGAATCCCGTCCAGCGTCTCGCGATCGACCTTGATCGCGACGCCGGCGCGCTCTTCCTGAACCAGCATGGCGACGCGGGAATCCCTTTTCCCCCAGCCCCGGTTGCGCGCCTCCGTCATGTCGGCAAGCGTCATCGCGGTGAACCGGGCCGGAACACCGGCCTCCTGCGCGAGGGCCACAGCCAGCGACACGTCCTTGAACGCGAGATCAAGCGCGAACGACACCTCGTCGAAGGCCGCCGGCAGAAACTGGTCGGCGAGGCGGTCCACGACATTCTGGCGCCCGAGCGATCCCTCCCGAATCGCGGCGAACAGGACAGCGGGGTCCACGCCTGCCTTGACGCCAATGGTGATGACCTCCGCCAGAACCATCTGGATGCCGTAGTTCGCACTGTTGTGGACCAGCTTCGCCGTGGTCGCCGCGCCGAGCGCACCGAGGAACATCACCCGGTCGCCGAGCAGGTCGAGAAGCGGCCGGCAGGTCTCGAATGCGGCCTCACTCCCGCTCACCCAGATGGCCAGCCGGCCCGTGCGCGCGCCCTTGGGCCCGCCGCTCACCGGCGCGTCCAGCAGGGCGACACCACGGGCCGCGAGGCGCTCCCCCAGCGCACGCACCGCAGCCGGCGCGCTGGTGGTCATGTCGATGAGCGTCGCGCCGGCCGAAAGCCCCTCAGCGAGGCCGTCGGCGCCGAACACCACCGCCTCGACCTCGGCCGGGCCGGGCAGCATGGTGAAGATCTCGCTCGCCTTTGCCGCGACATCGCCCGGCGTCGGCACCCAGAGTGCGCCCAGCGCCTCGAAGGGCGCCGCAGCCTCGCGTCGGCGGGTATGGATGACCAGTTCGTGACCGGCCTCCATGAGCCGCGTCGCCAGCGGGGCGCCCATGGCGCCGAGGCCGATGAAACCGATAGGCACGGGCGCCTCCTGCTGCTGCGCGGTGTCAGAGACCGTTGAGGAAGCCGAGAAGGTGCCGGTTCACCTCCTCCGGGGCTTCCAGCGGCGCCATGTGCGAGGCGTCGGGGATGATCTCCAGCCGCGCGCCGGGGATGCCGCGCGCGATGACCTCGGATGCCGCGACGGGCGTCGTCGGGTCCTTTTCGCCCACCATCACCAGCGTCGGCCTATCGATCTCAGTGAGGCGCGGGGCGACGTCCAGGGTCGAGATCATGTCCCACATGGCGGCATGAACATCGGGATCGGCCGCGCGCAAGGTCTTCGCGACCCGGTCGAGCACGTCGGGCCGCCGCGCGGCGAAGCCGGGAGTGAACCAGCGCTCCAGTGTCGGCGCGAGGATCGCCTCCATGCCGCCCGCCCGCACCTGCGCCGCACGCCCGCGCACGGCCTCCCGTCCCGCATCGGCGAAAGTGCTGACCGTATCCATGAGGCACAGTGCGCGGACGAGATCGGGGCGCGCGAGCGCCAGCGTCTGGGCGATCATGCCGCCCACGGACAGCCCCACCACGCAGGCCGGTCCTGCTCCTGCCGCTTCGATGACCCGGGCGAGATCCTCGGCCGCATCGTCGAACCCGAAGGGCTGGCCTGGCGCCGGCGACGCGCCATGGCCGGCGAGGTCGTAGGCGATCACGTCGAAGCTCTCGGCGAGCGCGCCGAACTGCCGGTCCCAATAGGTCAGGTCGAGCGCCACGGCATGGATGAGCACCACCAGCGGAGCCCCGCGGCGACCGGCGCGCACCTGATGCAGCTCCGGGGTGGTCCTCGCAAGCGTCGGACTGGACGGATCGACATGGGGCATCACGCAAGCTCCTTCGGCGGCCCACGCTGGGCGTGCGCCATCAATCGCGCGCTCGAGGCGGCTGCACGGGTTTTAGCGACGGAACAGGCGCGGCCGACCGCGCCTGAAGGCGGACTACATGCGGGCGAGGCGCGGCTCGCCGGCGGGCGGAGCGGCAGCCACCTCGTCCCTGGCGGAGGGTTCCTTCGTGCCCCGCTTGCGGACCGGGCGATCGCGCTCGGCCTCCTTGGCGGTGAGCACCGCATCCGCGATGGCGGCGGCGTTCATCACATGGCGGCGGCAGGCCTGCCCGGCCGCCTCTGGATCGCGCCGGGCGATGGCCTCCATGATGTCGCCGATTTCACCGAGGCTCTTCGCCAGTCGGCCCGGCTGCGAGAGTGTGTGGGCGCGCAGCATGGTGACCCGCCAGTGGATCATGCGCAGCATGTCCTCCAGCATCGGATTGTGCGCGCCGGCCGTGAGCGCCGCATAGAAGGCCGTCTTCACCAGCAGGAGATCACTGCCCGGCTTGCCGCGGCTGGCTTTCCTGAAGGCGGCGAAGGCGCTCTCCAGCGCCTTGTGCTCGGCCTCCGTGGCCCGCTCAGCGAAACAGCGGCCCGCCATCTCCTCCAGCGTCGCGCGCAGCTCATAGATCGAGCGCGCGTCCTCGGCGGTGTAGATGGCGACGATGGGACCCCGATGGGGAATGATCTGCAGAATCCCCTCCGCCGCGAGCTGGCTCAGGGCCTCCCGCAGCAAGGTTCGGCTCACCTGGAACATCTCGCAGATCTCGCGCTCCACCAATCGGTCGCCCGGCTGGAAGCGACCCTCGAGAATGGCGGTGCGCAGGGCCTCGATCACCTGCTTCTTGAGCGATGCCGCCTGATGCATGGCCGCAAGGCTGGCTGGCGTGGTCATAGCTGGCTTCCTTGGCTGGCGGTCCCGATGGATTCGATGCGCTGTGTCCACTGACGAAATCAGATGACGGGCGGCTCGTCGAGCCGCACGACGATGCCTTCCAGTTCCGGTTTCGGCGGCCGATAGAGGCGCATCACCAGCGGATCGTGACCTGGAATGATGTGGTCCGGCGAGGGGGCGGCGGCCTTCAGCCGGTCGAAACCCTCCAGCATGCATCCCACGTGGAAGGCAGTGACGAACGGACGCTCTGTGTCCATGTTCTCATAGAAATGCGTCACGTCCGATGCCAGCACCACCGGTCCGCGGCGGGTATTGACCCGCACGAACTGGAGCCCGGCGGAATGCCCGGGCGCGGGATGCAGCGTCACGCCCGGCGCGAGTTCCGCACCGCCGTCATAGAAGCTGACGCGACCGGCATAGTTGGCGCGGACCATGCCCACCACATCCTCCACCTCGAAGGAATGGCGGAGGCGGCGGTAGCGCATGTAGCGTCCCACCGCATAGTGCATCTCCGCCTCCTGCAGGTGGAAGGTCGCGGCGGGGAAGAGGTCGAAATTGCCCACATGGTCGTAATGCAGGTGGGTGAGGATCACGTCCTGCACGGTCGCCGGATCAAGCCCCACCAGCTTCAGCGCCTCTGCCGGGCAACGCAGGAAATCGCGCTTGCGGCGGGCTGCGACTTCGGCATTGAAGCCCGTATCCACCACGAAGCTGCGCGCTTCGCCGACGATGGCCCAGACGTAATAGTCGAGCGGCATGGGCGCGTCATGGGAATCGCCGCCGATGAAATTATCTGCCCGCTTCGCATCTCGCGTGGCATAGCGGATGGCGAAGACGTCATAGGTGGGGATCGCCTGCTCGCTCATGCCGCCTGCCCCTTCGAGTAAGCCCCGGTAGCGCCGGCAAAGGCGCGGTAGCGCTCCACATAGTCGCGGATGCCCTGTTCCAGCGTGAATGCCGGCGCCCAGCCGAGCACCGCGCGGGCTGCGGAAATGTCGAGGGAGGCGCGCATGCGCGCATTCACCTCCTCCAGTGGCGACAGCCCGTCACCGATCTCGATATCCGCGCCCGGCACGACCTGCCGGACGATCCGCGCCACCTCTGCGGCCGCCGTCGCCTGCCCCGCCGCCACGTTGAAGACACGCTGCGCTCCTTCGGCCGGGGCCGGCACAGCGAGGGCACGCACGACCGCCCTGGCACAGTCCGGCACGTAGGTGTAGTCGCGCTTCATCGGCCCGCCGGTCACGAACCGTACGGGATGGCCGAGCACCGCACCCTCCACCATGGGCTTGATGAACATCGGCGTCCGCATGCCGAGGCCGTAGATGGCGGTCACGCGCAGCGCCAGCACGTCGACCCCGTGGAAGGAGGAATAGGCGAGGCCGATGGCCTCGCAGGCCATCTTGGTGGTGCCGTAGTGACCAGCGGGGTTGCCCTGCACCACCGAGAAAACCGGGTCCGTCTCCTTCAGCGGCGAGCCGTCCCCGCCATGGTATGCGGCATTGCTGGACAGGTAGACGAGCCGCGCCATGCCGAGCTGCCGGGCCGCCTCGCACACATTCACCATGCCGGTGATGTTGGTGTGGTAGGTCGCCGCCGGCTGGGCGAGGGAGGTCTCCAGCCCCACGATGCCGGCGCTATGGACGATGGCCTCGATCCGCTCGGTCCGACACACGTCCATGAGACGCGCGAGGTCGGTGGTCTGCCCCGGAGCATGGAGGACGCCCTCCACTCCCGCGGCGGCGAGCGTGGCGAGGGCTTCCGGCCCCGGCGCAGCCATGTCGTAGCTCACCACGTTATGCCCGGCCTGGGCTAGCGCCGCAGCCACATGGCTTCCGAGAAAGCCGGATCCTCCCGTCACCAGCACGCGCATGGGCAGCCTCCCGATCCGGCTTCAGCCATGGGCCTTCTGCGCCCGCTCGGCGAGCAGGACGCTCATGAGCGAGACCGCGTATTCGCTGCGCTGCGGATCGGAGAGGCCGGCGGCCTCGCGGCCGAACTTGCGCAGCAGGGTGATGGACATGGGGTCCTGGGCGGCGACGAAATCGGCGACCCGGAGCGCTTCGGCGAGCGCGGCGCCGGGTGGGACAACGGATGTGACGATGCCATAACCCTCGGCGTCCGCAGCGGAAACTTCCCGACTGGAGAGGGAGAGCTCGAAGCCCCTCTTGTAGGAGACGAAGCGGAACAGGTAGGACAGCACGATCAGCGGCGGCATGCCGTGGGACATTTCCGGCAAGGCGAAGCGGGCATTCTCAGCCGCGACCACATAGTCCGCCTGGGCCGACATGCCGAAGCCCCAACCGAGCGCAAGGCCTTCCACCGCAAGGATTGTCGGCACCGGCAGGGCGGCGAAGGCGGCATTCACCTTGAGGATGGCGTTGAGGTCTTCCGCCACGTCGGAGGCCCGGGTCAGGCCCTTCTTGCCGATGCGGCCGCCGCAGAAGTTGGCGCCCTGGGCGGTGACCACCAGGGCCCGCATACCCGATTGATTCGCAAGGGTTTTGACGGTCTCGGCGAGATCCAGAAGGGCCTCGGTGTCCAGATGGTTCGGCTCGCCTTGTCCCACCAGCGTCAGGACGATGACGCCATTGCTTTTTTCCTCGACGCGAACGGCCATTCCCGGGGCTCCCTGCGCGGCCCTCTGGCGGGCCGCCTTGTTTTTCTGATCGGGAGGGAGTGTGGCACCACGGCCGGAGAATGTAAACTGATTGTACGACAATAATGCGCGAGGAAATGCAGACCCAGAGCGCCGGCCGGACCCCGCGAATGCCCCCTGCTCAGGCCGAGCCGGCGCGCGGCCAGGAGATCTGGGAGGCGTTGGAAAACAAGGCCTCGAAGCGCTCCGGGGGCAGCGGGCGGCTCCAGAAAAAGCCCTGCCCGTAGGTGCAGCAATTGGTGGCGAGGAAGGCCATCTGGCCGGCGTCCTCCACCCCCTCCGCGAGCACTTCGATATGAAGCGCCCGGCCCATCTCGATCATGGCGCGCACCAGCTCGCCGTCCACCACGGACAGGGGCAGGTCATCCACGAAACTCTTGTCGATCTTCAGCCGGGAGATGGGGAAGCGCTTGAGGTAGGCGAGGGAGGAATAGCCGGTGCCGAAATCGTCGATGGCGATCCTGACACCCAGTTCCGTGATGCGTTTCAGCTTCGATTCAGCACCGGAATCGGCGCCGAAAAGCATGCTTTCGGTGATTTCGAATTCGATGCTGTCAGCCGGCACCCCGGAGGCGGCGAGCGCCGCCTCGGTCTTCGCGCAGATGTCGGTGGCGCTGAGCTGCCCGGCGGAGATGTTCACCGCGACGAAGGCGCACGGCAGCCCGGCCTTCCGCCACCGCGCCATCTGGGTGCAGGCGGCGGCCAGCACGAAGTCGCCGAGGGGGACGATGAGGCCGGTCTCCTCGGCGACGGGGATGAAGCGGTCGGGGCCGATCATCTCGCCCTCGGGGGTGATCCACCGCACCAGCGCCTCGGCGCCGACGATGGTCTGGTCCTCGAGCCGGACGATGGGCTGGTAGTGGACGGTGAATTCGTGCTCCGTCAGCGCCCGCCTGAGGTTCGCCACCAGCTGGATGCGCGCCCGCGCGTCGCGGGTCAGGGCGTCGGTGTAGAAGGCGTAGGTCCGCCCGTCCCTGCTCTTGGCCTCGAACAGGGCGGAATGGGCGTGCTGGAGCAGGGTGTCGGCGTCGCTGGCGTCCTCGGGGAAGAGGCTGATGCCGATGCTAGCATTGACGAACAGGTCGCTGACGCCCTCCGCCGCGAACGGCTCGCCCAGCGCCTCGATGAGGCGGACGGCGAGGCTCACCACCGCCTGCGGGCCCTCGCTTGCGTCGATCACGACCACGAACTCGTCGGCGCCGTAGCGCCCGATGGTGGCATCCTCCGGCGCCGTCCTGCGGATGCGCTGGGCGGCGGCGCGCAGCACCGTGTCGCCGGCGGCGAAGCCGAGGCTGTCATTGATGGTCTTCAGGTGGTCGATGTCGATGTAGAGCACCGCGCATCGTGTGCCCTCGCGGGTCAGCTCGTGCTCGATGAGGGAATAGGTCAGGGTGCGGTTGGGCAGGCCGGTGAGCGGATCGTAGCGCGTCAGGCGGTCCACCTCGATCTCGGACTTGCGCGCCTGGGTGATGTCGTTGAAGGCGCCCACATAGCTTTCGGCCGCGCCGGTGCGGCCATAGACCGTGCTGATGACCGTCTGCTGCAGGTAGAGCGTGCCATCCTTGCGGCGGTTCCAGATCTCGCCGCGCCAGACGCCGGTGTCCTTCAGGGCGGTCCAGAGCAGCTGGTAGAACAGCCGGTCGTGCCGCCCGGAGCTGAGGAACCGCATGTTCTGGCCGAGAATCTCGGCCTCCTGGTGGCCGGTGATGGCGACGAAGGCCGGATTGACCGCGGTGATCCGCCCGGCGAGGTCCGTCACCACCAGCCCCTCCTGGGTGTTGGTGAACACCGCCTGCGCCAGCGTCAGGTGATGCTCGGCGGTGCGGCGGGCCGTGGCGTCGGAGACCATGAGAATGATGTAGCCGGCGTCCTCCGGGGTGTCGCGGGCGATGGACTGGACGCAGGACAGCCAGATCTCCTCGCCGGCACGGGTGAGGTGGGGCTGGTCGCCGCGCGCCTCCACCACCGTCCCCGAGGGCAGCGACGCGACGGCCTCGCGGCTGGTCCCGCCCGCCCCGGCCCGGATGTTCGGCCGCACGTCGGCATAGCTGCGCCCGAGCAGCTCCGCCCGGCCATAGCCCAGGAGGGCGCAGAGGGTTTCGTTGACCCGCAGGAAGCGCCCGTCGAGGTCGAGATGGGCGATGCCCTCGGCCGCCTGTTCGAAGGTCGCCCGGAAGCGCTCCTCCGCCGCATGGAGCGCGGCCTTCTGGTCGGCTTCCGCCAGCGCGACGCGCAGCCGCTGGCGCTGGATGAAGAGCAGCGTGAGCACGCCCGCCACCAGCAGGCAGGCGGCGGCCGTCATGGCGGAGAGGAAGGCGACGCCCCGGACATCGTCCACCACGTCGGCCGTGGCGACGGTCGCGACGAGCACCGCATTGGCCGCGGGGATCATCGCAGCCGCCGCCAGCAGCGGCTCGCCGCCGGGAGGGCTGACGATATCGGCGGCAAGGCCGTCCGCTCCATCGGCGGCGAGGGGCACCAGGGCTTCGGGCAGCGCCTGCTGCGCCCCGGCGATCATCCATCGCCCGTCGCTGCCGGTCTTGCTGGCGATGAGCACCCGGGCGCTGTCGCCCATCAGGCCGGCGAAGTCCTGCAGCCGGCTGAAGCCGGCGCTGCCGTTGGTGACGATGGCGAGCAGGGTCGCCTGCGGCGCTTGCGCCACGTGCGGCGTCGCCTCCAGCATCCGCCGCGCCACTTCCGCATCAATGGACCGCGCCACAGCCTCGGTCATGAATTCGAGCTGCCCCCGGCGCTCGCCGAGGAGCGTGTCGGAGGCCGACCGAAAGACCGAATAGCTGATGAGCCCGGCCGGCAGGGTGAGGAGCGTGAGGACCGCGAACAGCACCCAGCCCCGGAACATGAGGATGGGCCGGGCCGCTTCCTTGCCCTGGGCGGCGGTATGCAGCGCGAAAAAGAGAAGGGCGGTCGTCACCGCGACGAACACGAAGCCCTTGAGGGTGGAGAAGACACCGAAGCCGATGGAGCCCCCGACGCTCTCGATGAAGCGGTCGGACAGGTAGATCCACAGCAACGCGCCGACCGCGTAGGCGATCGTCACGGACGCGATGTACGAGCGGCGTTTCATCGGCGCGCTTCTTTCCGAAGCCTGCATCCGTTCATAGCACATATCCGGGGCTGAAGGTGCGGCCAAGCTCAAGCTTTGCGTGTCAGCCGTGCAAAAAATACGCGCCCTCAAAGGGGTACGCTACACCATCCGCCCGCTCGCGCCCACGGCGCTGCCGGGCCGGCGGGCTCAGGGGATGGGCGCGACGACGTTGTCGAAGCTGATGACGACTTCGGTCTTCTGTTGCTTGGACGTCATGCGGATCGGCAGGCCGCTGTCCACCGCGATCCATACCCGCTGGGGATCGAACTCGACGGCGCCCGGCATGGGCGGCGGCGTGTAGTCGTAGGCCACCGCGTTCTTGCCCTGCACCGTCTCCGGGCCGACGCGCCGGCAGTCCTTGAGGCTGGCGGCGCTGGGAATGACCTGCTTCTGCATCTCCACACGCCCGCCCGGTCCCAGCGGCATCTTGGTCCACTTGGCCCCATGCTTGACGTACATGACGTCGCCGACGATCACGGCTTCCATCAAGGGCGCGCCGCCCAACGCGGCCACCTGCCGGTAGGCCGGAACCTTGCTGAGGCGGTCATAGGCATCCGCCACGCTTTGGCAGTCGTCGGCCCGCGCCAGCGAGAGCGGCACAAGCAGACAACCCAGCACCAGGACCGCTGTGGCGGCGCGCATGACGTTTCCTTTCAGATCAGGCGCGCAGCTTAGGCGTCGCGATGCAGCTGCACAATCAACCGTCAGGACGTGGGACACGCCTGCCATGTCCCCACCACCCGCCATGTACCTACCACTGGTAGCGCACGCCGCCCCGCGCGTTCGCCGCCGCATAGCCTTCGCCGAACTTGAGGCTGGCGGTGGTGAAGCCGTTCCAGCCATTGCTCTTGGCGAACACGTTGAAGCCGCCGCCGATCTCGCCGAAGGCACCGTTGAAGTCGTCGGCGACGGTGAGCGGCAGGCCGGGATTGTAGATGGTCACCGTGTTGTCGCCGAGGAATTCGTACCAGAGCCGCGCATTCAGGTTGGCCTCGATGCGCAGCGACGCATTGTCATAGACCGGACCGCCCACGCGGGCGCCGAGGCCCACCCTGAGGCTGTCATTGCTGCCGAAGTCCGCCGCCGTGCCGGCCAGAAGCGGCAGGTTGTTGATGCGGGTGGAGACATAGCTCAGCGTGGCGATGGGCTCGAAGAAGCCGGTGGCGCCGAGCTTCGCCCGGTATCCGGTGTCGAGGGTGAAGCCGAGGCTGGTCGCCCGCGCGCTCTGCCCGTAGGCCGCCGCGCCGCCGAGCGTCGGCGCGGTGTAGTCCATGGAGAGGATGTCGGCCTTGAACAGGGCGTCCACAAACCAGTTGCGGTTGAGGTAGGTGGCATAGGCGCCCACCGTGCCGCCGGAATAGCTGGCGGAGGTCAGCGAGGCATCGAAGCCGAGCTGGGAGGTCACATAGCCGCCCATCACGCCGAACATCACTGCGTCCTTGCCGGACGCAGACACATTGGTCTTGCCGAAGTCGGCGCCGGCGATGAAGCCGTAGGTGTCTTGCGAATAGCCCATGTCGTAGGTGTAGGCCCCGCCCGGCACCGTGGCGGTGGTGGACGAGTCGCGCAGGCCCCAGCTGCCGACCGCCTTGGCCCACACGCCCGGCGTCACGCTCTGCGATCCGGCGCTGGGGGCCTTGCCGACGATGGCGCCGTTGCCCCCATTGAGATAGGTGCGCAGGTCCGCCTGCCGGTCCAGCCAGCCGCCGCTGGTCTCGTACCAGATGCTTTGCGCGCCGGTGACGAGGCGCGGCAGCTCGTAGGCCTCCCGGTCCGGCACGCCGACGAGGTAGGTGTCGTTGCCGCGCGTCACGAGGTCATAGAAGAACACGCCCTTGTCGATGACGCCGCCGAAGCGCGGATCGTAGCCGGCCGACTGGGAGGAGATGACGAAGCTCGCCTCCTGGGTGCCGTACTTGCCGTAGGAGACGGCATCGGGGTTCACCACCTCCACCACCATCATGCCCTTGGGGTTGTAGCCCCCGGTGCTGGTGCTCACGTCGTTGATGACGATGGCGGTCTGCCCCTGCGTCGCCACCGTGCCGGCGGGCAGCAGGTTGCCGTTGGCATCGAGGCCGCCGACCACCAGCTTGTCCGCAGTGGAGCCGGGACCGCCGAGCCAGGCGTCGATGCCAAGGCGGCTGTTGCCCTGCCCCACGAACACGCCGCTCACATAGGTCACGTCCCGGGCGCCGTTAGAGGCGGTCTGGCCGGGCGTCTCGTCGATCATGGTGAGCAGCCCGGCGTCGGTCGCGACGAGGCTGCCGTTGACGAAGGTTTCGAGGCCCGTGAACGTGGTGGTCTCCGCCTGCGCGCCGTTGAGCGCGGTGACGGTGAGGCCGGGATTGTTCACCTGGTCCGTGCCGCCGCCGAAGCTGTTGACGCCCACCGTGACCCAGGTGTTGGAGCTGAGATTGTTGAAGGTGTCGTTGCCGTCGGAGAAGCTCACCCGGCCGATCACGGTGCCGTTGTTGGTGACGGTGGTGGAGCCCGCATCGGCGCGGATCGCCACGCGCCCGGCGGCGCTGGCGAGGTCGCCATTGGCCGCATAGGTCCATGAGCTGACCAGCGCGCTCGTGCCGATATCGATGGTGGTGCCGGTGCCGCTCGACACGCGGATCACCGCCTCGTCCTCGGAGGCGCCCGAGCCGGACACCACGCTGAACGCGCCGATGCCCACCGCGACGGTGCCCGTCCCGTCGGCGCGGATGCCATTGCCCGTGCCGCCCTGCCCCGTATCCGCATAGACACGCGCGCCGGTGCCGAGGGTGACGACGGTGGCGCCGCCGCCGCTCGCCAGCGTGCGGATGCCGGTGCCCCCGGCGAGGATGCGGTTGCCGTCCGCCAGCGTCACCGTCACGTCGCCGCTGCCGCCCGTCTGTGCCGCGACGCCGGTGCCGGCGCTGGTGATGTCCGCGCCCACATCGACCCGGGCCGCGCCCGTGCCGCCGGAGGTCGCGCCGACACCGAAGCTGCCGCCCGCAATGATCTTGCCGGCGACCGTGACCGTGGCGCCGCCGCCGGTGTTGAGGGCGATGATGCCGGAGCCCTGCGCGTCGATCTCCGCCGTGTTCTTGACCGTCACGGTGCCCCCGGCGCCGGAGAGGCCGGCATCGATGCCGGTGCCGCCCGCCGTGACCTTGGCGTTGGTGGTGACGTTGACCGTGCCGCTGTCGCCGGTGAGCGCGGCGAGGATGCCGGCGCCGCCCGCCTTCACGATGCCGTCCGTGGTGACGGTGACGCTCATGCCGGTGCCGGTGGCGCTGGCGTCGATGCCCTGTGCGCCAGAGGTGATGGCGCCGTTCGCCGTCGTCGTCACCGTGGCGGAGCCGCCGGCGCCGGTGGAGACGGCGCGCACGCCGAAGCCGGAGACGGTGATGGCATTCTCCACCTTCACCGAGGTGGTCGCCGTGCCCGCCGCCGTGGCCGAGGCGTCGGCGCCGCTGGCGCTGTCGGTGATGGCGCCGCGCAGGGTGAAGCTGCTCAGGGCATCGCCCGTCGTCGAGGTGGCGAGCCCCTTCACCGCCGTGCCGGTGCCACCCTTCACGGTGGCGTCGGTGGCGATGAGCGTGGTGGCATTGCCCTTGGTGCTGGTGGCGTCGGCGACGATGCCGCCGACGGCGCCCGTCACGGCGCCGGACACGCCGATCTTGGTCTGCGTCGTCCCCTCCACCGAGGAGACGGCCGCGATGGCGGCGCCGCCGCTGCTGGTGACGGTGCCGGCGGTCGTGACGTCCACATTGCCGGAGGTGCCGGTCTTGTCGATGCGGATGCCCCCCACCGCGCCGGACACGGAGGTGCCGGCCGTCGTCTCGACCACGATGTCGCCGGTGCTGCCCGCATCCGACGACACGCGCAGGCCCACGCTGGAGCCCTTCACCTGCGTGGTGTCGCCGAGCTTCACGGCGACCTTGCCGCCCATCTGCTTCAGGAACACGCCGTCCGCCGTGCCTTCGATGGACGCGCTGCCGGTGGTGGTGAGCGTGATGGTGCCGGTGGCCTCTCCATAGAGGCCGAACCCGCCCGCAGCCGTGGACTTCGCCGTGCCGGAGAAGTTCTGGATGGAGAGATCGCCGCCGGTGGCGTTGAAGAAGGCGCCATACTGGCCGCCCGAGGCGGTGCCGCTGAAAGCGTCCGCCGTCACGCTGCCGCCCAGCGTGCGCACGAACACGCCCGCTCCGCTGCCGCCCGTCGCCGTGCCGGAGAAGCCGGAGACGGTGATGTCCCCGCTGGTGCCCGCCTGCGCGAAGATGCCGTACTGCCCACCCAAGGCACTGGCGGCGAAGTTCTTCACGCTGATGCCGCCGGTGTCGGTGAGCAGCAGCACGCCGTTGGCACCGCCGACGATGTTGGGCGAACCGGCGGACCCGCCGGTGAAAGTGTCGGCGGTGATGGCGCCGCTGGTGGTGCGGCCATAGACGCCGTAATCGCTGGTGCCCGTCGCCGTGCCGGAGAAGCCGGAGACATTGACGCTCCCCGCCCCGGTCTGGGCGAAGATGCCGTATTGCCCGCCCTGGGCGCTGGAGCCGAAATTCTGGATGCTGATGGCGCCCGACGTGGAGAGCGCCTGGATGCCGGCGGCGGCGCCGGTGAGGAACGGTCCGCTGCCCGTGCCGAGGGTGAAATTGTCGGCGGTGATGGCGCCGGTGGTCGTGGAAAGCAGGAGGCCGCTGCCGCCCGTGCCCTTCGCCGAGCCGCTGAAGCCCGAGGCATCGATGGTGCCGGAGGTGGCGAAGGCGAGGATGCCGTTCTGGCTGCCCGTGGCGCTGCCGCTGAAGCTTTTCAGCGAGATGTCACCGGTGGTGACCACCTGGGTGAAGATGCCGTTGGCGCCGGTGCTTTCCGCCGTGCCGCTGAAGCCGGAGAGGTCCACCTTGCCGGCGTTGCTCTGGGCGAAAATGGCGTTCTGGCCGGCGGTGGCGCCGCCGCTGAAGTCGCGGATGTTGACGTCGCCAGCCCCCGTCACCTGCGCGAACACGCCGCTGGCGCCGGTACCTTCGGCCGTGCCGGTGAAGCGGTCGATGGTGATGGTGCCGGTCGTGGACTGGGCAAACAGGCCGTTCTGGCCGCCCGTGGCGCTGCCGGCGAAATCGTTCACCGTGATGTTGCCGCCGGCGATGAGGGTGAGGCCGTCCGCGCTCGTGCCCTTGAAGGTGCCGCCCTCGGCGGCGATGTCGATATTGCCCGAGGTGGAGGCGAGCACGCCGCTCGACCCGCCGCTGAGGCTCGCGCCGGCCAGCACGCGAACGCTGGCATTGGTGGCGGGGAGGAGCGTGAGCGCGTATCCGTCCGCCTTCACCGTGGCACCGATGCCGGTGCCGGACGCCTGCGAAATGGCGCCGCTCGAAATCAGCACGATGCCGTCGGTGGTGGCCGTGAAGCTGCCGCCGATGTTGTTGAGCACAATGTCGCCGCCGCCGAGGCCGGAGCCGACGACCACCGAGATGGGCGCGGCCGCCGTGATGCTCGTGTCGTCCGCCGTGGTGACGGTGATGGTGTTGCCGGTGACCACCGCCGCGGCCGAGCTCGCGCCCGCGCAATCCAGCGCCGTGGGGTTGCCCACCGGACCGGAGGTGACGCAGGCGCCGTAGGCGACCGTCGCCGGCGCCAGCCCGGCGAGAACGGTGGCAAGCGCCGATCCCGAGAGAAGCACCCGCATAAGGCGCGCGCGCCAATGGGTCCCGGTGACGACCCGGTCGGGCTTGGACCCGTGCGTGGCGCCGAACATGCGCGTGTCTCCCTCCCGATCCCGCACGCGCCCCCTTTGGCGCAGCACCGGGAATTCGGCGCACGTCCGCGCACGCGGCCGGCCCCCCTCAGGGGCGCCGGTCGGCGACAGCGAAGCAGCCGTTTCGGGTGGCCCCAGAATTTCCCATCATGGTTAACCTTGAGTTACGTAGCGCAACAAATCCTCCCAAGGTCTCGCCAACGCCTGCGCAGCATAATTTGCGCAGTGCGGAACACCCCGCCGCCCAAGACATTGTCTCACCACAGGCAACGGTATCGGCGAGGGCAAGACGTGCACCATCAGACGATGGAGGGCGAATACGGACGGATTCCGCCGGTGTCGGACCAGACACGGCCCCGGCTCTATCATGTGCCCCCGCGCGCGATGCCGACGGGAGATGCCCGCGACGCCTTCCTTGCGCGGATCGCCACGCTCGGCTTCGACACGCTGCTCCTCGGCTGGCCGTTCCCGGTGGAGCCGCACAGCTGGTTCGCCACCCGCAGCCTAGACACGCTCGCCACGCCGCTTGACGGGGAGCGGCCCGAAGACGCTTTTCGAAGCCTTGCGGATGCGGCGGCGGCCCACGGCCTCGCCTTGTTCATGGATTTCGCCTGCACGCAGGCCGGCAATGGCGACCTCCTCGCGGCGCTGCCGGGCTGCTGGAGCGGCGCGGCGACCGCCGGCGATCCGCGCGTCTCGCCCGCGACCGCAGGACATGGCGTAACGCTGGCGGACGAGGCGGCCGCCGCCCGCTTCACGGATTTCTGGGCCGGTCATCTTGACCGCTGGCGTCAGGCCGGCATCAGCGGCGTGCGCTGCCACGCGGCCGGCGCGCTGCCGGCCGAGATCTGGCAACGCCTTCTTGGCCCCGCCCGCGGCGCCGGTCTCATCGCCTTGGGCTGGACTCCGGGCCTGCCGCGCGAACAGGTGCGGGAAATCGCCAGCGCCTTCGATTTCGTCACTGCTTCAAGCGCGTGGTGGGACGCCCGCGCGCCGTGGCTGGTGTCGGAGTTCAACGCCCTGCGCCCCCACGCCCGGCTCATCGGCTTCTGCGATGATCCCTTCGCCCCGCGCCTCGCCGCGCGCGGACCGGACGCCACCGCCGAGGCCCGCCATCGCCTCGCGCTCGCTGCCGCCGCGCAGCTCGCCGATGGCTGGCTGATGCCCATGGGGTTTGAGCACGGCGCGCGCACCCCCTTCATGGAAACCGACGACGGGCTGGACGATGCCGCGGGCTTCGATCTCTCCGCGCAGATCGCCGCGCTCAATGCCGCGCCCGTGGCGGTCCGCCGCCTGCGCCAGCTCACCTCGCCCGGCGCGGCGGCGACCTTGATCAAGGCCGATGGACCGGACGGCGCGCGGCTCCTCACCTTCAACGCCGCTCTCGACCATTCTGCGCCCTTGAGCGCGCGGGAGGCCGCCGCGCGGCTCGGCCTCGCTCTGGCCGGCACCGTGCTGGATGAACTGCCGCCCGGCGGCACCGCCGCCATCGATCTCGCCACAACGCCGCCCATCCTCGCGCCGCGCCCAGCCGTGGCGCCTTTCACATCCGCCCCGCGCATCGCCATCGAGCGGGTGACGCCGAGCGTGGACGGCGGCCGCTTCGCGGTGAAGCGCTGCGTGGGCGACGTGGTGACGGTGGAGGCGGACATCTTCGCCGACGGCCACGACATGCTCGCCGCCGAGCTGCGCTGGCGCGCCGCGGACGAGAAGACATGGCAGCGCGTGCCCCTCGTGCCCACGGTGAACGACCGCTGGCAGGCGCGCTTTCCTTTGCTGCGCGTGGGGCGCCACGACTTCCTCATCGAGGCCTGGTGGGACCATTTCGGCACCTTCCGCCGCGATCTCGGCAAGAAGCGCGCGACGGGCCAAAAGCTCGCCGTGGAAGTGAGCGAGGGGCGCGCTCTGCTCGAAGACGCGCTGGAGCGCGCGCCGAAGGGCCCGCGCGGCGTCATCCGCGACCATCTGAGGCGGCTGAAGGACAGCGAGGCCGCTGCCGTGGAGGCGCTGCTCTCCCCCACCCTCGCGGCCGCCATGGCCGAGGCCGATCCCCGCGCCTTCGCCACCGGCGCGGCGCAGCTCTACCCCATCGAATGCGATCGCGAGGCCGCGCAGTTCGCCAGTTGGTACGAGCTGTTCCCCCGCTCCGTCACCGACGATGCCGCCCGCCACGGCACCCTGCGCGACGTGATGGGCCGGTTGCCGGCGATCCGGGACATGGGCTTCGACGTGCTCTACTTCCCGCCCATCCATCCCATCGGCCGCAGCCACCGCAAGGGCCGCAACAATGCGCTTGAGGCGGGACCGGATGATCCCGGCAGCCCCTATGCCATCGGCGCCGAGGCCGGCGGGCACGAGGCGATCCACCCCGAGCTCGGCACGTTCGAGGACTTCCGCGCGCTGGTGGCGGCGGCCCGCGCGGAGGGGCTGGAGATCGCGCTCGATTTCGCCGTCCAGTGCTCGCCCGACCATCCCTGGCTGAAGGCGCATCCCGACTGGTTCCAGTGGCGGCCGGACGGCACCATCCGCTACGCTGAGAACCCGCCGAAGAAATACGAGGACATCGTCAACGTCGATTTCTACGCCAAGGGCGCGGTGCCTGACCTCTGGCTCGCCTTGCGCGACGTAGTGGAAGGCTGGGTGCGCCTCGGCGTGCGCATCTTCCGGGTGGACAATCCTCACACCAAGCCCTTCCGCTTCTGGGAGTGGCTGATCGCCGACATCCGCAGCCGCGACCCTGGCGTGATCTTCCTCGCCGAAGCCTTCACCCGGCCGAAGCTGATGTACCGTCTCGGCAAGATCGGCTTTTCCCAATCCTATACCTATTTCACCTGGCGCAACACCAAAGCCGAGCTGCGCGACTATCTGGAAGAGCTGAACCGGGCGCCGGCGCGGGACATCTACCGCCCGCACTTCTTCGTCAACACGCCGGACATCAACCCCTATTTCCTCCAGCGCTTCGGCCGCCCCGGCTTCCTCATCCGCGCCGCGCTGGCGTCCATGCTGTCGGGCCTCTGGGGCCTTTATTCCGGCTTCGAGCTGTGCGAGGCAGCGCCGGTGCCGGGCAAGGAAGAATATCTCGACAGCGAGAAATACGAGATCCGCCCGCGCGATTACTCAGGCCCGGGCAATATCGTCGCCGAGATCACCCGCCTCAATGCCATCCGCCGGGCCCACCCGGCGCTGCAATCCCACCTCAACGTCACCTTCTACACCGCCTTCGACGAGCAGGTTCTCTATTTCGGCAAGCGACTGCCGGATGAGGACGAGATGGTGCTGGTGGCGGTGAGCCTTGATCCCCACGCCCCACGCAGCGCCGCGATCGAGGTGCCCCTGTGGGAATTCGGCCTGCCCGACCATGCCGCAGTCGAGGTGGAAGACCTGTTGCGCGACACCCGTTTCACATGGACCGGAAAGATGCAGACCATCCACCTCGATCCGGCCGACCTGCCCTACGCCATCTGGCGCATCCGCCCCGTGGGAGGCGTCGCATGAACGTTCATTCCGCCCCCGCCGCCTCCGCAGCTTCCACCACCGGCGATGACACGCTCTGGTACAAGGACGCGGTGATCTACCAATTGCATGTGAAGTCCTTCTTCGATGCCAATGACGACGGCATCGGCGACTTCGCGGGGCTGATCTCCAAGCTCGACTACATTGCGAGCCTCGGCGTCACCTGCATCTGGCTTCTGCCCTTCTATCCCTCGCCGCGGCGGGATGACGGCTACGACATCTCCGAATACAAGAACGTTCACCCCGATTACGGCACCATGGCCGACGCGCGCCGCTTCATCCGCGAGGCCCATGCGCGCGGGATGCGGGTCATCACCGAGCTGGTCATCAACCACACCAGCGACCAGCACCCCTGGTTCCAGCGCGCGCGCCGCGCAAAGCCAGGTTCGGCGCATCGCAATTTCTATGTCTGGTCGGACAATGACCAGGCCTATGCCGGCACGCGCATCATCTTCCTCGACACCGAGAAGTCGAACTGGACATGGGATCCGGTGGCCGGCGCCTATTTCTGGCACCGTTTCTATTCCCACCAGCCCGATCTCAACTTCGACAATCCCGCCGTGCTGAAGGCGGTGCTGGGCGTGATGCGCTTCTGGCTCGACCTCGGCGTGGATGGCCTGCGGCTCGATGCCGTGCCCTACCTCGTGGAGCGCGAGGGCACCTCCAATGAGAATCTGCCTGAGACCCACGCAATCCTCAAAGCCATCCGCGCGGAGCTGGACGCCGCCTATCCCGACCGCCTGCTGCTGGCCGAGGCCAATATGTGGCCGGAGGACACCCAGCAATATTTCGGCGACGGCGATGAATGCCACATGGCGTTCCACTTCCCGCTCATGCCGCGCATGTACATGGCCATCGCGCAGGAAGACCGCTTCCCCATCACCGACATCATGCGCCAGACGCCGGATATTCCGGAAAACTGCCAGTGGGCCATCTTCCTGCGCAATCATGACGAGCTGACGCTGGAGATGGTCACCGACAGCGAGCGCGATTATCTCTGGAACTTCTATGCCGCCGACCGGCGCGCCCGCATCAATCTCGGCATCCGCCGCCGCCTCGCGCCCCTGCTGCAACGCGACCGCCGGCGGGTGGAGCTGATGAAATCGCTGCTGCTCTCCATGCCCGGCACGCCCGTGATGTATTATGGCGACGAGATCGGCATGGGCGACAACATCTTCCTCGGCGATCGCGACGGCGTGCGCACGCCCATGCAATGGTCTCCCGACCGGAACGGCGGGTTCTCCAAGGCCGACCCCGCAAGCCTCGTCCTGCCGCCCATCCAGGACCCACTCTACGGCTTCCAGGCCATCAATGTGGAGGCGCAGAGCCGCGACACCCATTCGCTGCTGAACTGGACGCGCAAGCTCCTCTCCGTGCGGCGCGCTCACCCGGCGTTCGGGCGCGGCACGCTGCGCTTTCTCTATCCGAAGAACCGGAAAGTCTTCGCCTATCTGCGCGAGCACCAGGGCGAAACGCTGCTGTGCGTCGCCAATCTCTCCCGCTCGCCGCAGGCCGTGGAGCTGGACCTCTCGGAATTCTCCGGCCGCATCCCGCTGGAGCTGCTCGGCTCCTCGCCCTTCCCGCCCATCGGCCAGCTCACCTATCTGCTCACCCTGCCGCCCTATGGCTTCTACTGGTTCCTCCTCGCCACCGACGCGCAATCGCCGGACTGGCACACCCCGGCCCCCGAGGCCATGCCGGAATATCTCACCTTCGTGCTCAAGGGCGCGCCGGAAGAGATGATCACCGCCGCCCATCGCAAGAGCTTTGAGGCCGATGTGCTGCCGGCCTATCTGCCCAAGCGGCGCTGGTTCGCGGGCAAGGGCGATGCCCTCCAGTCCGCCCGTGTCGCCATGACCGCGCGGCTCGGGAAGAAGCGCGAGCGCGCCTTCGTGATGGTTGAGACGAAGCGGGCGAGCGGCACGGACCTCTACCAGCTCCCCGTCGGCATTTCGTGGGACGATGAGGCGGGCCAGTCCCTGCCCCAGCAGCTGGCGCTCTCCCGCGTGCGGCGCGGGCGGCGCACGGGCTATCTCACCGATGCGTTCGCGCTGCCGGAATTCGCCGCCGACGTGATGGACCTCATCGCCCGCGACGGCGAGGTGGCAAGCTCGCAGGGCCGCATCATCTTCCGCAAGACACCGGCCTTCGAGAGCGCCCCGCTCACCGAGGGCGCGCCGGTGCGTTTTCTTTCGGCGGAGCAGTCCAATTCGTCGCTCATCTATGGCGACAAGGCCATTCTCAAGCTGTTCCGCCGCATCACGCCGGGCATCCACCCCGAGGCGGAGATGAGCCGGGCGCTCACCGAGCGCGGCTTTGCCAACACCGCGACGCTGCTGGGCGAGATCGTCCACGAGCCGGATGGCGGCGCGCCGCAGGTGCTCGCAGTGCTGCAGGCCTATGTGGCCGGCGAGGGCGATGCCTGGACCTTCACCCTCTCCTTCCTCCAGCGCGCCGCTGACGAGGTGGGGCACGAGGACATCCAGCAGGACGACCTCATCGCCCCCTATCTGCGCTTCGCCGAGCATCTCGGACTGCGCCTCGGCGAGATGCACCGGCTGCTCGCGGCGGAAACGGACGATCCCGCCTTCGCGCCCGAGCCCGCCGGCCGCACGGCGCTGGAGGCGTGGCGCAGCCGCATCGGCAGTCGCATGGACGCCGCGCTGAAGGGCCTCGCCGCCCGCCTCGACACGCTCGCGGAACGCGACCGGGAGAAGGCGTCCTGCATCCTCGATCGCCGTGCGGCGATTAGCGCCGAGATCGAGCGGCTCGTCGCCGCCGGCGAAGGCGCCCAGCTCCACCGCATTCATGGCGATTTCCATCTGGGCCAGGTGCTGGTGGCGCAGGGCGATGCCGTCATCATCGATTTCGAGGGCGAGCCCGCTTTGCCGGTGGAGGCCCGCCGCGCCAAGGACAGCGGCTGGCGCGACGTGGCCGGCATCCTGCGCTCGCTGGATTATGCCGTGCGCGCCCGACGCCGCCCCTCGCAGGCCGCAGGCGACGCCAATTTCGGCCGCCTCGCGGATCTCTTCCAGGCGCGCGTGCCGCAGACCCTGCTCGACGCCTATCGCAAGGGTGCCGGCATCGACACGCGCGGCGCGGAGGCGGAGCGCGACGACGCTCTGCTCCGCCTGTTCCTCCTCGAAAAGGCGGCCTACGAGGTGACCTACGAAATGGACAATCGGCCGGACTGGCTCCCCATCGCCCTCAGCAGCCTCGCCCGCCTCGTCGCGGACCTGCCGCCGGATGCCGGCGCATGAACAGCGTGCAGATGAACCGCGTGGAGATGAGCCGCGTGCCGCCGCTCGATCCCGCCGTGCTCGACCAGCTCGCCAGCGGACAGCTGGACGAGCCCTTCGCCGTGCTCGGCCCGCATGAGGGGCCGCAGGGCCGCTATGTGCGCGTGTTCGTGCCCGGTGCCGAAGCAGTAGCGGTGCAGCCGAAGGCCGGGCCGCAGGCGCTGTTTCTGGAGCCGGGGCCCATCGACGGCCTGTTCTGCGGGCCGCTGCCCGAAGGCGCCTATGGCCTCTCCATCCGCTGGCCGAAACGCACGGAGGAGACCGAGGACCCTTACGCCTTCGGCCCGCTGCTGGGCGACCTTGATCTGCATCTCTTCTCCGAGGGCCGCCACTTCCGCCTCACCGATGCCCTCGGCGCCGCGCCGGTGACGGTGGAGGGCATAGCCGGCACGCGCTTCGCCGTGTGGGCGCCCAATGCGCGGCGGGTGAGTGTCGTGGGTGATTTCAACGGCTGGGACGGCCGCCGCCACGCCATGCGCCGGCGCGGCGCCAGCGGGGTGTTCGAGATCTTCATCCCCCGCGTCGGCCCGGGGGCGCTCTACAAATACGAAATCATCGGGCCAGATGGCGCGCTCCTGCCGCTGAAGGCGGACCCGGTGGCGCGGGCGACGCAATTGCCGCCGGAGACCGCCTCCGTCGTCCCCTCCCCCCGCACCCACCGCTGGCGGGACGAGGCCTTCATGGCATCCCGCGCCGCGCGCAATGCGCCCTCGGCGCCCATCAGCATCTATGAGGTGCACGCCGGCTCGTGGCTGCGCGATCCCGCCACCGGCGCGCCGCTGTCGTGGCTGGGGCTGGCGGAGCGGCTGGTGCCTTATGTGAAGGATCTCGGCTTCACACACGTGGAGCTGCTGCCGGTGACGGAGCATCCCTTCACCGGCTCGTGGGGCTACCAGCCCCTCGGCCTGTTCGCACCCTCCCGCCGCTTCGGCGACCCGGAGGATTTCGCAGCCTTCGTGGATGCCTGCCACCGCGCGGACATCGGCGTCATCATCGATTTCGTGCCGGCGCATTTCCCGTCCGACGCCCACGGCCTCGCCCGCTTCGACGGCACCGCGCTCTATGAGCATGCCGACCCGCGCGAGGGCTTCCATCAGGACTGGAACACGCTGATCTACAATCTCGGCCGGCGCGAGGTGGCGGGCTTCCTCATCGCCTCGGCGCTCCACTGGCTGGAGCATTTCCACGTGGACGGGCTGCGGGTGGATGCGGTGGCCTCCATGCTCTACCGCGACTACAGCCGCAAGCCCGGCGAATGGATCCCCAACCGCTTCGGAGGGCGGGAGAATCTGGAATCCGTGGACTTCTTGCGCCACCTCAACGCGGTGGTGGCCGAGCGCTGCCCCGGCGCGATCACCCTGGCCGAGGAATCCACCGCATGGCCGGGCGTGAGCAGTCCCAGCGCGGACGGCGGGCTCGGCTTTTCCTACAAGTGGAACATGGGCTGGATGCACGACACGCTCCATTACATGGCGCGCGAGCCGGTCTATCGCCGGCACCACCACGACGAACTCACCTTCTCCCTCGTCTATGCCTTCTCCGAGCGCTTCGTGCTGCCCCTCTCCCATGACGAGGTGGTGCACGGAAAGGGCTCGCTCATCGGCAAGATGCCGGGCGACACCTGGCAGAAGCGGGCGAACCTGCGGGCGCTGCTCGGCCTCATGTGGACCCATCCCGGCAAGAAGCTCCTGTTCATGGGCGGGGAGATCGGGCAGGAGCGCGAGTGGAGCCACGACCGGGAGATCGACTGGTTCCTTCTTGATGACCCCGCCCATCGCGGCATACAGAGCCTCGTGCGCGACCTCAATCGCCTCTATCGGGACCTCCCGGCGCTGCACGCGCTGGACGACCGGCCCGAGGGCTTCCGCTGGATCGTCGGCGACGACCGGGAGAACAGCGTCCTCGCCTTCCTGCGCCTCGCGCCCGATGCGGCGCCGGTGCTGGCGGTCATCAACCTCACGCCGGTGCCCCGGCAGGGCTATCGCATCGGCGTGCCCGCGGCCGGGCGCTGGCGCGAGGTGCTGAACAGCGACGCGCCGCTCTATGGCGGCTCGGGCATGGGCAATTACGGCGGCGTCGAAACGCGGGAGGAGCCGGCCCACGGCGAAGGCCAGAGCCTCGACCTCACGCTGCCTCCCCTCTCCACCCTCCTCTTCGTTCACACGGGAGAAAACTGATGGCGCGGCCGGAGCGGCTCGAAAGCGGACAGCCCTATCCGCTGGGCGCGACATGGGACGGGCTGGGCGCCAACTTCGCCGTCTTCTCCGCCAATGCGGACGGCATCGACCTGTGCCTGTTCGATCCCTCCGGCCGGCGGGAGATCGCCCGGATGCCGCTGCCGGAATGCACCGACGAGGTGTGGCACGGCTATCTGCCCAACGCCCATCTGGGCCTGCTGTACGGCTTCCGCGCCCATGGCCGCTACGCGCCGGAGGAAGGCCACCGCTTCAACCCGCACAAATTGCTGCTCGACCCCTATGCCCGCCAGATCGCGGGGCAGGTGCAGTGGTCGGACGCGCTGTTCGGCTATCGCGTCGCCTCCGGCCGCGGCGATCTCTCCTATGACCGGCGCGACAGCGCGGTGGCCATGCCCAAGGCCGTGCTGGTGGACGACAGCTTCTCCTGGGGCGACGACCGGCCGTTGCAGACCCCGTGGTCGGACACGGTGATCTACGAGGCCCATGTGCGCGGCCTCTCCATGCTGCGCGACGACGTGCTGCCGCACCAGCGCGGCACGTTTGCCGCCCTCGCCCATCCCGCCTTCATCGAGCACGTCAAGCGCATGGGGGTGACGGCGGTGGAGCTGCTGCCCGTCCATGGTTTCGTGCAGGACCGCTATCTGGTCTCGCAGGGGCTCAGGAACTACTGGGGCTACAACACCCTCTCCTTCTTCGCGCCCGAGCCGCGCTATCTCTCCGCCGGCGACCGCAACGAGTTCAAGGTGGCGGTGCGCCGCCTCCATGCGGCCGGGCTCGAGGTGATCCTGGACGTGGTCTACAACCACACCGCCGAGGGCAGCGAGCTGGGCCCGACGCTGAGCTTTCGCGGCCTCGACAACCGCTCCTACTACCGGCTGGTGAAGGACGAGCCGCGCTATTGCATCAACGACACCGGTACCGGCAACACGCTGAATCTCTCCCATTCGCGCGTGCTGCAGATGGTGGTGGATTCCCTGCGCTACTGGGTGACGCACTATCACATCGACGGCTTCCGCTTCGATCTCGGCGTCACGCTGGGGCGCGAGGAGCATGGCTTCGATCCCGGCTCCGGCTTCTTCGACGTGCTCCGGCAGGACCCTGTGCTCTCGCGCGTGAAGCTGATCTCCGAACCGTGGGACATCGGCCCCGGCGGCTACCAGCTCGGACATCACCCGCCGGGCTTCGCCGAGTGGAACGATCGCTTCCGCGACACGGTCCGCCGCTTCTGGCGCGGCGATGCGGGACAGCGCGGCGAGCTGGCCGCCCGCCTCTCCGGCTCCGGCGACATCTTCGACCGCCGCGCGCGACGGCCGTGGGCCTCGGTGAACTACATCGCGTCCCACGACGGCTTCCCCCTGAGGGACATCGTGTCCTACGCGGAGCGCCACAACGCGGCCAATGGCGAGGACAATCGCGACGGCCATTCGGAGAATTATTCCGCCAACTGGGGCGCCGAGGGACCCACCGACGACCCCGAAATCCGCGAGCGCCGCGCCCGTCTGGAGCGGGCCATGCTCGCCACCGTCTTCCTCGCTTTGGGCACACCCATGCTGCTCGCCGGCGACGAGTTCGGCCGCACGCAGAACGGCAACAACAACGCCTATTGCCAGGACAACGAGACCTCGTGGATCGACTGGTCGCTGCTGGAAGGCGCCGACGGGCAGATCCTCGCCGATTTCGTCGCGGTGCTCGCCAAGGCGCGCCACGATTTTCCCCTCCTGCGCTGCCGCTCCTTCCTCTATGGCGACCGGGAGCTGGCGCCCGGCATCACCGACATCGCGTGGTTCGACGAGAAG
The DNA here is from genome assembly GCF_012932745.1 of Xanthobacter sp. SG618. Taxonomy (NCBI): domain Bacteria; kingdom Pseudomonadati; phylum Pseudomonadota; class Alphaproteobacteria; order Hyphomicrobiales; family Xanthobacteraceae; genus Xanthobacter; species Xanthobacter sp. SG618. The sequence goes on along the minus strand of NZ_JABBHL010000006.1, from coordinate 264,168 downwards.
GCCGGCACGCCCTCCCCGGACGATTGGAACGCGGCGGAGGCGCGCCTCCTCACCCTGCGCCGGGCCGCGCACGGCGACGACGGCACCATCTGCGTGATGACGCTGATGCTGAACGCCACGCAGGAGCCGCGCGCCTTCCGCATTCCCCCGCCGAGCCCGGTGATCCTGATGATCGACAGCGCCAATCCCGGCGCGCCGGAGATGCTGGTGGAAGGCGAGGAGGTGGAGGTGGCGCCCCAGTCCCTCGTGCTGCTGCGCGGGCGCATCGCCGGGGGCGGTGCATGAGCGGGAGGGGGTACGACACCACGACCGCCTTCGGCCCTATCCTCACCGCCAACGGAACTCTGTTCCGCCTCTGGGGGCCGGGCGCGGAGGCCATCGAGCTGGAGCTGTCCACCGGCGCCCGCCTCCCCATGGCGCCGCGTGCGGACGGCTGGTTCGAGGCGGAGGCGCCGGTCGGGCCGGGCACGCTCTACCGCTTCCGCCTGAAGGACGGCACCGCTATTCCCGATCCCGCGTCGCGGGCGCAGGCGGGAGATGTCCACGGCTTCAGCGTCGTCACCGATCCCGGCGCGTATCGCTGGCGCACCGATTGGGCTGGGCGGCCGTGGCATGAGGCGGTGATCCTCGAAGTCCATGCCGGCCTGTGCGGCGGCTTTTCGGGGGTGGCGGAGAAGATCCCCGCATGGGCGGCCCTCGGCATCACGGCGGTGGAGCTGATGCCCGTCGCGGCGTTTCCCGGCACCCGCAACTGGGGCTATGACGGCGTGCTGCCCTTCGCCCCCGCCGCCATCTACGGCACGCCGGAGGAGCTGAAGGCCCTCATCGACACCGCCCACGCCCATGGCGTGATGATGCTGCTGGACGTGGTCTACAACCACTTCGGGCCGGACGGGAATTATCTCGGCCTCTACGCGCCGGATTTCTTCCACGCGGAACAGGCGACCCCGTGGGGGCCGGCGGTGGCCTTCGACCGGCCGGAGGTGAGCCGCTTCTTCCTCGAAAACGCGCTCATGTGGATCGAGGACTTCCGCTTCGACGGGCTGCGGCTCGATGCGGTCCACGCCATCCTGCCGCCTGAGGCCCTCGCTGCCCTCGGCCGCGATATCCGCGCCCGCATCCCGGCGGATCGTCCCGTGCATCTGGTGCTGGAGAACGAGCACAACGACGCGGCCCTCCTGCCGCGCCCGTTCGACGCCCAGTGGAACGACGACATCCACCATTGCCTGCATGTGCTGCTGACCGGCGAGCAGGAGGCCTATTACGGCGATTTCGCCGACGCCCCGGCCCATCGCCTCGCCCGCTGCCTTTCCGAGGGTTTCGCCTATCAGGGCGAGGCGGCGCCGAACCTCGGCCGGCCGCGCGGCACGCCGAGCGCCCACCTGCCCCCCACCGCCTTCGTCGCCTTCGCCCAGAACCATGACCAGATCGGCAACCGCGCCTTCGGCGAGCGCCTCCTCACCCTGGCCGATGCCGATGGCGTGCGCGCGGCGCTGGCGCTGGTGCTGCTCAGCCCCCAGATCCCCATGCTGTTCATGGGCGAGGAGATGGGCGCGCGCACGCCCTTCCTGTTCTTCACCGACCACGCGGAAGGGCTGGCCGACCTGGTGCGCGAGGGCCGGCGCGCGGAGTTCGCCCGCTTCTCCGCCTTCGCCGATCCCGCGCGGCGCGCCACCATTCCCGACCCCAATGCGCAGGCGACCTTCGCCGCCTCCATCCCGGTGCCACCGCCCGACGCGGACGAGTGGCAGAACTTCGTGGAGGACATGATCGCCGCCCGCCACACCCATGTGGTGCCGCGCCTTGAGGGCGCCGCGAGCCTCGGCGCGCAGGCGGTGTCCGACCACGCGGTGGTCGCGCGCTGGCGCATGGGCGACGGCGCGGTGCTCACCCTCGCCGCCAATTTCGGCGGGGAGCCCTGCCCTGCCGACCTTCCGGCGGCGCTGCATCTCATCGTATCCAGCGGCGCGGTGGAGGATTTCGCCATTCCCCCACGCGCCACCCTCGCCTTTCTCGAAGGCGCCCCGGCATGACGGCGTGCCGCCAGCCCGATCCCCTGCCCATCGAGGCGCTGGCCCGCGCGGCCGGTGTTTCCATCGAATGGGCCGATGCCTTCGCGCGTCCCCACCGCGTGCCGGTGGACACGCTGGAGCGCGTGCTCTGCGCCCTCGGCCATCCCTGCGGCACGCCGGCCGATATCCGACGCTCCCTCGCGGCCCTTCAGGCGCCGCAGGACCTGCCGGGGCTGATGACCGCCGATGCCGGCCGGGAGGTGGTGCTGCCGGGCATCGTTCCCTCCGTGCCGGCCGAGCTGGAGGGGGAGACGCCCCGCCGCGTGACGCTGCGGCCGCACCGGGAGGGCTCCGTCTTCACCGCGCCGGAGACGCCGGGCTATCACGTGCTCAGCATCGGCGCGCAGAGCCTGCGCCTCGCGGTGGCCCCGCGCCGCGCGCCCTCGGTGGCGGAGCGGACCAGCCGCGCGCGGGCCTTCGGCGTGGCGGCGCAGGTCTATGGGCTGCGGCAGGCGGGGGATGGCGGCATCGGCCATCTGGGCGCCGTCGCGGCGCTGGCCGAACGGTTGGCGGGTTTCGGCGCCCACGCCGTGGCGCTGAGCCCGCTGCACGCTTTGTTCTCCGCCGCGCCCGAGCGCTTCAGCCCCTATTCGCCCTCCAGCCGGCTGGCGCTCAACCCCCTCCTCGCCGACATCGCCGCCTTCCTCCCGCCGGGGGTCATCGATGGCGAGGATGAAGGGCCGGACGCCTTCATCGACTGGCCCCGCGCGGCGCGGCGCAAGCTCGCTTACCTGCGCCGGCTGTTCGACACGCTGGACACCTTCCCCGAGGCCGCCGGCGATTTCAGGGCCTTTGCCGCGCTGCCCGGCGACGACCTCGCCCGCCACGCGCTGTTCGAGGCGCTGCACGCCGCCATGATCGCCGGGGGCCACGGCCCCGACTGGCGGAAATGGCCGGCGCCGCTGCGCGATCCCGAAAGCCCTGAAGTCGCCGATTTCGCATCCGCGCAGGCGAACGAGGTGCGCTTTCACCTGTTCCTGCAATGGCTCGCCGCGCGCAGCCTTGCCGCCGCGCAGGCGCGCGCGCGGGCGGCCGGCATGGGCATCGGCCTCATCTCCGATCTCGCCGTCGGGCTCGATCCCGCCGGCAGCCAGGCATGGAGCCGGCCGGGTGATCTGCTCGCCGGCCTCGCCATCGGCGCGCCGCCGGACCTCATCAATGTCGCCGGGCAGAACTGGGGCCTCACCGCCATCTCGCCCACGGCGCTGGCGGCGCAGAATTTCGAGCCCTTCCTCGCGGCCATCCGCGCGGCGCTCCGCCATGCCGGCGGGGTGCGCATCGACCACATCCTCGGCCTGCGCCGCCTGTGGCTGGTGCCGGACGGCGCCGGCGCCGGAGAGGGCGCCTATCTCACCTATCCGCTTCAGGACCTCCTGCGGCTCGTGGCCATCGAGGCCCATGCGCATGGCGCCATCGCCATCGGTGAGGATCTCGGCACGGTGCCGGAGGGGCTGCGCGCGGAAATGACGGCGCTTGGCATCCTCGGCATGCGCGTGCTGCCCTTCGAGCGCGACGAGGACGGCGGCTTCCTGCCGCCGGAGGATTGGCAAAGAGAGGCGGTGGGGATGACCTCCACCCACGACCTGCCCACCATCGCCGGCTGGTGGCACGGCCGCGACCTCCACTGGCGCGCCCGCATCACCGCGTCGGACGTGGCGGCCGAAGCCCTCACCGCCCGCGCCGGCGAGCGCACGGCCTTCACGACGGCGGCGGCCGCGGCGGGCATCGCGACTTTGCTCGACGATGCGGAATGCGCGGTGGATGCGGCCGTCGCCTATGTGGCGCAAAGCGCGTGCGACCTCGCGATCATCCCGCTGGAAGACCTGCTCGGTCTCGACGAAAGCCCCAACCTGCCCGGCACCGTGGACGAGCACCCCAACTGGCGCCGCCGCCTGTCCGCGCCGGCCGAAGACCTCCTCGCCGCGCCCCGGATCAGGGCCCGGCTCTCCCTCCTCCAGCAGACCCGCGGCGAAGGGGCCGCACAAAGATGACCTCTGCCCTCCCCCGCGCCACCTATCGCCTGCAGTTCCACAAGGGCTTCACCTTCGACGACGGCGCGGCGGTGGTGCCCTATCTGGCGGATCTCGGCATCAGCCATCTTTATGCCTCGCCCATCCTGAAGGCGCGGGCGGGCTCCACCCACTGCTACGATGTGGTGGACCCCGCCCACGTCAATCCCGAACTCGGCGGCGAAGAGGGCCTGCGCCGTCTCGTGGCGGCGCTGCGCGGCCACGGCATGGGGCTGGTGGTGGACATCGTGCCCAACCACATGGGCGTGGGCGGTGATGAAAACCCCTACTGGCTCGACGTGCTGCGGCGCGGCCCCGACAGTCCCTTCGCTCCCCTGTTCGACATCGACTTTAAGGCCGGCGGCGGGCGGCTCCTCGCCCCCTTCCTCGGCGCGCCCTATCACGAGGTGCTGGCCGGCGGCGACCTCAAGCTGGTGCGCGATCCCGAGGCCGGCTGGGCGGTGCGCTACTTCCACCATCTCTTCCCGCTGCGGCCGGAGGATGCCGAGGCGCTGGAGGCCGATCCCGCCTCCGCCGGCAGTCTGGCCGGGGAGGAGGCCGCCCGGCATCTCCACGCCCTGCTGGAGCGCCAGCACTATCGCCTTGCTTATTGGCGGACCGCCCCGGACGCCATCAACTGGCGGCGCTTCTTCGACGTGACGGAGCTGGCCGCGTTGCGCGCCGACGCCCCCGGCGTGTTCGAGCGCACCCACGCCACGGTGCTGGACCTCTACGCGGAAGGCCTCATCGACGGCCTGCGCGTGGACCATGTGGACGGCCTCGCCGACCCCGGCGCCTATTGCCGGCGGCTGCGGGCGGAGCTTTCGGCGCGGGAGACGATGCGGCCGGCGCCGCTGCGCGGGCGCGCCTGGCTGGTGGTGGAGAAGATCCTTGCGGCGGGCGAGAGCCTCGATCCCGGCTGGGAGGTGGACGGCACCACCGGCTATGACTTCATGGAGGAGGTGAGCCGCCTGCTCCACGACGCGGCCGGCTTCGAGCGCCTCACCGCCCACTGGGCCGCCCACACCGGTCGGCCCGCAGCCTTCTCCGCCGAGGAAGAGCCGGCGCGGCGGGAGATCATCGCCCGGTCCTTTACCGCCCCGCTGGAGAGCGCGGTGGATGCCCTCGCCGCGCTCGCCGCCGCCGATCTCGCCGACCGCGACCGCCCGCGCCCGGCGCTCCGGCGCTGCCTCATCGAAATCCTCGTCCACTTCCCCCGCTATCGCACTTACTCCGCCGGCACGGGCGAGACGGGGGCGGACGCGCTGCATGAGGCCATCGCGGCGGCGCGGGGCGGCGTCTTCCCCGGCGATCAATGGCACCTCGACCGGATCGGCGCATGGCTCGGCCCCCTCGCCCCCGATGCGCCCCATCAGGACCTGCGGCGCGCGGCCATCACCCGTTTCGAGCAGCTGTCTTCCCCCGTCGCGGCGAAGTCGGTGGAGGATACGGCCTTCTATCGCTACGGCCCGCTGCTCTCGCGCAACGAGGTGGGCTCGAACCCCGCCACGGGCGGCGGCAGCGTCGCCGACTGGCACCGGACGGCCGCCGCGCGGGCGGCGCACTGGCCCTTCGCCATGCTGGCGAGCGCCACCCACGACCACAAGCGCGGCGAGGACGTGCGCGCGCGCCTCTCCATCCTCAGCGAATGCGCGGACCTGTGGATCGCCCTCCTCGACCGCTGGCTGGCGGCACTGAAGGGACAGGCGCCGACCGTGGATGCGGCCGACCGCATCATGCTCGTCGAGACGCTGGTGGGCGCGTGGCCGGACGATGCCTCCGGCATGGAGACCTTCCTCGCCCGCGTCGAAGGCTGGCAGATGAAGGCGCTGCGCGAGGCCAAGCGCGCGACCTCGTGGGACCGGCCGGACGAGGCCTTCGAGGCCGAGGCGCAGGGCCTCGCCCGCTTCATCCTCACCGCGCCCGAGGGGGCGGACATGCGGCGGGAGATGTCCCGCTTCGTCGATCTCATCCGCCCGGCCGCGGAGGCGAAGGGGCTGGCGGGAAGCGTGCTCAAGCTCACCGCCCCCGGCATTCCCGACCTTTATCAGGGCACGGAATTTCTCGACCTCTCGCTGGTGGACCCGGACAACCGCCGCCCCGTAGACTTCGCCCGCCGCCGCGCCACCCTCGATGTCCCGCCCGAGGGTGGCGACGGCCGCAAGCAGCACCTCATCCGCACGCTGCTCCGGCTGCGCGCGAAAGAGCCGGAGCTGTTTCGCGGGAAGTATGTGCCGCTGGACGTGGGCGGCACCGTGCCCATGGCCAGCTTCCTGCGCACGGGCGGCGGCAAGGCGCTGCTGGTCGCCTGCCCGGTAAGGACCTTCGAGCAGGTGACGCCGGCCGGCGGCCTTCAACCGACCGCGTGGCAGGGGATAAAGCTGCCGGCCGGATTCCGCTGGCGCTTCGCGGTGCCCGGCCTATCCGAACCGGTGCCATCGGCGGCCGATCTCGCCGCCAACACGGACTGGCCCTTCGCCCTTCTCGTGGGCGAGGGAGGCTGAGGGCTACACCCGCCGCCAGAGCAATCCGAGCAGCACCGCCGCCGCCAGCCACAGGCCGATCAGCGCCGAGAACGCCGCGCCCGCCCCCCAGGCCGCGAGAAGTTGCGCCGCGCCCAGCGGCGCCAGCGCCTGCGCCAACAATGCGGGACGGGCAAGGCGGCCGGCGAGCACGGGGTAGCGCTCCGCCCCCAGCACGGCCAGCGGCACGGTGCCTTTGGCAATGGAGAAGATGCCGTTGCCGGCGCCATAGGCGACCAGCGCCACGGCGACGATGGGAAAGCCTGCCGCCAGCATCACCAGCCCCAGCCCCATCAGCGCCACCGCCCAGATCATCGTCCAGAGCGGATGATGACGCCCGCCGGACGCCTGCTCGATGATCCGCGCGAACACCTGCGACGGGCCGATGAAGGCCCCGGCGGCCACCGCCTCGGCGAGGCTCAGGCCGCGCGACTGGAGCAGCGCCAGCACCTGCACCGACATGGCGGAGGCGATGGTGCCGATGAGGGTGACGATGCCGCCCATGAGCAGGAAGGAGATGCGCTCAGGCCCGCCAAGCACCACCGGCCCGCCCCGCGCCGGCCGGCCGGTCTCCACTCGCGGCGCAATCGCCGGCATGAAGGCCAGCACCAGCGGGATCGAGACGGCGAGATGGAGGCCGGCATAGACGAAGCACGTCGCCCGCCAGCCCAGATGCGCATCGAGGAAGGCGGTGATGGGCCAGCACACCGTGCTGGCGAAGCCGCCCCACAAAGTGAGCATGGTGATCGCCCGCCGCGCGCCCGCCCCGTAGAGCCGGCCGAGCGCGGCGAAGGCTGCGTCATAGAGGCTCGCCGCCATGCCCGCGCCGGCAATGCACCAGCCCAGCATGAACATCGCCGGCCCCTGCGCCAGCGCCAGCAAGGCGAGGCCGCAGGCCAGCAGCGCGCATCCGCCCGCCAGCACCGGCCGCCCGCCGCGCGCATCGATCAGCGCGCCCACCTTCGGCGAGACCAGCCCCGCCACCAGAAGCCCCACGGAGAGGCTGCCGACGATCCATTGCAGCGGCCATCCGGTATCCCTGGAGATCGGCCCCGCCAGCACCGTGAGCAGATAGAAGGACGAGCCCCAGGTGAGGATCTGCACCACGCCCAGCGCGGCGATGACCGAACGGCCGGCGCCGCCTGTCCCGGCCGGCGATGCGGCGGCGCTCACCGCACGGCCGCGCCGAGGGCGAGCCGCGCCTCCAGCGCCTCGGCCGCTTCCTTGCGCTCGCTGTAGCGGTCGGTGAGATAGGGGGAGATGTCGCGCGTCAGCAGGGTGAACTTCACCAGTTCCTCCATCACGTCCACCACCCGGTCGTAATAAGCGGAGGGCTTCATCCGCCCCGCCTCGTCGAACTCCTGATAGGCCTTGGCGACGGACGACTGGTTGGGAATGGTGAGCATGCGCATCCAGCGGCCGAGGATGCGCATCTGGTTCACTGCGTTGAAGGATTGCGAGCCCCCGCACACCTGCATCACGGCCAGCGTGCGCCCCTGCGTGGGGCGGATGGCGCCCAGCGCGAGGGGGATCCAGTCGATCTGCGCCTTCATCACCGCGCTCATGGCCCCGTGCCGCTCCGGGCTGCACCACACCTGCCCTTCGGACCACATGGTGAGTTCGCGCAGCTCCGCCACCTTGGGATGCTCCACCGGGGCACCATCGGGCAAAGGCAGGCCATCGGCATGATAGACCCGGGTTTCCGCGCCGAGCCGCTTCAGCAGCCGCTCCGCCTCCAGCGTCAGCAGGCGGGAATAGGAGCGCTCGCGCAGCGAGCCATAGAGCAGCAGGATGCGCGGCGGATGGCGCGAGGGCGCGGCCGGGAGCAGCCGGTCGAGGCTCGGGACGTGAAACAGGGCCTCGGTTACGTTGGGCAAAGTGTCGTCGGTCACGGATGCTCCTCGCCTGGGCTGGCTCCGCCGCTCTCATAGCAGCGTCCGGCGCGGCTCACAGCATCCATCGGCGACGCGACGGTGCGGCGACGGGCCGGCGCCTGCACCCGGCTTGAGCAGAGAAAAGTCAAATCATAAGCAGAAGTACAATTATTGCGCAGGGACACGAGACGTTTTGGCCCATCTCTCTCCGCATCGGCCTCTCTCGAACTATTCGATTGACGCCGCGCACCAGCGACAGACTATAGTCCTTGACATCACCGTCCCGCACCCGCGTCCCAACCGGGAGATTGCTATGGGTCTGCAGTCCATGGTCGATTTCAAATGGCCTGGCCTCATGCGACCGGACGGCGCGCGCATCGCGCTCAATCGCGACGCCTTCATCGCCATCGATCGCTATAAGGACATCAGCTACGATCCGGTGTACCGGCCGCAGGCGCTCTATCACCGCGCGCTGGAAGGCCTCCATGCCAATAACGGCGCCTTCCTGCTGCAGGAGGTGGCCACCAACCTGCCCATCTACCGGGACGACACGGGCCCGACCGACTTCCACCTGCACCTGCCGCCGGGCGGCTTCCAGCTGGTGCTCGTCACCTCCGGGATGTTCACCTTCGACTATGACGGCAAGGTCCACTATGTGGGGCCGGGCGCGGCGATGCTCCAGAGCGCCATCGTCCACCGCCAGCTTTTCTACACATGGTCGGGTCTCTCGACCGAAGAGAATTTGAAGACACCGCAGACCGTGGTGCCGGACCCGTTGTGCATGGGCTATTCCGGCAAGTTCCTGGAAGCCTTCATCACCGATCCCTCCACCTTCCCGAACCCCACCGTGGTCGGCCCGGATGAGATCCGCGAGGACGAGACGCCCCGCACCGCCTGGAAGCATCCGCTGCACAACCGGCCGGCCGGCGCGGGCTTCTGGGTTCAGGACCCGCTCGCCCTCGACGCCCTGTTCCGTCCCTATCCGACCGATGCACTGGGACCGGTGGCCTCTCCCATGCCGGTGCATGTGCGTGACCTCGGCATCGAGGCGCCGAGCGGCCATCTCGTCACCGGCCACATCATCGCCACCGATCCGCGCGGTGGCGCGGTGCTGCCCAAGTCGGCGGCGGCGGCCGATGCGGAGGGGCTGGCGAAGGGCGAGGTCGTCGTCTACCGCATCATCCGCGGCACCGCCGGTTTCGCGGATCGCGCGGGCAAGATCATCGAGCTGGCCACGGGCGATACGGTCACCGCCGGCGCGGGCGCCATCCGGCTCGCGGAGATCGGCGAGGACACGCAGATTCTGCGGCTCGGCCTCCTCAACGGCTTCGATGCCCTGAGGATGTGGACGCCGGGCCAGCGGGACGAGATCGACGCCCTCGCCGGTCAGATCATCACCCGCGCGGACCTGCGCAGCGATCGCCTCGCCGGCAGCCCGGTGGGCTATCTCTACGAATAGCGCGCCGCCCGGGAGCGCCGCTCAGCCGAACATGCCGGCCACCATGGCGCGATACCAATCCGCATTCTCCTCCTGCTGGCGGCGGCGCAGGGCAGCCGGCTCGCGGGCTCCGGAGACAGTGCCCTCCACCTCGCGGATGCGGCCATCCACCGGGCGGTAGAGCCCGCTCACCTTCACCGCGTCGTCGGCCGCGATCAGGCTCCAGCAGGTGCTGGCATAGCTGGCCAGCGGGACAGCCTCGCCGAACAGGCCGGCAAGCAGCGCCCGCGCCGCCACATCAGCCTGGCTGCCCGCGGCAAAGGCGGATTTCGGGATCTCGCCGCCAATGGCGGCATCGCCGATGACGAACACGGCAGGGTCCAGCGCCGAAGCCATGGAGGCGGCCTCCACCGGGCACCAGCCCGAGGCATCGGCCAGCCCCGCACCGCGGGCGATGGCGCCCGCCTTCTGCGCCGGGATCACGTTCACCAGCGCCGCCTCGCGATAGGTCTCGAAGCCGGTGACCACCGTGCCGGTGGCCGGGTCCACCGAGACGAGGCCGTCGGAAATGTCCGGCGCCATCCATTCCACCATGCCGGGGTAATGCCCCTCCCAGCCCTCCTGAAAGAGGCCCTGCATGGAGAATTTGGGCTTCGGGTCCACGATGATGATGCGCGCCCCGCCGCGCCCGGTGGTCTTCAGGCGATGGGCCATCATGGAGGCGCGCTCATAGGGCGCCGGCGGGCAGCGGAAGGGGTTGGGCGGGGCGATGATGACGATGAGGCCGCCGTCCGGCACCTTGTCCAGCCGCTCCTTCAGGAGGCGCAGCTGGGCGCCGCCCTTCCAGGCATGGGGCATCGCGGTCTCGGCGGCGCGGCTCCAGCCGGGCACGCTGTCATAATCGAGATCGATGCCGGGGGAGAGGATGAGGCGGTCATAGGGAAGGCGTCCGCCATCGGCGAGGCGCACCTCCCGCCGCTCCCGGTCGATGGCGTCGGCCCTTTGCGGCACGAGGCGCACGCCGGCCCGCGCGAGGCCCTGATAGCCGAATTCCAGGGCGGCGAAATCAATGAAGCCGCCCAGCCAGAGATTGGAGTGGAACATCGCCACATAAAGCGGCTCCGGCTCCACCAGCGTGACCTCCACCCGGCCATCGCGCAGAAGGGCGCGGGCGGCATTCGCCCCGCCGGCGCCGCCGCCCACAATCACCACGCGCGGCCTTGCCTGCGCCGCGACGTGCGGCGCGCAGAGCAGCGCCGCCGCCAGCGCCGAACCGCCCAGCAGCGCCCGCCGCGAGACGCCCGCGCGCGCCATGCCTTCAGCCGACCTTGAGGTAGCCGAACCCCTTGCCCTGCAATGCGCCGGCCGTGGCGATGCCGGAGGGCACGAAGGCGATGAAGGCCTCATCGCGCGCCTTCTCCTTGGGCACGTGGTTGCGCTCGAAGGTGTAGGCGCACAGGTAGACCTTGAGCCCGTTCTTGGCGAGGGCGGCGATCTTCTCATTGAGCGTGGGGTCGAGGGTTTCCTTCTCCCACATGGTGCCGTTGAGATTGTCGAGGAAGAATTTGATGCCGCCCGCATGGGCCACCATCACGATCTGCAGCGCGAAGGGGTCCGCGCCGTAAGAGGCATAGTGGTTGTTGATGTTGTTCAGCGTCTGGGCGAAGCGGGCATGGTCGCCATAGTCCACGTGGTAGACGCAGGCCGTGTCCGCTTCCTTCTTGATGTCGGCGAGCTGGAGCGACTGCACGGCGGCATGGGCGCTCGTGGCCGCGATCGGCGCAGCGCCCGCAAGCGCCATGGTGCCGAGGAAGGCCCGGCGGTCGAACTGGGGCATGGTTTCCTCCCGTCATCGGCGTCTGGCGCGCCGTGTGCCTTCAACTGTGCCACCCGCCGCCCCCGCTCCGCAACGGCGCGGCGGGCCGGCGCGCGAACTACTTCTTCGAGCCGTCCGGCTTGAACTGGGCAAGGAAGGCGATGAGATCCACGCGCTCCTGCTCGTTCTTGATGCCGGCGAAGGCCATCTTGCCCTTGGGGGCGAGGTGCTTGGGATTTTCGAGATAATCGTTGAGGCTGGCCTCGTCCCACACCTTGCCGGCGGCGGCGCCGTCCTTGATGTCCTGGGAATAGGCATAGCCCTCGAAGTGGGCCCATTTGGCGCCGACGATGCCATTGAGGGGCGGGCCGACCTTCACCTTGGCGTCGGGGCCGACCGCATGGCAGGCCATGCATTTCTTGAACACCGTCTCGCCCTTGGCGATGTCCGGGTCCGCGTGCGCCGGGGCAGCGGCGACGCCGAGCAGGAGGGCGATCATCACGGGGATGCGCACGATCCTCGTCCTTTCCGTTGGAGGGCTGTGTGGTGTCCCGGACGAGGCGGCCGGGACCCTTCCTTGGCGTTACGACGGGCGGCTCACTCCAGATTGCCCTTGGGCGGATCGCCGTCCGGCGTCACGTTGAGGATCTGGGCGCGGGCGGTGACATGGACCTCACCGCTGCAGTCCTTCATGCAGGGGTTCTTCTTCCAGAAGGCCTTTTCCGAGGTCTCCCGGTCGTCGTCGTAGAAATTGGCCTCGTTGGGCAGGTCCACCTTGGGGAAGTTGTCCTTCGAGAGCACGAAGTCCTCGGCAACGAGATCGTTGAGGTTCAGAAGATACGCGACGATGGCGTAGGTCTGGTCCGGCGAGAGCGACAGGTTGCTGCCGAAGGGCATGGCCCGGTGCACGTAGTCATAGACCGTGGAGGCGTAGGGCCAGAAGGAGCCGATGGTCTTTTCCGGCCGCTCGGATTTCAGGGTGCCGCGCCCGCCGGCCAGCACCGGCCAGCGGCCCGCGCCCTCGCCGAACTCGCCATGGCACTGGGCGCAGTTCTGCAGGAACAGCTCCTCGCCCTCCTTCACCGAGCCCTTGCCCGGCGGCAGGCCCTCGCCATCGGCGCGGACGTCGATGTTCCAGGCGGCGATTTCCTCCTGAAGCGCGGGGCGGCCGAGGGCGATGGTCTTGGCTGCAGCCGGCGCCGTCGCGGCGGGGGCGGCCACGTTCACTGCCTGCCGGGCCTTGTCGGTCTTGTCCTTCTCCGCCTTTGCCGCGGGCCTGCCCGGCTGGGGATCGGCCACGGCCATGCCGGAGACGGCCAGGGCGCCGACGAGCAAGGCGGAAGCGAGGAGCGTCTCAGCCGACTTCCACATTTTCCGTCTCCCCGTTGGAGCGCACCAGCCACGTCTGGATGCCGTTGTTGTGGTAGATGGAATTGGTGCCGCGAATGGCCCGCAGCTCCTGCTTGGTGGGCTGCACATAGCCGGTGTCGTCCATGGCGCGGGACTGCACCATCAGCTCCTGCCCGGCCCAGTCGAAATCGAGATAGAAGCGCGTCATGGACATGGGCAGCGCCGGCCCGTCGATGCGCGCGGTGGTCCAATTGCGCCCGCCGTCCAGCGAGACGTCCACCCGCGAGATGGTGCCGCGCCCCGACCAGGCGATGCCGGAGAGCACGTTCGGCCCCTTGTGCTTCAAGGGCGCCTGCGGGCTCGGGCTCGTTACCACGGATTTTGCATCCATCACGAAGGTGAAGCGGCGCGACCGGCCGTCGGCGAGGAGGTCGGTGTATTTCGACGTCTCCTCGCGCTGCTGCCAGGGCTGGTCGCCCACCTTGAGGCGGCGCAGCCACTTGACCCACATATTGCCTTCCCAGCCCGGCACCACGAGCCGCACCGGATAGCCCTGCTCGGGCCGCAGCGCCTCGCCGTTCATGCCGAACGCGACGAGGCAGTCGTTCATCGCCTTTTCGAGCGGGATGGAGCGCGTCATCACCGCCGCGTCGGCGCCCTCGGCGAGCACCCATTTGCCCTTGGGATTGACGCCCGCCATGTCCAGCAGCGTCTTCAGCGGCACGCCGGTGTAGAAGAGATTGTGGATCATGCCGTGGGTGAACTGGCAGCCGTTGAGCTGCGCGCCGCGCCACTCCATGCCGGAATTGGCCGCGCATTCGAGGAAGTAGGCGCGGTTCACCCGGCCGGGCATGCGCTTCAGGTCTTCCAGCGTAAAGACGAGGGGCTTGTCCACGAGGCCGTGGATCATCAGCCGGTACTTGTCCGGCTCGATCTCCGCCTGCCCGCCATGGTGCCGCACGAAGCACAGGCCGTTGGGCGTGATGACGCTGTCGAGGGCATAGAGCGGGGTGAAGCTGACCGAGCTCTGCGAGCTGGCGGTGAGCCACGTCACCTCCCGACGCACCACGTCCTTCTCGAACATGGAGGGCTTGCCATAGGGGTTCTCATTGACCGGCGCGCCGAGGGTCTTGGTCCAGTCGGGTACCGGCACGATGTTGGGATCGGGCGTGCCGGCGGCCGGCGCGGCAAGGGCCGCCCCGCCACCGGCGACGGCGGCGCCCGCGCCGATGCCCGCAAGGTTGAGGAAGCGCCTCCGGGAAAGCGACGGTTTCGCTCCGCTCGCGCGCTCCGTCGGGGGCAGACTGGTGTCGGACATGACGTCCTCCCTGATATTCGCTTATTCGTAGTTTTGAATATTTTGATCGGAATGCGGAGCCGGGATGACCGTGCGCCTCATGAGCCGGTCACCTTCACGGAGGCATTGGGGGCGATCTTCACGGACTTGGTGTCAGTCACGTAGCGCTCCACCAGCTCCCACACCGGCGGGCCTTCCACATTCTGGGCAACGGAGGCCCAGCCGGCGACCGTATAGGCCTTGTCGGCCTCCAGCGGCTTGCCGGTCTTGAGGAAGGTCAGGTCGGAGATGCGCTGGCCGGAGCCCTTCGACACGTCGATAGCGTAGCCCACGCCGCCGACGCGCACCATGTCGCCGCCGCCCTGGAAATAGGGATCGGGATTGAAGATGTTGTCGGCCACGTCCTCCAGCACGTCCTTCAGCTGCCGGCCGGTCATGGTGTTGCGGTAGCAGGCGGGATAGGTGATGGCGGTGGCATTGGCCACGGCATCGAAGGTGATGGGATCGCCCGGCAAGAGCGTGCCACCCCAGCGGAAGCCGGGGGAGAGGGCGATCTCCGCGTCGCGCTCCTTCATGATCGCGTCGCAGATCATGTCGTCGAACGTGCCGTTGAAATTGCCCCGGCGGTAGAGAAGGCTGTCGGCGCGGCCCAGCTCGCGGGAAAGATCCTTGGCGTAGGGCGCGCGGATGTCCGTCACGAGCTTCGCCATCTCCGGGTCCGGCGCGATGACGTCCGAGAACACCGGGATGAGCTGGAAGCGATAGCCGGTGACCTTCCTGTCTTTCACGTCGAGATCGAGGCGCGACACGAACTTGCCGTGGGAGCCGGTGGCCACCAGCAGCGTCTTGCCCACCTCCACCACGCGCGGCATGGCATCATGGGTGTGGGCGGTGAGGATCACGTCGATACCGGAGACGCGGGACGCCATCTTGCGGTCCACGTCGAAGCCGTTGTGGGAGAGCACCACCACCGCATCGGCGCCGCCGGCGCGGGCGGCGTCCACATGCTTCTGCATGTCCTCCTCGCGGATGCCGAACTCCCAGTCCGGGATCATCCAGCGCGGGTTGGAGATGGGGGTGCGGGGAAAGGCCTGGCCGATCACCGCCACCTTGGCGCCGCCCTTCTCGAAGGTCTTCGCGGCCTCGAACACCGGCTCCTGCCATTCAGCGGAGCGCACGTTCTGGGCGAGGAAGGCGAAGGGCGCCTTCTCCTTGATCTCGGTAACGCGGTCGGCGCCGTAGGTGAATTCCCAATGGCCGACCATGGCGTCCGTGCCGAGGGCGGAGAACACCTTCACCATGTCCTCGCCCTGCGTCTTCAGCGAGGACCAGGAGCCCTGGAGCCCGTCACCGCCGTCAAGCAGCAGCACCTTGTCCGCCCCGCGCTCGGCCCGGATGGCCTTCACGAGGGTGGCGATGCGGTCCACCCCGCCCATGCGCCCATAGGTGCGGGCGAGCTGGGTGAAGTCTTCCGAGGTGAGGGAATAGGCGTCGCGCGTGCCGGCCTTCAGGCCGAAATACTTGAGGAAAGCTGCATCGGTGAGGTGCGGCGGCACGCCCCGCGCATCGCCCACGCCGAGATTGGTGGAGGGCTCGCGGAAATAGAGCGGCACCAGCTGGGCGTGGATGTCGGTGATGTGCAGGATGGTGAAGGTGCCGGCATTGCCGAACTTCAGGAGGTCCGCCTGGCTCAGCGCCTGCGCGCCGACCGCCTGTGCCAGCCCCGTGCCGGAGGCGGCGAGCAGGCCGGCGAGGGCCGTTCCGGCGGACAGAAAATCGCGCCTTGAGATCATGAGGGCCACGCTTTCTCAGGTCATGGCGGGAGCGCCCACCGGATCAGCGATCCGATGGCACCTCCACCGACAACGGAACAATGCGAGGGGCGCCGCCTCAGGCGACGGTGAGCTTCGCGGTGGCCTTCTGCTCGGCGCCCGCGTCATCCTTCCAGGTGAAGGTGAACTCGCCGCTCTCCTTCGCCTTGAAGAAGAAGGACTGGTAGGGGTTCGCCGAAATGGAGGTGAACCACTCCGCGGTGAAGAAGGGCTTGCCGTTGAACGCGGCCTGGAAGTTGTTGATGATGTCGCGCGGCACGGTCTTGCCGGCGGCGTCCTTGCGCTGGCCACTTTCCATCTCGTGCGAAATCAGGGTCTTGATCTCGATGATCTCGCCCGCCTTGGCCTGGGCAGGCACGCGCACGCGCGGCTGGGACTTGAGGGCCATGGGTTTCCTCCGGTTTCTGCTCGGCGGCGCTCTGGCGCGCGCCTGTTCTGTTCTTTTGTGTCTTGGGGCAGCGATTCGTCTGTCGAATCAGCCGCCGCAGCCGCCGATGGTGACCTTCACCTGCACCTTGGCCGAATAAAGCTGTCCGCTGGACATCTCCGCCACGGCGATGACGTTCTGCGTCTGGGCGAGGCGCATGCGGGTGGAGGCGGAGGCTTTCCCGCTCTCGGGGGTGAAGTGATAGGTCACCACCTGCGGCAGCGGATTGCCGTCGGCGAAGACGTGGACGGACTTCACGAAGTCCGCCTCGGTCATCGGGCTTTCCACATCGATGTTGATGGGCACGACGAGGCCGTTCTCGGCGATCTCGGGCATGTCGAGCTTGATCTTGCCCTCGCCCATGGTCTTGCCGGCGAACAGCTTCTTCATTTCGTCCGCCACCTGTGCCTCGGTGGCAAACGCCATGCGCGGCGCCAGCACGGCGGCGAAGGCGGCAAGACCCGCGAGCTTCAGCGCGCCACGGCGTGTCGGGAGGCCGTGCGCAGACAGGCCGCGCGTAGGGAGGCCGCGCGTAGGGACAAGGGTGGCGTCGAGACGGGGCGGCATGCGTTTTCCTCCTGGCACGACCGGCACTTGAGGGCCGGCTTTTGGCGTTGTTCTTGTTGAATCTCGTCCCCGTGACGGCGGTGGTCGCGGCGGATCAATTTCACATATTGTGATATCGAATTTTTTGAATGTAAAGTAGCTCCTATCCGCTGATCGCATCCATCTATGAGGGATGGAGCGTCGCAGGTGGATCGCCGCGGCTCAAGGGCTTCACGCAGAAGGCCCCACGCCGCGGACGTCTCGCTGGGGAGGATACATGCGACCCAAAGCCACGTTTCTCACATGCCTGTGCGCCCTCGCATTGGCGCTCTCACCTCTTGTCACGGCCCGCGCGCAGGACGATGCGAGCGAGAAGGAGATCGAGCGCTACCGCGCCATGATCAACGACCCCATGGCCAATCCCGGCTATCTCGCCGTGGACCGCGGCGAGGCCATCTGGGCCGATCCGCGCGGCACCAAGAACGTCTCGCTGGAGGCCTGCGACCTCGGCCAGGGGCCGGGCAAGCTGGAAGGCGCCTATGCCGCTTTGCCGCGCTATTTCGCGGATGCCGGCAAGGTCATGGATCTGGAGCAGCGCCTTTTGTGGTGCATGGACAAGATCCAGGGCGTCGACATCAAGCCCATTATGGCGAAGCCCTTCTCCGGCCCCGGCCGCGGCTCGGACATGGAGGATCTCGTTGCCTTCATCGCCAACAAGTCCAACGGCATGAAGATCGACATCCCGCTTGCCCATGCCAAGGAGAAGGAGGCCTATGCCATCGGCGAGGCGCTGTTCTACCGGCGCTCGTCCATCAACGACTTCTCCTGCTCCACCTGCCACGGCGATCCCGGCAAGCGCATCCGGCTTCAGGGGCTGCCGCAGCTCGACAAGCCGGGCAAGGACGCCCAGCTCACCATGGCCTCCTGGCCCACCTACCGCGTCTCCCAGAGTTCGCTGCGGACCATGCAGCACCGGCTGTGGGACTGCTATCGGCAGATGCGGATGCCTCCGCCCGATTATGCCTCCGAAGCCGTCACGGCGCTCACCGTCTTCCTGCAGGCGCAGGCGGCCGGGGGCGAGCTGAACGTGCCGTCCATCAAGCGCTGAGGGGAGGAAGAGCAATGAAGACAATCATCATCGCCGCGGCGCTTCTTCTCCCGCAGGTCGCCCCCGGAATCGCGCTCGCGCAGCAGATCCCCCCTGCCCCGCCCGCCGTGGTGGACAGGGTGGTGAAGGAGAGCTTCACCAAGCTCCCGGACGGCTGGGCCGCGCGGCTCGTGCCGGACGAGACCATGGAAATCTGCTCGGTCACGCGCAACCAGCCCTCCGCCAAGCAGGCGGAAGCCATCATGGCCCGCGAGGCCAAGACGGTGAAATATCCGCAGGGCAGCGTGCTCGGCGACTGGAAGAAGGGGGCCGAGGTGGCCCAGAACGGGCGCGGCGGCCAGTTCTCCGATCCCCCCGGCACGGTGAGCGGCGGCAATTGCTATGCCTGCCACCAGATGGACCCGAAGGAAGTGAGCTACGGCACCCTTGGCCCGAGCCTCCTCAACTACGGCGCGGACCGCAAATTCTCCGCTGAGGATGCGAAAGCCGCCTACGCCAAGGTCTACAACGCGCAGGCCGTGTTCGCCTGCTCGCCCATGCCGCGCTTCGGGCACAACGGCGTGCTCAGCGAAGAGCAGATGAAGGACGTGGTGGCCTATCTGTTCGATCCCAACTCTCCGGTGAACAAGTCGGCCAAGTGATGGGCAAGGCGGGGATGCTCCGGCGTCCCCGCCCTTCAACCCTTGCCCTGCTTGCCGAGCCACGCATCGAAGGGCTCGCGCGCATAGGCACCCTCCGCCACATAGCGGAACAAAGCGGAGAATTCCGGCCGCGGCAGCAGGCCCGGCATGCGGGCCACCTCCTTGGGCTTTCCATCCACCTCGGCGAAGAACTGGAAGGTGGGCGTGGCGCGGATGCGCTCGCGCTGGCCGAGCGCCTTTTCGGTGAGCCGCGCGCCGTCGAGGAAGGTCACCTCCCGCGCGCCGAACAGGTCCAGATGCACGATGTCGAACGCCTCCCGGATGGGCGTCTCGATGGCCGGATCGGCGAAATAGGCGGTGTGCAGCTCCTTGCAATAAATGCAGCCGCGCTGGCTCCACTGCAGCGCGAAGCCCCGCCCCTTCCCGCGCGCGGCGGCGAAGTCCTCGGGCAGATCGAGGAAGCTGTCCACATACCAGTCCTCGGTATAGAGCCCGTCATCGCCGAGGCGCGCCTTGGCCTGCGCACGGGCGGGAAGGAGCGCCGCCGCGAGCCCGGCGGAGGCCTGAAAGAGGTGCCGGCGGCTGAGCGTGGGGTCTGCCATGGGTGGTCCTCCCTATCCGATGCGGCCGAGGCCAGGCGCGGCGTCGAGCAGCCATTGGGCGATCTGGGGCATGAAGCCGGTCATGAAGGCGATGCCGGTGAGGATGAGCAGCCCGCCTGCGATCTTCTCGACCAGCCCGAGCCGGCTGCGCGCCGCCCGCGACCAGGCGAGGAACCGCTCGGTGAAGGCGGCGGCGATGAGGAAGGGAATGCCGATGCCGGCAGCATAGATGGCGAGCAGCAGCATCCCCCGGCCCACCGACGCCTCGGCCCCGGCGACGAGCAGGATCGCCGCCAGCACCGGCCCGACGCAGGGCGACCAACCGAAGCCGAAAGCCAGCCCCACCACATAGGGCCCGATGAGCCCCGCCGGCCGCGCCATGGGCTCCAGCCGCGCCTGCCGGTAGAGGAGCGGGATGCGCACCAGTCCCGTCATGTGCAGGCCGAACAGCACCAGCAGCGCGCCGGAGAGCAACGTGAGGGTTTCGATGTGCTCCATCAGCACCCGCCCGAGGGAAGATGCGGTGGCCCCCAGCAGCACGAAGACGGAGGCGAAGCCGAGCACGAACAAAAGCGCCGCCCCGAGCACGCCGCGCCGCGCGGGCGCCGTTTCCGTGCCCTCGGTCGCGGCACCCGCGAGGAAGCCGAGATAGGCCGGCACCAGCGGCAGCACGCAGGGCGAGGCGAACGAGAGCAGGCCGGCAAGGAACGCCCCTGCGAGGCTGACATCGAGAGACATGCTCCTCCCCGATCGTTGGAAACCGCGTCTTCCAGGGTGCGCGGATTGGTCCTTGCTCAAGATATATGCGAATGCGATAATATGTCTCGTGAAATCCACGTCGGGATTGTGAATTCATGCGCCCTTCAGCGTGCCTGATGCTCGCGGCCGGCCTCCTCGCCGGGGGTCTTTGCGTGGCCCTCGCGCCGGCCGCCTCGGCGCGCGAGCTGCTGATGTTCGAGCGCAAGGGCTGCGCCTATTGCCTGAAGTTCGACCACGACGTGGCGCCCATCTACGAAAAGACCGACGAGGGGCAGCGCGCGCCGCTCCGGCGCGTGGACCTGTCCGACGGCACGCCGCGCGACGTGGTGCTGGCGGCGCCGGTCCGCTTCACGCCCACCTTCGTGCTGGTGGACGAGGGGCGCGAAGTCGGGCGCATTACCGGCTATGCTTCGGACGAAGCGTTCTGGGGCCTGCTCGGCTCGATGCAGGACACCATGACGGACAGAATGGCAGGCGCGCGGCCGTGAGGCCGCCCCGCCGGGATTGAGAAGGCAGGCACATGTCGATCGTTTCCAGGCGACTTGAGGACGAGCTGCGGGAAGGCCCGGAGATCTCGCCCGAGCTTGACCGCCTCATGCGCAACGCCCGCAAGGCGAGCGACTTCCTAAAAGCCCTCTCCCACGAGAACCGCCTGCTGCTTCTGTGCCTGCTGGCGGAGGGCGAGCGCTCGGTGACGGAGCTGGAAAACATCCTCTCCCTGCGCCAGCCCACCGTCTCCCAGCAGCTGGCGCGCCTGCGCCTCGATGATCTCGTCACCACGCGGCGCGACGGCAAGACCATCTATTACAGCCTCGCCAACGATGATGTGCGCCGGGTGATCTCGGTGATCTACGACATGTATTGCGGCACCTCCGCATCGGACGCAAAGTAAGCTTCAGAAAAAATGCGCCGGGCCGGCGACGGGACGCTTCACAAGTCCCGCTCCGGCCGTCTCAGGGAGGAGGGCGCGCAATGGATGTTTCAAGCCCCTGGTGGACCGCGCTCGCCGGTCTCGCCGTGGGCGGGGTGGTCGGCTTCGCCGTGTTCCGCGCCCGCCTGTGCACCTTCGGTGCGCTGGAAGACGCCATGGTGGGCCACGACTGGCGCCGCATGAAGGTGTTCGCGCTCGCCCTCGGCCTCGCCGTGCTCGGCACGCAGGCCCTCGCCATGGCCGGCATCCTTGCCCCGGACCGCACCAATTACGTCACCACCGCGCTGCCGTGGCTCGGCATCCTCACCGGGGGCGTGCTGTTCGGCCTCGGCATGGCGCTGGTGGGCACCTGCGCCTTCGGCTCGCTGGTGCGCCTGGGCTCGGGCGACCTGCGCAGCCTCGTCGTGCTGCTGGTGTTCGGGGCGGTCGCCTACGCGACCCTGCGCGGCATCTTCGCCGGCATCCGGGTGGACGGGCTGGAACGCGTCGCGCTGCTGCTGCCGGCCGGCACCGCGAGCGACCTGCCCTCCATCATGGGGCGCCTCACCGGGCACGATTTCCGGGGCATCCTCACCGCCGTCGCGGGCGTCGCGCTGGTGGCGCCGGCCTTCGCCGACCGCAGGCTGCGCCGCGCCGGACGGCTGATGACGGCCGGGGTGATGCTGGGCCTCGGCGTGGTCGCCGGCTGGCTCGCCACCACCTGGCTGGTGGACGAATTCGCCCACCCCACCCCCCCGCAGAGCCTCACCTTCGTCTCGCCGGTGGCGCGCGCTCTGTTCGGCGTGCTGTTCGAGCCCACGAGCCTCGCCGAGTTCGGCGCCGGCAGCGTCTTCGGCGTCGCCCTCGGCGCCTTCGCCGCTGCACGGCTCGCGGACGAGTTCCGCTGGGAGGCGTTCGACGACCCGCGCGAGATGAAGCGCCATCTGCTCGGCGCGGTGCTCATGGGCGCGGGCGGCATCCTCTGCGGCGGCTGCACCATCGGGCAGGGCCTGACGGCCGGTTCCCTGTTCGCCTTGTCCTGGCCGCTCGCGGTGGCGGGGATGGCGGTCGGCGCGCGGCTAGGCATCGCGCTGCTGATGGAAGGCTCGCTGACCGGCTTCGTGCGCCAGAGCGTGGCCGGCCGCTTCGGCTTCCACAACAAGCCCTGACGGCGCGCCTCAGGCGGCGCCGCGGGGCCACACGATGGTCGCCCTCAGGCCGTCGCCGTCGCGGCGGTTCTCCAGCGTGAGCCGAGCGCCGGCGCGAGCGGCGGCCATGGTGGCGATGGTGAGCCCGAGGCCGCTTCCCGCCCCGCTCCGGCTGCGCCCCCGGTAGAAGCGGCGCGTCACCAGCGGCAGCTCGTCCTCGGGAATGCCCGGCCCCTCGTCCTCCACGCACAGCCCGCCGGCGCAGGGACGCCAGGCGATGGTGCCGCCGCCGGCCATGTGCTCGACGGTATGCTCGACGGCGTTCTCGTGCAGGTTCCGCAGCATCAGATGCAGCGCCTCGTGGTCGCCCTTCAGCTTCAACGCGTCGAGGGCGTCGTCCACTACCACATGGGCCGTCGCGGGCTTCGACGTCTGGCGCACGATGTCGCGCAGCAGCGCACCGGCCTGCGTCTCTCCGGAGGCTTCGAGCGGCGGGGATGGCGTGCCTTCGAGCTTGGCGAGCGCCAGCAGTTGCCGCACGAGACGGGTGGTGCGGTCCACCGAGACGAGGATCTGCCGCAGCGCGCCCTCGCGCGTCGGCGCATCATGCGCCGCCAGCGCGATCTGGGCCTGCGTCTTCAGGCCGGCGAGGGGCGTGCGCAATTCGTGCGCGGCGAAGGCGGTCACGTCGCGCTCCTGCCGCCGCGCGGCCTCCACCTTGGCGAACAGGCCGTTGATGGCCTCCAGCAGCGGGCGGATCTCGGCCGGAGCCGCGGCGGGCGCCACGGGCCGCATGTCCTCGCCGTCGCGGGCGGCAATATCGCCGGCCACCGCATGGAGCGGCGCGAGCCCGCGGCCGACGCTGATCCAGATGAGCAGGCCGAGCAGGGGCACGACGAGGATCACCGGCGCCAGCAGCCCCGCCACCAGATCGCGCACCAGCCGGTCGCGCAGGCCGATGCGGTCGCCCACCATCACCCGCACGCCCTTCTCCGGATCGAGGATAGTATAGACCCGCCACGGCTCGTCGTTGACCACGCGCTCGGAAAAGCCTTCCGCGGGCCCCGCCAGCGCCTCTTCCGGCGCGCCGCCGGATTTCGCGACGAGGCGCCCGTCCAGCGACCAGATCTGGCAGGAGAGCTGGCGCTCGTAGCCGGCCTCCGGAGGAGCCGTCGCCTGCGCTACGGCCTCGGCGGCCGCGATGTTGCCGCCCGCCACCAGCGAATGGACCATGCGCGCCGCCTCCTGCAGGCGGGTGTCCAGAACGTGCTCCAGCTCGCTGCGGCTGGAGGCGTAGATCCAGCCGGTGGCGCACAGCCAGATGACGCCCGTCGCCGCCAGCAGGATCAGCACCAGCCTGCGCTTGAGCGAGGTCATGCCGGCCCCCTGACGCGATAGCCGAGGCCGCGCACGGTCTCGATGGTCTCGCGGCCGACCTTGGCCCGAAGGTTGTGGATGTGCACCTCCACGGCGTTGCTCTCCACCTCCTCCTGCCAGCCATAGAGCCGCTCCTCGATCTCCATGCGGGAGCGGATCACCCCGGGCCGCTCCATGAGCGTGGAGAGCACCGCGAACTCGCGCCGCGACAGGGCGATGGACTGCCCGTCCAGCGTCGCCGCGAGGGTGGCGGGATCGAGCACCAGCGCCCCCACCTTGAGCAGCGGGCCGGCGCGGCCGTGGCCGCGGCGGGCGATGGCGCGCACGCGGGCGTTCAGCTCGTCGAGGTCGAAGGGCTTGCCGAGATAATCGTCGGCGCCGCCATCGAGGCCGCGCACCCGGTCCGGCGCCTCGTCGAGGGCGGTGAGCAGGAGGACGGGCGTCGTGTCCCCTCGTGCGCGCAGGCCGGCGAGCACGTCGAGGCCGGAGCCGTCCGGGAGCATCACGTCGAGCACCACCGCATCGAAGCGCGCGGCCGCGAGCGCCGCCCGCGCATCAGCGCAGGTCGTCGCATCGTCCACCGTCGCCCCGGCGAGGCCGAGCCCCACCTTGAGGCCGTCCATCAGGACCGGATCGTCCTCGACGACCAGTATGCGCATCACACCACTCCCCTTGCCCCTTCCCTTCTACCCCGACCTTAAGGCCCGCTTAAGGTGGGCATCCGAGGGAGCGTTCATGGTCGCGAACACGCCCCGCCCTCCCCTGTCGTACCTCCGCCGCACGTGCGCCGTCCTGGCGCTGGCCGTGCTGTCGGCCATCGGCGCCGGCCCTGCGCTGGCGCAGGGTCGCATCCTGAAGGCGGACGAGGCCTTCACCGTCTCGGCGATACGGGCGACCGACGGCGGCCTCTCCCTGAGCTGGCGCATCGCGCCGGGCACCTATCTCTATCGCGAGAGCCTGAAGGCCGGGATGGGAGGCGCCTCCGTCCCCCTCGCCTTGCCGCCGGGCGAGGAGAAGGACGATCCGAATTTCGGCCCGGTGGACATCTATCACCGCTCCGTCGCGGCGCAGACCAGCGGCCTGCCGGCGACGGGGACCATGGACATCTCCTTCCAGGGCTGCGCCGAGCAGGGGGTCTGCTACCCAGCCGTGAAGCGGCAGGTGGATCTCGCGACGCTCGCCATCACCCCCGCCCGTCCGCCCGCCGAAGCCTTGCCCACGCCGGACCAAGGGAGCAGCGCGTCGCCCCGCGAACCTGCCGCAGCGCCCGCGCCCGCCGCGCAACCGGCCGCCATGGATGCGCTGTTCCAAAGGGGCCTGCTGCCCCTGCTGGGGGCCTTCTTCGGCCTCGGCCTGCTGCTCGCCTTCACACCCTGCGTCTTCCCCATGCTGCCGATCCTCTCCGGCATCCTCGCCGGGGGCGGCGCGAAGCCGACACCGGCCCGTGGCCTCACCTTGTCCGGCGCTTATGGCCTGGCCATGGCCGCCGCCTATGGCGTGCTCGGCATGGGCGCCGCCTGGACCGGCGCGAACCTTCAGGCGGCGCTGCAGACGCCATGGGCCATCGGGCTGATGGCCGCCGTGTTCGTCGTGCTGGCCAGCGCCATGTTCGGCCTTTTCGATCTCGCCGTGCCCTCCGCGCTGGCGGCGCGGCTGCCGTCGGGCGGGCGCGGCTCCATCGCGGGGGCGGCGGGGCTCGGCTTCGCCTCGGCGCTGGTGGTGGGGCCGTGCGTGACGCCGCCGCTCGCCGCCGCCATGCTCTATGCGGCGCAGACGGGAGATGCCGCGCGCGGCGCCTCCGCTTTGTTCATGCTGGGCCTCGGCATGGCGGCGCCGCTGGTGGCGGTGGGCGCGTTCGGCGCGCAGATCCTGCCCCGCTCGGGACGCTGGCTTGTCGCCATCAAGCAGGGCTGCGGCGTGCTCTTCCTCGCCATCGCCGCATGGCTCGCGGCGCGCGTGCTGCCCGATGCTGCCGGCCTTGCCCTCTACGGACTTCTCGCCATCGGCCTCGGCGTATTCGCTGGCGGTTTCGATGTGTTGGCCTCCCACGCCGACGCCGGCCGCCCGATAGGCAAAACCTTGGGCAAGACGGCAGGCATCGCCGCCGTGGCGTGCGGGCTCCTGCTGCTGGTCGGTGCGGCCGGCGGCGCGAGCGATCCACTGCGCCCCCTCGGCTTCCTCGCCGCGCCGTCCCGCCCGGTCATCGCGGAAGCGCGGGAGGTGCGGGTGTCATCCCCCGCGGCGCTGACGCAGGCACTCGCCGCCCGTCAGGACGGCCGCCCCACCCTCGTCTCCTTCACCGCCGACTGGTGCACGGTCTGCAAGTCCAACGAAACGACGATGGCTGCGCCGGCCGCAGCCGCGCGCCTGTCCGGGCTGGATCGGATCGCCGTGGACGTGACCCGGTATGGCGACGGCGCGCAGGCCCTCATGGGCCGCTACGCGGTCATCGGCCCGCCCACCCTCTTCCTCCTCGATCCCACAGGACGCGAGGTGCCGGGATCGCGCCGCGTGGGCGCGCTGACCCTCGCCGACATCGACCACCTCGCCATTCAAGCGGGCCTCTGACCCCATGACCGAAGGACGACCCATGCGACGCAGGGACTTCATCCGCATCGCCGCGCTCACGGCGCTCGTGCCGGCCGCGCTGGCGGGCACGCGCGGGGCACGGGCGGAAGGCGTCGACGTCAACGCCATCCTCCGCGACCCGGCCGCGCCCACGTTCGGCAATGCGGACGGCGACGTCACCATCGTCGCTTTCCTCGACTACAACTGCCCCTTCTGCAAGAAATCGGCGCCGGACCTCGCCCGCGTGGTGAAGGAGGACGGGCACATCCGGCTCGTCTACAAGGACTGGCCGGTGCTGACCGAGGCTTCGGTCTACGGCGCGCAGCTGGCGCTCGCGGCGACCTATCAGGGGCGCTACGAGACGGTTCATAACGCCCTGATGGCCATCCCCGGCCGCCGCATCGAAGAGCCGACCATGCTGAAGGCGGTGGCCGGCTCGGGCGTCGACCTCGACCGGCTGCTGGCGGACCTCAAAGCCCACATCGCGGACATCGGCGCGCTCCTGAAGCGCAACGCGGCGCAGGCGGAGTCCCTCGGCCTCAGCGGCACACCCACCTATCTGGTCGGCCCGCTGCTCGCCTCCACCCTCGACTATTCGAGCTTCAAGCGCGCTGTGGCCGAAGCCCGCCGCCGCCAGACCGCGGGGGAATGATGCCGCACGTGGATCCTCTCTCCGCCGCCAACATGCTCTCTCGTCGCAGCCTGTTCACCACCCTCCTCCTGCCGCTGGCCCTCGGGGCCTGCGTGACGACGCAGGAGGAGATGCCGGTGAAGGCGCCGCACATCGCGCCGACCGATGCCGCGCGCTATGGCGCGCTGGAGGACAATGGCTTCCGCATTCCCGCCGCTGATCCCGACGACATCAAGCCGCGCAACGTCCGCCAGCTGGTGAGCAACCCCACCGGACAGGAGCCGGGCACGCTGGTGGTCGATCCCCGGAACCGCTTCCTCTATCTCGTGCAGGAGAACGGCAAGGCGCTGCGCTACGGCGTGGGTGTCGGCCGCGAAGGGCTCGAATTCTCCGGCACGGCGAATGTGGGCAACAAGCGCGAATGGCCGAGCTGGCGGCCCACCGACGCCATGATCGCCCGCGAGCCCGCCAAGTATCGCCCCTGGGCCGGTGGCATGGCGGGGGGCGAGACCAATCCCCTCGGTGCCCGCGCGCTCTATCTGTTCAAGGACGGCAAGGACACGCTCTACCGCATCCACGGCACCAACGAGCCGTGGACCATCGGCGAGGCGGTCTCCTCCGGCTGCATCCGCATGATGAATCAGGACGTGATCGACCTGTACCGCCGCGTGCCGAACGGCACGAAGGTGGTGGTGCTTCCCGTCTGAGTCCTCCAAGCCTGCGCGGCGCCTGAGCGAGGCAACGCAACACTTTCACCCTTTCCACCCGTCCATTGTCCCGCGACGGGGGGATGCGCGAGCGCCCGGACCCTGCACGGCCCGGGCGCTCGTTGTTTCAGGCGGTCAGTAGCGGGCGTCCGCCGGCTTCTTGTCCTTCGGCCAGTCGTTCACCTTGGGGGCGAAGTCCGGCCGCGGCATGTGGCTGAAGTATTCGGCCACATCCACCGCCTCCTGGTCGGTGAGGCCGCCCTGGCCCAGCGGGAAGCCGCCGTGGAAGCCGATGGGCATGTTGCGCTTCACGAACGCCGCGGCCGTGTAGGTGCGCGCCATGCCCGCGCCGATGTTGAAGGACTGGTCGCCCCAGAGCGGGGGATAGACGAAGGCGCCGGCGGCGTCCTTGATCCCCTCTCCGTTCGACCCGTGGCAGACGGCGCACTGGGCGGCGTAGACCCTGGCGCCGTTCTCCGTATCCGGCTTGATCGCCTGGCTGATCTTGCCGACGCCGCGGCCCTCCACCTTGTCCTCGGGCTTCGTCTCCCGCTTCATCCAGTCGAAATAGGCCACCATGGCCTTCATGTCGTCGCCGTCCTTGGCCAGCGGCTTGCCGTTCATGGAGCGCAGGAAGCAGCCGTTGATGCGGTCTTCCAGCGTGATCTCCCGTCCGGCCCGCGGCGCGTAGCTCGGGAAGAAGGCGGAGACGCCCACATAGGGCGAGCCGTCGGCCACCGTGCCGGCATTGAGGTGGCAGCTGGAGCAGTTCAGCACGTTGCCGACATTCTTCGGCAGCAGAGTGTGTGTCTCGGTATTGAGGCGCATGCCGCGCACCAGCTGGGCCGCATTGGGCTCCTTCAGCACATCCGCGATGCGCGGTGTGTCGAAGGGCCGGGTATCCACCTTCGGGTCGAGCGTCGCGCGCGCAGCCTTCACCTGCGCGGCCGTGACCGGCGCCGCACCGCCGCCCCAGCTGGCACGGACGAAGGAGAGGATGTCGGCGATCTCATCGTCCCCCAGCCGGGCAAAGCCGGGCATGGTGAAGACGCGGGCATGCGCCTGCGTCTGCGCCGTCGCCCAGCCGGTCAGGGTGATGTGGACGAGCGTCGAGGGGTCCTTGGCCGCGACCGTCGGATTGCCGCCGAGGGGCGGGAACACCTTGGCGACGCCGGCCCCGTTCAGGCGATGGCAGTCGGCGCAGAACTGGGCGTAAGCGAGTCCGCCACGGGTGGTGAACATGGCCGCGGGAATGCCGGTGTCCGGCGTCGCCGGGCGCGGCGCGCGCGGCTGGTCGGTGGGCAGGCCGCCGAGATAGGTGGCGATGGCCACGAGATCGGCGTCGGTGAAGTTCTGGGTGGAGTTGTGGATTACCTCGGTCATGGAGCCGGAGACGGTGCCGAAGCGGTTCTGGCCGGTCTTCAGCAGTTCCACCGTGTCATCCACGTCGCCAAGGCCGCGCAGGTTGACCGCGTTCCATTCCTCGACCTTTGAGCCCGCGAGGAACGTTTCGCCGCTGCCGTCCGTGTCGGACATGGCGCGTTCCTGGAAGCCGATGCCCCGCGGCGTGTGGCAGGCGCCGCAATGGCCGAGGCCCTGCACCAGATAGGCGCCGCGATTCCACACCTCGCTTTTGCCGGCATCGGCGACGAAGGGGTGGCTGTCGAGGAACATCTCGTTCCAGAAGGCGAGCGTCCAGCGCTGGTTGAAGGGGAAGCCGATACCGGACGGCCGGTTGGGGCTGTCCACCGGTGCCACGCCCTTCATGAGGTAGACGTAGAGCGCGTACATGTCGTCCGGCGACATCTTCGCATAGGACGGGTACGGCATGGCCGGGTACATGTGGGTGCCGTCGGCGGTCACACCCTTGCGCATGGCGCGGTCAAAGGCGCCGAAGCTGTAGCGGCCGATGCCGGTCTTCGGATCGGGGGTGATGTTGGTGGAGTAGAGCAGGCCGAACGGCGTCTCCAGCCCGCGCCCGCCGGCCATGGGCTTTCCGTCCGCCGTGGTGTGGCAGGCGACGCAGTCTCCCAGTTCGGCGATGTACTTGCCCCGCGCTACCAGCTCCGGGGCTGCCGCCTGCGGCAGCGTGCGGCCGCCATCATCGATGCGCGGCGGGGTGACGATCCACCCGAAAACCGCTGCGCCAACCACCGCAACGCCGGCTGCGGCCGCCGCGAGCGTCTTCAATCGCGGCCTGCGCCGGATTGTACCTTCGTCGTTCATGGAACGACCTCCTGTCATGGCCGGCGCCTCGAAAGCACGCACGAACCCTCCCGGAGAAACGGCTTCCCGTCCCTCCGGCGATTCGCGGCTGCTGTCGCGCCGCCGTCCAAGTCCCGCGCGGCGACACTACGCCCGCACCGCAGCTGGGCATTGACGCACCGCAACTGTGAAATTTCCCGCGCGCCTTGCAGCGCAGGCCCGACGACCTATCTGGACAGGAGAAAGGAACGGCCGCGTGCGAACCGGTTTCGGCGCCCGGCGGTCGTCATCGACATCATGTCCGACAAGATCATCATCCCCTGCCCCCATTGCAGGCAGCTCAACCGCCTGCCCGCCGAGCGGCGCGGCGGCGGGCGTTGCGGTTCCTGTGGGCAGGCCCTGTTCACGGGGCATCCCGTGGCGCTCACGACGGCGGCGTTCGACCGGCAGATCGGCTCGGACGACCTGCCGGTGCTGGTGGACTTCTGGGCCGGCTGGTGCGGCCCCTGCCGCGCCATGGCGCCCGCATTCGAGGCCGCCGCCGCGGCGCTGGAGCCGCGCGTGCGGCTGGCCAAGGTGGATACGGAAGCCGAACCGCAGCTCGCCGCCCGCTTCCAGATCCGCTCGATCCCGACGCTGATCCTGTTCCGTGGCGGCCGGGAAATCGCCCGCCAGAGCGGCGCCCTCTCCGGCGGGCAGCTCCGCGCCTTCGTGGACCAGCACGTCGCCGCTGGCGCGGCGCGCTGAACCATAACGGTGCCCGTGCGCGCTCGAGGCCACGCTCAGTGGCAGGCCCCGGCCTGATCGCCACCGGCCGACTGTGCCACACGGATGATGGCATCGGCCACCCTCTGGTGAAGGCTCGCCGGCAGATGGTGGCCCATGCCCTCGACCAGCAGGAATTCGGCGCCGGGGATTGAAGCCGCGGTGTCGGCGCCGCAGGCCGGAGGGATCAGCGGATCGCACGCGCCGTGGATGACGAGCGCGGGCACGGCGATGGTCGCGAGCCGGGCACGGCGGTCCCCCGCCACGACCATGGCGGCGAGCTGCCGGCCCACTCCCCGGGGATCATGGGCGCGTCGCGCCTCCTCCAGCACGAGGGAGCGGTGTGCGCCGTCATCCACCGGATGCGCCGGGCCGGCGATGCGGTGGGCGAAGGCGAGGCTGTGGGCCACGAAGCCCGCTTCGTCCATCACCGGATCGGGCGCGGGGCGCATCATCTTGGCAAGAACGTCCGGCTCAGCCTGGGGCAGCGCCGGATTGCCGGTGCCTGACATGATCGAGGTGAGGGAGAGCACCCGGCCGGGATGCTCGCTCGACATGATCTGCGCGATCATGCCGCCCATGGACAGGCCGACCACATGCGCCCGCGGGATGGCAAGGGCATCGAGCAGGCCCACCGCGTCGGCCGCCATGTCGTGAAGGGTGTAGGGAACCTCCGGCCGCCGCCCCGCCATCAGCCCGGCAACAAGCGCGCCGAGGTCCGGCGGCGCGTGCTGGTCGAGATGGGTCGAGCCGCCGGCATCGCGATTGTCGAAGCGGATCACGCGAAAGCCGTACCCCGCGAGGGCCGCGCAGAACGCATCCGGCCAGCGGATCATCTGAACGCCGAGGCCGGCGATCAACAGGATCGCCTCGCCGTCCAGCGGGCCGAAGCTGTCGAAGGCGATGTCGAGACCGTTGGCTTTCACGCGGGGCATGGCGACGTCCGGAAGAGAGGGCCCGCCATTAATACCCGGATCAAATTTCAGTCAATACTACCCGGATCAAATTCTCGGATTCGCTTGTCCCAGAACCACCGCCAGCGCATCGGCGAGACCGCGCTCCAGCGAGCCGCCCGGTCCCTCCGTCAGGACGGGAAGTTCCAGCACGTCGCGCAGGATGCTGAACCCCATCAGCAGCGCCGCCGCCAGCGCCGCGCGCTGCGTGGCGTTGGCGTCAAGCTGCGTGCCCAGGGGCGCCACGAAGTCCTCGATCACCACCGCGCGCAGCACCGCCGCCGCCTTCGGGCTGGTGAGGGAGTGGATCAGGATGCCCATCGGCCCGGCCTCGCAGCCCGCGTCCGCCTTGGATTTCGACACCACATGGGCCGCCAGCATCCGGGCCGGATCAGTGCCGAGATCATCGAGGAACTTCTCGGTCTGCATTACCCGCTTCACCGCCGCATGGAACAGCTGCTCCTTGGAACCGAAGGCGCGATGCACATAGGCAACGTCCACGCCTGCATCGGCGGCGATCTCGCGCAGCCCGGTCTGGTCATAGGACTGCCGCGAGAACCGCCCGACGGCCGCCTCCAGAATGCGCTCCCGCCCCGAAGCGGGAGCCGAGCTGTCACGGGTCTTGGTCATCACATCCGTCCTCGTCCGGCCTCAAGGCGTAGGAGGCTGCGGGCGAGAGGTCAACACCTGTTGACTTCGGCCTGCGGCTCGCGCTACAGGGATAGCAGAACCGAGGGGCGCGAGGTTCCGCAGCGGAGTTTTCCATGTCTGTGCACCGGCGCGCGCCCCCTGAAGATGCATCTCCTGGACATGTGCCCCCCGACCGCGCCGCAGGGCGCGGCTGCGGCGCGGCGCGCCGGGTCATGAACAGAACGGCCTGATCCCCCATGCAATCCCTGTATCGTGCGCCGGCGGCGAACGCCGGAGCGGGCGACCGTTCGCCTGTGCGGCGGCCGACGGCCACGCTGATCTGCATCCTCGCCCTCGCGGGCCTGCTCGCCGCCTGCGACGGGCAGGGAACGGCGAAGGGCGCGCCGAAGGAGGCATCCCACACGACAGCCGAGTCGACGCGACCCGCCCTTGTCGTCCGGGCCATGGCTGTCACGGTTGCCGATCGTGCCACCTCGGTCTCTCTGACGGGGGACGTCGAGGCCAAGGTCCTCACCCAGCTCTCCTTCCGGGTCGGCGGGCGGGTCTCGGAGCGGCTGGTGGACGTGGGCGCTCACGTCGCCGCCGGCGACCTTCTCGCGCGGGTCGACCCCACCGAGCAGCAGGCCGACCTCGACGCGGCGACGGCCACCGTCTCGGCCGCGGAATCCCGGCTGCGCGTCGCCACGTCCAATCTCGATCGGCAGTCGACGCTGCTCGCCAAGGGCTACACCACCCGCGCCGCCTACGATCAGGCGACCGAGACGGCGGGCGCGGCGGAAAGCGCGCTGGAGACCGCGCGGGCCCAGCTTGGAACGGCGCGGGATGCGCTGGGCTATGCCGAGCTGCGCGCCCGCGCGGCCGGCATCATCACCGCCCGCACGTTCGAGGTCGGACAGGTGGTGCAGCCCGCCCAGTCGGTGTTCACGCTGGCCGAGGACGGCACGCGCGATGCGGTGTTCGACGTCTATGAGACCTTCTTCCGCAACAGCGAGACCGACCGCATCAGGATCTCGCTGGTCTCCGATCCCAAGGTCGCCGCGGACGGGCGCGTGCGGGAGGTCTCCCCGGTCATCGATGCCAGCAACGGCACCGTGCGGGTGAAGGTCGCCATCAACGCGCCGCCGGATCTAATGGCCCTCGGCAGCCCGGTGACCGGAACGGTGACGTGGAAGGCGACGCCCCGGATCGTCCTGCCCTGGGGCGCGCTGGCCTCCGACGGCGGGGCCCCCGCCGTCTGGCGGATCGATCCGAAGACCCATGCGGTCTCCCTCGCCAAGGTCGCCGTGGAGGCCTTCGAGACCGGCTCCATTGTCATCTCCTCCGGGCTCGCGCCGGGAGACCTCGTGGTGGTGGACGGCGCCAAGCGCCTCAGCACCGGCCAGACCGTCGACTACACACTGGAGAGCGGCTCGTGAGACACGCCCGCCTGATGCTGGTGCTCGCTTCCGCGGCCGCCCTCGCCGGCTGCGGCGAGCAGGCCGCTGCCCCCGCCGTTCCGCCCCGCCCGGTACTCACGGCGGTGGTGCAGCCCATGTCTCGCGACGTGCTCGAAGTGGCCGGCACCATCGAGCCGCAGGTCCAGACGGACCTCAGCTTCCGCGTGCTTGGGCGGCTGCTGGCGCGGTCGGTGAACGTGGGCGACGTGGTCACGAAGGACCAGGTCGTCGCGGCCATCGACGACACGGCTTTGAAGCTCGCGGTGCGCTCCGCCCTCGCGGAGGTCGCCAACGCCCAGGCGCAGCTCACCAACGCATCCGGCACGGAGGACCGCCAGCGGACCCTGCTGGAGACCGCCGCCACCAGCCGGGCGACGTTCGAGAGCGCCGAGCAAGGCCGCGCCGCCGCCGAGGCATCGCTGGCCCGCGCCCAGGCGAACCTCGTCAAGGCGCGCGAGCAGTTGGGCTACGCCCAGCTCAAGGCCGAATTCGCCGGGGTCGTCACGGCGGTCGGCGCGGAGTTGGGACAGGTGGTTTCCCCCGGGCGCAGCGTCGTCACCATCGCGCGGCCTGATGTGCGCGAGGCGGTGGTGGATATCGGCGAGGACTTCATCGGTGATATCAGCATCGGATCGCCGTTCCAGCTCAGCCTCCAGCTCGATGGGGCGCCCGTCGCCACCGGCCGGGTGCGCGAGATCGCGCCCCAGGCCGACAGCGTGACCCGCACCCGCCGCGTGCGCATCACCCTCGACAATCCGCCCGAGGCCTTCCGGCTCGGCGCGACCGTCGCGGCCCGCCCCGCCGGCAACCTCGCGTCGGATCTGTTCATTCCCGGATCTGCCGTGTTTACCCGCGACGGCAAGTCCTTCGTCTGGCGCGTCACGGCGGAGGACCGGACGGTCCACGCCCAGGAGATCACCGCGTCCGCCGCTTCCGGCGACAAGGCGCGGGTGACCGCGGGACTGGAAGCGGGAACCCGCCTCGTGACGGCCGGCGTGCACAGCCTGTCCGAGGGTCAGAAAGTCCGTCTAGCGCAGGATGCCCAGCCGTGAAGTCGTTCAACCTGTCCGACTGGGCGCTCGAGCACCGCTCGCTCGTCTGGTACTTCATGCTCGCCTTCGTCCTCGCGGGCTTCATGTCCTACTTGCAGCTCGGCCGCGAGGAGGACCCCGCCTTCACCATCAAGACCATGGTGATCCAGGCGCAATGGCCCGGCGCGTCGGCTCAGGAGATGACGCGGCAGGTCACCGACCGCATCGAGAAGAAGCTCGAGGAGCTTGAGGCGCTGGACTACACCCGCAGCCTCACCGTGCCGGGCCAGACGACGATCTTCGTCAACCTGCGCGACACCACCAAGGCGCGCGATGTGGTGCCCACCTGGCTGCAGGTGCGCAACATGGTCAACGACATCCGCGGCACCTTCCCGCAGGGGGTGACGGGGCCGCAGTTCAACGACCGGTTTGGCGACGTCTACGGCAACATCTACGCCTTCACCAGCGACGGGCTCACCCAGCGCCAGCTGCGCGACCGGGTGGAGGAGGTGCGCGCGCAGGTGCTCACCGTGCCCAATGTCGGCCGCGTGGACATCATCGGCGCGCAGGACGAGGTGATCTTCCTCGAATTCTCCACCCGCAAGATGGCCGCCCTCGACATCGACCAGCGCGCGGTCCTCACCTCGCTCCAGGCGCAAAACGCGCTGGTGCCCTCGGGCGTGCTGCAGGCCGGGCCGGAGCGCATCGCCGTGCGCGTCAACGGCCGCTTCTCCTCCGAGGAGAGCCTCAAGGCGATCAACCTGCGGATCAACGGCCGCTTCTTCCCCCTCACCGACATCGCCACCATCCGACGCGGCTATGTGGACCCGCCGCAGTCGCTGTTCCGCTTCAACGGCGAGCCGGCCATCGGCCTCGCCATCGGCATGAAGGCCGGCGCCAACCTGCTCCAGTTCGGCGAGGCGCTGAAGGCGGAGATGACGCGTATCGAGGCCGACCTGCCGGTGGGCGTCGGCGTTCATCTCGTCTCCGATCAGCCGCAGATCGTGGAGGAGGCCGTGGGCGGCTTCACCCGCGCGCTGATGGAGGCGGTCATCATCGTGCTCGCCATCAGCTTCGTCAGCCTCGGGCTGCGGGCGGGACTGGTGGTGGCGATCTCGATCCCGCTGGTGCTCGCCATCACCTTCATGGTGATGGCCTATACCGGCATCTCGCTCCAGCGCATCTCGCTGGGCGCGCTCATCATCGCCCTCGGGCTGCTGGTGGACGACGCCATGATCGCGGTGGAGATGATGGTGGCGCGGCTGGAGGCCGGCGATACGCTGCGGAAGGCTGCCACCTACGTCTACACCTCGACGGCGTTTCCCATGCTCTCGGGCACGCTGGTGACGGTGGCCGGCTTCATCCCCATCGGTCTCAACAATTCCAACGCGGGCGAATTCACCTTCACCCTGTTCGTCGTCATCGCGGTGTCACTGCTAGTGTCGTGGCTGGTGGCGGTGCTGTTCACCCCGCTCCTCGGCGTCGCGATCCTGCCGAAGAGCCTGCCGCATCACAAGGAAGGCGGCGGCCGCTTCGCCCGCGCGTTCGCGTGGGTCCTGAAGCGCGCCATGCTGTGGCGCTGGACCACCATCGGCGTGACGGTGCTCGTCTTCATCCTCTCCCTCGCCGGCATGGGCCTGGTGCAGCAGCAGTTCTTCCCGTCCTCCGACCGCAGGGAGCTGATCGTCGACTGGAACCTGCCGCAGAACGCCTCCATCGCCGAGACCAACGCCCAAATGGCGCGCTTCGAGCAGGAGGTGCTGAAGGGCAATCCCGACATCGACCACTGGTCCACCTATGTGGGCACGGGCGCCCCCCGCTTCGTGCTGCCGGTGGACGTGCAGCCGGCGGATGTGGCGTTCGGCCAGACGATCATCGTCACCAAGGGTCTGGAGGAGCGCAACCGCCTGAAGGGGCAGTTCCAGGCCTATCTCGACAAGGCCATGCCGGGCACCGACGCCTTCGTCCACTTCCTCGACATCGGCCCGCCCGTCGGCCGTCCGGTGCAGTACCGGGTGAGCGGGCCGGACATCCAGCAGGTGCGCAGCTACGCCCTGGACTTCGCCAGCGTCATGCGCGGCAACCCGCACCTCGGCAACGTGGTGTTCGACTGGATGGAGCCCGCCCGCGTCATCAAGGTGGACGTGCTCCAGGACAAGGCGCGTCAGCTGGGCGTGACCTCCGAGGACATCGCCGGCGCGCTCAATGGCGTGCTCGACGGCACGGCCATCACCCAGGTGCGGGACGACATCTATCTCGTGACCGTGCTCGGCCGCGCCAATGCGCAGGAGCGCCAGTCCATCGAGACCCTGCGCGATCTGCAGCTGCCCGGCTCGGGCGGACGCTCCGTGCCGCTCGCGGCGGTGGCGACCCTGCGCTACGAGATCGAGCAGCCCACCATCTGGCGACGCTCGCGGCTGCCGACCATCACGGCCAAGGCCGGCATCATCGATACGGCCCAGCCGAACACGGTGGTGGAGCAGCTGACGCCCGCGGTCGCGGCCTTCAACGCGAAGCTGCCGCCCGGCTATCGCGTCGTCATCGGCGGCGCAGTGGAGGAGAGCCAGAAGAGCCAGGCCCCCATCCTCGCGGTGATGCCGCTGATGCTGTTCATCATGGCCACCATCCTGATGATCCAGCTGCAGAGCTTCCAGCGGCTGGTGCTGGTGTTCGCCGTCGCGCCGCTGGCGCTGATCGGGGTGGTCGCCGCGCTGGTACCGAGCGGCGCGCCGCTGGGCTTCGTCGCCATCCTGGGCGTGCTGGCGCTCATCGGCATCCTCATCCGCAACTCGGTGATCCTGATCGTGCAGATCGAGCAGCTGCGCGCCGAGGGCCGACCGCCCTGGGACGCGGTGCGGGAGGCGACCGAGCACCGCATGCGGCCCATCATGCTCACGGCGGCGGCGGCGAGCCTCGGCCTCATCCCCATCGCACGCGAGGTGTTCTGGGGGCCGATGGCCTACGCCATGATGGGCGGAATCATCGTGGGAACGGTGCTGACGCTCCTGTTCCTGCCGGCGCTCTATGTCGCTTGGTTCCGCATTCCCGCTCCGAAGCCCGGGGATGGCGCGCAGGCCGGCTGAGCCGGCCGGCACCAGGGATCATCGGGCCGCCGATCCGGCCGACCCGATGCGCCTGCCGGAACCCGCATCGAACAGGTGCAGCCTGTCCGCAGCGGCACCACCGGCCGCGCCACGGCGGGATTGAGCTTGGGCTTCTCCATATTGCCTTCGACGCTGCCTTCCCGCACATCTACGCCCCCGCCCAGCGGCGGGCCGGGATCGCGGAAATCATGGATGTGTTGGATGTGTTGAAGGTGCACGGCGCGCATGGGGGCGCGGCCTTCCACCTCGCCATGCCGATCCCCGGCGAGAACGTCGAGAGGGGACAGCGGGCATGAGCGAGCGGAATCCGAAGGCCGAGGGGACCGCCAGCCGGGCAGCCGCCCTGAAGGGGATGGCCATCCGGCAGGCGCGCAGCTTCGTGGTGCTGTTCCTGTATCTGTGGGTGCTGCTCGGCCTGTTCGTGCTCAATCAGGCGCTGGTGGAGCGCGCGCACGGCGACACGGTCACCTTCCAGGGCTTCGCCTTCCTTAACGCGCTGGTGCTCGCCAAGGTGATGCTGGTGATCGAGGAACTGGAGGTCGCCCGCTGGCTCAGGGGCCGGCCGCTCATCCTGGTCATCTTCTACGAGGCGGCGATCTGCACCCTGTTCTTCCTCGTCTTCCACGTCATCGAGCGGTCGGTGATCGCCAAGTTCAGCGGCCATGCCATCACCGCCCACGACATCGAAGTCGGCGGCGGCGGGCTGGTGGGGGCGCTGATCGTCTCGATCATCCTGTTCGTGTCCCTGCTGCCGTTCTTCGCCTTCAAGAATGTCACGCGCGCCATCGGCGCGGACCGGATGCGACAGATCCTGTTCAGCCGCCACGGCGCCGCCGACTGAGGCGGCGGGCGCCGCCTAGCTGTGCGAGCGCTCGACGCTGCTGAGGGTGGCCGCCACGTCCTGGTCGAGGTTCGCCTTCAGGAAGTGCTCGGTCTCGGGCAGGATGAGGTGGAAGTCGGTCAGGTTCTCCACCGCGATCTTCAGCGGCCCCGCCTCCACCTCCAGCACGTGCCCGCCCTGGCTGCGATCGTCCGAGAGGAAGTGGAAGTGATAGCCCTCCACGCTGAACTCGGCGGAATAAGCGGGCGACCAGATGCCCACCAGCGTGCCGTCCACATCCTCGAAGGTGAATTCGCTCTGGGTCTTCGCCGCATCGGCGAGCAAGGTGCCGGGCTTGGGCGGGCACACGGCGCGAGCCTTCACGCGCTTGAAGCGCCCGTCGAGCCGCACGGCATGGAAGATGTTGTTGGAGGAGCGGAAGCAGTCGCAGGCCGCGCCGAGGCCGTCGAAGCTGGAGACGCCCTCGGTCTCGCCCACCTGATCGGCGGAAAAGCGCGTCACCACGGCGAAGGGCGAGCCCGCGTCAGCCGGCGCCTCATGCACCTCGCCGCCGGCCCGCGCCTGGAAGGCCTTGCCATCCAGCACCACCATCTCGCCGTCGAGCCCGGCGAAGGTGCCGAGGCCGAAATCGCCGTGCTCCAGCAGCGCGCCGACGCTGACTTCCCGGTCATAGACCCCCGCCACCAGCGCGCCGGAGGTGGAGATCTGGAACACCGTGTGCACCTCGGCCTTCAGGTGATCGGCGAGGATGGCGCGTATGTGCGCGCCGAGGTCCTTGCCCGAGCGGGCCGCCTCCTGTTCCAGCGCGGTCTTGAGGGAGAGCGGAAGATCGATCTCTATGCGCGGCATGGGGTCCGTCTCTCCGGTCGGCTCAGAGTCAACGGCCCCCAAGAGCAGATTCAGGGCTCCGAGGCAAACGGCGGCGTGACGGCGCACCGCCATCCCAAGCGGGGCCATTCTTGATTCGGCGGGCGGGCGAACCCATACTGGCGGCATTGCTATAGCCAGCGGATTTTTGCCATGCCCTTGAAGGAAGAGGATATTCAGCCCGGTAAGTGCTACAAGACGAAGGGCCTCGACAATTACAAAGTCATCTCCATGACCCGCGGCATCGTCACTTACGTCACCTGGACCTCACCCCTGCGCATCAATGTCGGCGTGAAGCAGTTCGCCGATGCCGTCTACAAGGAAGTGCCCTGCCCCAAATAGCGGCAACCCTCCCGCCCGAGCAGGCGGGGTCCCCGCGAGACAGGAATGTTGCGGTGCCGCATCGACGTCGCGCGCCCGTGCAGGTATAGCTGGGAAACGCCCCCGTGAGAACGTTTCCCGTGCTGTCCGCCGTCATCGCAACGCACAATTCCGAGCGCCGGCTCGTACCGGTGCTGTCCGCGCTCGTCCAGGGCGTGACGGCCGGCGTGCTGAGCGACGTGACGCTGGCGGATTCCGGCTCCACCGATGGCACTGCCACCATCGCCGACGCCGCCGGCTGCAATTTCTTCAAGGGCGTGCAGGATCTCGGCCTTCGGCTGAAGCAGGGCACGGCGCAGGGCCGGGGCTCCTGGCTTCTCTTCCTCACCGATGGCTCGATGCTGGAGGAAGGCTGGCCGCGCGAGGTGCTGGCCTTCATCGAGACCGCCCAGCGGCGCGGACAGGCCGACCGGCTCGCCGCCACCTTCCGCCTCGCCGTGGATGGCTACGGCCTGCGCCCCCGCCTCGGCGAAGCCATGGCGGCGGCGCGCCTCGCCGTCATCGGCCTGCCGGTGCCGGGACAGGGGCTGCTGATCTCCCGCCGCTACTATGACAGGCTCGGCGGCCATCCCCAGGGCTCCAAGGCCGAGCGCCGCCTCGTCGCCCGCATCGGCCGCCGGCACATCCATGTGCTGCGCCCGCACGTTCTGCTGCCCGAGACGGGCAAGGCGCCAGCGCTTATTCCAGAAAGCTGAAGCCCATGGTGCGGGCGTGATAGTGCAGCCCGCCATCCTGCACGATGAGGAACAGCGCGCGTTCGCTGCCCGCATTGTGGTGGGAGTGCGGGGCGCCGGGGGGCGTCACCAGCGTCGCCCACTGGCTCCACGGGCAACGGACACCATCCACCATGGAATGGCAGTTCTCGCCCTGCAGCACGAGGGTGATGGCCGCTGAATTGTGCCGGTGCGCCCGCTGGTGCTCGCCGGGCGGCAGCGTGTTCAGCGAAAGGGTCAGGCTCGGCAGGATGTTGCGCGCCGCCGCCTGCGGCTCGGACGAGAAGATGAGGGCGATGCCCGAGGTCTGGGCGTTCTGGGCATGGTCGTAGATGATGTCGACCTGCCGGGCGATCTCCGCGGCGGGATAATGCACCACCGCCACCGGCCGGCGCGCCTCGTCCGGCGGCAAGTCGCCGTTGAGGGCGAGCTGCGGCTCGTTCGATACCACCCACATCACGAGCTGTTCCGCACCGGCGGTGATGCGCGCGGGCGAGCCCGGCAGCAGGAACACGTCGCCCGGCGCAACGGAGAGGCTCTCGCCGAGGCAGTCCACCTGCCCCCGCCCCGCGATCACGTACCAGATGGAGCCGGTGGCCCGCAGGTCCACGGTGAAGCGCGCGCCCGCCGCCAC
This sequence comes from Xanthobacter sp. SG618, assembly GCF_012932745.1. NCBI lineage: Bacteria > Pseudomonadati > Pseudomonadota > Alphaproteobacteria > Hyphomicrobiales > Xanthobacteraceae > Xanthobacter > Xanthobacter sp. SG618. Next base: position 222,953 of record NZ_JABBHL010000006.1, on the reverse strand, counting down.
CACCGCATAGCGCGCCAGCATCAGCGGCGTGGTGGCGGGGAAGCCGCAGGCCATGGCGTCCGACTGGTCGCAGGGAATGAAGCCGGTGGTCGCGCCATCCGCCAGCGCCCGCGCGGGCTCCTGCGTGAACAGGCGGCTGGGCACCGGCGGCAGCTTGATGTTGAAGGCGTTGCCCGAGTTGAAATAGCGCGCCCGCGCCTCGGCCGGGCTGTGGGGCGCGGCGGGCATCTGGGCCGGCAGGTCGGCCATATCGGGCTTCTGGCTGAGGGCGGCGGGCTGGCTCATGATGCGGTCTCCTCGGCAACCAGTTCCCCCAGAACGTCGGCCAGCACCTGCGTGCCGGCGGCGATGTGGGCGGGCTCGGCGAATTCGTGCTCGGCGTGGGAGACGCCGTCGCGGCAGGGAATGAAGATCATGGCGCTGGGGCACACCTTGGCGAGGTGCCGCGCATCGTGTCCCGCAGCGGAGAGGATCGGCATGGCGGGGATGGCGTGGCGTTCGGCCGCCGCCGTGATCTTCGCCATGAGGCCGGCATCGAAGCCGTTGGGCGGCGCATCCACGAGGCGGGTGAGGGCGAGGCCGCAGGGCGCCGTCTCCTCCGCGCAGATGGCCTCGAAGCGCGCGCCGAGCAGATCCAGCGCCGCGCCGTCGGGATGGCGCAGGTCGACCCGGAAGGTGACGCGGGCGGGCACGACGGAGGGGGCGTTCGGCTCCATCACGAGGCGTCCGATGGTGAACATCACCTGATCGTCGTGACCGCCGACCTCGGGATAGAGCCGGTGGGCCATGCGGGCGAAGGCGGCGAGCGCATCGCGCCGCTCGGCCATGGCCAGCGTGCCGGCATGGCCGGGACTGCCTTCGATGACCCCTTCCCACGTCTTCTTGCCCTGGATGCCGGTGACGACGCCCACCACCTTGCCCTCAGCCTCCAGCACTGGCCCCTGCTCGATGTGCAGTTCCAGATAGGCGGCGACGGGAAAGCCGAGCGGAAGGCGTGGCAGATCGGGGAAGGCGGCGTGGAGCGCATCCAGCGCCGTGGCGACGCTGACGCCCTCCGCATCGGTGACGGCGCGGATCTCGGCGAGGGAGCGCACGCCGGCGAAGGCTTCCGAGCCCATCATGCCGGGGGCGAAGCGGGAGCCTTCCTCGTTCATCCAGGCGACGATTGTGAGGTCACGACGCGGCGTCACGCCCGCGCGCTTCAGCGTTACCACCGCCTCCAGCGCCGCCATCACCCCGGCCGCGCCGTCATACTTGCCGCCGGTGGGCTGGGTGTCGATGTGGCTGCCGGCGAGGAGAGGCGCCAGCGCGCGATCGGTGCCCGGCAAGGTGAGGAAGAGGCTGCCGGCATCATCGCACGCCGCCTCCAGCCCCTCCTCCTCGGCCCATGAGAGGATGAGCCGCCACGCCTCGATCTCACCTGCCGTGAGCGCCTGCCGATCCACCCCGCCCTTGGGCAGCGCACCGATCTCGGCGAGCCGCATGAGGCGGGCCATGAGGCGTTCGGGGGAGATGGGCGGTGTCGTCGTCATGCCATGCCTCGCGTCCCGGCCGACTGGAGCGCAGCGCAAGGAGAGCCGGGACCCAGCGCCAGGATTTGCCGAAGGCGCGATACCCCTGCCGCCGCAGGGGGCACGACCGCTGTGCGGACTTTTCCCCTGGGTCCCGGCTCGGCGCTCCGGCCTTGACGTCGCTGGTCCGGGACGCGCGTGCGCGGCGTGCTCATCATCGCCTCACGCCGTGCGCATGATCTGGCCGGGGATGGCGCGCGGATCGCGCGGCATCCACTTGCCGGCTTCCACCTGCGCGATGAACTCGGCGAGCTGGGCGTTGAACAGCGCCGGCTCCTCCAGGTTCAGCGTGTGCCCGGCCTTGGGGAAGACGCTGAGGCCGCAGGCGGGGATCACCTTCTTCAGGTAGATGCCCGGCTGGAGGCAGTGGTCGTCCTCGTCCCCCACCATCACCAGGGTGGGCACCATCATCTGCTTCAGCCCCTCCTCCAGATCCCAGAAGGAGGGCCGCCGCGCCTGCACGCCGCGCATGGTCATGGCCGCGCCGATGTCCGAATGGGTGGCGAGGCGGTCGGCGAACTCGCGCCAGCCGCGCGGGTCCTTCACCTCGAACTGCACGCGGCTCGCACCCAGCGCATAGATCTTGGAGAATTCCTTCGCGCCCAGCTTCTCGAAATTCTCGGCCACGGCCAGCGACACGCCGCGGAAATATTCCTCGTGCTCCTTCTCGCAGCCATAGCCTGCGCCGGCGACGGTGAGGGAGAGCGCGCGCTCGGGCGTACGCAGACCGAAATGCACGGTGCAGAAGCCGCCCATTGAGAGGCCGACGATGTGCGCCTTCTCGATGCCGAGGCCGTCCAGCACCGCCACCGCATCATCCGCCGCGATGGCCTGCGAATAGGCCTCCACGTCGGTCGGGATATCGGAGGGCGCATAGCCGCGCGCGGCGTAGGTGATGCAGCGGTGGCGGCGGGCGAAGAACCGCATCTGCGGCTCCCAGCTCATGTGATTGCCGCCGAATTCGTGGATGAAGAGGATGGGCGTGCCCTGCCCCGCCTCCTCCACATGGAGCTTCACGCCGTCCTTGGCGGTGACCTTATGGGTGGCGGTGAGGTCTGCGTAAGTCATGGCAATGGTCCCTTTGGGGGAAATCGTCGAACTTTCTGAACCGTCATGCCCGGCCTTGTGTTGGGCATCCACGTCGGGCCGGTGGGAAACGCGTCTGGCGGTCATTCCAGGCCCCGCGACGTGGATGGCCGGGACAGGCCCGGCCATGACGACGACAAACCGTCAGAACTGCGCGGGCACGTCGTTCAGCGTCCGGGCCTCGGCCACCAGCGACGGCAGCAGTTCCACGAAGCGGTCGGCCCACTCTTCCGGGACGGAGGTGGAGACCTTGATGAAGCGGTCACCGAAGCGGGCGGTGTGATAGGTGCCCTGGCGGATCATCAGATCCTTGCGGCGGGCGGCCTCCACCAGCGCCTCGGGGCGGATGCCGGCGGCCTGCGTCTCGATGACGAGGAAGTTGCCGTGGGAGGGATAGACCGGCACGCTCAGGCCCTCGATGGCGAGGGCGGCATCGTGGATCTTCGCCTTGTTGGCGCGGTCGATGCGGCGCACCGTCTGCATCCATTCCGGCTTCACCTTCAGCCCCGCCTCCGCCGCGCGCTGGGCGAGGACGCTCGCGCCGAGCACCGAGGTGGTGCGGGCGGAGCAGGCGTCGAGCAGTTCGGGCGCGCCCACCAGCGCGCCGATGCGCATGCCGGCCAGCCCCAGCCACTTGGAGAAGGAGAGCGAGACCAGCGCCCGGTCCGGCGCCGCGAGCAGCGCGGGATAATGGCCGTCGGCGAAGTCGCGATAGGTGCAGTCGTGCACCAGCAGCGCGCCGCAATCCTTGGCGATCTCACAGAACGCCTCGATCTCCTCGCGGGTGTAGCGGATGCCGAGGGGATTGTTGGGGTCCACGAGATAGATGATGGCGGTGCGCTCATCCACGTTGGCCTTCAGCGCCTCGGGGGTGAGCTTGTAGTTCACGGCGGGATCGTAGATCGGGATCTCGATCACCTCGGCGCCCATCTGGGAGGCGAAGAGGCACGGCCACTTCCAGGTGGGATCGGTGGTGACGAAGGTGGTGCCCGGCCGGCAGTGGGCGCGGCACACGAGGGCCAGCGCATTCACCCCGCCCTCGGTGATGAGCGCTTCCGCGCCCGGCGTGCCGAGGTCGTCCACGATGGCGGCACGCAGCGCCTCGAAGCCCAGCGGGGGCGCATAGGCATTGTATTCCTGCGCGCGGATGGAGGAGATCATGGCCTCTTCCACGGCGGGATGGGCGGCGATGTGGTTGGTGTTCTGGCCCATCCACATGAGGCCGGGGGTGGAGAACAGGGTGTCGAAATAGCGGTTGCGCAGCCGGGCGGAGGACATGAAGGCAGTTTCCTCGAAAGGGAGGCCGGCGCCCGCCGTCGCGGCGGCGCCGGCAAACGGGTGCGTCAGATGACCGAGCCGCGGGCGGAGATGCCGCCGTCGATGGTCACGTTGGTGCCGGTGATGTAGCCGGCGCGCGGCGAGGCGAGGAAGGCGACGAGATCCGCCACCTCTTCCGCCGTGGCGGGGCGCTTGCCGGGATACTTGTCGAACAGCTCCTCCCAGCGCTCCTCGGCGCCGAGCATGTCGATGGCCTTGCGCTTCATGATCTTGAGCATGCGGTCGGTGGCGACGGGGCCGGGGTTCACGCCCACCACGCGCACCCCGTCATTGAGGCTCGCGCCGCCGAGCGCCTTGGTGAAGCTCATGAGCGCGGCATTGCCGGTGGAGCCGGCGATGTAGCTCGCATCCCAGTTCTCGCCGGAATTGCCGATGACGTTGACGATCACGCCATCCTTGCCGCGCATGCGGGAATAATAGGCGCGCGAGAGAGTGATGTAGCCGAAGACCTTGAGGTCGAAGCCGCGCCGCCAGGCGGCGTCGTCCACCACGTCCAGCGAGCCGGCGGGGATGTCGCCGGCATTGTTGACGAGGATGTCCACGTCGCCCACGTCGGCCGCCAGCTTCTCCATGGCTTCGGTTGAGCCGAGGTCCACCGCATAGATCGACACCTTCACGCCGTGGGCGGCCTCGATCTCGGCCTTGGCCTCGGCGAGCGCCTCACCGTTGCGGGCGGCGAGATGGAGATGGCAACCCTCCTGCGCGAACACGCGGGCCGTCGCAAGGCCGATGCCCTTGGAGGCGCCGGTGATGAGGGCGGTCTTTTCGGTGAGGTCGAGCTTCAAGTTTGCATCTCCGCTGGGCAGATGGCGCCGATGAGGTCGCCAAATTGGATATACAAACTCTAGCAATATGCATACCAAGAAATTCGAAAAACACGCACGGCATCACCCGTAGGCGGCAAGAAAGTCCAGCAGATCGTCGCCGAGCAGGTTCACATGGTCGCGCATGGCGCGCTGGGCCGCCTCGTCATCATGCGCGCGGATGGCGGCGATGACCTCGCCATGTTCCTTCAATGTCTTGGGAATCCGGCTCGGGCGATGGGTGACGCGGCGGCGATAGGCGGCCACCTGGTTGCGCAGCCGGCGGGTCTGGTCGGCGAGGAAGCCGTTGCAGGAGGCCTCGTAGACGGCTTCGTGGAACTCCTGGTTCACATCATAGAAGAGGTCGACATCGCCTGAGGCGCTAACGTCCTCCAGCCGCTTGTGAATCGCCTCGATTCGGCCGAGCTGTGCGGGGTTTGCGCGGCGGGCGGCGAGGCGCGCGCACAGGCCCTCCAACTCCGCCATCACCTGAAACATCTCGATGAGGCTCTGCGCGGAAATGGTGCGCACCACGGCCCCCTGCCGGCCGCGCAATTCCACCAGATGGCTTGCCGCCAAGAGCCGGAACGCTTCGCGCACCGGCGTGCGGGAAACGCCGAATTGCTCGGCCAGCTCCTGCTCGTCCAGCTTCGAACCCGGCTCCAGACGGCCGGAGGAAATATCCGCCTCAAGCGCCCGGCGGATGCGATCGGCCAGGGTCTCGCCCGGCACGCCGGAGCGGCCATTCTGGTCAAGGGGCAGGCAGGTGCTGCCTTCTTGTGCACTCATGATAGCCATTTGCATTCTCGAAATTGCAGTTCAGTATACATCAACGCGACCGCGGCATCCATTCTGAGGGCTCCGGAAGGCGCGACGTTCCGTTACCTTCACTGGTTGACGTCCGCCGCGCCGTCCATAGAGTGTCCTTGCAAGAAGTGTGGCATGTCGATTGCTAGCAGGGAAGGCATGACCACCGTCCTTTCGCATGCGCCGATGGGCGCTCATTATACAAAGAAGAAAGAGGCAGGTTTGCCGGCTTCCACACACAGGCCCGGCGAGGCTGTCCTCGCCGCCGACGCGGCGGGCGCCTCCGACGCCGCGCAGATCCTCTCCCTCTCCGGGATCACCAAGACGTTCGGGGCCACCCGCGCCCTCGACGGATTCACGGCGACCATCGAGAAGGGCGAGTTCGTCACCGTGGTCGGCCCCTCCGGCTGCGGGAAGAGCACGCTCTTCAACATCGTCGCCGGCCTCGAGGAGCCGGACCCCGGCTGCGCCATGCGCTTCGAGGGCAAGAGCGTGATCGCCGCCGACCTGCTCGGCCGCGTCTCCTTCATGCCCCAGCGCGACCTGCTGCTGCCGTGGCGCACGGTGATCGACAACGCCATCCTGGCGCTGGAGGTGGAGGGCACGCCCCGCAAGCAGGCCCGCGCCCTCGCCGAGAAGATGCTGCCCGAGTTCGGCCTCGCCGGCTTCGGCCAGCAGTATCCGCACCAGCTCTCCGGCGGCATGCGCCAGCGCGTGGCGCTGATGCGCACCTTCCTGTTCAAGCGCGATCTGATGCTGCTGGACGAGCCGTTCGGCGCGCTGGACGCCCTCACCCGCACCATGATGCAGCGCTGGCTGCTGGACGTGTGGCAGAAGCACCAACGCACCATCCTGTTCATCACCCACGACGTGGACGAGGCCCTCTTCCTCGGCGACCGCGTGCTGGTGATGAGCGCCCGCCCCGGCAAGGTGAAGCTGACGCAGAAGGTGGACCTGCCCCGCCCCCGCCCGGCCGAGATCGTCATCTCCCCCGAATTCATCCGCCTCAAGCGCACGCTGCTCGAGGCGATCGAGGAGGAAGCCATGAAGTCCTTCACCGCGGAGGGCAAGTGATGGCCGCGCTCCAAAACACGCATGCCGAAAAGCCCGCCGCCATGGACGCCTCCGAGTGGGAGGCGCGCGTCGCGCTCGCCGCCTGCTACCGCATGGTGGCGAAGCTCGGCATGGACGACCTCATCTACAACCACATCTCCATGCGGGTGCCGGGGCATGAGGAGCAGTTCCTGCTCAACCCCTATGGCCTCCTCTTCGACGAGATCACCGCATCCAGCCTGGTGAAGATCGACATCGACGGGCGCAAGATCGACAACACGCCCTACGAGATCAATCTCGCCGCCTTCGTCATCCATGCGGCGATCCACAAGACCGGCTCGGACGCCGCCTGCGTGCTGCATACCCATTCGGATGCCAGCGTCGCCGTCTCGGGTCAGGACGAGGGGCTGCTGCCGCTCTCCCAGTTCGCCATGCGCTTCTACAACCGGCAGGCGTTCCACGATTACGAGGGCGTCGCCATCGACATGGACGAGCAGGCCCGCCTCGTCGCCGATCTCGGCGCGCACAAGGTGATGCTGATGCGCAACCACGGCATCCTCACCGTGGGCCGCACGCCCGGCGAAGCCTTCATGCTCCTCTATTATTTCGAGCGCGCCGCGCGCATCCAGCTGGCCATGCAGGCCGCCTGCGCCTCCGGCGTGAAGCTGGTGATGCCGCCTCCCGAGGTGTGCGAGAAGGCCGCGCGCCAGTTCTGGGAGATGCAGGGCGACATCCTCGTTCCCGGCGAGCGCGAATGGCCTGCCCTCATGCGCCAGCTCGACCGCGCCGACCCGAGCTACCGGAGCTGAGCGGCATGGCGCGGCTCTTTCCCCCTTGCTGCGCCATCCCCCGCCTCGTGCGGGGGATCCACCCGGTCGCGTGTCCGACGCTGGAAGCCCTGATGCCAGCCCGGCCGCACCGTGGATCCCCCGCACAAGGCGGAGGATGACCAAGCTAAAGAGCATGACGTCCTTTTCCCAGACAAAAACACCAAGAACGCCCCCGACCTTCCAGCGGAGACACAAGACATGATCCCTCGCCGTACGTTCCTTTCCACCCTCGCGGCCGGCGCCGCGCTGCTGTCCACCGCCGTCGGCGCGCTGCCCGCGCTCGCGGCTGATCCGGTGCCCGCCACGCTGCGCCTCAAGTGGCTGCCGCAGGCCCAGTTCGCCGGCTTCTACGTCGCCGTGGCCAAGGGCTACTACAAGGCCGAGGGCCTCGACCTCACCATCAATCCGGGCGGCCCCAACATCCTCGCGGAGAACCTCGTCGCCACCGGCGCCGACACGTTCGGCCTCTCGGGTGGCCTCGACAGCGTGTTCGCGGCCCGCGACAAGGGCCTGCCGGTGGTGTGCGTCGGCATCTCCCACCAGATGACGCCCTTCGTCTTCGTGGCGCGCGCGGATGGCCCCATCAAGACCCTCCAGGACTTCAAGGGCAAGAAGGTCACCACGTGGTTCACCGGCGCGAACCACGTGCTCAAGGCGATGCTGACCAAGAACGGCATCGACCCCGCGCTGGTGGACATCCAGCCCCAGCAGGTGAGCGTGACGCCGTTCGTGGACGGGCAGGTCGATGTCATCACCGCCACGCGCTACAACGAGTACTACACGATCAAGACCCGCATGGGCGAAGAGAAGCTCCGCACCTTCGTGGCGGAAGATTCCGGCATCACCTTCCCGCGTGACACGCTGATCGTCTCGGAGACCACCGCCAAGGAGAAGCCGGAGCTGGTGAAGGCCTTCCTGCGCGCCTCCATCAAGGGCTGGAAGGATGCCTTCTCCGATCCCAAGGGCGCGGTGGACACCATCATGAAGGCCGCCCCCACGCTGGACCGCGCCCACCAGGAGTTCCAGCTCGCCGAGGCCGCCAAGCTGATGACGGCCGGCACGGTGAAGCAGAACGGCCTGTTCTGGATCGACATGGATGCGGTGAAGATCACCCAGCAGCTCTTCCTCGACGCCAAGGTCATCTCCAAGCCCGTCGACCTCGACGCCACCTTCAACCGCTCCTTCCTCGAAGCCATCCCGGTGGCGGACCGCCGTCCGTGAGCGCGGCAACCCTCCAGTCCCCGGCCGCACGGCCGGGGACCTCCCCGCTGCTCACGGCGCTCTTCCGCGCCGTGCGCGGGCTCGCCATCCTCCTCGCCGTGCTGGCGGCGGTGGAAGGGCTCGTCGTCGTCCTCAACGTGAAGCCCTGGTACGTGCCGCGGCCGACCTTGGTGCTGAACGCCATCCTCGCGACGCCCGAGCCCTATGTGCAGGGCTTCCTGCGCACCCTCACCGAGACGCTGATGGGCTTCACCTCGGGGGCGATCTTCGGCGTGGGCATCGCCATCGTCTTTTTCCGCGCGCGGGTGCTGCGCGAACTCATCTTCCCGGTGTTCGTGGTCTCGCAGACCATCCCGGTCATCGCCTTCGGCGCGCTGGTGGTGCTGTGGTTCGGCAACACGCTCATCGCGAAGGCCGCCATCTCCTTCTACCTCACCTTCTTCCCGGTGACGGTGAACGCCTTGCTTGGCCTTGAGAGCGTGGACCCGCGCCAGGAGGCGCTGATGCGCTCCTTCGGCGCCAGCCGCTTCCAGCTCCTCACCCGGCTGCAACTGCCCGCCGCGCTGCCGCAGATCTTCGTGGCGCTGCGCCTCGCTTCGGCGCTGTCGCTGGTGGGCGCCATCGTCGGCGAGTGGTTCGGCGACACGGTGGGCCTCGGCGTGCTGCTGCTTCAGGGCATGTACAACGAGAACGTCGTCGCCATCTGGGCCGCCATCGCCATGTGCGCGCTCTTGGGCACCGGCTTCTATGCCGTGGTGGCGGCGGCCGAGCGCGCCCTCGTCTTCTGGGGGGCCGAACAATGAGCGCGCCCAAATCCTCCCGCGCGCTCCAGCGCGGCGCACTCGGCATGGTCCTGCTGGTCGTCGCCTGGGAAGGCGTCGCCCGCGGCTTCAATCTGCCGGCCTATACGCTGCCCTCGGTCAGCGCCATCCTCGGCAGCATCTTCGACCACCGCTCGACCCTGTTCCTCGCCGGGGCCTACACCTTCGCCGAGGCGCTCTCGGGCTACGTCATCGGCGCACTCATCGGCATCGGGCTGGCGGTGGTCATCACCCTCATCCCGATGACGCGCAACGCCATCGTGCCGGTGGCCACCTCGATCAATTCGGTGCCGGTGGTGGCGTGGTCGCCGCTGATCCTCCTGTGGTTCGGCATCGGCATGCCGTCGAAGGTGGTGATGGTGGCGCTTGCCGTCTCCTTCACCGTCTTCCTCTCGGCCCTCGCCGGCCTCGACCGGGTGGACCGCCGCTCCGTGGACCTGATGCGCTCGTTCGGGGCGGGGCGGCTCGCCATCCTGTTCCGCCTGCGCCTTCCCACCGCGCTGCCGCTGATCGCGGCGGGCCTGCGCGTCTCCACCGTGCGCGCGGTCATCGTCGCCATCGTCACCGAGATGCTGGGCGCCTATGACGGCCTCGGCTGGGTGATCTACCAGGCGGTGCTGCAGGTGGATTTCGTGAAGGTGTGGTCGGCCATCTTCATCGCCTCGGCCGCAAGCCTCGCCTTCTTCGGCCTCGTCGGCCTCGCCGAACGGCGGCTGGTGTTCTGGAAGTAGAGATCATGACCCGCAAGATGCATTTCGGCCTGTTCCTGCTGGGAACGGGGAGCCACATCGCCGGATGGCGCGTGCCGGGCGCCGTCGACACGTTCGAGGACATCGAGGCGGTGCGCCGCATCGCGGCCACCGCCGAGCGCGGGCTGTTCGACCTCATCTTCATGGGCGACAACCTCAACGCCGATCCGTCCGCGCATCCCTCCTACACCGCCCGCCTCGAACCGCTGACGCTGCTCTCCGCCGTCGCCGGCGCGACGAAGCACATCGGCCTCGGCGGCACGGTCTCCACCACCTATTCCGACCCCTACACGGTCGCCCGCGCCTTCGCCTCGCTGGACCACATTTCCGGTGGCCGCGCGGTGTGGAACGCGGTCACCACCGCCGCCCCGGCCGCCGCCGCGAATTTCGGCACCCAGCATCCGGACCACTCCAAGCGCTACGAGATCGCCGGCGAGTTCCTCGACGTGGTGAAGGGCCTGTGGGACTGCTGGGCGGACGACGCCATCGTCGCCAACCGGGAGACGGGCCTCTATATCGACCCCGCCAGGGTGAAGGCGCTCGACCATGAGGGCGAGTTCTTCAAGGTGAAGGGGCCGCTCAACATCTCCCGCGCGCCGCAGGGCCACCCCATCATCTCGCAGGCCGGCGGCTCGGAGCCGGGCCAGCAGCTCGCCGCGCGCACCGCGGACATCGTGTTCGCCGTAGTGCAGGACATGGCGGAGGCGCAGGCCGGCTACAAGTCGCTCAAGGATCGCCTGCCCGCCCTCGGCCGCAAGCCCGAGGATGTCTGCGTGCTGCCGGGCGTGATGCCGGTCGTCGGCCGCACCGCGCAGGAGGCGCGCGAGAAGCTCGCCGAGCTGATGCGTTTCGTGGATGCGAAGAACGCGCTGGGCATGCTGTCCGAGCGCTTCGGCACGGACATGAGCGCCTACGACCTCGACGGCCCCATCCCGGACCTGCCCGAGGCGGACACCTACAAGTCCTTCACCGGCGTCATGCTGGCCAAGGCCAAGCGCGAGGGCGGCACCCTGCGCGACGTCTACAACATGGTCGCGGCCGCCCGCGGCCATTGGGTGCTGGTGGGCTCGGCGGAGGAGGTGGCCGACACGCTCCAGCTCTGGTTCGAGAGCGGGGCTGCTGATGGATTCAACGTGATGCCGCCCTATTTCCCCGACGCGTTCGACGATTTCGTCGATCTGGTCATACCGATCCTGCAGGAGCGTGGCCTGTTCCGCACCGCCTATGAGGGGCCGACTCTGCGGCACCTGCTGGGGCTGGAGCGGCCGGCCAATCCCAATTTCTGAGCCGGAGCTGGCCTTTCCTTCGCCGCGGTGATGGGCCAAACAAGTCCGTCACCGCGCCCCAGGGATCGCCCATGTCCTCCGTTCCTCCCCCCATGCTGCTCTCTTGGCTCCGGCCGGGAGGGCCGGTGCTGAAGGTGCTCGCCGCCACCTGCTGCCTCGTCATCACCGTGCTGTCGCTGCTGCCGGGGAACGAGCGTCCGCACACCGGCTATTCCGGCAACATGGAGCACGTCGCCGCCTATATCGGCACCGCCGGCTTCGTCGCGCTGGCGCTGCTACGATGGCGCGTAGCGACGATCGTCTTCGCCTTCTCGGCGGCGTCCGCCTTCTTCGAGATCTGCCAGATCTGGATTCCCGGCCGGACATCATTGGTGGAGAACTGGGTCGCCAGCACGCTCGGCGCGTTCTTCGGCGCCGTCGCCGCGCGCTTTATCCTGCTGCCTCTGATGCAGGCGTGGCTCGCCCGCCGCTGAGAGCGGACGCGCCGCTCACTGCCCCAGCGGGTGGTGCATCTTGTCGATGGCCGTCGCGCCGATGGCCTCGATCTTGTACTGGATCTTGACCTTGCCGGCCTTCTCGAAGGTGAGCGTGGCGTCCATCATCTCGCCCTCCTTGAGCTGCTCCTTCAGATCGACGAAGACGAGGTGATGGCTGCTCGGCTCGAGCACGAGTGTGCCGCCGGCCGGGATCTCCAGCCCGCCCTTGATGGGCATCATGCGCATCAGGCCATCCTTCATGGTCATCTCCTGCAGTTCGACGCGCCGGGTGAAGGGCGCGAAGGCGGAGATCAGGCGGTCGGGCGTCGTGCCGGAATTGTGGATGGCGACATAGCCGGCCCCCATGTCCGAGCCGAGCGGGGTCGCCCGCGCCCAGGGATGGTCGATGAGCAGGTCGCCGGCCTTGTATTCATGGGCCAGAAGCTGCTGCGCCGAGACGAGCAGCAGACAGAGCGCGAAGAGCGTCGCGGCAAGGATTTCCTCGCCATAGAAGCGGCCAGCAAGGCGGCTGCGCCGCGGGTGCGGACGTTGGGTCATGTTTTCTCCGGAAATGCGATCCGCCTCGGCGGACGTTTGCGTCTGGTCGGCGGCCGAGGCGGTGAACGCCTCGGCCCAAGAAGCCTCGAGCGCAGGTCGCATCAGGCCGGGGGCGCGCGGGCCGGAGGGAGCGGTCGCCCCGGTGCCAGTCGGACGGCGACGCCATCGCCGCTCTCACGGATCGGCGCGGCCTGACCTTCAGGCCGGTGCGGGACGGGTGGCGGCGGGCCTTCCAGCGCGTCAAGGATAAGGCAGGCGCCGATGCAGCAATCGTCGGCGGAAATCGCGTGCCCGGACACCCCGCCGCTGTCCGCATGCGCCGCCGAGACCGCGCAGAGCGTGCCCTCGCCCGTGCCGGCAACGGCCCCACCCGCCAGCCCCGCCAGCAGCAGCTGAAGGACCAGCACATAGGCGCTCAGGATCGCAATCGTCACGCGCGCGGCGGGACGCGGGGCTGCCATGATGGAGGCCTCAGGCGGCGCAAATCGCGCACGAATCGAGCTTGCCACCGTCTTCAACAGACGAAAAGCACCGTCGTTACGGCACCTTGCTGCGCGCCTTGACGCACGCCCGGATCGCTTTATTGATACATTATATCAATTCTCGCGCGCATCATGCGTGCGCCTGTGTCCGGAGCCTGCCCATGACCCAAATCCGCCGTGACGTCAGTACGGACGCCCGCCTGCCCACCACCGTGCTCTCCGGCTTCCTCGGCGCGGGCAAGACGACCCTCCTCAACCACATCCTCGCCAACCGCGAGGGGCTGCGCGTTGCCGTCATCGTCAACGACATGAGCGAGGTGAACATCGACGCCGAGCTGGTGCGCTCCGGCGGCGCCAACCTCTCCCACACCGAGGAGAAGCTGGTGGAGATGACCAACGGCTGCATCTGCTGCACGCTCCGCGACGACCTCCTCACCGAGGTGCGGCGTCTCGCGCAGGACGGGCGCTTCGACTACCTGCTCATCGAATCCACCGGCATCGCCGAGCCCCTGCCGGTGGCCGCCACCTTCGACTTCCGTGACGAGGACGGCCAGTCGCTCTCCGACGTGGCGCGGCTCGACACCATGGTGACGGTGGTGGACGCGGCGAACCTGCTCAAGGATTTCGGCTCCCGCGATTTCCTGCGCGACCGCGGCGAGGTGGCGGGCGACGAGGACGGGCGCACGCTGGTGGACCTCCTTACCGACCAGATCGAGTTCGCCGATGTCATCATCCTCAACAAGGTGTCGAGCATCGACGAAGAGCGGCTGAAGATCGTGCGCGGGGTGGTGAAGTCGCTCAATCCCGATGCGCGGCTCATCGAGACGGACCAGTCCCGCGTGCCGCTCTGCGAGGTGCTGGGTACCGGGCGCTTCGATTTCGAGAAGGCGAGCACGCATCCCGTCTGGTTCAAGGAGCTGAACGGCTTCAAGGACCATGTGCCGGAGACGCAGGAATACGGCGTGTCGAGCTTCGTCTATCGCGCCCGCCGCCCGTTCCATCCCGAGCGCTTCCAGGCCTTCCTGGCGCAGACCTGGCCGGGGCTGGTGCGGGCGAAGGGGCTGTTCTGGCTGGCGACGCGGCCGAAGCGCGTGGGCGAGATGAGCCTGGCCGGCAGCATCTGCCAGACCGGCACCGCCGGGCGCTGGTGGGCGAGCGTGCCGAAGGAGCACTGGCCGACCCAGCCGGACTGGCGCTCCTGGCTGCGTTCCCACTGGGTGCCGGGCTATGGCGACCGGCGGCAGGAACTGGTGTTCATCGGCATGGGGCTGGACGAGGGCGCCATGCGCGCGGCCCTCGATGCCTGCCTCGTCGGCCCGGCGGACCCCAAGAGGTTCGACGCCAGCGCCTTCAAGAACCTGCCGGACCCCTTCCCCAACTGGGAAGCGGTGCCGGCCTGAACGACGGGGAGGGACCTGAGGTCCCTCCCCTTTGGCTCACTTCATGGTGGGCATCACGAACTCGGCGCCGGCGCGGATGCCGGTGGGCCAACGGGTGGTGATGGTCTTGAGGCGCGTGTAGAAGCGCACGCCCTCCGGCCCGTGCATGTGGTGGTCGCCGAACAGCGAGGCCTTCCAGCCGCCGAAGGAGTGGAACGCCATGGGCACCGGGATCGGCACGTTGATGCCGATCATGCCCACCTTGATGCGGTGCGCGAACTCGCGGGCGGCATCGCCGTCGCGGGTGAAGATCGCCGTGCCGTTGCCGAACTCGTGCTTGTTGATCAGGTCGGCGGCGGTGTCGTAGCTGTCGGCGCGCACCACGGAGAGGACGGGTCCGAAGATCTCCTCCTTGTAGATGCGCATGTCCGGCGTCACGTGGTCGAACAGGGTGCCGCCGATATAGTAGCCGTCCTCATAGCCCTGCAGCTTGAGGCCGCGGCCGTCCACCACCAGCTTGGCGCCTTCTGCGACGCCCTGGTCCACATAGCCCGACACCTTCTCGAGGTGCTGCCTGGTGACGAGCGGACCCATCTCGGACTCGGGGTCCGTGCCGGGGCCGACCTTGAGCGCGCGCACCCGCGGCTCCAGCTTGGCCATCAGCGCCTCGGCGGTGGCCTCGCCCACCGGCACGGCCACCGAGATGGCCATGCAACGCTCGCCGGCCGAGCCGTAGGCGGCGCCCATCAGGGCGTCCACGGCCTGGTCCATGTCCGCGTCGGGCATGACGATCATGTGGTTCTTGGCACCGCCGAGCGCCTGGCAGCGCTTTCCGGTGCGCGCGGCGGTCTCGTAGATGTAGCGGGCGATGGGGGTGGAGCCGACGAAGCTGACGGCCTGGATGTCCGGATCGTCGAGCAAAGCGTCAACGGCGGTCTTGTCGCCGTGGATGACGGTGAACACGCCGTCCGGCAGTCCGGCTTCCTTCAGCCACTGGGCGAGCAGCAGCGAGGCGGAGGGATCGCGCTCGGAGGGCTTCAGGACGAAGCAGTTGCCGCAGGCCAGCGCCACCGGGAACATCCACATGGGCACCATGGCCGGGAAGTTGAACGGCGTGATGCCGGCGACCACGCCGAGGGGCTGGCGCACCGCGTGGCTGTCGATGCGGGTACCCACATCCTCGGTGATCTCGCCCTTCAGCAGTTGCGGGGCGGCAGTGGCGAACTCCACCACCTCCATGCCGCGCTGCACTTCGCCCTTGGCGTCGGAGAACACCTTGCCGTGCTCGGCGCTCACCACCTCGGCGATCTGGTCCACACGCTCTTCCAGGATGCGCAGGAAGGCGTTGAGGATGCGCGCGCGGCGCAGCGGCGTGGTGGCGGCCCAGCCGGGCGCAGCCTTGTTGGCGATCTCCACCGCCGCGCGCACTTCGGCGGCGGACGCGAGCGGCACTTCGCCGGTCTGCGCGCCGGTGGCGGGATTGTAGACCGGCGCCGTACGGCCGCTGGTGCCGGCGACGAGCTTGCCGCCGATGAAGTGGGAAATCTGCGTGGGCATGATGCGCCTCCCGTTTGAATTGCCTCCGTGATGGCGCTTCAAACGACGCGCAGCAATGCTATAGTCTGAGCAGCTGTTATGCAAAAATTGTAGCCCATGGACCTCCCCCTCGACTGGGACCACCTGCGCGTCTTCCTCGCCGTCGCCCGGCGCGGGCAATTGCTGGCGGCCGCGCGGCAGCTGGCGCTGAACCACGCCACCATCGCCCGCCGGCTCGATGCGCTGGAGGCGGCGCTGGGCAGCCCCCTGTTCGACCGCCGCCCCACCGGCTGCGTCCTCACCCAGGCGGGCGAGCGGCTACTGCCGGCGGCGGAACGGGTGGAGGCGGAAATGCTGGGCATCGCCGAGCGCTTCCGCAAGGAAGAGGCCGAGGTCTCCGGAACCGTGCGCATCGGCGCGCCGGACGGGCTCGGCAATTATTTCCTCGCCGCCGAGCTGGGGCGGCTCGCGCTGCTCCATCCCCATCTGGTGGTGGAGCTGGTGCCGCTGCCGCGCACCTTCTCCCTCTCCCGGCGCGAGGCGGACCTCGCCATCGTGCTCGACCGGCCCACGGAAGGCCGCCTCACCGTCTCGCGCCTCACCGACTACACGCTCGGCGCCTATGCGGCAGCCAGCTACATCGCCGCTTTTGGCGCACCGGAGAGCGAGGCGGACCTTGCCGGCCGGCGGGTGGTGACGGGGGTGGAAGACCTCGCCTATGCCTCGGCGCTGGATTATTCCGGCGTGCTGGAGAAGCATGGCGGCCAGCCCTTCCGCTGCGCCAGCGTCACCGGCCAGATGGAGGCGGTGCGCTCCGGCGCCGGCATCGGCGTGCTGCACGATTTCGCCGCCGCTTATTATGGCGACGCGCTGGTGCGCATCCTGCCGCGCATCGCCTTCCGCCGCAGCTATTTCCTGCTCGCCCATCCCGACACGGTGGAGGTGCGCCGCATCGCCACCGTGCGCGCCTTCCTCGCCCGCCGCTTCCGCGAGGAACGCGCCCGCTTCATCGCCGAATGAACTGCGCCCTGTCGGACCGCACAGCGGCGGTGATGGCATCAAGCACCGCCCGCACACGGGCGAGGTGGGCGAGATCATCATGCACGGAGAGCCAGTAGCTGCGGGTGAGGCGCACCTGTTCGTCCAGCAGCGGCAGAAGGGCCGTATGCGGCGCCGCGAGGAAGGCCGGCAGCACGCCGATGGCGGCGCCCGACAGCACCGCATTGACCTGCGCGATCACACTGGTGGAGCGGATGACCGGCTTCAGCTCCACGCCCGGCCCCAGCTGCGAAAAGTCGAGGGCGCGGGTGAAGAGGAGTTCGGGGATATAGCCGGCGAGCACGTGGTCCTTGAGATCATCCGGCGTTTCCGGCCGCCCGCGCCGGTCGAGATAGGCCTGCGTGCCATAGAGTTGCAGCGTGTAGTCGGTGAGTTTCCTCACCCGCACCTGCCCGGCGATGGGGCGGTCCAACGTGATGGCGATGTCCACCTCCCGGCTCGCCAGCGAATAGGACCGAGGCAGCGCGACCAGCTCCGTCTCCAGCTTCGGATTGTCGGCCGAGAGCGCGGCGAGCCGCGCCGCGAGATAGCCCACCCCGAGCCCCTCCGGCGCGCCCACGCGCACCCGCCCCGTGGGCTGGCGCTCGCCCTCGCCGAGGCCGGTGATCTTGCGCAGCACGAGGGATTCCATCTCCTCCGCCGCCTGGGCCAGCTTCTGCCCCTCCTCGGTGATGAGGGTCCGCCGCCCGGCGCGGGTGACGAGGGGGGCCCCCACCGCCGCCTCCAGCCGCGCGACGCGCCGGCCCACCGTGGTATCGTCCAGCCCCAGCGCCCGCCCGGCGCCGGCCATGCGCCCGGTGCGGACAAGCTGGAGGAAGATGCGCAGGTCGTCCCAATCCATGATGCGGTGAAGTCCCTGCGGGTATTGAGCCCATTCCTGCAAAAATGCAGGATGGATCGGAAACTATCGTTCTTGCGTGCAGAAATCCAAGCTGGGATCACCAGCGGAGAGAAACAAGCGGGAGGCGCCGATGGAACGGCTCGAAGGGGATTACGACTATATCGTCGTCGGCGCCGGCACGGCTGGCTGCATCGTCGCCAATCGCCTCTCAGCCGATCCGCGCACCCGCGTGCTGCTGCTGGAAGCCGGCGGGCGCGACAACTGGATCTGGTTCCACATCCCCGTCGGTTATCTCTTCGCCATCGGCAATCCCCGCGCCGACTGGATGTTCAAGACCGATGCCGAGCCCGGGCTGAACGGCCGGTCCCTCAATTATCCCCGCGGCAAGGTCATCGGCGGCTGCTCGGCCATCAATGCCATGATCTCCATGCGCGGCCAGTCGGCGGACTATGACCACTGGCGCCAGCTCGGCCTTTCCGGCTGGGGTTGGGAGGACGTGCTGCCGGCCTTCAAGTCGCTGGAGGACCATTTCCTCGGCGCCAGCGATATTCACGGCTCGGGCGGCGGCTGGCGCATCGAGCCGCCGCGCATCGAATGGGACGTGCTGAACGCGGTGGCCAACGCCGCCACCGAACTCGGCATCCGCAAGGTGCCGGACTTCAACACCGGCGACAACGAGGGCGTCGGATACTTCCATGTGAACCAGAAGTACGGCCGCCGCTGGTCCTCCGCGCGCGGCTTCCTGAAGCCCGCCCTCGGCCGCCCCAATTTGCGGCTGGAGACGGACGTGCTGGCCGACCGCCTCATCATCGAGAACGGCCGCGCGGTGGGCGTGCGCTATCGCCAGAACGGACGCTGGATCGAGGCGCGCACCCGCGGCGAGGTCATCCTCACCGCCGGCTCCATCGGCTCGGTGCAGATCCTCCAGCGCTCGGGCATCGGCCCCGGCGACTGGCTGACCGAGCGCGGCGTCGCGACGGTGCTGGACCGGCAGGGGGTGGGGCGCAATCTGCAGGATCATCTCCAGCAGCGGGCCATCTACAAGGTCTCCGGCATCCGCACCCTGAACGAGACCTATTATTCCCTGCCCCGCCGGGCCCTGATGGGCGTGGACTATGCCCTGCGCCGGCGTGGGCCGCTGACCATGGCGCCCTCCCAGCTCGGCATCTTCACCAGGTCCGATCCGCATCAGGAGCGGGCGAACATCCAGTTCCACGTGCAACCGCTGTCGCTGGACAAGTTCGGCGAGCCGCTCCACCGCTTCCCGGCCATCACCGTGGCGGCGTGCAACCTGCGCCCCACCTCGCGCGGCGTCGTGCGCATCGCCAATGCCGATCCCGAGGCAAAGCCGCAGATCGCGCCGCACTACCTCACCACCGAGGAAGACCGGCAGGTGGCGGCGGACGCCATCCGCGTCACTCGCCGGCTCATGCGCCAGCAGGCCTTGGCCCCCTACCGGCCGGAGGAATATCTGCCCGGCCCCTCCGTCGGCGACGACGATGCGTCGCTCGCCAAGGCGGCGGGCGATATCGGCACCACCATCTTCCATCCCGTGGGCACGGCAAAGATGGGGCGCGTGGACGACCCCATGGCGGTGGTGGACGAGCGCCTGCGCTTCATCGGGCTCGGGGGCCTGCGCGTAATCGACGCCTCCATCATGCCCACCATCACCTCGGGCAACACCAATACGCCCACCGCGATGATCGCGGAGAAGGGCGCGCGGCTGGCGCTGGAGGATGCGCAAGCGGGCGCGACCTCGGCGGCGGCATAGGCGCCCTTTCCATTCACAGCCGTCATCGCCCGCCGCGTGCGGGCGATCCACGGATGGTCTCAACGGGTGCCCTGATTGCATGTAGCCGACAGGCCGCGGGGTGGATCCCCCGGACAAGCCGGGGGATGACGGCTCTCACGGTAAGGTCGTGTCCCTACCCCCTGAGCGCGCGGCGCATCACCTTGCCGGAGCCGGTGCGGGGCAGTTCCTCGATGAAAACGTAAGAGCGAGGGCGCTTGTATTCGGCGAGGTGCTCTGCGGCATAGGCTTCGAGCGCCGCCGCATCGGCCTCGACCCCCGCCTGCAGCACCACGAAGGCGGTGACGAGGGAGACGTCTCCCGATTGCGCCTCCGCCACCGCCACCTCGGCCACGTCCGGATGGGCAGCGAGCACCCGCTCCACCTCTTCCGGCGCAACGCGATAGCCGAAGGCGTTCATCTGGTCGTCGGCGCGGCCCTCGTACCAGAGGTAGCCGTCCGCATCGAAGCGGGCGAGATCGCCGGTGAGGAACCACTCGCCGCGCATCGCCGCCGCCGTCTCGTCCGGCAGTCCCCAATAGCCGAGCATCAGGCCCGGATCGGAGCGATGCACCGCGAGAACGCCCGTGTCGCCCGCCGGCATGGGCCGCTGCGCGTCCGGCGCCTCGCCTTCGGGCGGCAGCACGACCACGCGCCGCCCCGCCTGCGGCTTGCCGGGACTGCCCGGCCGGGTGGGCACCGCGAGGCCGGAGGAGACATAGGTGGAAATCTCGCTCATCCCCAGCGCCTCGTAGAGCGGACGCCCCGTCGCCGCCACCCACTCTCCGTGCAGCGCCGCCTTCAATGCCTCTCCGGCGGTGAGGCCATGGCGCAAAGCGGGGAAGCGGCCGGGCGTGATGTCGGCATATTTCAGGATGCGCCGATAGAGGCCGGGGACGGCGGCGAACTGGGTTGCGCCAGTCTCCTCCAACAGATCGGGCCACGCACCCGGCGGGCGATCGCCGAGATGGACGATGCTGGTCGCCCCCACCGCCCACGGGTCCATGAGGCCGACGCCTAGCGTATAGGTCCAGTTGAACGCGCCGGCGTGGAACAGCAGGTCGTCGCCCTTCAGGTCATGCCAGCCGGCGCGCATGGGAATGCGCCCGAGCCCCACACGCTGGGCATGGGCGACGCCCTTGGGCCGCCCGCTTGTGCCGGAGGTGAAGACAAGGAAGGCGAGGTCGTCCGCCCCCGTATCGGCGAAATCCATGGCCGATGCCGCCCCCAGCCGATCCATGCCGGCCGCATCGATGACGCCAACGCCCGCACGCGGCGCCGGCATCACGCCCGAACCGTCGCCCACCGCCAGGGCCGCGCCGGAATCATCGAGGATCATCTCCACCTCGTGCGCCGTGAGCATGGTCGAGGTGGGAATGGGCGCGAGCCCGGCGGCGATGGCGCCGAAGAACATCAGCGGGAATTGCGAGGTGTTACCCACTCGAAGCAGTACCCGCGACCCGCGCGGCAGGCCGTATCCGGCAAAGCCGCCGGCCACGCGCAGCACGGCCTCCCGCAATTCACCGTAGCTCCACCGCTCGATGATGCGGCCCTTCGGCCCCTCCGCCACCAGCAAGGCGGGCTTGTCCGCCGCCGCGCCGGCCCCGGTGAGGCAGAAACGGGCGAGGTTGAAGGGATGCGGGGCAGCCTGATTCACGGTCTCGGTCATGGTGCGATCATGGCTGGCGCGCCCCGCCCACGCCAGCGCGATTGCAAAGCTTCACGTTGGTATCACCACCATGCCGGAACAGCGCCGAGGACGCCTGCCGCACGACACCCTCACTGACGCAAAAATCCCATTGGGATCAGGCCGTTGAGGTGCCGCCCGCAGGCGCATCTACAGCGCGCCGCGCAGGCGGTGGATGCCGGCCTCGATCTGCTCCTCGGCGAGAGAGGCATAGCCGAGCAGCAGCCAGTCGTTGCTCACGTCGGCGGTGCCGTATTCGTGCCCGCCGCCGTTCTGGATGGTGTACAGGCCGACATTGCGGCTCTTGGCCAGTGCCGCCATCTGGTGCGCGCGCGGCATGCCGGGCGGCAGCTTCCAGGCGAGGTGGGTGCCCGCCTCCGTGCCGCGCAGATCGACCCGCCCGAACGCATCGCGAAGCGCAGACACCAGCACATTGCGCCGCTGCTGGTAGCGCAGCCGCACCCGCCGCAGGTGGCGTACGAAGCCGCCGGTGTGGAGGAATTCAGCCAGCGCCGCCTGCTCCAGCCACACATGCCCGTTGTCGAGCAGGGCCTTCGCCGCCCCCGCCGCCGGGGCGAGGTGATCGGGGAAGATGGCGAAGCCCGTGCGCAGCCCCGCGCCCAGCGATTTGGAGAAGGTGCCGAGATAGATCACGTTCTCCGGGCTCATGGCCTTGAGCGCCGGCAGCAGCATGCCGCCATAGTGGAACTCGCTGTCGTAATCGTCCTCGATCAGATAGGCGCCAGTGCGGTCCGCCCAGGCGAGCAATTGCTGGCGCCGCTCCAGCGAAAGCACGCCCCCCATGGGGTATTGGTGGGAGGGCATGACATAAGCCAGCTGCGCTGCCACCCCGCCGAGGCGCGACGTGTCGATGCCGTGCTCGTCCACCGGCAGCGGGTGGAGGTGCATGTTGACGCTCTCGAACAGATAGGCGGCACCCTGGCTGCAGGGATTTTCCACCACCACCGCGTCGCCCTCCCGCGCCAGCACCCGCAGCGCGAGGTTGAGGGCGAGCTGGGCGCCGGCGACGATCACCACCTGCTCCGGGCGCACATGGATGTCGCGCATCACCGCCACATGGTCGGCAATGGCGGTGCGCAGGGCCATGAGGCCGCAGGGATCGCCATATTCGGTCAGGTTGTGCCCGGCCACGGCGAGCGCGTGCAGCACGAGGCGCCGCCACGTCTTCAGCGGGAAGGCGCGCGGATCGGTGCGCTGGGGCCAGAAATCGATGGGGATGCGGCTGGTGTTGAGGATGGAATGGGGCCGGCCGGTGAAGGCGGCGGGCGCCAGCTTCTCCGGCGAGCGCCGCTCCGCCGGGGCCGGCGCTTCCGCGCGCACCGACACAGCCGAAGCGGACGCGCTCACCGACGCGCTCATGGCGGTTTCGGGAACCACCGCGGCCACATAGGTCCCGACCATGGGGCGGGTAACGAGATAGCCCTCGTTGATCAGCCGCTCATAGGCGAACGTCACCGAATTGCGGGAGACGCCGAGCTGCTGGGCGAGATGGCGGGAGGACGGCACCGCCGCCTCGGCCTTCAGCCGCCCGTCCAGGATCTGCTGGCGGATCTGCTCGAAGAGCTGTTCCTGAAGGCTCAGAGTGGAGGCGCGGTCGAGGGAGATCAGCACGGGGTCGCATCTCTTTGGTCCGGGCAACGCTCCATGTTGGCACCTGTTGGGGCCAGTTGCGAGAGGGCCAGTCGCTGTCGGCGTTTTGGGGCCACCCCTGCCGCTAGCTTGACTTGACCGGTGGGCGACAACCATTTTCACCGTCGACGCGCGTGCTTTGCTGAATTGGCGGCCGCGCCCGCATCTGAGGCGACACTTATGCCCGACACCGCTTTGCTCCAGGCGGACGAAACCCTGTTTCCCGCGCCCCTCCTCACACTTGCCGCAGATGTGCTGGCGGCCGCGCGGGCGCGGAACATCCGGCTTGCCGCCGCCGAGACGGTGACGTCCGGCCTTGTCGCCGCCTGCCTCACCTCGGTGTCCGGCGCCTCGGAGATCTTCGAGCGGGGCTATGTGCTTTACCATTCCTCGGCCAAGGCCACCGGCCTCGATGTGCCGGCCGCCGTCTCCGCCGCCCATGGCGCGGTGAGCGCGGAGGTCACGCGCGGGCTCGCCCAGGGCCTGCTCGGCCATTCCGAGGCGGGCGCCACCGTCGCCATCACCGGCTATGCCGGGCCCGGCGGCGGCAATGAAATCAATCCCGTGGGCACCATCTTCATCGCGGTGGCCACCCGGGACGGCGGGCTCGCGGAAGAACGCCACGTCTTCCCCGGCAGCCGGGACAATGTACGCCTGTGCGCCGTGCAGGCGGCCCTCGCTCTGCTCAAGTCCCAGCTCGCCTGACGCGCCGCGCATGAGCGACATTCCGGTCGTCCTCGTCACCGGCTTTCTCGGTGCCGGCAAGACGACCCTGCTCAACGATCTCCTGAAGCGCCCGGCCTTCCGCGACACCGCCGTCATCATCAACGAGGCGGGCGACGCCGGCATCGACCATGCGCTCATCGAGACCGGCAGCGACGAGGTGATGCTGCTCGAAGGCGGCTGCATCTGCTGCCGCATGAAGGGCTCGCTGAACGCCACGCTCAACGGCCTGTTGCGTCGCCGTGCCATGGACGACTTCGCCTTCCGCCGGGTGGTGGTGGAAACGAGCGGCCTCGCCGATCCCGCGCCGGTGCTCCATGCGCTGATCGCCGATCCGCTGTTCAACCGGCATTTCTCCATCGCCGGCGTGACCACGGTGGTGGATGCCGCGAACTTCGCCTCAACCCTCGCCCATCATCCCGAGGGGATGACGCAGGTGGCCCTCGCCGACCGCATCCTCATCAGCAAGGCGGACCTCGCCACCGCGGACCAGCTCGCCGCCGCCGAGCGCGAGGTGGCGATGCTCAATCCGCTGGCGGAATGCCATGTGCTGCCGGCGTCGGCGCGCGACGGCACGCTGCTGTGGATCGACCCGCGCGAGACGCCGCGCCCTCTGGCCCGACGTTTCTCGGCCACTGGCGTCGGCCATGCGGTGACCACCGCCTCCCTCGCCTTTCCCGGCCGCCTCACCCAGGACCAGGTGGACGCCTGGCTCGACCGGGTGAGCGACCTGTTCGGCGCCGCCTTGCTGCGGCTCAAGGGCATCCTGCATCTCGTGGAAGTGCCGCAGCCGGTGGTGCTGCACGGGGTGCAGGGGCTGGTCTATTCCCCCGGCCTCCTCGCCAACGCGGCGGGGGACGAGAACCGCATGGTGCTCATCGCCCGCGGCATCGAGGAGCAGGACCTCGCCGACGCGCTGACCCTGCTCGCCGGCATGGCGCGCCCCGAGTGATACCCTAGACACCCGGGACTGGCCCGCTCGGCCCTCGATCGAAGACCGAGGCCGGTGGCACCAATTACCCGCCGTTGGCCTGGACGCACTGGTTGACGCGGGCCCACGCTTCCTTGGCGCGCTTGCCGAGGTTGACCGTCCCGACATCCTCGGAATCCGGCAGCGAGAACTGGTAGGCGCCGGCGGCGACGATATGGTCGATGGCCACGAAGGGCATGGTGAACCACATGCGCGTGCCATCTGCACCGCCCGGCACCGTCCACTCCAGCATGCCGCGCGGCTTGCCGGGGACGTTGACGATGGTGCCCTTGAAGTCGCCCTTGCGGCCCTCGGCCTTGACGCTCATGTAGACGTGGCCATCGGTGCGCCGGGCAATGATGTCGTCACGGTTGCCGACCTTGCGCGTGGCGCGGCAATTGACGATGCCGGATTTCTCCGTGGTGGCGGTGAAATTCCAGCCATCGAAGCCCGCTCCATAGGGCTTGACCTGAGCCTGCGCCCCCGAGGTGGTGGCGAGCGTGGCGGCGACGGCGAGCGCGGCGAGAATACCCGTCTTCATGTGCGGCCTTCATAAGGTGAAAGGTGGCGGGACGGCCTGATGGCACTGGATCTTGCCGAGCCCGAACCATGGTCAAGCTCCAGCAGGGCCATGTTTATGAAACGCCGGCTGAATGCAAGTTGAACGAAGCGTGGCCGAATTGCGCGCAAGGCGCCCGCGCACCCTCGCCCCGCCCGCAACTGGCCCCATGGGCCGGACTGGCTCCATAAGCCTGCAACAAGCCGGCGCTACCGCGTGTCCCTCCCCGCCCCTAGCGTTCTTCGACAGGATGGAAACGAGCGAGACCGCAATGGCCAGCACTTTTTCGGCGAAGACCTTTTCCGGCACCGTGGGCATCGTCCCCGCCCTCGACATCGAGACGCAGGAGAAGTTCGATGCGGTGGTGAAGGCGACGAGCGGCGTGCCCGGTGTCGCCGGCTACAAGCTCGGGCTCACCAGTGTGCTGCGCCATGGCCTGAAAGAGTCCATGCGGCGGGTGCGCGACCTCACCGACCTGCCCATCCTCTACGACCACCAGAAGGCCGGCCCGGACATGCCGGACATGGCGAAGAAGTTCACCGCCCTCTGCGCCGAGGCCGAGGTGGACGGGCTCATCCTCTTCCCCGTCGCCGGCCCCACTGCGGTGGACGGCTTCGTCGGCGAAGCGCTGAAGGCCGGCATCGCGCCAGTGGTGGGCGGCGAGATCCCGGTCGCCGACTATGGCGTCTCCGGCGGCGGCTACCTCCTCGACAATGCGCTGGACCTCATCCTGGAGCGCTCGGTCCAAGGCGGCGCCGATCATTTCGTCCTGCCCGCGCACGATGCCGCGAAGGTCACGCGCTGGTCGCGCTGGATCGCGGCGAACGTGAAGAACCCGCTGGTGTTCCTCACCGGCTTCGGCTCGCTGGGTGGCACCATCGAGGGGGCGTTCGCCGCCGCCGAAGCCTGCCCGCGCCGCTTCGCCATCGTCGGCCGCCTCATCACCGAGGCGAAGGACCCGGCCGCCGCCGCCACCGCGCTCTATGAGAAGATGCAGGCGCTGGAGGCAACGGCGCCATGAACGCCGTGCTGCCGTCCATCCACCGCGAGCCCTTCGTGGGCGGGCGTTTCGTGCCCGCCATGGGCGGCGGCGTCGAGGCGCTGGTCGATCCCTGGACCGGCAGGCCCCTCACCGAGGTCGCGCTGGCGGGTCCGGTGGAGGTGGAGGCGGCGATCCGCATGGCGCGCCATGCCTTCGATGCCGGCGACTGGCCCCATCTTCCGCCGGTGGAGCGCGGCGCGGTGCTGCACCGCATCGCGGCCGGGATCACGGCACGGCAGGACAAGTTTGCGCAGATCGAGGCGGTGAACGCCGGCAAGCCCATCTCCGGCGCCCTGCGCGAGGTGGAAGGGGCGATCCGCGTCTTCACTTATTATGCCGGGGCCATGGACAAGGTGTTCGGCGACACCATCCCCCTTGGCAAGGATCTTCTGGATTTCACCCTGCGCGAGCCCCTGGGCGTGGTGGCGCAGATCGTGCCGTGGAACTTCCCGCTGCTCGGCGCCTCTTGGAAGCTCGCGCCCGCGCTTGCCGCCGGCTGCGCCGCCATCCTGAAGCCCGCGCCTCTGACGCCGCTCACCGCCCTGCTCCTCGCCGAAGTGTGTCGCGAGGCGGGGGTGCCCGACGGCTTCCTCTCCGTGCTGCCCGGCGGCGCAGACGTGGGGCGGCGGTTGGCGGAGGACCCGCGCATCGACGGCATTTCGTTCACCGGCTCCACGGCCGTGGGGTCGGAAGTGATGCGGCTGGCCTCCGCTTCCATCAAGCGCGTGGCGCTGGAACTCGGCGGCAAGAACGCCGCGTTGGTCTTCGCCGATGCCGACATGGAGAAGGCAGCGGCGAGCGCGGTGGCCTCGGGATTCGGCAATGCCGGCCAGTCCTGCTCCGCCCGCTCGCGCCTTCTGGTCGAGCGCGGCGCGCTGGAGCCCTTCGCCCGTGCCTTCGCCGCCGCGGCCGCCAAGCTGAAAACCGGCAAGGCGCTGGACCCCGCGACCAATCTCGGCCCGCTCATCTCCGCCCCGCACCGCGATGCGGTGGATCGCACCGTGGCGCAGGCGCGCGAGGCGGGCGCGGACCTCGTGAGCGGCGGGGTGATGCCCGAGGGCGACGGCTTCTTCTACCCGCCCACCATCCTCTCGGGCGTGGGGCCGGACAATCCCGCCTTCAGCCGGGAGATCTTCGGCCCGGTCTGCTCCCTGACGCCGTTCGACAGCGAGGCCGAGGCCATCGCGCTGGCCAATGACAGCGACTATGGTCTCAATGGCTCCGTCTGGTGCCGCGACATTGGCCGGGCGCTCCGGGTGGCGCGTGCCATGCGCACCGGCATGGTGGCGGTGAACGGCCTGCCGAGCGCCTCGAAGACCAGCGTGTTCGCGCCTTTCGGCGGCTACAAGCGCTCCGGCATCGGCCGCGAGCTTGGCCTTCAGGCGCTGGATTTCTACTGCGAGATCAAGAACGTGGTGGTGGACCTCACGTAGCGGAAGACAAAAGGAGCCACCGGGCGGCGGGCTGGACCCATCGTTGCGTCGGCGGCTGGCTCTCAATGCCTGGCAAATGGCGTTGCTAACTTTTTGAACAGAGCGAAAGGCAAGGCGCGTATGGCCATCGCAATCGTCGGCGGAACCATGATCGACGGCACGGGGGCGGACCCGGTGCCGAATGCGGTCGTGGTGATCGAGGAAGGGCGCATCGTCGCCGCCGGCCCCGAGAGCCGGGTGAGCGTGCCAGCGGGCGCCCAGAAGCTCGACGCGGCGGGGCGCACCGTGCTGCCCGGCTTCATCGACACCCATGTCCACGGCACATACCGCGCCCGCGACATGCGCCAGCACCTCTTGAACACGCCCACCTACAATGTGCTGAAATCCATCGAGGTGTTCCGCGAGACCATCGCCTGCGGCATCACCACCGCGCGCGACATGGGCGGCGCCGATGCCGGCTTCCGGCAGGCCATCGAGGAAGGCATCATCGACGGGCCGCGCCTGTTCATCTCGCTGGGCATGGTCTCGCAGACCGGCGGCCATGGCGACTACTGGCTCCCCGCCGGCATGCGCATCCAGAAGCGCGCCTGGCTCCCCCACACGGTGGCCGACGGGGTGGAAGAGATCCGCCGCCTGGTGCGCGAGCTTCTCATGCGCGGCGCCGACTTCATCAAGATCTGCGCCACCGGCGGCATCACCTCGGTGACCGACAGCTGGGACGAGCCGCAATTCACCATTGAGGAGATTTCCACCGCCGTCTCCGAGGCCGCCGCCAAGGGCAAGCGCGTGGCCGTGCACGCCGAGGGCCTCGCCGGCATCAAGAATGCGGTGAAGGCCGGCATCCACTCGCTGGAGCACGGCTGGTTCATGGATGAGGAGAGCGTGGACCGCATGATCGCGGGTGGCATCTGGTGGGTGCCGACGCTGGCACTGGTGCCGCTCTCCATCGAGCATCGCCGCAAAAACACCGCTTGGGCCAGTCACCAATTGGGCCAGGAGGACGTGAAGGACGCGCAGATCTATTCGCTGATGCAGACGCAGATCCCCCTCTGGAAGGAGGCGGTGAAGCGCGGCGTGAAGGTAGCCATGGGCACCGACCAATCGCACCGCCTGCTGGTGGGCGAGAACATGGCCGAGCTCGCCTTCATGGTGGACTGGCTCGGCATGTCGCCCATGGAGGTGATCGTCGCCTCCACCACCAAGGCCGCGGAATGCATCGAGCAGCCGAACCTCGGCGCGCTGAGGGCCGGATGCATGGCCGACGTGCTGGTGCTGGACGGCGACCCGCTCGGCGACATCCGCATCCTGGAGCAGCGCGACCGCCTGCATCTGGTGATGAAGGGCGGAAAGGCCTTCACGAACCGGCTCGACGGCTGAGCGCTGTCGATAAAATGATTTTGTCAATTGATATAGTAGAAAACAGCTGCTAGGCAGTATCACAGAGCCGGGCCGGGAGCGCCCCAGGAGCCGTGTAATGAAGTTGAACCGCTTTATGATCCGGCCTCTCGTCGAGCTGGGCCTTCGCGAGGAGTTAAGCTCCGGCGATACAACCGGAGGCTTTCTCGTCGGCGACGATCCGGTTCAGACGGCCAATATCTACGCCAAGGCGAACGGGATCGTCTGCGGCATGCTGTTCGCCGACGAGACCATCCGCTCCATCGAGCCCGATGCGCGCATCGAATGGCTGGTGGAGGACGGCGCCACGGTGGAGCCCGGCACCGTGCTGATGCGGGTGCAGGCGCGCGCCTCCACCTTCTTCGTCATCGAGCGCTCGGCCCTCGACTGGCTGCAGCAGATGAGCGGCATCGCCACCAAGACGCGCCGCTATGCCGAGCTGGTGAAGCACACCGGCGTACGCATCACCGACACCCGCAAGGGCTGGCCGGGCCTGCGCATGGTGCAGAAATATGCCGTGCGCGTGGGCGGCGCCCACAACCACATCTTCAACCTCGCCAATTGCGTGCTGGTGAAGGACAACCACATCAAGATCGCCGGCTCCATCACCGAGGCGGTGAAGATCCTGCGGGCGAGCGCGCAGCACACCTTCAAGTTCGAGGTGGAGTGCGAGAGCCTGGAGATGGTGCAGGAGGCGCTGGACGCCGGCGTCGAGATCATCATGTTCGACAACATGGACCTCGACGAAATGCGCGAGGGCCTGAAGCTGACCAAGGGCCGCGCCATGACCGAGGCGTCCGGCGGCATCAACGAGACCACCATCGTACCCATCGCGGAGCTGGGTGTGGACGTGATCTCCATCGGCGACCTCACCCACACGGTGAAGGCCCTCGACATCAGCCTCGATGTGCGGGACATCAAGCCGAGCGCTCAGCGGACCATCGACCGCCTCAAGCAGCTCTCGAACTGAACACAGGCGGGCCATGCGCGGGGACATGCCCTTTCGTCTGAGGCCGGGAACGGAGACCTTCGTCTTCGACCTCGACGATACCTTGTACCCGCGCTCCGCCGGCCTGCACGGCCAGATGCTCGCCCGCGTCTGGCTGTTCATCCAGGAATTGACCGGCTGCACGCCGGAAGAGGCGGCGGCGCTGCACGCGCATTATTACGAGACCTACGGCACCTCCCTCGTCGGGCTCCAGCGCCACCACGCGGTGAAGCCGCAGGATTTCCTCACCTTCGTCCACGAGATCGACCTCTCCGTTCTCGCCGAAAACGCCGAACTGCGCCTCGCGCTCGAAGCCCTGCCAGGCCGCCGCCTCGTCTTCACCAACGGCTCGCGCGCCCATGCCGAGCGGGTGCTGGAGCGCCTCGGCATATCCGACCTGTTCGAGGGCGTGTGCGACATCGCCGCCTGCGACTATATCGGCAAGCCGGAACGCGCCGCCTACGACACGCTCGTCGGCCGGCACGGCGTCGCGCCGGACCGCGCCATCATGTTCGACGACCGCGCGGTGAACCTCGCCGTACCCCATGCGCTCGGCATGCAGACGGTGCTGATCGGCGACCACGGCCTGCCCGAGACGCCGGACGCCGCGCACGTGCATTTCCATTCCCTCGCGCTCGCGCCCGTGCTCGCCCAGATCGAGCCGCGCACGCCCCCGATACCGACGCCAAAGGCCGCACAAAGCCTTCATAAGGGCCCGCAAAATAAGGGCTCATCAACGACCGACCTTCCTCAGGAGCCATGATGATGCACGCCCGTCTCACGCGCCTACTCATCGCCGCCACGGCCGTCTCGCTCGCCGCCGCGCCCGCTTTCGCAGCCGACGTGAAGCTCGGCATCGTGCAGTCCACCTCGGGCGGCTCGGCCGCCCTCTACGGCACCATGCAGAAGAACGGCGCGGAGCTGGCTGCCGCCGAGATCAACGCCTCCGGCAAGCTCGGCGACCTCAAGCTGGTGCCCGTCCACCAGGACGATGCCGGCGATCGCGGCCAGACCGTCAACATCTTCCAGCGGCTCATCAACCAGGACAAGGTGACGGTCATCTTCGGGCCGACGCTGACCACCTCGGCCTTCGCCGCCGACCCCATCGCCAACGCCGCCAAGGTGCCGGTGATCGCCTCGTCCAACACCGCCCCCGGCGTGCCGGCCATCGGCGAATACATCTTCCGCACGAGCGCCCCCGAGGCGGCGGTGTTCCCCGGCGTGCTCGCCTATGCGGTGAAGCGCTACCAGCCGAAGACCGCGGCGCAGATCTACGGCATCGACGACGTGCTCATGAAGGCCGCCTACGGCGTGCACAAGGCCGCCCTCGACAAGGCCGGCATCAAGGTGGTGGCCACCGAGACCTTCCAGAAGGGCGACGTGGACTATTCCGCGCAGCTCACCAAGATCAAGGCGGCGAACCCCGACATCATCGTCGTCGGCGGCCTCGCGGAAGAGACCGCTAACATCGTTCGGCAGGCGCGCCAGCTCGGCATTCCGCAGTCCACCGTCTTCCTCGGTGCCAACGCCGCCATCTCCACCAAGCTCAACGACCTCGCCGGCCCCGCCGCGCAGGGCTTCCTCGTGGGCTCGGGCTGGTTCATCGACTTCGACACACCCGCCAACAAGGCGTTCGTGGAGGCCTACAAGGCCAAGTACGGCAACGCCCCCGATACCTTCGCCGCCCAGGCCCACGCCGCCGTGACCATCTTCGCCGATGCGGTGAAGCGCGCGGGCGGCGTCTCCGATCCGGCGAAGCTGCGCGCCGCCATCGCCGACACCAAGGACCTCCAGACCGTGCTCGGCCCCTTCTCCTTCGACAAGGACCGCGAGCCGGTGCTGGTCGCCAAGGTGCTGGAGCTGAAGGACGGCAAGTTCCAGCTCGCCCAGTGATCCACCGGCCCGTCCGGGGGATCAGCGCATGACCACCTTCCTGCAGCAGGTCGTGAACGGGCTTTCGCTCGGCTCGATCTATGCCGTCTTCGCCATCGGCTGCACGCTGATCTTCGGCGTGCTGAACATCGTGAACCTGGCGCAGGGCGCCTTCTTCATGGTGGGCGCCTATCTGGGGCTGGAGATCGCCCTCCTCGGCCTGCCGCTGCCGCTGGCGCTCCTCGTGGCGCTGGTGGGCGGCGGCGTGCTCGGCATGGCGTCCGAACTCCTCGTCTTCCGCGTGCTCCGGCTGCGCGGCGGGCACAAATGGATGGGGCTGGTGGCCAGCCTCGCCCTCGCCCGCCTGCTGGTGGGCATCGCGCAGGAAGTGTTCGGCACCGCCGTCCACGGCTATCCGCCGAACCCCTTCACCGCCATCGTGTGGGAGATCGGCGGCGTGCGGGTGCAGCTGCTGCAGGTCATCGTGGTGATCACCGCGGTGATCCTGATGGGCATCCTCGGCTTCACCCTGCAGAAGACCTCGGTGGGCCGCGCCATCCGCACAGTCGCCTTCTCGGAGGACGTGGCCCGCATCGTCGGCGTGGAGGTGGGGCGCACCATCCTCATCACCTTCTTCATCGCCGGGGCGCTGGCAGGGGCGGCCGGCGTGCTGCTGGGCCTCCTCTTCAACGTGGTCTCCCCCTTCATGGGCGAGCACATGCTGGTGAAGGGCCTCACCGTGATGATCCTCGGCGGCCTCGGCAATATCCCCGGCGCGGTGGCCGGCGGCTTCCTGCTAGGCCTCGTGGAGGTGTTCTCCGTCGCCTATGTCTCGTCGGCGTTCCGGGATGCCATCGGCTTCGGCCTCATCTTCCTGATCCTGCTGGTGAAGCCCACGGGCCTCTTCTCCGGCTTCGAGGAGCGGCGCGCATGATGGCCGCCCTCGACGGATTTCTCGCCAGCTACGGCAACCTCGTGAACTTGTGCCTGCTCAACACCCTCCTCGCCTATGGGGTGTGGCTGGCGCTGGCGGCCAACATGTTCACGCTGGGCACCGGCGGGTTCATGGCGGTGGGCGCCTATTGCAGCGTCTATCTCACCATGCAACTCGGCGCGCCCTTCGCCGTGGCGGTGGTGGCGGGCGGGCTGCTGGCGGCGGCGGTCGCGCTCGTCATCGGCGCGCCGGTGCTGCGGCTGAGGGGCGACTATTTCATGCTCGCCACCTTCGCCTTCACCGAGGTGGTGCGGGTGATTGCGCTCAACTGGGACGCCGTCACCGGCGGCGCCATCGGCATCTACGGCATCCCGCGCTACACCGAGACATGGCAGCTGGTGCTGCTGGTTCTCATCGCGCTCTATTTCGTCTTCGCCCTGCGGCGCTCCTATTTCGGCCGGTCCATCGCGGCCATCCGGCAGGACGACGTGATGAGCGAGGCCATGGGCGTCAACGTGTTCGGCCAGCGCCTGTCGCTGTTCGTCGCCTCCGGCTTCGTCAGCGGCGGCGTGGGGGGCCTTGCGGCGCATCTCAACTTCTTCGTCGGCCCCTCGGACTTCGGCCTGCTGCGGAGCGTGGATGCCCTCGCCTATCCCATCCTCGGCGGCGTAAACGCGCTGCTGGGGCCGCTGGTTGGCGCCATCTTCACCACGCTGTTGCCGGAGCTGCTGCGCTTCTCCAGCCAGTGGCGGGAGATCCTGATGGGCCTCCTCATCCTCGCGGTGGTGCTGTTCCTGCCCGGCGGGGCCATGTCGCTCCTGCGCTGGCGGCCGCGCAAGGCAGCGGCCCGCCGGCCCTCCACCCAGGGAGCCGAATGATGGCGGCGGCGGAACTCGAACTCTGGCAGGTGGCCAAGCGCTTCCAAGGCGTGGTGGCGGTGGACAGCGTGTCGCTGACCGCCGCCGCCGGACAGGTGACGGCCCTCATCGGCCCGAACGGCTCCGGCAAGACCACCACCATGAACATGATCACCGGCCTCTATCCAACGGACGCCGGCCACATCCGCCTCGATGGCGTGGACATCGCCCGCCTCGCCCCGCACAAGGTGGCGGCGCTGGGCGTTGCCCGCACCTTCCAGAACATCCGCCTGCTGGCGAGCGAGACGACGCTTGCCAACGTGCTGCTGGGCGCCCACCGCCATCAGTCCGCCAGCCTGCTCGACGTGCTGCTCGGCCTGCCGGCGGTGAAGCGCAGCGAGACGCGGGAGAAGGCGCGCTGCGAGGCGCTGCTCGATCTCGTGGGCATCGCCCCTCTGCGCGACCTGGCCGTGGGCGGCCTCTCCTACGGCGACCGGCGCCGCGTGGAGATCGCCCGCGCGCTTGCCACCCAGCCGCGCCTGCTGCTGCTGGACGAGCCGGCGGCGGGCATGAACTTCGCCGAGAAGCGCGCGCTGGCCGACCTCGTGCTCGCCATCCGCGACATGGGCATCACCGTGCTCCTCATCGAGCATGACATCGAGTTCGTGGCCCGGGTGAGCGACCATATCGTGGTCCTCAATTTCGGCCGCGAGATCGCCGCCGGCACGCCGGAGGAGGTGCGCCGCATGCCGAGCGTGATCGAGGCCTATCTGGGGACCGAGGATGCTTGAGCTCGTCAAGGTCACCTCCGGCTACGGCTCCGTCGCGGCCGTCGAGGACATCGACATCACCGTCCCCGCCGGCGCCTGTGTCTGCCTCATCGGCGCCAACGGCGCGGGCAAGACGACGACGCTGCTCACCATCTGCGGCCTCGTGCGGGCCTTCTCCGGCACCGTGCGCATCGAGGGGCGGGATATGACCGCCCGCCCCGCCGACAAGATTGTCCGCGCCGGCGTGTCGCTGGTGCCCGAGGGACGGCGGGTGGTGGCCTCCATGTCGGTGGAGGACAATCTGAAGGTCGGCGCCTATGTGCGCGGCGGCGATCCCGCCATCGCCGACGATATCGAGCTGATCTACACCCGCTTTCCCCGCCTCAAGGAGCGCCGCTTCCAATATGCCGGCTCCCTCTCCGGCGGCGAGCAGCAGATGCTGGCCATGGGCCGGGCACTGATGGCGCGGCCGAAGCTGCTGCTGCTGGACGAGCCCTCCATGGGCCTTGCGCCCCACGTGGTGAACGACATCTTCGCCACCATCGCCGACATCAACGCCAAGGGCACCACCGTGCTTCTCGTGGAGCAGAACGCCCGCAAGGCACTTTCCGTCGCCAGCTACGGCTATGTGATGGAGCACGGCCGCATCCTCTTCGCCGACACCGCCGAGGCGCTGGCCCGCGACCCGCGCGTCATCGCCGCCTATCTCGGCATGCGGGCGGCGGAGACGGCTTCAGCCTGAGTACCGCTTCCGCTCAGGCGCCGCGCGGGCTGTTGCGTTGCTTCCGCTCAGGCGCCGCGCGGGCTTTCCCTGTTGCCCTCGCTCAAGCGCCGCGCGGGCTTGGGGCCTCGCCGCTCGCCTCGAAGGCGCGATAGGCGTCGTCGAGATCGTCGAAGATCATGTCCGGACCGATAGCGTCGAGCAGCCCCGCGCGGTCGAGCAGGGTGCGCACCTCGTCGTGCATCTCGGCGATGCCGAACTTGAGGCCGCGGCGCTCCAGCTCCGCCCGCACCTCCTCCAGCGCCGCGGCGGCGGTGGAATCCACCTGCGTGATGGCACTGGCGTCCAGCACCAGCCAGCGCGTGCCGCCGACCAGAGTGTCGGCGATGGCGTCGATTCGGCCCTGCATGCGGTCGGCATTGAAGAACAGCAGGTCACCCTGGATGAGCACGATGGCGAGCCCCGGCACCTGCCGGGCATCGGCCCGCCGGTGCAGCTTGTAGAAGCCCTCGTGGCCCGGCACCCGCCCGAGCAGCGCGTCGCGCGGATACATCATCTTGTGCAGCAGGTAGGCGAAGGTCGCGCCGATGGCGATCAGCACGCCGTTCAGCACACCCAGGCTGATCGGCGCGAACAGCGCGATCATGGCGAAGGCGAACTCCATGCGGCTGATGCGCCATAGCTGGCGCAGGGCCGGCAGGTCCACGAGGCTCAAAGCGGCCGAGATCAGGATCGCCCCCAGCGCCGGAATGGGGAGGATGGCCAGTGCCGGCTGCAGGAACAGCACGATGGCGAGC
Organism: Xanthobacter sp. SG618; assembly: GCF_012932745.1. Classification (NCBI taxonomy): domain Bacteria; kingdom Pseudomonadati; phylum Pseudomonadota; class Alphaproteobacteria; order Hyphomicrobiales; family Xanthobacteraceae; genus Xanthobacter; species Xanthobacter sp. SG618. Next base: position 186,870 of record NZ_JABBHL010000006.1, on the reverse strand, counting down.
AGCGCCAGCGCCGCCACCACGCTGGCCAGCTGCGAGCGTCCACCCACGCTGGCATTCACCGCCGTACGGGAATCCGAGGCGGTGATGGGGAAGGCCGCGAACAGGCTGGCCGCGACGTTGGCCGCGCCGAAGCCCACCATCTCGCGGTTGGCATCCACCGGATAGCCGCCGCGCTCGCCGAAGCTGCGCGCCGTGACGATGCCGGCCGCGAAGCTGACGAGGAAGATCGCCGCCGCGCCGATGAGCAACTGGTCGATCGCCGCGCCGCCCCCGGCCGGCAGGGCCAGTGCGGGAAGGCTGGAGGGGATCGACCCCACCACGGCGATGCCGCGCCCCTCGAAATCGAACAGCGCGGAGAGCACCACCGAGAGCACCACGACCACCACCTGCCCCGGCACCGGCAGGCGCGTGCGGCGCACGAGATGGAGCACAGCGAACATGCCGAGGGCCAGAAGCAGCGAGGGCCAGTGCACCTCATGCGCCTTGCGCACCAGCTCGATGACCGGCGCGACGAGCCCGTCCCCGATGATGGGAATGCCGGTGACGCGCTTCAGCTGCCCGACGAGGATGGACAGCGAGATACCAGCGAAGAAGCCCACCAGGATCGGCCGCGACAGGAAGGTGGAAAGCACCCCGAGCCCCACCAGCCGTGCCGCGAAATAATAGCCGCCCACCACGAGGGCGATGAGGGCGGCGACCCCAGGTTTGTCGATGGCCGCGAGGTCGGGCATTCCGGCGAGCACGGCCGCGAGCACGGTGATGGTCGCCGCATCCGGCCCCACCACCAATTGCCGGGAGGGGCCGAAAACCGCATAGGCGATGAGCGGCGCGATGGAGGCGTAAAGCCCGGTCTGCGGCGGCAGGCCGGCGATGGCGGGATAGGCGATTGCGCTCGGCAAGCCCACCGCGGCAATGGCGAGCCCCGCGGCGACATCCGTCTTGATCCAGCCTGGCCGATATCCGGCGAAACTCGCCAGCAGCGTCCGTGGGGCTTCTTGGGAGGACGCGCCGTCCGCTGCCACCGGTCAATCTCCGTCCGCCGGCATGAACCCCGCCGGGCTGGCGGGACCATGCCACAGGCAGGGACGGCCCGGAAAGTCCGTCAAAACCCGGCGTTGCGCTCCTGCGCGGCGCGCCTTGCCTCCCGGGCTGCCGCTTCTAGAATCGCCAGGGGCCGCATCAAGGCGGCGAGGCGGGGGCAGGAACGATGGTTCTGATCCGGCTGTGCAAGATTGCCCTTGTGGCGACGATCGCCGTCTTCTTCACCCTGGTCGCCTTCGGCAACATCACGGACTACGGGACGAACTGGGGCTTCGTCCAGCACGTGCTGGCCATGGACACCATCTTCCCGGACTCCACGCTGCGATGGCGGGCGATCACCGACGAGCGGCTCCAGACCGCAGCCTATGTGGCGATCATCGCCACGGAGGGGGCCATTGCCCTTGTGCTGTGGGCCGGCGTCGTGCGGATGCTGGCCACGATCCGCACACGGGGCTTCCGCAGGGCCCGCGCGACGGCGGTGCTCGGGCTCACCCTCGGCATCCTGCTCTATGGGGGCGGGTTCGTCGTCATCGGCGGCGAATGGTTCGCCATGTGGCAGTCGAAGACCTGGAACGGGCAGTCCACCGCTTTCGCCTTCATCGGCTGGATCTCCGCCGTGCTCATCATCCTCCTCCTGCCGGAGCAGGAGGAGGAGCACTGAGCCGTTACTTCACCAGCGGGCAGTTGCCGGCCGCGAGGGGGCGGAAGGCCTTGTCGGCGGGCACGGTCGCGATGAGCTTGTAAAAGTCGTACGGACCCTTGGATTCCGCCGGGCTCTTCACCTCGAAGAGGTGCATGTCGTGGATGGCGCGGCCGTCCGGGCGCACCGCCCCCTTGCCGAACAGCGGATCGTCGGTGGGAATGGCCTTCATGGCCTCCACCACCTTGGTGCCGTCCTTGGCGCTACCCACCTTCTCCACCGCCTTCAGGTAGTGCAGCAGCCCGGCATAGACGCCGGCATGGACCATGTTGGGATAACGCCCGCCATTGGCCTCGGCGAAGCGCTTGGCGAAGGAGCGGGTCTGGTCGTTCAGGTCCCAGTAGAAGGCCTCCGACAGGAACAGGCCCTGCGCCGTCTCCAGCCCCAGCGCGCTGATGTCGTTGAGCACCATGAGCATGGCGACGAGCTTCTGCCCGGCCTTGACGATGCCGAACTCGGACGCCTGCTTCACCGCGTTGATGGTGTCCGCCCCGGCGCTGCCGAGGCCGATCACCTTGGCGCCCGACGCCTGGCCCTGGAGCAGGAAGGAAGACAGGTCGGAGGTGCCGAGCGGATGCCTCACGGTGCCGAGGATCTTGCCGCCGGCCGCCTTGATGGCCTCGCCCGCGTCGCGCTCCAGCGCATGGCCGAAGGCATAGTCCACCGAGATGAAGTACCAGGTGTTGCCGCCCGCCTTGGTCACGGCGGTGCCCACCGTATTGGCCTGCGCCCAGGTGTCATAGGTCCAGTGGACGGTGTTGGGCGAGCAGTCCTTGCCGGTGAGGTCGGAGGTGCCACCGCCGGAGATGATCGCCACCTTGTTCTTCTGCCTAGCGATGCCGCTGACGCCCAGCGCCACGGCGGAATTCGGCACATCCAGCACCGCATCCACGCCGTCCGTGTCGAACCACTGGCGGGTGACGTTGACGCCGATGTCGGCCTTGTTCTGGTGGTCGGCGGCGACCAACTCGATGGGCATTCCGGCGACCTTGCCGCCGAAATCGGCGATGGCCATCTTCGCCGCCACCACCGATCCGGCACCGGCGAAGTCCGCCTGCACGCCAGCCTGGTCGTTGAGCACGCCCACCTTCACGCTCTCGGCGCTCGCGCCGCTGGCGAAGGCCGCGCAGACGAGGGCGGCCAGCGCGGTCGAGGCCAAAGCGGACCTCAGTGTCCCGGACCTTGCAGTCTTCCTGGGCATTTCAAACCTCCCGATCCTGTCTGTTCGTTCTTGTTTGTCGAAAGCGTTCAGGGCCGCCTTGTTTGTCGTCGGCCCTCAGGGCCGCATAGGCTTCAGCACGGCACCCTTGGAGAGCGGCTGCACCATGGCCGCATACTGGCCGAGCCAGCCGCGGATCTGGCTGTGGTCCGGCGCACGCCACACAGCGCGGCGGGCGGCCAGCTCGCTCTCGGAGACTTCGAGATCGACACGGCGGGCGCCAATGTCGATGGAGATGACATCGCCCTCGGCGACGAGGCCCAGCGGCCCGCCTTCCGCCGCCTCGGGCATCACCTGGCCGATGGTGATGCCGCTGTTGAGGCCGGAGAGTTCGCCATCGGTCACCACCGCGACACCGGCGCCGAGACCCGCACCGATCAGGGCCGCCATGAAGCTCGCCGCGAACACCGTGCCCGGTCCGCCCTTCGGCCCGAGGCCGCGCAGCACCACCACGTCGCCGGGCTTGATGGAGTGGGTTTCCAGCGCCTTGATGGCGACAGCCTCGTCCTCGAACACCCGCGCCTTGCCGGAGAAGGTGCGCACTTCCGCGGGCACGGCGGAGACCTTCACCACCGCCCCGTCCGGCGCGAGGGTGCCGCGCAGGATGGTGAGGCCCGGCTCGTGGCGGAACGGATCGGCCAGCGGGCGGATGAAGGCGCGGTCGGGCTCCGGCAGGTCGGCGAGGTTCTCGCCCAGCGTCTTGCCGGTGACGGTCATCACCGAGAGATCGAGCACGTCGCTGAGCTCGCGCATCACGCCCCGGCAGCCGCCGGCGCGGTCGAGATCCTCGATGCGGTGGGGGCCGTTGGGCCGCACGGTGGTGATCTGGGGCGTGTCGTTCAGCGCCTCCAGTTCGGCCACGATGTCGATGTCCATCTCGGCTTCGGAGGCGGTCGCCGCGAGGTGGCGCACGCAGTTCACCGAGCATCCCGTCGCCACCGCCACGCGCAGCGCATTGCGGAAGGCGGCGGGGGTGAGGATCTGCCGCGGCCGGATGTCCTTGAGGATGAGGTCGACGATGGCGGCCCCGGCGCGGGCGGCATTTTCCATCAGCGCCTGCGAGCCGGCACGGATGGGCGCGCTGCGCGGCAGGGCCATGCCGAGCGCTTCGGAGAGCACATGCATGGTGTTGGCAGTAGCGAGGCCCGCGCACACGCCCGGCCCGGTGATGGCGCTGCAGGTCATCGCCTTGAGGTCCGCCAGCGAGATGGAGCCCGCCTTCAGCGAGCCGACGCTCTTGTAGACCTCCTCGATGTCCACTTCCTTGCCTGCGCAGAGCCCGCCGAGCTGGTAGCCACAGGGCAGCACCACGGACGGCACGTTCAGCCGCGCGGCGGCCATCAGCTGGCCGGGGGTGGTCTTGTCGCACGAGGCGAGCAGCACCATGCCGTCCAGCTCCGCGCCTTCCACCTGCACCTCGATGTCGTTCACCAGAAGATCGCGGCTCGGCATCAAATAGCGCGCCTGCCGGCCCGCGCTGGTGACGAAATCGGACGGCGCCACGGTGCGGATCTCGAAGGGCAGGCCGCCGGCATCACGGATCGCCTGCTCCACCACGCGGCACACGTCGTCGAGATGCGCGTAGCAGACCGACAGCTTGCTGGAGCTATTGACGATGGCGATCTTCGGCTTCAGCAGGTCTTCCTCGCTGTAGCCCATGGCGAGCCACTGGGCGCGGCGCACGGCCCAGCGGGTGGTGCCGGGCTCGAAATTGCTGCGCAGCGTCGGCTGCAACGCGGACTTGGGCTGTTCGGCATCGGACATGAAACGTCCCTGTCTCGTCAGTTGAGCTGGGCGCCGAGCGCGTTGAGCGCGGCGCGGATGTCGGAGCCGGAGGGCAGCGCCGCCGGGTTGTCGCAGAGCTGGTCGGCGACGAGGCCCATGGCCTGTCCGTAGCCGAAGCACTGGGCGGTGACGCGGGCCGAGGCCATGGCCTCATGCTCGGCCGAGAGGCAGCGCCCGGCCATCACCAGGCCCGAGCCGGTGGCGGGCAGGAAGCAACCGAGGGGGATCTCGTAATAATCATCGAGGATCCAGTGCAGCTTCGGCTTCTCGCCGGAATGCAGCTCGATGGGCCAGGGCGACCGGCAGATGCCGTCCGCGCGCTTGCGGGCGGAGGTCACGTCCTCATTCTTCAGGAGGTCGCGGCCGACGATCTGCCAGGTCTGGCGGACACCCACCTGCACGCCGGTGTCGTTGACGAAGGAGGCCTCGCAGCCGGCGATGTGGTCGCGGATGAAGCGGGCATATTCGCGCACCTGCTTGCGCCCCTCGATCTCCGCCTCGCTGAGGTCGGCGATGCGGGTGGCATCCAGCTCGCGCCCGTCCGCGCCGACGATACGCGTGGCGTTGCAGATCAGCTCGCCGGGGCGCGGCGTGGGAAAGAGGAAGATCTTGGCGCGCGGCAGGCGGTAGGCGCCGGAGGCGTTCAACTCCTGGATGAGCTTCATCACCCGCTCGTCGAGGATGGAATCCGGCCCATGCGCCGCGAGGAAGCGCGCCATGTCCACCCCGAGGATGCGGAAGATCATGGTGGGGTTCTGGATGGCGCCGTCGCGGCCCTTGGTGAGCGCCCGCCCCGCCATGGCCGCCACGTCCGCATCGCCCGAGGCGTCCACGGTGATCTTCGCGCGGACCTCCAGCGGCCCCTGCTTGGTGAAGGCGGTGACGCCCCTCACATGGTCGCCCTCGGCGAGAACGCCGGTGACGGTGACGTGGTAGAGCACGCGGATGTTGCCCTCGGCACCGAGCAGCGCGTCGCTCGCCTCGCGCCAGACCAGCGGATCGTGCACCCGCACATAGGTCTTGCCGTATTGCACCGGGCCGGTGAGCCCTCCGCGCGCTTCCATCGCCGCGATGAACTCGTCCACGAAGCCGTGCACCACCTGTTCCGGCTCCGCGTTGCGGCGGTCGGACGCCGCATAGAGGCCGCAGATGGTGCCGGAGAGGCCCGCCACCGCCGCCCCGCCGCTGAAGCCGTAGCGCTCCAGCATGATGACGCGCCGCCCCTGCCGGGCTGCCGCCACTGCGCAGGCAAGGCCCGCAGCGCCGCCGCCGACCACCAGCACGTCTGTTTCCAGAACCTCCGCGGCCCTTACGTCGGGCATTTCCACCCACCCTGTTCTTAATTGTTAGCGCTATCATTTGTTAGCGCTAACGTGCCGCTATTGTCAAGCAGGCGACAGGCCATATGGTGAGCTGGGGTCAGTGGTGACGGAATCGGCGATGCGGCAGAAAAGGGGGGGACGGGCGGCGGGCGTCACCATGGAGGACGTGGCCCGCGTGGCGGGCGTCTCCGCCATGACGGTCTCGCGCGTGCTGCGCCAGCCGACCCTCGTGAATGCCGACCTCAAGGCCCGGGTTGAAGCGGCGATCCGCGAGACCGGCTACATCTACAATCTGGTCGCCTCCTCCCTCGCCTCCCAGCGCAGCGGCATCATCGCGTTGATCCTGCCGACGGTGGCGTCATCCATCTTCACCGACAGCGTGAAAGGGGTCTCGGACGTCGCCCGCACCCATGCGGTGCAGATGATCATGGCGGAGACCAACTATTCCCCGGCGGAGGAGGAAAAGGTCATCGAGGCGCTGCTGCGGCGCCGGCCGGATGGCTTCGTGATCGTCGGCGTTTCCCACACCCGCGCCACGCGGGCCCTGCTGGAGAAATCCGGCGTGCCCGTGGTGGAGACCTGGGACAGCACGCCGACGCCCATCGACAGCCTCGTGGGCCTCTCCAACTTCGATGCCATGAAGGCCATGACCGAGGCGCTGGTGGCGCAGGGCTTCCGTCGTATCGTCTTCGTGGGCACGGCGACTCCCGACCGCCGCGCCCAGATGCGCGCCAAGGGCTATGAGGCCGGCATTGCCGAAGCCGGCCTCGGCGCGCCGCTCATCCTCAATGCGGGCGATCTCACCAGCATGGAATCCGGCCGCATCGTCGCCGAGCGCATCGCGGCGCTGCGGCCCCGTCCGGACGCGGTGCTGTGCCTCAACGACGTGCTCGCGGCCGGCGCGCTGCTGGCCTTCCAGCGCATGGGCATCACTGTGCCCGCGGATATCGCGGTCGCCGGCTTCGGCGGGCTCGATTTTTCGAGCCACCTCAACCCGTCGCTCTCCACCGTGGACATCCCGCGCTACGAGATGGGCCAGAAGGCGGCCGAGATGCTGCTCGGCCGCATCGCAGGCACCGCAGCGCAGGGCGGCACCTGCGAGATGGGCTACCGGATCATGCTGCGCGAGAGCACCGGGGGCAGCCGCCCGACGGAGGCCAAGGCCTCCTGACGGGCGCGTCCCGATCGAGCCGCCCTATCGCGGCGGATCGACCCCGATCCAGTGGCGCACCGCCGGCGGCGCGTCGCCCTGGTGGAACGAGAGCACCTCCGCCTGCACATCGGCATCGGCATGGGAAACCCGGCGGTGCTGGCGCCGGTGCTCGGCCCAGGATTCCACCATGAACCACTCCAGCATTTCCTCCGGACTGGCGGAGTCCTCGCTGATGCCCCAGGCATAGGCCCCGTCCCGACGCCGCGCGGCAGAAAGGCGCTCCAGCGCCTTCAGGAAGGCCTCCCGGTCGCCCCGCGCCACCCGGTATTCGATCAGGATCAGCACCGGCCCCCGGTCGTTGGGGATGGGCTCGGCCATGGCCGGCTCGGGCCAGTGCATGGAGGGCGTCAGATCGGCCTCGCCCGCGGGCAGCGGCACGCGGTGCATGATGAGGCCCACCACCGCGAGACCGCCGGCCGCGATCACCAGCGCCGCCTGCAGCCCCACCGCCTGCGCCACGAGGCCCCAGGCGATGCTGCCGCCCGCCATCGCGCCGTTGAAGACGGTGAGATAGACGGCGAGCGCCCGCCCCCGCACCCAATTGGGCAGGATGGACTGGGCGGTTGCGTTCAGCGTCGTCAGCGCGGTGATCCACGCCGCGCCCATGGCGAGCAGGATGGGCACCGCCAGCCAGCGCGGCGGGGCGAGCGCCAGCGCGACCGTCGCGACGGCGGTGACGAGCGAGGCGGCGAGGATGAGCCCGTCCGCCGAAAGACGGCCACGCAGCCGCGGCATCAGCAGCGCCCCGCCGATGGCTCCGACACCCACCGACCCGAGCAGCAGGCCATAATAGGCCGCATCCCCCTTGAGCAGCCCGCGCGCCACCAGCGGCAACAGCGCCCAGACCGCGCTGGCGAAGGCGAAGAAGAAGGCCGAGCGCAACAGGACGACATGCATCTCCTTGCTGGACCGCGCATAGCGCAGCCCGGCCCGGAAGGCGCCGGGAAAGCGCTCGCCCAATTCGTCCTGCGGGGTCGCGGGCCGACGCCACCACACGAGGGCGGCGATGACGAACACGTAGCTCGCCACGTCCGCCCCATAGGTCACCGCCGCACCGAAGGCGGCGAGCAGCACGCCGCCCAGCGCCGGGCCGATGGAGCGGGAGATGTTGATACCGAGCGAGTTGAGCGCCACCGCGCTCTTCAGGTCCGACCGCGGCACCAGCTCCGGCACGATGGACTGCCAGGTGGGCGCCATCAGCGCCGCGCCGATGCCGCCGAGGAAGGTGAGCGCGATGAGCGAGGAGACCGTCATCAGCCCGGTCAGCGACAGCAGCATCAGGACGCCGCTGACGCATGCCAGCCCGATCTGGATGGCGATGAGAAAGCGCCGCCGGTCGAGGATGTCGGAGAGCACACCCGCCGGCATGGCCAGCAGGAACACCGGCAGCATAGCCGCCGCCTGGATGGTCGCCACCGCCGCGGGTGAGGCGGAAAGGTCCGTGACGATCCAGGCGCTCGCCACGTCGCGCATGAAGCTGCCGGTATTGCCCAGCACGGTCGCCACCCACAGCACGGCGAAGACCGGCCGCTTCAGCGGAGCGAAGGCACCGGGCGCGGCAGCGGGCGCGGAGGGCGGGGATGGGGGATTTTCGCTCATGCTCGCTGTCCCTCCGCTTTGCCCGCCAGATCGTACCACGCCACCAGAACGAACGCGCCGGCGAGGCCGAGATGCTCGAAGAAAGCGTTGGCGGCGGCGAAACGCTCGGCCCCCGCCATGCCCCAGAACCGGTTGGCGAGCAGGGTCGCCGCGACGGTGAATGCGGCGAGCGCCAGCGCGCCGGCCCAGCGCAGGACGCCGGAGAGGATCATGATCGGCGCGACGATCTCCAGCGCGATCACGCCGGCGGCGAGTGGGGCCGCCGGGGCAAGGCCGAAATGGGTCATTTCAGCGATGGCCCCGGGGAAATCCAGCGCCTTGGTAAGGCCGCCCTGCAGATAGGCCGAGGTCAGAGCGAGCAGCGCGAACGCCCGCACCGGCCGCGGCGACAGAAGCGGCCGGGCGGCCTGTGCGAGCTGGTCGGAAACGCCCATCGCTCAGAACGCCCAGCAGGCGCAGCCCAGCGCGCCGAAGAAGCCCCGCTGATCGCCCACCGGCACGCTTGCGCCCCATGCCCCCGCATGGGCATGGCCGTGGACGCCGCAGGCCTTGGCGCAGCCGCAGGCGGCGGCGAAGGCGTATTTCTGCGCGCTGTCCGTCTTGCGCGGCTGGTAGCCGCCGAAGGTGCGCACCGGCGACCAGTCCGGCATGGCTGGCGGCAGCGGCGGTGCGAGGTCGCGGAAGGCGCCATCCCCATGCACCGGCACGCCGCCGAGCAGGGTGAGGACGGAGGTGATGTCCTGAATGCGATCTTCAGACACCGAGAAATAGTCGTCCGAGAGCACGACGAGGTCGGCGAGCTGGCCGTCCTTGATCTGCCCCTTCTTGCCCGGCTCGCTGGAGAACCAGGTGTTGGCCTCGGTCCAGAGCCTGAGCGCATCTTCCCGGTCCAGCCGGTTCGCCGGCGGATAGAGGGAGAGCCCGCCGAGCGTGCGGCCCGTCACCAGCCAGGACAGCGAGACCCAGGGATTGTAGGAGGCGACGCGGGTGGCATCCGTCCCCGCGCCCACCGGAATGCCGGCCTCCAGCATGCGGCGGATGGGCGGGGTGCGCTCGGCCGCTTTGGCGCCGTAGCGATCGACGAAATATTCGCCCTGATAGGCCATGCGATGCTGCACGGCGATGCCGCCGCCCAGCGCCGCGATGCGATCGATGTTGCGGTCGGTGATCGTCTCCGCATGGTCGAAGAACCAGTTGAGACCCTTGAGCGGCACGTCGGAATCGACCTTCTCGAACACGTCGAGCGCGCGCGAGATGGTCTCGTCATAGGTGGCGTGCAGGCGGAACGGCCAGCGGTTCTCGGCAAGCAGCCGCACCACCGGCTCGAGATCGCCCTCCATGGCGCCGGGCAGGTCCGGCCGCGCCACCTGGAAGTCCTCGAAGTCGGCGGCGGAATAGACCAGCATCTCGCCGGCGCCGTTGTGGCGATAGAGGTCGTCCCCCTGCCCCGGCGTGACGGTCTTCGACCAGCCGGCGAAATCGGCCAGCTCTGCCTTCGGCTTCTGGGTGAAGAGGTTATAGGCGATGCGCACGGTGAGGTTTCCCTCCCGGTGCAGATCCTCGATGACGGAATAATCTTCCGGATAGTTCTGGAAGCCGCCACCCGCATCGATCACCGAGGTGACGCCCAGGCGGTTCACCTCGCGCATGAAGTGGCGGGTGGAGTTCTTCTGGTATTCGGGCGGCAGCTTCGGCCCCTTGGCCAGCGTCGCATAGAGGATGGTGGCATTGGGCTTGGCCACCAGCAGGCCGGTGGGATTGCCGCTGGCGTCGCGGATGATCTCGCCGGCGGGCGGGTTCGGCGTGTCCTTGGTGTAGCCCACCACGCGCAGGGCGGCGGCGTTGAGCAAGGCGCGGTCGTAGAGGTGCAGGATGAAGACCGGCGTGTCCGGGGAGACGGCGTTGATCTCCTCCAGCGTCGGCAGGCGCTTCTCGGCGAACTGGTGCTCGGTGAAGCCGCCCACCATGCGCACCCATTGGGGGGCCGGTGTGACCGCCACCTGCCGCTTCAGCATGTCCATGGCGTCGGCGAGCGAGCGCACGCCGTCCCAGCGCAGCTCCATGTTGTAGTTCAGGCCGCCGCGGATGATGTGCATGTGGCTGTCGATGAGGCCGGGGATCACCCGCCGGCCGCCTACGTCGATGATCCGTGTGGTCGTTCCGGCAAGCCGCATCGTGTCGGCGGTCGTACCGGCAAACACGATCACGCCGTCGCGCACCGCCACCGCCTCCGCCGAGGGATTGGTGCGGTCCAGGGTGGTCATCTTGCCGTTGAACAGGATGAGGTCGGCGATCTCGCTCATGGTGCGCGCCTTCTGCAGTGGGCGACGAGAATGAAAGCTCAGGATTTGGGAGGGGGCGTGTCGCCCGAGGCGGGCGCATCGGCCGCATCGCGCCGGCCGGGAAGCTGGCCCAGCACGTGGTCCTTGCAGTCGGCGAGGCCCACGGCACGGGCGAGGCCGTCGCCGTTCATGAGATGACGCGCCACCGGCAGGATCTGCTCGCCGACGAGAATGCCGAGCAGCCCCAGCAGCGCCACCACCGGCGGGGCCGGGGAGCGCACATTGATGAGGCTGTAGACGATACCGACCAGCAGGCCGGCGCCCAGCGAGGCGAGATAGAGCTTCATGGGCCCTCCGGAGGTTCGAACATCCGGCGCCGGCCGGGGGGAGGCCGGCGCCGAAATGAGGTCACGCCTTGATGAAGGCGAGGAGGTCGGCGTTGATCACGTCCGCATGGGTGGTGCACATGCCGTGCGGATAGCCCGGATAGACCTTCAGCGTGCCGTGCTTCAGCAGCTTGGCGGAGAGCAGCGCGCTGTCGGCGATGGGGACGATCTGGTCGTCATCGCCGTGCATCACGAGGGTGGGCACCTCGCACGCCTTCAGATCCGCGGTGAAGTCCGTCTCGGAGAAGGCCTTGATGCCGTCGTAATGGGCCTTGGCGCCGCCGGTCATGCCCTGACGCCACCAGTTCCAGATGGCGCCCTGGGAGACCTGCGCGCCCGGACGGTTGAAGCCGTAAAAGGGGCCGGTCGGGACGTCGAGGAAGAACTGGGCGCGGTTGGCGGCGAGCGCCTTGCGGAAGCCGTCGAAGACCTCCATGGGCAGGCCGCCGGGGTTGGATTCGGTCTTCAGCATGATGGGCGGCACGGCGCCGATCAGCACCAGCTTCGCGACGCGCGCCTTGCCGTGCTTCACGGAGTAGTGCAGCGCCTCGCCGCCGCCTGTGGAATGGCCGATATGCACGGCGTTCTTGAGGTCGAGATGGTCCATCACGGCCGCGGCGTCGGCGGCATAGTGGTCCATGTCGTGGCCGTCGCTGACCTGGGTGGACCGGCCATGGCCGCGGCGGTCGTGGGCGACCACGCGATAGCCGTTGTTCACGAAGAACAGGAGCTGTGCGTCCCAGTCGTCCGAGGACAGGGGCCAGCCATGGTGGAAGACGATGGGCTGGGCGGTCTTCGGACCCCAGTCCTTGTAGAAGATCTCGACGCCGTCCTTGGTGGTCACGCTGGGCATGGGTTGAACTCCGTGGGGGGTGGAGGCTGAGGGGTTGGAGGCTGCGAAGGCCGCGGCGGGAAAGTCGAGGCCGAGGGCGGCGGCGAGCGCCGCGGTGGCGCCGCCACCGAGCACGGTCCGGCGCGAGACAAGGGGGAACTGTTCCGGGAGGCGCACGCCGCCCGGTGCATCACTTTCGGTCATGGTCTCGAACCTCAGTGGCCTTCGGAGGCGCCGAACATGGTCTTGGCGTAGATGATGCCGAGGCCGTAGGCGCCGCCATAGGTCTTGGCGATGCCGGTGGTCATGTCGTAGGTCGCGGTGCGGGCCCAGTCGCGCTGGAGCTCCAGCAGATACTGCAGCGAGGTCATGGGCCGGGCGCCGGCCTGGATCATCCGCTGCATGGCGCGCTCGTGCGCCTCGTCGGAGACATCGCCGCAGGCATCGGCGATCACGTAGACCTCGAAGCCCTGCTCGATGGCCGACAAGGCCGGGCCGACGATGCACACGCCGGTCCACAGGCCGGAGAGCACGATGCGGCCCTTGCCGATCTCGTTGACCCGGGCGATGACCGCTTCATCCTCCCAGGTGTTCATGGAGGTGCGGTCGAGCAGCTTCTCGCCCGGGAACGCATCGGTGATCTCGGAGAACATGGGGCCGGAGAAGCTCTTCTCGGCCACCGTGGTGAGGATGGTGGACACCCCGAAGCCGGCGGCGGCGCGGGCGACCAGAGCCGCATTGTTGCGCAGGTTCACGGCGTCGATGGACTTGGTCGCGAACGACATTTGCGACTGGAAGTCGATCATGATCAGCGTATGGTCCTTCGGGGAAAGGAGCATACCGCCGGGGGCGGCGACTGCGTTGGGCACGGTTCATCTCCTGTGTGAGAGCGGGCGCGAAGCTAGCGCCCGACTTGTGCTGAGACCATTAGTTACTGGCGGGATACCGGGCACATCCATGAATTCCCAAGACAAAATCGAGCCGCAGGCAGACAAGGCGTGCATGGCCGAACCCCTCCTGAAGTTCTTCGCTCAGGAGTGGATGGCACATGTGGTCGCGGCACTGTCGCGCCACGGCACACTGCGGTTCGGACAGCTCCGGCGAAGCTTGCCGGGGCCGATTTCGGCACGCGTCCTCTCTGCCCGGCTCAAGGCGCTTGAGGCCGGGGGATATGTGACGCGGCGGGAGATCGAGGGGCGGGTCCGTCAGGTGGAATACAGGCTGACGGATTCGGGTCGCGCCATCGACCTCCTTCTGTCGCAGGCGGAAACGGCCCTGTACCTCGAAGGCACGGCCGGCGCACTGGCTAGCGGGCGCTGACGGCGCCCACCTCTGGCGGTGGACCGCAGCATGTGGAGAACTTGAGCGGGGCAGTGCTCATCGGTTCGATCCCTTGCCGGAAGGCCCGAAGCGGGGCTGACGGGGCGGACTATGGCGTTGCAGCTGGAGCCCGTCTTGCCGAAAAGCCCGCATCCTTGAACGATGGGATTTCCTGAACGCGCCCCCGCTCGCTCAATGGCCGCGCCGCCACAGCCCCGGTGCTGATCCGGTTAGGCGCGTGAAGGTGCGCGTCATGTGGCTCTGGTCGGAAAATCCACAGGTGATGGCGATGTCCGCCAACGGCAGGCGGGAGCCGACGATGAGATTCCGCGCGCGCTCCACCCGCAGGTGAAGCATCCACTGGTAGGGCGTGAGCCCCGTTTCATCCCTGAAGCACTTGATGAAATGGCCGCGCGAGACGCCGCAGGCGGCCGCGATGTCGGAGATCAGCACGTTCCCGTCGAGCCCCGCGGCGAGCCGTTCCTTGGCGATGGCGAACTGGCGCGGCGAGAGGCCGCCGGGAATGCGCACCGCGGCCCCGTGATAGCGCGTGGCAAGATGGGTCTGGATGGCCGAGACCACCTGATCCAGGAACAGGGGCACCTGCCGCTCCGGCGCATCGAGCATGGGCAGAAGCGCCCGCGAAAGGTGCGCCAGCACAGGGTCTTGCGTGCCGGGGGTGCAGGAAACGCACTCCGCCAGCGGCAGGCCCATCTCGGTGAAGGTCTGGTGCAGCGCCCCGTGCGACACCTCCAGCAGGAAGAAGTCGAATCCCGTCTCGATGTCGGCGCGATAGGTGTCGGAGAAGGAGCGGACATAGCAGCTGTCCGGCGCGAAATCATAGGCAGTCGCCACACCGTCGCCGAAGATGCGGCGGCGGTGCCCGCCGGAGAGCGCCACGCCCATCAAAAGGCCCCGGCCGCTCGGCGGGGTCTCGACCCGGCTCGTGGCCGAGCCCTCGTGCTGCTTGCGGTAGACGACGAAGCCGGTGCCGACCAGTTCCCTCTGGTCTTCGAGCGCCGCGACGGAACAGCCGAGGCTGTCGCGCCGGGTGATTCCACCGGGTGCCGCCGTGTCGAGTCGGGCCATCTGAAGCCTCGGGGCTGGCTTGCTGGTGCGCGAACCTACACCAGAAGCGGGACGGGTAAAATGAAGCGTCGCTGACCTAAGCCATAGACAAAGGTTTAAAGCCGGCGCCCGTGGGCGGGCGCCGGCTCCCGATCGTTCAGCCCGGGATCAGCTGGGTGACCACCGCCGACAGGCCGATGCCGAAGGCGGCGGCGCCGGCGAGGCGCGGGGCCAGCGACGTGGGGGTCCAGGCGCGGCCCGACGCGACGAGAGCGACACCCGCACCGATCACCGACTGCACCACTGCGAGGCCGGCGAGATAGGCGACGAGCTGGGTCGGCTCGGCACCGACGATGGACTCGCCGTAAGCATAGCCATGGAACAGGCCGGCGATGGCGAACAGGCCGATCCATACCCCGCGCGCAGGCCTTTCCCGGCCGGCGGCGAGCAGGCCGCCGATGGCCACCACGCTCAGCGCGATCACCGTCTCGGCGAACGGCAGGTTCACGAGCTGCACATGCAGCATGACGCCGGCAATGGAGGCCACCACGAAGGCCACCGGCACGAAGGCGCCGAGCCCCATCACCCCGGCGATAAGGCCGGCGGCGACGATGAAGCCGAGATGGTCGAGACCGATCACCGGATGGGCGAGGCCGGAGATGAAGCCTTCGCCGAAGGTCGCGGGCAGCCGCCCGCCCATGGCGTGGTGCGCCTCGGCGGAGGTGGCGGCGAAGAGGGGAACGAGGGACAGGAGCGCGATCCTGCTGACGAGACGGGACATGATGTTCTTCCTTGCTCTGGATGGGTTGGAAACGAGGGGGACGGGTCTCAGACGGGGCTGCGCTCCGGCTGGAGCAGCGCCTGCCGGATGCGCGACGCGCACAAGGCGGAGGCGTAGGCGAAGCAGGCGCCGAGGATCATGGAGAAGGGCACCAGCAGGAGCGCGTTGCGGCCCGTGAGGGACAGCATCGCGGCCGGCGTGAAGGCATCCGCGTTCTGGGTGAGGAACGCGAAGGTGGCGGCATAGCCGTAGGTCACGGCCGGAATGGAAGAGAAGGCCGGGATGTAGGCGGCGAGGATGTAGAGGGCGATGGACAGCCCGACGATGACGGCGCCCACCGTCGGCCCGGGCGCGAGAGTGGCGAGGACGAGCCCCGTCGACCATGCCACCGCGATGCCGAACACGTTCGAGACGATGGTGGTCCGGAACGCCGCGGCATCGCCGCCCGAGTGGAAGAAGCACGCCCAGGCGATGAACGCCGCCCAGATGAGGAACGCCTGCGTGGACAGGAACAGCCAGGTGCACAGGCCTCCCAGCACGCCGACGCTCAGGGCCAGGGAAATGATCATGTCGAAGCCTCCGCTGAGGCGGTGAGACAAGCCTCTCCCGTTCCCGCGCACGGGTGGCGCGCCGGGGGCAAGAGACGACGGTAGGTTGACGGCGATTTATGGCTGGCGTGGCGGCGGACCCGATGCGGCCCGCCGCCCGGCTCAGATCACCTCTTCGCGGGTCCGGTGGAGGAATTCCTCCGTCCTGCGATCCAGCTCCTCGGCACTGACGAGGCCGCGCTCCAGAGCGAGCTTCTCGAACGCCGCCAGCCACTGCTGGTAGTAGTTCCAGGTCTCGTCATCGGGGGCGTGGGACTTGTCCCAGGTGCCGATGGTGCCGATCAGGCTCTGGCGGAAGTCCTCCCACTGGTAGGCCTTGGCCTCGGCGAGGGCGAGGGCCATGCCGAAGGCGCGGCCCTGCCAAGGCTCCTCGAACTGGAGGCTCTCGCAATTGCGCGGGATGGCACCACGCCCGTCGAGCGATTCCACATAGATGTCCATGGCGGCGATCCCTTCAGGCGGAGACGAGGCCGAGGCCCTGCATGGCCTCGGTGGAGACGAGGGCGGCGAGCTTTTCCTCGGGCCAGCCCTCGGTGCCGGCGGGCCGCTCGGGGATCACGAAATAGCGCACCTGCGCGCTCGAATCCCAGATGTCGATCCGCTTGTCCTCGGGCAGGCTCACGCCGAAATCGGCGAGCACACCGCGCGGCTCGCGCACGATGCGGGCACGGAAGACGGGATCCTTGAACCAGTAGGGCGGCAGGCCCAGCAGCGGCCAGGGCCAGCAGGAGCACAGGGTGCAGCAGACCACGTTGTGCGCCGCCGTGGTGTTCTCCACCACGCGCAGGTTCTCGCCCTCGATGCCGTCCTTGAGGCCGAGTTCGGCGATGGCCTTGTTGGCATCGGCGAGCAGGCGCGCCTTGAAGGCCGGATCGGTCCAGGCCTTGGCCACCACCTTGGCGCCGTTGAACGGCCCCATCTCGTGCTCGAAGAAACGGATGACGCGATCGACCGTGTCGACGCCGATCATGCCCTTCTCACGGAACAGGGATTCGAGGGCCTTGGTGCGGGCGGCGTAATAGCTCTCGCTCTCCCGCAGGTGGTGATGATGTTCGTGGTCGTGATCGTGATCGTCGCTCATGATTTTCCGCTCTGGCTATTGGGCGCGAGGCCGGTTGTTGTGATGAGGAATGAGATCAGGCGGCTTCGAGATAGACTTCGAAGCAGTCGTTATAGAGAACGTCGCCCTTGTCCGGGATGTCGGACCACAGGTCCCGCGTCTTGAACTTGACGAGATAGACCGGCTGGGTGGTGGAGATACCGTCGGTGGGCACGTTGTCTGCGTAGAGATAGGCGCCCTTGTAGACGGTATCGATCACGCCGACCTTGTTGCGCAGATAGCCGGGCAGCCGGGTGTGGACGGCGGGCGGCATGTCCTTCACACGCACTTTGTCACCGACCTTGAACAGGGGGTCCACAGCCACGTCCCGATAGGGGTTGGCGCCGGTGTAGAAATACTCGATCACCCGCTCGGTGACGGCGTTGTCCCCGGAATTGGGGAGCGGCGCGTCGGGGTGTTCCAGGAAGTGCTTGGTGCGCTCCTCAAGCTCTTTTTCGGAAATATAGTTTTTCGCCACGAGGAAATGGCACATGCCGCCAAGCCATTTGATGTAGTAGCGATACTTGAAGTAATCGAGCGGGCTCATGCCTTCGGCGAGCACCCGAAGATCCGGCCAGGCCCAGATGCCGGTGCCCATCATGGTGGTGTGGACCGCGAAGAGCTGGGCCTCCCACGGCTCCACGAACACGCGCTTCTCGACGGCCACGGGGCCGAGATTCTCGATGCCCCCGAGGAAATGCTGAACTTTCATGCCGACGCCTCTCTCTGCCATGCCTGCGATCCCAGGCGGATCGCGGGCCTCGGTTGATCCGCCCCTGCCGCCGCGACGGGCGGCCCGCGGAGCGGCGGAACACGAGGTGCCAGGCTTTCAAGGCCGACGAAGATGATCGCCAACGCAAAAAAGCCCGTCAGCACCTCGCTGCGGGCGGCTTTGCCACTGATCCATAAATCATGCTGGCGGCGTCTTGATGAGCGTCCTTGCTCGACGACCGTGAAAACAGTGCGACGCAGCAAAAGAACTGTCAAGCGCGAATTTTCAGGTGCCGGCTTTAGCGCGGAAGCCACGATTTCAACCGGGGATACAGGCACTGACGCATCGCGCCCCGTGGCTCCCGGCATTTTATTCCCTGCTTCGATGCGGGCCAGCCGCATTTGCGCTTGACACAGCGCCGGCGCACAGTCAGGCTAATTCGTAGGCGATAGGCAAGGATGCCTATTAAGTCGCCACCTGCGAACAGACATTCGGGATAGACCCCGTGGCGATGCAGCCCTCAGGCCGAACGGCCCGAGGGCGTTTTTGTTTGCGGCAAGGCCAGTTCGAACAAGGCTACTTGCGGCGGGCGGGCATCGACCGGGGCACCCGGGAACGGACACCTGCGGTGAGGGAAATGGCGAGACCCATCTATCGGATCGGCCTGATGTTCTCCACCACGGGGCCTTACAGCACGGTTGCCGGCGCCATGCTCAACGGCGCGCTGCTCGCCGTGTCGGAGATCGGCGAGGCGGGTCCGGTCGAGCTGGTGCCCGTGGTCGTCGATCCAGGTGGCGACCTCTCCCGCTACACGGCGCTGAGTGGCCAGTTGCTCGCCGAAGGGGTGCGCCATGTGGTGGGCTGCTACACCTCGTCGAGCCGCAAGGAGGTCATCCCCTGCTTCGAAAAGCATGACGGGATGCTCTGGTATCCATCCCATTACGAGGGCTTCGAGAGCGCCGACAATGTGGTCTATACCGGCGCGGCGCCGAACCAGCACATCCTGCCGCTGATCGACTACCTCATGTCCACCTTCGGCGACCGCGCCTTCTGCGTCGGCTCGAACTATATCTGGGCGTGGGAGAACAGCCGCATCCTGCGCGAGACGGTGACGGCGCGCGGCGGCACGGTGGTGGCGGAGCGCTATCTCCCCGTCGGCGAAACGGACCTACGCAAGCTGGTGGATGCGGTGATCGAGGCGCGGCCGAGCTTCGTCTTTTCCTCGCTCATCGGGGTCAGCGGCCTCGCCTTCCTCAGCGCGCTGCGCCATGCCTGCCTCGCGCGCGGCATCGACCAGCCGGGCACCATGCCGGTGGCGAGCTGCAACCTCTCCGAGCCCGATCTCGACGAACTGGAGCCGGAGGCCCGCGACGGGCACATCTCCTCCAGCGTCTATTTCTCCGCGCTGCGCAATCCGGTGAACGACGCCTTCGTCTCCCGCCACGCTGCGGCCTATCCCTCAGCGCCTTTGACCTCGGCGGATGCGGAGGCCTCCTACATCGCGGTGAAGCTGCTGGCCGGCGCGCTGGCTGAGGCGGGCACAGACGAGATCCTCGCCGTGAAGGCCGCGGTGGCCCGCCAGCGGCTGGCCGCGCCCCAGGGCGACGTGTGGGTGGATGCGGAGACCATGCACCTGCATCTCACGCCGCGCATCGGCCGCTCGCGCGGGACGGAGTTCGACGTCATCCGCGAGGAGCCGGCGCCCATCCGGCCGGATCCCTATCTGGTGCGCTCCTCGCCCACCGACAGCTGGTTCGCATCCGCGCCGCGGCTGCGAGTCGCCAAGTGAAGGGGGCCGGGCCAGCCATGTCGCGTAACCTGCTCCAGAACTTCCGCGGCGCCCGCGCGCTCATCGTCGCCTCCGGCGAGGGCGGCATCGACACGCTGGAGAGCGTGCTCGGCAAGCTCGGTCTCGTGGCGGCACGGGCGGACGTCCCGGAGGCCGGGCGCCATCTCGATCTCGCATTGGTGGAGGAGCGCGCGGACCTGCTCTTCATCGACGGCGACCTCGACAGCGTGCTGCCCTGCGACCTCGGCGCGGCACGCACGCCGCCGGTCCCGGTGATCGGGCTGGTCGGCATCGAGGCGCCGGGCCGGCTGAAGGCGCTGATGAACCAGGGCGCCACGGCCTTCCTGCGCAAGCCGGTCTATGCCGGCGCCGTCTACACCACGCTGTTCCTCGGCGTGAACCAGTATCTCCTGCGCAAAGAGATGGCGAGCGAGCTCAACGCCCAGCAGGACCGCCGCCGCCGCCGCAAGGCGGTCATCAAGACCATCCTGCTGCTGATGGAAGAGCATCACGTGGATGACGACGAGGCCTATGTCATGCTCCGCCGCGACAGCATGCGCCGGCGCCAGAGCCTCGAGGATTATTGCGAGGACTACATCTCCGGCCGGTCGAAGCTGACCGCGTCCTCGCCGGAAGCCGAGCCGCGCACCGCGGCCCGGCGCTGACCTTACCGACCCACATCACGACGGAGCCGCCCGGCTCCGCGCACGTGGCAGCTGCCAGCGACGCCAGCCCGCCCGCAAGGAGAAGGCCCATGTCCCGGCAGCACGCATCACGGCCTCTGACGCCGCCCCCCTATTCCCCTCCCGATCCGGCCTGGCTCGAAGGCTCCATCATGGCCGCCCGCGGCGAAGCCAAAGGGCGCGCCGGCGACCGCTACGCAATCACCGAGGCGAGCCAGGGCAAGTATCACTACGTGTACGGCCCCTATGCCACGCCCGTGCTGCGCGTGGATCCGGGCGCGGTGGTGAGCGCCGAGACCCACGACGCCATGGAAGGGCAGATCAAAAGCGAGAGCGACAAGCCCTCGGAAATCCTCAACTTTCCCTTCCTCAACCCGCAGAACGGGCCGATCTTCGTCAACGGGGCGGAGAAGGGCGACTGCCTCGCCGTCTACATCCACGACATCGTGCCGCGCGGGCCGCAGCCTATCGGCACCACCTGCATCATGCCGGAGTTCGGCGGCCTCGTCGGCACGGGCGACACCGCGATCCTCAACGCGCCTTTGCCGGAGATCGTGAAGAAGCTGCACGTGCATCCCGCGACCGGCGTGCGCTGGAACGAGCGAATCAGCCTGCCCTACCAGCCCTTCATCGGCACCATCGGCACCGCGCCGGAGATCGAGGCCATCTCCTCCCTCGTCCCGGACTATTACGGCGGCAACATGGACCTGCCGGACGTGGCTCCCGGCGCCGTCATCTACCTGCCGGTCCATGCGCCCGGCGCCCTGCTCTATCTCGGCGATTGCCACGCGACGCAGGGCGACGGTGAGCTGTGCGGATTCGCCATCGAACACCCCACCGTGACTACGGTGCAGATCGACCTCATCAAGGGGTGGAACTTCCGCTGGCCACGGTTGGAGACCCACGACCGAATCATGACCATCGGCTCCGGCCGCCCCATGGAGGACGCGGCCCGCATCGCCTATCGCGAGCTGGTGCGCTGGATGGCCGCCGATTACGGCTATGGCGAGCTGGAGGCCTACATGCTGCTGACGCAGGCCGGGCATCTGCGCGTCGGCAACATGGTGGACCCGAAGTACACGCTCGGCGCCTCCGTCGACAAGACGCTCCTCGGCGCGGCCTGAGTCACGCCCATCTGGCAAAGGCTCCGGCGATCACACGATCGCCGGCAGCCTCCGGCCGAGCCGCCTACGCCAGAAAATCCCGCCACTCGGGATGGCGACGGAACTGCGCGGCCACGTAGGAGCAGAGCGGGGTGATCCTGAAACCCTGAGAGCGCGCATCTGCAATGAGCGCGTCCACGAGACGCGCGGCGATACCCTGACCCTCGAAGGCCGGCGGAACGCCTGTATGGGTGACGACGAGCGCGCCATCGCCGCGGCGCTGGTAGCTCAGTTCCGCTTCCGCGCCGCCGCCGAGGCGGATGACATAGCGGCCCCCGTTCGGGCCGTCCTCGCGCTGAACCTCGTGGCTGGCGTCGCTCATCATGCCTCCGTCGGTCGGTGGTGCTGCCCCCACCATAACGGCGATGCTATCCCATCAGTTCACTCCGCGCGCCTCAAGCCCGCGAGCGTGCGGAATGCATCCGCCAGCCGCTCCTTGGAAAGCGGCTGCACGAAGTTGCGAATATAGGGCGCCGTGTCCCAGGACACGGAGACGATGCCCTCTACCACCGCCTCGGTCTCGACGCCGAAATCCTCCAGCGCGCGCGGCAGGTTGAGGCGGGCGTAGAAGGCCAGCATGTCGGCCATGAAATCGGCCTCGCGGCCCTCCGCTAGTAATTGCACCAGAAGCCCGAGGGCCACCTGCTCGCCATGCAGCGCCCGCGCCACCTCCGGCACCGTGGAGAAGCCGCGCGTCAGTGAATGGGCGATGGACAGGCCACCGCTCTCGAAGGCGAGGCCGGAGAGGAGGATGGTCGCCTCCACCACGCGCTCGACCCCATCATCCGCCGTCTTGTGGGCGACGGCAGCCACCGCCGCCTCGCCGTCCGCGCGGATGGCCCGGTAGCAGGCATCCGCGATAGTGACGGCGAGGCTGGTGGGGCGGCCCTTGAAGAAATTCAGCCCCCCGGCGGCAGCGCACTGCTCCACCTCGAACTTCTTGGACAGCGCATCGCCGATGCCCGCCACGAAGAAGCGCGCCGGGGCCTGGACGATGATGGACGTATCCACCAGCACCGCATCGGGATTGGCATCCATCAGCCGCACTTCGCTCAGTACATGATCGGCCGTGTAGACCACCACGAGGCGCGAGGTTGGGCTGTCGTTGGAGGCGATGGTGGGCACGATGACAAGCGGCGTGCGCAGTGCGATCCGCACGCCCTTGGCGGTGTCGATGGCCTTGCCGCCGCCGACGCCGATCACCACGTCCGCGCCCGCCGCCCGCGCCGCCGCGGCGAGTTTGTCGATCTCCGCTGCCGTGCATTCCCCGCCGAAGGTGGCGAAGGTGACAGTCTCGGCCTCCACCAGCTCGGCCTCCAGGCGCGCGCCGAGCAGATCCATGACGATGGTATCGGCCACCACGAAGGGCCGCTGGCCGTGGAGGCGCACCAGCGCGCCCAGTTCGCTCAGGGCATCCGGGCCCTGGATGTAACGGGCCGGAGACCCGAACGCGCGCACGCTCATGCGTCACCCCAGTGGAAATCGCGCTTGCCGCCATCCATGCAGATCAAGGCGCCGTTGATGAAGGCCGCCTGCGTGGAGCACAGGAAGGCGACGAGCGCGCCCACCTCCTCCGGCTGGCAGAAGCGGCCGACGGGATTTTGTCCGGTGATCACCGCCCGCTTCTCCGGCGAGAAGGTCGCGATGAAATCGGTGGCCACATAGCCGGGCGCGATGGCGTTCACCGTGATGCCATCCGCACCCACTTCCTTCGCCACCGTGCGGGTGAAGCCGAGCACGCCGGCCTTGGCCGCCGAATAATTGGCGACGCCCGGCCGCCCGCCGCCGGTGACGTTCATGGACGAGGTGTTGACGATGCGGCCGAAGCCGTTCGCGCGCATCAGCGGAATGGCGTGCTTGCTGCACAGGAAGGTGCTGCGCAGGTGGGTGGAGACAATGATGTCGAAGTCGTCGATCTCCATCTCCGCCACACGCCGCCCGAGATGGCGCCCGCCGGCTCCGGCATTGTTCACCAGAATGTCGAGCCGCCCGAAGGCAACCGCCGCCGCAGCCACCACGCCGGCCGCACCCGCCTCGTCGGCCACATCGCCCGGCGCTGCCGCCGCCTCGTGCCCGGCCTGCCGCAGTTCCTCTGCGCAGCGGGCGGCGGCGTCCGCATCGATGTCGTTGATGACGATGCGCGCCCCCTCGGCGGCGAGCCCCAGCGCCTCCGCCCGGCCGATGCCGCGCGCCGCGCCGGTGACAAGGGCGACCTTGCCCTGAAGTCCCAGATCCATGTCGGTCTCCGAATCGTCGGTCAGCCCTTCACCGCGCCCGCCCCCAGCCCCTGGATGAAATACTGGCTCAGGAGGGCGAAGGCGCCGAACAGCGGCAAGGCGATGAGGGTGGAGCCGGCCATGATCTCGCCCCAGCGCAGATCGAACGAGCCGACCATGGAGGCGAGCCCCACCGGCACGGTCTTGTTGGCGTCGGAGCCGATCATGATGAGGGCGTAGGTGTAGTCCGTCCAAGACAGGAGGAAGGAGAAGATGGCCACCGTAATCAGCCCCGGCAGCGACAGCGGCAGCACGACCCGCAGGAAGGCGCCGAGCCGCGTGCAGCCATCCACCATGGCCGCCTCCTCCAGCTCGAACGGCATGCTCTTGAAGAAGCCCCACAGGAACCACACGCCGAGCGGCAGCGTGAGGGTGAGGTGGGAGACGATGACGCTGGTGAGCGTGTCGCCGAGCCCGAGCTTGGCGAAGATGGAGAACATGGGAATGGCGATGAGCAGCGGCGGGAACATGTAGGCGTAGAGCATCGCCCCCACGATGATCCCCTTGCCGCGGATGCGGTGGCGCGTGACCGCATAGGCGATCATGATCGAGAACACCATGGTCACCACCACCGTCACGGCCGCGACGATGAGCGAGTTCAGGAACTGGGAGGGATAATCCGTCAGTTCCAGAAGGTTGGTATAGTATTCCCAGGTGAACGGACCCGGCAGCAGCGACGTGGAATTGATGAGCGCCTGCGGTGCACGGGTGGAGGACACCACCATCCAGTAGATGGGGAATGCGGAATAGACCGCGATGAGCGTGGCGGCGACATAGAGCGCCACGCGGCCGGCGAGCGAGCGGGGGGAGGAGCGAGTCATTCCGGCATCACTCCGTGTCGAGCGGGAACAGGCGGAAATAGATGAACACCACCAGCGACAGGATGGCGAAGGAGATGGTCGCCACCGCCGCGCCGCCGCCGATGTCGAACTGCCCGAAGGCCTGCTTGTAGGACAGGATGGCGAGATGCTCCGTGGCGCCCACCGGGCCGCCCTGGGTGAGCAGCCAGATGACGTCGAACTTGTTGAACATCCACACCGCGCGCAGCAGCACGATCACCGTGAGGATCGGCTTCAGCATGGGCAGCGTGATGTGGAAAAAGCGCTGCACGGCGTTCGTGCCGTCCACCTTCGCCGCCTCGTAGAGGGAGGACGGGACCGTCTGCAGCGCGGCGAGGAAGGTGGTGGTGACGAAGGGCGTCCACATCCACACGCTCACCAGGATCACCGAGGCCATGGCGGCGCCGGGGCTCTCGAACCATTGCACCTGGGGCAGGCCGAGCGCGGACATCATGGTGGTGAGCACGCCGATGGAGCCGTCCACCATCCACTTGAAGGTCAGCACCACCACCACGGTCGGCAACAGATAGGGCAGGATGGAAAGGCCGCGCACGATGTTGCGGCCGGGAAACACCTGGTTGAGCACCAGCGCGAAGCCGATGCCCAGCACCACCTGGAAGATGATGGTGCCGAACGAATAGATGAACCCGTTGATGAGCGCGCGCCAGAACACCCACTGCGAAAGCATGCGCGTGTAGTTGTCGAGCCCCGCCCATTTGGGCGCGCCGACGAAGGAATCCATCTGGTAGAAGCTCAGCGACACCGCATAGACCACCGGCGCCACGATGAGCAGCGCGGTCACGGCGAGGCCCAGGAAGAGGAAGGAATAGATCGTCGCTTTGGAGCTCACCTGCGGCGCCTCGCTGGAGCGGCTTGTGACCCTAGGGGGTCAACACGGGAACGCCCGGCCCGGGACCGGAGCTGTGTCGAAGGAATGGCCGGCAGGCCACGATCAGGGCAAAGCCTGCCGGCCTTGCGTCTTCGGGGAAGCCCTCAGGACGCAATCAAGAGGCGATGACCTGCCGCATGCGGTCGGCGGCGGCCTTCACGCACTCGGCGGAGGACATGCCCTTCAGCACCTTGTTCTGAAGCATCTCCGGGAACACGAAGGCCTCGAAGATCTTGCCCGGCTTCAGGCTCGGCGAGGGGCCCTGCGTGTCGATGGAGGTGAGGATCATGTTCTTGTCGGTGAGGAAGGACTTCATCATCTCCACCGCCGCATTGTGCTTCTCGATGAGCGGATGGGCCCGCCAGCGCGCATCGTCATAGACATCGAGGCGCGGCGGCTGGAAGTGCAGCGGAGCGGTGTGGAGGAAGTTGATGTACTGGTTCTCTGTGAACCACTTCATGAACTTCATGGCCTCGTCGGACTGGGGCGTCTTCAGCACCACCCAGCCGTCATAGCCATGGTTCACCGCCTGATGCTTTCCGGCGGAATCCATGTAGGGCATGATGCCGTACTTGTCTGCCAGCGCGGGGTTGTTGCGCTCGATGGTCTCGATGATGCGGCCCGCATAGGCGGTGTGCGCCACCTTGCCCGAGGTGAAGTTCGACAGCACCTCGCCGAAGCTCGCCTGGCTCGTGCCGGACGGCATGGTCTTGTAGAGATCGCCGAAGAAGTCGAGATAGCGGCTCGCGCGCGGCGCCATGTCCGCATTGTCGAAGATGATGTTCCACTTGTCGTCGAACAGCTGCACGCCCTCGGCCCACATGAAGCCGGGGGAGAGCCAGTTGGTGGCGCCGTTCGAGCCGATGGGGAACAGGGAGCCGGCTGTGCCGTCGCCGTTCAGCGCCTGGCTGTTCTTCAGGAAGCCATCCCAGGTCTTCGGAACCTCCAGCTTGTTCTTCTCGTAGAGATCCTTGCGATAATAGATCCAGGCGAGGTTGTAGTCGTAGGGATACCAGTAGACCTTGCCGTCCACCGGGAACAGGATGTTCGGCCCCCACTTGTACTTGTCCGTCAGCTCGTTGAGCGGCATCAGCTGCCCCTCGGCGGCGAGGATCAGCACATGGCCGACGAAGGCGAAGGTGGCGATGTCATAGGGCGTGCCACCGCGCAGCGAGGTGGTCACTTTGGTGAAGATGCCGTCCAGCGGAACGGAATCCACCACCACCTTGGTGCCGAACTGCTTCTCGTATTCCGCCGCCGCCACTTTCAGCGCGCGGATGCTGTCGATGGAGGTCTCGGCATTGAGGAAGCGGATGGTCTTGGTGCCCTGCGCGCGCACCACGGCGGGGGCCGCGAGCCCACCCGCGGCGATGCCGGCACTCAAGGCTCCGGCGCCCTTCAAAAGGGTCCGGCGTGACAGCCCGTCCTTCTTGATCTCGTCCATGGCGTTCTCCCGATCGTCTTGTTCTGCGTTCTTGTTTTCACTCGGCAAATTCAGGCGGCGGGCCGCCGCCCCACGTCCGCGTCGGCGCGGTTGATCCGCGCTCCGGTTTCCTTGGAGAAGACATGCAGCCGGCCGGGCCGGAACTGGATGGGAAGGGTCGTACCGTTGCGCACCGCGTCGGTACGGTCCATGAGCACGCGCAGGCGCACGCCCACGACCTCGCCGATGCACAGCGTCTGCGCGCCGAGCTGCTCGATCACCGCCACATGGAAGGCGTGCGCGCCCGGCGCCTCGCCGACACCGATGTGCTCGGGGCGGACGCCGAGAACCAGCGGCGTCCCCTCCGCAGCGGCGATGCCCGGCGGCAGCTCGATGGAAAGGCCGCCGGCCTTGAGCGCGCCGCGCTCCAGATGCCCCTCGATCATGTTCATCTCGGGCGAACCGATGAAGCCGGCCACGAACAGGTTCGCCGGCCGGTCATACACCTCCAGCGGCGCGCCCACCTGCTGCACATGCCCGTCGCGCATGATGAGGATGCGGTTGGCGAGCGTCATCGCCTCAACCTGGTCGTGGGTGACGTAGACCATGGAGGTCCCCACCTCCTGATGCAGCCGGGCGATCTCCTCGCGCATGCGCACCCGCAGCTTGGCGTCGAGGTTGGAAAGCGGCTCGTCGAGCAGGAACACGTCGGGGTCGCGCACCAGCGCGCGCCCCAGCGCCACGCGCTGCATCTGCCCGCCGGAAAGCTGCTTGGGCTTGCGCTCCAGATAGGGGTCGAGCCCCAGCATGGCGGAGGCGGACTTCACCCGGCGGTCGATCTCCGCCTTGTCCATCCGGCGCATCCTCAGGCCGAAGGCGAGGTTCTCGTAGATGGTCTTGTGCGGGTAGAGCGCATAGTTCTGGAACACCATGGCGATGTTCCGGTCCTTGGGCTCGAGGCGGGTCACGTCGCGCCCGCCGATCTCGATAGTGCCGGTGGTGATCTCCTCCAGCCCGGCGATCATCCGCAGCGTGGTGGACTTGCCGCAGCCGGACGGGCCGAGGAACACCACGAACTCACCGTCGCGGATGTGCAGGTCCACGCCATGCACGGCCACCTGGCCGCCATAGGCCTTGCGGACCTTGTTGAGCCTGACTTCAGCCATGGGTGACCTGCTCCCGGTGCGCGGCAGCGAGGGCGCGCTCGTCCTGTACGAAGGCGTGGATCCGATGGTTGATCGGGGCGAGTGCCGCCTGGATCTCGCAATAGAGCCCGTGGCCGCGCGCATAGAGCGCCGCGCGCTCCGGATCGGGCGTGGCGGTGGAGACGATGGCGACGCGGCGCGCCGCATCCGCCTCGTCGCGATAGGCGCCGACGCCGACACCGGCCAGCAAGGCCGCGCCGAACGAGGCTTCCGCCACCGCCGGCAGTTCCACCTTCACATCCAGCACATCGGCCACGATCTGTCGCCACAGGGCGCTTTTCGCCCCGCCGCCGGTGAGGCGGGCGGTGGAGAAGTAGAGCCCCTTGGCGCGCAGGGCGACGAGGCAATCCTTCAGCGAATAGGCGACGCCCTCATAGAGCGCCCGCACGAAATGGCCCGGCCCGTGATTGAAGCCGATGCCCACGAAATCCGCGCGGAGCAGCGGGTCCCAATGCGGACTGCGCTCGCCGTTGAGATAGGGGTGAAAGAACAGCCCCTCCGCCCCCGGCCGAACGGCGGCGGCCAGGCGGTCCATCTCGCTGAACACCTCGCCGCCGTCCTCGCCCGCGCGCTTGAAGAAGGTGTCGCGCAGCCATTTGTGGGCCGAGGCGCAGGAATTGGTGGCCGCGATCACATACCAGTGGTCCGGCATGATGTGGGGATAGTTGATGACCGTGAAATCCGGCCGGGGATGGCGGGAGAGCACGCTCACCGTCGCGGCAGTGGCGAGCTTCACCACGCCGAGGCCCTCGCCGGTCATGCCCGCGCCATAGGTCTCGGCCGCCGTGTCGGACGTGCCGCACACCACGGGCGTGCCCTCGGCGAGGCCGGTCTGACGCGCGGCTTCCGCCGTCACCCGCCCCACCACGGTCTTGGGAGCCACGATGGGCGGCAACGTCTCCAGCGGCCAGCCGATCATCGCGCACAATTCGGGCGACCAGCCTCCGGTGGAGGCATCGGCCATCAGCGTGCCGACGGCGTCGATGGTGTCGGTCTCCCAGGTGCCGGTGAGGCGGGAGCGCAGCCAGTCCTTGGCCACGTAGAGCCGGCGCACGCGGGCAAAGGCTTGGGGCTCGTGCCGGCGCAGCCACAGCATCTGCGGCAGGGTCCAGGTGGGATTGGCGCGGTTGGCACCGATCTCCAGGATGCGCGCATCCCATTGCCGGCGCAGGTCCGCCGTCTCGGGACCGGAGCGCTGGTCGTTCCAGAGGATGGCGGGGCGGATCACCACCCCGTCCGCATCCTCCAGCACCTGGGTATGGGCGCCGGCGGAAAACGAGATGCCGAGCACATCCTGCGGCCGCGCACCGGCAGCGGCGAGTGCGCGCGGCACGGTCTCGCACACCGCGCGCCACCAGCCGTGGGGGTCCTGCTCGCTCCAGCCGGGATAGGGCGCCGAGGTGGCGATGGGCGCGGACGCCTCGCCCGCCAGCGTGCCGTCGATGCGGATCACGCTGGTCTTCAGCGCCCCCGCGCCGAGATCGATACCGATGAGGAGATCAGCCGCCACGGCGCACGTCCACCGCTCCGGCGGCCGGGCGCAGGCCCAGCTTGCCGGGATTCATGAGGTTGCCCGGATCCAGCGTGTCCTTGATGGCCTGCAGGACGTCGAGGCCGACGCCCAGCTCCCGTGCCAGCCACGGGTTGCGGAACACGCCGACGCCGTGATGGTGGGCGATGGAGCCGCCGTGGTCCAGCGTCAGCGACTGGATGGCCTCCCACAGCCGCGCATGGAGCGGCAGCGCCTCGGCTTCCGGCATGGGCGGCAGGCGGATGGTCATGTATTGGCAGGCGCCCTCGGGATAGATGTGCGACCAGTGCGCGCCGAAATGAATGTTCGGATAGATGGCCCGCACCGCCGCTTCCATGGCGGCATACATGCCGGGAATGGCGGACCAGTTGCCGGTCACCTCGATGGTGTCGTTGTAATAGCCCGCCGCCTGCCATTTCTGCGAATAGGCGACGTAGCGGTTTTCCTTCCAGTGATGATACGGCCCGTCCGGCGCGACCACCGCGCCCTGTGCCTTGGCGATGGCGAGGCTCATCTCCTGTTCCGCGCTCACCATGGGCTCGGTGCCGGAGAAGGCGAAGATGCCGAGGATGGGGCGGGTGGCGAACGCCTCCAGCCCCTGCGTGCGCTCCGCGCTTTCCGCCGCGTCGTAGAGGCGGGCGATGGTCGGACGCAGTTCCGCCTGCATGATGCGGCGGGCGGTTTCCCATGCCGCTTCCAACGACGGAAAGGCCAGCACCACGCCGCGCTCCACCTCGGGCTTCTTCCAGATGCGCAGCGTGACCTCGGTGATGATGCCGAACGCGCCCTCGCCGCCCACCATCAGGTCGCGGATGGAGGGTCCCACCGAGCGGCGGGCAAGCGGGCGCACCTCCAGCAGGCGGCCGTCCGGCAGCACAGCCTTGAGCCCGAGCACGATGTCCTCGATCTTGCCATAGCGGCTGGAGGCCTGTCCCCCGCCCCGGCACGCGACCCAGCCGCCCACCGTGGAAATCTCGATGGATTGCGGAAGGTGGCCGCAGGTGAAGCCCTCGGCATTCAAGGCAGCCTCGAACTCGGCGCCATTCATGCCGGCCTCGACGGTAACCATGGCGTTCTGCGGATCGACCGAGACGATCTTGTCCAGCCGGCGCAGGTCCACCATCACCTCCTGGGCGAGCGGGATGGCCCCACCCAGGACGCCCGAGCCGTTGCCGAACGGGATGAGCTGGATGGCGTTCTGCCGGGCATGGCGCACGATGGCGGCCACCTCTTCCGTCGAGCCCGGCCGCACCGCGAGGCGCGGCATGACGCCGGCGAGCCGTCCGGAGCGGGCGCGGAAATTGGCGAAGGGCAGGCGGTCATGGGCATAGGCGCGCCGGTCTTCCTCGCCGGTGAGCACGTTGTCGCGGCCGACCAGCGCGGCAAGGGCCTCCACCAGCCCCGCATCGGCGCCCGGCGCGTGGGAACCTTCAGCTTCGGCGATGTTGGTTTGGACGGCAGCTGGACCGGTCATAGGCACCTCTTTGGGCGAGAGGCACGGCAATGCGATCCCTTGCGGGCTCCCATGTTGGCGTCCTCCCGGCGTCGTTTCGATCTTGAACAATCGTTTGTTCAAAGCTGTCAGAGAAAGCTGGAGGCGTCAAGCGGGGATGTTCAGAGGGGTGCGGGGCCGGTGGACCCGCGCACCACGAGGGCGCCGGGCGGCAGCGGCGCCACCGGGGCCGAGTCTTCCCCGCCGAGGGCGCGGATGAGGAGGCCGGTGGCGACGCGGCCCATCTCCTCGGTGGGCATGGCGACGCTGGTGAGGGCAGGATAGAGCATGCCCGCGACCGGCGCGTCGTGCAGGCCGATGACCGAGATGTCCTCGGGAATGCGCAGGCCCGCCTCGTGCAACGTCGCCATAGCACCGGCAGCCGAGACGAGGGTGGCGGCCAGCACCGCGGTGGGATGTTGCGGCAGCAGCGCCCGCATGGCCTGCGTGCCGCCTTCGGCGGTGTAGCCCGCCACGCCCACCAGCGCTTCATCGAAGGCGATGCCGGCCGCCTCCAGCCCGTCACGATAGCCCTGCAGGCGCTCGCGGGCATTGAAGCCGCCCTCGCGGCCGGCGAGATGGGCGATGCGCCGATGGCCGAGGGCGGTCAGGTGTTCCACGCCCTTGCGCGCGGCGGCGCGGCTGTCCAGCACCACCGAGAGGGGCGCGCCGGGCAGGATGCGGTTCATGAGCACGAAGGGCACCCGCGCGGCAGCGAGGTCCGTGCGCAGCACCTCGTCGTCGTCGAGGCTCGCGACGAGCAGGCCGTCCACCCGGTTGGTGCGGGAAATCTTGGCGATGGTGGTGGCCGTCTCCCCCGGCTCGCGATGGGAGATGAGCAGCGAATAGCCGCGCTCGGCCGCCTCCAGCTCCGCCCCGCGGATGGCCGAGGCGAAGACCGGGTTGTCGAGCTGGGGCACCACGATGCCGAGCGTATCCGTGCGCTGGGTCCGAAGCCCGCGCGCCAGCGGATTGGCGAGATACTGCATCTCCTCGGCGATCTTCAGGATGCGGACGCGCGTCTCCTCGCGCACCCGTTGGCTGGCCTCGCCCCTGAGCACGCGCGAGGCCGTCGACATATCGACGCCGGCCGCCCGCGCCACATCCGCCAATGTCACCCGCGCCATCCCGCCGGAGCCCCCCGCCAGATCTCCCTTGCCCACCATCCTCCAGGCACGGGCGTCTTTGCAAGGCGGGCGAAATGCCCCGCCGACCAAGCCGGCGGGGCATCGCGTCTCAGTGGCCGAGCGACCAGCGCCGCTCGATGGGGGTGGGCTGCTTCTTGCGGGTGGCGCACAAGGAGCAGCCGCAGCCGGCGAGGTGCTCGCGCTTGACCACCTTGGGCTCGGCGGAGGTCTTCTCCGAGCGGTCGATGGCCCGGCGCAGCTTGCCGTCCATGGTGCCGAGGCGAGGCATCGCCATCTCGCGCGGCGCCTCGCCGCTGCAATTGGGGCAGCAGGCGGGCTGTTCGGCCGCGCTCATGGAGCCCCAGTCGTCGAAGGGCCCGCAGGCCTCGCAGGAATAGGTGTAGAGGGGCATCGTCTGTCTCCCGGGGGAAACGGGCGGCCCACGGGCCGCCCGGATGAAATGTCAGGGGTTGAGCCAGCCCTGCAGCAGCGAGAGGCCGGGCACCCAGCCCGTGAGAATGCCGATGAGCACGGTGAAGGCGCCGGTGAACTTCAGGATCGGCTGCTTCATCGTCAGCAGCAGGAAGTAGCAGAACCAGAGCAGGCCCCAGCCCACCCAGTTCCACCCCATCCAGAGCCCGATGGACGTCTCCGCCCCGCGCAGCGACTGGATCGCCACCGGTGCCACGGTGATGGCCACGAACAGGCTGAACCAGCCGAGCCCGCGTCCGTCCACCTTGGTCACGCGGTTGTAGGCCACCCAGAAATAGGTGGCGGTGAACAGCAGCGTCAGCGCCGCTCCCTTGATGGAGGCCGCATCCGCCGCCGGGTTGAAGGCCCAGTACGCAGAGATGGCAAGCGTGACAAAGCCCGACACCACGTTCACGACGATGATCTCGCGGTCCTCG
This sequence comes from Xanthobacter sp. SG618, assembly GCF_012932745.1. Classification (NCBI taxonomy): domain Bacteria; kingdom Pseudomonadati; phylum Pseudomonadota; class Alphaproteobacteria; order Hyphomicrobiales; family Xanthobacteraceae; genus Xanthobacter; species Xanthobacter sp. SG618. The sequence goes on along the minus strand of NZ_JABBHL010000006.1, from coordinate 153,578 downwards.
ATCTTGCCCAGCAGCCAGAGGCCGTTGAGCACCAGAACCGCGCCCACATAGAGCAGGCCAAGTCCAAGCAGCATGATGGATCTCCTCAGCCCCGGCCGGTCGCGCGGCCGGGGCACCAGGGGGTTGCCTCTTGGACTCAGCTCGCGCGGGCGACGTCGACGCCCGAGACCTGCCGGGTGGGTCCGGTGGAGTTCGGGTTGATGTCGAATTCGAAGATCTTCGTGGGGATGGCCACCGTCGCGCACACGTTCGGGATGTCCACGATGCCGGCGATGCGGCCCTCCACCGGCGCGGTGCCGAGGATGGTATAGGCCTGCTCGCCCGAATAACCGAACTTCTTCAGGTATTCGATGGCATTGAGGCAGGCCCGCCGATAGGCGACGTGGGCGTCGAGATAGTATTGCTCGCCGGTGTGCTCATCCACCGAGATGCCCTCGAAGATGAGGTAGTCGTCGAAGTGCGGATCGATGGGGCTCGGCTTGAAGATGGGGTTGATGACCCCGTATTTCGCCATGCCGCCCTTGATGAGGCCGACACCGATGTCGATCCATCCGGCCATCTCGATGGCGCCGCAGAAGGTGATCTCGCCGTCGCCCTGCGAGAAGTGAATGTCGCCCATGGAGAGGCCGCCGCCCTTCACATAGACCGGGAAGTAGCAGCGCGAGCCGCGCGACAGGTTCTTGATGTCGCAATTCCCGCCGTGCTCGCGGGGCGGCACGGTGCGCCAGCCTTCCGCCGCCGCCTTGTCGCGCAGCGCGCCGGTCATCTGGCCCATCAGGGCAGTGTCCGCATAGGGCAGCGCCGCAAGCGGCGGCACGCGCTGCGGATCGGTGGCGACGAGGGCGGCCTCGCGGCGGTTCGCCTCGGCCATCAGCTTATGGTCGGGCAGGCAGCCGATCAGGCCGGGGTGGATGAGGCCGGGGTAGCGCACCCGCGGCACGTGGCGGGAGGTGGTGTAGATGCCGTGGAAGTCCCAGCAGGACTTCACCGCCTCGGGATAGTGCTCGGTGAGGAAGCCGCCGCCGTTCTTCTTGTCGAAGAGGCCGTTGAAGCCCCATTCGGAACCTTCGATGGGGCCGATGTCGAGAATATCCACCACCATCAGGTCGCCCGGCTCGGCGCCTTCCACGCCGAACGGACCGCTCAGATAGTGCACCTTGGTGAGGTCCACGTCGCGCACGTCGTTGGCGCTGTCATTGTTGGCGATCTGCCCGCCGGTCCAGTCGTAGCACTCGACCCGGAACTCATCGCCCGGCTTGAACATCTCGACCATGGGCAGGTCCGGATGCCAGCGATTGTGCGTCTTGATGGTCTGCTGCTCGGGCGCCTTGTTGAGGTCGATCTTGAAGACGGTCTTTGCCATGGACTTCCTCCTTGGAGGGTGCCGCGGCCTTCGCGCCGCTCTGCGGGCAGCCTTGAAACCGCCACGCCCGCACCCTGCCCGGAAGCTAGGAAGCCCATGTAATCGGCCTTCGGCATTTGCCGGGCGCCCCATGTAAATTTTTGTAAGCGGCGGCGGCTCGCCCGCCCATCGCGCGCCGGGCGCGCTATTATCCGGAGGCGAAACAGAAGCTCAGCGCGAGGGTGCACGGCGGGATGATGAACGAGGCTGCGCGCAGTCCGAGAATCCTGATGGTGGACGACGACCGCCGGATGTGCGGCTTCGTCACCAAATTCCTGGCGCGGGAAGGTTTCTGCGCGGATTTCGCGCTGGACGGCAGCGCCATGCGCGACGCGCTGGCGGCGACGCGCTTCGACCTCATCATTCTCGACCTCACCTTCCCCCGCGGGGAAGACGGGCTCTCCCTCGCCCGTGCGGTGCGCGCCGGCTGGGACATGCCGCTGCTCGTGCTCTCGGCCAAGTGCGAGACGGTGGACAAGATCGTCTGCCTGGAACTCGGGGCGGACGATTACGTGACCAAGCCGTTCGAGCCGCGCGAGCTGCTCGCGCGGGTGCGGGCGCTGCTGCGGCGCGCCAACGGCGCCATCCGCGCACCGGCCGCCTCCCCTGCCCCGGCCGCGCCGGCCGGCCATCACCTGGTGTTCGGCGTCTTCCGGCTGGACCTCGACCGCCGCGAGTTGACCCGGCAGGACGGCATCCGCGTGGCGCTGACCAGCCACGAATTCCGCCTGCTCGCCGCCCTCGCCGAGCGGCCCGGCCGCGTGCTCACCCGCGACCAGATGCTGGATCTCGTGGCGAACCGGCAATGGGCGCCGTTCGACCGCAGCATCGATGTGCTGGTCGGCAAGCTCCGGCGCAAGCTGGAGGATGGCGGCGGCGGGGAGATCATCAAGACCGTGCGAGGCGAAGGCTATGTCTTCACCCCGCCCGCGCCGCACTGAGGCCTCTCAAGCGCTGCGCGTGGCCGCCGGCAGCAGCAGCGTCACGCGGGTGCCGGCGCCGGGCTCGCTCTCGATGACGAGATTGCCGCCGGACTGCCGCGCGAAGCCATAGACGGTCGCGAGGCCGAGGCCGCTGCCGCTCTCGGCCGGCTTAGTGGAGAAGAAGGGATGAAACGCCCGCTCCACCACGTCCGGCGTCATCCCGCAGCCGGCATCCTCCACCACCAGCGCCACGTAGGCACCGGGCGGCATGTCGTCCAGAAGCACGGGCGCACCGGGGGTGAGTTCGCGCGGCTCGGCGCCGAGGCGGATGGCGCCCTGCCCGTCGAGGGCATCCCGGGCGTTGAGCATGAGATTGAGCAGGCTCGCCTCTAGCTGGCGCGCATCGACGATGGCGTGGCACGGCTCACGCGCGACCTGCCGATCCAGCGTGATGCCGGCGCCCAGCGCGGCATTCGCCTGGTGGATCACCTGGTCGAGCACATGGTCGAGATCCACGAGGCGCGGCAGCAGCGGCTGCGCCCGGCCGACGGCGAGCAACTGGCGGCTGGCGGCGATGCCTTCCTCCACCGCACCGAGCGCATCCGCCACCAGCTCGCGCATCACCGCGCGATCGCCCGGCGGATCGCGCAGCACCTCCTCCTGCAATAGCTTGAGATTGCCGCCGACGACGGCGAGGAGGTTGTTGAAGTCGTGGGCGATGCCCGCCGAGAGCCGCCCGATGGCCTCCAGCCGCCGGCTGCGGCGCAGCAGTTCCTCCGTCTGCGCCCGCTCGTGGGCCAGCGCGTGGCGATCGAAGCAGCGGCCGAGGGTGGCGAGAAGATCGTCGGGATCGAACGGCTTGCAGACATAGTCATAGGCGCCGGCCTGCAACGCCCGGATCGCTGTGGGCACCGAGGCATAGGCCGTCACCATCACCACCAGCAGGTCCGGCCGGATGTGACCGAGTTCCGTGGCGAGGGCGACCCCGTCCTCCCGCCCGAGGCGGATATCCACGAGGGCGACGCCCGGCGCCTCCGCCGCCATGGCTTCCACCAGCGTCTTCGCGCCGGCGCCGTCATGGGCGACGGCGATGACATAGCCTTCCATCTCCAGCAGGGCGGCGAGGCTGCCGGCGAAGTCCTGGTCGTCGTCCACGATCAGGACGCGTCGTTCCGCGCTACGCGGCATCGGCATGCTCCCCCGCCGCCGGCAGTGTGATGTCGACGCGCGTGCCCCTGCCCGGCTCGGAGCTGATGGAGACACTGCCGCCGTGGCGCTCGGTGATGCGCTTGACCAGCGCGAGGCCAAGGCCGAGCCCGAAGGGCTTGGTGCTGAACAGCGGCTCGAACAGGCGCCGGCGCACCTCGTCATCCATGCCCACGCCATTGTCGGTGACGGTGATGCGCACCCGCTCGCCCTCCGCCGCGGTGGCGATGGCCACGCGTCCCGGCGGCGCCCCCGCGGGCCGCTCCAGCACGGCCTGCATGGCGTTCTGCACCAGATTGACGAGCACCTGCCGTAGGCGCTCGCCGTCCGCCTCGATGATGCGGTCGCAGTCGAGATCCAGCGCCAGCTCGACGCCGGACAAAGCGCGCAGGTCCGACGCCTGCTCGGCGATCCAGGCATCGAGCGCCAGCGGAACCATGCTGACATCGGGCCGGCGGGAGAATTCCAGCAGGTCCTCGATGATGCGCACGCAGCGCCGCACGTTGCGCTGGATGCGGTCCAGCTCGCCCCGCTCGCGATCGCCGGACAGGGTACTGGTCCGCTGCAGCACCGCGACAGAGGTGGCGAGCGTTCCCAGCGGATTGCGCAGTTCGTGACTCACCGTCGCGGTCAATTGGCCGATGGCGGCGAGGCGCTCGCTGCGCGTCAGCTCCTCCCGCGTCTCGTTCAGCTTCTCCAGAGAACCGACGAGGTTGCGCTCGGCGAGTTCCCGGCTCTCGTTGGACAGGACGATCCACCACGCGCTGATGGCGAGCAGCGGGAGCATGGCGAGGAACACGCGCAGCAGCAGCCCGCCATTGTCCAGATGCGGTGTCTCCGCCCCCGGGTCGATCAGCCGGTAGGTGAGCAGGAACAGCGCCGCGGTGACCACCGTGAGGGCGACGAGCACGCCGCCGACCTTGAGGAGCCGCTGGGGCATGTGCGGCGCGATGCGCCGCCGGAACCCCTCGCCGAAATAGCGCGAGCGCGAGCTTTCAAGATCCTGATGCGACTTCTTGCAGGCGTCGTGGCAGTGGGCGTCGAGGCTGCAGCAGAGCGAGCAGATGGGTCGCTCGTAGAAGCTGCAATAGGCCATGTCGTCCCGCTCGTAGCCGTGATCACAGATCTCGCAGCGCAGGACGGGCCCGGTGCCCTGTGCCAGCGAGGCATCGACGGGCGGGCGGGCGAGATAGTAGCGCCCGCGCGTGGCGAAGCCGATCGCGATGGCCGTGAGAAAGGCGAGGAGGAAGGAGAGCGGCGCGGCATAGGCCTCGACGGCCGGACCGAAGACCCCGGTGAAGGCGAGGAGGGAGACGAGCGAGCCCGCCGCCATGCCGCCGCAGCCCACCGGGTTGAAATCGTGCAGGTGGGCACGCTTGAACTCGATGAAGCCGGGGCTGACCTTGAGCGGCTTCAGCACCAGGAGGTCGGCGATGATGGCGCCGACCCACGCCATGGCGATGTTGGAATAGACGGCCAGCACCACGTCCAGCGTCTCGAAGATGCCGAGCAGCATCAGCAACAGCGAGATGAGGATGTTGAACACCAGCCACACCACCCGCCCCGGATGGTAGTGTGTGACGCGGGAGAAGAAGTTCGACCACGCCAGCGAGCCGGCGTAGGCGTTGGTCACGTTGATCTTCACCTGCGACACCAGCACGAAGAGCGTAGCGCAGAACAGGGCCAGCGCCGGATTGTCGAAGACGTGCTGGTAGGCGACGAGGTACATGTAGATGGGTTCGAGCGCCGTCTGGTGCGGCAGGCCGGCGCCGAGGACGAGCACCGCGAGCAGCCCGCCGGCGAGGATTTTCAGCCCGCCGATGACGATCCAGCCCGGCCCCGCCATCACCACCGCGCCCCACCAGGCGAGCCGGTTCGAGGCCTTCTTCTCGGGCAGGAAGCGCAGATAGTCCGCCTGCTCGCCGATCTGCACCACCAGCGAGCACATGACGCTCACCGCCGCGCCGAAGGCCAGCGCATCGAACCCGGATGATCCGGTGTCGCGGCCGACGAAGCGGGTCCACGCCGCGACCTCGTCCGGCGCCTTCAGCCAGATCATCACGAAGGGCAGCACCATCATCGCCAGCCAGAGCGGCTGCGTCGCCATCTGCAGCCGCGAGATCATGGTTATGCCCATGAGCGTGACGGGGATGATGACGAGGGAAGACAGGATGTAGCCGAGCACGAGCGGCAGATCGAAGTAGAGCTTCAGCGCCTGCGCCATGATGGCGCCTTCCAGGGCGAAGAAGATGAAGGTGAAGCTCGCATAGATCAGCGAGGTGATGGTCGAGCCGATATAGCCAAACCCTGCCCCACGGGTGAGCAGATCTAGGTCGATGCTGTACTTGCTGGAGTAATAGGCGATGGGCAGGCTGGTGACGAAGATGAACACCGACACCACGAGGATGGCGAGGCTCGCATTCGTGAAGCCGTAGTTCAACGTGATCGAGCCGCCGATGGTCTCCAGCGCCAGGAAGGAGATGCCGCCGAGCGCGGTGTTGGCGATGACGAAGGGCGACCAGCGACGGAAGGACCGCGCCGTGTAGCGCAGCGAATAGTCCTCCAGCGTCTCGTTGGCGATCCAGGAATGATAGGACCGCAAAGCGGGCAGTTCGGGCGTTTCCAACGCGTTTTCACCTTGTTATTGCCTCCAAGGCTAGAGGTTCGCGCACGCAGAGGCCAGCCCCGCCCTCCGCTTCCGGTAGGGGACCGCGCCGACGGGGGCGCGTCGCGGCAAACGGAGGCTTGGCGCCCGGCTTGGGCCATCTCCCCCGGGCCCGTCAGCGCAGGCGCATTTGCAGGCGGGCGATCTCGGCGTCGTCCGGCCGCAGGAGCGCGAGCCTTGAAACGACGTCGCGCGCGCGGTCGACATCGCCGGATCGCATGGCTTCGTTCAGCGCCAGGGCCAGCAGGTCGGCATCATTGGGCGTACGTGACAATGCCTCCCGGATCACGGCCGCGCTGTCCTGCGCCCGGCCGAGAGACTGAAGCGCCACCGCGTAGACATAGGCATAACGGGCGTTGCCCGGCGCCAGTTCGTAGGCCCGCTTCAGCTCATTCCGGGCCTCGTCATAGCGCTTCTGGCGGATGAGCCCGAGGCCGAGGGCGTGCCGTGGAGCGGCGGCATCGGGGTTGGCCTTGATCGCCCGCTCCAGCACGTCCTGGGCCTCGCGCTCCCGGCCCGTCACGCGGTAGAGATCGGCGAGATTGACCGCGAGCGCCGGCAAGTCTGGCTGAAGCTTCAGGCCGGCGCGGAACTCGGCTTCGGCTCCGGCTGTGTCTCCGCGACGCAGCAAAAATCCGCCCAGATTGGAGCGCGCCTCTGGCCGGTCCGCATTGAGACGCTGCGCGGCCGCATATTCCCCGAAGGCCGTGCCGAGCCGGTCCCGGTCGGCGGCGGACAGCGCGGCCAGCGGCTGGTCCGCGAGCTGGTTCGCAGCCTCGATGCGGACGCCGGCGACCGGATCGGTCAGGAGCGGAGCGAGGCGCCGCCAGCGCGTGTCGAGTGGCAGGCCGGCGGCGTTCTCGATGGCGGCGATGCGCACCAGCGGATCGGGATCGGCCAGCGCCTTCTGCAGGACCGCATCGGTCGCGATGGAGGGGAAGCTCCGCAGCTCGTTCACCGCCGTGGCGCGGACGATGGCCGGCATGGCCGGCGTCGTGGCGAGCCGGATCAGGGCATCGCGGGCCGCCGGGTCGCCGCCGCGCGCATCGTGGAAGGCTTCGGCCCAGGTCTGGAAGCCCTTGCGCGCGGGACCATGCCACCGCGCGACAGCCTCCGCCGCCCAGCCCGCAGCCTTGTCCTTGTGGCAGTCGTTGCAGGCGTTCGGCGTGCCCAGGCGTGCCGACAGATCGGGGCGGGGAATGCGGAAGGAATGGTCATGCCGCGTGTCCACCACCATGTAGGTGCGCGCCGGCATGTGGCAGGAGATGCAATCGGGCGCCTTTGGTCCCGGCGCGTGGCCGGTGTGCGCCTCGGACGCGAATTTTTCCGGCAGGTGGCACTGGGCGCAGACCGCGCTGCCCGGGGAGCGCAAGGCGGCCGAATGCGGCTCGTGGCAGTCGCCGCAGGTGACGCCGCGCGCATACATCAGGCTCTGCTTGAAGGAATGGTCGTTGAAGACTTCGTCCTGCATGGTTCCATCCGCCTCGAACAGGCCTTCGGACAGGAAGGTCGGCAGATGGGTCTGCGTCAGCGGCTGGCCGGGGCGCCAGTCCTCCGAGAGGATGCTGCGACGGGCGTGGCAGCGGGCACAGGTCTCGACCATATCGCCCGCAGGCCGTGACACGCCGTGGGCCGGGCTGCCGGTGGCCGGGTCGATGGTCCAGTCCGCCGGCGGGCGAAGGGCGGCGACGGCCGCAAAGCCCTTGTTCGGAACCTCGCGGTCGCGCGGGCCCTTCGCCCAGTCCACATGACCGCGCGCGGGGCCGTGGCAGGCCTCGCAGCCGACGCTGATCTCGGAAAAGCGGGTGTCGAAGCGGTTTGCAGCCGGATCATAATTCTTGCGCAATGCCGTCGAGTGGCATTCGGCGCACATGAAGTTCCAGTTCTGCTGCATCCCCGTCCAGTGCAGGGCGTCCGAGGGGGCGATCATCTGGTCCGGATAGAGATGAAACCAGCGCTGGCCGCCCTCCGCGGCCGTCCGCGTGTCATAGGCGAAGGGCAGCGCCTGACGGCGCCCGTCCGGGAAGGTGACGAGATATTGCTGCAGGGGATGGACGCCGAACGTGTCGGTGATCTCGAAGGCGGCGGTCTTGCCGTCAGCGCCCTCCGTCTCGACCATGAAGCGCGATCCGTCGCGGAAGAAGCGGGCCGAACTGCCGGGATGCGTGACGCGCGCGTCGTCGAAATTGCCGAGCACCGTCTGCGGCTCCGCGCGGCTCATGGCGTGGGCATGCTGGGATGAGAGCCAGGTGCGGGTTTCCGCCGCATGACAGTCCGCACAAGCTGTGGAGCCGGCGAAGCCGGCCGGGGCCCCTGCGCTCAACGCGCCGATGCCGCCGGGTGCGAGCGCCGCAGGTTCGCGTGGGGCGGACACCGCGCTCGCCATGGCGATCAGCCCGGCGGTGAGAATGCCGGCCGCGAGCGCTGACGCGCAGACGCCAACCAACCGGCGGAACGACATGGTGAACACCCTTGAATTCGCCGTACGGGGCCAGTCTATGGCCGCGCATGGTGCTCGTGTAGCGGAACCTGCCGGGACAGGCAGGTTCCGCGGCAGGAAAGGCGGGGCACGGTCTTGAGGGTGCCCGTCTCTCTCTGCCTCAGGTGTCGGCGGGCCGGCTCGACGCGCCGGCCCGGTTCTTCATTTGGCGGGCGGCGCCTTGTCCGGGTCCGGGATCTCGCCGGGCTTGTAGTCCGGCAGGCGCCCGGCGGGAATGATGCTGAGGAGCGCAATGGCGGCCATGATGAGGAGACCGATCTTCAAGGCCCTCAGCCGGGATTCCGCATTCACCACGACTGCGGCGTTGACCTGCTGCGGCGTGGCGCCCGCGGTTTCCAGCGCCGTCCTCAGGCGGTCGTTGGAGACGAAGTTGATGCTGTCCAGGTTGACCATGGCCTGGACCTCGGGGGTCAGTTCCGGCGTTGCCGCGACGCGGCCCAGCACGATGGTGGAGAGCAGCCCGACGAGCAGCGCTCCCGCCACGGCCGTCCCGACGGCGGCAGCAAGGTTGTTGGTGGTGCCGCGCAACGAGCCGACATCTCCCGCCAGTTCCTTCGGCGAGGCCGTGACGAGAACGTTGAACACCAGCGTCACCAGCGATCCCTGGCCGATCCCGAAGACGACGAGGCCGAACAGCACCGGCACCGCGCTCCAGTCGTTGCGCACCACGAAGGCGAGCCAGACAAGGGCCACCGTGCACAGGATGAAGCCGTAGCGGCCGATCTGGCGCGGCGTGAGCTTGTCGTAGAAGCGCACGATCAGCATCGCCGAAAAGAACACCGTCAGGTTAAACGGCATCATGGCAATGGCGGTGGCCAGCGGAGAGCGCCCCTGCACGATCTGGATGTAGAGCGGCACCGAGAAGTTCAGCATTGCCTCCAGCGCCACCACCGCGAACATGGCCATCACCGCAGCGCGTTCCTGGCCGGAGGTGATGACCTCCAGTGCGAGCAGCGGCGTCTTCCCGGCTTCCTGCCGCCGCCGGGTCCAGCGCACGAACAACTGGCCGAGCACGATGCCGACCACGATGAAGACGGGCGCGGGCGAAAGTCCGGCGATGGTAAAGGGCGCGGCCGGCGTCGCCACCGCGAGGCCCCAGCGGTTGAGGTTGTTGAAGCCGAACGAGATGAGCACGATGGCGGCAGCCGCCAGCACCACGCCCACCAGGTCGATCTGCACCTCCGGCCGGCCACGGTCCGCCTTGAGACGGAAGCTCAGGACGAACACGACGGCGGAGAGAACGATGAGGATGCCGAACGCCGGGCGCCAGCCGATGAAGGTGCCGAGAACGCCGCCGATGAGGAAGGCGGCGACACCGGCGGCCGCACGGGCCGAGCCCAGCGCGCCGAGCGCCGTCGCCTGCTGGGTGCCACGATAGTTTTCCGCGATCAGCGCCACCAGCGAGGGCACGATAGCCGCCGCTGCCGCGCCGGACAGGCCCTGCGCGGTGATCATGACCGTCGCATTGGGGCTGAAGGTCATCAGCACCTGGGCGCAGCCGAACAGGACCACCGTGGCACGGAATACATTGACCGCGCCAAACCGTTGATTGAGCTTGGCGCCGAGCATCACGAAGCCAGCAACCAGCATGGAATACATTACGATGCCCGTGGCGATCGTGGTGGGCGGCACGTTGAAGCTCTTCACCATGCCGCCCATCGCGACAGGCAGCGAGGCGACGTTGAAGGACATGATCACCTGGCCGAGCGCGATGGCGATCATCGGCACCCAGCTCTCCTTGGCGTCCTGGCCGGGCGGCTGGCCCGCCAGCGATTGCGCCGGGGTCGAACCTGTCATGGGCATTTTCCTTCCGAAATTATGGTGCTGGTGCGCGGAGCCGGTGGCGAGGCGGCGCCGTCACTCTTCAGGCCGCGAGACGAACAGATCCATGCCGAGATGCTGGGAGAGGTAGCGCGCGGCCAACTGCCCCTTCACGCTGTTGCCGGCCGCATCGAGCGGCGGGGCGAAGGTGCCGAGGCCGCCCTTGCCCGGAGAGACGGTGACGATGCCGCCGCCGATGCCGCTCTTTCCGGGCAGCCCGATCTCGTAGAGCCAGTCACCGGAGGTCTCGTAGAGGCCGGCGGTCGCCATCACGGCGAGGGCGTAGTGGCACACCTCCGGCTCCACCACGCGCTCCTTGGTGATGGGGTTGACGCCGCCATCGGCCAGCGTCGCGCCCATCACGGCGAGGTCGCGCGCGCTCACATTGAGGGAGCATTGGCGCGTGTAGAGTTCGGTCGCCTCGTCCGGATCGCTGTAGATGGCGCCCACGCTCTGAAGCATACGGGCGATGGAGCGGTTGCGGAAATTGGTGGCGACCGCTGAGGCGTACACCTCCTCGTTCAAGGGAAGCGCGCGGCCGGCGAAGCGCGAGAGCCCACCGTGGATGAACGCCCACTTCTCCTCGCTGGTCGCGCCGGGAACCAGGCTGGTGGCGGCGATGGCGCCCGGATTGACCATGGGATTGGTGATGCCGCCCGGCATGGCCTCGATCGCCGCGAGCGAATTGAAGGCGCGGCCGGTGGCGTTGGCGCCGAGCTTCGCCCGCGCCTGTGACGGGCCGATGAGTTCGCAGATGAGGGCGAAGATGAACGGCTTCGACACGCTCATGATGGTGAATTCGTGCTCGACATCCCCGGCGGCATAGATGCGCCCGCTGGTGCCGGCGACACAGATGCCGAAGAGATCGCGCGGCACCCGCTCCAGCGCCGGATAGACCTTGGAGTTCTCCCCCTCGTCATTGTCCTTGAAGCGCGCATGGACGCGCTGCACCAGGCGCTCGACCTCGGCCGCCTCCGGCAAATGTCCGGTGGAGATATAAGCGGGGGATGATTGCTCGTCGTCTCGAAACATGGGTGGTTCCATCCTTCTTTTTGGGCGTTTTTTGATGGAGCTCGTGCGCCGGCCCTTCAGGCGGCGCGCCGCCACTGTCCTCCAGTCGTGGCGCTCATCCGTCCGAGGATCTTACGGGACTCTCCTCTTGCCGGGACGGTACGTAAACCCGAATACCTCTTGTCGAATTCACGAAATACTGAGGAGGACGGCACGGCCGGCGTGTCGGGAGCGACGCTTTGCGGCTGGCCCCGACGCCATGGCCGCGCGATACCTTCCGACGCGCGGCGGGTGCGGGGGCTGAAGGCGAAGGCCGGGCCGGACCGGATCGTGGCGCTCCTAAGGCCTGCGCGCGGACGTGCGCTCGCGGGACGCAGGCTGAGCCCGTCCCTTGCTGCAGTGCAAAACATTTCAAATGGAGCAGGACGAGCTGGATCACAGATGGAAGTTGCAGGTGGCCGAGCCGGATTTCTGCCAAACGCTGCCATCAGCCCTTCTTCACGCAGAATTTTTCATTCGAGCATTCTGACAGGAAAGCCAGATACCTCCAGGCTTCCCGTCCCGACCACTCCATTGCTTATCGGTGTCCGGCAGGGGGCGGAAAGGGGGGGCGTGACAGTTGGATATGGGCGTGTGACAAAATGCGATAGTCTGACAACAGTAGCGGGCTCGCAGTTCGTCGTGGGCCGGGAGTTCGAAACGCCAGCGCCGCGCGACGTTTCAAACGGCTCTCAGGGATCGGAGGTGGCGGGATGGGGATGCGCCGGCTGCTGCAACTCGACTTCGGGACCATCCAGTCCGAGCTCGGCGCCAGGCATTTCATTCCCAGCAGCGAACTCCTGGGGTCCGTCGACGACGTGTTCAAGACCAAGGAGCACGGCTACCGGCGGATCGATCAGGCGACGTTCCTGCACATCCTGAATTTCGAGGCCGGCGAGGCCTACAGTCTCGCAATCGCGCGGGCCGATCTCGTGTGCATCCAGCTCACCATCGCCGGCACCTACAGCCGCAACATGGGCGATCGCATTGCGTCCGTGGGCCGGAACTCGCTCCAGATCACCAACTATCCCAGCTCGGCCTCCGATACTGCAGCCGGCACCCGCCTGCGGGGCATCCTGATCGTCTGCGAGCGCCAGCATCTGCTGAATCACTTCGGGCTTCGGACCGAGCACATCCCGCCGATCCATCGGCCGATCTTCACCTCCCGGATGGGTGCCCCGCACGCCCTGAACCTGCCCATGTCCCTGGCCAACCTCGTGATCGCGGACCAGATGCTGTCCTGCCGGTATGCCGAGCCGCTGCGGGGCGTCTTCATGAGAGCGAAGGGGCTCGAGCTGGTGTGCGAGATCGTTTCGCAGATCAATGCCCTGCCCGCCCGGGGCGCGCTGGCGATGGTCGGCGCGTCCTCCAAGCACGCGGCCATCGGGACCGCGGCGGAGATCTACCGGCGCGAGCCGCACAATCCGCCGACGATCGCGCAGCTCACCAAGCGCGTCGGCCTCAATCGCAACGACTTGACGGCCGGCTTCAAGGAAACCTTCGGCCTGACGCCCCACGCCTACGGCCACATGGCGCGCATGGAGGAGGCGGAGCGCTTGCTTCGCACCGGCGAGATTTCCATCAGCGAGGTGGCGCGCCGCATGGGCTATGAGGGCTATTCCAGCTTCGCGCGCGCCTATCAGGCCCATTTCGGGCGCGCGCCTTCCACCAAGCCCTCGACCTGACCGCGTCGGCGGTCGGCCATTCAGCCGGTGATCGACCGGTGCGCGGTCTCGGGCATCTGCCGGATGACCAGCAGGCTGACGATGGATGCCGCGATCACATAGGCCGCCGGCGCCAGCGGGCTGTTCAGAGCCCCCGTCAGCCAGACCGCGATGAACGGCGCGAAGCCCCCGAAGATGGCCACCGCCAGCGCGTAGGACATGGACGACCACCGGGACCGCACCCGCGCCGGGTACAACTCCACGCTCACCGCCGGGGCCGAGCCCGAATAAAGGGCGATGGCAAGGCCGAACACCATCTGGACCGCCACCACCAGCTCAAAGCTGGGCATGACCGTGATGACCCAGAAGAGCGGCAGCGTCAGAAGGATCACCGCAACGGTGGAGGCAAGCAGGAACGGCTTTCGTCCGAACCGGTCCGACAGCGCGCCCACCATCGGTGCGACGCACATGATGACGAGCGTGCTGATGGCGTTGGACCAGGCCGACTGCGCCGCGCTGATGCCGGCATGGGCCTTTGTGTAGAGCGGAAGATAGATGAGGAAGATGTAGTAGCAGACGGTCCAGTGAATGACGAAGCCGATAATCAGCAGGCTTGAGCGGATGTTGGCCTTCGGATTGTCAGGGGGCGTCGCCGCACGGTCGGCCTCCCGATAGACCGGTGTTTCCTCCATCCCGATCCGCGCCCACAGGGCCGCGAAGCCCAGCAGGCCGCCAAACAGGAAGGGCACCCGCCATCCCCAGTCCGCCATGGCCTCAGCGTCGAGGACGGCGCTCAGGATGGCGGCCATGGCGCTGGCGAGCCCACTGCCGAACGCCACCGTGACGGACATGAAGCTGGTCCAGAAACCGCGTTTGCCTTCAGGGGACCATTCCAGCAGGAAGGCGTTGGCAACGCCCCATTCCCCACCGGCGGAAAAGCCCTGCACCAGCCGCGCCGCCAGCAGCAGGACGGGCGCGAGGATGCCGATCGTCGCGTATGGCGGGAGCAACGCGATCGTCACTGCGCCGGCGGCCATCATGCCGGCCGAGATGAGAAGGGCGGGCTTGCGGCCCCTGCGGTCGCCGATCCCGCCGAGGATCAGCCCGCCGATAGGCCGTACCACGAAGCTGACGCCGAACACGGCGAGCGCGGCGAGCAGGGCGGCGCTGCGGTCCTCCTGCGGGAAGAAGGCCGCAGAGATGTGCGTAGCCAAAATCCCATAAACAGCAAAGTCATACCACTCCAGCGTGTTGCAGAGAATGGCAGCGAAAAATGCGCGCGCGCGCCTTGGATCGCGCGCCTGAGCGGCGGCCTGTTCAAGCACCGGTTCGATGAACTGACCTCCGGAGGGCAACGTGTGCAGTGGCTTTCCCGAACCGGATGATATCCCGGCAAAATGGAAGGGGCCAAGCTCAGGTTGAGGCGACCGGGATGCGGCGCCCTGATGCTCAGACGGCCAGGAGGCCCGTCGTCCCATCCCCGAGGTCTGCCCCCAAGTGGCTCAACGGAACCACCTTCGGCGCCTTCAGCCCGGCGAGAGCGGAAAGATCGAACCGAGTGAAGTTCAGGTGGGAATAATCCCGCACGAAGAAGAGCTTGCGCTGGAGATCGGACAGGCTGGTCCAGCTGGTGAACTCGGTGGCATAGGCATGGGCGGTGTCCGCCGCGAGGCCCTTCACCTCCATGTGCCCGCCGCCGCCTTCGGGATAGTCGATGCTGATGCCGCGGGGCCGGTCGAAATTGTTCATGACATGGCCCAGCGTGCGAATGGCCGCGTCCGGCGTGTCCGCCTTCTCGGCGAAGGTCGCATAGTAGACGGCACGGATGAAACGTCCCACCGACGTGCTGGACGACGGAAGCCCCGCGGTCGCGATGCCGGAATCCGGCTGAACCGCCTTGTGGCCGCCGAAGGTCGCGCTCGATTTATCCACGTTGCTGAGGAAGGTGTAGTTGTCGAGATTGGTCAGGTGCCAGTCGAACCTCGGCCCGTTGGTCATGACGCGCACGGGATTGTCGTAGAGCGTCATCTTCCCGGCGTCGAACTCGATCACCAGGGAAGCGCCGGTCGCGTCGTTGACCACATAATGGAAGGGCGAGACGACGCCGCCGAGAATGGGCAGTGCCTCCAGCATCACCGGCTGCGCCGCCAGAGCGGCCTTCACCTCGGCCACCGTTGCGAACCGGCCCAGCACCCAGCTTCCGAGGTCCGAGACCGCGAGGATGGCGCGCGTGGCATCCACCGCCTGCTGCTTTCCGGCCGCGCTCGGATAGGACAGGAGGCTGAAGGTGAGGCCGGCATCGTTGAGGCCCTCGATCACCTTGAGGTCGGCAAGGCCCATGGGCTTTTCGGCGGTGGGCACGCGCGCCGGCATGGTCACCGCCAGGCAGCCGTGGCGCATCTCGTAGTCGAGAGCCGGATGGCCGGGGATCTGCGAGGTCGCGGCGAGGCCGGCGGGGAAATAGACCACTTGGTACGGCAGATCGATGGTCAGCTCGAGCGTACGTCCGAGATAGCTGGCTCCAGTTGCATCGGTGTAGACGAGCGCGGTGCACATGCTTCGACCCCTCTCAACGGACACCCGAAATCCTTGCGGCGAGCCGGACCCGCAGGCGGGCGATCCGCTCTCCCCGGCCCCGCGACCCGCGTCGCCGGTCGGGGGCGGCCGGCGAAGACGCATCAGCCGCGGTGCCGTCCTGCCAGGCCCCATTTCCCCTCGTGGCATAATTTTGACGGTACGAGAAGGCCACCCTCCTGGGTGAGCCGTCCTGCCGGTGCAAGCGCCCCTTCGATCCCGGACGATGGCGCATGGCTGTGAGCTTCCGCCGTATGGCCTGAACGGCTTCGGGCCCAGCCTGAACATGGATTCCGCGCGCGACCGCGTGGTGAGCATCCTGCTCGGAAAGCTCGTCGTGTACGTGATCTTCACCACCATCTGGCCGAAGAGCGCACTGCTGGATGTCCGCGTCCACCTCTCCCGCATCCTGTCGACGCTGGCCGAGATCGCCAGCCTCTCGGCCATGAAGGCCAGCCGCGCCGGCATCACCGCCGCCGAAGCGGGGTTCATGCCGAAGGTCTGTCTCGGCGCCATCGCCGCCGGCGGCAACAGCAGCCTCAGCGCCTCCAACCTGCCTAACATCGCGCAGATCTCCTCGGCGTCCGGCGTCGTGGTGGGGGCGAGCATGCCGATCTTCGACGGCGGCCTGCGCGCCGCCCAGCTGAGGAACGCCGAATCCCGCGCCGCCGCCAGCGAAGCGACCTTCAAGAGGGTGCGCGACGAGGCCGCGCGCGAGATCGTGGTTGCGGCCAACACCCTGCGCTCGGCGCTCGCCTCCTACACCGCGGCGACGGCGCTGGCACAGGCGGCGCAGACCACCTACGACGCGGCCTTCTCCGCCTATCAGGCAGGCGTCGGCAACATCAGCGTCGCGACCGAGGCGGATTCGGGCCTTCTCACCGCGCGACAGGCCCAGAGCGACGGCCATGCCGCATCCCTGGTAGCGGCGGCCAACCTCGCCTTCGCGCTGGGCGCCATGACCTCGAGCGACGTGGCCTCCGGCCTCGTTGCGCGCTAGGCTCGCCCCGCGCGCCCTCTCCATCCTTCATGCCCGGCGTGGCGAGCGAGGTGATTTTGGCTGCTCTCGATTTTACCCTGATCGCGAAAGTCTTCGCGGCGCTGTTCGCCATCATGAATCCGCTGACGATCATGCCGGTCTTCCTCAGCCTGACGGCTGACAAGCCGGCCGCGGATCAGCGCAGCATCATGCTGACCCTCAATGCCACCGTGGCGGCCGGCTGCCTCATCTGCGCCCTGGGCGGACGCGCGGTGCTTTCGGCCTTCGGCATAGATGTGAACCACTTCCAGCTGGCCGGCGGCCTCATCGTTCTGCTGCTCGCGCTGTCGATGCTGAGCGGCGAAGACCACAGCGCCCATTCCGGCACCGCGGAAGAAAAGAAGACGTACAATTCCGCCTCGAGCCTCGGCGTCTACCCGCTGGGCATCCCCCTTGCGCTCGGTCCCGGCTCCATGACGGCCATCATCGTCTTCTCGCAGATGGGCGCGAGCCGGCCCGGCGGCACCGTGAGCTTTTATCTGGGGCTGGTGGGCTACGTCGTCTTCTTCAGCATCTGCATGGCATCGGCCCCCCTGCTGGCACGCTTCCTCTCGCCGAACGCGCTCAGCATCTCCAAACGGCTCATGGGCATCGTGCTCGCCGCCATCGCCATGGAGATGATCTCCACAGCCCTCGGCCACATCTTCCCCGCCTGGATGGCATGACCGCGCCTGCACACGGCGGTGAGGGCGCCCAGGCCCTTCCGGCAAGCGGGGCTGCAGCAATGCAGATGGCTGAGAAGAAAGTGTGGGCGCAACGGTCGTAGCGCGTGGCGATGCGGCGTCAGTCTTTGAGTTTGGCGAACAGGTTCTCGACCTTGTGCCTTTGGCGATAGTGGGTCTTGTCATATGCGGACGGCCGCTTGCGGCTCCGCGGTGAAGGAATGCAGGGAGCGATGCCCTTGGCGGCCTGCGCCTCCCGGAACCAGGCCCTGTCGTAGCCCCGGTCGGCGATCAGGCAGGGGACCAGCGGCAAGGCATTGAGGACGAGGCGGGCACCCTTGTGGTCGCTCATCTGGCCCTCAGACAGCACCATGATGATCGGCCGGCCCTCGCCGTCGCAGACGATGTGGAGCTTGGAGTTCAATCCGTCTGTGGTGCGCCCGATACGACGGGGAGCATTCCCTTTTTTTAAGAGGCTCGCCGCCGTGCGGTGGGCCTTAAGGTGGGTAGCGTCGATCATGATGCGCTCCGGTCTGGGACCTTTCCGCCGGACCGGCACTACGGTTCTTGCCCTCCAATGGACGCGCGCGGACGACGACATATCGAGAGCAAGGAACGGGGTGCGCTCGGAGCGGCAGTGCGCCATGCTGGCAGGGTTCAACAGCCGGAGAGGCTATTCATGGATCCGCTGACGGCTGCAGTGCTATTGTCCGCCGACCAAGATCCGCGGTGGTCGCAAGTGCTGGGGCGGGATGCCTCGGCCGACGGGGCCTTCGTCTATGCGGTCGTGACCACGGGCGTCTATTGCCGTCCATCCTGCCCCTCGCGGCGAGCCAATCCACGTAATGTCCGTTTCTTCAAGGATCCAGCGGCGGCCCAGGCCGCGGGCTTCCGCCCCTGCCTGCGGTGTCAGCCCCTTGGCCCGTCCCCTGCCGAACGCAGCACCACCGTCATCGCTGAGGCGTGCCGACGGATCGAGGCCTCCGACGTGCTGCCGAAGCTCGATGAACTGGCCGCAGTCGCGGGCATGAGCCCCTGGCATTTCCACCGCCGGTTCAAGGCCGTGACCGGCCTGACCCCGCGTGCCTATGGCGCGGCGCATCAGGCGCGCAGGGTGCGCGCCGAACTGGGATCGGCCGAATCCGGCGGCGTGACCGAAGCCATCTATGGCGCGGGCTTCTCTTCGAGCAGCCGCTTCTACGAACGTTCTGATGGTATGCTGGGCATGACGCCAACACAGTTCCGCCGCGGCGGAAAAGACACCGACATCCGTTTCGCAGTTGGGCAGTGCTCCCTCGGTGCGATCCTCGTGGCCCTCAGCCCAAGGGGGATCTGCGCCATCTCGCTTGGCGACGACGCCGGCACGCTGGTCCGCGAGCTTGAGGACCGCTTTCCTGCGGCAAACCTCATCGGAGGGGACAGCGCCTTCGAGACATTAGTCGGGCAGGTCGTCGGGTTTGTGGAAGCGCCGCGGATGAGCCTGGACCTTCCACTCGACGTGCGCGGGACCGCGTTTCAGCAGCGGGTGTGGCAGGCCCTGCGCGACATCCCCGCCGGGGACACAGCGACCTATGCCGACGTCGCCGCACGCATCGGCGACGCCAAGGCCGTGCGCGCCGTGGCGCGGGCGTGCGCGGCCAACACCCTGGCGGTTGCCATCCCCTGCCATCGCGTCGTCCGCTCGGACGGTGCGTTGTCGGGGTACCGTTGGGGGGTGGAACGCAAGCGTCGCCTTCTGAAGACGGAAACCGAAGGCTGAGCCGATGCGGGCAGGATATTAAAGCCACGGCAACCGGGAGGGCGCAGTGTGGCTCATCCGCCGGAGCCATTAGCCCATCACCATGACCGACCAGACCACGCCCAACTCCCCGGCTTCCTCCGGCTATATCCTCTCGGAAGCAACGCCTGAAGACCGTCCGGCCATGGCGCAACTATGGGTCGAGACCTGGTCGAAGACCATGCCCGACATCGATTTCGTTGCCCGCCTGCCCTGGCTGGAAAGCCATCTGGACGGCCTCGCCGCTGGCGGCGCATCGATCCGCGTGGCGCGGGAGGAGCACGAGGACGGGCCTGTGGCCGGCTTCGTCGTCATCCACCCAGGGACCGGCTATCTCGATCAGCTCGCCGTGGCGCCGCGCGTCTGGGGCAAGGGCGCGGCCGAAGCGCTGATGGCGGAGGCGCGACGCCTCTCCCCGGCCCTCGTCGCCCTCGACGTGAACCAGGACAACCCGCGGGCGGTGCGCTTCTACGAGAAGATGGGGCTTGCCATCGTCTCGGAGGGCGCCAACCCCATGTCGGGCCGACTGACGTACAGGATGGAGTGGCGCGGCGTCTGAGGCCTACGCCGCCGCGTGGAACTGGAGCTGCGCGAGCCGTGCGTAGAGGCCGCCCTTGGCGACCAGTTCCGCGTGGGTGCCTTCGTCCACGATGCGACCGGCTTCCATCACCAGGATGCGGTCGGCGGACAGAACCGTGGAAAGGCGATGGGCGATCACCAAGGTGGTCCGGCCCTCCATGGACCGTTCCAGCGCGGTCTGCACCAGCGTCTCGCTTTCCGCGTCGAGCGCGCTCGTGGCCTCGTCGAGCAGGAGAATGGGCGCGCCGCGCAGGATGGCGCGGGCGATGACGATGCGCTGGCGCTGGCCGCCGGAAAGCATCACGCCACGCTCGCCCACCATGGTGTCCCAGCCTTGCGGCAGGCGGGCGACGAATTCATCCACCAGCGCAGCGCGGCCGGCCTCCTCCACTTCGGCGTCGGTCGCTTCCGGGCGTCCGAGGCGGATGTTCGCACGCACGCTGTCGGCGAAGATGGCCACTTCCTGCGGCACCAGCGCCATCTGCCGCCGCACGGCGACGGGATCAGCCTCGCGGATATCGATGCCGTCGAGGAGGATGCGCCCGGCCTGGGGGTCGTAGAAACGCTCCAGCAGCTGGAACACGGTGCTCTTGCCCGCCCCGGACGGGCCGACGAGGGCCACCCGCTCCCCCGGCCGAATGGAGAAGGCGATGGCCGCGAGCGCCGATTGATCGGGCCGCGTGGGATAGGAGAAGGACACCTCGTCGAAGCGGATGGCGCCGCTCACCCGCACGGGCAGCGACACCGGCCGGGCCGGCGGGCACACCTGAGGCTCGACCTTGAGCAGTTCGCCGATGCGCTCGGCAGCGCCGGCGGCGGCCGACATCTCGCCCCACGTCTCGGAAAGGTTGCCGAGCGAGGCGGCGGCGAGCACCGCATAGAGCACAAACTGTCCCAGCGCGCCCGATGTCATGGTGCCGGCCAGCACAGACTGGGCACCCGCCCACAGCACCGCCACCACCGATCCGAACACCAGAAAGATGGCGATGCCCGTGAGCCAGCCGCGCGCCTGCGTCGCCTGCCGGGCGGCACCGAAGGCCTCCTCCACAGCGCCGTCGAAACGCTGCCGCGCCACGCCCTCCGCGCTCGCCGCCTGCAGCGCGCGCATGCTGTTCAGCGCCTCGGCGGCGTAGGCGGAGGCATCCGCGAGGGTATCCTGTGCCTGCCGTGTCAAGCGGCGCACCTTGCGGCCCGAGGCCATCAGCGGCAGCACGATGATCGGGATGGCCACCAACACGAGGCCGGACAGGCGCGGGCTCGTCACCACCATCATCGCCACCGAGCCGATGCACATCATGAGATTGCGCAGGGCCGTGGAGGCGGAAGCACCCACCGCCGACTTGAGCTGGGTGGTGTCGGCAGTGAGGCGGGAGGTGAGCTCGCCCGAGCGGGCCGAATCGTAGAAGGCTCCGTCCAGCGTCACGAGGCGGGCGAACACCGCCGTGCGCAGGTCCGACACGATCCGCTCGCCAAGGGTGGTGACGAGGTAGTAGCGGGCGGCGGAGGCGAGCGCGAGCACGGCGGCCACGCCCACCAGCACACCAAAATACTGGTCCACGAGGCCGGCATGGTCCTCGGCGAAGCCGAAATCGATCATGCGCCGCACGGCGATCGGCAGTGCGAGCGTGGCCAGCGCCGCAGCCAGCAAGGCGCCGAGCGCCGCCGCGACCCGGCCGCGATACCGCTTCAGATAGGGCGCAAGGCCCGCCAATGGCTTCAGGTCGCGCCTTCGCTTTTCAGCGGCGGCGCGGGTTTCGGAGCTATCGACAGGGGCAGATGAGGTGTCGGCTTGTGTCAAGGCATCCACTCGGCTATAGACCCGCCACTTCCGTCAGGAACCGAAATTGACGCTGCCCCCCCTGGCGGGGCGGGCGTGGCGATAAAGGATTGAACCAATGAAGAGCGACATCCATCCCGATTACCACTTCATCAAGGTGGTGATGACGGACGGTTCCGAGTACACGACCCGGTCGACCTACGGCAAGGAGGGTGACACCCTCCAGCTCGACATCGATCCGCGCACCCATCCCGCGTGGACCGGCGGCAGCCAGCAGCTGATGGACCGCGGCGGCCGCGTGTCCCGCTTCAAGAACAAGTTCGGCGCGCTGCTCAAGGGCTGAGGCCGGTGGGGCCTTTTGGCCCCTGCTGCTGCCGCGAAGCTGCGCGCCTCCGCCGCAGCGACGCAAGCGCACAACCGGTTCGCGCAAAGGGGACTGGTTCAGGGACTGACAAGTTCAAGCCGCGGGCGGCTCTGCCGCCGTCGCGGCTTTTCGTTTTGGGGTTCGGCCGCCTGTGCCGCCACGAGCCCCGCGCTGGCCCCCTCGGCGAGGGCGACCAGATCGAGCGCAGCGAGGCGCGCGGCGGCCGGCAGGCGCCCGATCACGTTTGCGGGAAGGGCCAGCGCCAGCGGCGCCGCGGCGGCCGCCATTTCCCCCCGAGAGATGCATCCATCCGCCCGGCTGAGCAACAGCACAAGACCGGCCGCGATATCCGAGCGCAGGCGCGCGAGGGTTTCTCGATCAGCAGCGGAGAGAGCAGACGCAGCAAGGCGTGTCTCGGCCGCGGCGAGGCGTTCGAAGCTTCGCGCGATCCCGTCTCTCTTGTCCCGCGCCTGGTCCACCGGCCGCTCCTGTGAATGGACCGGCATCAAGCGCAGCGCCGGCATCCCCGTAAAGGGGAACCGTACAGATTAGACTGGGGATATCGGGGGCTGGCCAAAGAAGAGCCGCCTTGCGGCGGCTCGCAGTCCGACAGGGAGAGTTGCCAGAAGTCCGGGGAGGATCTTTTCCGACGGACCACATCAGAATGCGCGCGGGACATTAACGCTGCGTTAATGCGAACTCGCTAGCCGCGCCCTTCCGCGCTGAAGGGGCCGGCGCAAGCGCAGGCCCCTACCGCTTTTCCCGTTCCTACAGCTTGAACGCCGCATCCGCCGCGGCGCGAGAGGCGTGCTTGGAGGCGAGCGCCGCCTCCAGACGCGCGATCTCAGCCTTGAGCGCGGCGATGCGTGCCTCGATCTCGTCCACCGACAGGCGCGACACGTCCACGCCGGCCGACGGATCCGCAGGCTTCGGCTTGATCTCCTCATCCATTGGCTTTGCTCCTCCCCTTCCCTATTCTCCGCGGCGACCGCCGCTGCCTCAGGCGCGGTTGCCTCCTGTCTGATCACCCTATTTTGCGCGCCGTGGCCGGGCTGGGAAGAGCCTCGTGCCGTGCGCCCCACCGGAGCTTTCCATGTCCAGCGCCGCCGCCCTGCCCGAGACCATGACCGCCATCACCGTCAGCACGCCCGGCGGCCCCGAGGTGCTGGTGCCCGGCCCGCGGCCAGTGCCGAAGCCGGCGCCCGGCGAGGTTCTGGTGAAGGTGGAAGCGGCCGGCATCAACCGGCCGGACGTGATGCAGCGCAAGGGCCTCTACCCGCCGCCGCCCGGTGCCTCCGACATTCCGGGGCTGGAAATCGCCGGCACCGTGGTGGCGTTGGGTGAAGGCGCCAGCACCTACAAGATCGGCGACAAGGTGTGCGCCCTCGTCACCGGCGGCGGCTACGCGGAATATTGTCCCGCCCATGAGGCCACTACCCTGCCCGTGCCCGAAGGCCTCTCCATGGCCGAGGCGGCGGCCATGCCCGAGACCGTCTTCACCGTGTGGAGCAACATCTTCGACCGCGGCGGGCTGAAGGCCGGGGAGACGCTGCTGGTGCACGGAGGCGCGAGCGGCATCGGCACCACGGCGATCCAGCTGGCTAAGGCACTCGGCGCCCGCGTGGTGGTCACCGCCGGATCGGACGAGAAGTGTGCCGCCTGCGTGAAGCTCGGCGCAGACCTTGCGGTGAACTACAGGACGCAGGATTTCGTCGCCGAGGTGAAGAGCTTCACCGCCGGCAAGGGCGCCAACGTCATTCTCGACATGATCGGCGGCCCCTACATCCAGAAGAACTACGAGGCGGCGGCGCAGGATGGCCGCATCGTGCAGATCGCCTTCCAGCAGGGCGCCAAAGCCGAGGTGGACTTCATGCGCCTCATGCTGAAGCGGCTCACCCACACCGGCTCCACCCTGCGCTCGCGCCCGGTCGCCGAGAAGGCGGCCATCGCCGCAGCCATCGTCGAGCATGTGCTACCGCTTATCGCCGCCGGAAAGTACCGCCCGGTGATGGACGAGACCTTCCCCCTCACGGATGCCGCCGGCGCCCACGCCCGCATGGATGCGAGCGCGCACGTGGGCAAGATCGTGCTGGTGGTGGGATAGTCCGGAAGGAGGCAGGGGCGCCCCCGCCTCTGCCTTCAAGGGCGCCAGTCGCGCGGCGGTACGCCGCCCGAGCGCTGGATGGCCTCGATGACCTCCCGCTGGCGGCGGTCGGTGCGCTTCATGTGCACCGCGATCACCGCATGGGCCGAAGGTACGAGGAACATCAAGGGGAAGATCAGCCCGAGCAGGATGCAGGGCACGATCATCACGAGATTGATGATGGCCGAGATAGGCTGCCCGTTCACCAGCAGGCCGACGGGCGGCAGCAGAGCGGCGAGAATGTAGATCATGGTCTTCCCGGGCCCTCCTTGAGGCCCTAGATCCATATGGTGTGCTCTGCCCGTGCTGCAAGGATCGGGGCAACACCATGCGCCGGGCGACGGTTGATCGCGACGCGCCATCCGCCTATTGCGGGGCAGGGGAAACGGGGGAGCCCGAACGGGCCGGCCCAAGGGTAAGCTGATGCAGCTCAAGGCGCTCCCGCCTCAGGTCCTCATCCCGCTCATCGTCGCCTGCGCGCTCTTCATGGAGCAGGTGGACTCGACCGTCATCGCCACCTCCCTGCCCGCCATCGCCGCCGATCTCGGCGAGGACCCGGTGGCGCTGAAGCTGGCACTGACCTCCTACCTGCTCTCCCTGGCCGTCTTCATCCCGGCCAGCGGCTGGGCCGCCGATCGCTATGGCGCGCGCACGGTCTTCCGCTCCGCCATCGTCATCTTCACCATCGGTTCGATCCTGTGCGGGCTCTCGTCGTCACTGGCGGACTTCGTGCTCTACCGCATCATCCAGGGCATGGGCGGAGCCATGATGGTGCCGGTGGGGCGGCTCGTCATCCTGCGCTCGGTGCCCAAGTCCGAGTTGGTCTCCTCCCTCGCCTGGCTCACCATTCCCGCCCTGCTCGGGCCGGTGTTCGGCCCACCGCTGGGCGGCTTCATCACCACCTATTTCGACTGGCGCCTCATCTTCTTCATCAATGTCCCGATCGGCGTGCTGGGCGTGTTCCTCGCCACGCGCTTCATCGAGAATGTGCGCGAGGAGGACGTGCCGCCGCTCGACCTCAAGGGCCTGATCCTGTCGGGCGCAGGGCTCGCCGGCCTCGTCTTCGGCTTTGCGGTGCTGGGGCAGGAGGTGCTGGTGCCGCAATGGGCTGCGCTCGCCATCGGAGCCTCGGGTGCGTTCTTCCTGTTTCTCTATGTCCGCCATGCGCGCGTCACGCCGCACGCCGTGCTGGACCTGAAGCTGCTGCGGCACGGCACCTTTCGCGCCGGCGTGGTGGGCGGCTCGCTCTTCCGTGTGGGCATCGGCGCCATGCCTTTCCTGCTGCCGCTCATGCTGCAGCTCTCGTTCGGCCTCTCGCCTTTCGCCTCCGGCCTCCTCACCTTCACTGCCTCGGCCGGGGCGATGGCCATGAAGTTCACCGCCGCCAGGCTCCTGCGGCGCATCGGCTACAAGCGGGTTCTCCTCGCCAACGTGTTCCTGTGCAGCGGCTTCATCGCCATCAACGCCGCCTTCACGCCCCTGACGCCGCACTGGCTGATCGCGTCGCTGCTGCTTGTGGGCGGCTTCCTGCGCTCGCTGCAGTTCACCGCCCTGAACGCGCTAAGCTACGCCGACGTGGAACCGGCCGAGATGAGCCGCGCCACGTCGTTCGCCAGCGTGGCGCAGCAGGTTTCGCTCTCCTTTGGCGTCGCCGTCGCAGGCCTTGTCCTGGAATCCATGCGGGCCTCGCGCGGCGAGGTAGCGGTGACGCAGGGTGACTTCTCGGCCGCCTTCCTGGTGGTGGCGGCGGTGAGCGCGCTCAGCATCTTCTTCTTCATCCCGCTGCCGAAGGATGCCGGCTCTTCCCTCACCGCGCGCAAGCCCGATCTCGACGACCCGCGCAGCGAAGTGCCGCCGGACTAGGCGTCCGCTTCGCCCGCCTCTTCAAAGGCGATGTCGGCGCTGCCGCGGAAGCCGGTAGCCAAGACGTAGAGTTCGGCCGAGTCGGCACGGCTGGCCGCCGGCTTGATGTGGCGCACCAGAGCGAAATCCCGCTTGAGGTTGGCGAGCAGCGTCCCCTCGGTGCCACCCTGGATCACCTTGGCGAGGAAGGCGCCGCCGGGCGCGAGCACCTGCCGGGCGAAATCCGCGGCCAGCTCCACGAGGCCGACAATACGCAAATGGTCGGTCTTCTTGTGGCCCGTCGCGTTGGCCGCCATGTCCGACATTACGAGGTCCGCCTGCCCGCCCAGCATCTCCATCAGCCGCCCTGGCGCGTCGGGGGTGAGGAAATCCATCTGTGCGAAGGCGACGCCCGGAATCGGGTCCATCTCCAGAAGGTCGATGGCGACGATCTTGCCCTGCCCCTGCTCGAGCCCGATCTTCTGCGCCGCCACCTGGCTCCAGCCGCCGGGCGCGGCGCCGAGATCGACGATGCGCAGGCCGCGCTTCAGGAGCTTGGCCTTCTCGTCCATCTCGATCAGCTTGAACGCCGCGCGGGAGCGCCAGCCCTCGCGCTTGGCGCGGGCCACATAGGGGTCGTTCAGCTGGCGCTGAAGCCATTTCTGCTGGGAGGTGGTGCGGCCGCGCGAGGTCTTCACGCGCACTTTCAGCGGGCGGCCGTCCGGCCCGCGGGGTGGTGTGGTCACGCTGGACGGCTTCCGTTCGGCGGGGTCGCGTTGTAGCCATCGGCCGCGCGGCCGTTCCGCCACACGCCATCCGCCCGCATCATCTGCACCAGCATCCCCTCCCTCAGCCCGCGATCGGCCACCCGGAGCCGGTCGGCGGGAAAAATACGGCGCACCGCCTCCATGATGGCGCAGCCCGCGAGCACGAGATCTGCGCGCTGGGCGCCGATGCAGGGATTGGCGACGCGCTCCTCGAAGCTCATGGTCATCAGACGATCTACCACCTGCTCGATGTGGCTGGCGCCGAGCCAGGCCCCGTCGACACGGGCACGATCATAGCGGTCGAGGCCGAGATGAATGCCGGCGACGGTCGTCACGGTGCCCGACGTACCGAGCAAGTGCAGCCGGGCGGGGGCGCGCACGCCCCAACTCTGGCGCACGCCGTCGAGCATGGCGCAAACTTCGTCCACCATAGTGTGGAACACGTCCGGCGACACCTTCACCCCGCCATGGCGCTCGGACAGGGAGACGACGCCCACCGGCAGCGAGACCCAGGAGCGGATGCGGGCACGTGGCGGGCCATCATCTCCGGCCGAGCGGCGGCCGAGCCAGACCACCTCGGTCGAACCGCCGCCGATGTCAAACAGCACCGCCCCCTCGCAGGAAGGGTCGACCAGCGGCGCGCAGCCCGTCGCGGCAAGTCCCGCCTCGGTGCGGCGGTCCACCACTTCCAGCGTCAGGCCGGTGCGGGCCTCAACCTGGGAGCAGAAATCCTCCCCGTTGACGGCCGAGCGGCAGGCCTCGGTCGCCACCATGCGGGCGCGGGTTACGCCGCGCAGTTCCATCTTGGTGGCGCAGATTTCAAGCGCGCCCAGCGCCCGCTCCATGGCGCCGTCGCACAGCCGGCCGGAGGCGCCGAGCCCCTCGCCGAGGCGCACGATGCGCGAGAAGGCATCCACCACCCGGAAGCTCCGGGCGGTCGGGCGGGCGATCAGCAGGCGGCAATTGTTGGTGCCGAGATCGATGGCGGCATAGATGCCGTGCGGGCTCGCCGATCGCGACTCAGCCCGGCGATCCTGGGGGAGAGCGGACGTGGCGCAAGGCTGGGCGGCAAGAGGCTGGTCCTTCGGACCATCGCCCGTCCCCGCACGCAACGGAGAAACCGTTGCCTCGGCAGCGGTTCCGCTACGGCAAGACTGCTCCGGACCCCCGCCGGGCCCGTGCGTCTCGTCCCTCATGTCCTGTCCCTCGCCGCAAGGCGGTCCCGTGCGCTCAGGCCGCCGCGAAGCTCCGCGGCCGGCTGCGCCTTGCGGACAGTGTAACAGCGCGCCGCCGCTGCGCAATGCCGCGGCGTGCCCTGTTCGTAATCAGGCGGACATAAGGGGTCACTCGGCGGCGGCGCGGCCCTTGAGATCGAGGGTAAGGCCGGCGGCCAGGGCGTCCGCACGGAAGGCCTTCACCGCGTCC
This sequence comes from Xanthobacter sp. SG618, assembly GCF_012932745.1. Lineage (NCBI taxonomy): Bacteria > Pseudomonadati > Pseudomonadota > Alphaproteobacteria > Hyphomicrobiales > Xanthobacteraceae > Xanthobacter > Xanthobacter sp. SG618. The sequence continues at coordinate 125,398 of NZ_JABBHL010000006.1, read as the reverse complement.
AGGGACAGCTCGGCGGCAGTGCGCGAACCCATCGCCGGCAGCTTCTTCAGCACGTCGGCGGGGGCGGTGATGATGTGGCAGCCCATCTCGTCCGCCTCGATCACGTTCCACACCTCGCGGGTGGACGCCCAGATGACTTCGACGTTCGGGGTGGCACGCGACAGCTCGACGGCACGGGAGATCGCCGGCTTGTAGTCGATGCCCAAATCGGCCAGCCGGCCGGCGAAAACCGAGATGATGGAAGGGGCGCCGCCGGCCAGGGCTTTGACGCCCTCGTCCACCTGGGGCACGTCGAAGATGGCGGTGAGGTTCACCTTCACGCCGTCCTGAACGAGGTCCCGCACCAGCTCGTACAAGGTTTCGCCGCGGGTCGTGGAGACCGGGAGCTTCACATGCACATGCTCGCCCCAGGTGGCGATGACGCGGGCCTGGGCGCGGATTTCGGGGATGTCGTCGGAGAAGACCTCGAACGAGATATGCCGGTCCGGCACCGCCGCCACGAGGTCGCGGGCGTAGGATTCATAATCGGTTACGCCGGCCTTGCGCAGCAGAGAGGGGTTGGTGGTGAAGCCGGCGATGTGGGGCTGCTTCGCCATTTCCACGATCTGCGCCTTGTCGGCGCCGTCGGTGAACAGCTTCACCTTCAGGTCGCTCAGCTTCACGGACATCTCTTCGGCTCCCTTGACGATTTCGGCCATCCTATAGGCCGTTTGCGGCAAATTGGACACCGCCCGGAATCACAATTCGAACCGGGTGTCACCCGAGGTTGCCGGGAGGGGTATCGGTGCCATTAAGGGGGCGTTCACCATGTATCGAATGCGCCGGTGCCAGCCGGACCGGCGGCAACCTCCGTGAAAGAACCGCCGGGTCATCCTCGCTGTGACGGAAGGACGGGGATGCGCCCGGATTGCGCACCTTGATACCGTCACACCCAAAGGGTCAGGGCATCGAGGGGCGGGCATGGTCTCGACGGACATGGTGGAGCGGATGGCGCGGGCGATGCACGCCTATTCGCAGCAGCGTTATCCGCTGCTGGAGCCGTGGGAGGAGCTGTCGCCCGAGCGGCGGGCCTACCAGCGCCAGCTTGCCGCCCATGCCCTTCAGGCCCTCACCCCCCACGATGTGATCGAGATCACTTCCCGCGCCGCGCCGGCCATCGTCGCTGTGCCCGTGGAGCCAGCGCCCTGGGCGCTGGCGGAGTTGCAGGAAGCGGCCATCTCCGACAACGGCACCGCCATGGATGCCCGGCGGCGCTACCGCTCCTTCCTCGCCACCGCCTCCCTGCCGCTGGCGACCCGCCATGCCGAGGGTGCGATCTGAGGGGCGTGCGCGGCCTTTGTCGGCCGGAACGCGATCACCTTTAGCCGTCGTTGTGCCGTGGCTTGTCCGGGCGACCCACCGCTCCGCTTGTGCGATGATGGCCGACGACGGGAACCAGCCATACCGTGGATCGCCCGGACGAACCGGGCAATGACACAAGAAGAGAGACCTATTCCGCCGCCAGCGCCGGACGGTCCAGCCCGCGGCCGGAACGGGTGAGGTAGCGGCGGCACTGCTGCTCGCGGTCGTAGCCGAGCATGGTGCCCAGCATGAAGTCCTCTTCCGCCGTCAAAGCGTTGAGCGGACGGGTGACGAACGCCCGCGCCACCGCGACGAAGGCGTCGCGGCCGAAGAAAAGGTTGGCCTTGGCCGGGCTCACCTGCTGCACGAAATGGTCGATGCCCGCCCGCTCCAGCCGCGCCAGAAGCGGCGGCAGCTCCCGGGTCGCCAGCGTCATCAGGAACAGCGGCCGCACGCCCCGCCCCAGCTCGTAGAGATGATGGTGAAACAGGCGCTGCGTGGCGCCTGCCTCCTCCGGCACCGCAAGGCGCACCGGCGCGGGCGGCCAGCCGGCCTCCGCCTCGTGCGGCGGATCGCAGGCGGCCTCTAGAGAATGGTGCTGAGCCATGCGGTCACTCGCTTGTCGGTGAGACCGGACTGGGTGTCCTGGTCGAGGGCGAGGCCGACGAACTTGCCGTCGCGCTCGGCGGTGGAGTTGAGATAGTCGTAGCCCTTGGTGTCGGTGAAGCCGACCACCACCGCCTCCAGCGCCGTCACCTCGTCATAGAGGATGCCCATGGCGTCCACGAAGGAGCCGGGATAGCTCTCCTGGTCGCCGGTGCCGAACAGGGCCACCTTCTTGCCCTTCAGCCGGGCGCCGCGGAGCTTGTCGATATGCTCCTCCCAATCGGTCTGGAGCGTGCCGTCGCCATAGGTGGGCGAGCCGAGGATGAGCAGTTCGCAATTCTCGAAATCGGCCGGGCTCGCCGTCTTGATGTCCACCGCACGACCCTGGCACTTCTTGGAAATCCGGGACGCAACGCCCTTGGTGGCTCCGCCGTCGGAGCCGAAGATCACGTTAACGATCATGTCCTCGTCTCTTTATGGAGTGATTCAAAATCACGCCGCAGACTTCGCCAATGATGCGAGCCTCCGGCCGTCTGCAAAAACAGTCATCGACGATGCAAATGCATCGCATGAACATTGGACATCAAGGTTTCATGGAAGACAACAGGGGGCACCCGACATTGGAATGCCTCGATGGTGCGCGGATCGGGCGGTGGCGCAGGGGCTTCGAGGAAGGTTTGCTGAAGAGAAGGTCTTTTGGCGGCCGGACCCTCTCGCCGCGCCGTCACGACCGGGCCGGGACCACCTCACCGGGCATCGGCACGAGGCTTGGCATGACGCGGGGATAGGGTGGGCAGCTGCGGAGAAAGCCCCCTCACCCCCAACCCCTCTCCCGCGAGGGGAGAGGGGAGCTGGGCCGGCTCCCACGTCAAGATACTGAAGAGACTGGCAGCCTTCTTCCTTCTCCCCTCGCGGGAGAAGGTGGCACGCGGCGCAGCCGCGTGACGGATGAGGGGGCCAAGGCCTCGCCAACTCATCGCGGACGAGCAGAACGCCCCCTCACCTCAGCATGAAGCCGATGGCGAGCGCATTGGCGATGTCGATGAAGAAGGCGGAGACCAGTGGCAGGATGATGAAGGCGATGGGCGCCGGACCGTGGGTGCGGGTCACCGCCGTCATGTTGGCGATGGCGGTGGGGGTGGCGCCGAGGCTGATGCCGGTGAAGCCCGCCGCCAGCACCGCCGCCTGATAGTTCTGGCCCATGGCGGGGAACACCACGAACAATATGTAGGCCACCGCCACCAGCGTCTGCAGCCCCAGCACCGTGGCCAGCGCCGGGCCGAGGCCGCCCAGCGTCCAGAGCTGCATGCTCATCAGCGACATGGCGAGGAAGATCTTCAGCGACAGGTCCGAGACCAGGGCCAGCGCCGGGGTGCGGGCCGGCCATGGCATGCGCGGCGCGAGCTTCGGCAGGATGTTGGTGATGACGATGGCCACCAGCATGCACACCACGAACATGGGCAGCTTCAGGCCGGTCTTCTCCACCACGCCTTCCAGCGCATAGCCGATGATGATCACGAGGTTGAGCGCGAGGATGGTGACGAGGATGTTCTTGTAGTCCACCGAACCGCCCTGGGGCTCGGCCGGGGTGTCCGGCAGGCCCACCATGGGGGCGTCGTCGCCGGTGCCGCGCAGGTTGAAGCGGGAGATGAGCAGGCCCGCCACCGGGCCACCCACGAGGCTGGCGATGACGAGGCCCAGGGTGGCGCTGGCGATGCCGATCTCCAGCGCGTTGGGCAGGTCGAACCTTTGCGAGATCATCGGCGCCCAGGCGATGGTGGTGCCATGGCCGCCCACCAGCGACACCGAGCCCAGAAGCGGCCCCACGCCATAGGGCAGGCCGAGCACCGCCGCGCCACCGACGGCGACGACGTTCTGCAGGACCAGATAGGAGACAGTCAGCAGCAGCAGGATCACCAGCGGCTTACCGCCGGTGGCGAGGTCCGAGACGCGGGCATTGAGGCCGATGCCGGTGAAGAAATAGAGCAGCAGCAGGTCCCGGGCGTCGAGGTCGAAGCTCACCGCGAGGCCCACCACCTTGTAGGCAAAGAGCGTGGCGAGCGCAGCGAGGATGCCGCCGGTGACCGCCTCCGGGATGTTCCAGCGCTTGAGCGGGGCGATGATCTCGTTGAGGCCGGCGCCGAGGAAGTAGACGAGGATGGCGATGGTGAAGGACAACAGCCCGGAAACCTCGTACGTCGCCGGCATCTGGCTCCCCCTGCGTGGCCTTGCTCCGCCCCTCCTCTAGCCTATTCCGGTACGCGCCGAAACGCTTACGCGCCCAGCCGGCGCAGGGCTTTTCCGGCAAGCACGTCCTTCTCGATGTCCTCCAGCTCCACCTGCCGCGTCTCCGGCACATAAGCGAGGGAAATGAAGAGCGAGGCGACGCACACCACGAGGAAAATGCCGATGGTGGCGGCAAGGCCGATGCCCTCCACCACCGAGAGGAAGCTCGCCGCCACGATGGCGTTGAACAGCCAGCTCGTGGCCGAGGCGGCAGCAATGCCCCGCTCGCGGATGGCCGAAGGGAAAAGCTCGGACATGAGCACATAGGGCAGCGGCCCGAGGCTCAGGGCGAAGGCGACGATGTAGGCGCACAGGCCCGCAAGCGCCACATAGGGCCAGTCGGCCAGCGCGGCGACGATCACCAGCGCCAGGCTCACCGCCATGGCCGCCGAACCGGCGATGAGCAGCGGGCGGCGCCCGAGCCGATCCACCAGCATCATGGCCGCCATGGTCGCCAGCACGTTGACGAGGCCGAGGCCGAAAGTGGCGGCGAGGGCGGCGACACCGGCGGGGAAGCCGAGTTCGGTGAAGATGTGCGGGGCGTAATAGAGGATGCCGTCTATGCCGGAGAAGTTCTGCAGCACGAACAGCACGCTGCACAGCACCAGCACCGCCTTGGTGCTGCCCCGGCCGAGCACGGCCCGCCAGTTGCCGGCCGGCGCGCTCTCGCCGTCGCCGGCGGAGATCTCGCCGGCAAGGCCGAGCCACCGGGCCGCGGCCTCGCCATCCGCCATCCGGCCGCGGGAGATGAGCCAGCGCGGGCTTTCCGGCAGCAGCAGCACGGCGCCCGCGCAGGCCGCCGCGATGAGCACGCCGCCGCCCAGCATCTGCGCCCACGTGGCGTGGCCGGTGAGCGCGAGGGGCACCGCATAACCCAGAAGGATGCCGATGGTGACTGCGAGCTGGAACAGGGAGACCACCGCGCCGCGATGGCGCGCCGGCGTCACCTCCGCCGCATACATGGGCACCACCATGGAGGAGAGGCCCACCCCGAGGCCGATGAGAACGCGCGCCGCCACCAGCATCCCCACGCCCGGCGCCATCGCCTGTCCCAGCGGCACCAGAGCATAGCCGGCAAAGGCCAGCGTCGCGGCGAGGAGGCAGGAGGGACGCCGGCCGATCCGCTGGGAAATCGGTGCGGCGAGCACCGCGCCCACGAAGCAGCCGGCCAGCAGCGACGTCACCATCATCTCGGTGGCGCGGGTGGAAAGGGCGAACGCCTCGGAGATGGTGCCCACCACGCCGGCGATGGACGCCGTGCTGAAGCCGAACAACATGCCGTTGAGGAGCACGAGGCCCGCCGTGAGGAACAAGGTTGCCATGTGATCCGACGGGTATGGGGGTAGAGCGCGGATAACGTGCGCGAGATGGAGCGGCCTGCGGGACTTGTAAGCGCGACCTACAGTAGAGCATAAGTACAAAAAATCGAGCGGCGATAGGCCCGGCATCTCGCCGGAGCTGCCGTCAGGGAGGGCGCCCAGTGACCGTTTCCGCGGCAACCCACGAACACGCCAACCGCCTTGCCATCGAGGGCGGCGAACCGGTCCGCACCAAGCCCCTGCCGTGGGAGCTGCCCGGCGCCCACTGGATCGGCGAGGAGGAGTTGGAACTCGTCTCCCGCGTGGTGCGCGCCCAGAGCCCCTTCCGCTTCTACGGCCCCGACCTCCAGCACATGGTGGACACGCTGGAGAAGGAATGGTGCGCCGCCTTCGGCCACAAGCACGCGCTGGGCGTGTCCTCCGGCACCGCCGCGCTGACCATCGCCATGTCCGCCCTCGACATCGGCCCCGGCGACGAGGTGCTGGTGCCCGGCTATCTGTGGGTGAGCTGCGTCGCCGCCGTGGTGCGCGCCGGCGCCATCCCGAAGCTGGTGGACGTCGACGACTGCTTCACCCTCGATCCCGCGGACGTTGAGCGCAAGATCGGCCCCAACACCCGCGCCGCCTTGATGGTGCACATGAGCGGCGCGCCCGGCCGGGTCGCCGACGTCGCCCGCATCTGCCGCGAGCGCGGCATCGCGCTGATCGAGGATTGCGCCCAGACCGCCGGCGCCAGCCAGAACGGCAAGGCCGTGGGCACCTTCGGCGACATCGGCATCTTCTCGTTCCAGCTCAACAAGAACATGACCTCCGGCGACGGCGGCATGGTGGTGACCGAGCGGGACGACCTCTTCCGCCGCATCGTCGCGCTGCATGATCTCGGCTATCCCCGCAACGAGAAGGGCCGGCTCGACACCTCGGACGAGACCTGCCAGCTCTGGGGCGTCGGCGCCCGCATGTCGGAGCTGACGGGGGCCATGTGCCTTGCCCAGATGCGCAAGCTGCCGCAGATCACCGGCAACATGCGCTCGTCCAAGTGGCGCATCCGCGATGCCCTCGCCGACCTCCCCGGCCTCGGCTTCCGCACCGTGCCCGACCCCTCCGGCGACACCGGCCCCTTCCTGCTGATGACGCTGAAGGACGAGGCCACCGCGCGCCGCTTCGTGGACGCCCTGCGCGCGGAAGGCATCGCCGGCCCGGCCGGCTCGCTCGCCTGCCTCGCCATGCGCGAGTGGGGGATGCACTGGTATTCCAACATCCCGAGCCTCGTGAACAAGCGCTCGGACAGCCGCGACGGCTTCCCCTGGACCCACCCGTCCAACGCCTTCGGCCAGAGCTACAGCTACGCCGCCGGCGCGCTGCCCCATTGCGACGACCTGCACGCCCGCGGCGCGCTGCTCACCATCGCCTCCACGCTCACCCCCGAGGACGAGGCCGACATCATCGCCGCCGTCCGCAAGGTGGCGCGCGTGGTGCTGGCCTGACGCCCGCAGGGCTTTTCACGGAAAAAAGGGGCCGCGCCGCCGGGCTGTCCGGCGGGCGGTAAAGCGCGAAGGGAAGCGCCATGATCTATTTGATCGCCGCCATCGCCGGCCTCGCCGGGGCGCTGTTCGGCTTCGACGAGGGCGTCATCGCCGGCGCGCTGGCGCCGCTGCGCAGGGACCTCGGCATCGATCCCGTCGCGGAAGGCATGATGACGGCGGCGGTGCCCTTCGGCGCCTTCATCGGCGCCATCGTCGGCGGGCGGCTCGCCGCTGCCGCCGGGCGCCGCAAGCTGCTGTTGTGGTCCGCCATCCTGTTCATCGGCGGCGCGCTCCTGAGCGCGCTGGCCGGCGGCCTCATCACCCTCACCCTCGCGCGCCTCGTCATCGGCCTCGCGGTGGGCGTCGCCGCCATGATGGCGCCGCTCTACATCTCCGAAAGCGCCCCGGCCAAGGAGCGCGGCATGCTGGTTTCCATCTACCAGCTCGCCATCACCCTCGGCATCCTCGGCGCCTATGTGGTGGGCTACGCCTTCCACGAGAACTGGCGCTGGATGTTCGCCATGGGCGCGGTGCCGGCGGTTCTGCTGTTCGGCGGCATCTTCGCTCTGTCCGACACCCCCCGTTGGCTGGCCATGCGCGGCCGCAGCGCCGAGGCCAAGGCCGCCCTCGCCCGCATGCGCGAGCGGCCCGAGAGCGACCCCGCCGTCGCCGCCGAATATGAGGAGATCCGCGCCGCCGCGGCCGCCGACGAGGGCCGCAAGGCGACCTTCGCCGATCTGCTCTCGCCCCGCGTGCGCCCGGCGCTCATCGTCGCCATGGGGCTGTTCCTGCTGCAGCAGCTCTCCGGCATCAATGCGGTGATCTATTACGCACCCACCGTGTTCGAGCTGTCCGGCTTCAGCTCCACCACCACCCAGATCCTCGCCACCGCCGGCATCGGCGTGGTCAACGTGCTGATGACGGTGGTGGGCATGATGCTCATCGACCGGCTCGGCCGCCGCCTGCTGCTGCTCATCGGCTTCACCGGCACCGCCGTGTCGCTCGGTGCCATCGCCATCGCCGCCGCCACCGGCAGCCCGTCGCTGGGCGTGCTCGCCCTCGCCGGGCTGGTGCTCTACATCGCCTCCTTCGCCATCGCCATCGGCCCGCTGCCGTGGGTGATGATGTCCGAGGTGTTCCCGCTGGATTGCCGGGCGCTGGGCATGAGCATCGCCTCGCTGGTGAACTGGGGCTTCAACTTCATCGTGGTGTTCAGCTTCCCGGTTCTGGTGGCCGAGTTCGGCCTCGCCGGCGTATTCGGCCTCTATGCCGTGGTGTGCGTCGCCGGCCTCGCCTTCACCCAATGGCTGGTGCCCGAGACCAACGGCGTGAGCCTGGAAGAGATCGAGCGCCACCTCAGAAGCGGCCGCCCCCTGCGCGAGCTCGGCCGCCTGCACGCGGCCTGAGGAGACCCCATGAGCGAGACCTCTCCCGACGCCCCCCTCGATTTCGAGGCGCTGGTCGTCGCCCTCCTGCCGCTCGGCCCCTACCACGCGGCGCTGGCGCCGATGGTGGCGGACCTTGCCCGCATCGCGGCGCTGAACACCCAGCTCAACGCCGCCTTCCGCCGCATCGCCGAACGCTCAGGCTTCCCCGAGGGCGCGGTGCATCGCGAGCACCTCGCCGAGGATGCGGAGGCGGTGGGCACCTTCTTCGAATACGTGCATTTCGCCTCGCCCAGCTTCCTGGGCTCGGTGGGGGAATGGCCGCTGGTCGGCGGGCGGCCGCTGGCCGGGAAGGCTTCGGGAGACGCCCATGGCTAAGGCAACCCATTGCGACGTGATCGTCGTCGGCACCGGCGCCGGCGGCGGCATGCTGGCCTACGAGCTGGCGAAGGCGGGGCTCAACGTGGTCTCGCTGGAGCAGGGCGGGCGCCTCGCCGACGACCATTTCAAGCGCGTGGACCCGCCGGGCACCCAGCTTGATTTCGGCATCCGCGCCAACACGGTGTGGCCGGCCGAGCCGCACGACAGCCTGTTCGTCCATCCCTTGTTCGAGAAGGGCGGGGACGGCTCCACCGGCTGGCCAGACAATAACTTCCACCACTACCAGATCCTCGCCGTCAACGGTCTCCAGAACCTCTGGAACGGCGTGAGCGTGCGCTTCTCCGCCCGCGACTTCCGGGACTGGCCGATCTCCTATTCCGACCTCGCGCCCCATTACGAGGCGGTGGAGCGGCGCATCGTCGTCTGCGGCACCCAGGAAAACCTCGAGGAGCTGCCCGACGGCGTCTATGTGCCGCCGAAGCCCCTGCGCCCCGCCGACGTGATGATCGTCGATGCGGTGAACGCGATGGACGAGCCCTATTCGCACGCCATCCCCAACCGCAAGGCCATCGACACCCGCCCCGACAGCCCCAACGCCTGCGTCTCCACCGGCATCTGCACCTCCGGCTGCCCCACCGGCGCGGTCTACAAATTCACCGCCCGGCTGCTGCCGGAGATCGAGACACTGCCGAACTACGAGCTGCGGTCCGGCACCAAGGTGGTGCGGCTGCTGCGCGAGCCCGGCACGAAGCGGGTGATGGGCGTCGAATATCGCGACATGGCCACCGGCGAGGCGCGCGTGCTCACCGCCGATCACGTGGTGCTCGCGGCCGGCGCCATCGAGAGCCCGCGCATCCTGTTCAATTCCGCCGACGACGCCGCGCCCGAGGGCATGGGCAACACCACCGGCCAGCTCGGCCTGCGCCTGCAGGACAATCCCAAGGCCGTGCTCTCCACCTCGCTATGGAAGCTGTGGGGCAAGGGCCGGGATTTCGATATCGGCTATGGCGACCTGCTCATCCTCATGTCGCGCGGCACGCTGCCGGACGGGGAGGAATTCCCCTTCATCGGCCACGCCATCCACGGCGTGCCGGATATCCCGCACTATCTCGCGGGCATGAAGCGCTTCCCGCCCTTCATGAAGGAGCGGCTCGCCCGCTTCATGTTCCATTCCTACGTCACGCTCGGCCTGTTCTGCGCCGGAGAGCCGACCCCGGCCAACCGGGTGCGGCCCGGCACGACGCGCGACCGCTTCGGCGTGCGCCATGTGGCCGTGGACTTCTCCGCCACGCCGCGCGCGGAGGCGATGATGGAGGCCATGAACGGCTGGGGCCGCCAGGTGCTGCGCCACGCCGGGGCGACGTCAATCTACCCCTCGCGCGACAATACCGGCACCGGCATCCATTATGCCGGCACCACCGCCACCACCGCCGACCCCGAGCGGGGCGTGGTGGATGCGGACCTGAAGCTCCACGATCTGGACAACGTCTATGTCTGCGACGGCGGTGTCATCCCCGTGCTGCCGGACAAGCACCTCACCCTCACCATCATGGCGCTGGCCCACCGCCTCGCCGGCCATCTGGTGGAGAAGGCGCGCACCGGCGCCGCGGTCCAAAGCGAGCCCGCCCACGCGTGAGACCCAAGGCCTCCGCCTCCAATGCTTCCGTCATGCCCGGGCTTGTCCCGGGCATCCACGTCAGACCGACGGTACAATCCCCGTAAGGCGTTCCCAGCCATGACGGCGGGATAGCTTCCGCAGTTCACTCACCTCTCGGGTACGGCCCCGGCCATAACGGCCCCGGCGAAGGCGTTGATGCGGCCGAAGGCGGCGCGGGAGAGTTCGCCCGCGTGCATCACCGCCTCATGACAGGCGCCGGGATCCTGGTTGAGATGCGCGACCAGCGCCGCCGCCAGCTCGCTCTGGCCAATGGCGAGCGTGCGCAGGCCGAGCAGCAGATTGTCGAGATCGGTCCGCGTGAGGGCGATGCGCAGCGGCGCGTCCTGCGCCAGCCCTGTCCAGCGTGCAATGGCCTCCGGCGCGATCTGCGCCGCCTCGCTGTGATCGGTCATGAAAATCCCCGGCTGAAATGATCGTCCGGCCCGAAAAGGGCCGCTTGTTCCAGTCTACACTCTCAACCTGCGGTACCGAAGCCGTGGCGCCCACGTTGACGGGCATCAATGTCCCGCCGCCACCCGACCAATATTAAAATACCGCAAGGCAGCCGCTCAGGCGGCTCGACGGAAAGGCAGGAACGCCATGACGGATATGCTCTCCCCCGCAGCCTATGTGGAACGCCAGCGCCCCGGGCAGCCTAAGATGAAGGCGGCCATCTTCGTCGAGAAGAACCGCATCGTGCTGGACGAGAAGCCCATCCCCGATGTCGGCCCGCTCGATGCGCTCATCCGCATCACCACCACCACCATCTGCGGCACCGACGTGCACATCCTCAAGGGTGAGTATCCGGTGGCCACGGGCCTCACCATCGGCCACGAGCCGGTGGGCATCATCGAGAAGCTCGGCTCGGCGGTGGAGGGCTTCCAGGAAGGCCAGCGCGTCATCGCCGGCGCCATCACGCCCTCCGGCTATTCCAATGCCTGCCTGTGCGGCCAGTGCTCGCAGGACGGCCCGCGCACCAAGCACGGCTTCAAGGCCATGGGCGGCTGGCGCTTCGGCAACACCATCGACGGCGCGCAGGCGGAATATCTCGTGGTGCCCGACGCCATGACCAACCTGTCCCCGGTACCGGAGGCGCTGTCCGACGAACAGGTGCTCATGTGCCCGGACATCATGTCCACCGGCTTCGCCGGCGCCGAGAGCGGCAAGGTGAAGATCGGCGACACGGTGGCCGTGTTCGCGCAGGGCCCCATCGGCCTGTGCGCCACGGCCGGCGCCAAGCTCATGGGCGCGACGCGCATCATCGCGGTGGATCGCGTCGCCGCGCGGCTCGAGATGTCCCGCGCCATGGGCGCCGACCTTGTCGTGGACTTCTCCAAGGTCGACCCGGTGGAGGAAATCCTGCGCCTCACCGACGGGCGCGGCGTGGATGTCGCCATCGAGGCGCTGGGCCGGCAGGAGACGTTCGAGGCGGCGCTGCGCGTGCTCCGGCCCGGCGGCACGCTCTCCTCCCTCGGCGTCTATTCGAGCGACCTGAAGATCCCGCTCGATGCCTTCGCGGCGGGCCTCGGCGACAACGCCATCGTCACCTCGCTCTGCCCCGGCGGCAAGGAGCGCATGCGCCGGCTGATGGATGTGGTCGCCTCCGGCCGGGTGGACGCCCGCGCCCTCGTCACCCACCGCTTCAAGCTGGACGAGATCGAGGCCGCCTACGACCTCTTCGCCAACCAGCGCGATGGCGTCCTCAAGGTGGCCATCACGCCGTAGGAGGAGCAGGCCGGCTTTACCCTTCTCCCCTCGCGGGAGAAGGTGGCGCGCGGCAAAGCCGCGTGACGGATGAGGGGGGCCTGTGGACGTGGCCGCCAAGCCCTCACCCCTCACCCCGGCCCCTCTCCCGCCCGAACTCGGCAGCAGCCGAGTTCGGTTCGTGGAGGTTGAAGTCGGCAAAAGCCGACTTTAAGGGGAGAGGGGTGTGCAGCGCGAGGCGACCATGGCAGCACCTGCGCAACCGCCCCAAAAGACCGCCGGCGACCATGTGGTCGCCGATCAGGGCGCCGTCTTCGCCTTCCTCGCCGATCCCGCGACCCATGGGCTTGCGGAGAACATCATCCGCATCGACACCCACGGTGCCGCCGTCTTCCTCGCCGGGCCGTTCGCCTACAAGGTGAAGCGCGCGGTCTTCTTCCCCTTCATGGATTTCTCCACGCTGGAGAAGCGCCGCGCCGCCTGCGCCGCCGAGGTGGAGATATCGGGCGCGGGGGCACCCGGCCTCTATCTCGGCGTGGTGCCCATCGTGCGCACGCCCCATGGCCTCGCGCTCGGCGGCGACGGCGAGGCGGTGGACTATGCGGTGAAGATGCGCCGCTTCGATACCGATCTCACCCTCGACCGGATCGCCGAACGCGGCGAGCTCACGCCCGAGCTCGTCAAGGCCGTCGCGGCCATGGTGGTGAGCGCCCACGCCGCTGCGCCCGAGCGCCGGGGCTTCGACACGGCATCCGCGCTTTCCACCTATCTGGAAGACAACATCGCCGAATTCTCCGCCCGGCCGGACCTGTTCCCGGCCGAAGACGTGGCGCGGCTCGCCGAAGTCTCACGCGCGGCGCTGGCGCGTGTGCGCCCGCTGCTGGCGGCGCGCGCCGGGGCGGGCTTGGTCCGCCGCTGCCATGGCGACATGCACCTGCGCAACATCGTGCTTCTCGACGGCAGGCCGGTGCTGTTCGACGCCATCGAGTTCAACGACGAGATCGCCACCTGCGACGTGCTCTACGACCTCGCCTTCCTGCTCATGGACCTGTGGCAGCGGGGCCTGAGGACAGAGGCCAACGCCATCTTCAACCGCTATCTCTGGGCGAGCGACGACGCGCAGCTCGACGGTCTCGCAGCCCTGCCGCTCTTCCTCAGCCTGCGCGCCGGCATCCGGGCGAAGGTGGAGGCGGCGGGGCTGGCGCATCTGGAGGGGGAAAAGCGGGTGGAGGCGGCGGGGCGCGTCGCCCACTTCTTCCAGCAGACCATCGACCTCCTCGCCACCACGCAGCCCGATCCGGTTCGCTTCGGCGACGTGACGGTGGACTCGGCCGACCCCTCCCATCCCACGCTCTGGGCGGTGGGCGGGCTGTCTGGGAGCGGCAAGAGCACATGGGCCGCCAAGGCGGCGGCGGGCATCGGCACGCGGGCGCCCGGCGCGGTCATCCTGCGCTCGGACATCGAGCGCAAGCGCCTCTTTCATGTGGCGGAAACGGAAAAGCTGCCCGCCGAGGCCTATGCGGCCGAGGTGAGCCCGCGCGTCTATGAGCGGCTGCGGACACTGGCCCGGCAGGTCCTCGCTGCCGGTTACACGGTCATCGTGGATGCCGTGCATGCGCGCCCCGAGGAGCGGGACGCCATCGAAGAGGTTGCGACGCAGGCTGGCCTACCCTTCGCCGGCATCTGGCTCGACGCCCCGGCGGAGGAACTGGTGAGGCGGGTGACCGCCCGCACCGGCGATGCGTCAGACGCCGACGCCGCCGTGGTGCGCCATCAGCTGGCCTATGATCTCGGTCCCATCCATTGGGCGAGAGCCGAACGCCGGGTCAGCACTTCCCCTGCGGCTCCGGCTTCGGATTGACGCCGGAGACCGTATCCGGCTGGCGGGTGGGCGATGCCGGCGTGCCCGCATGCGGCGTGAGGCCGGTATAGGAGCCGCCGGTGCCGCCGCTCCAGGCGGTGGAGCCTTCGCTGCCGGGCTTGGTGCCGGAATCCGGGCCATGCGCGGGGGGCGTCGCGGCGGTGTGGGGCGGCTCCTCGCAGGCGCCGGTCTGGGCCGCGGGTGCAGCGGTCTGCGCGGCGGCCGGCGCGGGAGCGCCCGAGGCCAGAAGGAACATGATGCCGCCGACGATCGCGGTGGCGCAGATGCGCGCCCTGTTGGGCGAAGGCAGCACGACGGGAGACGGGCGCCGGGGCGCCGTCGAATAAGCGTTCAAGGCGTCGGTGGAGGGCATATCCGTTCTCCTTTCGCCGGGAGAACGACCTGCCACGCCGCATGGTTCCTTGATTTCGGCGCCGGCGTCCCCACAGAGCCCCCGCTTGTCGCCTCAGCCGGCGATGCGCACCCGCCCCGGCCCAGCCTCCACGCGCCCGATGCGAACCGCCGCGGGATAGCCCGCCGCGCGGATGTCGGCGAGCAGGCGGTCGGCCTCCTCCGGCGCGCAGGCCACCAGCAGGCCACCGGAGGTCTGCGGATCGGTGAAGAGGTGGCGCTGCCAGTCGGGCGTGCCTTCGGGCAGGTCCACCTCGGCGCCGTAGCTCGCCCAGTTGCGGTGCGAGGCGCCGGTGACGAAGCCCTGCTGCACCAGCATTTCCGCCTCCGAGAGCCAGGGCAGCGCGGCGCGCTCGATGACGAGGGTGGCGCCCGAGCCGCGCGCCATCTCCAGCCCATGGCCGAGGATGCCGAAGCCGGTCACGTCGGTGATGGCGCTCACCGCCGCCTCCTTGCCGAGCGCCGCGCCGACGCGGTTCAGCTTGGTCACCGAGGCGATCATCTCGTCATAGGCGGCGGCGGAGAGCGCCTCCTTCTTGAAGGCAGCGGAATAGACGCCGACGCCCAGCGCCTTGGTGAGGATGAGCGCATCGCCCACGCGCGCCGTGGAATTGCGGCGCAGCCGCGCCTTGGGCGCCCGGCCGATGACGGCGAGGCCGTAGACCGGCTCCGGGCAGTCGATGGAATGGCCGCCCGCCACCGGAATGCCGGCCTCGGCGCAGATGGCCTGCCCGCCGGCGAGGATGGCCCGCACGGTGGCGGTGTCGATCTTGCCCAAGGGCATGCCGAGGATGGCGAGCGCCATTAGCGGCTCGCCGCCCATGGCGTAGACGTCCGAAATGGCGTTGGTCGCGGCGATGCGGCCGAAATGGTCGGGGTCATCCACCATGGGCATGAAGAAGTCAGTGGTGGCGATGATGGCGGTCTCGCCGTCGAGATCGTAGGCGGCCGCATCGTCCCCCGTCTCGGTGCCCACCAGCAGCCGCTCGAACGGCCCGCCGCTCGCCTGCCCCGCCAGCAGCTCCTGCAGCACGGACGGCGCGAGCTTGCAGCCGCAGCCGCCGCCATGGGCGAGGCTGGTGAGGCGGACCGGCGCCTGGTCCTGCGGGGAAGCGTGGGGCACGTCGAGCATGGAATGGGTTCCGGAAGAAAGGAGCAGCCCCCCGGCGGGGTTCACCGCGCAGGAAGGCCGGGAAGAATGTCCCCGCCGGGCGACGCTGAGCGCCGCCACAGCGGGGACCACGCCCTGACCGGCGACTTGATCACACCGCGATTTCAGCGGCGCGAATGGTGTATTTGAAATTGTCCGGGTCGAGGCAGTCGAGCAGGCCGCTGGCGGTCACCGCCTGGGGATACATGAGGAAGCCGAGGTGCGGCCCGTCGAAGCCGGGCAGCGTCACGTCGTGCGCCGTGTTGTAGGCGAACCAGTTGCCCTCCCACGAGCCGAACAGCGCCTTGCGCGCGGCCACCACCTTGGGGTCGTCCAGCGCCAGCTTGCCCGGGGGCTCCTCCAGCACCACCTTGCGCACGTCGGCCGGGTCCATGGGGGTCCAGCCGAACTCGGAGAGGAACACCTCGGCCCGGCAATGCTGCGCCTTGGTGACGATCTCGGAATTGGCGCCGAGGCTCTTGTAGCCGAAGCGCGAGGGCACCACGCGCAGGCCGTAGACATCGCGCGCCGGAATGCCCTGCGCCCGCACCAGCCCCACGAACAAAGCGTTGAGATCGGCGCACTTGCCGCCGAGATCGCCGCTCTTCAGCAGCGCCGCGATATCGCCGATGCCGCAGCCGCGAGTAGCAGCGTTGCGATAGGTGTTCTCCACGATCCACTGGAAGATGGCGCCGACCTTGTCCAGCTCGGACGCCTTGCCGGCGACGATCTTGTCGGACGTGGCCTTCACGATGCCGTCGGTGGGGATGAGGTCTGTGGCCGCGGTGTTGCGGCGGCGATCCTCGGCGGTGAGGGGCGTCGGCTTGCCGGGCTTCGTGAGATCGACGGCGAAGTCGCGGGTGGTGGCGCGGCTGACCAGCTCCACCTTCGGCGCCGGCTCGCCCTCGGCCCAGGCGACGTGCAGCATGTCGGCGCCGGAGCGCGCATCGCGCACGATCTTGGCGGAGCGGGCATTGGTGGTCCAGGTGTTCTCGCCGGGCTTGAACCAGTCCGGATTGGAGAAGGAGGCCACCGGCAGCCAGGCCTGCACCTTGCCGGCCGGCTTCAGGATCTCGACCGTGGTGGTGATCTGGAAGCTGCGCCAGTTGCCCACCGTGGGGGCGAACACGCGCGCCTCTGCGGCCTGCGCAAAGGCGGCGCGAGGCAGCAGCGCGGCAGCACCGGCGGAAAGTCCGGCGAGCGCGCCGGCCTTCAGAAGGTCGCGACGGGTGGTCATCGGGTCTGTTCTCCCTGGGCTTCTTTTGGTTGGTTTTTTTGCGGGGGCGCCGCCGCGGCGGCGATCGCGGCGTGGGTTCTGGAATCGGCCCAGTCCACCTCGCCCTCATAGGCGAGGACGAGCCGGCCGGAGATCACCACGAAGCTCGCCGGCAGCAGGCTGACACCCCAGCCCCGCGCCGCCGCGCGGTTCTGGTCGAGCAGAACGGGGCCGGACGCGGCGCCGGCCGTTCCCTCGGCGAAGAAGCGGCGGATGCGGTCGGCGGGCTCGGCCACGTCCACCAGCAGCACCCGCACGCCGCTGCGACGGCCGAAATCGGCAAGGGCGGGAAGCTCGGTGCGGCAGGGGGCGCACCAGGTGGCGAAGAAATGGACGATGGTCGGCGGCGCGTCCGCGGCAAGGGTCGCCGGCGCGCCATCAAGGACGCCGAGCGAGAGCGCGGGGGCGACGGGGCGGCCTTCGACGGCGGCGAGAAGGCCCGGCGGAGCGCGCTCCTCCTCCGCCGCGCTGGCGGGTGCGATGAGCAGGGGACCAGCCGCGAGCACGAGGGCGAGCGCCAGCGCGCCCGGCATGCCGCGCTGAGGCAGAGACCCGACCGTCCGGGATCGCGCGGATACGCGTCCACGGCCCCGCCAGCGACGCTGCGGTCCGGGAAATGTTATATCCGGCTGGATAGAGTGTGCGCCCCGACCCGCGGGAGCCAAACCGACCTTCACGCGGTCACTCTGCGTCAGGGTTGCAAGCGCGGTCAACGCTCGTTTCCGTGATGTCAGCCATGCTTCGGCAGCGCACAACAGGAAGGCGCCGCAAAACCATATGCCGTTACGTCAGAAGCGGTAGCGGGCAGGCGCACGCGTGCCGCATCGCAACATGCGACAACAAGGCGATTTTCGTTCAAACACGCGGAGTTGCGCGGGCGAAAATTGACATCATTCCAGTTCCAAAATACCGTCCGGTCACGCTGGGTGATCCAGCTCCCGGAGCGGCCCCGAGGCCGTCCGAAACCGTCCCCGGTCGGGGCACGAAAGGTCGGAGGCTTCCTTCGATGAACATGGAGCTCTCGCGGCGCCAGTTTTTGAAAACGGCGGGCGCGGGCGTGGCGGGAACGACGCTGGGCGCGTTGGGATTCGGTCCCATCGAGGAGGCCCTGGCCTCCACCATCAAGCCATTCCGCCTCGTCAACACCACCGAGGTGCGCAACACCTGCACCTACTGCTCGGTGGCCTGCGGCATCCTCATCTTCTCCAAGGGCAATCTCGCCAAGGGCGAGAAGGCGGACATCACCCATATCGAGGGTGACACCGACCACCCCACCAATCGCGGCACGCTCTGCCCGAAGGGCGCGGCCCTGCTCGACATCGTGAAGTCCGAGCAGCGCCTCAAGCAGCCCATGATCCGGCGCGCGGGCTCCGACAAGTTCGAGAAGATTTCCTGGGACGAGGCGCTCGACAAGATCGCCAAGGCCATGAAGGCGGACCGCGACGCCAACTTCATCGCCAAGAACAATGACGGCGTGACGGTGAACCGCTGGCTCACCACCGGCTTCCTCGCCGCCTCCGCCACCACCAACGAAACCGCGTTCGCCACCTACAAGGTGGTGCGCTCAACCGGAATTCTGACTTTCGACAATCAGGCGCGCGTCTGACACGGCCCCACGGTGTCCAGTTTGGGCCCAACTTTTGGCCGTGGCGCGATGACCAATTCGTGGACCGATATCAAGAACACGGATCTGGTCGTCATCATGGGCGGCAATGCCGCTGAAGCGCACCCGTGCGGATTCAAGTGGGTCACGGAGGCGAAGGCCACCCGTGGCGCCAAGCTCGTTGTCGTGGACCCGCGCTTCACGCGCTCGGCCGCGGTGGCGGACTATTACGCCCCGATCCGGCAAGGCACCGACATCGCCTTCCTTCTGGGCGTCATCAACTACTGCATCCAGAACGACAAGATTCAGTGGGACTATGTGAAGGCGTTCACCAACGTCGGCTACATCGTCAAGGAAGGCTTCGGGTACCAGGACGGCCTGTTCACGGGCTATGACGAGATGAAGCGGGACTACAACCGCTCCTCCTGGGACTACGAGATCGGCCCCGACGGCTATGCGGTCGTGGACGATACCCTCCAGCATCCCCGCTGCGTCTGGAATCTGCTGAAGCAGCACGTCTCCGTCTACACGCCGGAGCTGGTCGAGCGCATCACGGGCACGCCCAAGGACAAGTTCCTGAAGGTGGCGTCCATGATCGCGGAGTGCTCGTCGCCCACCAAGACGATGACCTCCATGTACGCGCTCGGCTGGACCCAGCACTCGAAGGGCTCGCAGAACATCCGCTGCATGGCGATGCTCCAGCTGCTCCTCGGCAATATCGGCGTGCGCGGCGGCGGCATGAACGCCCTGCGCGGGCATTCCAACATCCAGGGCCTCACCGACATCGGCCTGATGTCCAACCTGATCCCGGGCTATCTCACGATCCCGACGGAGAAGGAGCCGGACTTCAACGCCTATATGTCGACGCGCGGTTTCAAGCCGTTGCGTCCCAACCAGATGAGTTACTGGCAGAACTACAAGAAGTTCTTCGTCTCCTTCCAGAAGGCCATGTGGGGTGCGTCGGCGACGGCGGACAACAACTGGGCCTACGACTACCTGCCGAAGCTCGACGTGCCGTCTTACGACATCCTGCGCGCGTTCGAGCTGATGAAGCAGGGGAAGATGAACATCTACTTCTGCCAGGGCTTCAACCCGCTGCAGGCTTTCCCCAACAAGGCGAAGCTCGCGGAGGCGCTCGCCAAGCTCAAGCTCCTCGTGATCATGGATCCGCTGGAGACCGAGACCGCGCGCTTCTGGGAGAACCACGGCGTCTACAACCAGGCCGATCCGTCCAAGATCCAGACGGAGGTCATCCAGCTGCCCACCACCTGCTTCGCCGAGGACAACGGCTCGCTGGTGAATTCAGGCCGCTGGCTGCAATGGCACTGGGCCGCCGGCACCCCTCCGGGCGAGGCGAAGACGGACATCTACATCATGGCGCAGATCCATCTGCGCTTGAAGGAGATGTACAAGAAGGACGGCGGCGCGTTCCCCGATCCGATCGTCAACCTGACCTGGAACTACAAGGACCCGCACGAGCCCTCGCCCGACGAGCTTGCCAAGGAGCTCAACGGCTACGTGGTCTCGGACGTGCTCGACCCCAACGACCCCACCAAGAAGGTCCTGGAGGCGGGCAAGCAGGTGCCGACATTCGGCGTGCTGCGCGACGACGGCTCCACCGCGGCGGGCTGCTGGATCTATTCCGGCTGCTACACCGAGGCGGGCAACATGATGGCGCGCCGGGACAATTCCGATCCCGATGACACCGGCGCCTACTTGAAGTGGTCGTTCGCGTGGCCGGCCAACCGGCGCATCATCTACAACCGCGCCTCCTGCAACATCGACGGCAAGCCGTGGGACGACACCCGCAAGCTGATCTGGTGGGACGGGGCCAAGTGGACGGGCTACGACGTGCCCGACATCGCCCCCACCGCCAAGCCGCAGGATGTCGGCCCGTTTATCATGAACCCGGAAGGCGTCTCCCGCCTGTTCACCCGGGGCATGATGCGGGATGGACCGTTCCCGGTGCATTACGAGCCGTTCGAGAGCCCGGTCGCCAACCTGATCGCCCCGAAGGTGCGGGGCAACCCGGTGGCGCGCGTGTTCAAGGACGACTTCGCCCAGTTCGCGGACGTGGCGTCGAAGGAGTTCCCCTATGCGGCGACCTCCTACCGGCTCACCGAGCACTTCCATTACTGGACGAAGAACAACCACGTGAATTCGGTGCTCCAGCCCGAATTCTTCGTGGAGATCTCCGAGCAACTGGCGAAGGAGAAGTCGATCCAGAACGCCGGCTGGGTCCGCGTGTGGTCGAAGCGGGGCTCGGTCTTCGCCAAGGCCTACGTGACCAAGCGCATCCGTCCCCTGATGGTGGACGGCAAGCCCGTGCACATCGTCGGCATCCCCATCCACTGGGGCTTCGTCGGCGCCGCGAAGAAGGGCTTCCCGGCCAACGTGCTCACCCCGTTCGTGGGTGACGCGAACATCGAGACGCCGGAGTTCAAGGCGTTCCTTGTCAACATCGAGCCCTCCACCGGGCCGGTGGCGTAAGGAAAAGGAGAACCAGCATGTTTCCTCCGATTCCGAACCCCACCACCGCCCCCGTGGCGCCCAAGATGAGCGATGCGGACCTTGTCCGCCGCTCCGCCTCCGGTTCCCCCTCGCAGGTCGAGTTCAAGGAGCCGGTGGCCAAGCTCATCGACGTGTCGAAGTGCATCGGCTGCAAGGCGTGCCAGTCGGCATGCCTTGAGTGGAACGAGCTCCACGAGGAGATCGGCACCTTCAACGGCACCTACACCAACCCGCCGGACCTCACGCCGGCGTCGTTGACGCTCATGCGCTTCACCGAGTGGGTGAACCCCGAGACCGACAATCTCGAATGGCTCATCCGCAAGGACGGCTGCATGCATTGCGCCGATCCGGGCTGCCTGAAGGCCTGCCCGGCGCCCGGCGCCATCGTGCAGTATTCCAACGGTATCGTGGACTTCGACCACGCCAAGTGCATCGGCTGCGGCTATTGCGTGAAGGGCTGCCCGTTCAACATCCCGCGCATCTCGCAGCTCGATCACAAGGCCTACAAGTGCACTTTGTGCTCGGACCGCGTGGCCGTCGGCCAGGGTCCCGCCTGCCAGAAGGCATGCCCGACCCAGGCCATCGTCTTCGGCACCAAGACGCAGATGAAGCAGTGGGCCGAGGGCCGCATCAAGGATCTGAAGTCCCGCGGCTACAAGAATGCGGGCCTGTATGATCCGCCCGGCGTGGGCGGCACGCACGTGATGTACGTGCTGCAGCACGCCGACAAGCCCTCGATCTATGCGGGCCTGCCGGACAATCCGCGCATCAGCCCCATCGTCGAGGCGTGGAAGGGCGTGACCAAGTATGTGGGCCTCGGCGTCATGGGCTTTGCCGCCCTCGCCGGCGCGCTGCACTACCTCGTCAACGGCGCCAACAAGGTGTCGCCTGAGGACGAGGCGAACGCCGAAAAGCTGACGGCCGAGAAGCTGTCGTCCGGAGGTCGCTCATGAGCGCACCCTACGATCTGGAGAAAGGCGACGCGGTTCATCCGGGTCGCCCCGTGCAGGTGGACCGCTACACGGTGGGCGCCCGCATCAACCACTGGGTGACGGCCATCAGCCTGATCCTGCTGGCGATTTCGGGCCTCGCACTGTTCCATCCCAGCCTCTATTTCCTCACCGGCCTGTTCGGCGGCGGGCAGATGACGCGCACCATCCATCCCTGGATCGGCGTCGTGCTCTTCTTCTCCTTCGCCGGCATGTTCCTGCGCTTCTGGAAGGCCAACCTCTGGAAGAGCGAGGACGGCACCTGGATGCGCCGCATCCGCGACGTCATCGCCGGCCATGAGGAGAAGCTGCCGGAACTCGGCAAGTACAATGCCGGGCAGAAGATGGTGTTCTGGGGCATGAGCCTGCTCATCATGGTGCTCATCACCTCGGGTGTGGTGATCTGGCAGGCCTATTTCGCCTCCTACACCACCATCGAGCAGCAGCGCATCGCGCTTCTGGTGCATGCGCTGGCGGCGGTGGCGATCATCTGCGTGTGGATCGTCCACGTATACGCTGCCATCTGGGTCAAGGGCACCATCAGCGCCATGACCCGGGGGCAGGTAACGGGCGGCTGGGCGTGGCGGCACCACAGGAAGTGGTTCCGCGAGCTGGTCAGCTCCCGCAAGTCGGGGACCCGCGGGACTCCCGCGGAGTAGGCCTTTTCCCTATAATGGCCTCCCGGCCGCCGCGTGCGACCAGGAGGTTCATGTCCGGTGCACGTGACCCGTGAGGTTCGTGAGGTCATCATGTCGCGTACCTTCGGCCCCAGTTCGGCGCCCCCGATTCCCGATCCCTCCGTGCTGGAGGGCGTGACGGCGCCGACCTTCGCCTATCTGCCGGACCCCTCGACCCTGTTCGCGCGGCGCGCGGCGCGGTTCCGGCATCTGGCGCAGAACAATCCCCTCGCCCCCTATCTCACCTTCCTCGCCGGGCTCAGCGAGGCGCAGCACGCCGCCATCGCCGCGACGCCCGCGCCCGAGCCGGTGGAGGCGGCGCAGGTCGAGCGCGCCCGCGCCAACGAGATGCCGCCCCTCGATCGCAGCCATTTCACCACCGACGCCGCCTTCGACACCCTGTTCGAGCGGGCGCTGGCCGAGGCGACCAAGATCGAGCAGCCCGAGGCCGCCCGCACCGCGCTGGAGCGGGTGCGCATGGCCTCCGACGTGGCGCGCGGCGAGATGATCCGCAACGTGCTCGCCTCCTCCATCCCCGAGGAGGCGCTGGCCGAGCACCTCTATGTGGCGGCGGCGCTGGAAGCCCATTTCGCCCGCCTCGCGTCCCAGCTCGATGCCGCAAGGCTCGTTCCGGTGGGTGACGGCGTGTGCCCCACCTGCGGCGGCCCGCCGGTGGGCAGCCTCATCGTCAACTGGCCCACCTCCCATGGCGCCCGCTATTGCGCCTGCGCCCTGTGCGGCACGCTCTGGAACTATGTGCGGGTGCGCTGCACCGCCTGCGGCTCCACCGCCGGCATCGGCTATCAGGAAATGGAGGGCGGCAACGGCGCGGTGAAGGCCGAGACCTGCGACACCTGCCACGCTTATTCCAAGGTGTTCTACCTCACCCAGGATGACGGCCTCGATCCCGTCGCCGACGACGTGGCGAGCCTCGCCCTCGACATCAAGCAGAAGGAGGGCCCGTATCGGCGCGCCGCCTTCAACCCCTTCCTCCTCGGCTATTGAGGGCGGCGAGATGGCGAACGCACCGGCGGCCCTCTCCCCCGCCCCGCCTTTGCGCCTGCTCCCCTCCGTGGATCAGGTGCTGAAGGCCGAGGCCGCCCGCGCCGCCGTGGAGCGCCATGGCCGGCAGGCGGCGACGCAGGCGGTGCGCGACGCCCTCGACGAGCGCCGCGCCGCGCTCAAGGCCGGTGCCGGCGCCCCCGCGACGCCCGAGGAGATCGCCGCCGCCGCCCTCGCCCGGCTCGATGCCGCCGCCGCCCCCAGCCTGAAGCCGGTGTTCAACCTCACCGGCACGGTGCTGCACACCAATCTCGGCCGCGCCATCTTCGCCGAGGAGGCCATCGAGGCCGCCACCCGCGCCATGCGCAACGCCGTGTCGCTGGAATACGACCTCGACGGCGGCCGCCGCGGCGAGCGTGACGACCATGTGCGCGGCCTCATCTGCGAACTCACCGGCGCCGAGGACGCGACGCTGGTCAACAACAACGCCGCCGCCGTCCTCATCGTGCTCAACACCCTGTCGCCGGGAAAGCCGGCGCTGGTCTCGCGCGGCGAGCTGATCGAGATCGGCGGCGCCTTCCGCATGCCCGAGATCATGCGCCGGGCCGGCGCGGAACTCGCTGAAGTGGGCACCACCAACCGCACCCATCCGCGCGACTATCGCGACGCCATCGCGCCCGAGACCGGGGTGATCCTGAAGGTCCACACCTCCAACTACCGCATCGAGGGCTTCACCGCCGAGGTGCCGCCCCGCGACCTCGCCGAGATCGCCCGCGCCGGCGGCGTGCCCCTCGTCAACGACCTCGGCTCCGGCACGCTGGCCGACCTCTCCCGCTACGGCCTCGTGCATGAGCCCACCGTGCGGGAGGCGCTGGCGGAGGGGGCGGATATCGTCACCTTCTCCGGCGACAAGCTGCTCGGCGGGCCGCAGGCCGGCTTCATCGTGGGGCGGCGCGATCTCATCGCCCGCATCAACAAGAACCCCATGAAGCGGGCGCTGCGCGTGGACAAGGTGCGCCTCGCCGCCATCGAGGCCACGCTGCGGCTCTATCGCGACCCGGACCGCCTCGCCGCGCGCCTTCCCACACTTCGTTACCTCACCCGGTCGCGCGAGGATCTCGCCGCCCAAGCTGCCCGACTGGCGCCGCATCTCCAGCGCATCCTTGGTGCTCGTTTCACCGTAGAGAGCGTGCCGTGCCGCAGCCAGATCGGCTCCGGGGCGCTGCCGCTGGAGACGCTGGAGGGCGTGGGCCTCGCCATCCGCGCCCGCGACGGCAGCGGCGGCGCCATCGGCCGGTTGGCCGATGCCATGCGCCGGTTGCCGGTTCCGGTGATCGGACGGATTGACGATCAGGCGCTGGTGCTGGATGTGAGGTGCCTAGATGACGAAGCGGCGCTTGTCGCGTCCGTGACCGCTTTGGAGGGGGCACATGAGCTGGCTTGACCGACTGAAGGGCAAGGGCGGGGGACCGGACGAGCCGGAAGCGCCGACCGATGCGCCGCAGGATCGCGCGCCGCCCCGGCCGCCCCATGTGCATCCGCCCATGCCCCGCCTGCAGCGCGCCAGCGAGCGCCGCCCGGTGAGCGAGGCCGAGGTGGACCTCGACGCGCTGCTCGGCGACATCGCCAGCGGCCTTGCCCCCACGCGCCCCGCTGCCGAGGAACGTCCCGTCGCCCCCGCGCCGCGCCGGCCCCGCCTCGGCGAGCGCATGCGCGAGGACAACCCCTTCGCCCCAGTCTCCGAGCCGGAGCCGGTCGCCCACGAGCCGCCCGCGCGCGAGCCGGAAGCCCCGGCGGTGGAGCTGAATTTCGAGGAGATCGTGTTCGCCCGCGCGCCCAGCACGGCGGACGCGCCCGCCGTCGAGGCCCCCGCGCCGGAACCTGCGCCGCATGTCACGGCCCCCGAGGTCGCGGCGCCCGATTTCGTCGAGACCTACGTCGCCGAGGCAAGCTATGCCGCGGTCTCCTACACCGAGCCCGCCTTCACCGAGGAGGCACCGGAAGAGCCGGTGGCCGACACCCGCTCCCCCGAGGAGCTCATGGCCGAGGCGCTGACGGCGGCCACCGCCGGCCAGTACGAGACCGCGCTCAACATCTGGGAGCCGCTGGCCCGCGCCGGCAATGCTCGCGCCCAGAACAATATCGGCGCCTGCTTCGTGGACGGCCTCGGCGTCGACCAGGATCTCGACCTCGCGCGCCGCTGGCTGGAGCTGGCCGCCGAGGGCGGCGACCCGGTGGGCCGGCGCAACCTCGCGACGCTCTATTTCAAGGGCCAGGGCGTGGCGCAGGACTATGCCCGCGCTGCCGAGCTGTACCGCGCCGCGGCCGAGGACGGCGACGCCCCCGCACAAGACATGCTGAGCTGGATGCTCTTGGAGGGCGAGGTGATGCCGCCCGACACCACCGAGGCCCGCCGCTGGGCGCTGGCCGCGGCCGAGCAGGGCGTCGGCTCGTCCATGACGCGCCTCGGTATGATCGCCCACAATGCGCTCGGCACGGATCGCGATCCGGTGGAGGCCGCGCGCTGGTGGCGCAAGGGCGCCGAGGCGGGCGACGCGGACGGGCAGGCCATGCTCGGCGCCGCCTATCATCTCGGAGCCGGCGTGCCCCACGACAAGATCGCCGCCTTCGCCTGGCTGCTGCGCGCCCGCGCCGGCCACAGCGCCCTCGCCGACCGCTTCTTCGACGCGGTCAGCGCCACGCTGAGCCCGGAAGAAGCCGCCGCCGCCCAGCGCCGCGCCGCCATTCCGCTGGGAGAGCTACCCTAGGTGATCATCGGGACGGCCGGACATATCGACCATGGCAAGACCACGCTGGTGCGTGCGCTCACCGGTGTCGATACCGACCGCCTGAAGGAAGAGAAGGCCCGCGGCATCTCCATCGACCTCGGCTTCGCCTATCTCCCGGTGGGGGACGAGGTGCTGGGTTTCGTGGACGTGCCCGGGCACGAGAAGTTCGTGCACACCATGCTCTCCGGTGCGGGGGGCATCGATTTCGCGCTGCTGGTGGTGGCCGCCGATGACGGTGTGATGCCGCAGACCCGCGAGCACCTTGCCATCCTGGACCTGCTCGGCATCGACAAGGGCGTGGTCGCCCTCACCAAGGCCGACCTCGCCGACGCCGACCGCCTCGCTGCGGTGGAAGCCGAGATCACCGCCCTCCTCGCCCCCACCGGCTTGGCCGGCGCCCCCATCCTGCCCGTGGCGGCGGCGCGGGGCGACGGGGTGGACGCCCTGCGCGACATGCTGGTGGACGCCGCGCGCACCTTGGGCCGGCGGGCCGGCGGCGGGCGGTTCCGCCTCGCCGTGGACCGCAGCTTCACCCTCTCCGGCGCTGGAACGGTGGTGACGGGCACGGTGCTGTCCGGCGCGGTGAAGGTGGGCGACCGGGTTACGGTGAGCCCCTCCGGCCTATCCGCCCGCGTTCGCTCCATCCGCGCGCAGGACCGCGTGGCCGAGACCGGCGTCGCCGGCGACCGCTGCGGGATCAACCTCGCCGGCGAGGCCATCTCCAAGGACGCCATTTCCCGCGGCGACGTGGTGCTGGACCCGGCGCTGCACGCCCCCGCCGACCATATCGACGCCGAGCTGAAGGTGCTGGCCAGCGAGCCCCGCCCCATCGCCCAGTGGCTGCCGGTGCGCCTGCACCATGCCGCGCGCGAGGTGGGGGCGCGCCTCGTGCTGCTCGGCGATGCCATCGCGCCCGGTGGCACCGGCAAGGTGCAACTGGTGCTGGAGGCGCCCATCGCGGCGGCGGCGGGCGACCGCTTCGTCATCCGCGACACCTCGGCCCAGCGCACCATTGGCGGCGGCCGCTTCCTCGATCTGCGCGGACCGCGCCGCAAGCGCCGCACGCCCGAGCGCATCGCCCAGCTCGATGCGCTGGCGCAGCGCGATCCCGCCAAGGCTTTGGCCGGGCTTCTGGCCGTGCCGCCGCATTTCGTCGATCTCGACGCCTTCGCTCGCGACCGGGCGCTCTCCGCCGATGAGGTGGAGGCGCTGGCGCAGCTGCTCGATCTCGCCCGCCTCGCCGCGGGCTCCACCACGCTGGCGCTGACGCGGGCGACGCTGGCCACCTTTTCGGCCAGCGTGATGGCCGCGCTCGACGCCTTCCATGCGGACAATCCGGACATGCCGGGCCTCGGCCGCGAGCGGCTGCGCATGATGCTGGAGCCGCGCCTGCCGGCCGCCGCCTTCCTGGCCGCGCTCGCCGCCTTGCCCGCCGGCACCATCCGGCAGGAGGGCGCCTGGGTGCGCCGCGCGGATTTCTCGGTGAAGCTCGCCGCCGCCGACGAGGCGCTGTGGGCGCGCATCAAGCCGCTGCTCACCGGCGAGGAGCGCTTCCGCCCGCCCCGCGTGCGCGACATCGCCGGCCTCCTCGCCGTGCCCGAGCCGGACGTGCGCCGCCTGATGAAGCTGCTCGGCCGCATGGGCCGGGTGGACGAGGTGGCCCACGACCACTTCTTCCTGCGCCCGGTGGTGTCGGAGATGGTGGAGATCATCACCCGCCTCTCCGGCGAGCGCATGAAGGACGAGTTCACCGCCGCCGCCTTCCGCGACGAAGTGCAGAACGGGCGCAAGGTGGCGATCCAGATCCTCGAATTCTTCGACCGCCACGGCCTCACCTTGCGTCGTGGCGATCTGAGGCGCATCAATCCGTTCCGGCTGGACCTGTTCGCCGGAGCGGCGGACGATGCGCCTGAAATCACCGCGGCGGTGCCGTCGCGGGGAAGAGAAGCGTCCCTGGTGGGGCGTCCGGACTTCAAATCCGGGAGGGGCCGCGAGCCGGTCCTTGGTGGGTTCGACTCCCACTCTCTTCCGCCAAATTCTGCCCCACCAAATCCTCTGGCGCCAAATTCCGCTGCGCCCACTCCTGCGGCGCTGAAGCAGCCCGCGCCGGATGCGCGCCCCCGCAGCTACGGGAAGGGACGATGAGCCCCGAGACCGACCTCCCCGCCCCGGCCCCCGAAGCCGCGCCCGACCCTGCCCGTGAGGCCCGCGCCGCCGTGCTGGCGCGCCTCGACGCCGCGAAGGTCGCGGCCGATGTGGCGGAGACGGCCTATCGCGCCGAGGCCGCCCGCCGCACCGAGGAGCTGGCCCGCGAGCGGGCCCATGCCTGGCGCCGGGCCGACCTGATGCGGTCCCTCGCCACCGCGCTCGACGGCATCGGCGATGCCGAGATGGCCGCCGCCGCCGGGCAGGCGCTGCTGCGCGCGCGGCTGGGCTGGTCCGACGACAGCGAGGCCCGCGCCGAGGTGCTCGTGCGCTTCGCCCCGGTCGCCGTGGCGCTGTTCGAGATGGAGAGCGAAGCGGCGCCGCAGACCGCCCTCGCGGCGTTCGAGGAGTGGTACGCCATGACGCGGCAGAGCGCCTTCTGGTACCTGTTCGAGCACTATCTTCCCGACACGCCCCTCGTGGATTTCTGAAGACCGATGGCCACCGATTTCGACGACTGGCTCGCCGCCACCTTCGCCGACCATGGCGGCTTCACCGCTTTGGTGGTGCTGGTGCGCATCGCCGAGCCGGAGGTGAAGCCGCTCGCCTCCACCTTCCTCAACATCATCGGCGACGAGGTGGAATGGGCCGGCATGATCGCTTTGTTCGCCGGCTCCCGGCAGGCCTGGGACGGCGCCGCCTTCTTCGCCCAGACGGAGGATGGCGGCCCGCTGGAGAACGGCGAGGCGCGCGGCCGCCTGCGCGCGCTGGAACAGCGCATCCGCGAGAACCGGCTGGTGTTGAACGAAGGCGATTTCTTCGACACCTTCGGCCGCCGGCTGAAGGTGGAGGAGATCGCGCCGAACTGAGGCTCGGCATGGGCCGGCTGAAGGGTTTTGAGGCCGTCATGCCCCGGCTCGTCCGGGGCATCCACGGTGCCGCTTGCGCGATGCCTTCCCGCTCGGCGCGAGCGGTGGGGTGGATCCCCCGCCCTACTCGATGGGGAAATCGAAATAGGTGTCCGGGAAGGGCTCGTCCTTCAGGGTGAAATGCCACCATTCCTTATCGAACGGCTTGAAGCCGTTCTCGCTCATCAGCCCCGCGAGAAGACGGCGGTTGGCGCGCTGGGTGGCGGTGACGGCGGCGGAATCCGGCCAGGAGCGCGGGCTGAACAGGTCGAACGGCGTGCCCATGTCGATGTCGCGCCGCGTCGCGAGATCGAACAGGGTGAGGTCCAGCGTCGAGCCGCGCGAATGGCCCGAGCGGGCGGCGATGTAGCCTTCCGCGAAGAGGTCCTTCTTGGCGACGTCGGGATAATAGGTGGGCTTCGTCTTCTCATCCCGCAGGTCGCTGGCCCAGCGGGCGAAATGGGCGACGGCGCGGGCCGGGCGGTAGCAATCGAAGATGCGCAGGCCGAGGCCCTTCTTCTTCGCCTCCGCCGCCACCTTGACGAGCGCCTCGGCCGCCGGGCGGGTGAGGAAGCAGCGGGCGGCGCCGTAGCCGTCCACCCGCGTGCCGACGAAATTGTCGGTGGAAAAATAGCGCACGTCGAACACCGCGTCCGGCACCACGCCTGAGACATCCACGAACAGGTCCGGCCGGTCGGTGCGGGCGTCGGCCGCGAGCGGGAGGCCCGCAATGGTGAGGGCAAGTGCGGCGGGCTTCACCAGTCGATCCATCAGGGCCTTGGCCATGCTGCGTTGCATGGCTTCAGCATAAGCCGCGCCGCAGAGGCCCGCCAGAGCGGGCGCTCAGCCCATGCGCGCGGGCGGGTCGGTGGGATCGACGGGGTCGCGGAACGGCGGCGGCTCCGGCTCGGGATCGCGGCGCGGCTCACGGGAGGGATCGCCCTCGGGAAGCGGCGGCAGGTCCGGGCCGGGCTCCGGCAGGTCCGGCGGGTCCTCCACCGGGTCCGGCGGCAGGATGGGCGGCTCCGGCGGACGGCCAGGCTCGGGCGGGAACGGGCCGCCCACGAGGGCGGCCAAGCCTGAAGAGGAGGACCGGCCGCCCATGGGGGCGGCCGTATCGTATTCAGCGCCGGGGCGCAGCGGGTGGAGAGGGGCAAGGTTCATCCCGGGCCAACGCCCGGAGCCTGCCCCTGTTCCCCCCGCGGTTTCCCACGGATCAGGAGAAGAAGGAGGTGATGGTCTGCCAGATGCTCTTCTTCGGCGCGGCGGTGGCGCCGGCCTCGGCGGGCTTGGCATCGGTGGAGATGGTGCCCGGCGCGGCCTGCGACTTCGCCACCGCTTCCGGCGAGAAGACGCCGGCGAAGGCGGGAATCTTGGCGAGCGTGTCGGGGCCGGCCATACCGTCCGCGTCCAGCCCGTTCTTCTCCTGGAATTCCTTCACCGCCTTGGCGGTGGCAGGGCCGAAAGCGCCGTCGGCGGGAATGCCCAGCGCCGTCTGCAGCTTCTTCACCGCCTCGCCCTTGGTGCCCACAGTGAGCAGCACCAGCTCCGGCAGGCCGAGGGCCGTGAAGGTGTCCGGCCCGGCGATGCCGTCCGCGGCGAGGCCGTGCTGGGTCTGGTAGGCCTTGAGGGCCGTCTCGGTGGCGGGGCCGAACTGGCCGTCCGCAGTCACGCCGAGCTTCGCCTGAAGGATCTTCACGGGCTCGCCCGCGAGCCCACGCTTGAGAAGTGCCATGACTCACCCCGGTCAAGTTGCTCCGGCCTGAGGGCCGGCGCCTGACATTGGGGGAAAAGAGCCGCTGCGGCACCCTGAAAAATGAACCGCACAAAAGAAAAATGCCGGGTCCTGGTCGGGACCCGGCAAGTATCGCTGCAGAGCAGCGAACCTTCCAGAGGGGAACAGCTGATGCACCGCACAGGATGCAATCAGCGCAAGGGAAAGATGCTCCCCGAATAGGCAGAATGCAACGTATACTGACCGCATATCAGGCATGTGCCCAGCGCTTGGCTAGGCAATCCAAGCCTTACCATAGCACCTACGAACGTCATAAATCAGTAATTCCAGCGTTGCGCCTTGGAAATCAGGAAGTCGCGGAAGACCTGAATCCGGGCCACCGAGCGCATTTCCTGGGCATATGTGAAGTATGCCTCCAGCTTGGGCGTCTCGCGATCGGTGAAGAGCTGCACCAGCGAGGTGGAATCGTCGGAGAGATAGTCCGGCAGGGTGCCGATGCCCACGCCCCGCTCCACCGCGCGCTTGAGGCCGAGCACGTTGTTGACCTCGAAGGCGGGAATACGCGGCGTGGAGCCGTCGCGGCCGGCATGCTCCAGCCAGTTCAGCCCCTGGAAATAGGAGGGGATCGGCCCGCCGAGCAGCAGGATGCGGTGCTTGTCCAGTTCGTCCAGCGTGCGCGGATGGCCGTGGCGCTTGAGATAGTCGGCCGAGGCATAGGCATGGAAATGCACGGTGAAGAGCTTGCGCTGCACCAGGTCCGGCTGCACCGGCTGGCGCATGCGGATGGCGACGTCCGCCTCGCGCATGGCAAGGTCCAGCTCCTCGTCGGTGAGGATGAGCTGGATGCGGATGTCCGGGAACAGCTCCACGAACTCGCCCACCCGCGCGGTGAGCCAGTGGGTGCCGAGGCCCATGGTGGTGGTGACGCGCAGGTCGCCATTGGGCTTCTCGCGGCTGTCGGTGAGCTGGGCGCGCGCCGATTCCAGCTTGAGGAACACCTCATGGGCGGTGCGGTAGAGCAGTTCGCCCTGCTCGGTGAGGATGAGCCCGCGGGCGTGGCGGTGGAACAGCGGAACCTTCAGTTCCGCCTCCAGCGCCGAGACCTGGCGGCTGACCGCCGACTGGGAAAGCCCCAGTGTCTCGCCGGCATGGGTAAAGGAGCCCGCTTCCGCGGCCACGTGGAAGACCTTAAGCTTGTCCCAATCCATCCGGCCCGAGCCCCTTGAGCATCACCGGCATCCGGCCGGCGAGGTGGCGCTGTTTTTCGCTTGTCTCGGGAGAAGCCGCGGGCTCCCCTGCCCCGCGGCCTTCCTTGAACCCTTTTAGATCGTCACCGGGCGGTTCCCCGCGCCCGGACGTTTTACTCCGCCGCCTGCGCCACGCTGTGGTGGGCGAGAAACCGCTCCGCCTCCAGCGCCGCCATGCAGCCCCGCCCCGCGGCCGTGACCGCCTGGCGATACACATCATCAGCCACGTCGCCGGCCGCGAACACGCCCGGCACGGACGTCGCAGTCGAATCGGGCGCCGTCCACACGTATCCGCTCTCCTTGAGCTTCAACTGGTCTTTGACCAGCTCTGTGGCAGGCGCATGACCGATGGCGATGAATATGCCTTCAGCGGGTAGCTCGGTGAGGGTTCCGGTCCGCACGTCGCGCAGGCGCGCGCCGGTGACCTTGGAGATGTCGCCAGTTTCGCCCACCACATCGGCAACTTCCGAATGCCACACGACATTCACCTTGGGGTTGGCGAACAGGCGATCCTGCAGGATGCGCTCGGCGCGGAAGGCGTCGCGGCGGTGCACCAGCGTGACCTTGGAGGCGAAATTGGTGAGGAAGAGCGCTTCCTCCACCGCCGTGTTGCCGCCGCCCACCACCACGACCTCCTTGCCGCGGTAGAAGAAGCCGTCGCAGGTGGCGCAGGCCGAGACGCCGAAGCCGCGGAACGCCGCCTCCGATTCGAGCCCCAGCCAGCGCGCCTGGGCGCCCGTGGCGAGGATCACCACGTCGGCGAGCCACGTGTCGCCCGATTCGGTCTCCATGCGGAACGGCCGGCGGGACAAATCGAGGCTGTTCACGTGATCGGCGATGATCTTCGTGCCCACATGCTCGGCCTGAGCGCGCATCTGCTCCATCAGCCAGGGGCCCTGGATGGGATCGGCGAAGCCGGGATAATTCTCCACATCCGTGGTGATGGTGAGCTGGCCGCCGGGCTGGATGCCCTCGAACAGGACCGGCTCCAGCATTGCGCGAGCCGCATAGATGGCTGCGGTATAGCCGGCGGGGCCCGACCCGATGATGACGACCTTGGCGCTGTGGGTGGTCATGACGTCCTCGAAAACCAGAAGCTCGAAAGGCTGAAAGCCGCGACAAGAGAGGGGACGGGACGTATGGCGGGCCCGCCCGATGGCCGCAGCGTGAGCTATGCCCGAATGTAGGGGCTCCCCCGCGTGCCCACAAGGCGGCAGCTTCTGTCCCTTCGCAGCGCAACCGACGCAATATTATTTCGTTGCGTTGCCGCATACGGAGACTAAGGTGCGCGGACGTAACCCCCGTCCGCCGCGTCCGCGGCCGCGTTCCCAACCTTGCCCCCAAGGAGCCGTGCCTTGACCGTTCGCCTTGATGCTGTCGACTGGAAGATCCTCGACGAGCTGCAGCGGGACGGTCGCATGACCAATGTGGAATTGTCCCGGCGGGTCGGCATCTCCGCCCCGCCCTGCCTCAGGCGCGTGCGCGCGCTGGAAGAGGAAGGCATCATCGAGGGCTATCGCGCGCTGCTCGACGAGAAGCGCCTGGGCTACGACCTGATGGCCTTCGCCATGGTGCATCTCATCAGCCAGGCGGAAGCCGACCTTGCCGCCTTCCAGGAGCGCATTTCCGGCTGGCCGCTGGTGCGCAGCGCCTGGATGCTCTCGGGCGACGTGGATTTCCTGATGCTGTGCGTTGCGCCGGACCTGCGCACCTTCCAGACCTTCGTTCTGGACATCACCGCCGCGCCCAACGTGCGCAACGTGAAGACGGCCCTGACGCTGAAGCAGTCCAAGGACGCGCCCATCGTGCCGCTCGAAGCCGGACTGCCCAAGGGGGCGTGACGGGTGGGGCGTGAGCGCAAGGCGTACCCCCGGCGCGCGACGCGAGAGTCACAGATCCTTTTGAACTTGAGCGCCGTCATCCCGGCTTGTCCGGGGGATCCACCGTGCGACCGGGCTGGCTTCTCGCGTCTCGGCACTGCGCCTGCCGCGATGTGGATGCCCCGGACAAGCCGGGGCATGACGGCGGAGACGATGGGCCAAGTCACCCTGGCCAAGACATGAGAACCGCGCGCGCCCCTCAGGCCCAGCGAACGTCCGCGATCTCGAACGAGCGGGCGCCCTTGGGGGTGACGACCTCCACCGAGGCGCCTTTCTTCTTGCCGATGAGCGCGCGGGCGACCGGCGAGGAGATGGAGATGCGGCCGGCCTTGGCGTCAGCCTCGCTGTCGCCGACGATCTGCCAGACCTTCTCTTCCTCAGTGTCCTCGTCCACCAGCGTCACCGTGGCGCCGAACTTGACGATGTCGCCGGAGAGCTTCGAGACGTCGATCACCTCGGCGCGGGAGATCTTGTCCTCCAGATCGGCGATGCGGCCCTCGTTCAGCGACTGCTGCTCCTTGGCGGCGTGATATTCCGCGTTCTCGGACAGGTCGCCATGGGCGCGCGCCTCCGAGATGGCATTGATGATGCGCGGACGCTCCACCTGCTGACGCTGCTTCAACTCTCGCTCGAGGGCGGCAAAGCCGCCCGCCGTCATCGGAATCTTCTCCATGGGTCCTTGTCAGACCTCCTGAAACTGCTCGGTGCGCCGGAGACCCACCTCAGGTGGTGCCGGCGCCGAAAACAAAGCCGCCCCGCGGCGCCTTTCGGCGCCTCGGCTGCGGCGACTGTCCCGGTTCGGGCGATCCATGGCCCCCGGGCGATGCGCCCGCCCCGCGCCTTGAGACGCCGGACGGCCGCGACGGATGCGCGCCGGCCCAAAGGGCCGCGCGCCGGTGTTCCCTTCCGGGATCAGGCGACGGAGGCTGCGCCCCGCGGGCTGACGCCAGCGCTGTCGCCCTCGGCACCGAAATAGCCCTGCAGCGGACGCACCGTCAGGTCGCCGCCCACATAGGCCTTGATCCCCTGCGCCGCAGCGATGGCTCCGGACAGCGTGGTGTAATACGGCACTTTCTGCAAGAGGGCGGCGCGGCGCAGCGAGCGGCTGTCCGCCAGCGCCTGCGCGCCCTCGGTGGTGTTGAACACCAGCTGGACCCCGCCATTCTTGATGGCGTCCACGATGTGGGGGCGGCCCTCCAGCACCTTGTTGATCTTCGTCGCCGGCACGCCGTGCTCCTCCAGGAAGCGCTGGGTGCCCGAGGTGGCGATGATCTTGAAGCCGAGGTCCACCAGCATCTTCATGGTGGGCAGGATGCGGATCTTGTCCCCATCCTTCAGCGAGACGAACACCGTGCCCGATTTCGGCACCTTGGTGCCACCGCCCAGCTGGCTCTTGGCGAAGGCGACGCCGAAATCGGTGTCGAGGCCCATCACCTCGCCGGTGGAGCGCATCTCCGGGCCGAGCACCGTGTCCACGCCGGGGAATCGGGCGAAGGGGAACACCGCCTCCTTCACCGCGATGTGGCCGAGCTTGGGCTGCACGAGGTTGAAGCTGGCCAGCTTCTCGCCGGCCATCACCCGCGCCGCGATCTTGGCGATGGGCAGGCCGATGACCTTGGCGACGAAGGGCACCGTGCGCGAGGCGCGCGGGTTCACTTCCAGCACGTAGATCTCGTCGCCCTTGATGGCGTACTGCACGTTCATCAGGCCGCCGACGCCGAGCGCCAGCGCCATGGCCGCGGTCTGCTTCTCCAGCGCCGCGAGGGTGTCGGGCGAGAGCGAATAGGGCGGCAGCGTGCAGGCGCTGTCACCCGAATGGATGCCCGCCTCCTCGATGTGCTCCATGATACCGGCGATGAACACGTCCTTGCCGTCGCACAGCGCGTCCACGTCCACCTCGATGGCGTCGGACAGATAGCGGTCGAACAGGAGCGGGTTCTTGCCGAGGACGGTGTTGATCTGGCCCGTCTTGTCGTTGGGATAGCGCGCCTTGATCTCCTGCGGCACGAGGCCCGGCAGGGTCTCGAGCAGGTAGTCGCCGAGCTGGCTCTCCTCGCGGATGATCTGCATGGCCCGGCCGCCCAGCACGTAGGAGGGGCGCACCACCATGGGATAGCCGAGCTCGGCCGCGACGAGGCGCGCCTGCTCCACGCTGTAGGAGATGCCGTTGGCCGGCTGGCGGATCTTCAACCGGTCGAGCAGCGTCTTGAACCGGTCGCGGTCCTCCGCGAGGTCGATGGCGTCGGGCGAGGTGCCGAGGATCGGCACGTCCGCATCTTCCAGCGCCTTGGCGAGCTTGAGCGGGGTCTGGCCGCCGAACTGCACGATGACGCCCTTCAGCGTGCCCCGGGTCTTTTCGCGGGCGA
This sequence comes from Xanthobacter sp. SG618, assembly GCF_012932745.1. Classification (NCBI taxonomy): domain Bacteria; kingdom Pseudomonadati; phylum Pseudomonadota; class Alphaproteobacteria; order Hyphomicrobiales; family Xanthobacteraceae; genus Xanthobacter; species Xanthobacter sp. SG618. Next base: position 88,646 of record NZ_JABBHL010000006.1, on the reverse strand, counting down.
TCAGCTCCAGCACGTCCTCGGCGGTCAGCGGCTCGAAATAGAGCCGGTCCGAGGTGTCGTAGTCGGTGGAGACCGTCTCCGGGTTGCAGTTGACCATGATGGCTTCATAGCCGGCATCCTTCAGGGCGAAGGCGGCATGGCAGCAGCAATAGTCGAACTCGATACCCTGGCCGATGCGGTTGGGACCGCCGCCGAGGATGATGACCTTCTCCCGCTCCGAGGGCTGTGCCTCGTCGGCGAGGACACCGGCGAAGGGCGTCTCGTAGGTCGAGTACATGTAGGCGGTGGGCGAGGCGAACTCGGCCGCGCAGGTGTCGATGCGCTTGTAGACCGGGCGCACGTCCAGCGCCTGGCGCCGCGCGCGCACCTCGCCCTCGTGGAGGCCGGCAAGGGTGGCGAGGCGGGCGTCGGAGAAGCCCATGGCCTTGAGGCGGCGGAACTGGCCGGCCGTCTCCGGCAGGCCGAGCCGGCGCACCTTCTGCTCCATCTCGACGATGCCGCGGATCTCGGCGAGGAACCACGGGTCGATCTTGCAGGCCGAATGGATCTGCTCGTCGGAGAGGCCGAGGCGCATGGCCTGGGCGACATAGAGCAGCCGGTCGGGCGTGGGGGTGCCGAGCGCCGCGCGCACGGCGTTCTTGTCGTCGCCCTGGCCGAGGCCCTCGATCTCGATGTCGTCGAGGCCGGACAGGCCGGTCTCCAGCGAGCGCAGGGCCTTCTGGAGCGATTCCTGGAAGGTGCGGCCGATGGCCATGGCCTCGCCCACCGACTTCATGGCGGTGGTCAGCACCGGGTCGGCGCCGGGGAACTTCTCGAAGGCGAAGCGCGGGATCTTTGTGACCACGTAGTCGATGGTCGGCTCGAAGGAGGCCGGGGTCGCGCCGCCGGTGATGTCGTTCTCGATCTCGTCGAGCGTATAGCCCACCGCGAGGCGCGCGGCGACCTTGGCGATGGGAAAGCCCGTGGCCTTCGACGCCAGCGCCGAGGAACGCGACACGCGCGGGTTCATCTCGATGACGATGAGCCGGCCGTCCTCGGGGTTCACCGCGAACTGCACGTTGGAGCCGCCGGTCTCGACGCCGATCTCGCGCAGCACCGCAAGCGATGCGTCGCGCATGATCTGGTATTCCTTGTCGGTGAGCGTCAGCGCCGGCGCCACCGTGATGGAATCGCCGGTGTGCACGCCCATCGGATCGATGTTCTCGATGGAGCAGATGATGATGCAATTGTCCGCCTTGTCGCGGACAACCTCCATCTCATACTCCTTCCAGCCCAGCACGCTCTCCTCCACCAGCACCTCGTTGGTGGGGGAGGCATCGATGCCGCGCTCGATGATCTCGATGAACTCGGCCTTGTTGTAGGCGATGCCGCCGCCGGTGCCGCCCATGGTGAAGGACGGGCGGATGATGGCGGGCAGGCCCACCTCGTCCAGCGCCTCGAGCGCCTGGGGCAGGGTCTTGATCTGGCGGGACTTGGGCGTCGAGAGGCCGATCTTGGTCATGGCCTCGCGGAACAGCTCGCGGTCCTCGGCCTTGTCGATGGCCTCGGCGGTGGCGCCGATCATCTCGACGTCATACTTCTCCAGCGTGCCCATCTTCTTGAGCGACAGCGCGCAGTTGAGCGCGGTCTGGCCGCCCATGGTGGGCAGGAGCGCGAAGCCCTTGGAGCGGTCGCCGCGCTCCTTCTCGATGATCTTGGTGACGATCTCGGCGGTGATGGGCTCGATATAGGTCGCGTCCGCCATGTCCGGGTCGGTCATGATGGTCGCGGGATTCGAGTTCACGAGGACGACCCGGTATCCCTCCTCCTTGAGCGCCTTGACCGCCTGCGTTCCGGAATAGTCGAATTCGCAGGCCTGCCCGATCACGATGGGACCGGCGCCGATGATGAGGATGGTTTCGATATCGGTGCGTTTCGGCATATCCGTCTTTGAGCTCTCGACCGCCGCCACCCGCGCCGCTGAGCCGGCGAGGACAACGGGATCCGTTTCCATCAGGAGCCGCCCCGTCGCGGCGCCCGCCCCTTCCTAGCGCCCGCCGGGCGCAAAAAAAGGGCCGCGGGTCACGCGCCCCAGAAAGGTACGAGCTTGGCCGGGGCCTGCTCCCAGACTTGCGCGCGGGCGGGACGCGGCGCGGATGTCACACCTCAAGGATGTCACACCTGCGCAATTTCCCGGGCCCTTGGCGCTGATGGGCTTCCTTAGACCATAATTTGCGGCGACGGAAGCCATGTCACCGAGATGACGCCGCGCCCGGAATACACATCCTCGCGGGGTGTCCGGCGCCCGCCCCGCGCCAGCTTGGCCTTGAGGATTCCTGTAAGCTTTCCTGCCGGAGACGCCAGTGCTGCCGCCCTCCCTCGCCCGGACGGTCAATGAATACCGCACGCGCCACGGCGATCTGGTCAACCAGTTCGCCCGATTCGTCGGCGTGGGCCTCACTGCCGCCTTCGCCCATTTCTCCACGCTGGCCATTCTGGTGGAGATGGATGCCGTCGGCCCCGTGCTCGGCTCGGCGGTTGGATTCGTCGTGGGCGGTATCGTGTCCTACATCCTCAACCGCCGCTTCACCTTCGACGCCACGCGCTCCCATGCCGGGGCGGTGCCGCGCTTCATCGTGGTGGCGGGGGTGGCCTTCGTGCTCAACGAAACCCTCATGTGGCTGTTCGTGGACAAGGCAGGGCTGTTCTATCTGCTCGCCCAGTTCCTCACCACCGGCATCACCATGATGTGGACCTTCACCGGCTACCGTGTCTGGGCCTTCGCCCATCGGAGCGCGGTGCGCGGCTGAGAAGCCACGCCGGCGCCGCCTACGCTCAGGCGCCGCGCGGGGATCGTGTTGGTTACGCTCAAGCGCCGCGCGGGCTTCACGCGCTGCCTCCGCTCAAACGCCGCGCGGGCTTGACGCGCCGCCTACGCTCAAGTGCCGCGCGGGGCTTCAGGCCCGGCGTTCGCCGATGAAGGCCATGCGCTGCTGGTTGTGGCCGATATTGGGCTGGACCCGCCGCGCCGCGAGGCCTGCATCCTCCAGCAGATCGAGAATTTCGGCTTCCTCATAGGTGGTCAGCCCGAGTTCCGCGCGCAGCTTGCGGTAGGGCGAGATGGCGGTGCGGGCGAGGCCGGCGACCGCGGCCAGCAGGAACTTCTCGCGCGCCGCCAGCCGCAGCAACGCCTCCGCATCGGCCAGCGCGCTCACATGGGGCGGGATCACGTCGGCGAGGAGCAGCCGCCCGCCCGGCGCCAGCAGCCGCCGCCATTCCCGGACGAGGCTGGCGAGCAGGTCGCGCGAGAGATACTGCGCCACCGAATTGCAGATGATGAGGTCGAAGCTGCCGTCGGGCAGCGCCGAGACCTCCTCGGGCGACATCACATCGATGGCGGGGGCGGCGACGAAGCGGCCCTTCAGGCGATTGCGCACCGCCGGCGCGGCATCGCTGAGCACGAGGCGCCCGCAGCGAAACGCCAGCTCGGCCGAGGCGAGGGCCTCGCCGCAGCCGAAGTCCAGAACCCGCGCGTGCGGCCCGGGCACGAAGCCGACGAGGTCGGCCGCGATGGCCGCATAATGCACCGCCTTGTGCCGGTCATTCACATAGATGGCGTGACTACCGTTCCAGAACGAGATCCAATCGGCCATCAGCAACTTTCCGAAAACAAGGCGGCGCCGCGATCAGCGCGCAAACTGGATGCCGGCCTCGGTCTCGCCGATGGCCCGGTCCACGAAGTCGATGGCGCGCTCGCGATGGCCACCCTTGTTGGGCTCCGCCTGCTGCAGGAACGCGCGCGCAGTGCGCAGCGCTTCGAGCGCGCGCTGCATGTTGGGCTGGTCGGCAAAGGCCGACTGCACGAGCCCGGCCGTGGCAAGGCCCGCGGCGAAGGTCAGCGCGAGGGTCAGCGGGCGCAGGGCGGCCTTGGAGCGGATCATGATGTCTCTCACGGTTTCGAGGAACAACGTCCGGCGGCAGCGGGGTGCTGACACGCGCCGGTGAAACGGCACCATCAAGACGGCACCATCATGGCAGACGCGCCACGGACGCAAACGCCCCGCCGCGGTGTGCGGACGGGGGCGCGCGTCAATGGCGGAAAATCAGGCCTCACCAGCGGCAGTGCAGGCCGCCATACGGGCCGCGCCAGCAGCCGCCACCACCCCAGCGGCCGGGTCCGGGACCCCACCAGCGGTGATAATGCCACCAGTCGATGAACAGGCTGGCATTGGTGCCGGAGAGGGGCTTGTCCTCGCTGAGGAGCTTGTAGTCATAGGTCAGCGTGTCGCCGGAGAGCACCGGATTCGACAGCTCGATCACGGACAGGTTGGGCTCGCCGTTCACCGTCACCGAGAGGGTGGCGTTGGGCGGGTCCTTCTGGAAGCTATCCTTGCCCTCGTTCCAGATCTTGATGAAGGTCGCCGTCGACGCGTCGCCGGTGATCCGCTCGGGGCGGTCGGCGAACATGATGACCTGCGGCGCGACGCCCTTCAGCGTGATGGTCTTGTCGGTGACGGAAATGGAATCCGCCACCTGCACGAACAACCACTGGACGCCATTCAACTCTTCGATGTTGGCGGGCCGGCCACTCGCGGCGGGGGCATTGGCAGGCGCCCCCTGTGCGAAGGCTCCGCTGACGGCACAGACGGCCCCCAGCAGCGCTCCTAGGATCAGGCGTTTCATTGGAGTGTCTCCTGCGCGCGGTTGGGTCCGCGACGCGCAGTGGCACTCTACAACCGTCACGCTTCTTGCAAAGATGACGGCGCGCGCCCGGCGGTATTTAGAGAGCGTTAATCTTAACGCCGGCCCCGTTTTCGCAAATCGCGACGACCGGCCCCGGTCCCGCTACCGGTAGTTCACCCAGAACACGCCCACGCTCGGGCTGGCGGCGCGGATGGCGGGATCGTTCGAGGCATAGACCTTGGGGCCGGAAATGCGCGCCTGCGTGCCGTCCGAGGCCCCGGCCGACAGCGCCATCTGCACCCCGAGCACGCAGCCGCCGCCCAGATTGCCCAGCCGTCCGCCGCGCCAGTCGGCCACCACGCCGCCGGAATTGCCACCGAAGCCCTGGATGCGGAACGGCTTGCCGTTGGCCCGCTCCAGGTCGGACAGGCTGGTGCCGATGCCGATGCCGTTCACCGTCCAGGCCGAGCTCTCGGTGAAGGCGACGCGGCGCGGGGCGACCATGTTGGCGGGGTCCTTCCAGGCGATCTCCAGGCTCAAGGCGGGATCGTTGGGCAGAAGGATGATGCCCGGCGCGGTGCTGCCGTCCGGCGACATGATGTTGCCGGTGATGACGTTCGCCTGCCCGAAGTCGGCGGCGATGTTGATGGCGGTGGTGTTGGGCGCGAACGGGCCCGTGCATTCGAACTGGCGCGGCCCGGCGGTGGGCTTGGGCACGGAGACCACCGTCTCCGAATAGTCGCCGAAGGCGTCCGTCTGCTTCACCACGCCGGTGCCCCAGCTGTCCGGATTGCCCTGGCAGGCGGCGAGGGCGAGGCCCGCGGCGAGCGCCGCGAGGGACAAAGCAGAGACGCGGGAAGAGACCATGGGAACCTGCGGCGCCGGACGGGAGGGGGCGCGCCAAGGGCTGAGAGGCCGCGGAAACGGCCGGGCAGCACGCCGGTGAACATCTTTCTTAGCCGCTCCCCTTTCGCCCCGCCAGTCCCCGGGGCGGTAGCCGGACCCTCGACCGTCATAGGCAATTCACGGCCCGCACGCTTTCTGTCACGCTGGAGCGTGGGGGAAGGCCATGAACGAGATGCGGGACCTGCGCGGGTTCAACCACAAGCGCTCGGTGCAGGACTATATCGACGAGACCCCGATCTGGCGCGACGGCACGCAGGTGGCCGCGACGCCCATGACCGCCATGCAGTGGCGCATCTGGTGGCTGGCCGCGGCGGGCAAGTTCTTCGAGGGCCTCGTGGTCTTCATGACGGGCGTGACGCTGCCCCTCATGTCCCGCGAATTCGGCATGGACGCCTTCCAGCACGGCCTCGTGGGCGCGGCGAGCCTCGCCGGCATCCTGGTCGGCGCGCTGCTGCTCGGCGGGTTCGCCGACCAGTTCGGCCGCAAGCTGATGTTCGTGGCGGAGATGGTGATCTTCATCATCTTCCTCGCGCTTCTGGCGGTCAGCCCCTCCTTCGGCTGGACCGTGGTGTTCCTGTTCGGCATCGGCATCGCGCTCGGCTGCGATTATCCCACCGCCCATCTGGTGATCTCCGAGAGCATCCCGTCCGTGGCGCGCGGGCGCCTCGTGCTCAGCGCCTTCGGCTTCCAGGCGGTGGGCGCGCTCACCGGCACGCTGCTCGGCTATCTCGTGCTGTCCAACATCGAGACAGTCTCCGCCTGGCGCATCATGTATGCGGCGGCCATCCTGCCGGCGGTGGCGGTGGCGGTGGCCCGGCTGTTCGTGCCGGAAAGCGCGAGCTGGCTGCTCGCCCACGGCCGCGTGGAGGAAGCGCAGCAGGCGGCGCAGCGCCTGCTCGCCCGGTCGCCGCAATATCCAAAATCCATCGAGCTCGCCCGTCGCAGCCACCATGCCGGCGGGACCGGGGCCGGCGGGCACGATCATGTCCACGAGCGCACCCCGCTCGCCTTGCTCAAGACCCCGCACAACCGGCGCGCGACCATCCTGGCGAGCGTGCCGTGGTTCCTGCAGGATTTGTCCACCTACGGCATCGGCATCTTCACCCCCACCATCCTCGCCGCCGCCTTCGGCCATCAGGCGGATGTCGGGCGCAATTTGAGTGATCTCGTCACGGCGGATCTCCTCGCCTCGGAGGGGGCGGCGCTGGTGGACCTGCTGCTGCTCGTGGGCATCGGCGTGGCGGTGGCGCTGTCCGACCGCATCGGCCGCATCCCGCTCCAGATCGCCGGCTTCGTCGGCTGTGCGGCGGGGCTGCTGGTGGCCGCGCTCTCCACCTATTACACCGGCGACCGCGCCGTCACGATGGTGGTCATCGGCTTCATGCTGTTCAATTTCATGACCAATCTCGGCCCCAACGCGCAGACCTACCTGATCGCCGGCGAGGTCTTCCCCACCCGCATCCGCGGCATGGGGGCGGGCTTCGCCGCGGCCTTCGCCAAGATCGGGGCGGTGCTCACCGCCTTCCTGTTCCCGATCCTGCTCGCGGACTTCGGCACCCGCACGCTGCTGTTCCTGCTGATCGGCGCCTCGCTGCTGGGCGCGGTGGTGACCTGGCACTACCGCATCGAGACGCGCGGGCGCAGCCTGGACGATATCGGGCTGTAGAGGGGGTTTTACGCGTTTCCCTCACGCGAACCGGGGCCCACTTCGCTCGGAAACGCTCCGGCTATTCCGCCGGTTCGGGAACGCGCGCGCTCCACCACGCGTCGATGGAGGCCAGCACGGCCGGGCGCAGCTCGGCAAGGTCGCCGGCGAAGCCCGCCCATTCGGCGGTGATGCTGGGCGAAACCGAGGTGATGACGCACAGCTCGGCCGCCACCGCCGCATGGAAGGCGGCGGTGAGGCCGCGGCCATCGGCTTCCTGCCGGCCGAACTTGGAGAGCACCACCACCGTGTCGGACAGGTCGCCGCCCTCTGCGAGGCGATCGGCGATGGCACGCTCCACGCCGGCAGAGGCCGCCGCGAGACCCGCCGGATCGAGGCTGCACCCGGCCGCGCCAGGGCCGAGATCCTGATGCAGGCGGTTGGTCTCGCCGGAGACGAGATCGAGCAGCAGCACGTCCTCATGGGCGCAGCCGGGGGTCAGGTGCTCCACCACGCCGAGCACGCGCACGCCCTGCGCGGCCAGCCGCCGCGCCGCTTCCGCCAGCAAGGACTGGATCTCTTCCCGGTCGCCACCCTGCAGGGCGAGGATCATCGGCCGTTCGTCCCCCGTCATCCCGAACATCCGTCCTCTGCGCCGTTGCCGGCCGGTCCGCCCGTGGCCCCGACAGCCGAAGCTGTATCGTGAACACCATAACACGCAGGCGCCATGGCGGGCGAGACCCCTCTTGCGTACCACGCCACCGTCTCGTCCCAACCCTGCCACAGATTCGGCCTAGAGGCGGCGCGCTTCCCTGTTCTGCGGAGACGCCCGCGCCGTGATTCGCCTTGCTTTGCCCCTCGTCCTCCTCACTGCCGCGACGGCTGCCCCGGCGCTCGCCGGCCCCGGCCGACACGACGACATGATGCTGCATGTGGACCCCGGCACCCGCATCGAGCAGCGCTGCAACGCCCGCGCCATGGGCGAGATCGGGCGCGAGCACAAGGACATGCGGCCGGAGGAGGTGGTGGCCTATGCCTTCGCCGATCCCAAGCTCGGCGACTTCCGGCACGGCGATGCCGCCATCTCCGCCCCCGGCGCGGCCATCCGCAGCCGGCAGCACTGGTATCACCTCGCCTATCGCTGCAAGACCAGCCCGGACGGCATGGATGTGGTAGCCTTCAGCTACACCTTGGGCGCCGAGGTGCCGCGGCAGGACTGGGACGCCCACAGCCTCGTGCCGTGACCCGCCGCAGCCCGATCCCAAGCCACTGATCCCAAGCCACTGATCCGAGGACATGCGATGACCGCCGACCCCGAGGCCGAGGCTCCCGCCGCAACGCCCGCCCGCAAGCGCCGCATCCGCAAGGTGGGCGTGGGGGCCGGGGCGGTCGGCGCAGGCACCGTGGGTGCGGGATCTCTGGGCGCCGGGTCCATCGGCGCCATCGCCATCGGCGCGCTGGCCTTCGGAGCGCTCGCCGTGGGCGCCGTCGCCATCGGCCGCCTCGCCATCGGCCGCGCGCGCATCCGCCGGCTGGAGATCGACGAACTGGTCATCGGCCGGATCAGCCGGCGATAGTAGCCGTCATGCCCTGGCCCCTCCGGGGCATCCACTCCGCCCCTCGTCGGGTGCCAAAAAGCAAAACGCCAGCCCGGCCACTCCGTGGACCCTCCGGACAAGCCGGAGGGTGACGGCCCGCCCAGGCGAGCCTTCGAAGCCCCTACCCCTTCCGCCTGCCGCCCTTGCGATAACCCTTGGTGCCGGGATCGGGCCTCGGGCCGGGGCGGAAGGTGTCTTCGGCCAGCGGCACCACGCGGTCGGAGCCGGGTCCCATGTCGTCGAGGGACGGCTTGTGGGCGCGCGTGGGTAGAGGCGCTGCCAGCGGTGTCTCGGCCGGGGTGCGGGCCGCCTTCGGCGTGGCCGCGCCCGGCGGAGTGTATGGCGCCTGCGCCTCCCCCATCCCGTCCTCGGCGGCCGCGCCGCGACCCTTGGCCGAAGGCTTGCCCCGGCCGCGCGGCAACAGGCGCCCGGACTCCTCCTTCGGCGGCAGGTTGGCCGCCTTGCCGTATTTGCGCGCCCCCTTGTAGCCGCCGGTGCGGTCGTCCACCGCCTCCTGCCGCGCCAGCGGATCGTCGGAGACGGCCAGCTCCGTGGCCTCCAGCCGGCGGATCTCGTCGCGCAGACGGGCGGCGGTCTCGAAGTCGAGGTCGGCGGCAGCGGCGCGCATGCGCTTCTCCAGATCCGCCATGACCGCCTTGAGATTGTGCCCGAAGGCCGCCCCCTCCTCCGCGAGGCCCGCATCCACCTGCACGTGGTCGCGCTCGTAGACGGAATTGAGGATGTCGCCGATGGCCTTCTTCACGCTCTCGGGCGTGATGCCGTGCTCGGTGTTGTAGGCCACCTGCTTCTCGCGGCGGCGGGAGGTCTCCGCCATGGCCCGCTCCATGGAGCCGGTGACGTGATCCGCATAGAGCACCACCCGGCCGTCCACGTTGCGCGCGGCGCGGCCGATGGTCTGCACCAGCGAGGTTTCCGAGCGCAGGAACCCTTCCTTGTCCGCATCGAGGATGGCGACGAGCCCGCACTCGGGAATGTCGAGGCCCTCGCGCAGCAGGTTGATGCCGATGAGCACGTCGAACGCCCCGAGGCGGAGATCGCGGATGATCTCGATGCGCTCGATGGTGTCGATGTCCGAATGCATGTAGCGCACGCGGATGCCGTTCTCGTGCAGGTATTCGGTGAGGTCCTCGGCCATGCGCTTGGTGAGCACGGTGACGAGCGTGCGATAGCCCTTGGCCGCCACCGCCCGCACCTCGCCGAGCAGGTCGTCCACCTGCGTGCGCGCCGGGCGCACCTCCACCGGCGGATCGATGAGGCCGGTGGGGCGGATGACCTGTTCCACAAACACGCCGCCGGTCTGGTTCATCTCCCATGAGCCGGGGGTGGCGGAGACATGGACGGTCTGCGGCCGCATGGCCTCCCACTCCTCGAAGCGGAGCGGGCGGTTGTCCATGCAGCTCGGCAGGCGGAAGCCGTATTCCGCTAGCGTCGCCTTGCGGCGGAAGTCGCCGCGATACATGGCGCCGATCTGCGGCACGGTCACATGGCTCTCGTCGATGAAGACGAGCGCATTGTCGGGCACGTATTCGAACAAGGTCGGCGGCGGCTCGCCGGGCTTGCGGCCGGTGAGCCAGCGCGAATAGTTCTCGATGCCGGCGCAGGAGCCGGTGGCCTCCATCATCTCCAGATCGTAGCGGGTACGCTGCTCCAGCCGCTGGGCCTCCAGCAGGCGGCCCATCTTGTAGAGCTCGTCGAGCCGCATCTTCAGCTCGGCCTTGATGCCGGAGATGGCCTGGATCAGCGTCGGGCGCGGCGTCACATAGTGCGACGCGGCGTAGACGCGCACGCTCTTCATGTCGCCGCTCTTCTGGCCGGTGAGCGGATCGAACTCGGCGATGCTCTCCACCTCGTCGCCGAACAGGGACACGCGCCACGCGCGGTCCTCATAATGGGCGGGGAAGATCTCCACGCTGTCCCCGCGCACGCGGAAGGTGCCGCGGGCGAAGTCCGACTGGATGCGCTTGTATTGCAGGGCCACGAGATCGGCGATCAGGCCGCGCTGGTCGATGCGCTCGCCCACCTTGATGTCGAAGGTCATGGCCGAATAGGTCTCGACCGAGCCGATGCCGTAGATGCACGACACCGAGGCGACGATGATGACGTCGTCCCGCTCCAGCAGCGAGCGCGTCGCCGCATGGCGCATGCGGTCGATCTGCTCGTTGATGGAGGATTCCTTCTCGATGTACGTATCCGTCCGCGGCACATAGGCCTCGGGCTGGTAGTAATCGTAGTAGGAGACGAAATACTCCACCGCATTGTCGGGGAAGAAGCTCTTGAACTCGCCATAGAGCTGGGCCGCGAGCGTCTTGTTGGGCGCCAGCACGATGGCCGGGCGCTGCAATTGCTCGATCACCTTGGCCATGGTGAAAGTCTTGCCGGAGCCGGTGACGCCCAGCAGCACCTGGTCACGATCCCCCGCCTCGGCCTGCGCGCACAATTCCTTGATGGCCTGCGGCTGGTCGCCGGCGGGCTGGAAGTCGCTCTTCATGGTGAAGGCGACGCCGCCTTCCGACTTCTCCGGCCGCGGCGGACGGTGCGGCACCCAGGTCTGGCCGTTCACCTCGGGCCGCCCGGTCTCGATCAGCTTGGCCAGCGCCTGCACCGTGGCGGAGGCGCCGGCGGATTCGAGATCGACCGTGAGGTCGCCCGGATTCAGACCGAGGGACTGCGCGAGGGCGGGATCAAGCGCCTGCTGGGGCGCCGGCTCGAAATGACGCTGCGAGCGTTCACCGAGCTTTCCGGGACGGGATGCTTTGGCCATGGTGGGAATATGGGCGGGGAGGCCCGTTCGGAAAAGCCCCCCCCGCCCCGCAAACCCACTAGCTGCGCGGAATGGCCGGAGTGCGGAGGATGGGCACAAACGAGAAGACCAGCCCCTTGCCGGAGAAGCCAAGGTTGAGGGTCCGCGAGAACGTCGCCTTCACGGTCGGCTCCACCTTGCCCAGCTTGGCCGAGACGCTGGCATCAACCCCGGCGCCCTGCTTGCGCTGGAAGACAAGATCACCGACGTAGGTGGCCTTGATCTGGTAGATGCCCTGGCTGGCGTGGCGAGCAATGGCCCTGTTGCACGCGGTCTGTCGTGCCATTCCCTCGAAAACCGTCTGGGCCGACGCTTCCGAGATCGCGTATTTGGACACGTTCGTCAGCTTGTATTCGTAATAATCGCCGACGTTTCCAGACAGGCCGAGCGAAATGAGCTGCGTGCTCAGTCCGGCCAGAGAGCCCTGCAGGCGGGTGTCGAGCAGCAGGTTGATGTCGGCAACGGTTTCCGGGACCGGATTGGCGACGCCATAGATCTTCAAATCCGGCTGCGTATCGCAGAGCGACTCCAGATTGGTCGGCGTCTCCAACTGCGCGGTCGGAGGCTCGGATACGTAGTAGATCGAGCCGACATAGATGCCGCGTTGCGGCGGGACCAGTTCCCGCGCGCCCAAGGCTGGACCTCGATTCGTGACGCAGCCACCGACCGTCAGAGCCAGCGCCAGAACAGACGCCAATTGCGTTTTCATGCTCGCCCCCCATTCCCCAGCGAAGGCAGCCATTTCGAGGCTCATTACAACCTTTGTCAATTATAAATTCATAATGCTCTTTTTAGTTGTGGGTCGGATGGAGGGGCGTGGCCTTCCGTACGGCAGCTATGATCCACACCGAGGACAGATTAGTAGGAGGGATCCAGACTTGCTCGGTTCGGAGCCTGCCCCACTTGACCTCCCTGATCCCCCCCCAAATCCTGCCCATCGTCATGCTCGTGGCCTCGAACGTCTTCATGACGTTCGCCTGGTACGGACACCTCAAGCACAAGTCGGCGCCGCTCGTTCTCGCCATCGTCGCGAGCTGGGGCATCGCCTTTTTCGAATATTGCCTCGCCGTGCCGGCCAACCGCTTCGGCTCGGAGGTGTATTCCACGGCGCAGCTCAAGACGATGCAGGAGGTCATCACCCTGGTCGTCTTCGCCGGCTTCTCGGTGCTTTACCTGAAGGAACCGCTGGGCTGGAACCACCTGCTCGGCTTCGCCTTCATCTCGGCCGGCGCCTTCTTCATCTTCCACAAATTCTGAGCGGCACGATGCTGCGCAGGCGCCGCGCGATCAGCCCACGCGGCGCCTGAGCGAAGGCAAAGTCCAAAACCGCTCAGCCCAGCGCGCGGCGCACCAGCGCCTCGACGGCGTCCACGGGCTGCTTCAGCCAGCCGTATTCGGGCGGGATCACCGCCTCGGCCAATTGGTCGGCGAAGCGCTCCACGTGGCGACGCGGGTCGGCGCGGAACTGGGGCTGGGCCATGAAGAACTGCACGGAGACCGTGGAGCACGGGTGCTTGGAGGCGGCCGAGAGATAGAGCGGCACCTTCTTGGGCGGCCACCAGAATTTTCCGAACCGCCGGTCCGCGTGATAGTGCTCGAACAGGCGCGGATAGCCGTGATGGTTCAGCGCGCGGCCGGTCACGGCGTAATTGTTGGTGTAGATCACCCGCTTGAGCGGCCGCAGCTCGATCAGCGGGACGGTCTGGGATTCCTCGTAGGTGGTCAGCTGCGGGCCGACCAGGATCGAGCCCCACCAGATGCCGTTGAGCGGGCGCGGGCAGGCCTTCTCCAGCTCCTCGAACAGGCCGGGGGAGAGCCAGTCGTCGTCGTCCACGAAGGCGATGAGATCGTCGCTCGCGCGCTTCGTCTGGCGCAGCACCTCGTGGGAGATCACCTCGGCGCCCCGCACGGCGGCGAAGCTCGCGCGGGAGAGCTTGGCGATCTCGTCGCGGAAGCTGCGGTAATCCACCTTCAGGTTCCGATCCCACAGCGCCATGAAATCCACGAGCAGGTTCTCGTCGATGTGGTGGCGGCGCAGGAAGCGGCGGGTGTCGTCGTCGGTCAAGGCGAGCCAGTCGGGACTGTAGCGCACCGCGACGATGCGTTTACCCATCGTCAACTCCGGACGGTCGTCTTCAAAAAGGCAGCGCCGTTTCCGGCACCGGGAGGGCGGGCCGCCAGCCGCCGCGGTCGTCTTATCAAGCGGAAGCCAGGCGCGCCAGTTCGGCGGCCATGGCGTTGTGCCGCGCCACCGCGGCGCCGAGGTCGATGGTGAGGAGCCGCCCGTCGCGCACCACCACCCGCCCGTTGATGACGCTGAGGGACACATCCTGCGACTGGCAGAAGATGAGCGCCGCCACCGGATCGTGCAGCGCCCCGGCATAGGCAAGGCGCGACATGTCGAACGCGATGAAATCCGCCGCCATGCCCGGGGCCAGCGCGCCGATATCGTCGCGCCCGAGCACCCGGGCGCCGCCCAAGGTCGCCAGCTCCAGCGCCGTGCGCGCGCTCATGGCGTCGGGACCATGGGCGACGCGCTGCAGCAGCATGGCCTGCCGGGCCTCGCTCAGCATGTGGCCGCTGTCGTTGGAGGCGGAGCCGTCCACCCCGAGCCCCACGCGGATGCCCTCGGCGATGAAGCGCTTCACCGGCGCGACGCCCGAGGCGAGGCGCATGTTGGAGCAGGGGCAATGGGCAATGCCCGTGCCGGTCTTCGCGAACAGGGCGATGCCGTCGTCATCCAGCTTCACGCAGTGGGCGTGCCAGACATCCGGCCCCACCCAGCCCAGCGAGCGCACATATTCCGTCGGCCCCATGCCGAAGGTCTTCTCTGAGAAGGCGACGTCGCTGTCGTTCTCGGCGAGGTGGGTGTGCAGCGTCAGGCCGTTGTCGCGGCCGAGCTTCAGCGTCTCCAGCATGAAGTCGCGGCTCACCGTGAACGGCGAGCAGGGCGCGAGCACGATGCGCAGCATGGAATAGCGGGCGGGGTCGTGATAGGCGCCGATGAGCCGCTCGGTGTCCTTCATCACGAAGTCCTCGTCCTCCACCACCCGGTCGGGCGGCAGGCCGCCTTTGCTCTCGCCGATGGTCATGGCGCCCCGCGCCGCGTGGAAGCGCATGCCGATGCGCCGCGCCGCACGGATGGAATCGTCGAGCCGCGCGCCGTTGGGATAGATGTAGAGATGGTCCGAGGAGGTGGTGCAGCCGGAGAGGATCAGCTCCGCCATGGCGGTTTCCGTCGCCGCCTCCACCATATCGCCGGTGAGGCCCGCCCACAGCGGATAGAGCGAGGTGAGCCAGGTGAACAATTCCCCATCCTGCGCCGCCGGCACGGCGCGGGTCAGGCTCTGCACCATGTGATGGTGGGTGTTGACCATGCCGGGCATCACCACATGGCCGGACAGGTCGATCACCTCGTCGGCGCTCGCCGGCAGGTCCTGCGGCCGGCCCACGGCGACGATGCGGCCGTCCTCCACATAGAGCCCGCCGCCCGCGATCTCCCGCCGCGCGCCGTCCATGGTCACGAGCACGAGGGCGTTGCGGGCGAGCAGGGTCGAGGCCATGGGAACTCCGGGAAGACGGCGCCGCGCGTCTGCGGCCCGTCGATCTTAGGTCGCTTTTGGGGACCGAGGGAATCCGCTCAGCGCCCGGCCGGCACCACGCGCAGGATCTCACCCGTGCTCTCGGCGGCGAGCCAGAGCGCGCCGTCCGGCCCCATGCGCACGTCGCGGATGCGCTTGCCGAGGGGCAGGCGCTCCTCGCCGATGACGGCGCCGTCGCGCACCTTCACCATCACCAGCGCCTGACCCGCCAGCGCGCCGACGAAAAGCTGGCCGCGCCAGCCCGGCAGCGCATCGCCCGTATAGAAGGCGGCGCCGGATGGGGCGATGGAAGGGTCCCAGTAGAACAGGGGCTGCTCCATGCCCTCCTTGGCCGTGCCGACGCCGATCTGGGCGCCGGAATAGTGCCGGCCATAGCCGATCACCGGCCAGCCGTAATTCTCGCCCGACTCCGGCCGGTTCACCTCGTCGCCACCGCGCGGGCCATGTTCGACGGTCCACAGCGAGCCGGTGCCCGGCTCGATGGCCGCGGCCTGCACGTTGCGGTGGCCAAAGCTCCAGATTTCAGGCCGGGCGCCGACCCTTTCGACGAAGGGATTGTCGGCGGGGATGGAGCCATCCGGCGCGATGCGGACGACCTTGCCCAGCGTCGTGGAGAGGTCCTGCGCCTTGTCCATGTGGTTGAACCGCTCGCCGAGGGTGACGAACAGCATCCCATCGGGCGCGAACACGAGGCGCGAGCCGAAATGGTTGCCACCTGACACCGCCGGCTGCTGGCGGAAGATCACGTCCACATCGGTGAGGCGCGTGAGGTCATCGGAGAGCTTGCCGCGGGCGACGGCAGTGGCGGCGCCTTCCGGGCGCGGCTCGGCATAGCTGAGATAGATGAGGCGGTTCTGCGCGAATTTGGGATCGAGCACCACATCCAGAAGGCCGCCCTGCCCGCGCGCCGCCACCTTGGGCACGCCAGAGATAGGTGCGCCCACCTTGCCCGTCGCATCGATGGGGCGCAGCCGCCCGTCGCGCTCGGTGACGAGGAGGCGGCCATCGGGGAGGAAGGCGATGCTCCAGGGCGTATCGAGGCCGGTGGCGAAGGGCACCACGCGCACCTGCTCGCCCCCGAGACGAGCCTCTACGGGCTGGGCGAAGGCGTAGGTCGCCGCCGCAATCAGGATGAGAATAAGGATGGCGCCGAGCGCCGCTCCGCCTGTGCCGCGCCGCCGCTTTGTTCGCGGCCCGGCGGCAAGCTGCGCCTCGGGCAGCACGGCGTTCAGCGGCGTGGGCGTATGCCGCGCTGCCGGATCAACGCGACCGCGCACGCGCGCGGGCTTCGACGCGAGAGGTGGCGAGGCGCCGCGCCGCAAGGGCCGACAGGAGAACCGCGCCGCCGACCGCGCCGAGCGACAGGAGGAAGCCGGACGATTCCGTGACGCCGCCGGCGATCAGATCCCCCGCCATGGCCGCATGACCGCCGAGGACCAGAGCCACTGCGCCGATGGCGACCATGAGGGCAAAGGTGAGAACGGCCTGGGCCAGCGCATCGCCTTCCTTATGGGCGCGCACGGCGCGGGCCAGCAACTCGGGATCCGCCGGCGACTGGCGCACGGCCCGGCGGGTGAGGGAAAAGTGCCCTGCTTCCATGTAACCGCCGACGTCACAACGTCCGGACATGATGGTCTCGCTCATTGGGGCAGCCTCCTCATCCCCTGTTCCGCGCGCTCCTTGGCAACGTGAAAAGGGGCGAATCAGTTCCGCCGACACAAGGCAGGGTGGAAAAGAATCGTGGCGCGACCGCGGCTTAGCCTTCACGGATGATGGCAAGATGATGTCGTTCGCTCACGGACGCGCGAGCCATCCCCGCTGTTTTGCCGCGCCATTGCGCCGCTCAGGCGAGCGCCGGGTCGGCCGCCGCGTTCTCGGGCCGCCAGCCCATGTCCACATGCCCCGGCTCCGCCGCGACGCGGGCGAGCCAGTCGCGCACCACGGGGAAGGCGGCGAGGGAGAAGTCCCCTTCCTCCGCCACATGGGTGTGGGCGAACAGGGCGATGTCGGCGATGGTGAGCGCATCGCCGACAAAATAGCGGCGGGCGGACAGGTGCCGCTCCATCACCTTGAGCGCCGCATAGCCCTCCTCCATCCAGCGATCCACGTCATGGGCGCGCAACTCGCGACCGCCGCGCACCTGCCGCAGCCAGAAGCGGGCAGTGGCGATGCCGGGCTCGTGGCTGTTCTGCTCGAAGAACATCCAGCGCAGCACCTCGGCGCGGGCGAAGGCGTCGACGGGCAGAAGCGGCGTGCCCTCGGCGAGATAGAAGAGGATGGCGTTGGACTCGGCGAGGAAGCGCCCGTCCACATCGAGGAGCGGCACCCGCCCCTCCACGTTCATGGCGAGGAATTCGGGCGTGCGGTGCTCGCCGGCGAAGATGTCCACCTCCACGAGGCGGAACGGCCGGCCGAGCTTCGCCAGCATCAGGCGCACCTTGTAGGAATTGCCCGACGACTGCGTGGAATAGAGCGTCAGCACCTCAACCGTCCTCCCACCCCCGACGCCCCAGCATGTGGCGGCAGGCCGGGGTGGCTGCAAGCCCCGATTGCAGCCGGCCGCACCGCGCGGCGATCCATCAATCCGGCGTGGCGCGACATTCACGATCCTTGCTTGTTCGCGGCAAAGCTCTGAACTAGTGTCCGCCGCGCCGGCATCCGGCCGGCCCTCGACCTGTCATCGTTGCGCCCGTGCCGCGGCATCCGCTCCGCCCACGATCGCGCGTCCCGGAGCCCAAAGGCCATGAGCCTCCTTTCGTCCGCCCTCAAGCGCATCAAGCCCTCCCCCACCATCGCCATCTCCAACAAGGCGCGGGAGCTGAAGGCGTCGGGGCGGGACATCATCGCGCTCTCGGCCGGCGAGCCGGACTTCGACACCCCCGACAACATCAAGGAAGCCGCCATCGCGGCCATCCGTCGCGGCGAGACCAAGTACACCGCCGTGGACGGCATTCCCGAGCTGAAGGCCGCCATCTGCCGCAAGTTCAAGCGCGAGAACGGGCTCGACTACAAGCCCTCGCAGGTGACTGTCGGCACCGGCGGCAAGCAGGTGCTGTTCAACGCGCTCGTGGCCACGGTCGACGCCGGCGACGAGGTCATCATCCCGGCGCCCTTCTGGGTGAGCTACCCGGACATCGTGGAATTCTGCGGCGGCACCCCGGTGCCGGCGATGACCACGCTGGAAGACAATTTCAAGCTGCGTCCCGAGGTGCTGGAAGCCGCCATCACGCCGAAGACCAAGTGGCTGATCTTCAACTCCCCCTCGAACCCCTCCGGCGCGGCCTACAGCTTCGACGAGCTGAAGGCGCTCACCGACGTGCTGGTGAAGCATCCCCATGTGTGGATCCTCACCGACGACATGTACGAGCACCTCGTCTATGACGACTTCAAGTTCGTCACCCCGGCGCAGGTGGAGCCCGCGCTCTACGACCGCACGCTGACCATGAACGGCGTGTCCAAGGCCTATTGCATGACCGGCTGGCGCATCGGCTACGCCGCCGGCCCGGAGGCGCTCATCAAGGCCATCGGGACGCTGCAGTCCCAGTCCACCTCCAACCCCTCTTCCATCGCCCAGTGGGCGGCGCTCGAGGCGCTGGACGGGCCGCAGGACTTCATCGCCGCCAACAACAAGGTGTTCAAGGAGCGCCGCGACCTCGTGGTCTCCATGCTCAACCAGACCAAGGGCCTCACCTGCCCGAAGCCGGAAGGCGCCTTCTACGTCTTCCCGTCCTGCGCCGGCACCATCGGCAAGACCACGCCCTCGGGCGTGAAGATCACCGACGACGAGGTGTTCGCCACCGAGCTGCTCAACGCCGAGGGCGTCGCGGTGGTGCACGGCTCGGCCTTCGGCCTCGGCCCGGCCTTCCGTATCTCCTACGCCACGGCCACCACGGACCTCGAGGAAGCCTGCCGCCGCATCCAGCGCTTCTGCGGCTCCCTGGTCTGACCCAAGCATCGCGAGCGGCGCACGCCGCTCGCGTCCCCCCACCTCCCGCGAAAGTGACCTTTCGGCAGGGTGGGAATTGCAACAGCAGCGGGAAAACGGAACCCGGCGCCAACTGGAGCGTTGGCGCAGCGGTGAAGTCTGGGCTAAGGCTGCGCGGTCGTCGGGCGCCGGATTCGACCCGCCCGCTTCCCACAGGAGGAACGACATCATGAAGACTGTTCTCAAGGCCGGCCTCGCTGCGGCCGCTGTGCTCGTCGCCGGCGCGCTTCCCGCTTCTGCTCAGTCGCGCGTCCAGGTGGGCACGCTGACCTGCAACTTGGCTCCCAACGTGGCCTTCGTCATCGGCTCCGTGCGCGAGATGAGCTGCGCGTTCCGTCCCGCCGTGCATGGCGTGAAGCGCGCCACCTATCAGGGCACCGTGCGCCGCTTCGGCCTCGACATCGGCGTGAACGGCCGCGGCACCCTGGTGTGGGGCGTGTTCGCTCCGTCCGCCAAGGTTCCCGCCGGCGCCCTGCGCGGCACCTATGTGGGCGCGGCTGGCTCGGCCTCCATCGGCGTGGGCCTCGGCGCCAACGTGCTGGTCGGCGGTTCGCAGAACACCTTCGCGCTGCAGCCGCTGTCGCTCGAAGGCCAGACCGGTCTCAACCTCGCCCTCGGCGTGTCGGACCTCACCCTGCGCTGATTCGGCTCCGCCCTGCGGCAGGACGGCCGAAACGCCACCTGCCGCAGCGGCATAGAGCTAAACAGCAAGCCTGCCCCGCGCCCCCGGCCCAACCGGGGGCGCGAGCATTTTCAAGCCCCCGACTCCCCGCGCGCGCCCCGATGATTCCGCCCGCGCCACGCCGACGGACGTCGAGATTGCGCGAGACTCCGCGGCCACGTACGTCTCTCACGTCGCCATCCGGGGGATATTCCATGCGCGCCACCATCGCCGCCGCCGTCCTTGCCGTCTCGACCGTCCTCGCCGCCGCGGTTCCGGCCTCTGCCCAGCCCCTCCCGCCGGTGCAGCTTCCCCCGCCCCCGACCGGACCGCTGGTCCAGTCCGGCATGCTGGTGTGCAAGGTCGCGCCGTCCATCGGCTTCGTGATCGGCTCCATGCGCGAGGCGGCCTGCGAATTCCGGGACAATGCGGCGCAGCCTTATGTGGTGCTGTCGCGCTACAAGGGCACCATCTCCCGCTTCGGCATCGATCTCGGCGTGCTCGCCGCCGATACGCTCGCCTGGGCCGTGTTCGCCCCCACCGCCCGGCCCAACCCGAGCGACATCGCCGGCAGCTATATCGGCGTCTCGGCCGATGCCGCCTGGACCATCGGCGCGGGCGCGAACGTGCTGCTCGGCGGCTCCAGCAACCAGATCGCCCTGCAGACTGTCTCGGTCGAGGGCATGGTGGGCGCCGACGTCGCGGCCGGCATCGCCGACCTCACCCTCGTTCTGCTGCCGAACTGAAGGTATTTCGCGACCCACCATAAAAGGGCCGCAGCCTTCGTGGCAGAGTGAGCTTTGCCTCGGCCGGACGAAACGTCCCCGCCGAGGCGCCATCCCTGTGCGGAGGGGTTCGGCATGTCCGGGTTTGTGTCTCGTTCCGTGGTGGTCGCGCTTGGCGCGACAGGCCTCGCCGCCATGCTGGCGCCGGCCTTGGGCGGCCCGGCGATGCCGCAGGTGGCGGCCGGCCTGCTGGAATGCCGCAGCGCCTTCGCCACCGGCTACGGCTTCGGCTCCTCGCGCTCCGTGAAATGCGAATACCGGCCCTCCATGGGGGTCAACCACTATTACAGCGGCACCATGGAGCGGATCGGGCTCGACTTCGGCGTGTCCGATCAGGCCAGCATGCTGTGGGCGGTGATCGCCACCTCGCCGGCCGTGGCGCCCGGCGCGCTCGCCGGGAAATATGTCGGCATCTCCACCGGCTTCTCCCTCGGCCCCGGCTTTTCCGCCAACATGCTGGCCTCAGATGACGCCACCAAGCAGGTGACGCTTCAGCCGCTCAGCGTATCCTCCGACAGCGGCCTCAGCGTCTCCATCGCCGGCGCGACGCTGACGCTGGAGCAATCCGCCACCAGCCCGCAATGAGGCTCGACACCGGCGCGTAAGACACGCCCGTGTGAGACACGCCCGTGTGAGACACGCCCGTGTGACTTGCCCCTTCGTCCCCCCGCCCTGATCTTGGCGCCGCGACGGAGGACACTGAATGCTCATCAGATCAAGGCGTGGCTGGGAACTTCCCGAATCGGCGGCAACGCCGGAGGACGTCTATCTCAACCGCCGCCAGGCCATGGGTGCGGGCGCGATGCTCCTCGCCGGCCTCGGCGCCGGGACCCTCGCCAGCCCTGCCGCAGCCCAGCGCGTCGGCGACGTGCCCGACCCCTCGGCCAGCCTCTACCCCGCCACCCGCAACCCCCGCTACACGCTCGAGCGGCCGGTGACGCCGGAGGCGAAGTCGAGCCTCGTGAACAATTATTACGAGTTCAGCTACGGCAAGGTCGTCGGCCCCTCCATGACGCGCTTCCAGCGCCGTCCCTGGCTCGTCAAGATCGACGGGCTGGTGGAGAAGCCCCAGGAGATGGGCATCGATGACCTGTTCAAGAAGGTGAAGTTCGAGGAGCGCCTCTATCGCCACCGCTGCGTCGAGGCGTGGTCCATGGCGGTGCCGTGGACGGGCTTTCCCATGAAGGACCTCGTGGCCCTCGCCGCCCCCACCTCGGGCGCCAAATACATCAAGATGGAGACCTTCCTCGATCCCAAGGTGGCGCCCAACCAGCGGGACTTCCGCTATACGTGGCCTTACGTCGAGGGCCTCACCCTGGAAGAAGCGACCAACGAGCTCGCCTTCCTCGTCACCGGCGTCTACGGCAAGCCGGCGCCCAACCAGTTCGGCGCGCCGCTGCGGCTCGTGCTGCCGTGGAAATACGGCTTCAAGTCCATCAAGGGCATCGTCCGCTTCACCTTCACCGACAAGCAGCCGGTGAGCTTCTGGGAGCAGTTGCAGGGCTCCGAATACGGCTTCTGGGCCAATGTGAACCCCAAGGTGCCGCACCCGCGCTGGAGCCAGGCCAGCGAGGAGGACATCGCCACCGGCGAGCGCGTGCCCACCGTGATCTTCAACGGCTATGGCGAGTATGTCGCCGACCTCTACAAGGGCCGCGAGACGCAGAAGATCTGGTTCTAGGGGGGACCCTCACCATCCCTTTCGGCCGTCATCCCCCGGCTTGTCCGGGGGATCCACCGGGCGGACGGGGCAGCTCATGGTTCAGACATCGCGCTGTCGGCACAGTGGATGCCCCGGACAAGCCGGGGCATGACAGCTCAGGTTGAAGGCTCCGCCTTTCCTTACCCCTCCACGGAGCCACGCCGCTCGGGCTCGGCGAAGCCGTCCGGCGCCTCACCGGCGTCGAACGGCGTCGTCACCTCCACGAAGGTGTCGGGGTAGAAGCCGTTGAACCGCGTGCGCAGCGAGAGGGAATAGGCCCCGATGTGGCCGATCTCGATCCAGTCGCCCGTATCCACGCTCTCCGGCAGATAGAAGGGGCGGGAGAGCACGTCCACGCTGTCGCAGGTGGCGCCGTAGATCCGGAAGGGCGCCATCACGTCCGCCCGCCCCGGCCGGCGGCGACGGGCGGGATCGGGGATATGACGCACGGGGAGCAGGATCTTCCCCGTCCACGAATCCGACAAGGACGACCACACACCGTCATTGATGTAGAGGCGCTGGCCCTTCTTCAGCAGCACCCGCACGATGACCGAGAAGGCGCGGGCGACGATGACGCGCCCCGGCTCCGCCACCAGCGGGATGCCGGAAAAGCCGTGCCGCTCCACCGCCCCCATCAGCCCGCCGACGATCTCGCCCAGCGGCGGCATGGGCGGCACCGGCCGGCGGGGGTCCACCGCATAGGTCGCGGGAAAGCCGCCGCCCACGTCGAGCGCGGAGATGGGCACCTTGGCCGCATCGCGCACCTCGGCGGCGGTGGCGACGGCGCGGGCATAGGTGTCCACATCCTCCACCTGGCTGCCCACGTGGAAGCACAGGCCGCAGCGTATGCCGAGGCCGTCGATGCGCTGGAGCAGTTCCGCCGCATGGCCCGGCGCCGCGCCGAACTTGCGCGACAGCTCGTAGGCCGCCTCCCCCTTGGAGGCGATGCGCACGAACAAGGTGAGGTCTTCCGGGTCGAGATCCAGCGCGCGAACGATGCGCACGATCTTCGCCACCTCGTCCTCATGGTCGAGGGCGGTGGCGCGGATGCGGTAATGCTCCAGCGCGAGGCGGATGTCCGACTGCGCCTTCACCGGGTGCATGTAGAAAAGTTCGGCCCCCGGCGCGGCCGCCCGCGCCGCCGCGAACTCGGCGGGAGAGGCCACATCGAAGGCGTTGATGCCCGCGCGCGCCAGCACGTCGAGCACCATGGGCTCGCCATTGGTCTTCACCGCATAGGCGGTTTTGCCCGGAAAGGCTTTGAGGAAGGCCGCGGCGTCGGCGGCGAGCACGTCCGGGCGGAAGCAATAGACCGGCTGGTCCGGCCGCATCTCCAGCGCCGCCTCCCGGCCGGTGGCGAAGCGCGGCAAGGCGGAGGGTTCAGGTCCGCTGCGGCTTGCGGCCACGAGGTGGGGCGTCGTTTGCGGCATTCGGGGCTCCTCCCGCACGAGTCGGACCTGGCCAGCTTGCCGGTCTTTTCCGGCGAGAGCACGACACCCGCCATCGAACCGCTCGTTCATTTTCTCTTAAGGTGTTGCCGCCGCGTCCTTGACCGCAGCAAAAGCCGGTCGCATCGTCCCGCCGAGGTACGCCCGGAGGGGCGAGAGGCCGCGAAGTGGAGACGACCATGGGTGAGCGGGCGCTGGGCGCGAAGGCCGTTGGCGACAAGGCTGGCGGCAAGATGAAGCGCATGCGCGCGGCCATGGGAGGCGCCTTCGGCCGGATCGCCGCGGCGGCCGCCGTGGCTGCGCTTGCGTTCGCGCCGGTATCCTTCGCCCCGGCCAAGGCGGCGAATCTGGCCGAGCTGAATTTCTGGCTCTCCGGCCCCAATTATTCCGGCGTCATCCCGGCCTGCGACAGCCAGGAGGCGCTCGACCTCATCGCCACCCGCTTCGCCGAGACCGAGCGACGCTTCTGGGCCTCCGCCCTCTCCATCACCGACTTCGAGAAGGTGCACGAGATCGCCTATCGCCCGTGGGGACCGGAATACCAGCCGCGCCGCTATTGCCGTGGCACGGTCTTCACCAACGATCTCAAGAAGCGCGCCATCTATTATTCCATCATCGAGGACGGCGGCTTCATCGGCGCCAGCTGGGGCGTGGAATGGTGCGTGGTGGGTCTCGACCGCAACTACGCCTACGCCCCGTCCTGCAAGATGGCGGGTCCGTGACGCGGCCTTTCGCGCAGGCCCTGCGGGCGACCGCGGGCCGGCTCGCCGCCGGTGTCGCGCTGCTGCTGGCGCTCGCGGCCCATGGTCCGGCGCGCGCCGAGGGCCAGCCCGGCCAGTTCGATTTCTATGTGCTCTCCCTGTCCTGGTCGCCGACCTATTGCGAGGACCAGGGCCGCCGCGCGGACAGCGAGCCGCAATGCTCGCTCACCCGCCCCTACGCCTTCGTGGTGCACGGGCTGTGGCCGCAATATGAGCGGGGCTTCCCGCAATATTGCCAGAGCCCGCCGCCCTACGTGCCCAATCCTTTGGTCAATTCCATGCTGGACGTGATGCCGAGCCGGCGTCTCGTCATCTATGAATGGAAGAAGCACGGCACCTGCTCCGGCCTGTCGCCGCAGGCCTATTTCGATCAGGTGCGCGCGGCGAAGGCCAAGGTGGTCATCCCGGCGGAGTTCTCCCGCCTCGACGACTACAAGATGGTTTCGCCGCAGGAAGTGGAAGACGCCTTCCGCGCCGCCAATCCCGGCCTCGACACCGGCATGATCTCGGTGGATTGCGACCGGCGCCGGCTGCGGGAAGTGCGGGTGTGCCTCAGCCGCGACCTCGCCTTCCAGCCCTGCCCGGAGGTGGACCGCCGCGCCTGCCGGCTCTCGCGCATGGTGATGCCGCCGGTGCGCGGCGGGCGCTGAGGCCCCCGCCGGCCGGTTCGAGACCCGTTTTCAGGGCTGCTTGGTGAGACGCGCGCAGAGCGCTAGCGCGTCGTCGTCGTCGACTTCCAGATAGCAGAGGTCGAACTTGCCGTCGGGCTGCAGCGTGCCGATGTGGAAGCCGTCGTCGCCCACCACATAGACGGTCTTCAGGTCCGGCGTGATCGTGCCGTGAATGGGCTCGGACTTGGTGCCGCCAGGCACCGGATAGATCACCTTGCCCTTGAACGAGCGGCCGCGCTGCTCCTCGACGACCAAGCCGTAATCGGCGGTGACATAGCCCATTTCCATGCCCACCCCGTCGCTCGGTCCCTTCCAGGTGCCGACGAGGGAGGGAACCTGCTGGGCCGAAGCCGGCACCGCGACCGCGAGCGTGGCACCAAGGGACAGCGCGAAAACGAGAGGCTTCATGTTTCCCTCCTGCGGACGCGGAGACCGCGTGCGGTTGACTGCCGCTTGACGCGCCAGCGTCCATGCGTCACGCCGGGACGGTCGCACGGCGTCATGAAGGCCACAATACCGTTGCGTCACAGCTGCACGCGCCGTCCCCATCCCCCTTCCGCGCCATCGCCGAGCCGAGATGAATTATCGCCACGCCTTCCACGCCGGAAATCCCGCCGATGTCATGAAGCACGCCGCGCTGGCCCGCGTGCTCGCCTATCTCGGCAAGAAGGATGCGCCCTACCGCGTGCTGGACACCCATGCCGGCGCCGGGCTCTACGATCTCGACGGCAGCAACGCCCGCAAGACCGGCGAGGCGGATGCGGGCATCGAGGCGGTGCTGGCGGCCCAGGACGCCGGCACCCTCCCCGCCCCCGCCGCGGCGCTTCTTGCGCCCTATCTCGATTGCGTGCGCGGACTGCGCGAGGGCGGGCGCAAGCTCTATCCCGGCTCGCCGGCCCTCGCCCTCGCTCTGTCGCGGCCGCAGGACAAGTTCCTGTTCTGCGAGCTGAACAAGGAGGAGCGGGCGAAGCTGGAAAAGCGGGTGGGCGAGGCGCCCGGCGCCGAGGGCCGAGTAAAGGTGCTCGCCCAGGACGGCTGGCAGGCGATCGCCGCGCATCTCCCCCCGCGCGAGCGGCGCGGCGTGGTGCTGGTGGACCCGCCCTTCGAGGAGCCCGGCGAGTTCCAGCGCATGGCGGCGGGGCTGGAGGCGGCGCACCGGCGCTTCGCCACAGGCATCTTCATGCTCTGGTATCCCATCAAGGACCTGCGCGCGGTGGACGCCTTCCGCCGCGACGTGGCCCACCTGAAGCTGCCCAAGACCCTGCGCGTGGAACTGGATTTCGCGCAGGTGCGCGCGCTGGACACGCTCTCCGGCTCCGGCCTCATCATCGTCAATCCGCCCTTCACGCTGGCGGACGAGATGAAAACGGTGCTCAACGCCCTCGCCCCGCTGCTGGCGCGAGACGGCAAGGGGCGCGCGCGGGTGTCGTGGCTGACCGAGGCGGGCTGACGCCGCCGGAATAACCGGGTAGCGAACGCGGCAGGGGAGATGCCGTTGATTTTGCGTGGCAGCATGGCGGCAGGCGCGCTATCCAGAGGGTCCCTCCCCCGTCCTGACGGACCCCCACATGCTGCTCCGCCACTCCCCCACCTCTCCCTTCGTGCGCAAGGTGCGCGTCGCTGCCGCCATCCTCGGCATTTCGCTTGAACTGGAGCCTGCCGACACCCTCGACGCGAACGACACGCTGCGCCAGCAGAACCCGCTGGGAAAGATCCCGGCGCTGCTGACCGGGGACGGCGAGGTGCTGTTCGATTCTTCCGTGATCCTCGCCTATCTGGACCATCTGGCCGGCGACGGGCGCATCCTCCCCACCGAGCCCGTGGCGCGCATCAAGGTCCTGCGCCGGGAAGCGCTCGTGGACGGGATGATGGATGCGGCCATCCTGATCCTCTATGAGGCGCGCTTCCGGCCGCAGGAGAAGCACGAGGCGCGCTGGCTGGAGCATCAGGCCGGCAAGCGCCTGCGCGCGCTCGATGCGCTGGAAGCCGAGGTGGAGCCCTATTCCGGCACGCCGAACGTGGGCGACATCGCCCTTGCCTGCGCCCTCGGCTGGTTCGATTTCCGCTTTGCGGGGGACTGGCGGGCCGATCATCCCAAGCTCGTCGCCTGGTTCGACGCCTTCAGTGCCGCGCATCCGCAGTTCGCGGACTCCGCGCCGGTGGCCTGAAACGCCAAAGGCGCCGCCCGGGGGGCGGCGCCTTCGACGCGGTACCAGACCGTTCCGTCACTCGACGATATAGACCACCTTGCGGGTCCGGGGATCCACGATCACCCGGCGGTCGTTGACGACGGTGTATCCGTACTGGTTGTTGTCCGGAATGTCGTAGAGCACCACGTTGGACGGCAGGGGCTCACCCACCACCACTTCCTGCTGGAGGCGGACGGAGGGACGGCGCTCCTTCATCACATAGGTGCGCACTTCCTGCGGCGGCTCGGCCGCGGCACCAACGCCCGCACCCACCACGCCGCCGACCACGGCACCCACGGGGCCGCCGACCACTGCGCCGACAGCGGCGCCGCCGATGGCGCCCGTGGCGGTGGAGGCCTGCGCGAAAGCGACCGTGGGAACGATCACGGGAGCCGCGAGGCCGGCAACCACGGTACTGATCAACAATGTCTTGCGCATGTTACCTCTCCTGCTGCGTTCATGTTGCAGGAGAAACAGTGATCGATGGCAAATCGTTCCCGACTACGATCAATACGTTCTGGACATTTGGGCTGATCTGAGAAAGAGGCCTCCGCAAACCTTGGCCGTCGCCCCGCGCGCGCCACTTTTGACTTTGGCTTTGCCGTGAGGGCCCCCCCATCAACCGCATAAGGGAGACGGCGGGCTGGTCCGCCTGTGATGGCAGGACGCGTGCCGAACGCTGCCGCCCGGTTCGGTGGGGATGCCTGGCACGCGGCCGGGCAGCAGAACGGGTGCCCCAGGCACCGGCCTCGCGGGTCCCTCAGGCGCTGGCGGTCACCCGCGCCGGCACGCGGGGCACCGGCACCATCATCCCGCGCTTGGTGAGCTCGGCATGGGTGAGGTCCAGGACCCGCCAGGCGGTCGCGACCAGTTCGTCCGCTTCCTCGTGGGAGAGCGTGAAGGGCGGGGCGAGGATCATGCCGTCGCGCACCGCGCGCATCACCAGCCCCTCCTTGAAGGAAAAGTCGCGGCAGATAAGGCCCACCGTGCCCTCCTCCGCAGCGAAGGCGGCGCGGGTGGCCTTGTCGGGGGTCAGCTCCATGGCCCCGATGAGCCCCACCATGCGCGCCTCGCCCACGAGGGGATGCTCGGCGAGCTTCAGCCAGCGTTCCTGCAGATAGGGGCCGATATCGGTCCGCACCCGGTCCACCAGCTTTTCCTCATGCATGATCTTGAGGTTGGCGAGCGCCGCGGCGCAGCCGCCGGGATGGCCGGAATAGGTGTAGCCGTGGTTGAAGTCGCCGCCATGCTCGATGAAGCCTTCGGCGAACCGGTCGCCGACGATCACCCCGCCCAGCGGGAAGTAGCCGGAGGTCACGCCCTTCGCGAAGGTGATGAGGTCCGGCTTCACCCCCATGAATTCGGCGCCGAACCAGCGCCCCGTGCGCCCGAAGCCGCAGATCACCTCATCGCAGATCAGCAGCACGTCGCGCTCGCGGCAGATCTTCTCCACCTCGGGCCAGTAATTGGCGGGCGGGATGATGACGCCGCCGGCGCCCTGGATCGGTTCGCCGATGAAGGCGGCCACATTCTCCGGCCCCGCCTCGTCGATGGCGCGGGCCACCTCGCGCGCGGCATAGAGGCCGAAATCCTCGCGGCTCATCTCGCCGCCCTCGGCCCACCAATAAGGCTGGGCCACGTGGATGATGCCGGGAATGGGCAGCCCGCCCTGCGCATGCATGGGCTTCATCCCGCCCAGCGAGGCACCGCCCATGGTGGAGCCGTGATAGCCGTTGCGGCGGGAAATGAAGATGTGCTTCTCGGGCTTGCCCAGCGACGCCCAGTAATGGCGCACCATGCGCAGCACCGTATCCACCGCCTCCGAGCCGCCGGAGGTGAAGAACACGTGGTTCATGTGGGCCGGCGCTACCTCGGAGATGGCCGCCGCCAACTCCGCCGCGCCGGGATGGGTGGTCTTGAAGAAGGTGTTGTAATAATCGAGCTGATGCAGCTGCTGGGCGATGGCATCGACGATGACGTGCCGCCCGTGCCCCACCTGCGAGCACCACAGGCCCGACATGCCGTCGAGGATCCTGTTGCCGTCGCTGTCGAAGACATAGACCCCCTCGGCCCGCGTGATGACCCGCACCCCCTCGGCGTTCAGCGCCTTCGTGTCGGAAAACGGGTGCAGGTGGTGCGCCGCATCCAGCGCGCGCCAGTGGGCGGTGGAGTTGGACAGGGGGGCGGACGTCACGATGGCGATGCTCCGTGTTGAACCTCTGCGGTTCTAGCGCGAAAGCGGGACCGTGGGCCACCCCCGCGCTGTCGCCGCCCGCCTGATCTGCTAAAGCTGCGACTGGTGGATCGAGCGTGCGGAGGCGAGGGCATGGAACCGGGGTTCTGGCAGGCGCGGTGGGAGACGAAGCAGATCGGCTTTCACGAGGGAAAGCCCAATACCTATCTGGTGAAGCACCTGCCCCGCCTCGACCTCGCGCCCGGCGCGCGCCTCTTCCTGCCTTTGTGCGGCAAGACGCGGGACATTGCCTACCTGCTGGGGCAGGGCTTCGCCGTGGCCGGCGCGGAATTGAGCCGCATCGCGGTGGACGAGCTGTTCGCCGAGCTGGACGTGGTGCCCGAGATCACCGAGGCCGGCGACCTCCTGCGCTTCCACGCGCCCGGCCTCGACATCTTCCAGGGCGACATCTTCGCCCTCACCGCCGAGACCCTCGGCCCGGTGGATGCCGTCTATGACCGCGCCGCCCTGATCGCTTTGCCGCCCGACATGCGGCCGCGCTATGCCGCCCATGTCAGGGCCATCACCGGGGCGGTTCCGCAACTGGTGGTCACCCTCGTGTATGATCAGTCCCTCGTCGGGGGCCCGCCCTTCTCCGTGCCTGCGTCAGAGGTCCATGCGCTGCATGATGCCGGCTATCAGGTGACGCAGCTCGATGCCGTCACCCGCCCCGACGCCCTCAAGGGCCAGTGGGAAGCGACCGAAGAGGCGCATCTGCTGGCGCGGCGCTGACGGATATCGCGTCCCGGACGGCTAGAGCCGCGTCCAGACCGTCTTGAGGTCGGAATACTTCTCCAGCGCGTGCAGGGACTTGTCGCGCCCGAAGCCGGACTGCTTCACGCCGCCGAAGGGCGTGGTGATGTCGTCGGCGTCGAAGCAGTTCACATAGACGATGCCGGCCTTGAAGCGCCGCGCTACCTTGTGGGCGGCGGCAAGGTCGGCGCTCCAGACGGAGGCGCCGAGGCCGTAGATGGTGCCGTTGGCGATTTCCACGGCCTCGTCCAGCCCGTCGAAGCCGATCACCGACAGCACGGGGCCGAAGATCTCGTTCTGCGCCAGCGCGGAGGACGGCGCCACGTCGTCAAACACGGTGGGCGCCACGAAGGCGCCACCGGTTTCCGTGCGCACGGCCGTGCCGCCCGTCACCAGCCGTGCCCCGCTCGCGCCGCCGGCCTGGATCGCGGAGAGGATGCGGCCCTGATGCTCGCGGCTCACCACAGCGCCGGCCGGCGCGTCAGGGTCGAGCGGATCGCCCGGCATCCAGCGCGGGGCAAGCGCGGCGACGCGCTCCACCAGCTCAGCGCGGATGCGGTTGTCCACCAGCAGCCGTGAGGCCGCCGTGCACATCTCGCCCTGATTGAAGAAGATGCCACCGGCCACCGCCTCGGCCACGGCGCCGAGGTCCTTCACGTCGTGCGCCACCACGAAGGCGGTCTTGCCGCCCAGTTCGAGGGCCACGCGCTTGATGTTGCTCTCGGCCGAATAGCGCAGGAAATAGCGGCCGACTTCGGTGGAGCCGGTGAAGGCGATGGCGTCCACGTCCATGTGGAGCCCCAGTGCCTTGCCGGCCTCGACACCGAGCCCCGGCACCACGTTGAACACCCCGTCGGGGATACCGGCCTCCGCAGCCAGCTCGGCGAGGCGCAGCGCGGTGAGCGGGCTCTCCTCAGCCGGCTTCAGCACCACGGAATTGCCCATGGCGAGGGCCGGCGCCACCTTCCAGGCGGCCATGATCATGGGGAAGTTCCACGGTGTGACGCAGCCGACGATGCCCAGCGGCTCGCGCAGCACCAAAGCGAGGTTGTCGTCGGTGGTGGGCGCGACCTCGCCGTAGATCTTGTCGCAGCACTCCCCGTAATAGGCGAAGCAGTCGGCCGCCGCGCGCACGTCGATGGCGCGGGCGTCCGAGATGGGCTTGCCCATGTTCAGCGTCTCGGTGAGGGCCAGTTCGTCCCGGTGGGTGCGGATGAGCTCGGCGAAGCGCAGCAAGGCGCGCTTGCGCTCCAGCGGGCGCTGGCCGGCCCAGCGGCGATCCTCGAAGGCGCGGCGCGCGGCCTTCACCGCCCGGTCCACATCCTCCGCATCGCAGGCCGCGACCTCGGCGATGGCATGGCCGGTGGCGGGGTTGACGGCGCTGAAGGTGCGGCCCGATGCAGCCGGCACGAAGGCTCCGTCGATGAAGGCCTCAGTCCGGAAGGGGGGATGATCCGCCGACACCCGTTCCACCGCCGCCATGATGCTCGCTCCACTGCCAGACCCGGCCCGCGCCAGACCTGCGGCACCCTCGCGCGCCGTAACGGGAGCCGTCAAGGTGGGGGCGGTGGGCGCCTAGCCCCGCTCGGGCGGGCCGCTCTCCCCGTCCTCGTCCTCCTCGGGACGGCCGGGAATTGCATAGCTGCCGGATAGCCAGCGGTTGAGGTCCACGTCCGCGCAGCGCTTGGAGCAGAAGGGCTTGTAGCGCTCCACCGGCGGCTTGCCGCAGATGGGGCACGGACGAGCGGCGGGGATGGGTTTGGCGGGGGTATCCGCGCTCACGCCGCGCGCTCCACCCAGCCGGCGCGCACGTCGTAGCCCTGGCCGGTCAGCAGGCCGAGGGTTTCCGAAAGCGGCAGCCCCACCACGTTGGTGTAGGAGCCCACCAGCTTCACGACGAAGCCCCCGGCGATGCCCTGGATGGCATAGCCGCCTGCTTTCCCGCGCCACTCGCCGCAGGCGAGGTAATCGTTGATCTCGTCGCGCGAGAGCCTCTTGAAGCGCACCCGGGTCTCCACGAGGCGGGTGGCCGTGCGGCCGCGCGGATCGATGAGGCAGACGCCGGTATAGACCCGATGGGTGCGGCCGGAGAGCAGGCGCAGGCACGCCTCCGCCTCGTCCACCAGATCGGGCTTGGGCAGGATGCGCCGGCCCACCGCCACCACCGTGTCGGCGGCGAGCACCAGCGCGTTCATCTCGGCATCCTTGGCCCGGCCGGCCACCAGCTTCGCCTTCTCCTGCGAGAGGCGCTGGGCAAGGCGGCGGGGCAGCTCGCCGCGCTCGGGCGTCTCGTCCACGTCGGCGGGCATGAGGAGGTCCGGATCAATACCGGCCTGGTTCAGCAGCGCGAGGCGGCGGGGAGAGCCGGAGGCAAGGACGAGCTTCACCTGATCGTTCACGGAGCAAATTCCTCCCGGGCCGACCCGCGCCGGCCCCTGTCTGGTCCGTGGTCTAGCGGAATTGGCCGGGCCTGTGAACGCCGATCAACTGGCCGTGATGGCTCCGGCCCCTGTAACCGCCCGCAGCCGCGCCCCGAAAAGCCCAATGTCGGCCACGCGCAGCCGATCCAGGGAAGAAGGACGCCATCATGTTCACCCGCCGTTTCACCCTCGCCTTCGCGATCGCCCTTCCGCTTGCCGCGGCGGCCTTGGCCGGCGCATCCGCCCTCGCCGGCACCGAGCACGGCGCCACCGCACAATCCTCCACCGCCCATGCCGCCTACACGCCGGCGGCCTTCGCCGACGCGCAGAAGGCGGGCAAGCCCATCCTGGTGGAGATCCATGCCGGCTGGTGTCCGGTGTGCGCGGCCCAGGCGCCCATTCTCGGCGAGCTGCTCGCGACCCCCAAATTCAAGGACATGGTGGTGTTCCGCGTCGATTTCGACAGCCAGAAGGACGTGGTGAAGGCCTTCGGCGCCCGCTCCCAGAGCACCCTCATCGTCTACAAGGGCAAGACCGAGGAAGGCCGTTCCGTGGGCGATACCGCCAAGCCGTCCATCGAGGCGCTGCTGGCCAAGGGCGTCTGAGGCGGCCATGGCCCTCGGCAGCCTCGGCCTCGCCTTCCTCGCCGGCGTGCTCTCCATCCTGTCGCCCTGCGTGGTGCCGCTGCTGCCTTTGGTGCTCGGCGCGGCAGCGGCCGAGCACCGCCTCGCCCCGCTGGCGCTGGCGGTGGGGGTGACGCTCTCCTTCACCGTCATCGGCCTGTTCGTCGCCACCGTCGGCTACGCCATCGGGCTGGAAGGGGATGCCTTCCGAATGGTGGGCGCGGTGCTGATGATCGGCATCGGCGCGGTCCTCGCCGTGCCACCTTTGCAGACGCGGCTCGCCACGGCGGGCGGACCGGTGAGCGACCTCGCCAGCCGGCACCTGTCCGGCTTCGCGACGGAGGGCGTGGGCGGCCAGTTCGCCGTCGGGCTGCTGCTCGGCGCGGTGTGGAGCCCCTGTGTCGGGCCGACGCTGGGCGCGGCCTCGGTGCTCGCCGCGCAGGGCCGCAACCTCGGCGAGGTGACGGCGGTGATGGGCCTGTTCGGCCTCGGCGCCGGCCTGCCGCTGGCGCTCGCCGGAAGCCTCTCCCGCCCGACGCTCATGCGCTGGCGGTCGCGGATGATCTCCGGCGGCAAGGGGGCGAAGGCGCTCATGGGTCTCGTGCTGGTGGTGGTCGGCCTGCTGATCGCCACCGGCGCCGACAAGCGGATCGAAGCGGCGCTGGTTCAGGTCTCCCCGGCCTGGCTCACCACGCTGACGACGCGGTTCTGACCTCCCGCAGGTCGTTCCCGCTTCGATCCAGAGACGGGCCGAACAGGGGCCGTCTCCCTCCGGCTGCAGGTGTCCTGCGCGTCCCGCAGGCTGCGGCCGGCGCCCGGTGGCGCACGCCTATCCCACGTGCGCCGCCGGGCTCTTCCTATGCCCAGGGGGTATGCCTCTTGCATGGGCGCGGGTGAAAAGGACCCGCGCGGCATGAAAACCTTTCTGGATTGGTCGGCTTACGACACCTACGGCATCGGCGACGCCTATTCCGGCATTCCCGCCACCGGCGGGAACTACGCCAAGGCCGTGGCCGTGTGCATGCACAGCCGCGATTGTCAGAATACCGGCAAGGGCGTGATGTGCCCGAGCTACCGCATCACCGGCGACCGCGCCCATTCCACCGAGGCCCGGGTCGCCGCCTTCAAGGCCGCGCTGAACGACGGCAGCGACGCCGCCGCCTTCGCCGATCCCCGGCTCGACGAGGCCATGGACCTGTGCGTGTCCTGCAAGGCCTGCAAGAAGGAATGCCCGAGCGCCGTGGACATGACGCTCATCAAGACCGAATATTTGGCGCAACGGCACGAGATCAAGGGCGTGCCCCTGCGCACCCGTCTCTTCGGCGGGGTGCCGGAATGGACCGGCCGCCGCCGCCGCCTGCTGCGCCTCGCCATCCTCCTGCGCAACCGCGTGCCGACCATGGCCCGCCTCGCCGAGCGTTTCCTCGGCATCACCGCGCGCCGCCCCATTCCGGAGCCCGCGCCCGTCGCCTATGTCGCGCCGCCCGCCGCGCCGCATCTGGCGGAGCGGGGCGACGTGATCCTGTTCGTGGATACCTTCTGCCACCATTTCGAGCCGGAGGTGGCGGAGGCCGCCCGTGAGGTGCTCACCTTCGCCGGATACCGCGTCCGCATCGCAAAGCCCGATCCCGCCGACGCGGAGCCCGACCGTCCCTTGTGCTGCGGCCGCACCTACCTCACCACCGGCATGGTGGAGAAGGCGCGCAGCGAGGGCCGGCGCGTGCTCGCCGCCTTCGAGGGCGAGATCGCCGCCGGCACGCCCATCATCGGCCTCGAACCCTCCTGCCTGCTCTCGCTGCGGGACGAGCTCTACAGCCTCGGCCTCGGCCCGAAGATCGGCGCGCTGGGCAAGCAGCTCTATCTGTTCGAGGAATTCCTCGCCCGCGAGCACCAGAACCGGGGGCTGCGACTGAAGCTCAAGGCGCTTTCCGGTGCGAAGGCGGTGCTGCACGGCCACTGCCACCAGAAGGCGTTCGGGGTGATGAAGGCGACGCGCAAGGTGCTCTCCTTCATCCCCGGCTTCTCCTACGACGTCGTGGAGACGAGCTGCTGCGGCATGGCCGGCAGCTTCGGACTGGAGGCGGAGCATTATGATGCGTCCATGCAGATGGCCGAGATCGCCCTGCTGCCGGCCATGCGCGCCGCGCCGGACGACGCGCCGCTGATCGCCAACGGCTTTTCCTGCCGCCACCAGATCGAGCACGGGTCGGGCCGCAAGGCGCGCCACATCGCGCTGCTGATCCGGGATGCGCTGGATCGGGACTGAGGCACCACAAGAAGGCGCCCGGGAGCCACCACGGGGAAAAGCTTTATCGGCGACGCTGCGCCAGCTATCTATGGGGGAACCGTCGTCGGCCCGATGCATCGGCCTCAGTGCGAGCGCCCCCATGAACGCCATCACCTCGCTGAAGTCCTTCATCCTCGACCGGGTCGAGATGATCGGCGCCCCCTTCTATACCGACGCCCACCGCGTCTCGGTGCCCGAGGACGACCCCCACGATACCCTCGCCGCCGGCGCGGCGGAGGACCATGACCCCGCCGACGGGCAGTCCTTCGCCATCGATTATGTGGACCATGCGGGCAATATCAGCCACCGCCGCATCTCGGTATGGGCGGTGCAGCGCAATGTGGAGGGCGTGCCCATCCTCATCGCCAAATGCCACGAGCGGCAGGCGGCACGCGCCTTCCGGGTGGACCGCATCACCGGCGTGACCGACCTCGACGGGGCGAAGCGCGAGCCGCTGTCGCGCTTCTTCTACGAGACCTTCGGCTTCATCTGGCCCAAGGACGCGGAGGTGGTGGCCCCGGAGGAGCCCGAGGACCAGCGCTGGGACCGCATCCGCCTGGTCATCCGCAAGGCCGGCATCGCGCTCCTCGCCGCGCTGGCGCGGGCGGACCGCGAGATCGGCGCGGCGGAGGTGGAGGAGATGGTCTTCTTCTGCGAGCGCGCCTGCGCCGCCGAGGAAATCGACCTCACCGGCACCGAGCGCGAGCGCCTCGCCGCCTGGGTCGCCCGCCTGCGTCCGACGCCCGAGTCCGTGGAAAGCTCTCTCGACACCCTGTTCGAGAGCGGCACCGAGGCCATCGCCACCCTGCTCAAGGCCGGCATGCGCGTCATCAACGCCGACGGCACGCTGAAGGAAGCCGAGGCCGAGATGCTCGACGCCTTCTGCTATGCCCTCACCGGCCGGCACGTAAGATAGGCTTCACCAAAGCACAGGCGCGGCGGCACCATATGGCCGCGCCTGCGTTGTCCTCCGAAACCATCCGGAGGACACAATGACGTCTGCCCGCCCGATCCGCCTCTTCCGCCCTGCCCTTGCGGGGCTGTTCCTCGCGGGCGCGCTCCTGAGCGGCCCCGCGCTGGCGCAGCAGGCCGCCCCGGCCGATCCCGTTCCCCCGCGCCCCGCGCCCGCCACGGAAACGCCCGCGCCGGCCACATCCCCCGTCGTGTCGCCGCAGGTCGCGCCGCCTCTGGCCGCGCCCAAGCCGGAAGATGCGCTGAAGTCGCGGGCGGAACAGACCGTCACCGAGGAGGCGCTCAAGGACGCCGAAGCGCAGGCGCCCGGGGATGCCGAGCGCGCCGCCGCCTGCAAGGCCCATGCTCTGGCACGGCTCAAGGCAAACTCGCCCTCCGTCGATGACATCCTCATCGACATGGACGGCCTCACCATCGCAAAGGCCGACACCACCGTGGGGCAGGAGAAGATCACCGCCGTGCTGATGGGCGAGGCCTATATCAAGCGCGATCGCTCCGACAAGGCCCACCGCTTCCTTTGCCTCGTGGGCGAGAACGACAAGGTGGTGATGACCTTCTTCACCACACGGTAGGCGTCAGGTCTCGACGAGGCCCGTCGTATTGCCGGAAGCAACGGAATCCGTGCGGCCGTGCGGCTTGGCGAGATATTCGCTGGAGCGCATCTCGTGCAGGCGCGAGATGGTGCGGGCGAACTCGAAGGCCTCCGCCCCCTCGGTGCCGAGATAGAGCTGCTCCGGCTCGGCGGCCGCCGAGGCGATGAGCTTCACATTGGCATCGTAGAGCGTGTCGATCAGCGAGATGAAGCGCTTGGCCTCGTTGCGCTGGTCCGGCCCGAGAATGGGGATGTGCTCCAGCACGATGGTGTGGAAGAGGCGGGCGAGGCTGAGATAGTCCGGGTTCGGCCCCAGCGCCGCCTCGCACAGATTGGCGAAGGAGAAGCGCGCCGCGCCCTGCCCCATGGCGGGGATGACGAGCTTGCGGCCCTTCAGCAGCATCTCTCCCGGCCTGCCCCCGGTCGGTCCGGCGAGACGCCGCCACGCCGCCTCCACCGCCGCATCGGCGGCGGGGCCGAGGGGCGTGTGCCAGGTGCTCACGCCCTCCAGCTTCTCCATGCGGTAGTCGGTACGCGAATCGAGGGACATGACGCGCATGCGCTGCTCGATCTCCCCGATGAAGGGCAGGAACAACGCACGGTTGAGGCCTCCGGCATAGAGATCCTGCGGCGCGACGTTGGAGGTGGCCACCACCACCACGCCGTCGGCGAACAGCTTCTCGAACAGCCGGCCGAGGATCATGGCGTCGGCGATGTCGGTGACGTGGAATTCGTCAAAGCACAGCACCTTGGCCTCGTCGGCCAGCGCCTGCGCCACCGGGGCGATGGGGTCGGCGCTCTTGCGCTCGCCCTGCTTCTGCGCCTGCCGCTCGCGGAAGATGCGCTCGTGCACGTCGCCCATGAATTCGTGGAAATGCGCCCGGCGCTTGCCCTTGGCCGGCAGCGCATCAAGGAAGAGGTCCATGAGCATGGTCTTGCCGCGGCCGACCTTGCCATAGACATACATGCCCTTGGGCTGGACCGGGGCGCGGCGCTGAAACAGCCAGCCGAGCGCCGAGGATTTCTGCGCCAGCGCCCGCTGCCGCAATTCCAGCTCCAGCCGGGCGAATTCCTCCACCACTTCGGCCTGGGCCGGATCTTCCGAGATTTCCCCAGCGGCAAGCTTCGCCGCATAAAGCTCCGTGACCCGCGCCGTCGTCTCACCCGCCATGAACGTGTTCCCGTTCACCCGCCGTTCCCGGCGCCTTCACCTGCCGCGCCGCGGATCGGCGCTTGTGCACTGCCGCATCCGCTTAGAGCAGATTGGCGGAAAGTTGAAGCTCAGGGCGTCTCGGCGAGGGCCAGAGGATGGCCGGGCATGAGCTCGTAGGGCGCCTTCCACCCCGGCAAGGCGGCGATGCGCCCGGCCCAGCGGGCCAATGCGGGATAATCCTCCACCACCACGCCCGCCCGCTCGGGATAGTAGATGTAACCGGCGAGCGAGATGTCGGCGATGGTGGGCCGGTCTCCCCCGAGGAAGTCGGAAGCCTGCAGGTGCGCGTCCGCGACGGCATAGGCCGCCCTCGCGCGTGTCCTGAGGAAGGCGGTCAGCTCGTTCTCGCCCTCGCCACGCAGGCCCACCATGAAGCGCAGGGTGGCGAAGTAGGATGTGAACTTGTGGTTGTCGAAGAGGATCCAGCGCAACACCTCGCGCCGGCCGGCCTCGTCGTCGGGCAGGAAGCGGCCAGCCTGCTTCGCCAGATAGTCGAGGATCACGCCCGACTGGGACAGCTTCAGCTCCCCATCCACCAGCACCGGCACCTCGCCCATCTCGTTCACGTCGCGCTTGTAGGCCTCGGTGCGGGTTTCGCCGTTGAAATAGTCGACGAACCGGGCCTCCCAGGCGAGGCCGCACAGCTCCAGCATGAGGGCGGCACGATAGGCATTGCCCGACTGGGCGAAGCAGTAGAGTTTGAAGGGTGACACGCCGTCCGGTCTCCGTATTGACCACCAGAGCACACTATCCCCATCAGACCCGCCCCCGTCAGGCCCGCCTGCCAAAAGGCGACCGCGCTTAGGCCAAATTCTTTCGTCATCCACCGTCCCGCCCGACAG
Organism: Xanthobacter sp. SG618; assembly: GCF_012932745.1. Lineage (NCBI taxonomy): Bacteria > Pseudomonadati > Pseudomonadota > Alphaproteobacteria > Hyphomicrobiales > Xanthobacteraceae > Xanthobacter > Xanthobacter sp. SG618. The sequence goes on along the minus strand of NZ_JABBHL010000006.1, from coordinate 49,275 downwards.
GAACAGCCGAGCCCGCACGATGGAACCCCTTGCCCCGCCCCGCCACCGTCCGCGCGAGCCGTTCGCCCGCCGCGTGAAGCGCTGGCTGGCCGATCACGATCCCGGCGGCATCGACACCACCCGCGCGCTGGCGCTGGGCATCTCCTTCGTCATCGTCATCGTCACGGGCTATGCCACCTCGGTGGGCTTCCGCTTGGGCATGGACACCACCTTCCCGATGATGGCCGGCTGCGCCGCGCTGGTGATGATCTCGTTCAATCCCGGCGCCAGCGTCGCCGCCGAAGGGCGCACCATGCTGCGCCTGTTCGGCGTCTCCGTCGTCTTCCTCGCGCTCCTCACCGCCATCGGCCCCGGCAACGGCGCGGCCAACGACATGGTGCAGAAGCTGCTGCTGATCCCGCTGTCCTTCATCGCCCTCGCCTTGCGGCGCAACGGCATGGACGGCCAGCGCCTCGGCCTCGCGCTGATCGTGGTGGCCACGGTGGGCACCATCATCCGCCCGACGCGGATGGAAGCCGCCATGCTGCTCATCGCCTTCTGCCAGGGGGCGCTGGTGGCGGCAGCGGTGCGCCTGTCGCCGTGGCGGCCGTCGGCGGTGAATGCCTTCGTGGACACCACCCTCGACATGCAGGGCGCGGTCGCCAGCTATCTGCGCGAGCTGTCGGCGGCCGTGCGCGAGAACCATCCCTTCCCCCCGGATGCCTCGGAGGTTCTGGAGCATCTGCGCGGGCGGGTATGGAACGCTCTCGCCAACGCCATCGCGGAAGACCCGGCCGCCCACTCCGACTTTGAGCAACTGCGCGTGCGCTTCTACCGGCTGCGGGTGGCAGTGCAGCTTCTCGCGGGCTGCGTTCCGAAGAACACGCCCGACACGGTGGACTGGCGCCAGCCCTTCGCCGCCGCCGCCGACCACATCGCCCGCCGGCTGGAGGCGGTGGACGTCTCCGACGTCCACGCGGAAGAGCGCTTCGAACGGGCGGTCGCGCAACTGCGCCACGTCGCCTTTTCGCCGGACCTGCCGGGCGAGGCGCGCTTCGCGCTGCTGCGGGCGCTCACGGCGTTCGACCGCCTCTCCATGGTGGTCACCGGCATCGCGGTGTCCGAGATGGCGCCTTTCCCGCCGCCCCATCCGGACGAGGAACCGGACGCCCTGCCCCCGTCGCCCAAGGCCATCCCACTCTTCGTGAAGGGGGCGGACGGCCGCCAGATCCTCTCCGCGCCTTACCGAGTGGCCTGCCAGGGGGCGGTGGCGACGGCCATCACCACCGCCTTCGACCTCCTCATCCATCTCGATCACGCCTATTGGGCGACGATGACGGTGATGTTCGTCATCGGCAACAGCGTGGGCGAGACCTACACGCGGGTGCGCTACCGCACGGTGGGCACTCTCATCGGCGTGGCCCTGGGCTTTGCCCTGTTCGTCGCGCTTGAGGGGCAGATCTGGGTCATGGCCGCCTTCTGCATGCTGGCGCAGATGATCGCCGTGGTGACCCAGAAGGACCGCTACGACATCGCCTCCGCCGCGGTGGGCCTCTCGGTGGTGCTGGGCCTCCACATCATCTCCGGGCTTGGGCCGGAGGGCATGATCGCCCGCGTCTACGAGACCGCCATCGGGGCGGCGGTGGCGCTCGCCGTGTCATTCATGGTGCTGCCGGTCTATCTCACCGATCAGGTCCGGCCCGAAGTGCGCGCGCTGCTCCGGCGCTGCCGCTCGGCCTTCGCCTCCTGGTGGCCGCATCCGGGCGAGACCACCAGCGTCGCCGCCCTGGTGCAGGACGTGCGCGGCCTTGGCCTGCGCCTGCCTCATCTCGGCGCCGAGCAGGTGTTCGGCCATTCGGCGGGAGACGTGGCCAACATCGTCTCCACACTCGACGTGCTCATCACCTATCTCGCCCTCATGGAGGACGTGGCCCACCGCCTCGCCGCCACGAACCCGTCGGAGCAACTGGTGACCGTGGTGGAGGCCGCCCGCTCGCGCACCCTCACCGCCTTCGAGGTGGTGCTCGGCCAGGCCGGCCCGGGCAGTGCCGATGCCGCCAATCCTGCGGTCGCGGCCGCCGTCTCCACCGTGCTCGGCCTCGCCGACGATGCCAAGCTGAGGGAGACGCTGCCGCTGGTGGCGGACTATCTCGCCTATTCGGAAGCGCTGCTGCGCCCCCTGCGCGAACTCAATGCGGGCCTGCGCGACAAGCCGTGGCGCAAGGAAGACATGATCGCTGCGGGCGCCGCCCCGACCACGCCCACGCCCTAGATCCAGCCTTGATCGCGGTCGACGTGGCTGTAGAAAAGAAATCGAGGTGACGGCCGAGCAGAATTGGATCGCGCCGACCATCACCCATGCGGGGGGGAAGATGAAGAGGGCTGGCGTTTTCAGTTTGGTGGCAGTGATGGCGCTTACGACCGCGGGACTGCATCTGGCCAACGCCCAGACGCCCGTCGATCTGGGCACGATCTGGAACGAGCAGGAGGCGGGATGGCAGGGCGTGTGGACGCGCGTCGGCCGGTCCAACACATTTCAGGCCGTCTGGACCAAAGACAATCGTGTTGTCCGCGCCAGTCTTCAGATGACCGTGAGTGGAAATGTCGTTTCGATCACGCGGGATGACACGTCTGGGCCCGGCGTTGGCAAGGCCGGCTGCGAATATACCGGAACCGTAAAGGGCAATATGATCGCTGGCGATTACAATTGCGCCTGGTCGAAAGCTGCGGGTAAGTGGAAGGCGACCATTTCGCGCTGACCCGTCATACGCGAGCCGTGTCTGGCGCCCGCTGCGGCTTTCTTTAACGACGGCAACCTTTAACGACGGCCGACGTTCAAATCAGCTGCATCCCCGTCGACACGCGCAACGGAGCGCTCCAAGGACGAGCCGGCGCGTTCTCCACTCTGGTTCAGAGGGCGGCTCACTGAGCGGGTTGATTCTAATCCGCTCAGATCGCGCTCTAGAGCGCGACCGGCTTGAAGTGCTTGGAGAGCTTCAGCCCCTGGCCCTGATAGTGGGAGCGCATGTCGGCGCCATAGAGCGTGTGGGGGCGCGCGGCCATGCGCTCGTAGACGAGGCGGCCCACCGTCTGCCCGTGCTCCAGAATGAACGGCACCTCGCGGGAGCGCACCTCCAGCACCGCCCGCGCACCGCGCCCACCGGCCGCCGGATTGCCGAAGCCGGGATCGAAGAAGCCGGCATAATGCACCCGGAACTCGCCCACCAGCGGATCGAACGGCACCATCTCCGCCGCATAGTCCGGCGGCACATGCACCGCCTCGCGGGAGGCGAGGATGTAGAAGGCGTCCGGGTCGAGCACGAGGCTGGCCGGCCGGTCCGGCCGCACATGGATGGGCTCCCAGAAGTCCGCCACGTCCAGCACGCCGGCCTGATCCACGTCGATCACGCCCGTATGCTTCTTGGCACGGAAGCCCATGAGCCCGCCCAGCGCGTCACCGGCGAGGTCCACGCCCAGCGCGATGCCGCCCGCCGCCACGTCCGGGCTCGCCGCATCCACGAGGCATTCGGCGGTCTGGAGGTTCAGAAGCTCCAGATCGGACAGCCGCGAGACGCCGCGCCGGAACCGCACCTGCGACAGGCGCGAGCCGGTGCGCACGAGGATGGGGAAGGTGCGCGGCGAGATTTCCAGATAGAGCGGGCCGTTATAACCCGCCGGGATGGTGTCGAAGGCGCGCGCGCCGTCGGTGATGACGCGCACGAACACGTCGAGCCGCCCGGTCGAGCTCTTCGGGTTGGCGGCGGCGGCCAGATCCGCCGGCAGCTTCAGCCGCTCGAACAGTTCCACCAGATAGACGCAGCCGGTTTCCAGCACCGCGCCCTTGGTGAGATCGAAATCGTGCAAGGCGAGGTCGCCGAGCCGTTCCTTCACCGAGACGCCGGCGCCCGGCAGGAAGCTCGCGCGCACCCGCCATGCGGTGCGGCCGAGGCGCAGGTCCAGGCTCGCCGGCTGGATCTGGTCGTCGTCCAGCGCCTTGCGGCAGGCGATGGCGCCGGACGCCTTCAGCGCCCCGATCGCCTCTGCGGGCAGGATGCCGGGCTTCAGATGCTCCGTGGCACGCACCGTCATATCCGCTTTCCCGTCCTTTTTGTTCGATTTACCGGACGGAGCCCTTGACGCCAAGGGGGCCCCGCTCTTTAGTGCGGCTGTGGAGAATTTGAGCCGGCCGGCTTGCAGCCACGTTAAACAACCATGCTAAAAGGCCGGGGAGACGACAAGGGAAGCCTCATCGGCGCGTCCGATGCTGCATGGCCCGGTCAGGTCCCCTCGGCCTCCCCTCGGAGACCGTCATGTCCGTGGCGCCAAAGCCCACCCCCCGGTTCGTTCCCCGCGATCCCCTTACACTCCACCCGGAAACACGGCTAGTCCATGGCGGGACGACGCGCTCTCCCTTCGGCGAGACCTCCGAGGCGCTCTTCCTGACGCAGGGCTTCGTCTATGACGACGCCGAAAGCTGCGAGGCCCGGTTCAAGGGCGAGGACCCCGGCTTCGTCTATTCGCGCTATTCCAACCCCACCACCGCCATGTTCGAGGAGCGCATGGCGCTGCTGGAAGGGGCGGAAGCGGCGCGGGCCACGGCGTCCGGCATGGCGGCGGTGAATGCCGCGCTGCTGTCTCAGCTTTCGGCCGGCGACCACGTGCTCGCCGCCCGCGCTTTGTTCGGCTCCTGCCGCTGGATCCTGGAGGACTTCCTCCCCCGCTTCGGCGTCGAGACCACGCTCATCGACGGCGGCGACCTTGAGGCCTGGAAGGCGGGTGTGAAGCCCAACACCAAGATATTCTTCCTGGAAAGCCCCACCAACCCGACGCTGGACCTCATCGACATCGCCGCGGTGGCAGAGATCGCCCACGCGGCCGGCGCGCGGCTCGTGGTGGACAATGTGTTCGCCACCCCCCTGCTCCAGCACCCCTTCGAGCTTGGGGCAGACGTGGTGGTCTATTCCACCACCAAGCATGTGGACGGACAGGGCCGCTGCCTCGGCGGGGTGATCCTCTCCTCGAAGCAGTTCGTCACCGACCATCTCCAGACCTTCCTGCGCCAGACCGGCCCCTCCATCTCCCCCTTCAATGCGTGGATCATGCTGAAGGGGCTGGAGACGCTGGCCCTGCGCGTGGAGCGCATGCAGGCGAGCGCCGGCAAGGTGGCCGACGCCCTCGCCGCCCTGCCGGGCGTGGAGAAGGTGATCTATCCCGGCCGCGCCGATCATCCCCAGGCGGAGCTGGCGAAGCGGCAGATGAAGGGCGGCGGTACCCTCGTGACCTTCGTGGTAAAGGACGGCAAGGAGGGCGCCTTCCGCTTCGCCAATGCCCTGCGGCTCATCCGCATCTCCAACAATCTGGGCGATGCGAAGAGCCTCATCACTCACCCCGCCACCACCACGCACCAGCGATTCACGCCGGAGACGCGGGCGGAGATGGGCATTTCCGACGGGCTCCTGCGCCTCTCGGTGGGCCTCGAGCACGCCGACGACCTGATCGCCGACCTCGCCGGTGCCGCAGAAGCCTTGTGATTGCTGGCGGCGCAGCGCGCGGGTTGCCGCGCTGCACCACGCCCTGTTGCGCGCGGGCGACAACGCGGGTTCACTGTGCGCCGCGGGGGCATTTTCTCCCGCGGTGTGAGGAGCTAGAGCGGGTATGTACCGCGCCATCACTCGGAATATTCAGGTGACTGCGACGCCGCGTTATGTGGCGGAGCGGTCTGAGCCCGACCAGGGCCGTCATTTTTGGGCCTATACGATCGAGGTGGCCAATTTGGGCCAGGAGACAGTGCAGCTCAAGGCGCGCCACTGGATCATCACCGATGCCAACGGCCGCACCGAGGAGGTGCACGGCGCTGGCGTCGTCGGGGAGGAGCCGACCCTGCCGCCCGGCGGCCGGTTCGAATACACCAGCGGGGTGCCGCTCAACACGGCCACCGGCATCATCCGCGGACGCTACGAGATGGTCACCGACACCGGCGAGCCCTTCTCCATCGAGATCCCGGCCTTCTCGCTGGACGTGCCGGACGTGCGCCGCGTCCTCAACTGACCTGATGCATCCGCCCGGCACCGGCCGGGCGGGACGATTTCAGCTTTAGCCTTTCAGCTTTAGGTTTTTTTGGCCCCTGTCCTTTATTGACGTTGCAGCGAACCGGGCGAGAGGGGAGATCATGCACGCGGGCATTCCCACCGTGGAGGCCGAGGCCGTATCGGTCCTCAGCCTGCGCCCGGTCGCGGCCACGCTCGGCATCCTGCTCGCCATCCTCGGCGCCGCCATGCTGGCGCCGGCCGTGGCCGATTTCGCTGCCCGCGCCAACAGCCGGGAGACGTTCGCGGGCGCCGCCTTCGTCGGCTCGGCCGCCGTCACCATCTTCGTCGGCGTCCTCCTGTGGATGACCGGACGCGGCCAGCTCACCCGCAAGCTCGACCTGCGCCAGGCCTTCGTGCTCACCACCTCGGTCTGGGTGGTGCTCTCGGTGTTTGCCGCCCTGCCGCTGATGTGGGGGTCTTCGCGCCTCTCCTTTACGCGGGCCATGTTCGAGAGCATGTCCGGCCTCACCACCACCGGCGCCAGCGTCATGTCGGGGCTCGATGCCATGTCGCCGGGCATCCTGCTATGGCGGGCTCTGCTGCACTGGTTCGGCGGCATCGGCATCATCGCCATCGCCATCGCCGTGCTGCCGGTGCTGTCCATCGGCGGGATGCAGCTGTTCCGCACCGAATCCTCGGACAAGTCCGACAAGTTCCTGCCCCGCGCCGGCAGCATCGCCAAGCGCCTGCTCCAGGCCTATGTGCTGCTCACCGTCATCTGCGCCGGGTGCTATCTGGCGGCGGGCCTCAAGCCGTTCGATGCGGTGACGCTCGCCATGTCCACTTTGTCGAGCGGCGGCTTCGCCAATTCGGATTCCTCGCTCTCGGTGTTCGCCAGCCCGGCGGTGGACTATGTGGCCATCGTCTTCATGCTCGCCGCGGCGCTGCCCTTCCCGCTCTATGTGCGGGCGCTGTCGGGGGATACGAGCCGGCTGTTCACCAACCCCGAGGTGCGGGTCTTCCTCGCCATCGTCGCGGCGTTCACATTGCTGTCCTTCGCCCAGCAGAGCCTGCAGGGCATCGCCAGCGGCGAGACGGCGCTGCGGAACGCGCTGTTCACGGTCAGCTCGCTCATCTCCACCACCGGCTTCATGTCCGCGGACTACACGAACTGGGGTCCGTTCTCGGATTCCCTCTTCTTCGTGCTGATGTTTCTCGGCGGCTGCACCGGCTCCACCTCGGGCGGCCTGAAGGCGCTGCGGCTCGCCATCACCGCCAAGGCCATCCGCCAGCACCTGAAGCGCATCTCGTTCCGGGCCGGCATCTTCCCCATCCGCTATGGCGGGGCGCCGGTGGCAGACGACGTGGTGGGCTCGGTGCTCTCCTTCGTCTTCCTCTATCTCCTCACCTTCTTCCTGGTGGGCGTCGCGCTCAACATGATGGGGCTCGATCTGCGCACCGCCTTCTCGGCGGCCATCGCCTGCCTCGCCAATGTGGGGCCGGGCCTCGGGCCGGTGGTGGGGCCCGCCTCCAATTTCGGCGGTCTGCCAGATCCCGCTTTGTGGCTGCTCACCGCCGCCATGATGCTGGGGCGGCTTGAGATCCTCACCGTGCTGGTCCTGTTCATGCCGCGCTTCTGGGTGCGCTGAGGCGCCCGCTCGTCAGAAGTGAGCCATGTAGCCGCCGTCCACCGCCAGGATCTGGCCGGTAATGTAGGAGGCCGCCGGCGAGGCGAGGAACACCGCCGCCCCCGCCACCTCCTCCGGGTGCCCCCAGCGACCGAGCGAGGTGCGGCGGGAGAGCCATTCCCGCAGCGTCTGGTCGCGCGACTGCGCCTCGTTGGCCGCGGTGAGCATGTAGCCGGGGGCGATGGCGTTCACCGTGATGCCGTGCGGGCCGAGATCGGCGGCGAGCGCGCGGGTCAGCGCCTCCAACCCGCCCTTGGCCGTGGTGTAGGCGGCATCCCCCGCGCGGGAGAGCGGACCGGCGATGGAGGTGATGTTGATGATGCGCCCGCCCGCCTTGCGCGCCACCATGCCCCGCGCCACCTGCCGGGTGAGATGGGCGGGGGCCAGCAGGTCCATCTCCACCAGCCGGCGGAAGTCGGCGTCCTCCATGTCGAGGAAGGCGCGGCGGTCGCGGGCGCCGGCATTGTTGACGAGGATGTGGATGGGCGGGGCCTTGGCCATGGCCGCATCCACCGCCTCCGCGTCGAACACGTCGAGCAGGAAGGGCTCGGCCTTGCCGCCCTTGCGGATGATGGCGGTGACGGCGGCGCCGAGCCGCTCGGCATGGCGCCCGTTCACCAGCACATGGGCACCGGCCTGAGCCAGCGCCATCGCCATCTCGAAGCCGAGGCCAGAGGCCGAGCCGGTGACGAGGGCGGTCTGTCCATCAAGGGCGAAGGGATGGGTCACGGCGGGGCTCCGGGGTTGCTCTCCCCTGCCTACCGCTCCCGGCGGATTCAGGCCAGCAGATAGCCGGTGAGCGCGCCGCAGATGGCCAGGGCAAACAGCCCGCCGTCATGCAGCGCCAAAGCGAGGCGGCTCGGCTGGCCGGACTGGTAGATCCAGGCGGTGGCCCCCACCGTGGCGACAGACCAGCCGGCGCCGACGCAGATCAGCGCCGCCGTGATGCTCTCCGGCGTCGCGAGCCGCTGCAGCGGCACGCCGATGGCGACCAGCACGACACCCGTCAGCGCGATGGCCAGCGGCGGCAGGCGGTCCCCCGCGAGGGCCAGCGGCACGGCCGGCGCGTACATGGCGGCCACGTGTAAAGCAATGAAGCCGAACACCGCAGCCCCGCCGATGCCGCAGCCCACCAGCGCCAGCGGCGCCCCGGACATGACGGCGTTCATGCCGAACCAGGCGGTGCCGGCCACCAGCGTCGGCCAAACGATGGCCGAGAGGGGCGCCGTCACCTTGGGGCGGAAGGTCGAGGTGGGATCATCAGCCAGCATCACCGCGACGCCCAGCGAGCAGGTATGCGCCAACGCCGCCAGCGCCGCGGCACCGACCAGGAAGAAGGGCGCGGCGAGGCTTTCGGCGAAGCCCGCCAGCGACGGCCCGGCGACGGCAGCAAGAAGGCCGCCGGCCAGCACCCCGGCCGTGGCGGCGGCGGGCCGTCCGCTCGCGGCGGCCGCCTCGTGCCGGTAGAAGAAGGAGAAGCCCTGCGCCATGCCGAGCCAGAGGGCGCCGAGGCAGGCCCAGGCAAACTGGCGCTGGATCAGCGCCGCCACCAGCAGGGCGCCGCCAGCGATGCCCACCGAGGCGCCCAGCGCAAAGCCGGTGCGCCGGCCGAAGGCATCGCGCAGGAAGGAGGCGGGGAAGGAGGCGAGCGCCGCGCCGAGCAGCAAAGCGGCGAACGGCCAGGTGACGAGCTCCGGCCGGGGCGCCAGTTGCGCGCCAGCGAGCGGCAGCGCAGCGGAAGCCACCGTCTGCGCCAGCACGGCGAAGGCGAAGCCCACTGCGAGACCGAAGGTGGAGACGGCGCGAGGGCCGTTGTCATTGGCCGGGGCGTCGAGCTGCGGGTCGCAGACGCAGACCAGCATCCCCGCCCGGGGCTCGGGAGCGGGCGCGGCGCGCCTCACGAGCGGTGCCTTTCCGGTGCGGCGGTGGACGCGGGCCTTGCATTGTCGGGCAGGTCGTCGTCGGACAAGACGCGAACGGCCGCGCCGTCGAGGTCGTCATACTGCCCGCTCTTGAGGCTCCACAGGAAGGCGAAAAGGCCGCCGAGGCCTAGCAGCAGCGCGAGGGGCACGAGATAGACGAGGACGTTCACGCCGCCACCTCCGTGAGCGCACCGGCTTCGCCCGTCGCGCCGTCGTCCCCCACCACCTCTTCCTTGCGCCCGGGACGGGCCGCGCGCAAGGCGTTCACGGTCACAAGGATGGAAGAGCCGGACATGGCGAGCGCCGCCACCAGCGGCGTCACGAAGCCGGCGATGGCGAGCGGTACGGCGATGATGTTGTAGCCGACCGCAATGGCGAGGTTCTGCCGCATGAGCCGCGCCGCCGTGCGGGCCCCGTCCACCGCGGCCAGCACCGGCCACAGCCGGCGGCCGAGGAACACCGCGTCCGCATGGGCCTGCGTGACCGCGGCTCCGCTCGCGGGCGAAAGGGAGACGGTGGCGGCCGCGAGGGCCGGCGCGTCGTTGAGGCCGTCGCCGACCATGAGCACGCGGCGACCCGCGGCCTTGAGGGCGTCCAGCGCGGCGATCTTGTCGGCGGGCTTCAGGCCGGCCTCTGCCGCGACGATGCCGAGCGCCTCGGCCACCGGCGCCACCGCCGCCGGCCGATCGCCGGAAAGAATGCGCACGTCGAGGCCACGGGCCTTCAGCTCGGCAACCACCTCGCGCGCATCGGGCCGCAGCGCCTGGGCGACGCCCATTACGAGTACCTTCTCGCCGTGGCGGAAGGCGATGAGGGAGGCATCGGCGGGAAGATCAGCGGGGGCGATGGCCTCGCAGAAGGAGAGGCTGCCGAGGCGGGCGCGACGGCCGTCGATGATCGCCTCGATGCCCTGCCCGCTCACTTCGGTGACGTGCTCCAGCGCCGGCCCCTTCGCCCGGGCGGCGATGACGCCGGCGAGGGGGTGGCGGCTCGACAGGGCCAGCCGGCCGGCTAGCGCCACCATGTCCGGATCGGCGCCGCGCGGCAGAGCGAGGGCCGGCTCCGGCAGGGTCAGGGTGCCGGTCTTGTCGAACACCACGGTGTCCACCGCGGCGAGGCGCTCCAGCATATCACCGGCATTGATGAGGAGGCCGGCACGGAACAGCCGGCCGGTCGCGGTCACCTGCACCGCCGGCACGGCGAGCGCCAGCGCGCAGGGGCAGGTGATGATGAGCACGGCCACCGCGATCATCACCGCATCGTGCAGCCCGGCGCCCGCCAGCAGCCAGCCGATGGCCGAGACGAGGGCGGTGAGGTGCACCATCGGCGCATAGAGCCGCGCCACCCGGTCGGCGAGGCGCACATAGGCGCCCTTTTCGGCCAGCGCGCCGTCGAGCAGGCGCTGCACGTCGTCCACCAGGGTGTTCTCGCCGCCCGCAGTGACGGTGAGGTGGAGGGCGCCCTCCCCGTTCAGGCTGCCGGCATAGACGTGATCCCCGGCCTTGAGGGCGCGGGGCAGCGTCTCGCCGGTGACGAGGCTTTCATCCACCGCCGAGAGGCCGGAAGCGACCAAGCCGTCCGCCGCCACCCGCTCGCCGGGATGGATGAGGATGGTGTCGCCCGGCTGGAGCGCCTGCACCGGCACCAGCACGGGCACGCCATCGGCGCCGATGCGATGGGCCATCTCGCCCCGAAGCGCGGCGATGTTGCCGGCCGTGGCGCGGGTGCGGCGGCGCGCCTCGTGGTCGAGGTAGCGGCCGGCGAGGAGGAAGAACAGCAGCATGATGGCGCTGTCGAAATAAGCGTGCGGCTGGCTCATGGCCGTTTCCACCACGCTCATGCCCAGCGCCAGCGTGACGCCGATGGTGATCGGAACGTCCATGTTGAGCCGGCCGGAGCGGATGGCCCTGACCGCGCTCTGGAAGAAGGGCTGTCCGGCATAGGCCGCCGCCGGCAGCGCGATGAGCGCGGAGATCCAGTGGAAGAAATCGCGCGTCTCGGGGGTGATGTCGGTGACGTTGCCCGACCACACCGAGACCGACAGCAGCATGATGTTCATGGCCGCGAAGCCCGCGACACCGAGGCAGCGCAGCAGCCAGCGGGCGTGCCGCGCCTCGCTCTCCTCCGCCCGGCCGGCGAAGGGGTGGGCGCGGTAGCCGAGCGCCTCCAGTTGCCCCACCACCCGATCGGGCGAGGTGCCTTCCGACCAGGCGACGGTGAGGCGGTGGGTCGAGTAGTTGAGGCGGGCGCGCACCACGCCGGGCAGCGCCTTCACCCCGTTCTCGATCTCGCCGATGCAGGCGGCGCAGTCGATGCCGTCGATGGCGAGACTCATCTGCGCCAGACCGTCCTCGGACGTGCCGACGAAGATGGAATAGTCGATCGCCTCAGACATCTTCAGGTCCCCGGGGGCTGCAGGGAGGGTGCGGGCTCAGCCCGCGGCACGGATCAGCACCGTGCCATGAAATAAAGTGAGTACGACAGGCCGGCGGCGCGACGAACCGCCCAACCTCTCGTACCCAAGGCACGGGCGGCACTGGACGGTGGCCGCCCGGCAGTCTCGATGCCGCCTCGGGAGGCCCGGAGGATGCCGGTTGCCCGTTCAAGCGGCTTACGGAAGCTGCACACGATTCTTGGACCGGAAGACCCGTTCGCCGCCTTGCGCAAAATCAATCACCAGATCCCACTGTCCGGCACCGGCCTGGGTGCGGGCGCTGTAGCGGCCGTCGCCCAGCGGTTCCAGGTCCAGTACCACATCGCGGCGGGCGTCGGTGGGATGGGCGAGCACGCCATCGGCGACGAGGTTGGTGAGCGGCTTTCCAGTGGCGTCGCGCACGATGATGTTGACCTCGCGGGCACCGCCGCCGGGCGAGCCCAGCGACACGTCCACCTTCCAGTGCATGGCCGCCTGCCGCTCGGCCGCCTGATGTTCGGCGGTGAAGGCAAGGCCGGCCTTGTAGGAGCTTTCCGTCTCCACCCCCGCGAAGGTGGTGACGGCGAAGCGCGCCATGATGACGTTGACGCCGATGACCACGCCGAAGAAGGCGAGGAGGATGGCGAGCACCGCGCGGCCGGTCAGCTCGCGCGGTGGCTTCGGGGTGCTGGCGGCCGGGGCAGAGGCTCGAGCCATGGTGTGTTTCCCTTCGTGCGGCCCGCTCAGGGGCCGATGAAATGGTCGGTGACGGAGGCCGACAGGCCGGAGGCCTTGTCGCGGATGCGGAACGTCACCGGCAGGGAAGCCGCGGGCGGGAGCTTGTCGCCGGTGGTGACGAGCACGCGCACCTCCCGCGTCTGGTCCGGTCCGATGGTGAGGCCGTCCGCATTGTCGCCGATCACTTCGAGGCTGGCATCGGGGACGCCCTCGACGGAGAGGATGAAGGTCCGCTCCTCCAGCTTCTTGTTGATGAGGCGGATGGTGTAGGCGTTGCGGATCGCGCCGCTGGAGAGCCGCACGAACAGCGGGTTGCGGTCGTGGATGGCGGAGACGCCTTCCGTCGAGCGCCCGATCAGCGCGGTGAGCATGAGGCCGGAGACGAAGGCGATCAGCACGCCGTAGAGGATGGTCCGCGGGCGCAGGATGCGCTGGACGAAGGGCTTGCCGGCGGCCCGCGCCTCAAGGTTCGCCTCGCTCTCATAGGTGATGAGGTTCCCCGGACGGCCGATCTTGTGCATCACCGTGTTGCAGGCATCGATGCACAGGCCGCACTGGATGCAGGGCAGTTGCAGACCCTGGCGGATATCGACGCCGGTGGGGCACACCGCGACGCACTGGCCGCAATCCACGCAGTCGCCGGCGGGCAGGCCCTTCTCGCGCAGCACGGCCGCCTTCTTCACCGAGCCGCGGGGTTCGCCGCGATCGTAGAGATAGGTGACGTTGAGCGCGTATTCGTCGGTCAGCGCCGCCTGGATGCGCGGCCAGGGGCACATATAGGTGCAGACCTGCTCGCGCATGTGGCCGGCGAGCGCGTATGTGGTGAAGGTGAGCACCCCGATGGACATGTAGGCCACGGCAGACGCCTGGAAGGTGGCCAGCTCGACCACCAGCGTGGGCGCATCGGCGAAATAGAGCACCCAGGCGCCGCCGGTCCACCAGGCGATCAGCAGCCAGATGGAGTGCTTCAGCGTCTTGTGGGCGAACTTGTCGATCGACCAGGGCTGGGCGTCGGCGATCATCCGCTCGCGGCGGTCGCCCTCGATCAGGCGCTCCACGGCCATGAACAGGTCGGTCCAAACCGTCTGCGGACAGAGATAGCCGCACCACACACGGCCGGCCACCGCATTCATCAGGAACAAGATGAGCGCGGAGAGGATGAGCAGGCCGGCGACGTAATAGAATTCCTGGGGCCAGATCTCGAGGAAGAAGAAATAGAAGCGACGGGCCGGGAAATCGATGAGCACGGCCTGATTGGGCGCGTCCGGCCCGCGGTCCCAGCGCACGAAGGGCAGCAGATAGTAGATGCCGAGGGTGATCCCGAGCAGGACCCACTTGATGGTGCGGAAGCGGCCGTGGACGCTCTGGGGATAGATCTGGCGCCGGGCCTCGTAGAGCGGGATGTCGTCGTCGCCGCTCACGACCACGGGGGCCTTCTTGTCCTGGGACTTGGTGGACAGGGCAGTCATCATCTTCACCGCGGTTCGCCGGTCAAGACGGACCGGCCGTACGTATCGGGGCCTTGCCCCTCGGGCGCAGATTCGAAGACCCCCGTCTCCGATCCGCAGCGCTACATTCATATCTTAGAATGTAAATGCGATCCCCAAAGCAAAAGGTCGCGCCGACGTTTGGTCGCGCGACCTTTTGGCATCTCCGCCGCGCGGCCTGGTCCGGACGGTGCGCGTGTCCGCCCGGAAGGCTGGCCGCCGGCGCGTCCGGGGCGCGAGGCCCCGGAGCTTCAGGCTCAGCGTCCGCCGCCCAGCGAGTGGACGTAGACGGTGAGAGCCTTGATCGTGGTCGGGTCGAGGCGCGCGTGCCAGGACGGCATCACGTTGCCGCGTCCATTGATGACACCATACTCGATGGTGGCCTTGTCGGAGCCGTACAGCCAGATGCCGTCGGTGAGGTTGGGGGCGCCCATCTCCTGGTTGCCCTTGCCGTCGTCACCATGGCACGCGGCGCAGTTGGAGGCGAACACCTCCTTGCCCTTGTCGTAGTCCGCACCGGGCTTGGCGATGCCGGAGAGGGTGCGCACATAGTCCGCCACCGCCGAGATTTCCGGCTTCTGCAGGATGCCGTCCTTGCCGAAGGCCGGCATGTTGCCCTGGCGGGTGTCGGGATCGTTGGCGCGGATGCCGTGCTCGATGGTCTGCTGGATCTGCTCCAGGGAACCGCCCCACAGCCAATCGTCGTCATTGAGGTTGGGGAAGCCGGTGGCACCGCCGCCGCCCGCGCCGTGGCAGGGCGCGCAATTGTCGGCGAAGGCGACGCGGCCCTGGGCCCGGGCGAGGGAGAGCAGCGCCGGCGTCTGCTCGATCTGCTCGAGCGAGGCGTTGGCGAGCTTCGCGGCGCTCTCGGAGCGGATGGCGTTGAGATCGGCGATCTGCACCGCCACCGCCGAGCGCGAATGCCAGCCGAGGATGCCCGGCGTCGCGGAGGAGACGAGCGGCCAGGCCGGATACAGGATCCAGTAGCCGATCGCCCAGACGATGCAGGCATACCACACCCACAGCCACCAGCGCGGCAGCGGGTTGTTCAGTTCGGAGATGCCATCCCATTCATGACCGGTGGTCGAGACGCCGGTTGCCTGGTCGACCTTGCCGTGGGTGTCGTTGGTCGTGCTCACGGGATCAATCCTCTTTGAGCGGAATATTGGCGGCGTCGTCGAATTCCTTCTTCCTCGCCTTAGAGGGCCAGAAGGCGTAAGCGACCACCAGCAGGAAGGCGACGACGAAGAGGATCAGGCCCCCCGTCTGGGCGAAGGCCGCGAGGCCGAGATAGGTGTCGTGCATCGATCACCTCACATTCGCCTGGTTGTCGTAGAGCTTGAAGTCGACGAGCGTGCCCAGCATCTGCAGATAGGCGATGAGCGCGTCGGCCTCGGTGAGTTCGCCGGGATTGCCGTCGTAGTCGCGGCCCTGCGCCTTGGGATAGCGCTTCTGCAGGCCGTCGGAGTCGGCCGCATCGGTGGTCGCCTGGGTCTTCAGGTCGTCCTGCGCCTTGGCGATCATCTCGTCGGTGTAGGGCACGCCGAGAACCTGCTGGACCCGCATCTCCTCGCCGATGTGCTTGGCGTTGAGCCTGGTCTTCGCCAGCCACGGGTAGCTCGGCATGATGGAGGCCGGCACCACGGAGCGCGGGTTGTTCAGGTGCTCCACCTGCCACAGGTCCGAATACTTGCCGCCGACGCGGGCGAGATCGGGACCGGTACGCTTGGAGCCCCACTGGAACGGGCGGTCGTACATGCTCTCGGCCGCCAGCGAGTAGTGACCATAACGCTCCACCTCGTCACGCAGCGGGCGGATCATCTGCGAGTGGCAGTTGTAGCAGCCCTCGCGGACATAGATGTTGCGGCCGGCCAACTCGAGCGGGGTGTAGGGACGCATGCCCTCCACCTTCTCGATGGTGCTCTTCAGGTAGAAGAGCGGCGCGATCTCGACGAGGCCGCCGATGGAGATCATCACCAGGATGCCGAGCATCAGCCAGTAGGAGTGCTTCTCGAAGATCTGGTGCTTGGACCAGATGGAGGTGCCTTGGGTTGCCATGCTCGCCTCCTCACTCGGCCGCCTGCAGGGCGAGCTCGCGCTCGGCTGCGGTCTGGGGGGTGGTGATGGTCTTCCAGACGTTCCACGCCATGATGAGAGCGCCCGTCAGGAAGAGGATGCCGCCCAGGGCACGGATCACGTAGAGCGGGTGCATCGCCTCGACCGTCTCGATGAACGAGTATTCGAGGAAGCCCAGCTGCGTGTAGGCGCGCCACATGAGGCCCTGCAGGATGCCCGCCACCCACATGGAGGAGATGTAGAGCACGATGCCGAGGGTCGAGACCCAGAAGTGCCAGTTGATGGCCTTGACCGAATACATTTCGCGCTTGTTCCAGAGCCAGGGCACCAGGCAGTAGATGGCGCCGAAGGAGATGTAGGCGACCCAGCCCAGCGCGCCGGAATGCACGTGGCCGATAGTCCATTCGGTGTAGTGGCTGAGCGAGTTCACCGCCTTCACCGACATCATCGGGCCTTCGAAGGTGGACATGCCGTAGAAGGCGACGGCCACCACCATCATGCGGATGACGGGATCGGTGCGCAGCTTGTCCCAGGCGCCGGAGAGCGTCATGAGGCCGTTGATCATGCCGCCCCAGGAGGGCATCCACAGGATCACCGAGAAGGTCATGCCCAGCGTCTGCGCCCAGTCCGGCAGAGCCGTGTAGTGCAGGTGATGCGGGCCGGCCCAGATGTAGATGAAGATCAGCGCCCAGAAGTGCACGATGGACAGGCGGTAGGAATAGACCGGCCGCTCGGCGCGCTTGGGGATGAAGTAGTACATCAGGGCGAGGAAGCCGGCGGTCAGGAAGAAGCCCACCGCGTTATGGCCGTACCACCACTGGAACATGGCGTCCTGCACGCCGGACCACAGGATGTAGGACTTCGGCGAGAAGACCGACACCGGGATGGTCGCGTTGTTGCCGAGATGCAGGACCGCGATGGTGATGATGAAGGCAAGGTAGAACCAGTTGGCCACATAGATATGCGGCTCGTTGCGCTTCAGAAGCGTCACCAGGAACACCAGCAGATAGGTGACCCAGACCACCGTCAGGAACAGGTCCGAATACCACTCGGGCTCGGCGTATTCCTTGCCCTGGGTGATGCCGAGCAGATAGCCCGTGCCGGCGATGACGATGAAGAAGTTGTAGCCGAGGATCACGAACCAGGGGGCGAGATCGCCGGCGAGACGGGCGCGCGAAGTCCGCTGCACCACGTAGAACGAGGTGGCGAGGAGCACGTTGCCTCCGAAGGCGAAGATCACCGCCGAAGTGTGCAGCGGGCGCAGCCGGCCGAACGAGATCCAGGGCAGGTCGAGATTCACGATCGGGAAGGCCAGCTGCAGTGCGGCGATGACGCCCACGAGGAAGCCGGCGATGCCCCACACCACGGCGGCGACGGTCGCGAACTTCACGACGCCCATATTGTAGTTGGGCTTGCCGTCGATGAACTGCGGCACCGCGCCCGCCGGGCGGTTCATGTAGCGGTTGCCGATGGCGAACACCGACGCGATGCTCGCCGCGGCGAACAGGTAGGCATGGAATGCATATTCCGGCGTGTAGGCCTTCGCCGCCACGACGATCGAGAAAAGGGCGAAGAGGGAGAACACCCCGATGAGAGCGCCCTCACCCCACCTCAACGACTTCGCCGGGGGCTGGATTGGAGCTTGCAATGTTGTCATCTGTGGACCCTTCACGCCGGAGCGCAGAACTACACCCGGGGGACTAGGGCGCAGTACATCGCCCTAGGACCGTTTTTCACCTTGACGCATGTCAAAGGCTATGCCCGGCGAAATACGGATGTGCGCTGTGGCGGGCCGTCGCAAGTCACCTCACCAAATGCCGCAGCGCAGCGGACATCGGGTCGCATAGCCATCAAGCAAACGCTGGACGCGTGAGCCTGGAACGCCTCCAGGCTCCACCACGGGGACCACTATTTTCCACAGGACGGAATCGGGCAAGCGCCAAAGCTTCGCGGCCACATGCCGCACGGCTTTTAGTCCAGAGTTTGCCGGAATCTCGCCACGGCTATGGCCATCGCCACCAGCATCAGCACCACCAGCGCGCCCGCATCGGTGGTCAGGTCCGAGAATCCGGACCCCTTCAGCAGGATGCCGCGCACCATCCGCAGATAGTGGGTGAGCGGCAGCCCCTCGCCGATCCACTGCGCCCAGAGCGGCATGCCCGAGAACGGAAACATGAAGCCCGACAGCAGGATGGAGGGCAGGAAGAACATGAAGGACATCTGCACCGCCTGGAGCTGGTTCTGCGCCAGGGTGGAGAAGGTGTAGCCGATGGAGAGATTGACGACGATGAATAGCAGCGTCGCCACCGCCAGCAGGATCGCGCTGCCCTCGAGCGGCACGCCGAAGAGAATCATCCCCGCGCCCATGATGAGCAGGGCCTGCAGGATGCCCACCAGCACGTAGGGCGTGATCTTGCCCAGCATGATCTCCACCGGGTGGATCGGCATGGAGAGGAGGCTCTCCATGGTCCCCCGCTCGATCTCGCGCGTCACCGACAAAGCGGTGAAGATCAGCATGGTCATGGTGAGGATGGTGCCGAGCAGGCCCGGCACGATGTTGAGCTGGCTGGTGCCGGCGGGATTGTATCGCCGGTGCTGCACGATCTCGAACGCCGCGCTGCCCGGCACATCCACGAACCGCTCGCGCACGAGGGCCGAATTGACCACGCCGGCGAGCGCGGCCAGCGCATTGGCCGAGCCGACCGGATCGGTGGCATCGGCCGCCACCAGCAGCTGGGGCGCATCCCCCCGCCGCAGTGCCCGCTCGAAGCCGGCCGGGATCTCCACGAAGAACAGCACCTCGCCGGCGCGGATCATGTGCTCGGCATCCTCGGCGCTCTTCACCTCGCGCACGAAGGAGAAGAAGGCGGTGTTGCGCAGCGCCGCGAGGATGGCGCGGCTCACCTCGTTGTTCTCATGGGTGAAGACGGCCGTGGGCAGGTGGCGCGGCGTGGTGTTGATGGCGTAGCCGAACAGGATCAGCTGCAGCAGCGGGATCATGATCATCGTCGCGAAGGTCACCCGGTCGCGGCGGAGCTGGATGAATTCCTTCACGATCATGGCGCCGACGCGCGTGAAGAAGCCGCCCCGGGCGGCGCGCACACTCATCGCATCTCGTCCTTGGAGCGGCGCATGAGGTCTATGAACACGTCCTCCAGCGTCGGCGCATCGGCGCGGAAGGCCAGGCGCGCGTCCGAGCGGAAGGGCGCGAGGGCCGCCTCCAGCCCCGCGGCATCACGGCCGGAGATGTGCAGGGCCGTGCCGAAGGGGGCCACCATGTCCACCCCCGCACGCTGGGACAGGTCGCGGGCGAGGTCACGGGCGAGGCGCCCGGCCTCCTGCCCCGCCTCGCCCTTCACCTCCACCGTCACGGTGGTGAGGCCGGCGGCGGCGATGACCGATTGCACCGTGCCTTGGGCCAGCAGCTTGCCATAGGCGATGTACGCGATCTCGTGGCAGCGCTCCGCCTCGTCCATGTAATGGGTGGAGACGAGGACGGTCAGCCCCTCGGCAGCGAGGTCGTGGATCTGCTCCCAGAACTCGCGCCGCGCCTGGGGATCGACGCCGGCAGTCGGCTCGTCCAAGAGGAGAAGGTCCGGGCCGGGCAGGATGCAGGCGCCGAGCGCGAGCCGCTGCTTCCAGCCGCCGGAGAGCGCGCCGGCGAGTTGCTTGCCGCGCCCTTCCAGCCCCAGCCGCTGCAGGGCCGCACTTGCCGCCGCCTCGGGCTGCGGCACGCCGTAGAGGCGGGCGACGAACTCCAGGTTCTCCCGTACCGAGAGATCCTGATAGAGCGAGAAGCGCTGGGTCATGTAGCCCACGTGCTCGCGGATGGCGCGGGACTCGGTGAGGATGTCCATGCCGAGGCAGGTGCCGCGCCCCGCGTCGGGGGTCAGCAGCCCGCACAGCATGCGGATGGTGGTGGTCTTGCCGGAGCCGTTGGGACCGAGGAAGCCGTAGATCTGCCCGCGCCGCACCCGCATGGTGAGGTTGTCCACCACGCGGTGCCCGCCGAAGCTCTTGGAGAGGCCCTCCACCTCGATCACCACATCCGGGTCGGGGCCGGCCTGTGCCGGCGCCGCGCTCACGGCGTGGCTCCGAGGCTCACATTCACCGGCTGTCCGGGCTTCGCCTTGGCCGGATCGTCGGGCCGCGCCTCCACCATATAGACGAGCTTGGAGCGCTCCTCGCGGCTGTAGATCACCGGCGGGGTATATTCGGCCTGCGCCGCGATGAAGGACACCTTGGCGGTGAACGGCGCGCAGCCATCGCAGGTGACGGTGACCGGGGCACCGGCCGCCACCTTCGGCAATTGCGCCTCGGGCACAAAGAAGCGCACCTTCACCAGCCCCGGCGGCAGCACGGAGACGATGGGCCGGCCTTCCGGCACCATCTCGCCGGGCCGGTAATAGACGGTCTGCACGGGGCCATCCGCCGGAGCCTTCACCGAGCGGCGGTCGAGCCGGATCTGGGCTGCGGCAAGGTTGGCCTTCGCCGCCTGCGCGGCCTGCTCGGCGGCGTCGATGTCCTGATTGCGCGAGGCGATGCGGGCGGCCGCGATGCGGCGCTGCGCCTCGTCGAGGGCGGCCTGGTTCTGGTCGTACTGGTGCTGGGCGGAATCGAGATTGGCCTGGGACGACGCGCCCTTGGGCACCAGTGTCTTCTGGCGGTTCAGCTCGATGCGGGAGAGGTCGAGAGCGGCGGCGGCGCGCCGCTCCGAGGCTTCCAGCACCGCGACCTCCTCCGGCCGCTGGAGGGGCGAGCGGGCATTGGCAAGGCGGGCCTCGGCCTCCTTGAGCTGGGCGGCGGCAGCGTCCCGGTCTGCCGTCTGGAGATCGTCCTCCACCTTCGCCAGCACCTGGCCGGCCTTCACCTGCGCCCCCTCCTCCACCAAAAGCGCACTGACGCGCCCGGCCTCGGTGGGGCCGATGAAGACCAGATCCCCTTCCACATAGCCGGAGAAGCCCCCTGCCCTGTCGCCATCGCAGCCGGCAAGGCCGAGCGCAGCGGCGAGGGCAAGGGCACGGGGAAGCATGGCGCACAAAGCGGGAGCGCGTGTCACGTCTCTCTCCATCCAAGGCCGCGCAGGATCATGTCGCGATGGGCGGCGAGGAACTGGCGCACGTCGAGCGGGTCGAACGCGCCGAACATGCTGTTCCACACCACCGCGACGATGGCGGGGGCGATGACGAGCTGGGGGAAGCGGGCGGGAATATCGCTGTCGATCTCGCCGCGGGCGATGCCGCGGGAAACGATGGCACGGATGAGCGCAAGGCCGCGCACCACCACCTCCCGATGATAATAGGCGGCCAGTTCCGGGAAGCGCGGCCCCTCGGCGATCATTAGGCGCACCAGCGCCTGCGCCGGCGTTTCCAGCACCCGCTGGGCGAGCAGTTCGATGAGCAGGTCCAGAAGCTCCCGGGTGGTCCCCGGAAACAGCGCCACCATGCCGCCGGCATCGACGAGGACGGGCGACAGGTTCTCCTCCACCAGGCCCCGGAACAGGGCCTCCTTGTCGGAGAAGTAGAGATAAAGCGTGCCCTTGGCGACGCCGGCCCGCCGCGCCACGTCGTCGAGCCGCGCCCCGGCAAAGCCGTGGGCCGAGAACTCCGCCAGCGCCGCATCAAGGATGGACCGCCGCCGCTCGCCCTTGTCCATGGCCGGCGCACGCCGCCGCCGTGGCGGGGCCTGCGGCTCCGGCTGCGTCTCCCGTGCGTCTGAAGGGCTTCGCGCCATGGGCGCCTCGCAATGACTGACCCGTCAGTCATTAGCACCGAAGGCGGTGCGCTCCAAGGGTTGGCGCAGCGTCAGGGCCCTGAAACGGGTGGCCGCGGCGCAACAGCGGCGAAAGATCGCAAAATCCGGGGGTAACGGAAAACCGGGCCATTAAGGTTAACAGAAGGTTGACGGAGCCAAGCGCGACGGCCTGAGGCATTATCTTTTTGTTAACTCCGCTCGGACCCCCGGCAATGTCGAAGCGCTTTTCGCTCCTCAGCCTTCCTCTGGCGCTGACCGTATGGGTCGCGCTTCTGGGCGCCAGCGTCCCCGCCGCCGCGCAGGACGCCCGTGGGCAGATCCGTCTCGCCAACCTCGCCGCGGCCTTCGCACCGCGCCATCTGGCCGACGGGCGCTACACCTCTTCCCCGTCCGGCTATGTCCGCTTCTGCGCCGAGAATGGCGCCGACTGCCGCTCGGCCGGCCCGGTCATTCCCGCCATCCGGCTCGATGCCGATCGCAAGGCCGAACTCGAGCGCGTCAACCGCACCGTCAACGAGATCGTCCAGCCCGAGACCGACCTCGACCATTACGGCGAGACCGAGCGCTGGGCCTATCCCGACGACGGTCGCGGCGATTGCGAGGACTATGTGCTCGAAAAGCGCCGCCGCCTCATCAACGCCGGCTGGCCGACTTCGGTTCTACTCATCACCGTGGTGCGCGACCATGAGGGCGACGGCCATGCCGTGCTCACCGTCGTCACCGACAAGGGCGACCTCATCCTCGATAACCAGGAAGCCAACATCCACACCTGGACCGACACGGGCTATCGCTTCGTGAAGCGCCAGTCGAAGGAAGATCCCTCCCAGTGGGTGTCCCTCGGCGAGACGCGGGTGCCGCCGGTGGTGGGCACCGGCCGCTGACAGCTTGACCTTCAACGGGTCGCCTCGCCGGCTTCTGCCTCTGCGAGACGAAAACGGGCCGGAACCGACGCCGCGGTTCCGGCCCGTTTTGCGTTTCCTGTCCGGCGATCAGTCGATGCGCTCGAGCCCGGCGGCGTAGCGCGGGAAACGGTGCTGGTAGCCGGCAGCGGTGGCGATCAGCCGCTCGGCCGCCGCTTCGTCCAGCGTGCGGGCGACCTTGGCCGGCGCACCGACGATGAGCGAATAGGGCTCGAAGGTCTTGCCCTCGGTGACCAGCGCCATGGAGCCGACGAGGCAGTGATCGCCGATGACGGCGCCGTTGAGCACGGTCGCGCCCATGCCCACCAGCGCCCCCTCCCCGACCGTGCAGCCATGCAGCGTCACATTGTGGCCGATGGTGACCTTCGGCCCGAGCGTCATGGGATAGCCGGGGTCGGTGTGGAGGACGCAGTTTTCCTGAATGTTCGTGCCCTCGCCGACGACGATGGGCTCGTTGTCGCCGCGCAGCACCGCGCCGAACCAGATGCTCGCGCCCTCCTTCACGATCACCCGGCCGATGAGCACGGCGTTGGGGGCGATCCAGAAATTGCCCGAGGCTGGCAGCTCCGGGGCGATGCCGTCGAGGGCATAAAGCGGCATTGGGTTCCTCCAGAAGATCGGTCGGTGGCCGGCGTGGCGGCCGGGCGCGCCAGCCCCTGCCTATCGCCAACGGCGCCCGCATGCTAGAGGCGCCCGGCGCCTGCGTTCGCGCGGGGCCCGCCCTTCCCCCTGCCGAGCCCAGTCAGTCGAGACCATGTCCCAGCCCCCTCCCCCGCTCCCGCCTGCGCTCGCGAAGCTGCTCTATGACGGCTACCAGCACCAGTTGCGCGGGCAGTATGAGGACGCGGCGCGGGCCTATCGCAAGATCCTCAAGACGGCCCCGGACCATGCGGACGTCATCCAGCTGCTCGGCATCTGCCGGGCCCGGCAGGGCCGGGAGCTGGAGGCCATCGAGCTCTACCGCAAGGCGCTGACGCGCCGGCCGGACGACGCCAAGCTGCATTACAATCTCGCCCTCGCCTATGGCGCGCTCAAGCGCGAGGCGGAGGAAGTCGCCGCCATGGGCGAAGCGTTTGCGCGGGACCCCTCGCTTCCGCTCGCGGCCAACGTGCTGTTTCCGGCCCGCCGGGGCACCTGCGACTGGCGCGGCCACGACCGGCTTCTGGAGAACCTGCGGCTCGGCGCCATCGGCCAGAGCGCGCCCTCCATTCCCTTCCTCACGCTCTATCTGGACGACCCCGCGATGCATCTCGCCGGGGCACGGCGCTGGGTGGAGGCGGAGAAGCAGCCCGCGCGGCCGCTCGTCTTCGATCACGCGGCCCGGCGCGCCGCCACGGGGCCGATCCGCGTCGCCTACGTCTCGGCCGACTTCCGCATCCATCCCACCACCCACCTCATTGCCGGCCTGCTGGAACGCCACGACCGGAGCCGGTTCGAGATCACCGCCGTCTCCATCGGCCCGGACGACGGCTCGCCCGAGCGGGCGCGGGTGAAGGGGGCCGTGGACCGCTTCATCGACGTGGAGAAGGCGAGCACCGAGGACATCGCCCGGCAGATTGCCGGACTCGGCATCGACATCGCCGTCGACCTCATGGGCCACACCCAGGGCGAACGCATGGCCCTGTTCGCCCATCGCCCCGCGCCGGTGCAGGTGGGCTTCCTCGGCTATCCCGGCACCAGCGGGGCCAGCTTCTTCGACTATGTGATCGGTGATCCGGTGGTGCTGCCGTTCTCGGATGCGCCCTTCTACAGCGAGAAGATCGTCCAGCTGCCGCACTGCTACCAGCCGAACGATCCCGACCTGCCCGTCGCCGAGCCGCCGGGCCGCGCCGCCTGCGGTCTGCCGGAAGATGCCTTCGTATTCGTCTCCTTCAACGCTGCCTGGAAGCTTGACCCGGACACCTTCTCCAGCTTCGCCCGCATCCTCGCCGCCGTACCGGGATCGGTGCTCTGGCTGCTGGAGGGGCGGGCCGGCACCGACGACAATCTGCGCCGCGAGGCCGCGCGGCGCGGGCTCGACCCGTCGCGGCTGGTCTTTGCGCCGCGCGTGCCGCTGAAGGAGCATCTCGCCCGCATCGGCCACGCGGACATCTTCCTCGACACCTTCCCCTACACCGCCCACACCACCGCCAGCGATGCGCTGCGGCGCGGGGTGCCCATCGTGACCCGCACCGGCCGCTCCTTCGCCTCCCGGGTGGCGGACAGCCTCATGCGGCAGGTGGGCGTCGGCGATCTCGCGACGTTGACGCCCGAGGCTTTCGAGGCGCTTGCCATTGCCCTCGCCCGCGATCCCGCGGCGCTTGCCGAGGTGCGCGCCCGCCTCCAGGCGGGACTGCCCGCCTCGCCGCTGTTCGCCGTGGACCTTTATGCCCGCCACATCGAGAGCGCCTACGAGACCATGGCGACGCGGATGCGCGCCGGAGCCCCGCCCGAGGCGTTTGCCGTTGCGGCGCTCTGAACGGCGGTCGGTTCAGCCGGCCGCCGGCGCGCCTTCGGCCTTCCCCCGGCCGGGATCGCATTCCGGCGCCTCGGAGAGGGGCACCCGACCCCTTCTGTCCCCGTCCTCCCGCGCCTTGTCGGCGAGGAGCGCATATTCCAGCCTGAGGCGCTCCAGCATCTCCTCGTCCAGATCCTCCAGGTCGAGCAGGCTCTCGCGCGGGCCATCGAGGCGGGCGATCAGCTCGTCCAGCTTGATCTGGAGCGCGGCCGTGTCGCGGTTCTGGCTGTTCTGGATGAGGAACACCATGAGGAAGGTGACGATGCTGGTGGAGGTGTTGATGACCAGCTGCCAGGTATCGTTGAAGCCGAAGATCGGCCCCGTGAGCCCCCACACCACCAGCACCAGAACGGCGATGATGAAGGTGACGGGCTTTCCGGCATAGCGCGAGACCGCCTGCGACACGCGGGTGAATAAGGGGCGCGGGGCGCGGCCGGATTCGACCTTGCGCCGCAACTCCCGGATATCCTGCTGATGGCTCATGTGCGACGCCTCCGCGCGGCCGCGTGGCCGTGCCAGGACGGGACGCCGCGCGCCGATGCATTCGCCCGCCGGGATTCCCTTCAGAGAGAGCCCCCCACGGGAAAGACTGCGGCGAGGGAACGAACGGACGCGCCGGCGGTTCCGCCTGTGGCAGCGCTCGCGCTTGGCGAATACGATGCCAGGTCGCGCTCCCCGGAGGCATTCATGACCGTTCAGATGATCCTTCTCCCGCTTTTCGTGCATGTGGCACTGGTGCTGGCCGTGCTGCTGCGCGCGGTGCGCTCCACCGAGGTGACGGCGGACGGGCTGCGCGCGGGCCTCGCCGCCGTGCTTTTCTACACGCTCACCGCCCTCGCCCTGTTCACCCGCAAGGCGGACGTGGCCTTCGTCGTGCTGGCCTGGATTTTCGTGCTGCTGCGCCTTGCCTCCGCTTTCCCCCAGATACTCTCCCCCAAGCTGCGGGCCGAGCGCGGCATCGGCGGCGTCAGCCTCGACCTTGCGAGCCTTGCGGTGCTCACGCTCATGTGGGTGCTGTTTGCGTTCGCCATCCTCCTCGCCATCTGACAGCGTGGCGGTTGACAGGCGCGCCGTGGCGTCCGAGGAGTCTCGTCCTTGCGCCCGGGGCGCCCGCAGGGGTGCTCGCACTGGAACTTGCGATGACCGATCCCGCCCGCCACGTCCTCGCCTTCGGCGGCCATGACGTCCTCTTCGTCATGGCGACCAGCCAGGAATATGGAGAGCACCTCAAGGCTCGCATCGACCCGCTGATCACCGGCGTCGGGCCGGTGGAGGCGGCGGTGGAGACGGCGCGGGCGCTCGCCATCCTGCACCATCAGGGCCGCCATCCGGACCTGGTGGTAACGCTGGGTTCGGCCGGCTCGCGGCGGCTGGACCATGCCGAGGTCTATCAGGTCGCCCGCGTCGCCTATCGCGACATGGATGCCTCGGCGCTGGGCTTCGAGCGCGGCAAGACCCCCTTTCTCGATGAGCCGGTGGTGATCGAGCTACCCCACCGCATCGCCGGCGTGCCGGAGGCTTCCCTCTCCACCGGCGGGGCCATCATCTCGGGCGCGGCCTATGACGCCATTCCCGAGGACATGGTGGACATGGAAACCTTCGCCGTGCTGCGCGCCGCCCGCCGCCACGGCGTGCCCCTCCTCGGTCTGCGCGGCATCAGCGACGGCAAGGCCGAGCTGACCGGCTATGCCGACTGGACCGAATATCTCCACATCATCGACGAGAAGCTGGCCCTCGCGCTTGACCAACTCGCCCGGCAGCTGACCGCGGAAGGGCTTGCCCCCACCGCGACGCAGGCCTGACCCGACAACCAGAAGAGCCACCGTGACCCCTGCCGCCCGCCTTTCCGCCGCCATCGAGATCCTCGCAGACCTCTCCGCGCGCCGCCGCCCCGCCGCCGATGCGCTGAAGGACTGGGGCCTCTCCCACCGCTTCGCCGGATCGGGCGACCGCGCGGCCATCGCCGGCATCCTCTACGACACCCTGCGCCGGCGCGCCTCGGCCGCCCATGTGATGGGATCGGAAGAGCCGCGCGCCCTCGTGCTCGGCATGCTCGCGCTCATGCGCGGCCTTTCGGTGGACGCCATCGCGGCACTGGCCGACGGCGGCCGCTTCGCCCCCGCGCCGCTCTCCGAGGCCGAGCGCGCCCGCCTCGCCGATCCGAGCCTCGAGGGCGCGGCGCCCTTCGTGCGTGGCGACTACCCGCAGTGGCTGCACGCTTCGCTGCGGCATGTGTTCGGCGACAGCGTGGTCGAGGAAGGCGCGGCGCTGGCCGCCCGGGCGCCGCTGGACCTGCGCATCAACACGCTGAAGGGCGAGCCCGAGGCGGTGAAGGCGGAACTCTCCCACCTTCACCCGGAGCCCTGCCGCTTCTCTCCGCTGGCCCTGCGCATCAAGCTCGATTCCGAGGGCAAGGCGCCGCCCGTCTCCGCCGAGCCCGCCTTCCTGCGTGGCGAGGTGGAGGTGCAGGACGAGGGCTCGCAGCTCGCCGCCATCCTCGCCCGCCCCGTGCCCGGCGGGCAGGTGCTGGATTTGTGCGCCGGTGCCGGCGGCAAGACCCTGGAATTCGCGGCGCTGATGGACAACAAGGGCCAGATCTACGCCCATGACAGCGACATCCGCCGCCTGAAGCCGATGCACGAGCGCCTGGCCCGCGCCGGCGTGCGCAATGTGCAGGTGCGCAGCCCGCGCGGCGCCGAGGACGTGCTCGGCGAT
Organism: Xanthobacter sp. SG618; assembly: GCF_012932745.1. Classification (NCBI taxonomy): domain Bacteria; kingdom Pseudomonadati; phylum Pseudomonadota; class Alphaproteobacteria; order Hyphomicrobiales; family Xanthobacteraceae; genus Xanthobacter; species Xanthobacter sp. SG618. The sequence continues at coordinate 21,057 of NZ_JABBHL010000006.1, read as the reverse complement.
CTCGAAGGCAAGATGGACCTCGTTCTGGTGGACGCCCCCTGCACCGGCACCGGCACCTGGCGGCGCAATCCCGACGCCAAATGGCGCGTGCGCCCCGGCGCCCTCGCCCAGCGTACCGCCGAGCAGGCGAAGATCCTGGAACAGGCCGCCCATTATGTCCGCCCCGGCGGCCGGCTCGCCTATGTCACCTGCTCGCTGCTGGACGAGGAGAACGGCGCCCAGGTGCGCGCCCTCCTCAACAAGCGCGAGGATTTCTCCCCCGTCTCCCCCACAGAGAACGTCCTCGCGCTCGGCGCCTCCGGCCCGGCGCTGGCGGAAGCCGCGCTGACCAGCCGCGAGGGCCTGCTGATGACCCCGCGCCGCACCGGCACGGACGGCTTCTTCGTGAGCGTGATGAAGCGGGCGGGGTGAAGGTGGCTTTTGAGCCCCGGGGATGAGTGCCATGCCGAGCTACAGCGAAGACTGGAACCCGTTTCCCAAGCTGACCCCAAAGTTCCAGCTGAAGGTGACGCGGCTGGCGGCGCTCGGGTGCGTCCTTGTTCTAGCGACGATTATCGGCATCCTGGCTTGGATCGACTCCTCGCGAACCTATTGTCCTGGGTGGGTCTTCAATCAAAAGACCGGCTCAAGAATCTGGGTACTCGCATTGATCTGGAGCCTGCCAATAACGGTGTTTTGGTGCTGGCGGGCGCTTACGACCGAACGGGAAATCCTGAGAAAAACGCGCTACACCTATGAGCAAGGACCGCCCTATACGATCGGACGGATGAGGACGAACTCCCCGGAGGTCTTTCGCACGACCGATTTTGATTTAGGAATTTTTTTGGGGGCGGTCATGTTCGGCCTCTTCTGCGCCATCCCGCTCTTCCTCTTGCTCGCCTTCTGCTCCCCTCTCGCCCCCCTCTGGCGCTCCGCTCCCATCCAGCGGCCCGGCGTGAACCTTCACCGCAGCTCCGGCGTTCCCGCCTTGCCCGTGACGCGCACGGGTGAAGGAGAAGGCGTCGCGCCATGGGTCTCATCCGCCTGCTGCTCCTCGTGGTCGTCCTCGTCGGCGGCTACTGGGCCTATTATGTCTATGCTTCCGGCGAGCCTTATGACGAGATCGGCACCGCCATCAATTCCCGCCTCCCGGAGAAAGCTCGCGCATTCGCCTGCGCCGAGCTGAAGCGCCGGCATTCCGGCGCGGTGAACGCCCCCGCCGGCTGCGAGGCCTACTGGACGCGCATCTGACCCGCGCCGGGCGGTCATACGAGCCCTGCGCGGCGCTTGACTTTTGGAATCGTCGCTTTGCGGCTAAAGGAAGGGCCGAAACCGCCCTCTCGCCCAAGGCTTGCCCATGACCGCCGCGCCCGCCACCTCCCAGGACACCGTCCTCATCATCGATTTCGGCAGCCAGGTGACGCAGCTCATCGCCCGGCGGGTGCGCGAGGACGGGGTCTATTCCGAGGTGGTGCCGTTCCAGAAGGCGGAGGAGGCCATCGCCCGCCTCAAGCCCAAGGCGATCATCCTCTCCGGCGGTCCGGCCTCGGTGATCGAGGGGCAGAGCCCCAAGGCGCCGGACTTGGCGTTCGGGGCGGGCGTGCCGGTGCTGGGCATCTGCTATGGCGAGCAGTGCATGGCGGCGCAGCTCGGCGGCGCGGTGGAGGCGGGCCACCATCGCGAGTTCGGCCGCGCCGAGGTGACGGTTCAGAAGTCCGTGCCCCTGTTCGACGGCGTCTGGCGGCCCGGTGAGCGCCACACCGTGTGGATGAGCCACGGCGACCGCGTGACCCGCCTGCCCGAGGGCTTCGAGGTGGTGGCCACCTCCGAGAACGCCCCCTTCGCCGCCATCGCCGACGTGTCGCGCAATTATTACGGCGTGCAGTTCCACCCCGAGGTGGTGCACACGCCGGACGGCGCACGCCTTCTTTCCAATTTCGTGCGCAAGGTGGCGGGCCTCGAAGGCACCTGGACCATGGGCGCCTTCCGCGAGCGCGCCATCGCCCGCATCCGCGAGCAGGTGGGCACCGGCCGGGTCATCTGCGGCCTCTCGGGCGGGGTGGATTCCTCCGTCGCGGCGGTGCTCATCCACGAGGCCATCGGCGACCAGCTCACCTGCGTGTTCGTGGACCATGGCCTGATGCGCCAAGCCGAGGCGGACGAGGTGGTCTCCCTCTTCCGCGGCCACTACAACATCCCCCTCGTCCATGTGGACGCCGCCGAGCTGTTCCTGAAGGAGCTGGAGGGTGTCGAGGACCCGGAGGTGAAGCGCAAGACCATCGGCCGCCTCTTCATCGACGTGTTCGACGCCGAGGCCAAGAAGGTCGGCGGCGCCGACTTCCTCGCCCAGGGCACGCTCTATCCGGACGTGATCGAGAGCGTCTCCTTCGCCGGCGGGCCCTCCGTCACCATCAAGAGCCACCACAATGTGGGCGGCCTGCCCGACCGCATGAACATGAAGCTGGTGGAGCCCCTGCGCGACCTGTTCAAGGACGAGGTGCGGGCGCTGGGCCGAGAGCTCGGTCTGCCGGAGAGCTTCGTCGGCCGCCACCCCTTCCCCGGCCCCGGCCTCGCCATCCGCTGCCCCGGCGCGGTGACGCAAGAGAAGCTCGACATCCTGCGCAAGGCGGACGCCATCTATCTGGAAGAGATCCGCTACGCTGGCCTCTACGACGTGATCTGGCAGGCCTTCGCCGTGCTCCTGCCCGTGCGCACCGTGGGCGTGATGGGCGACGGCCGCACCTACGACCACGTCCTGGCCCTGCGCGCCGTCACCTCCGTGGACGGCATGACCGCCGACTTCTACCCCTTCGACATGACCTTCCTCGGCCGCACCGCCACCCGTATCATCAACGAGGTCAAGGGCGTCAACCGCGTGGTCTACGACGTGACGTCGAAGCCCCCGGGCACCATCGAGTGGGAATGATCTGAGGTCAGGCCGCGCCCGTGAGATTTATACTATGGCAAAGTCTCCCTCCGTGCCATCAGGTCGACCGGGCGCTGAGCGCGACCGGGAGGCCTCCGGCGTACCGGAGCGAGACTGGCGCATTACGGAGCTGACGGAACGTCCCGGCTTCCTGATCCGCCGCCTGCACCAGATCCATGCGGCCCTGTTCGCCGAGGAATGCGCGGCCGAGGGGATCACGCCTGTGCAGTATTCCCTTCTCACCGTCCTCGACCAAATGGGGGCGGTGGAGCAGATCGCGCTGTCTCGAGCGGTGGGGCTGGACCGGACCAATATTGCCGACGTGGTGGCGCGCCTCGAAATGCGCGGCCTTATCAGCCGCGCCGTCTCGCCTCGGGACAAGAGGATGAAGCTTGTCACCCTCACCAAGGCCGGACGCGCGCGGCTGGAGCGCGTGCAGGACGGCGCGGCGCGGGCCCATGCGCGGACGGTCGAGGCCCTGCCGCCGGGCGAGCGGCGCCGCTTCCTGCAAGCTCTTCGGCGGCTGGTGGCCGCCAATAACGACACCACCCGTTCGCCAGTCGACGGCTTCGACGAGCGCTGAGCCCCGCCTCGGTTCGCCGTGCGCGCGCGGTGATCGGCATTTCACCAGCGCCATCCCCATCCCTGCACGCAAATGCGACGTGTTATGCGCATCTCTTGGGCATGACCGCTTTGGCGGCATGAGAAGCCGCGCGCGTCCCCCGGATCATCAAAGCTTGAGCTGAAAGGAGCGGCGGGAATCTGGCGGGCGTTGGCACACCGCATGCAAGTAGATCGGCGGTATGCCAACGAATTTGAAAATGAGCGCATGGTTCCCTTGGGACAGCCAATGAGTGACGCGACAGCCTTCCACGAGGGCTTCGATATCGTGATTTGCGGGGGTGGCGCCGCCGGCTGCGTGGTGGCCGGCCGGCTCGCCGCCGATCCCCACGTCAAGGTGCTGCTGCTGGAAGCAGGCGACGAAGGCGACGTGGAAGAGGTGCGCAACCCCAGGATCTGGATGCGCAACATCGCCTCCGAACGGGACTGGGACTTCCGCTCCGAACCCTGCGCCGGGCTGAACGGCCGCCGCGCGCCCCTGCCCATGGGGCGGGTGATGGGTGGCGGCTCAGCCATCAACGGCCTCGTCTGGGCGCGTGGCCACAAAAGCGATTTCGACCTGTGGGCTGTCGAGAGCGGCGATGACGGCTGGGGCTACGAGGCGGCCGTCGCAATCTACAAGCGCATCGAGGATTGGGACGGTCCCGCCTCATCCCTGCGCGGCACCGGCGGACCCATGCGGATCACCCTGCCGGACAATCCGGTTCCGGTGGTGCACGGACTGCTGGACGCGGCGCAGGAACAGGGCATTCCCAAGGTCGCGGATCACAATGCCGAGGCGGTCGCCAGCGACGGCTGTGCCGCCATAGCCAATGTGAACATCGCCCGCGACGGCTCGCGCATCACCACCGCCTCGGCCTATGTCGCACCGCGCCGCCACCAGCAGAACCTGACGGTGGTCACCGGCGCCCGCGTGCGCCGGGTCGTCATCGAGAACGCGCGCGCCACCGCTGTCGAATTCGACCACGCCGGCACGGTCCATCGCGTCCGCGCGCGGCACGAGGTGGTGCTTTCGCTGGGCGCCATCAATACCGCGAAGGTGTTGATGCAGTCAGGCATCGGCGATGCCACCCATCTCGGCAGCTATGGCATCGCGGTGATGCAGCATCTGCCGGGCGTGGGACAGAACCTGCAGGACCACATCCTGGTGGCTGGCTGCGTGTTCGAGTATCGCACTCCCGAGCCGCCCCGGAACAACTCGGCGGAGTTCACTTTCTTCTGCAAGAGCGATCCCTCTTTGCCGGCGCCCGACCTTCAGCCCATGCTGGAGGAATGCGCGTTCGGCTCCGAGATCACCCGGCCCGCCTATGACCTGCCTGTGGACCCCGCCCGGGCCTTCACTCTGGCGCCGGGCCTGTTGCGCCCCAAAAGCCGTGGCCAGGTGCTGCTCACCGGGCCCGGCCCCGACGACCCGCTGCGGATCGATGCCAATTTCCTGAGCGCGGAAGAGGACGTCAAAGCGCTCCTCCGCTGCATCGAGATCTGCCGCGCCATGGGCCATTCGGAGGCGCTTCGGCCGTTTGTGAAGCGCGAGCTGATGCCTGGACCGCTGGCGGCGGACGAGATGGTGAATTTCCTGCGGAACGCCGCCGGCACCTACTTCCATGCGACCTGCACGGCCAGGATGGGGCGCGACCCCATGGCCGTGGTGGACGGATCGCTGAAGGTGCACGGCATCGAGGGGCTGCGCGTCGCCGACGGCTCCATCATGCCCGCGATCGCCGGCGGCAACACCCTCGCGCCCTGCGTGCTCATCGGCGAGCGGGCGGCGGAGCTGATCGCCCGCGACCTGGCCTTGCCTCACTCCCTTCCAGCCCCGAAGCGTGACGGAACCACCGCATGAACCCAGCCTCCTACGACGTCGTCGACGGCGTGCGCACCTACAAGCTGTTCATCGACGGCCAATGGGTGAATTCGGCCCGCAACATCACGGCCGACAGCATCAACCCGGCCGATGGCAGCCTCTTCGCCCGCACCCAGCAGGCCGGCGCGCCGGAGGTGACGCGCGCCATTGAGGCCGCCCACGCCGCGTTCGCATCCTGGGGCTCCAGCCTCGCCAGCACCCGCGAGAAGATGCTGCTGAAGGTGGCCGAGGTGATCGACCGGCGCACCCCCGAGATCCGCGACATCCTGATCGATGAGTGCGGCTCGGTGTTCAACAAGGCCCTGTGGGAGATCGACTACGTCACCGATTGCCTGCGCAGCGCGGCCGGCGACGTCCGCCATGTGATGGGCGAGACCATGCCGGTCACCCAGCCGGGACAGATTTCCATGTCGGTCCGCCGTCCGTTGGGCGTGGTCGCCGGCATCGCGCCGTTCAACTCGCCGTTCCTGCTCTCCATGAAGAAGATCGCGTTCGCTTTGGCGGCGGGCAACACCTTCGTGCTCAAGCCCTCGGAGGAGACCCCTATCTCCGCGGCGCTCATCGCCGACCTGTTCGAGGAGGCGGGCCTGCCGGCCGGCGTGCTGAACGTGGTGCCCGGCGTTCCCGCAGAGGTCGGCGATATCCTGATCGCGGACCCGCGCGTGAAGCTCGTGACCTTCACCGGCTCCACCCGCACCGGGCGCCATCTGGCGGTGGAAGCGGCGAAGCACCTGAAGAAGTTCTGCCTGGAGATGGGCGGCAAGAGCCCGCTCATCGTGCTGAAGGATGCCGACCTCGACTATGCGGTGAATGCGGCTGCCTTCGGCGTGTTCCTGCACCAGGGCCAGGTCTGCATGGCCAATTCCAAGGTCATCGTGGAAGCCCCCATTTTCGATGCCTTCGCAGAGCGCTTCGTGGCCAAGGCGAAGGGCGTGACGGTAGGCCACCCGCGCGACACCACGTCTGTGGTCGGTCCGCTGATCCGCGAGAGCCAGTGCGCCTTCATCGACAGCCAGCTCGCCGACGCGCGGGAGAAGGGGGCCGAGGTGCTCACCGGCGGCACCCATGAGGGCCGTTACTTCCAGCCCACCGTCCTCTCGGGTGTGACGAGCGATATGCGCATCTATCACGAGGAGAGCTTCGGCCCCGTCGTCTCCCTCATCCGCGTGGAAGATGCCGAGGCGGCGCTGGAGGTGGCCAACGACACCGCCTACGGGCTCTCGGCGGCCGTCATCACCAACGATCTCCAGAAGGCGCTGAACATCTCGCTGCGGCTTGAGTCCGGCATGGTGCATGTCAACGACTGCACCATCTCCGACGAGCCTCATGTTCCGTTCGGCGGCGTCAAGAACTCCGGCTTCGGCCGCGAGGGCGGTCGTTCCTCCTGGGAGGAACTGACCGAGCAAAAGTGGATCACCATCCAGATGGGTCAGCGCGAATTTCCGTTCTGAGCACCTGAAAGCTTCTTCGACCTCCTGCAACACAGCTCAAACACAGGACTTCCTCCATGATCTCTGCCCCGATCATCAAAGGCGCCCTCATCGCGGCGTTTACAGCCTTCGCCGTCCTGCCGGTGCGCGCCGCCGAAATTCCGGCAAAGCCCGAGGCCGGAACCCTCGTCGTCGGCGTGCAGCCGTGGCTCGGATATGGCCCGCTGCACATCGCGGCCGAAAAGGGTCTCTACAAGAAAGCGGGGCTCTCCAAGGTCAAGATCGAGAACTTCGTCGAGCAGAAGGACATCAACGCGGCCGTGGCGAGCGGCGCGCTGGACGTGGCGGCAGTGCCCACCAATGCTGCTCTCAGCATGAAGGCCGCCGGCCTGCCCATCAAGATCGTGGCGCTGCTCGACGTCTCCACCACCGCCGACGCCATCCTCTCCGGCCCGGACATCACCTCCATCAAGGATTTGAAGGGCAAGAAGGTGGCCTACGAGCAGGGCGCGACCTCGGACGTGCTGCTGCAGTATGCACTGCTCGCCAACGGCCTCTCCATCAAGGACATCGAGCCGGTGCCCATGCCGGCCGCCAATGCGGGCGGCGCGCTCATCGCCGGGCAGGTGCCTGTGGCGGTGACCTATGAGCCCTATCTCTCGACCGCCATGCAGCAGGATTCCAAGCTGAAGCTGCTCTATACCGCGGGCGTCAATCCCGGCCTCATCTCGGACGTGCTGGTGGTCCGCGAGGATGTCCTGAAGAAGCGGCCCGGCCAAATCCTCGCCCTCATCAAGGCGTGGGACGCGGCGCTGAAGGACTACAACGCCGACGTGGCCGGCGGGCGCGCCATCATCGCCAAGGCGGTCGGTGCGAGCGTCGACGAACTGAAGACGGCCTTCGACGGCGTGGTGTTCTACTCGATGGTGCAGAACAAGGATCTGCTGCCCGGCTCGTTCTCCGGCAAGACCCTCGGCGATGTCGCCGATGCGTCGCAGAAGGCGGGCCTGCTGGAGAAGCCCGTGGCCGCCGGCGATGTGGTGGTCGTCGACTTCGTGAAGGCTGTCCCGTGACCGCGGTGGATGGCGGCCCGGGCAGCGCGGCCGGAGAAGCCTCCCTCTTGTCCGGACCCGCGGGCCGGTCGCCATCCGCCATGCCGGTATCCCCCGGCCCGCGCCGCCGTCGGCGGCGCGGAGGGCTGAGGGCACCCATGAGCCGCACCCGGTTCCTGGGCATCGCCTGCGCCGTATTCGCGGCCATCGCCCTCGTCTGGCTCGTGGCAGCCGCGGCGGGGGTGGTGCGGCCCATCTTCCTGCCTTCCCCGGCGAGCGTGGTCGCCCAGCTGGTCAAGCTGGCGGCGGATGGCACCCTGTGGACCGACATGGGCGTGAGCGTCTACCGCATCCTCATCGGCTTCCTGCTCGCCTCCGCCATGGCGATCCCGCTCGGCCTCCTCGTCGGCAGCTACCTGACCTGGGAGGCGGCCGTGGAGCCGCTGGTGGATTTCGTGCGCTACATGCCGGTGGTGGCCTTCGTGCCGCTGTCCATCCTGTGGGTGGGAACCGGGGATGCCCAGAAGTTCCTCATCATCTGGATCGGCACCTTCTTCCAGCAGGTCCTGCTGGTCATGGACGTGGTGAAGCGCGTGCCCCCGGACTTCATCGGCCTCGGCCGCACGCTGGGCCTGTCCGATCGCAAGATCATCACCCGCATCATCCTGCCCAGCGCAATGCCCGGTATCTGGGACACCCTGCGCATCACCCTCGGCTGGGCCTGGACCTGGCTGGTGGTGGCGGAGCTGGTCGCCGCAACCTCGGGGCTCGGCTATCGCATCGTCGTGGCGCAGCGCTTTTTCCAGACCAACACCATCTTCGGCTACATCCTGCTGCTGGGAGTGCTGGGCCTCGTCACCGACCAGGCCATGAAGGCGGCCGCAACCCACCTCTTCCGCTACACCACGAGGGGACGATGACCGCACCCGCGTCCGCCATTGCCGCTTCCCATCCGAAGCTGGAGATCCGGCATCTCAACAAGAGCTTCGGCACCGGTGCGCAACAGATCGAGATTCTGCGCGACATCAACCTCGACCTCGCCGCCAATGAATTCGTCTCGGTGGTGGGCACCTCCGGCTGCGGCAAGAGCACGCTTTTGTCCATCGTCGCGGGGCTCGAGACGTTCGACGATCCATCGGGCGGGCGAGACTATTCTCCCGTCCGTATCGACGGTGCGCCCGTATTCGATGCCGGGCTCGACCGGGGCGTGGTGTTCCAGTCCTACACCCTGCTGCCCTGGCTCACCGCCCAGCAGAATGTGGAATTCGCCCTCCAGGCCGCCGGCATGGAGGCGGCCGAGCGCCGGCGCGTCGCCGAGGAGCACATCGCCCTCGTGAAGCTGGAGCGGTTTGCGAACGCCTATCCGAGCGAGCTTTCCGGCGGCATGAAGCAGCGTGTGGCCATCGCCCGCGCGCTCTCATACCGGCCCAAGATGCTGCTGATGGACGAGCCCTTCGGCGCCCTCGATGCACTCACGCGCCAGCAGATGCAGGAACTGCTGATGCAGGTGTGGGAGCAGCATCGGCTGACCGTGCTGTTCGTGACCCACGACGTGGAGGAGGCGGTCTATCTCTCCGACCGTATCGTGGTCATGGGCATCGGGCCGGGGCGTGTCCGCGAGACCTTCCGGGTGGACCTGCCGCGCCCGCGCACCTCGGAGATCGTGGAGACCGAGGAATTCCTCGCGCTCCAGCACAAGGTGCTCAAGGCCATACGCGAGGCCGCCCAGCGCCTTCCCGGCTGAGGGACGGTTCAATCCTTCGCTGCGGCCATGGGCGGTCTCGTCGGTCTTCGGCGCGGCATCGTCCATGGTGCTGCTCAAAGATGAGCCAGAGACGTCCCGGGACCGCAAAATCGGTCCCGGGACGATCCGCTCGCCGCGGCCGGCCGTATCGTCTCAAATGACGACCTTGCCGGTCCAGACCCGCATGACCCGCGCCTGCCCGGCACTCCCGCCCACGCGCATGGGGAACGTCGCATGTCCGCGGTGACCGTCTGGTACGATTCCGTCTGCCCACTCTGCCGGCGCGAGATCGCCCTCATGCGGCGGCTGGATCGGGACGCGCGCATCAGCTTCGTCGATCTTAACTCGGACACGGGCTGCCCGATCGACCGGGGAGCCATGCTGGCGCGGTTCCATGCCAGCGAGGACGGGCAGATCGTCTCCGGCGCAGCGGCCTTCGCCGCCATGTGGCGGCAGATCCCGCGGCTGCGCTGGCTCGGGCGCGCGGCGCGCAATCCGCGCGTGCTGGCGCTGCTGGAGCGGACCTACATCGCCTTCCTGCGCATCCGCCCGCGTCTGCAGGGTCTGGCCCGGCGCCTCGAGGGAGAGCGCGCGTGAGGCTCGCCGTCGTCATCGGCGCGAACGGCGGCATCGGCTATGCGCTCGCCAGAGCGCTCGAAAAGGGTGGCGCGTTCGACACGGTGGTGGGCCTGTCGCGGCACTCGACGCCGCCGCTCGATCTGTGCGCGGAAGACTCGATCGCCGCGGCCGCCGCGCAGGTGGTCGCCGGCGGCACGCCCCATCTCGTGCTGGATGCCACCGGGCTCCTTTCCGACGCGGACATGCAACCGGAGAAATCGCTGCGCGCCGTCGATCCCGCAGCCATGGCCCGCGCCTTCGCCATCAACGCCATCGGCCCGGCGCTGCTGATGAAGCATTTCCTGCCCCGCCTGCCACGCGATGCGCCGGCTGTGTTCGCGACGCTCTCCGCCAAGGTGGGCAGCATCGGCGACAACCGGCTGGGTGGCTGGTACAGCTACCGCGCCTCAAAGGCGGCGCTGAACCAGTTGGTGCGCACCGCCGCCATCGAGCTTACCCGCACCCATCCCCACGCCGTGTGCGTCGCCCTCCATCCCGGCACGGTGGATACGCAGCTGTCGCGGCCCTTCGCCAAGGTGGGGCTGGACACACTCACGCCCGAGACTGCGGCACGCGACATCCTTGCCGGGCTGGCGAGCCTGCGTCCCGGGGACAGCGGCGGCTTCTTCGACCGCCACGGCCAGCCCCTTCCGTTCTGATCACCCCCGTCCCATGCCGCGCATGCGCAGCGCCCCACCGCTTCAGCAAGCTCTCCTTCCACCGCTCCATGATCGGCCGGCTGGCCCGCGACCGCCCGGGCCCGAACGACCCTGCTCGCCCGCACGGTGCACCAGGGATATGGGTTCAACCACATGAACTGGACCGAAGAGCCGAAGATGGCCGGGATCGCGGTTCCGATCGGCAGCGCAAGGTCGTCAGATCTTTGGAAGTCGGGACCATGAAGGCGTACGCCGTCTAGGCGGATCGCTCCGCCCTTACCCCGCCGGCCCCTCCATGCGCCCGCGCAACGCGCCCGCCAGATGCTCAGCGAACTGGGCGCTGGGAAGAGGCAGGTTGCGGTCGCGCAACTGGCCCAGCACGAGATCGGCGCTCGGCAGGTCGCGCTCGTCCACCGGGCGCACGACGATGCCGGGCGGCATGGCGTCCGGCTCGGCGCCGATCTCGATCTGGAACGAGATCATGCCGGTATGGGCGACGAGGCCGCGCAGCAGTTCGAAGGAATTGGTCTCGGCCGCCACCGACAGCTTCAGCCCCGCGCGGGAGAGCCGCTCCTCGATCATCTGCCGTCCGCCGGTGGAGAATTCCGGCAGAGCGAGGGGATGACCGGTGCAGTCGGCGAGGCGTAGCTTCGCCTTGCGGGCGAGCGGATGGTCCGCATTCATCAGCGCCACCAGCCGCTGCGGCAGGGTCATGATCGGCCTGAGGCGCCCGAGGAAGGGCGGGCGGAAGACGAGAATGAGGTCCACCACATAGTCCACCAGCAGGCCCATGGCCCGCTCATGGTCCACCACCATCACCTCGAACGTCATCAGCGGATAGCGCTTGCGGAATGCGCCGATCTGCCGGGGCAGGAAATCGTGGGCCAGCGCCTGGCTGCAGGCAATCCGTACCGTGCCCCGGCGCAGGCCACGCAGATCCTCGAGCTGCGAGCGCATCCGGTCGGCGTCATTCAGCTGCTCGCGCACATAGGTGAGGAAGACCTCCCCGGCCGAGGTGAGGCGAACGCCGCGGGGGCGCCGCTCCAGCAGCTTCAGCCCCAGTTCCTCCTCCAGATCCATGATGCGCCGGTTGAGGGCAGAGGGCGTCACGTTGAGCCGGTCGGCCGCACCGCGGATGGAGCCGGTGCGCGCCACCTCGTCCATGTAGCGCAGGAATCTGAGGTGCCGCATGCCGTCTCCACCCATCGTAGCCTTTTAGGCTACAGCATGTGGAATAATCGGCAATGGATCGCATCAGTGACCCATGCCAGTCTCCATCCGTTTGGAGAGCCCCTCTCCAGCCTGCAGCGAGCGCCCCATGTCCCTGTCCAGCCCTCCCCCGCTGCGCTTCGCCCGTCCCGTGCCCACGCCCCGGCCGGTCACGATCCCCGGCGCACCGCAGCCGGCCGAGATCGACCTCGCCCGCACCGCGCTGGTCATCGTGGACATGCAGAACGATTTTCTCGAACCCGACGGCTGGTTTCCCCGCCTCGGCGTCGATCCCACCCCGCTCCTCGCCATCGTGCCCCGCCTTCAGGCGCTTATGACGGCCGCGCGGGCGGCGAACCTGCCCGTGATCTTCGTGAACTGGGGGGTGCGGGCGGACCGTGCGGAGCTTTCGGCCCCGCTCCTCGCCAAGGCGTCGGGCGCGGGCACGCGGCCGGTCTACGCCGATCCCTCGGTGGAAGGGCGCGGGCGCATTCTCGTGGAAGGCGACTGGGGCGCCGCGACCATCGACGCGCTGGCGCCGGAGCCGGGCGACCTCGTGGTGCACAAGCATCGCCTGTCCGGCTTCCACGACAACGAGCTGGACTCCATCCTGCGCAACCGAGGCATCGACACGCTGCTATTCTCGGGCGTCAACATCGACCGCTGCGTATTCTCCACGCTCTGTGACGCGAGTTTTCGCGGCTATGGCTGCCTGCTGGTGGAAGACGCCTGCGCCACCGTCTCACCCGCCTATGTGTCGGACGCCATCCTCTTCCTCGTGCGCCAGCTCTATGGCGTGACGCTTTCGAGCGGCGACCTCCTCGCCGCCCTTGAAGACCAGCCTCAACAATAACCAGAGCCAGACGGGACCTTCAGAATGACACTCCGGACACTCTCGCGACGCCTCGCACGCAGCAAACTGGCGCTTGCCCTTGCCCTCGGCGTCGCCTCGACGGCCGCCGCTGGCCTGCCAGCCCTCGCCGACACCAAGCTGAAGATGGTGCTTAACTGGAAGTATCAGGGCCCGCAGGGCATGTTCTTCCTCGCGCAGGACCGCGGATACTTCAAGGCGGAAGGCCTCGACGTCACCTTCGACCAGGGCAACGGCTCCGGCGCCGCGGTGCCGCTGGTGGCGAACGGCACCTACGACATGGGCTTCGGCGACGTGAACGCGCTCATCGAGCTCGCCGCCAAGAAGCCGGAGGGCGCCCCGGTCGCCGTCTACATCATGTTCAACCAGCCGCCCTTCACCATCGCGGTGAAGGCGGACAGCCCGATCAAGACGCCCAAGGATCTGGAAGGCAAGACGCTCGGCGGCGCGGCCAATGACGGCGCGCTGAAGCTCTTCCCGGCCTTCTGCAAGATGGCGAAGATCGACTGCTCCGGCATCAAGATCACCAACATGCAGCCCAACCTGCGCGAGCAGATGCTGATGCAGGGCCAGGTGGACGGCGTGTTCGGCTATGTAAACACCATCCGCTTCTCCGCCAAGCTGATCGGCGCCGGCGATGACAAGCTGCGCTACATCAATTTCGGCGATTACGGGATGGACCTCTATTCCAACGGCATCATCGTCTCCGCCGATCTCATCAAGAACAATCCCGAGGCCATCAAGGGCTTCCTGCGTGCCCTCAACAAGGGCGTCATCGACACCCTGAAGGACCCGGACGCCGCCGTGGCCGCCGTCGCCAAGCGTGAGCCCCTCATCAAGATCCCGGTGGAGAAGGAGCGCCTCGACGCCACCCTGAAGGCGGAGATGAACCACCCGGAGATCGCCAAGATCGGCCTCGGCAACGTGGACATGAAGCGCCTCCAGGACTCCATCGACATCCTGGTGGACGCCAACAAGCTGCCCACCACCCCGAAGGCCTCACAGATCTTCGATCCCGCCTTCCTGCCGCCGGTGGCGGACCTGCCCAAGAAGCTGTTCTGAACGAGCTGTTCTGAACGAGCAGTCCTGAAGCAGACGTTCGACGTCCCGACCCGGCGCCGCTCCCGTGAGCGGAGCGGCGCCCGCTCCCTACCCAACGGACCTCCCATGGATCTGAAGCTCAAGGATCGCGTCGCGCTGATCACCGGCCCCGCCAAGGGCATGGGCGCCGCCATCACCCGCGCCTTCGCGGCCGAAGGCTGCCGCCTCGCCCTCATCGGCCGTGACACGGCGGCCATCGCGCCGATCGCCGACGAGGTGCGCGCTGCCGGCGCCAAGGCCATCGTCATCGCCTGCGACCTGACCGACGCCGACGCCTGCGATGCCGCCGCCGTTCGGACGGTCGAAGCCTTCGGCACGGTGGACATCCTAGTCAACGTGGCCGGCGGCTCCGGCCCCATCGGCAAGACCGGCGTGGAGACAACCCCGGCGGAGTTCGACGAGATCGTCACCCTCAACATGAACGGCTGCTTCCACACCATGCGCGCCGTGCTGCCCACCATGATCGAGCGCCGCTATGGCAAGATCGTCAATGTGGGCGGCACCTTCGGCATGCGCGGGCGGGCCGGGCGCATGGCCTATTCGGCCTCCAAATGGGGCCTGCGCGGCGTCACCAAGAGCTTCGCGCTGGAGGTGGGCCAGCACAACATCAACGTGAACTGTGTGGAGCCCGGCATGGTGGACGGCCCGCGCTTCCGCGAGAAGGTCTGCGCCGACATGGCGAAGAAACTCTCCATCACGCTGGAGGAAGCCATGGCCCGCCACGCGGCGGACTATGCCCTGCGCCGCGTGACCACCGACGAGGACGTGGCCAATGCCTGCCTGTTCCTCGCCAGCGACGTATCCCGCCAGCTCACCGGCATCGACATGCCGGTCGATGGCGGCTGGGCGATGCTCTGAGGAGGATGACATGAACGAACCGGTCGATCTCGTCATCCATGGCGGGCGCATCGTCTCCCCCGAGACGGTCATCGAGGCCTCCATCGCCATCCGCGGCGAGACGATCGTCGCCGTGGGCGCGCCCGATGCCATGCCGGAGGCGAAGGAGACCTTCGACGCCACGGGCCTCCACATCCTGCCCGGCGCCATCGACGTGCATGTGCACTTCCGCGATCCCGGCTACACCCACAAGGAAGACTTCGAGAGCGGCACCGCCGCCGCAGCCTTCGGCGGCGTGACCACCGTGTTCGACATGCCCAACACCATCCCCACCGTGGCGGATGGGGAGACGCTCAAGGCGAAGCACGCCATCGCCTCTTCCAAGGCACATGTGGATTACGGCCTCTATGCGGTGCTCGGCGAGGACACCATCGACAAGGTGCCTGAGCTGATCGAGGCCGGGATCATCGGCTTCAAGTGCTATATGGGGAACACCTTCGGCCGCATCCCGACGCCCTCCACGGGGGCCATGCTGGAGGCGTTCGAGATGGTGGCGCCCACCGGCAAGCGCATCTCGCTGCATGCCGAGACCAATTCGGTGATGGAGCGGCGCCAGAAGCGCCTGACCGAGAGTGGCCGCAACGATCCGCTCGCCCATCTCGCCTCCCGCCCCGCCGTCGTGGCGGTGGAGGCCGTGGCCCGCGCCGCCATCCTCGCCGAATGGACCGGCGCGCGCATCCACATCCTGCACATCTCCTCCGCCGCCGAGCTTGGCCCGCTGCGCGACGCCAAGGCGCGCGGCGTCGACATCACTGGCGAGACCTGCCCCCACTACCTGATGCTGGGCGAGGACGATTACGCCCGCTGCCGCGGCATCATCCGCGTCAACCCGCCGGTGCGCGAAAGCGTGAACAACGAACCGCTCTGGGCCGGCCTCCTCGACGGCACCATCGACATCATCGCCACCGATCACGCCCCGCACACGCCGGAGGAGAAGACCCGCGCCGATATCTGGAGCGTGGATTGCGGCTTCCCCGGCGTCGAGACGCAGATGCCGCTCATGCTCACAGAGGTCGCGGCCGGCCGTTACGACATCCGCGACTATGTGCGCTGGAGCGCGGTGAACCCGGCCAAGGTGTGGGGGCTCTACCCGAAGAAGGGCGCCATCCTGCCCGGCGCCGACGCGGACCTTGCCTTCGTGGACCTGAACCACGCCTGGACGCTGCGCGACACCGATCTCCAGTCCCGTTCCAAGATCTCGCCCTGGGACGGACGGGGCGTGGTGGGCCTGCCGCGCCATACCATGGTGCGCGGTCGCTTCGTGATGAAGGATCGCGCGCTGGTGGCGGAGACGAAGGGCCACGGTCGCTCGGTCCACGCCATCCAGCAGATGCCAGAGGCGAAGCCGCTGCACACGGATGAGACCATGGCGGCCGTCATCGCCCACCGGCCGGAGGCGGCGGCATGAATGAGGATGCCCCTCCCTTCGTCCATCTCCAGGACGTGCGCCTCACCTATGGCCACGGCGAGCGCACTGTGGAGGCGCTCGGCACCACCAATCTGAAGGTCGGCAAGGGCGATTTCGTCGCCCTCGTCGGCCCCTCCGGCTGCGGCAAGTCCACGATCCTCAAGCTGGTGACAGGGCTGATCCCCGCCTCGGCCGGCTGGGTGTTCGTGGCCCAGCGCGAGGTCGGCGCCGAGCCGGTGCGGGTGGGCATGGCCTTCCAGAACCCGACCCTCCTGCCGTGGCTCACCATCCGGCAGAACGTGATGCTGCCGCTGAAGATCGTGCCGCCCTTCCGCCAGCAATACCGTGCCAAGAAGAAAACCGAGTTCCGCGACCGCGCCGACGCCCTGCTGGAACAGGTCGGCCTCGCGGGCTTCGGCGACAAGTTTCCCTGGCAGCTCTCCGGCGGCATGCTCCAGCGCGCCTCGCTCTGCCGCGCGCTGATCCACGACCCCCAGCTCCTGATGCTCGACGAGCCGTTCGGCGCCCTCGACCAGTTCACCCGCGAGGAATTGTGGGCGATCCTTCAGGACCTGTGGCTGACGCGCCGGCCGACCGTGCTGCTCGTCACCCATGATCTGAAGGAAGCCGGCTACCTCGCCAACCGCGTCTGCGTCATGCGCGCCCGGCCGGGCCGGATCGTCGAGGATTGCGCGGTGGATTTCGTCCGCCCGCGCACCATCGAGATGACCTACGAGCCGGGCTTCGTCTCCCTCACCCAGCGCCTGCGCGAACTCATCGTTTCAGCCCGCGTGCCCGACGCCGCAGTGGAGAGCGCCGCATGACCTACGCCCTGCGCCGCCGCCTCAACTCCGCTGCCGTCATCATCGGCTTCTTCGTCGTTTGGGAACTCGCCTGCGTGATCTTCCACATCAAGGAGATCGTGCTGCCGCGCCCCAGCCAGGTGTTCGCCACCCTGTGGCTACAGGCTCCCGCCATCTGGCCACACACGGTGCAGACGCTCTACACCACGCTGGTGGGCTTCGCCCTCGGCATCGTCTCCGGCGTGCTGCTGGGCGTGCTCATCGGCTCCTCGCGCCTCGCCTATGACACGGGCTATCCGCTGCTGATCGGCTTTTCCTCCATCCCGAAGGTGGCGGTCGTGCCGATCTTCGTCCTGTGGTTCGGGGCGGGCACGGTGCCGGCGGTGCTCACCGCCATGATCATGAGCCTCTTCCCCATCGTCGTGAACGTCGCCACCGGCCTTGCTACCACGGAGCCGGAGCTGGAGGACGTGATGAAGGCGCTCAGGGCCACCAAGCTCGACATCCTGTTCAATGTGGGCCTGCCCCGCGCCATGCCCTATTTCTTCGCCTCCCTGAAGGTGTCCGTGACGCTCGCCTTCGTGGGCACCGTGATTGCCGAGACGGTGGCCTCGAACCAAGGCATCGGCAACCTCATGATGATCGCCTCCTCCTCCTTCGACGTGCCCCTCGTCTTCGCCGGGCTGCTCGTGCTGGCGCTGCTGGGCGTCGGCCTCTACGCCATCTTCTCCCTCATCGAAGGGCGGGTGATCGGCTGGGCGCGGCGCAAGGACGATGCGGGCTTCGCCTGAGACACGCCATGCCCACAGCCAAGGTCCATCGCATCCCCACGGCGAGCCCCGACGACGTGTCGGGCCTTGCCGCCGCCATCGCCTCCGGCGCCATCGCGCCCGAGGGCATCCTCGCCATCTTCGGCAAGACCGAGGGCAACGGCTGCGTCAACGACTTTTCCCGCGGCTTCGCGGTCGCCGCTTTGCAGGCGCTGCTGCGCTCCCATCTCGGCGATGCGGCGGATGAGGTGTGTCTCGTCATGTCCGGCGGCACCGAGGGCGGGATGTCTCCCCACCTGCTTGTGTTCGAGGTGGCCGAGGCAGATGCGAACGGCACCTCCCCTGCCCTCGCCGCCGGCCGCGCCCACACCCCCGATCTTCCCTCCGAGCATCTCGGCCGGATGGGTCAGGTGCGCTCGGTCGCCGAAGGCGTGCGCCGGGCAATGGAAGCGGCCGGCATCACCGACGCCGTCGACGTCCATTTCGTGCAGGTGAAGTGCCCGCTTCTCACCGCCGCCCGCGTGCGCGAAGCCGAGGCGCGCGGCGCGACCACGGCCACGTCCGACACGCTGAAATCCATGGGCCTCTCGCGCGGCGCCAGCGCGCTCGGCATTGCGCTGGCGCTGGGTGAGATTGCGGAGGACGCCCTTTCCGACGCCGCCATCTGCGCCGATTACGGCCTGTGGTCCGGCCGCGCCAGTTGCTCGAGCGGCATCGAATTGCTGGGCCACGAGATCGTCGTGCTCGGCATGTCGAAGAGCTGGACCGGCCCGCTCGCCATCGCCCATGCGGTGATGGCGGATGCCATCGACGTCGCGCCGGTGCGCGAAGCCATCGACAGTCTCGGAGGCGCGCTGGGAGAAGACACCATCGTGCTCGCCAAGGCCGAGGCGAGCCGCAGCGGCCTCATCCGCGGCAAGCGCCATACCATGCTGGACGACAGCGACATCTCCTCCACCCGCCACGCCCGCGCCTTCGTCGCCGGCGCCTTGGCGGGCGTGGTCGGCCACACGGAGATCTATGTGTCCGGCGGCGCCGAACATCAGGGGCCGGACGGCGGGGGACCGGTGGCCGTCATCCTCGAGAGCCTCGCAGATTGCGCGCGGGTCTCTCTGCCCGAATGAAGGATGCCGCGCTAGAGCAATTGGGCGCGCAACCGCGTCTGCCAGAGGGCCCGACGCTTCTTGAGTTCGTCGTCCCGATCGAAATCGGGAAAATCATCCCGCAGCCGGTCGAGTTCCTCATACCGGAATTCGCTGGCGCCATGCGACCGCCACGCCGCTTGCAGCGTGCCATTGGCGTGGCTGCCGATGCCGAGTTCGAACCAGAGCCTGTTCTTGTGCGTGTCTACGGTGCGGCTGGTGCCGACCCACGCCTCCCCCGTCGCGGTGCAGATGATCGCATAGACCCCGAATGCGGGCTTACGCTCCCGATAGGCCGCGACGGCCGCCTTTCGCGCCTGCTTGTCCATGACATCTCCATATTTACCCGGATTATATACATGTCTCTTTCATCCGGGTAAATATGAATACCGAAGAGAGGTCTCGCTGTTGATCGCTACCGACCCCGACCCCGCCCGCAGGCTGAGACCGACGCTCAGGCGTATTGGGCGACGCCGTTCCCGAGAGACCAGTTCTCCTTCTTCACCTCGATAAGGTTGACGAAGACGTCCTCCGGCCGAAGGCCGGGGCTCTCGCTGAGATAGAGAGCGATGCGCCGGAACATCTCCTTCTTCTGGTCGACCGTGCGCGTGTCGTTCGCGGCGATCTGGATGAACACCAGATCGTCGGTGCGCGAGATGCCCATATAGGAAGGGTCGAACCGGAAGTTCTCGGCCGAATGCTCCGTGATGGTCATGAACTGGTTGTCGCGCGGCACGTTGAACGTCTCCTGCATGGCGCGCGCGAGGCTATCGAAAATGGCCCGGCGATAGGCTTCCGGCTTGCCGGCCCTGAGGGAGATGTGCGTGAGAGGCATGCGTGGCTCCTTCCCGTTGATCGATATCGAAACAATAGGAATGGCCGTTCCTTTTTGGTACGCTATCTCAGCTCATATCTGAGATTGCGTTTTGATATGATGGATCCGCCACTCGACCTCGATTCCGTTCGGACCTTCGTGCATATCGCCGAGCTGGAAAGCTTCACCAGGGCGGCGGAAGCCATGGGCACGAGCCAGGCGGCCGTAAGTCTCAAGCTGAAGCGGCTCGAAGGGCGCCTCGGATGCCGCCTGTTCGATCGCACCCCGCGCTACGTCCAATTGTCACCCCGCGGCGCAAGCTTTCTCGATCAGGCCCGCGCCTTGCTTGAACTGCACGACCGGACGCTGGCCTCCCTCTCGGAACAGCGCCGGCGCCTCACCATCGGCATCAGCGATCACGTTGCTGGCCCCGAGCTTCCGGCGCTGATTGCGCGCATGAACAGCCAGGATCCGCAGCTTGTAATCGAGATCCGGATCGGCTCGTCGGCCGATCTCCTGCAGCAATTCGACCGACGGGAGATCGACAGCGCGCTCATTCGCCTCAGGTCGGACCGGGACGATGGAAGCCTGATCGCGGAAGAGCAGTTTGGCTGGTTCGCCGCTCCCGGCTGGCAACACCGCCCGGACGAGCCGCTGCCGATCGCAACGATGGCCGAGCCTTGCGGCGTGCGCGCGCTGGCCTGCCGGCTTCTCGATGATGCCGGGGTGAAGTGGCGGGAAATCTTTGTCGGCGGCGGAGTCATGGCCGTGGCTGCTGCCGTGATGGCGGGCCTGGGCGTGGCCGCTCTTTCACCGCGCATGGTGCCGTTCGGCGCGATGGACGTCGGCCGGCGGCTCGGCCTGCCGACCCTGCCCCGTCAACCGATCATGCTGCACAGCCGGGTGAAGGATGGCCCATCACGCGAAGCGCTCGCGGCGTTGGCCGCCGCCTTCCGGGGCGCAGCCCGAACGTGAAGTAAAGGCACGAGGGGTTGCAGTATTCGAAGGACGTTCGGAATACGTTACTCCAGCCGCGGCTCTCGGCATTTCATCGCGCCTTGCACTGCTTGGAACGCAAAAACCCCCCGCCGGTTTCGGCAGGGGGTTTTGTGATTGTGATAGGGCATTTTGCACATGTGCTTTGCAGGC
>NZ_JABBHL010000005.1:0-390769 GCF_012932745.1 Xanthobacter sp. SG618 | reverse complement strand
CTCACAGGTCAGTTCCAGCTTCTCAGCCAGAAGAGACCCCGCAAGGACTCCGCCGTCCACGTTTCTCTTTCTTCTGTCATACATGTCAAACAGCGGTGGAAGCCGAAGCCTCCCTGCCCTAGAGGGGCCGATCGACGCGTTATCCTCCGGCTTCTTAACCGGCGGCTTCACAACAGTAAAGTCGTGAGGAGCGTCGGAGACGCGCTGTCGATCCGTCCAGTTGGCGGCGGCAGCGCGTCGTCGATGGGCGGTTTATAGAGGGAACCCCCTTCCGGTGTCAACACCCCCGTTTTCGACCTTCATGAACCCCGTATGACGCTGTGGGCAAATCCCCACCTACCAGGCCACCACCCGTTGCAGTGCAACGATTTTCGGCCTGTGGACATGTTGCGCCGCGAGACCCGCCCGAAGCGCAGCCGGCGAAGGGTCGATGGAAAAATTCCGATTCTTTTTCGGCTCGCTTCTCCGGATTTCCGCCGAGCCGACCGCATCCCACGGCACCCGTCCCGGAGCGGCCCTCGCGTGCGCGCGCGTAAAGAGGGTGTTTCGACGCTTTCTCCTCCCGCCCCCACCCGCGACCGGTCTCGGCGGCCATTCAAGGGCCCGCGCCATGCTTTCGCCGTCTCGCCCCCCTCACATGCGCCGCCTCGAACGGCGCGGTTTGCGTCGCATCATTGACGGGTGGTGAGGCGGCAGGCATCTTCGCCGAACGTCTTGTTCGCCGAATGTGTTGGCGAGAGTCCTGATCGTTTGCTCCGACAGGACTTCTCGCGGGAAACGGCCAGTGCGCCGCACGCGCGCACGCAGCTGAGGGACGCAGATTTGTACCATCGACGATCAGCCGGGGACTGGCGCGACGCCACGAGCGCTGCCGGACTTGGCGACGACCCCCCGCTCGGGGTGGACGGAGACGAAGAGGACATCGACCGGCGCCGCGTCTCCGTACGCTGGTTCGCCGCCACGCTTCTCACGGCCTTGTGTGGTTCCTTCCTGATGGGCGGCGCCGTCTATGCGGCGCTCGACGGCGAACATCGCTTCGCGCTCATGCCGGAAAAGGTGCGCAATGCCATCCGCGGCGCGCTGGCCGTGGGCGAGCGCCCGGTCAATTCCGCCCGCAAGGGCGATCGCATGTCGCTGCTCGGCGACGCCGCCACCGCCCGCCAGACCTTCCGCGTCTCCACCGCGACCAAGATGGGCGATCGCGAGATCATCAAGGTACGCCCCTTCACACGGGTGGCGGCGAACCTCGCCATGTCCACCACGTCGGTCTCCACCAACATCCCGCGCTTCAACCCTGCCCAGCTCGTCGCCGATTCCAGCAAGGACGAGACCGCGCCCCAGGCCGAGCCCACCGGCGAAGTCACCTTGGTGATGCGCGACATCTCCAGCCTGCCCCCGAGCACCCGGCTGGGCGCCGGCACGTCCATGGAGAACGTGCTGGTGAAGGTGCGCGAGGTGGCCGAGCTCACCCGCGTGCAACCCGGCCAGGGCGGCCTGCCCGCCGCCATCGTCGGCGCCCAGCCGGGCTTCGCGCCCCAGGCGGCGGCGCAGGCAGCCACCGCGCCCTATCTGTCCTATGCGAGCGTCGGCAATGCGCTCGGCTCGCCCGGCCTGCCGGCCTCGGCGGTCCCGGCCGGCCACGCGCCCCCCGGCGCGGCCAACGCGCCGGTGCCGGTCATCCCGGCCAATATCAGCTTCGTGCCCAAGACCTCCGACGAGACCTCCGGCGGCAACGACTGGTCGGACGCCACCGTGGTGGTGAAGAAGGGCGACACCATCGTCTCCATCCTCATGGACAACGGCGTCTCCAAGGAAGATGCCCGCGCCGCGGCCGCCGCCTTCCAGCGCGGCCGGGACGGCACCGTGAAGGACGGCCTGCGCATGCACCTGCTGCTGCAGGAAGAGAACAAGCGGGTGCGTCCGCTGCGCATCTCCATCTTCAGCGACCTCGGCCACGAGGGCACCGTCGCGCTCTCCGACAAGGATGAGTTCGTGAATGTGCCCGAGCCCTCCGAGACCGAGATGGCCGGCGTCTCCGAGGATACGGACGAGGACGACAGCGGCCCCGGCATCCGGCTCTATGAGAGCATCTACGAGACCGCGCTGCGCAACGACGTGCCGCGCAGCGTCATCGCCGACATCATCCGCGTCTATTCCTTCGACGTGGACTTCCAGCGCCGGGTGAAGCCGGGCGACAATTTCGAGGTGCTGTTCTCGGACGATCCGGGCGCTTCCAACGACGTGCTCTATGCCGCCCTCACCGTGAACAAGGAGACGCGGCGCTACTACCGCTTCCAGACCACGGACGACGGGCTCGTCGATTATTATGACGAGGACGGAAAGAGCGCGAAGAAGTTCCTGGTGAGAAAGCCGATGACCGGCGGCATCATGCGCTCGCCCTTCGGCTATCGCCGCCATCCCATCCTCGGCTATTCCAAGCTGCATACGGGCGTGGACTGGGCGGACGCCATCGGCTCGCCCATCTATGCCGCGGGCAACGGCACCATCATCTACGCCAACTGGAAGTCCGGCTACGGCAAGCACACCGAGATCCAGCACGCCAACGGCTACGTCACCACCTATTCGCACCAGTCGGGCTTCGCCCGTGGCATCCGCGAGGGCGTGACGGTACGCCAGGGCCAGCTCATCGGCTATCTCGGCAATACCGGCCTCTCCACCGGCCCGCATCTGCACTACGAGGTGAAGATCAACGGCAACTTCGTCGATCCCATGCGCATTCGCCTGCCGCGCGGCCGGGCGCTGGACGGCAAGTTCCTCGCCGAGTTCAAGAAGGAGCGGGAGCGCATCGAGGCCCTGCTCAGCCACGCCCCCGTGCCGCCGAAGGTGGCGAACGCCGGCTCCGGCTCTTCCAAGACCCGCGCCGCCAGCAACTGACCCCCCTGTTCCGGCCCGACGCCTCTGCGCGCGGGCCGGAACACGCTTCATCAAAAGACCGCGGGACCCGCGAAATGGCGCCGCAGGCGGGGCCGCACTTCGCCACAAACAAAGCTTGACCTTGGGAACGGTTCAGCTACCGCTGCGACCGGTTGAAAGCCAAACCTTTCTCTCCCAGAGGACTGCCTCCATGAGCGGCCCCTTCCGTGGTTCGGTTCGTTCCCTCGCCTGCGCCCTCGTCCTCTCCACCGCGTTGCCCGCGCTCGCCGCCGCCGATCCGCTGAGCGACTATGTCGCCGCCCGCGATAAGGCCACCGCGGCCTCCATCGCCGCCGCCAAGGCCGGCAAGAGCGGGGATGATGCCGTGGTCAAGCGCGAGGAAGCCGCGCTCAAGGACCTCGGCAAGCGCCTGACCGCCGTGCTCGGCCCGATCAAGTTCAAGGGCCTGGGCGCGCCGAAATACTCGTTGCAGCTGCTGATCTATGACGAGAGCGGCCCCTCCCGCGAGCTGGACGGCCTCGCCTTCGCCAGCAAGGATTACGACACCCGCCTGGTGGTGACGTCCGACAGCCTCTTCAACACCTGGCTCGCCGCCCGCGCCAAGGATGACGGCGCTCCGGCGGCCTTGGCCTCCGGTGTGAAGGCGGCGGCGGGAACCCCCGAATTCTACACCAGCGCCATCGCCTCCGACGGCGGCTTCTACCAGCCTTATGTCGAGCTGCCCGTCGCCGCCGTGCCGGGCGAGACCGCCGTCGCCTGGCTGGGCCTCCAGACCGAGGAGCCCTCCGGCAACACCGCGCCCAACGAGATCGCCATCGTGCGGATCGGCGGCGGCAAGGCCATGGTGGGCGTGACCATGGCGAAGCTCGGCGACAAGCCCATTCCCGCCTGCGACGCCATCTGGCAGCCCTTCAAGGCCAAGGCCGACGCGCTGCAGAAGCAGGTTGAGAAGGACAACAAGGAACAGGACCCGCGCTGGGAAGAGATCACCAAGATCCAGGACGAGGGCTCCAACGCCTATCGCGCCTGCTTCATGAAGGAGGCGCCGAACCAGCCCTTCTTCGCCGCCGCCGTGAAGAAGGCGGAAGCCTTCCTCGCCACCGCGCGCGGACAGTGAGCGCACCTTTCCCCGGATCGGAGACCTGACATGACCCGCCCCGCGCGACGCCTGCCGAACCTGCTGAATGGACCCGCCTTCGTGCTTGCACTGGGCCTCGCCATGGCCTCGGCGGGCGGTGCCGGGGCGGGACCGGCCGACGACTATATCGCCGCCCGCGACAAGGCCGTGGCGGCGCTGGCCAAGGCGGAGAAGGCTGGCGCGAGCCCCGAAAATCTGGAGAAGCGCGACGCCGCCGAGCGCAAGGCGCTGGAGCGGATGATGGGCGGGCTCATCGGCCCGCTCCGCTTCAAGGGATTTTCGGCCAGCTTCTCCCCCGCCACCTTGCTGGACGGCAGCATCGAATCCGGCGGGCCGGACGGCCTCCTGTTCTCCGACGCGGACGCCACCACCTACCTTCTGGTGTCACCCGAGCCGGTGTTCGCCAACTGGCTGGCGGCGCGCGCGAAGGCGGAGGGCGCCGACCCGGCCCTCGGCCGCGGGATCGCGGCGGCGGTGGGAAGCGAGGAGTTCTACACCCTCGCCATCGGCGCCGAGGCGGCCTTCTCCCGCTATATGGATCTGCCGGTGACGGCGGCGGAGGGCGAGACGGTGCGGGCGGCGCTGGGCCTGTTCAGCCAGGACCTTCCCTCCAACACGCTGCCCGAAGCGGTGGTCGTCACCCGCGTGGCCAACGGCCGGGTCACCGTTGGAAACGCCGCGGTGGATCTGGGCATCACGTCGCTGCCCGTGTGCGACAAGGCGTGGAAGGCGGCGAGCGCCAAGGCGGAGGCGCTGCGCACCGCCGCGGAGAAGTCGAAGAAAGAGGATGATCCGCGCTGGGAGCAGGCGAACACGGCCGACGTGGACGCCTCCAACGCCTTCCGGACCTGCTTCGCCAAGGAGGCCCAGGGCCAGCCCTTCCTCGCCGCCGCGGTGAAGCGCGCCGAAGCCCTCCTCGCCACCGCCCGGGGCCAGTGAGCGCATAGCCCGCGCGGTGCCGGTGGAAGACCGGAGACGCGGCGGGGCCATCCATTGATTTTTACCAATGGCGGCGCAGATTGCGCCGCCATTGTCGTTTCAGCACACGAGAGTCCCCATGACGCGCCCCGATCGCCGCCGCCCCCTCCTCCGGCTGGCTTCGGCCCTGCTCGCGGCGGGCCTTCTCGCCGGTGCGCCGGCGCATGCGGGACCGGCGGAGGACTACATCGCCGCCCACACCAAGGCCGAGGCCGAGGTGGCCGCCGCCGTGAAGGCGGGCAAGAGCGACGGCGACATCGAAAAGCTCAGCACGCCGCTGCTGAAGGATCTGGAAAAGCGGATGGTGGGCCTGCTCGGCCCGCTCGCCTTCAAGGGCACGCAGAAGAAGCCCGTCTTCATGCCGTCCTCGCTGAACCCGGACTATCTGGAATCGAAGGAGCCGGACGGCCTGCTCTTCTCCGGCGCGGACCTCACCACCCGCTATTTCGTCTCCCCGGAACCGATCTTCACCCAATGGCTCGCCGCCCGGGCGAAGGAAGAGGACGCCGCCCCCGAGCTGCGCCTCGGCCTCAAGGGGGCCATGGGCACCGAGCCCTTCTATTTCGCCGTTCTCGGCACGGATGCCGCCTTCATCAAGTACATGGACCTGCCGGTGACGGCCGGCGAGGGCGAGAGCGTCACCGCGGCGCTCGGCCTCTTCACCCAGTCCGGTCAGCAGAACGACCCGCCCAGCAGCATCGTCTTCACCCGCATCGGCGACGGCCGCGTGGTGGTGGGCACGGCGGACCTGAAGGCCAATATCAAGCCCCTGCCGGCCTGCGAGAAGCTCTGGAAGGAGGCCAACGCCAAGGCCACCAAGCTCGAGGACGCCGCCGCCAAGACCAAGAACGACGAGGACCCGCGCTGGAAGGAAGCCGAGACCGTCCGCGAAGCCGGCGGCGACGCCTTCCGCGCCTGCTTCGTCAAGGCCGCACCAAGCCTGCCCTTCTTCGCCGGCGCGGTGAAGCGGGCGGAAGACCTGGTGCAGGCGGCGCGGGGGAAATAGGGGGCGTCACGCCTTCCAGAAGTCGGCGGCCCCCTCCGGCAGGGTGGCGAGGACGCGGTCGAGCTTGTCCGCGTCCATGTTCCGCCTGAGCGCCGCCGCAACGTCGGCGATGGCCGAGGCCGGCGCGAAATTGTGGTGCCGGCGCAGGTCCTGCACTTCGGCGGTCATTGCCGCCCGATCCGCGAACGGCCGGCGCGGCTCCGCTGGGTCCCAGTCCGCCACGAAGATCGCCCGCAGCACCGGCGGCAGCACCCCAGCAAAGCGGATCGCCTCCTCCACCGACAGCCGCCGCCGGAACACCCGCAACACGCCATCCACCATGGTGTAGGCCTGATTGCGCGTGCCGAGCCCCGCCGTATCCCGCGCATCGGCGAGGAAGCGGTCGAACTCTTCGGTGGCGTGCTGGAGGTCGAGGGGGATGGGCATGGGGGCCGGATGGGCTGGGCGATTTGGACTACAGGCGATAAGGGTGAACAGACCCTCTTTAGGCGAGCAACCCCTCACCAACTTACACGGAGGTCATCGTCGTATCTAAGCTGTCCAAAAACCCCCATCATCAACTGGTTCGGCAAAATCCGGGTGACGCGTTTTTGACGAGTCTCGAAGCCGGGGTACGGGTCGTCAATCACGTTCGACAAGAAGAACGCGACGGATGGAGTGAGGTAGGTCGTCAATTCATGTAGAAAAGCGTGGACGGCTTCATAGTCATAAATTACGACGTCAGGCCGATGTAAATTTTCCAAATCTGCAAAAAACCGGCCAATATGATGGCCTGATTCCGAATACAGAGGGCGCCTACCCTCGAAATATATGGTTTCGATCGCTTCGCGTTCCGGATCTACGTTTCCATGTATGTTGAAGTTCCGCTTGTTCATCACTGACATGAAGCGGCCATACGCTTCTGTCTGACGGTCTACAGGCCCCATGCCGAAGCATACCTCGTGAAGCCGCCCGATACGGTTGGGAATATGCTCTCGAACAAACGCATGATAGGCGTTCCAATCATGCCGCAGATTTGGATGCCGAAGAATCAACGCGAACATGTTGATGTAGGCCTCGGCTAGTACCGGCGTGAGCAGCGAAAGCTGGACACATGCGCCATATAACGTGCTAGCCCGCTCGCCAGCACGTCGTAATGGCGCGGCTAGGTAGTTCGGATTTTTTAAGG
Organism: Xanthobacter sp. SG618; assembly: GCF_012932745.1. NCBI lineage: Bacteria > Pseudomonadati > Pseudomonadota > Alphaproteobacteria > Hyphomicrobiales > Xanthobacteraceae > Xanthobacter > Xanthobacter sp. SG618. Next base: position 383,584 of record NZ_JABBHL010000005.1, on the reverse strand, counting down.
AGGCCTTTCGAGGTCGAATAGGCTCGAATGGCGGCATGTCTACGAGGATTTCATGAAGCTCCGCACAGATATTAGCTAAAGCAACGTACTTATTCTGAAAGACAAAAAATTTCTCGAAAGTCCTGGTCATTTCCGATTTTTCACGACCTAGTCTTGCGAACTCGCTGCGGAACCCCAAAATCAGCGCTTTCCATTCCCGATCGGTCAACGCCTCCCCAACCATGAAATGAATTTCGCGAGAGGTGCCCGCAATGTAAATATCAACGCCATCTGATTTAATATTGAAATCCCAATGAATCCAATTATCGCTATCATCACGACGTAGGATATTCTGAAATGCGTTCGGCTCGCCGAAGCGCGCGCGAAGATAAGCGTAAACGTCAACGGGCCGAAGATGAGTCCTGACTACCAAGGCGTTGCTGCGCCCCCGTTGCGGAGGCGCAGGCTGCTTAGTCGTCCTGTCCCTCTTCAAAAATTCACTAACTTCCATTCTGGTCGCTAGCCGCCAGAGGCTAAAGTTAACGATGCTCGGCGATTGCCGTGTTATTCGACGCGGGTTAGCAGCCACCGTCGACCTCAAAGTTAGTTTTGTTGCCGCTAGGCTAATGTCTGATCTTTTGCCACAGGCCTAACATATAGTCCTGCAGCAATTCACGCAGCGTCCACCTACCCGCCCCCGGACATCACATTCGGGGTCCATCCCCCTCAAGACCTCCGAAGCTTCGGCCCTAACGGCTGTGCAACTGCTCTCCCCCTCACCCCTTCCTCACCCCCGGCGGCTTCCACGTGCCCTTGCCGGGGGGCAGGATCGAGGGCGGGTTTTCCTTGGGCCAGTAGAGTCGCATCACCATGTAGATGGGGCCGTCCGGGGCGGGGAGCCAGTTGCTCTCCTTGTCCGCGCCGGGGGACTTGTTCTGGATGTAGAGGGTGAGCGAGCCGTCGGCGTTGCGCTTCAGGCTCTCCAGCATGGGGGAGTTGATGAGGTAGCGGTCGATGGGGTTCTTGATGAGCAGCTGGGTCTTGCCGTCGTACATGGTCACCGACCAGAAGGCGTTCACCGGCGGCAGGGCGTCGGCCGGGAAGGTCACCGTGTAATTGTGCTTCGAGCCGTCGAGGGTCTGGCCGTCGGCGTCCACCCGCGTCATCGGGTAGGTGGCCTCCACCGCGTCATTGCCATAGATGCCGGCCTGGGCGCCCACGGCGCGCAGCAGCCAGTCGCCGTTGAAGAAGGCGGCATCGCCCGCCGGCGAGCCCACGCGCCAGCCGTTCACATCCGTGCCGAAGGCCGCCACCGCCTCGGTCACCTTGCGCTGGCCCTCCTTGAGGCCGATGAGGATCTCCGCCTTGTCCTCCAGCGACAGGCTCTTGAAATCGAAGGTCTTGCCGGCGCCCACGCCGATGCTGGCGAGCTGCTCGCGGATGGCCTTCTCCTCCGGCCGGACCGGGGCGAACTGGAGCGCGAAATCCAGGAACTCGAAGAATTCGGTGCGGACGAGATCCTTGGAGAATTTCGGGAAGTCCACCTGCGGCGCGGCGGCGGGCGCAGCCTTGCCGAGGAAGGCGGAGAGCGGGCGCACCTGATAGCCCGCCTGCACCTTCTTCACGTTCTCGATATCCGCGGCATTGAACAGCTGGGTGCGGAAGATGGTGAGCGCGAACTCGGTGGAGGCGCGGAAGACCTTGCGGATGCCGGCCGGCGTCTCGCCCGTCCAGCCCGGCCCCACCACCAGATAGTCGCCGGCGTCGTTGCCGGTGGCGCGGCTGCCGATATAGCCGTAATTGAAGGTGTTCCCGTCCACGAGCTGGACCGAGTAATAGCGCGCCTTCTCCACCGCCGGCACGGAGATGACGATGGGCTCGGCGCGCAGGTCCAGCCAGCCGAGGGAATAGGGCGTGTCGCTGTTGGGCGTGGGCACCGAGGTGTCCTGCCAGGTGAAGACGCGGGCCTCGTTGTAGAGCTGGTTGAACGGCGCCTTGAACTGCCCGGAGTTCCGGTCGACCACGTACTCGTACATGACGCCGTAATTCATCACGATGGGCAGGCCATAGATGAAGCCGGCCTCGGCGATGTCCTTCGCCTTGAAGAAGCCGGGGCGGTCCGCCGCGCGCGCCGCGCCGGGCGCAAGGCCGGGCATCAGCGAGAGAGCGGGGCCGGCAACGCCGCCGGCGGCCAGGATCTTCAGGAAATGTCGCTTGGACAGCATGGGTGGCCTTCTCGCGTGGGCGGGAGCGTTGTCGCTCCGGATTGGGCGCGAGCTTAGCTTGACCATCACCGTTCGTCGCGTCCGGGATTGACCGCGGGCGCCACGAAAAAGGCCCCCGGCGCGGACGCCGGGGGCCTCGTATTCTCAAGCGGTATAAGCGTGCCTTCAGGCCGCCTGATCCACCTTGGCCGCCTCGCTGGCGAAGGTGAGGTGCCCGCCGTCCAGCCCCACCTTCACCTTGGCGCCGTCGAGGATCTCGCCGCCGAGGATCTTCTCGGCAAGCGGGTCCTGCACCAGCTTCTGGATGGTGCGCTTCAGGGGGCGCGCGCCATAGGCCGGGTCGTAGCCCTTCTCGGCGAGGAAGCTGCGCGCCTCCGGGGAGAGCTCGATGGTGATCTTGCGATCCTCCAGCAGCTTGCGCAGCCGGCCCAGCTGGATGTCCACGATGTGGTCCATCTGGTCCCGCTTCAGGCGGTGGAACATGACGATCTCGTCGATCCGGTTGATGAATTCCGGGCGGAAGTGACGCCGCACGGCCCCCATCACCATGTCGTAGGCCTCCTCGTCGGAAACCACCTGCTCGCCCTCGTGGCCCGGCACCTTGAAGCCCATGGGCTGGCGCGGATCGGCGAGGAACTCGGCACCGAGGTTCGAGGTCATGATGATGAGCACGTTGCGGAAGTCCACCGTGCGGCCCTGCCCGTCCGTCAGGCGCCCGTCGTCGAGCACCTGCAGGAGGACGTTGAACACATCCGGATGCGCCTTCTCCACCTCGTCGAACAGCACCACCTGATAGGGCCGGCGCCGCACGGCTTCGGTGAGGGCACCGCCCTCGTCATAGCCCACATAGCCGGGAGGGGCGCCGATCAGCCGGCTCACGGAGTGCTTCTCCATGTATTCCGACATGTCGATGCGGACCATCGCCGTCTCGTCGTCGAACAGGAACTCGGCCAGCGCCTTGGTCAGCTCCGTCTTGCCGACGCCCGTGGGGCCGAGGAAGAGGAACGAGCCGATGGGCCGGTTCGGGTCCTGCAGGCCGGCGCGGGCACGGCGCACGGCGGTGGCCACGGCGGCCACGGCCTCCGACTGGCCCACCACGCGCTTCGCCAGCTCCAGCTCCATGCGCAGCAGCTTCTCGCGCTCGCCCTCGAGCATCTTGTCCACCGGCACGCCGGTCCAGCGGGAGACGACGCCGGCGATGTGGCTGGGCGTCACCGCCTCTTCCACCATGCTGCCGCCGCCGGTGCCGCCCGCCTTCTCGATGTCGGCGAGCTTCTTCTCCAGATCGGGAATGACCGAATAGGTCAGCTCGCCGGCCTTCTGGTATTCGCCCTGCCGCTGCGCGGTGGCGAGGTCCGCCCGCGCCTGGTCGAGCTTGGCCTTGACGGTGGTCGCCTCGCCCAGCTTCTCCTTCTCGGACTTCCATTTGGAGGTGAGGACGGAGGCCTTCTCCTCAAGGTCCGCCAGCTCCTTCTCGGACCGCTTCAGGCGATCCTTGGAGGCGGTGTCGGTCTCCTTCTTAAGGGCCTCCTGCTCGATCTTGCGACGCATGATCTCGCGATCGAGGCTGTCCAGCTCCTCGGGCTTCGAATCCACCTGCATGCGCAGGCGCGAGGCCGCCTCGTCCACAAGGTCGATGGCCTTGTCGGGCAGGAAGCGGTCGGTGATGTAGCGGTTGGACAGAACCGCCGCCGAGACGAGCGCGGAGTCGGTGATGCGCACGCCGTGGTGCAACTCGTACTTCTCCTTCAGGCCGCGCAGGATGGAGACGGTATCCTCCACCGTGGGCTCGGAGACGAAGACGGGCTGGAAACGACGGGCCAGGGCCGCGTCCTTCTCCACGTGCTTGCGGTATTCATCGAGCGTGGTCGCGCCGACGCAGTGCAGCTCGCCGCGGGCGAGGGCGGGCTTCAGCAGGTTGGACGCATCCATCGCGCCGTCGGTCTTGCCGGCGCCGACGAGGGTGTGCATCTCGTCGATGAACAGGATGATGCCGCCTTCCGCGCCCTCGACTTCCGAGAGCACGCTCTTCAGGCGCTCCTCGAACTCGCCGCGATACTTCGCGCCGGCGATCAGGGAGCCCATGTCGAGGGCGAGCAGGCTCTTGCCCTTCAGGCTCTCGGGCACGTCGCCATCGACGATGCGGCGGGCGAGACCTTCCACGATGGCGGTCTTGCCGACGCCGGGCTCGCCGATGAGCACGGGGTTGTTCTTGGTGCGGCGCGCCAGCACCTGGATGGTGCGGCGGATCTCCTCGTCGCGGCCGATGACCGGGTCGAGCTTGCCGTCCCGCACGGCCTGGGTGAGGTCGCGGGCGTACTTCTTCAGCGCGTCATAGGCATTCTCGGCGGTGGCGCTGTCCGCGGTGCGGCCCTTGCGCAGCGCCTCGATGGCGGCGTTCAGGGTCTGCGGGGTCACGCCCGCCTTCGCCAGCATCTTGCCGGCGTCGGTGTCCTTCTCGATGGCGAGGGCCAGAAGAAGACGCTCGACGGTGACGTATCCGTCCCCCGCCTTCTTGGCCGCCTGCTCGGCGGTCTCGAACACCTTGGCGAGCTGCTGGGACAGGTACACCTGACCCGAGCCGCCCGACACCTTCGGCAGCTTCTTCAGCGCCGCTTCCACCTCGGCGCGCACCAGCACGGGATTGCCGCCCGCGCGCTGGATGAGGCCCGAGCACAGGCCTTCGGGATCGTCCATCAGCACCTTCAGGAGGTGCTCCGGCGTGAACTGCTGGTTGCCTTCCCGCACCGCCAGCGACTGGGCGGACTGGACGAAGCCTCGCGCGCGCTCGGTATAGATCTCAAAATTCATCTGTCTCTCCTCCTTCCCGCGCCCGATACCTTCCAAGAAGCATAAGGAGCACGGCGGGACACGGTCCCGGCATCCCCGGCTACCGTCGCGCAGGCGGAACAAACCTGCGCCGTGCCTCATGTGGGTGTGGCCCCGCGGCAACGGAAGGGGGTGGCTGCACGATTTCAAGCCGGCCGGGCCAAACCGCGCCGCCACCGCCCTCCACGCCTCGAACGCTAGGTCGGGCGCGCCGCCATGGCCTTGATCCAGGTGAAAATTCGCCCGCCCTTGACCGGGCCGGCGGGGCATGGGACGCCGGGGCCTCCGGACCCGAAGGAGCGCCCCGCATGCCCGTGCCGTCCGTCTCTTCCGCCCCCGCCATTCCGGCCACAGGTCTTCCCCCCGCCACCGTCACCGCCCTTTACCGCCATCCGGTGAAGGGCCTGTCGCCCGAGGCGCTGGATGCGGTGGAGCTGACCGCCGGCGCCTACTTCCCCAATGATCGCCTCTATGCGGTGGAGAACGGCCCCAGCGGCTTTAATCCGGCGGAGCCGTCCTACCGACAGAAGACCGCCTTCCTCATGCTGATGCGGGACACACGACTCGCCGCCCTCGCCTCCCGCTATGACCCGGCGACGGCAACGCTCACGCTCTCCCTCGACGGACACGAGGTGGTCTCGGCCAACCTGTCGACGCCCGAGGGCCGGGCGGAGGTGGAGGCCTTCCTCACCTTCTATATGGGCGAGGAGGCGCGCGGCCCTTTGAAGCTGCTCACCGCGCCGGAGGGCTTCCGCTTCACCGATTCGCTGCGGTCGGGCTTCCTCTCTCTGCTCAACCTCGCGAGCGTGCGCGACCTCGGCGCGCGGATGGAGGCGGAGCTGGATCCCCGCCGCTTCCGCATGAACCTGCATCTGGAGGGCTGGCCGGCGGGTGCGGAGCTGGAGCTGTCCGGCGTGCGGCTCGATGTGGGCACGGCGCGCATCGCCATCCTCAAGCGCACCGAGCGCTGCGCGGCGGTGAACGTGAACCCCGCGACCGCCGCCCGCGACCTCAATGTGGTGAAAGGGCTTGTGTCCGCCTACGGCCACGCTGACTGCGGTATCTATGCCAAGGTGGTGCGCTCCGGCCGGGTGGCGGTGGGCGACATCATCCGCCCCGCCGCCGACTGATCCACCGCTTCCGGGAGAACCGTCATGCGCCTGAAGTCCGCTTTCCTCGCCGCCGCGCTCGCCACCGCACTGATCGTCCCCGCCTCCGCCGCGAGCTTCAGCTGCACCGGCGTCAGCGCGCCTGACGAGGTGGCCATCTGCAAGAGCTGCGACCTCGCCCAGCTCGACGTGAAGATGGCGACGCTCTACGGCGTCATCACCAAGATGGTCGGCATGGGCCAGCGCGGCGCGATCCAGGACGACCAGCGCGCCTGGCTGGTGGAGCGGGCCGCCTGCAAGGCCGACGCGGCCTGCATCTCCGCCGCCTACCAGACCCGCATCCGCGCCATCGAGGGGATGCTCTCCGACATCTATTCCCGCGGCCCGTTCTGAGGCATGGTCCGCCGATGATTTTGCCTTCTCCCGCAGCGCTTTCATCGGCGACGTTCGATCGCGTCGACACCTGGGTGTTCGACCTCGACAACACCCTCTATCCCGCCCAGCACGACCTCTGGGGCCAGATTGACGCCCGGATGAAGGCGTATATCTCCAACCTCCTCGGCATCGCGCCCGAGGAGGCGTTCCGCATCCAGAAGGATTATTACCGGCGCTACGGCACGTCCCTGCGCGGGCTGATGATCGAGCACGGGGTGGAGCCGGCCGCCTTCCTCGCCCATGTGCACGACGTGGACCTCTCCACGCTGGACGCTTCCCCCCGCCTCGCCGCCGCCATCGAGGCGCTGCCGGGGCAGAAGCTCGTCTACACCAATGGCTCCGAGCGCCACGCCCGCAACGTGCTGGAAAAGCTCGGCATGGACGCGCACTTCACCGCCGTCCACGACATCGTGGCCGCCGAATTCCATCCCAAGCCCACCGAGGAAGCCTATGAGCGCTTCCTGCGCGCCCATGGGGTGGAAGCGACCCGCGCCGCCATGTTCGAGGACCTCGCCCGCAATCTGGAAGTACCGCACCGCCTCGGCATGGTGACGGTTCTGGTGGTGCCCCCCGGCCAGACGGTGGCGGCGCGCGAGAGCTGGGAGTTCGAGGGCCGCGAGGACGCCTATGTGAACCACGTGACGGAAGACCTCGCCGGCTTCCTCGAGACGGTCGCCCGCGACCTGCCCCCGCCGCTCCCGGCCGACCCGGAGTAAGGGAGGACCCCGCCATGGACGGCGCCACCCGCAGCATCCGCACCCTCACCCGCGCCGAGGTGGACACCGCCGTGGACTGGGCCGCCCGCGAGGGCTGGAACCCCGGCCTTGCCGACGCCGCCGCCTTCATCGCGCAGGACACCCATGCATTCCGCGGCCTCTTCCTCGACGGCGCACTGGGCGCGGTCATCTCGGCGACGCGCTATGCGGGCGGCTTCGCCTTCATCGGCTTCTACATCTGCCGTCCGGACCTGCGCGGCGAGGGCCATGGCCTCGCGCTGTGGCAGGACACCTTCCGCACGCTCGACGGGCCGGTGGGGCTCGATGCGGTGGTGGAGCAGCAGGGCACCTATGCCCGCGACGGCTTCGTGCGCGCCTACGCCAATTTCCGCTTCGGCGGCATGGCGCCGGAGGCCGCGCCCGACCCGCGCGTGGTGGACATCACCCCCGCGCACCTCGATGCCGTGACGGCGCTGGACCGCGCCTGCTTCGGCTTTCCCCGCCCGGATTTCCTGAAGGCCTGGCTGGCGCCGCCGCAGGGGCGCGCCTGCGTCTTCGTGGAGGACGGCGCGGTGAAGGGCTATGGCGTCATCCGCCGCTGTCGCGCGGGATGGAAGATCGGCCCGCTCTTCGCCGATGGCGCCGAGGTGGCCGGGGCGCTCTTCTCCACCCTCGCGCTGACGGCGGCCGGCGATCAGGTCTTCCTCGACATTCCCGACCCAAATCCCGCCGCCCGCGCCCTCGCCGAGGGGGCGGGGCTCGCCCCGGTGTTCGAGACCGGCCGCATGTATCGCGGCACGGGGCCGGATCTGCCGCTCGACCGCATCTTCGGCATCACAACCTTCGAGCTAGGGTGAGGGGCGGCGGGGCCCTCACCGCCCCGGCGCACGCTCTGCGCGATAGGCCGCCTGGTCGATGCCGTGGCGGCGGAGCTTGTCGTAGAAGGTCTTGCGGGGAATGCCGAGGGCGGCCACGGTGGCCTGCACATCCCCCTTGTTGGCTTCCAGCGCGGCGCGGATTTCCTGCGCCTCGAAGGCATCCACCCGCTCCGGCAGGGTGCCCTTCCCGCCGCCGGCCTCCGCCGGGGCGGACGGCTGCTCCGGCTCCACCAGCCCCAGCGCCACGCGCTCGGCATAATGCACCAGCTCGCGCACATTGCCCGGCCAGTCATGCTCGGCGAGATGGCGCAGCACGCCGGCGTCCAGCTCCGGCGGGGGGCGGTTGAAGCGCTCGGCGGCGCGGGCGAGGAAGTGGCCGAACAGCAGGGGCACGTCGCCGCGCCGCTCGCGCAGGGCCGGGATGCGGACCGACGCGACGTGGAGACGGTAATAAAGATCCTCGCGGAAGCTGCCCTGCCGCACCAGCGCCGGCAGGTCCACCTTGGAGGCGGCGACCACGCGGATGTCCACCCGGCGCGTCTCGTTGGTGCCCAGCGGCGCGATCTCGCGCGCCTCCAGCACGCGCAGCAGCTTCACCTGGAGGGCGGCCGACATGGCCTCGATCTCGTCGAGGAAGAGCGTGCCGCCATGGGCGTGCTCGATGCGCCCCACCCGCTTCTTGAGCGCCCCGGTGAAGGCGCCCGCCTCGTAGCCGAACAGCTCGCTCTCGATCACCGTCTCCGGCAGGGCCCCGCAATTCACCGCCACCAGCGGGCGCGCGGCGCGGCGGCTCCAGCGGTGGAGCGCGGTCGCCACCACCTCCTTGCCGGAGCCGGTCTCTCCCTCCACCAGCACGTCCACGTCGGCGTCGGCGATCTGGCGCAGCATCTGCCGCAGCCGCGCCATTACCGCGCTGGTGCCGAGCAGCGGCAGGTCGTCCTGCGTGGTGGCGACGGCACGTTTCAGCTCGCGGTTTTCTAGCACCAGCCGGCGGCGGTCCAGCGCGTGGCGGATGCTGGCGACCAGCCGCTCGGAGGCATAGGGCTTGGCGAGGAAATCGTAGGCGCCCTCGCGCATGGCATCCACCGCCATGGCGATGTCGCCGTGGCCGGTGACGAGGATCACCGGCAGGTCCGCATCGCGCGCCTTCAGCCGGCGGAACAGCTCCAGCCCGTCGATGCGCGGCATGCGCACGTCGGTGACGACGACACCGGGGAAGTCCGCGTCGATCACCTCCAGCGCCTCCATCGCCGAGCCGTAGCCGGCCACCGTGAGGCCGGCGAGCATCAGCGCCTGCACGTTGGCCGCGCGCAGCACCGCGTCGTCGTCGATGAAGGCCACGTCCACGGGAAGTTCTGTCATGCCCTGCCGGCTCCGTTGTCCAGTCCTTGGGCGCGGGGCAGGGTGACGGTGAAGACGGCGCCGCCGTCATTCTCCACCTTCAGGGTGCCGCCGCACTCGGCGATGATGTCCTTGGAAATGACGAGGCCCAGCCCCAGCCCCTGCGGCTTGGTGGTGGTGAAGGGCAGGAACAGGGCGCCCAGCATCTCCTCCGGCAAACCGGGACCGTTGTCCGCCACGGTCACCACCACCGTGTCGGGGCGAGTCTCGACGCTGATGCGGATTTCCCCGTCGCGCCTGGTGCCGATGGCCTCGGCCGCGTTCTGGATGAGGTTCACCAGCACCTGCTCGAGGCGCATGCGGTCGCCGGTCACCGCCACGTCCGGGCGGTCGATGTCGAGGGCGAGGGCGATGTCGGTCTGCAAGAGGCGGTAGCGCATCAGCAGCAGCGCGCCATCGATGACCGGGGCGAGCGCCACCGGCTCGATGCGGGCGGCGGACTTGCGGGCGAAGGCGCGCAGCTCTCCGGTGATCGCGCCGATGCGCTCCGTCAGGGCCGCGATGGTGTCGAGATTGGCAGCTGCGGCGGCGGGCTCGCCGCGATCGAGGAAGGCGCGGGAATTCTCCGCGAAGGTGCGGATGGCCGCCACCGGCTGGTTCACCTCATGGGCGACGCCGGCGGCGATCTGGCCGAGCACGGCGAGCTTGGAGGCCTGCACCAGCTCGTCCTGCAAGGCGTCGAAGGCGAGGCGCGCGCGGCGGCGCTCCTCCATCTCCGTCACCAGTTGCGCATTGGCGGCGGACAGCTCCGCCGTGCGCTCGACGACACGGGCCTCCAGCGCGCGCCGCGCCTCCGCTTCCCGCGCCAGCGCCCGGACGCGGCGGCGGCGGCGGGTCCACCACACGCCGGCCGAGCCGAGGCCGACCACGCCGGCCAGCGCCGCCGAGGCCCGGGCCGCGGTGGTGGCGAGGCGCGTGGTGGCGGCGGTGGGCGCGAGCACGGTGAGCGTCCAGCTGGTGGAAGGGACCGGCATGTCCACCGCCACGAAATCCTGCGCCGTGCTGCGGCCGGGCAGCCGCAGGCGCAGCACCCCGCCTTCCTCCGGCGAGGGGCCGAGATCGAGGCGCGTGAGGGGCGAATCGCCAAACTGCAGGCTCTCGCGGATGGCGTCGCGCTCCACCGGATCGAGCGGCACGGTGGTGCGGAAGCGGAAGGCCGGCTCGGAGGCGATGAGCACGATATGCCGCTCGTCGGTGACGAAGGTGGGCTCGGCGAAGCGCCGCCATTCGGCTTCCAGCCCGTCGAACTCGGCCTTCAGCACGAGGACGCCGAGCACCCGGCCCTGCGCCTCCACCCGCTGCGCCAGATAGAGGCCCGGCTTGCGGCTGACCGTGCCGAAGGCAAAATGCTCCGCCCGCCCATCGGCCAGCGCGATGCGGAAATAGGGGCGGAAGCCGTAGTCGGAGCCGAGGAAGCTTTCCGGGGTGCGGAAGTTGCTCGCCGCCACCGTGTGGCCCTCGGCATCGATGAGATAGATGACGCCGGTGCGTGCCTGCTCGGCGAGGGCATCAAGCCGCTGGTCGAGGGCATCGAGGCGGGCCGGGTCGGGCGCCTCCAGCGCGCCGCGCACTTCCGGGTCCTGCGCCAGCACCACCGGCAAGGAGCGCTGCTTGTCGATCTCGCTGCGCAGCACCGCGACCCGCAGCGCCGCCGCCGTCTCGGCGGAAGCCGCCACCTGCGCCACCGCCCAGCGCCGCGCCGCATAGTCCGCCACCCGGTCGAGCGCGACCATCAGCGCAAGCGCTGCGAGCGCGGCACCGCCCACGGTCAGCAGGCGACGGCGGGACGCGGGTTCTGGGCTCTGTTCGACGCCCGGCTCGGCCAAGGCACGCCCTCCTCCTGTGCGGATTTCCGCACAGCATTTGCCGGCAATGTGCGCCTCACCGCACGCGGTGTCGAGAGGCGCGGCGGGGCTTCTCGGAAAAAGGGTTGCGAATCAGTCTGTTGCCCGTGTCCCGCGCCACGCTCGGAACTGGCATGCGCCTTGCGCAGGGGGAGGCGTCGAGCGGCGCGCTGCGCCGGCCCTTAACGAAGCATCCGATCCCGAAGTGCCCAGGCCAGAGCGGCCGCAAGAGGCACCAACGGCCCGGCGGAGGAAGGTCCTGAGATGGCCCATGCGATTCCGGCGCATCCCGCGCCCCATCACTATCCGCGCAAGTTCTACCACCACCTTTATTTCCAGGTGATCGTCGCGATCATCGCCGGCTCCCTGCTCGGCCATTTCTATCCGGACTTCGGCGCCAGCCTGAAGCCGCTGGGCGACGCCTTCATCAAGCTGGTGAAGATGGTGATCGCGCCGGTCATCTTCCTCACCGTCGTCACCGGCATCGCCGGCATGCGCGACATGGGCAAGGTCGGCCGTGTGGCCGGCAAGGCCATGATCTACTTCCTCACCTTCTCCACTTTGGCCCTCGTCATCGGCCTCATCGTGGCGAACGTGGTGCAGCCCGGCGCCGGGCTCAACATCGATCCCAAGACGCTGGATCCCAAGGCCGTCGCCACCTATGCGGCGAAGGCGCATGACGCCTCCATCATCGGCTTCCTGATGGACATCATCCCGGCGACGCCGGTGTCCGCCATGGCCAATGGCGACATCCTGCAGGTGCTGTTCTTCGCCGTGCTGTTCGGCATCGCGCTCGGCGGCGTGGGCGATCTCGGCACCCCGGTGCTCAAGGTGCTCACCGCGGCCTCCCACGCCATGTTCCGGCTGGTGGCCATCGTGATGAAGGCGGCGCCCATCGGCGCGTTCGGCGCCATGGCCTTCACCATCGGCAAGTACGGCATCGGCTCGGTGAAGAACCTCGCCTTCCTGATCGCCACCTTCTATCTCACGGCGGCGCTGTTCGTGTTCATCGTGCTCGGCCTCGTGGCCCGCTACAACGGCTTCTCCCTGTGGAAGCTCTTGCGCTACATCCGCGAGGAACTGCTCCTCGTGCTCGGCACCTCCTCCTCGGAAGCCGCCCTGCCCGGCCTGATGCTGAAGATGGAGCGCGCCGGCTGCGCCAAGTCGGTGGTCGGCCTCGTGATCCCCACGGGCTATTCCTTCAACCTCGACGGCACCAACATCTACATGACGCTGGCGGCGCTGTTCATCGCCCAGGCCACCGGCATCCACCTGTCGCTGGAAGAGCAGGTCCTGCTGCTGCTCGTCGCCATGCTCTCGTCCAAGGGCGCGGCCGGCATCACCGGCGCCGGCTTCATCACGCTGGCCGCGACGCTCTCGGTGGTGCCGTCGGTTCCGGTGGCGGGCCTCGCCCTCATCCTCGGCATCGACCGCTTCATGTCCGAATGCCGCGCGCTCACCAACTTCGTCGGCAATGCGGTGGCCACCATCGTCGTCGCCCGCTGGGAAGGCGAGCTGGATAAGGCGAAGCTGCTGCGCGTGCTCGACGGCGAGCCCATCTCGCTGGAAGACGAGTTCGACGAAGGCCTCATCTCCACCGCCCCCGGCGTGAAGGCCGTCGCCTGAGGTCACCGCGCTCTGCGCGACACGGGTCCTCCCCAGCTGCCCGCCTCTTCGGAGGCGGGCTTTTTCTTGTCCGCCCCGCCCCGCTTGACCAGCCAAGGCGGCGGTGACATCCAGACCCTCTGGATCGGGAGCTGACCATGGCAGATGAAGCGGTCGAAACGCCGGAAGAGAATTCGGCGGGCTCTCCCGGCGAGGTGTTCCGGGCCTTCCTGAAGCTGGGACTCATGTCCTTCGGCGGGCCCATCGCCCATCTCGGCTATTTCCGCGCCGAGCTCGTGGAACGCCGTCGCTGGATCGACGATGCCGGCTATGCCGACCTCGTGGCGCTCTGCCAGTTCCTGCCCGGCCCGGCCTCCAGCCAGCTCGGCTTCGCCCTCGGGCTCATCCGCGGCGGCGGCTTCCTCGGCGGGCTCGCCGCGTGGGCCGGCTTCACCCTGCCCTCGGCCATCCTGCTCGCGGCGCTGGCGCTTCTCTCCTCCTATGTCGGCATGTCCGCCCTCAGCGGTGGCGTCATCGGCGGTATCCTGCATGGCCTCAAGCTCGTCGCCGTCGCCGTGGTGGCGCAGGCGGTGTGGGGCATGGCGCGGACGCTGGCCCCCGACCAGCCGCGCGCCGGCATCGCGCTCAGCGCCATCGTCATGGTCACGCTCGCCGCCGGCAGCTTCGGCCAGGTGGCGGCCATCGCCATGGGCGCGATTGCCGGGCTGGTGCTGTGCCGGGACGAAACCCCTGCCGAGACGCCGGCCCCCGGCCACCTGCCGGTGCCCCTCTCGCGGCGGACGGGCGTGATCCTGCTCGTGGTCTTCGCTCTGCTGCTGGTGCTGCCGCCGGTCTTCAAGGCGGCATCGCCCTATATCGGCGTGTTCGACTCCTTCTATCGCTCCGGCGCGCTGGTGTTCGGCGGCGGCCATGTGGTGCTGCCGCTGCTGCAGGCGGAAGTGGTGACCACCGGCTGGGTCCTGCCCAGCCAGTTCCTCGCCGGCTACGGCCTCGCCCAGGCGGTGCCAGGCCCGCTCTTCACCTTCGCCGCCTGGCTCGGCGCGGTGATGGCGCCCCCGGCCGGCGGGGTCACCGGCGCGGCGGTGGCGCTTGTGGCGGTGTTCCTGCCCGGCCTCCTGCTGGTGACGGGCATGCTGCCCTTCTGGGGCGCGCTGCGGAGCCAGCCACTGGCGCAGGCCGCCATGCGCGGGGCCAATGCGGCGGTGGTGGGCATCCTCGGTGCCGCGCTCTACACCCCGGTCTTCACCGGCGCCGTGCTGCGGCCGATGGATTTCGCCGCCGCCGTCACCGGCTTCCTGCTGCTCACGGTGTGGAAGGTGCCGCCGCTGGCCGTGGTGGTGGTGCTGGCGGTGCTCGGGCCGTTCCTGACCGGGCTCTATTAGGGCCATCGCGCGGCGGGACCCGCCGACCTCAGGCTCGCGCAAGCCTCGCCCGGCATGCTGCGGCGACGTCCCCGATCCGCGCTCAAGACCGGCGGAGCGCCATGCGCATCCGCGGCGGGGGACGCCCGGAGGAAGCAAGGCACCCCATGGCGACATCCAGCACGGCACCGACGTCCTCCGTCGCGGGGCCGCCCGCATCCCCGAGCGGTCCGTACACCTTGGAAGCGCTCGGGCCGGCCGTGGACATCTCGGCCAACCTCAACGAAATCCTGTGCCTGATGGCCTGGTCCAACGGCAATGCGCGCAAGCTCGCCGGCGAGACCACCTCAGCCTCCTCCGCCGTGGCGCAGATCGCCGCCACCATCGAGACCATCGCCCAGCTCGGCGCCGATGCGGGGAAGGAGACCGGGGACGCCCTGCGGCTCGTCACCTCCGGCGCGGCCAAGACGCGCACCGCCGGGCAGGCCATGAGCGGCATCGCCGCGGCGTTCGGCGAGTTGGAGGCGCGGCTCGCCCACCTGAATTCCACCACCCAGTCCATCGGCGGCTTCGCCACCTCAATTGGCTCCATCTCGCGGCAGACCAAGCTGCTCGCGCTGAACGCAACCATCGAGGCGGCGCGGGCGGGCGAAGCGGGGCGCGGGTTCGCGGTGGTCGCGGCCGAGGTCAAGGCCCTGTCCGAGGAAGCCTCGCGCACCACCGACCTCATCCGCGACCAGCTCCAGGCCTTGTCCGTGGTGGTGAAGGACATGCTGGACGCCATGGGCGCCGGCGCCACCCGGGTCGAGGAGGGACGCGCCATCGTCGAATCGGTGATGACCGACATGGACGGCATCGAGACCCGCGTCAGCGCCTCCACCGACGGGGTGGGACGTATCGCCGTGATGCTGGGCGAGCGGCGCGCGGCCTTGCGCGACCTCGCCGACCGGCTCGGCGAGATCGCCCGGCTCGCCAACCAGAACGAGACCGATTCCGCCACCGCCGCCGGCCTGCTCGGCCGCGCCGATGCCATCGCCGGCGACCTCATCTCCCGCGCCTCGGCCGGGGCCGGCGCCACCGCCGCGATCCGCCGCCTCAAGTCCGATCACATGGCGTGGAAGCGGAGCCTCGCCGAATGCCTCGCCGGCGTGACCGCCGCCGATCTCCGCGGATTCCAGGCGCGCAACGCCCCGCTCGGGGGCGGCTTTGCCGGGATCGACGGGGCGGCGGTGGAAGATCCGGCGGTATTGTCCCTGCTGGCGGCGCTCGGCCGGCAGCTGGCGGCCTGCGGCGAGCGGATCGTCGCGGGCACGGCGAGCGGCGACATGGGCGGGGCCATCGACGCCTATATGGCCATGGATGCCCTCTCGGCCGACGCCCTGACGCAGATGGCGCGCCTCACGCCCCGCCGATCGAAGGGCGTATCCGCCGCGGCCTGAAGCGGCGGCTTGGGACTCTACCCGTCAGCGCCGGCGGCGCTGGCGGTGCTCTTCCAGCTTCACGCGCACGCCGTCGAGGGCGCGCAGCGTGCCTTCCAGCCGGCGGGCGATGGCGCGGCGGAACTTGGCGGTGACCTCGGGATAGCGTTCCAGAACCTTGGTGAACGCCTCGCGCGGCAGGCGGATAACCACCGTCTCCTCCCCCGCCACGGCAGTTGCGGGGCGTGGGGTGGGGATGATGAGGGCGGTCTCGCCGATGAGCGCGCCGGCCGTCACCTGCTTGAGCAGGCGCGGGGCGCCGGGAATCCGCTCGTCGAGCATCCGCAGCCGGCCGGAGACCACCACATAGGCCCCGTCCGACGTCTCGTTGGCGCGGAACAGCACGTCACCCTCGGCGAGCCGCATCTCCTCGGCGCTCTGGGCGAGCAGGCGCACGGCGCCGTCGCTGAGCAGATCGAAGGTGGCGACCCCCCGGAGCAGCGCGATGTCCCTGTCGATGCTCACGGACGACTTTTCCTCAAGTGGCTGTGCATGATGGTGAGGCCCGGCCGTCAGGGCACGAGCTTGTAGCCCCCGGCCTGGGTCGCAAGAAGGGTGGGATTGGAAGGATCGGGCTCGATCTTCTGGCGCAGGCGGTAGATGTGGGTTTCCAGAGTATGCGTGGTGACGCCGGAATTATAGCCCCACACTTCCTGCAGCAGCGTTTCCCGTGGCACCGGATTTTTCCCGGCCCGGTAGAGATAGCGCAGGATGGCCGTCTCCTTCTCGGTGAGACGGATCTTGGAGCCGCGATCGGTGAGGAGGAGCTTGGCGCCCGGCCGGAAGGAATAAGGACCGATGGCGAACACCGCATCCTCGCTCGCCTCGTGCGAGCGCATCTGCGCCCTGAGGCGCGCCAGCAGCACCGCGAAGCGGAACGGCTTCACGATATAGTCGTTGGCGCCGGCCTCCAGCCCCATGATGGTGTCGCTGTCGGTGTCGTGGCCGGTCAGCATCAGGATGGGCGCCTTGAAGCCGTTGCGGCGCATCTGGCGCACGGCGTCGCGCCCGTCCATGTCGGGCAGGCCCACATCCATGATGACGAGGTCGATCGCCCCGTTTTTCGCCTGCTCGACGGCGCCGCCGGCGGTGTCCGCGCCCACGGGCTCGAATTCGTCCTGGAGCGCGAGCTGCTCGATCAGCGCATCGCGCAGCTCCGGGTCGTCCTCGACCACCAGGATTTTCCACGCATTGGCCATCAATTCCTCCTGCGCCCTTGCGGGCGCGCGAATCGCGCAAGTAGAGCATGGACATGGCTCTGCGCAAATTTCCATCCGGGGACGGCTGTGGAGAGGTATCACACTAAGTCATGAAACCGCTTCATCCTGTGGGAATCTCGCGCATTGCCGTCAGCCGCCGTCCCGGCGCCCGCCATCTGGGGATTTTGCGGGCCGGCGGACTGTCGATCCCGGTGGCGCTGGGGCGCTCCGGCATCGCCGCCGACAAGCGCGAGGGTGACGGGCGCACCCCCGCCGGACGCTGGCGCATCCTCGCTCTCCTCTACCGGCCCGACCACGGCCCGCGACCGGTCTCCCGCCTGCCCGCCCGAACCATCCGCCCCGATGACGGTTGGTGCGACGACCGCGCGGACCGGCGCTACAACCGCCCCGTCACGCTGCCGATCGGCGGGCCGCGCAAGGTGTCGCACGAGAAGATGTGGCGCGACGATACGCTCTACGATCTGGTGCTGGTGATCGATCACAACCAGCGCCCCCGCATCGCCGGGCGCGGCTCGGCGGTGTTCGTCCATCTCGCCCGGCCGGGCTTCAAGCCGACGGAGGGCTGCGTGGCGCTCCGCCGGGCGGACATGAAGCGCCTGCTGGCGCGGCTGCGGCCGGGCGCGGTCATCGACATCGTATAAAGGTCTGGTTGCGAGGCGGATCGCGCACGGGCCTTTGCTCCGGGCCGTCATTTCACCGCCCCGGTCGCGGTGCTATAGAGCCGTTCCAATCAGCGGCGGGCGCTCCCGCGCCCGATCCAACGCACGGGACATCATGACCGCGCACACTGAGCCCGATGGGGCGCGCCACCCGCGGGTGGGCCTGTTCTGCACCTGCCTCGTGGACACCATCCGCCCCTCGGTGGGCTTCGCCGCGGCGAAGCTGCTGGAGGATGCCGGCTGCGAGGTGAACGTGCCGCCGCAGACCTGCTGCGGCCAGCCCGCCTTCAATTCCGGCGACCGCGCCACCACCCGGGCGCTGGCGGAAGAGATGATCACGGCGTTCGAGACCTTCGACTACGTGGTCGCCCCCTCCGGCTCCTGCGCGGGCATGATCAAGACCCATTATCCCGAGCTGTTCACCGGCGAGCCCGACTGGGCCGGCCGGGTGGAGCGCTTCTGCGCCAAGGTGTTCGAGCTGACCTCCTTCCTCGTGGACGTGCGCGGCGTGACCGGCGTGGCGGCAGCCTATGACGGCACCGTCACCTATCACGACAGCTGCTCGGGCCTGCGCGAGCTGGGGGTGAAGGCGCAGCCGCGCCGGCTCCTCGCCTCGGTGGAGGGGCTTGAGCTTGAGGAAATGAAGGATGCCGACACCTGCTGCGGCTTCGGCGGCACCTTCTGCGTGAAATATCCGGATGTCTCCAACGCCATCGTGGAGAAGAAGGCCGCCAACATCGCCGCCACCGGCGCGGACACTTTGCTCGCGGGCGATCTCGGTTGCCTCATGAACATGGCCGGCAAGCTCCAGCGCGAGGGCCGCGCAGTGCGCGCGCTGCATGTGGCCGAAGTGCTCGCCGGCATGGGCGATGAACCGGCCATCGGCGAACCCGCTGAAAAGGGGGCGAAGCGATGAGCGTCGAGATCACCACCCCCCGCTTCAAGGACAATGCGAAGAAGGCGCTGGCCGACCTGCCGCTGCAGGGCGCGCTCTCCAAGGTCGGCCCCGGCTTCATCGGCAAGCGCGCGGCGGCGGCCGAGAAGCTCCCCGAGTTCGACGCTTTGCGGGACTCGGCGCGCGACATCAAGAACCACACGCTGGCGCACCTCGACCTTTATCTCGAGCGCTTCGAGGCCAAGGCGAAGGCGGCCGGCGGCCATGTGCATTTCGCCGTGGATGCGGCGGACGCGCGGGCCATCGTCACGGACATCTGCAAGCGCCTGGGCGCACGCACCATGACCAAGGGCAAGAGCATGATCTCCGAGGAGATCGGCCTCAACGACCATCTCGCGGCGGCCGGCATCGAGCCGGTGGAGACGGATCTGGGCGAATATCTCATCCAGATCCGCGGCGAGGCGCCCTCCCACATCATCGCCCCGGCCATCCACCTCAACAAGGATCAGGTGGAAGCCGACTTCCGCCGCGTCCACGCCCATCTCCCCCCGGAGCGCGACCTCTCCGAGCCCACCTCGCTGCTGGCGGAGGCGCGCGGCGAGCTGCGGCAGAAGTTCCTCGCGGCGGACGTCGGCATCACCGGCGCCAACTTCCTGGTGGCGGAGACCGGCACCTCCATCATCGTCACCAATGAGGGCAACGGCGACCTCACCCAGACCCTGCCGAAGGCGCACATCGTGCTCGCCTCGCTGGAAAAGCTGGTGCCGACGCTGGAGGATGTGAGCCAGATCCTGCGCGTGCTGGCCCGCTCGGCCACCGGACAGGACATGAGCGTCTACACCACCTTCTCCACCGGACCCCGTCGCCCCGACGATCCCGACGGGCCAGGCGAGTATCACGTGGTGATCCTCGACAATGGCCGCTCCACCATGCTCGGCGGGCAGCTGCGCGAGGTGCTGCGCTGCATCCGCTGCGGCGCCTGCATGAACCATTGCCCGGTCTATCATGCGGTGGGCGGGCATGCTTACGGGTGGGTCTATCCCGGCCCTATCGGCTCGGTGCTCACCCCGGCGCTGATCGGCGTGGAGAAGGGGCGCAATCTGCCCAACGCCTCCACCTTCTGCGGCCGCTGCGAGGAGGTGTGCCCCATGCGCATCCCCCTGCCCAAGCTGATGCGGCACTGGCGGGAGAAGGAGTTCGAGCGCCACCTGACCCCGGCGACCCAGCGCTTCGGCCTCGGCGTGTGGGCCTTCTTCGCACGGCGCGGCTGGCTCTACCGGCCGGCGACGCGGCTCGCCATGGGCGCGCTTTCGCTGCTCGGACGGGCGAAAGGGCGCTTCGCCTCCCTGCCGCTGGCCGGCGGGTGGACGCAGCACCGCGATTTCCCGGCGCCGCAGGGCGGCACCTTCCAGGCCCAGTGGCGCGCCCGGCAGGCCGAGCGGCGCGCGGCGCCCCGACAGGAGGCAAGCCGATGAGCTCCCGCGACACCAGTTCCCGCGACACCGTCTTCGCCTCCATCCGCGCATCCCTGGGCGTGACCTCGCAGGAGGCGCCGCGCCGCCAGGCGGTGGCGGACCGCCTCGCCGGCCATCCGCGCGGTCTCGTGCCGGCACGCGGGCAATTGCCGGAGGCCGAGCGCCTTGCTCTGTTCCGCGACATGGTGATCGCCGCCGCCGCGACCATCGATCACCTGCCCTCCGCCGTCGAGGTGCCGGAAGCCGTCGCCGCCTATCTCAGGTCGCGCAACCTGCCCATGACCATCCTGCGCGGTGCCGACGAACGCCTCGCCACTCTGCCGTGGGAGCGCGCGCCGGCCCTTGATGTCTGGATCGGCCCCTCGGACGGGCGCCAGCTCGCCGGCCTCTCCCACGCCTTCGCGGGCGTGGCCGAATCCGGGACGGTGGTGATGCTCTCCGGGCCGGAGAATCCCTCCACCCTCAACCTGCTGCCGGACCACCATCTGGTGGTGGTGGACGCGGCGGATGTGGCGGGGGACTACGAGACGGTGTGGGACCGCATCCGCGCCCGCTATGGCGAGGGCGTGCTGCCGCGTACGGTGAACTGGATCACCGGCCCGTCCCGCTCGGCCGATATCGAGCAGACCCTGCTGCTCGGCGCCCACGGCCCGCGCAGCCTGCATGTGCTGCTGGTGGGCGGACCGACGCGCTGAGGGATCGGGCGGGCGTCAGCCGCGAAGGCGCGCCCGGCCGGACTATTCGGACAGGCGCGACGCCCAGATGCCCAGGGCCACGCCCAGCGGCACGGCCAGGAAGATCGCCAGCGCGACCGTCAGAAAGCCGCCGAACAGGCAGCCCATGACGGCGCCGGAGATGGCCGAACACACGGCCACCAACAGGATTCCGCCGGGTGGACGACCGGGCTGGGCCTGCGGGTCTTGCGGCAAGGGCCGGGCCGGCTCGACCCTTCCCCGCCGCTGGCCATCGTGACAAAAGACGGGCCATGACGGTGCCAGCGCATTGATCTGCGCGCCGCCGGCCGTTCCGATTGCGAGAGCTGGAAACACTTCGTCCTCACCTGACTGAAGGGAAGTGATTTACAACTATCACAACTTCAGCATGACAGTATACTGAGTTAATCGCAATACGCGAATTTTGTGTCGTGACGCGCGTGATGCAGGCGCGACACGGGGGGCGAAAAAACGTCAGCCCCGGCGACGCTCCTGTGTCGGATAAGCAATCCGGTATTGCCCGGCCGGCGTTTTGGCGGCAGTAGATCGTTTGATTTTCAGAAACGGTGAGACAATGAAAGTTGGCTTGCGCCTCGTTCGGGCCCTGTTCGCAGCGCTCGTCGTCCTCTGCGTCGCCCAGCCGGCGCTTGCCCAGCAGAACCGGGCCCATGTCTACCTTTTGCGGGGGCTGGCCAACGTCTTCTCGCTGGGCATGGACGATCTCGCCAAGAAGCTGAACGCCCGCGGCATCCCTGCGACGGTGCACGAGTACGGCCAATGGGCCTCCCTCGCCGATGCCGCCGCCGCCGAGAGCCGGGCCACCGGCAACTCCCCCATCATCATCGTCGGCCATTCCCTCGGGGCCGATGCGGCGGTGGAGATGGCCGAGCGCCTGACCGCTTTGGGCACCCCGCCCAAGCTGGTGGTGACGTTCGATCCGGTGGGCGTCACCCAGGTGGGCGCGTCGGCGGGCTATTTCATCAACTACTACCAGTCCAACAACGGCTACGGTAAGCGCCTGACGGCCGGCCCCGGCTTCCGCGGCAACATCGTCAACCGCAACCTCAATGCCATCGGCGGCATCGACCACTTCAACATCGAGAAGTCGCCGCGCCTCCATGACGAGGTGATCACCCAGGTGCGCTCCATCACCACGCCGAAGCCCAAGCCGAAGCCCAAGCCGGTGGACCCCTCCGCGACGCCCCCGGCGCCGAGCACCGCTCCCGGCACCCAGGCCGCGGCCAAGCCCGGCGCGCCGGGCTGAGGACCGGATTTCGGACGAGGAATTCAGCGGCGGGCTTCGGCCCGCCGTTTTCGTTTGGGGGGCACTGCACCTTTTTCGCCGGCATTGCCCGCCTTGTACGGGCGATCCGTGGAGGGCCCGGAACGGCGCCGAAGGGCGGCGCGTGCTCTCAGCCCCAGATCGCTCTTATGCCCGCCGCCACCGCCATGGCCACCACCACGGCGAGGAGATCGCTGCGGGTCAGGCGGCTGACCACGAGCGCGGCGGCGAGGCCACCCACCATGCCCATATCGCCCTTCACCGCGCCCTGAACGGCGCCGGGCACCAGCAGCGCCACCAGCACGGCGCCGGGCAGGCAGTCGAGCACCCGCCGCACGCGCGGCGTCACGGGAACGAGCCGCATCAGCCAGAAGCCGCCGGCGCGGTTGAAGGCGGTGGCCGCTGCCATCACGAGGATGGCGGTGAGGGTGCCGGGATCAACGGTCATCGTCGGTGAACCCGCCTGCAAACGCGCCCGCGACGGCGCCGATCACGATGAACCACCAGCCCGGCAGCACGAACGACACGGCGGTGGAGACCGCCGCCGCCACGCCCCAGCCCACCGCCTCGCGCTTGCCCTTCCAGTTGGGGAGCAGCATGGCGATGAAGAAGGCGGGCACCACGAGATCGATGCCCACCGCCTTCGGATCGGGAATGCCGCCGCCCACCAGATGCCCCACCGCGGTGGCCAGCACCCAGACGAACCATGTGATGAGGCCGGAGCCGACGAAATAGCCCACATCGTTGCCGCCCTCGGCGCGATAGCGCAGCGCGGCGGCCCAGTTGTTGTCGGCCATCATCATCAGCGCCGGATAGGACTTCCACGCCGGCAGCGTGCCGAGCCAGGGCCGCAGCGAGGCGCCCATCAGCACATGGCGCATGTTCACCGTGAGGGTGAGGAAGCCGAGCGCCAGCAGGGACCCGGCGGTCCAGTGCTGCGTCCAGCCCTCGAGCGCCACCATCTGGGCAAGGCCGGCGAACACGATGGCGCTGGAGACCGTCGCCTCCAGCAGGGTGAAGCTTTTCTGGATGGAGGCGGCGCCAAACGCCATGCCGAAGGCCGCGATGCCGGGCATCAGCGGCAGCATGGCGCGCGCCCCCTCGGCCATGCCGGCGAGGGTCAGGGGTGCGGGATGGGGCTTGGTCATCTGGAGCGGGGCAATCAACAGTCACGTCGCGGAAATACCGACGTTATGGACGCGCGCGCCGGAAAGGCCAACCCGATTTCCCCTTTTCGCGGCGGGAGGGGGGCCGCACGGGAAGCTGTCGCGCTTTCATCCAGCGTCATCCCCCCGTTTGGCCGGGTGTGTCCCCGCCTTGAGAGAGCGAGACGAGGACCGCGGTGGAAGCCCCGGACAAGCCAGGGCATGACACGTCTGAAAGCTCCCCTCAGCCCTGCGGCTCCGGCTCGAACAGGCGCGACAGGCCTTCGTCCCAGGGCGGGATGCCGCCGTGGCCCTGGCCGTAGAGGGCGGCGAGGTGGTCGATGAAGACGCGCACCTTCTGCGGCAGAAAGCGGCGGGAGGGATAGACCGCGAACAGGCCCACCCGGTGGGAGGCGCGCCAGCGCGGCAACACCACCTTCAGCGCGCCGGAGCGCAGTTCCGGCCCCACATCCCAGGTGGAACGCAGCGCGATGCCCACCGAGGCCAGCACCGCCTCGCGCACCACCTCGTTGGAATTGGTGCGCAACTGGGAATGCACGCGCAGCGTCACCGGCCCGTCCGGCCCCTCCAGCTTCCACGGGTCCTGCCCGTGGGTGGCGATGAGGATGTGCGAGGCGAGTTCGGAAATGTGCTTCGGCTCGCCCGCGCGGGCGAGATAGTCCGGCGTCGCGCACAGCACCCGGTGCACCGGGGCGAGGCGGCGGGCGACGAGGCTGGAATCATCGAGGTCGGCGATGCGCACGGCCACGTCGAAGCCCTCGCCCACGATGTCCACGAACGAATCCGACAGTTCGAGGTCGATGGTGAGGTCGGGGTTCGCCTCCATCAGCGGCAAGAGGTTCGGCGCGATGTGCAGCCGGCCGAAGGAGGTGGGCGCCGACACGCGCAGCAGGCCGCGCGCCTCGGTGGACTTGCGGGCGAGCTGGCTTTCCGCCTCCTCGATGGAGGCGAGGATGGTGACGACGCGCTCGTAGAAGCCCTGCCCAGCCTCGGTGAGCGCCACCTTGCGAGTGGTGCGCTGGAACAGGCGGGCGCCGAGCCGCTCCTCCAGCCGCTGCACGCGCTTCGACACCACCGGCGGGGACAGCCCCATCTCCCGCCCGGCGGCGGACAGGCTGCCGGCGGTGACGATGCGCGCGAAGATTTCAAGGTCGCCCAGATTGCCGATCATCGATCGACGCTCCTCCTGGCCGGGGAACATGCGCCGGCCGATTGTTTTGTCTTCTGTCGCCGACTTTATCCGTCAGGGAAAGAATGGGCGACGTTTTTTCCCGAATGAACCGATTATAGTTCCTCCAACAAGAATGGCTCAAAGGGACGCCGACATGACGGGAACCACTCCGGGCCTCAGGCTGCCGGAAGCGGATGCTCGGGTGCTCGCCCGACGGGAGGACATCATCGCCGCGCTCCGGGCCATCGTGCCCGGCGAGGGCGTCATTTCCCACGAACGGGAGATGCGGCCTTACGAATCCGACGGCCTCACCGCCTATCGCCAACTGCCCCTCGTGGTGGTGCTGCCGAGCACCACGGAGCAGGTGGCCGCCGTCCTTAAATATTGCCATGACAACGAGATCCGTGTGGTGCCGCGCGGCTCGGGAACCTCGCTCTCGGGCGGTGCGCTGCCGCTTCAGGACGCGGTGCTGCTCGGCATGGGCAAGTTCAACCGCGTGCTGGACATCGACACCGCCAACCGCGCCGCCGTGGTGCAGCCGGGGGTCACCAACCTCGGCATCTCCAAGGCGGTGGACCATCTCGGCTTCTATTACGCGCCCGACCCCTCCTCGCAGATCGCCTGCTCCATCGGCGGCAATGTGGGCGAGAATTCCGGCGGCGTGCACTGTCTGAAATACGGCCTCACCACCAACAACGTGCTGGGCGTGGAGATGGTGCTCATCACCGGCGAGGTGGTGCGCCTGGGCGGCAAGCATCTCGATGCCGGCGGGCTCGATCTCCTCTCCGTCATCATCGGGTCCGAGGGGCTCCTCGGGGTGGTGACGGAAGTCACCGTGCGCCTCCTCAAGAAGCCGGACACCGCCCGCGCGGTGCTGGTGGGCTTTCCCACCTCCGAGGATGCGGGCGAGTGCGTGGCGCGGATCATCGGCGGCGGCATCATCCCCGCCGCCATCGAGATGATGGACCGCGACGCCATCGCCGCCGCCGAGGCCTTCGTGAATGTGGGCTATCCGCTGGATGTGGAAGCCCTGCTCATCGTCGAGCTGGACGGGCCGGAGGCCGAATGCGCCCACCTTCTGGAGGAGGTGACGCGCATCGCCGAGGGCTGCAATTCCGTGACGCTGCGCGTCTCCACCAGCGAGCAGGAACGGCTCGGCTTCTGGGCCGGCCGCAAGGCCGCCTTCCCGGCGGTGGGGCGCCTCTCGCCGGATTATCTCTGCATGGACGGCACCATCCCGCGCCGCCAATTGCCCTATGTGCTCTCGCGCATGCGCGAACTCTCCGAGCAGTACGGCCTGCGCGTCGCCAACGTGTTCCATGCGGGCGACGGCAACCTCCACCCGCTCATCCTCTATGATGCGAACGCGCCGGGCGAACTCGACGCGGCGGAGAATTTCGGCGCCGACATCCTCCGCCTGTGCGTGGAGGTGGGCGGCGTGCTCACCGGCGAGCACGGCGTGGGCGTGGAGAAGCGCGACCTCATGCCCACCATGTTCAACGAGGTCGATCTCGCCCAGCAGCTGCGCCTGAAATGCGCCTTCGACGACAAGAGCCTGCTGAACCCCGGAAAGGTGTTCCCCACCCTGCACCGCTGCGCCGAAATGGGCCGCATGCACGTGTCGGGCGGCGCGCTGCCGTTCCCGGATCTGCCGCGCTTCTAGAGTCTTCGCTTTATCGCGTTTCCCTCTCGCGAACCGGTGCCCACTTCGCCTGGAAACGCTTTTGGAGCGCCCCTCCCTTTCTCAAGGCCAGATCATGAGCGACATCATCGCAGCGCGCGACGAGCAGGAGGTTGCGGAGGCGGTCCGCACCGCCCTCGGCGCCGGCAAGACGCTGGAAGTGCGCGGCCACGGCTCCCAGCAGGCCCTCGGCCGGCCGAGCCAGACCGACCTCACCCTCGACCTTTCCGCCCTCTCGGGCGTCACCCTCTACGAGCCGGAGGAGCTGGTGCTCTCCGCCCGCGCCGGCACGCCCCGCGCCGACATCGAGGAGATGGTGGCGGCGCGCGGGCAGATGCTGGCCTTCGAGCCCATGGATACCGGGCCCCTGCTCGGCGGCACCGCCGGACGCGGCACGCTGGGCGGCATGTTCGCGGTGAACCTCGCCGGCCCCCGCCGCATCAGCCACGGCGCGGTGCGCGACCATGCGCTCGGCATCAAGGCCGTGTCCGGGCGCGGCGAGCCGTTCAAGTCCGGCGGGCGGGTGGTGAAGAACGTCACCGGCTACGACCTGCCCCGCCTGATGGCCGGGGCCTTCGGCACGCTGTGCATCGCCACCGAGATCACGCTCAAGGTGCTGCCGCGTCCGCTCATGGAAGAGACGGTCATCGCCCGCGTCACTTCGCCGGCCGAGGCGGCGGCGGCGCTCTCGGCCGCCATGGGCTCCTCCTGCGAAGTGTCCGGCGCCGCCTTCCTGCCCGAAGGCGTGGCGGGACGCCTGCCCGGCCTCTCCGGCTCGCCGGCGCTGGTTGCCCTGCGCATGGAGGGCGTGCCGCCCTCCGTCTCCGCGCGGCGCGCCATGCTGCTGAAGGTGCTGACCGGCATCGGCCCGGCCGAGGTGCTGGACACCGAGACCTCCCGCCCCCTGTGGCAGGCGGTGCGCGACGTGATCCCCTTCGCCGGCTCGGGCGAGCGGGCGGTGTGGCGCCTCTCCACCCAGCCCAAGGTGGGGCCGGAGCTGGCGGCGAAGCTGGTCCAGGATCTCGGCGGCGAGGCCTATTGCGACTGGGCCGGCGGCCTGATCTGGCTCTGCCTGCCGGGGGAAGTCTCCCATGCCGACGAGGTGCGCGCGGCCCTGGCCCCGCACGGCGGCCACGCCACCCTCATCCGCGCCAGCGCGGCCGAGCGCGCCCGTTCGGCGGTGTTCCAGCCCCTCGACGGGGCGCTGGCCGCGCTGACCAAGCGGGTGAAGGAGAGCTTTGATCCCGGCCTGGTGCTCAATCCCGGCCGCATGCATGCGGGGATGTGAGATGGCCCGCACCCCCGTCCTTTCGTTCCTCCGTCACGGCTGAGCGCCCATGCAGACCCATTTCTCCCTTGCCCAGCTCGCCGATCCGCATGTGGAGGCGGCCAATTCCATCCTGCGCAAATGCGTGCATTGCGGCTTCTGCACCGCCACATGCCCGACCTACGTGCTCCTGGGAGACGAGCTGGATAGCCCGCGCGGGCGCATCTACCTCATCAAGGACATGCTGGAGAACGACCGGCCAGCGACGCAGGAGGAGGTGAAGCACATCGATCGCTGCCTCTCCTGCCTGTCCTGCATGTCCACCTGCCCCTCGGGCGTGAACTACATGCACCTCGTGGACACCGCCCGCGTCCATATCGAGAAGACCTATTCGCGCCCCGCCCCCGACCGGATGATCCGGGAGGTGCTGGCCAGGGTTCTGCCCTATCCCGACCGCTTCCGCCTCGCCCTCATGGGCGCGCTCGCCGGCAAGCCGTTCGCCGGGCTGTTCGCCAGGGTGCCGGCGCTGAAGCCCCTCGCCGCCATGCTGCGCCTCGCCCCCGGCCTGCCCCATGGCCGCGCGGCGGACGACAAGGGCGGCGTGCATCCCGCGCAGGGCACGCGCCGGGCGCGGGTGGCGCTGCTGAAGGGCTGCGCCCAGCCGGTGCTGAACCCCGGCATCGACGAGGCCGCCATCCGCCTCCTCACCCGGCAGGGCGTGGACGTGGTGCGGGTGAAGGGCGAAGGCTGCTGCGGCGCGCTGGTCCATCACATGGGCCGGGAGGAGGAGGCGCTCAATTTCGCCCGCAACAATGTGGACGTGTGGATCAGGGAGATGGAGACCGAGGGGCTTGACGCCATCCTCGTCACCACCTCCGGCTGCGGCACGCCCATCAAGGACTATGGCTACATGCTGCGGCTGGACCCCGCCTATGCGGAGAAGGCGGCGCGGGTCTCGGCCATCACGCGGGACATCAGCGAGTTTCTGCCCACCCTCGATCTGCCGAAGGCCGAGACGCCACGCGGGATGCGGGTCGCCTACCATTCCGCCTGCTCGCTCCAGCACGGGCAGAAGGTGAAGACGCCGCCCATGGACCTCCTGCGCCGCGTCGGCTTCGAGGTGGTCGAGCCGTTCGACCCGCATCTGTGCTGCGGCTCGGCCGGCACCTACAACATGCTCCAGAGCGAGATTGCCGGGCAGCTCAAGGCCCGCAAGGTGGCGACGCTGGAGGCGCTGGCCCCAGACGTGATCGCCGCCGGCAATATCGGCTGCATGACGCAGATCGGCTCCGGCACCGGCATTCCCATCGTTCACACGGTGGAGCTGCTGGACTGGGCCACCGGCGGCCCCGCCCCCGCCGCTTTGGCCGGACGGGCGAAAGCGGCCTGAGGATTGTTGCCGGAATGGCAAAGACCCATGTGCGATGCGGTCAATAGACCTTCGTCGCATGCGACGTTTCGCACCGAAGCGCATTGAGATAAGGGAGCGGGGCGGCTTACGCTGCGCCGCAGCAAGCCCGCACCCGTGAGCCAGAAGATGTCCCGTCCCTTCGACCTGACCCTGTACCTCGTCACCGACCCGCGACTCGTCGCGGCGCGCGGCCTCGTGGCGACGGTGGAAGCGGCGGTGAAGGGCGGCGCCACCATCGTGCAATTGCGCGATCCCGACGCCCATGGCCGCGCGCTGGTGGAGCAGGCCCGCGCGCTGAAGGCGCTGCTGGCGCCGCTGCGCATCCCGCTCATCATCAATGACCGGGTGGATGTGGCGGTGGCGGCGGACGCCGACGGCGTGCATCTCGGCCAGGACGACATGACCCCCGCCGACGCCCGCGCCCTTCTGGGACCGGAGCGCATCCTCGGCCTCTCCGTGGGCAATCCCGCGGAATTCGCCGCCTCCGACGTTGGCGTCGTGGATTATCTCGGCGTCGGCCCGGTGAAGGCCACCGGCACCAAGAAGGATGCCGGCGCCGCCATCGGCGCGTCCGGCGTCACGGCGGTGCGCGCGCTCACCCGCCTGCCCATCGTCGGCATCGGCGGCATCGACGGTGCCCTCGCCGCCGAGGTCATCCGCGCCGGAGCGGACGGGGTGGCGGTGGTGTCCGCCATCTGCGCCGCCCCCGATCCCGAACACGCTGCACGCGCGCTTCTTTCGGCCGTCACGGCCGCGCGCTGACCCCATCCATCCCGCCCCGGGGCCTGCCACGGCCTCGGGACGGTTCCCGCCTGCGGCGACGCCACGCGCTTCAGGCTTCACACAAGGAGACCCGACATCATGTCGTCCCCTGCCCTGAAGACTGCCCCGGCCGCGGGCATCGAGATCACCGGCGCGCTCGGCCCCCGCTTCAACGAGATCCTGACCCCCGAGGCGCTGGCCTTCGTCGCCGACCTGCACCGCGCCTTCAATCCCACCCGCAAGGCCCTGCTCGCCCGCCGCACCGAGCGGCAGGTGAAGTTCGACGCCGGCGAGCTGCCCGACTTCCTGCCCGAGACCAAGGCGGTGCGTGACGGCGACTGGACCATCGCCGACCTGCCGGCCGACCTGCTCGACCGCCGCGTCGAGATCACCGGGCCGGTGGACCGCAAGATGATCGTCAACGCGCTGAACTCCGGCGCCAAGGTGTTCATGGCGGACTTCGAGGATGCCTCCTCCCCGGTGTGGGAGAACATGATCGAGGGCCAGATCAACCTGAAGGACCGCTGGGCCGGCGCCATCGACTTCGTCGACGCCAACAACGGCAAGTCCTACAAGCTCGGCGCCACCCCGGCCGTGCTCATCATCCGCCCGCGCGGCTGGCACCTGCCGGAAGCCCATGTGCTGGTGGACGGCGAGGAGATTTCCGGCGCGCTGTTCGACTTCGGCCTCTATGTCTTCCACAATGCCAAGGCGGCGCTGGCGCAGGGCTCCGGCCCCTATTTCTACCTGCCGAAGACCGAGAGCCATCTCGAGGCCCGGCTGTGGAACGAGGTGTTCGTCGCCGCGCAGAAGGCGCTCGGCCTTCCCGTCGGCACCATCAAGGCCACCGTCCTCATCGAGACGCTGCCCGCGGTGTTCGAGATGGACGAGATCCTGTTCGAGATGAAGGACCACATCGCCGGTCTCAATCTCGGCCGCTGGGACTACATCTTCTCCTTCATCAAGCGCCTCGGGAAGAACGACCGCTTCCTCACCCCCGACCGCAGCCGCATGGTGATGAGCGAGGCCTTCCTGAAGGCCTACGGCATCCTCCTCGTGCGCACCTGCCACCGCCGCAACGCCTTCGCCATGGGCGGCATGGCCGCGCAGATCCCGGTGAAGGGCGATCCGGAAGCCAACGCCGCGGCCTTCGCCAAGGTGAAGGCGGACAAGGAGCGCGAGGCCAATTCCGGCTGCGACGGCACCTGGGTGGCCCATCCCGACCTCGTGCCGCTGGCCATGGAGGTGTTCAACCGCCTGATGCCCGCCGCCAACCAGCGCGACGCCAAGGTGAGCGACGTGCCGGTGAGCCGGGATGATCTGCTCGAAGTGCACACCGGCACCCGCTCGGAAGCCGGCCTGCGCGAGAACATCCGCGTCGGCGTGCAGTACATCGAGGCATGGCTGCGCGGTCGCGGCGCGGTGCCGCTCTACAACCTCATGGAGGATGCGGCCACCGCCGAGATCAGCCGTGCGCAGGTGTGGCAGTGGATCCACCTCGGCGCGACGCTGGATGACGGCCGGGCGGTGACGCCCGAGCTGTTCCGCGCCTTGCTGGACGACGAGATGGCGAACCTGCGCTCGGTGCTCGGGCCGGAAGTCTATGATTCCGGCCGCTTCCCCGAGGCCATCAAGCTGTTCTCCGACATGACGCTGGCCGACAGCTTCGAGGAATTCCTCACGCTGCCCGCCTACCGCCTGATCGCCTGAGGGCTTTCCCTTCCGGCACCCGCACCGCCGTCATCGCCCGCCCCGTGCGGGCGATGACACTTGCGTGCTCCTCAAGTCCGCGTGTCCGTGTCGCAGGCCATCGCAGCGCAACGACGCGCAAGCCGCAGCGCCATGCCCTCCCGCGCAAAACCCGTTCCGCATCGCAGCAACGATTCCTGCTGCGTGGGAAACGGCAGGGCTTGCGCCGGCAGTCCACATGATTAAACAATCCCTCCATTGACTTGCGTGCGGGGAAACAACCGCGGCGTTCCCTGAGCTTCCTCTGAAGCTTAGGGGCGAAGCCACCCGCTTATGTTTCCCTTGGCACGGAGCTGACCCATGGCGGATTCCGCCTCTATTCCCCCCATTCTCCACATCGTCACGCCGCTCGCGCATGTGAGCCCGTTCGACGTGAACATGGCGGCCGACGCCGGCTATCTCACCATCGCGCAATATTCGCGGGTGAAGCTGGAGGAAGTCCGCGACCTGACGCAGGACATGATGTTCTCGCGCGCACCGCAGGCGGCGCCGCGCACCGGCCTGTTCATCGGCGGCAAGGATGCCGCGCTCGCCTTCGACATGGCCAATGAGGCGAAGGCCTCCATCTTCCCGCCCTTCGAGATTTCCATCTTCCCCGATCCGGCCGGCTCCTTCACCACCGCCGCCGCCATGATCGCCAAGGTGGAGCAGGCGCTGGTGAAGGTCCGCGCCGACGGGCTCAAGGGCGCCAAGGTGCAGATTTACGGCGCCACCGGCGTGGTCGGCTCGGTGGCCGCGGTGATCGCCGCGAACGCCGGGGCCGACGTGACCCTCGTCAGCCATCGCGAGGTCGCGGCGGTGGAAGAGAAGGCGCGGGACATCAAGACCCGCTTCGGCCTCGACGTGTCCTGCACCGCCGCCGTGACCGACGCGGACAAGGCGGCGCTGGTGCCCTCCGCCGAGGTCATCCTCGCCACCGGCAAGGCGGGCGTTCAGATCCTCAACGCCGCGCACCTCGAGGCCGCGAAGAACCTCATCGTGGCGGCGGACGTGAACGCCGTTCCCCCCGCCGGCATCGCCGGCATCGGCGCCCATGATGCGGCGGCCCAGTTGCCCCACGGCATCGGCATCGGCGCGCTCGCCATCGGCAATCTCAAATACGCCGTCCAGCACACCCTGCTGAAGCGCATGTGCGAGACGACGACGCCACTCTTCATCGACCTGCCGGTGGTGTTCGAGCTGGCCAGAACCTTGGACGCCTGAGCCCCATGCGCACGATCCTTTCTTCTCCCCGCCGGCTCCGCGCCTGCTGCGCGGGGATCGCCGCCGTTTGCCCCGCGCGAGAGGTGCGGCCATGACCTCAGCCCAGACGACCACATCCGCAGCCCTTGCTGCCGACCCCGCCCCCCTTCCCGGCGGCATCAGCCTCGCCCATCAGGTCGCGCCCCTCGTGGAGGCGCTGGTGGCCGACGCCACGCAGCTGCGGCTCGCCGTCTCCACCGGCCCGCTCGGCTGCCGCATCGTCGATGCCGGCATCTCGGTGCCCGGCTCGCTGGAGGCCGGACGGCGCATCGCCGAGATCTGCCTCGGCGGCCTCGGCAAGGTGGCCCTCGTGCCCGGCGGGCGCTTCTCGCCCTTCGACACGCTGGTGAGCGTCACCACCACCGATCCCGTCACCGCCTGCCTTGCCAGCCAGTATGCCGGCTGGAGCCTGTCGCACGGCGACTTCTTCGCCCTCGGCTCCGGCCCCGGCCGGGCCATGGCGGCGGTGGAGCCCCTGTTCGCGGAGCTGGGCTGCCGCGACCAGGGCGATCATGTCGCTCTGGTGCTGGAGACCGGCGTCACCCCGCCCGCCGAGGTGGTTCAGGAGGTGGCGAGCCGCTGCGGTGTCGCGCCCACGGCCGTCACCTTCATCCTCACCCCCACCTCGTCGCTGGCCGGCACGGTGCAGATCGTCGCCCGCGTGCTGGAAGTGGCGCTGCACAAGGCGCACGCCCTCCACTTCCCGCTGGAGCACATCGTCGACGGTATCGGCTCCGCCCCGGTGGCACCGCCCTCGCCGGACTTCCTCACGGCCATGGGCCGTACCAACGATGCGGTGCTCTATGGCGGCGACGTGCAGCTCTTCGTGCGCGGCTCGTCCGAGGCCGCGCAGGATCTGGCCAAGCGCCTGCCGTCGCTGGCCTCGCGCGACTATGGCCGGCCGTTCGGCGAGATCTTCGCGGGCTATGACTGCGACTTCTACAAGGTGGACCCGCTGCTGTTCTCGCCGGCCCGCGTCACCGTGACGGCCATGGAGCAGGGCACCAGCTTCACCGCCGGCGGCTTCGACGCCAACCTCATCGCCCGCTCCTTCGGGGTGTGAGGTGGCCGGGTTCGTGATCTTTGCCGAGCGGGTGGACTGGCACACCCGCTCGCTGGTGGCTGCCCTGAAGGTGCGGGGCGTGAAGCCCCGCATCGTCTCGCTGCGCGCCTGCGGCTTCGCCGTGGGCGAGACGGCGCACGGCCTGCTGCTGCCCGGCTTCGGCGACGATCTGCCGGACGCCTGCTTCGTGCGCTCGGTGCCCGCCGGCACGCTGGAGCAGATCACCCACCGGCTCGGCGTGCTGCACGCGCTGGCCGCACTGGGGGTGCGGGTGATGAACGATGCCCGCGCCATCGAGCGCTGCGTGGACAAGAGCGCCACCACCTTCCTGCTCGCCCATGCCGGCCTGCCCACCCCCCGCACCCTCGTGCTGGAGGAGGCGGCCACCGCCCGCATGCTGGTGGATTCCGCCCCCGGCGACAGCGTGCTGAAGCCGCTGTTCGGGGCGCAGGGGCGCGGGCTGGAGCGCATCGCCCCCAAGGGCGCGCTGCCCGAGCCCGAGGCGGTGGGCGGGGTCTATTACCTGCAGGACTTCGTGGCGGCGCCGGCCCAGAGCGGGCCGGATGCCATCCACGAGGATTTCCGCGTATTCGTGGTGGGCAACCGCGCCGAGGCGGCCATGGCGCGCCGGGCCAAGGGCTGGATCACCAACATCCACCAGGGGGCGACCGGCGCCGAGGTGGCCGCCGAGGGGCTTCTGGCGGATTATGCGGTGCGCGCCGCGGCGGCCGTGGGCGCGACCTATGCCGGCGTCGATCTCATCCGCGATGCGGAGGGGCGGCTGAAGGTGCTGGAGGTGAATTCCATGCCGGCCTGGCACGGTCTGTTCGACGCCACCGGCCGCAACATGGCCGAGCCGCTGGCCGCCTGCCTCGTGGGCGAGACGGTGAACGCCTGAGCCGGGCCGGAGACCATCATGCGCGTTCTGGTGCTGGAATATGTGACCGCGGGCGGGATGCGGCGCGAGACGGTGCCGCCGAGCCTCGCGGCCGAGGCCGCATTGATCCGCGACGCCATGCTGGCCGACCTCGCCGCGCTGCCCTCGCCGCCGGAGATCCTCACCACCTGCGACGAACGCCTGCCGCTCCCGGGCGCCATCCCCGTCGGGCTCCACGCCAGCGCCTGGGTGCTGTGGCGCACGCTGGCGGATGAGGCGGACCTCATCTGGCCGGTGGCGCCGGAGACCGGCGGCATCCTCGCCGATCTCGTGCGGATGCTGGCGGCGACCGGAAAGCCGGTGCTGGCCTCCACCCCCGAGGCCATCCTCATCGCCACCAGCAAGCTGGAAACCGCCCGCCGCCTCGCGCTGGCTGGCGTGCCGCATATCCCCACCTACCCTTTGGCAGACGCGCCCGAGATTCCCGGCGCCCGAATCACCAAGCCGGACGACGGCGCCGGCTGCGACGCCACCTTCCTCTGGCCCGCCGGCGTGCCGGCCGCCCCGGAGGCGACGGAAGGCGTGGTGATCCAGCCTTATGTGGCGGGCGAGGCGGCGAGCCTCAGCGTCCTCGTGGTGGCGGGCGAGGCCCGTCTCCTCTGCGTGAACCGCCAGCACATCGCCGTGCGCGACGGCCGCCTCTCCCTGTCCGGCCTCACCGTGGGCGCGCAGGCGGACGACGGCCGGCTGGCGGCCTTGGCGCGGGCGGTGGTCGCCGCCTGCCCAGGCCTCGACGGCTTCATCGGCATCGACATCATCCTGACCAAGGCAGAGCCGGTGGTGGTGGAGATCAACCCCCGCCTCACCACCGCCTATGCCGGCCTCCGCCAGGCGCTGGGCCTCAACCCCGCCACCCTCCTCCCCGCTTTCGCGGCGGGAACGGATGAGGCGCCCCTTCGTCCCGCGACCGTGGAGCTGGCCCTGGCATGAGCGACCTCCTGATCGGCTGGGACGTGGGCGGCGCCCACCTCAAAAGGGCGGTGCTGGGAGCGGACGGCACGCTGGTATCCATCCACCTCGCGCCCTGTGCCCTCTGGCAGGGTCTCGACCGGTTGCGGGAGGCGATGGCGAGCATGCCACCCGTCTCCGGCCGGTCCGTGGTGACGATGACGGGCGAACTTGTCGACCTGTGGCCTGACAGGGCAACTGGCGTCATCGATATCGCCACTGAACTGGGGGTGATACTGGGGCCTGACACCCGCATTTATGCCGGCCGGGCCGGGTTTGTCAGTCTCTCCGAGGCCCATCTGAATACCGCTGACATCGCCTCCGCCAACTGGCACGCCACCGCCGCGGCGCTGGCCGCCATCTCCGGCGACGGAATCCTCGCGGACATCGGATCGACCACCACCGACCTCATTCCCTTTGCCGGCTCGCAACTTTGCTTTCGCGGCTATTCAGATGCCGCCCGGCTGGAGACAGGGGAGCTGGTCTATACCGGCGCGGCCCGCACGCCGGTCATGGCGCTGACGCAGGCCCTGCCGTTTCGTGGACGGCTCGTGCCCCTCATGGCGGAGTATTTTGCCACCACGGCCGACGTCCACAGGCTGACCGGCGAACTGCCCGAAGGAGCCGACCTCCACCCCGCCGCCGATGGCGGGGACAAGACCTGCGACGCCAGTGCTCGCAGGCTTTTGAGGATGGTGGGGCGCGACCTCGGGCCATCGACGATGGAGGAGGCGAAAGCCCTCGCGGCGGCTGCAGCGGAGGTGCAGATGCACCGCCTTCACATGGCGCTGGCGCAGGTCTTATCCGCCGGGGGAGTCGCCTCGGATGCCCCTCTGATCGGGGCAGGCGTCGGTCGTTTTCTCGTCGGGCGGCTGGCCCAACGGGCGGGCCGGCCCTATCTCCATGCCGGCCTGCTGCTGGCTGGCGATACCCGCCTCGCGGGCCTCGCCGCCGACTGCGCCCCGGCCGTGGCCGTGGCGCGCCTCGCATTCAATTAGCCGGCTATATCGTCACTTGCTGCCGTCAGGCTTGAACTGGGCGAGGAAGGCGATGAGGTCCGCCCGCTCCTGCTCGCTCTTCACCCCGGCAAACGCCATTTTCCCCTTGGGCGCCAGATGCTTGGGGTTCTCGATATAGTCGTTCAGGGTGGCGTTGTCCCACACCTTGCCGGCGGCGGCGCCATCCTTGAGGTCCTGGGAATAGGCGTAACCCTCGAAATGCGCCCACTTGGCACCGACGATGCCGTTCAGGGGCGGGCCGACCTTCACCTTTGCATCCGGGCCAATGGCATGGCAGGCCATGCATTTCTTGAAAACGGTCTCGCCCTTGGCCACATCCGGATCGGCATAGGCCGAGCCGGTGGCGGCTGCGAGGAGGAGAGCGGAAACGAACACTGTGCGCATCGGGGCGTTCCTCTTCTGGTTTTTTGATCTGATATTTCGCCGGCTCAGTTCAGGACGAGAATTTCGCCTTCCCCGCCGGCCAACCGGTTGCCGACAAGGCGCAAAGCCCGGCCGGAAAATGTTCCTCCGAACAGCGCGGCCAGCTCGGGCACCCGCCGGGCCAGCAGCTTCAAGGCTACGAAATCCTGCGGTCCCGCCTCGGCAAAGCCAAGCGCCAGAGCCTCCGGCGCGGAGGAAACGAGGATGGAGCCGCGCTTCATACCACGTCCGGCACCGGGACCGAGCCGGCCCGCCACGGCAAGTGTACCGGCTAACAGACCATCCGCCGCACCCGCCCCGGCATCGCCGCCCACCAGGATCAGGCCACCGCGCAACCGTGCGCCGAGGCCATCCCCCACCCGGCCGGCAACGGAGACGACCCCGCCCCGCATGCCCTGCCGCTCGCCCGGCCGCGGACCACCGACATTCTTGCCGGCGCTACCGAAAACCTCGATCCGCCCGCCCGTCAGGCCGGCTGCAAGCCCGTCGCCGGCATCGCCGGAAATCACCAGACGGCCGCCGCTCATGCCCGCACCGGCAGCCGCACCGACTCTGCCCTCGACGCGGATCTCACCGTCGGCAAGGCCCGCCCCCACATGGTCCAGCCGGGAGTCGCCGGAGAAGACCACGGTTTCGTCCGATCCGGCAGTGATTTCAAAGAGATCACCGACCAAAGCGACGCCCGTGCCGAACGGTACCGTGCGCGCGGCGACATCTGCTGCGCTCGCCCCCGAGAGGGCCGCGGGAAGAAGGCTGGATGCGTCAACCCGCGCGGAAAGCGCGGCCTTCAATGTCAGGCGGAAGCCACTCATCGTCCCGCCTCCTGCGCCATCAGTTGATGCAGCTTGAAATGGAAGGGACCGAGGTTGCCGCCGTAATTGCCGGCATCCACCGCCACCACCCCGCCCGCGGCGCCACGGCCACACACCGCCGTGATGCCCGCGCGCATGCTATCCGCCACCTCGCCCTCGCTGAGGCCGTCGATGACGATCTCCAGCACGCTCTCAACTTCAGCCGGCAAAGCAGTTTTGGCGATGCCCCGCAGTGTCGGGCAATAGGCGTCGTTCGAGGAGGCGATCAGGCCGGCATATTTGGAGCCGACCTTGGAGCCGGAGCGCACCACCCCGCCTGGGAAGGGCATGATGGCCCCGCGCACCTGCCCCATGGCCGCCACCGCCGCCTCCGCCGCCGCCAGCGCCGCCGGGCGCGAGCGGGCGAGGATCAGGAAGTTGCCGCCGCCCACCGCCGCCGCCGTGGAGCCGACGATCTCGTCGCAGACGAACTCGCCCTCCATCACCGGAATGCGCCAGATCCTGCTGCCGCCGAGGTTTTTCGACATCTGGTGGCCGTCGCCGAAATAGCGCA
The DNA here is from genome assembly GCF_012932745.1 of Xanthobacter sp. SG618. Lineage (NCBI taxonomy): Bacteria > Pseudomonadati > Pseudomonadota > Alphaproteobacteria > Hyphomicrobiales > Xanthobacteraceae > Xanthobacter > Xanthobacter sp. SG618. Next base: position 345,255 of record NZ_JABBHL010000005.1, on the reverse strand, counting down.
GCGCCTTCCCGAGCGGGACGGCGGAGCCGCCTTCCAGGCCGGAATAGAGGGCCGAGGTGGGCGAGGTGAGCACGCACTGCCCGGCCCGGAGCGGCACGATCTTCTTCAGATCCTTGAGGGACATGGCGAAGATGAGCACGGCATAGCCGGGCCGGCCGTCAGGCGTTTCGTCAGCCGGAATTTCGCGTTCGATAGCCGCCTCACAACCGCAGCCGATCACCGAGGTGGCGAACCCGGTGAGGCTGGCGGCAGCGGTGTGCGCCCAGCGCGGCGTATCGGCCGTGATGATGAGGCGCGTTCCCGCCATGGGAAACGCCTCGGCAAAGCTGTCGCGGATCTCGACGCCGTTGATGAGGAAGGGGGCTGGTGCGCTCACGGCTTCAGCTCCACGATCTCAGGGCCTTGACCGCCACGGATCTCCCCGTCGGCGATCTGGTAATGGCTTGATTTGAGGCCCACGGCCTCGTCGAACCAGCGTTCCAACCTCTTGTCCATCAAGGGGTCGGAGGGGGGATGGACCGCATAGGTCCGCCCCTCGGTGAGGGCGACGATCTCGCCATTCACCACCACCACCTCGCCGTCCTTCATCACGATGCGCGGGTGGGCGAACATGGCTTCCCGGTCGGGCTGGTCCTCATAGAGCACCACATCCGCCCGCGCGCCGGGGCCGAGATGGCCGCGATCCTTGAGGCCCAAAGTGCGGGCCGGAGCGGCGCGGGTGACGACGGTAATCTCCTCCAGCGTGTACTCGCGGGAGATGCTTTCAAGCCGGGTATGGGACCGCGCCGCCTTGTGTATCTGCCTGAGGTGATGGTCGCGGAACGGCTTGTCCATCAGCAGGCGGATGAGGTGCGGGTAGGAGGTGAAGGGCCCACCATTGGGATGGTCCGTGGTCAGGTAGACCCGCCAGGGATCCTCGATGAGCAGGAACAGTTCCAGCCCGATGGCCCATTGCAGCGCGTTCACGAAGGACGTGTCGCGATAGTTGAACGGCACCACGCCGCAGGCCGCATCCATCTCGATGTCCATGCCGATCCACTTCTTGGGATCGGCGATATTGTGGTTGCGGTACTGCGACATGAGGTCGGCCGAGGCGGTCACCGTCTGGCCGAACATGATCTGACCCACGTCCACCGAGATGTGCGGCATGGCGTTCACCGCCTCCGCGATTTCGGCCGCGCCGGAGGAGAAGTGCCGGTCGCCCTCGGTGCCGTAGGAATGGAACTGGATGTGGGTGAGGTGGAGGGGGAAGCCCTCCGTCGCACCCATGGTGGCGAGCGTGGTCTTCACATTGCCGGGGATGCCGAGGTTGCAGCCGTGCAGGTGGATGGGGTGGGGCACGCCCAGCTCTGTCACCGCCCGCTGCAGGGTGTTGAGGATGCGGCGGGGCGTCAGCTCGTAGAACGGGCCGGCCTCGTCCAGATCAAGATTGCGGCCGTTGAACTTGAAGGCGTTGATGCCACCCGGGTTCACAATCTTGATGGCGCAGCTCTGGGTCGCCTTGAGCATCCAGGCCACGTAGTCATTGATCGCCTGCTGGCCTTCGCCCATCGCGATGAGGCGCAGCAGAAAGTCGTCATTCCCGAGCACCAGGAAGCCGCCGGTGTCGATGTTCGGAATGTCCGCCATCTCGAGGTGCGCGTGGCGGGCGTTGGCGCCCACCACGGCCGGCTCGAACACCGCCGTGTAGCCCATCTGCGAATAGCGGCAGCCGGTGGCGTGGGTGGTCGGTGCCGCGCGCCCGCCGCCGCAGCCGCAGAAATCGCCGAAGGGCTCGGGGAAGAGGGCACGGTCCTCGTTCATGAGGAGGCGGCCGAGATTCACCTTGCCGCCGGCGATGTGGCTGTGCAGGTCGATGCCGCCGGCGAGCACGATGCAGCCGGAGGCGTTCACCACCTCCTCACTACCGCCCCGCCCGGGATCGGCGATGATGCGCCCGTCCTCGATCACCACGTCGCGGACCTGATCAATGATGCCGTTGGCGGGGTCGAAGACCCGCCCGCCGGTGACGCGCGTTCTCATGCGCCCCTCCCGAAATTGGCGAGGATGGCAGAGGCCGCCTCGGCGAGGCTCGGAAGCTCGGCGGGCCGCAGGCCCTGGAGCGGCAGGCAGACGACGGAGTCCATGCGGAAGACATGCCCCGGATGATCGACGCCGGGCGTACCGACGGGGATGAACACGTCCGGCTCGCGGGCAAAAGACGTGTCGGGATGGGCGAGGGCGATCACCGGGCCGGCGCTGAATTCGGGCGGTGGATCGGGCCGGAAGGCGCTGGCATGGAGCAGCAGGTCGCCGTCCTTCAGGGCCGCGGCGGTGGCGTAGAGATCGGGCGCATGGCGTGCGGTTCCGGCACCGATCGCCGTGCGCAGGGGATAGCCGAAGCGCCAGAGCGCGAGCTGGTGGGCGCCGGTGACGTTGTCGCGTCCGCCCAAGGGCAGCACGGCGGCGCGGGTGGTCGGCGACAACAGGTCCACGGCCTCCGAAGCCGAGCCGGCGACGGCGGCGGCATCTGCCTGCGGCAGGGTCGCGGCGTTCCAGGTGAAGACGCTGTAGCGCGCGGCGCGGAGCAGGTCGGCAAGCTCCGCCAGCGAGGCGCCGGCCGTGCCGGGGAGCACGTCCACGGCGCCGATGTCACGGCCCGCCAGGGCCGACGCCAGCAGCGCGGCGGCGGTGGCAACCTGCTCGGGCGGCAGCAGGATCTCGCTCAGCTCATGGCCGGCGAGGACCTTGCGCGACGCGTCGGAGAACGGCGCGCCGATCATCACCACACGCCGGCCGGAAGGCGCGAACAGGGGGGCGGCGTCACCGCCTTCGCCCTTGCGCACCGGCATGATGCGCTCGAACAGGCGGCCGAAGCTCGCGGCGGGATCATCGCCGAACACCACCATCAGGTCGCACCGGTTGCGCACCTCGGCGAGGGTCGCGGCGATCCAGCCGCGGCGGGCGAGGCGGTCGAGATTGGCGAACAGGCCGCCGGACGCGGAATGGTCGATGCTCGCCCCCACCACCATGGCGATATCGTAGAGCCGCCGGTGCCCTTCGAGATCGGCGCCGAGGCCGGAGAAGACGGAGGACCGCGCCGCCTTCAGATGGGAGGCCGCGGCGGAGGCCGCCTCGACGAGGCTGGCCGGCGCGCCATTGACGCGCGGAGAGGGCGGAGGCACATCGCCGCGCGCCAGCAAGCGGGCGGCATCGGCGCAGGCCTTGCGCGGGGTCACCACGCGGCCAGCGACGGCCACCTCGATGTCGTCGCAGCCGAGGCCGCAAAAGCCGCACACCACGTCCCGCACGATGCGGGGAGCACCGGCTTCGGTCGTTTCACCCGATGACATGAGGCTCACCCCTGCGCGGAAGAGATGCCGCGCGGCAAGGCCGGCAGGCAAAGGGCGCGCGGCGGCGCGAAGCCGGCTCCAGAACGTGGGACAAGTGGAGAGAGAACGGAACTCAAGCGGTAACTGGCCATGGCTTTGCCTTGGGGATTGACGGACCCAATCAAGACGCCGCGGCGGTTGCCCGCTTGTCGTTGCAGTGCGCTTCGGAAAAATCCGTGCGCCATGCGTCTGTTCTTGGCGGGGAAGCTAACACAGCGAAGCGGGGCCGAAAACCCGTCACTTGTGCGGCGCCTGCGAGAATGATTTGTGCGACGCGAAATCGCTCTACTTGAAGCAGGTGATTTCTGCTTCAGCCTGCGCCCGGCGCAGTTCTGCAATCGTGTCGTCATATTGGGGCGTGTTGCGGAAGATATTGGCCGCCTGGCCCACCCCCTGCCGCATGGAAAGGATCGTCTCGGCCGCGACATAGTGGTCGTAGGGAATGATCGAGGCGAGGGTGTCCACCGAGCAGGAACACCGGGCCATGGCCTCCCGGCTCTGGCCGTTGGCCGCCATGCAGCCGAAGACGTAATCGACGCGGGCGGAGGTGGGATAGTCGTTGTCGCTGGGGGTCGCTGCCACCGCCGCCCCGCCGAGGGCGAGCAGCAGGGCGCCGGCCTCAATGGCTCGTCGGATCATAGGCGATGCTCTCCTCCCACAGGGTGCCCCCTGGCGCGTCAGCCTTGATGGCCAGGCGCACGATCTGGCCCGGCACCTCCGGCGACACCTCGAACGTATAGGCGAGGGTATCGAGCCCCCGCATGCGCACGGCATTGGGATCGCCCTTGAACGGCATCACCGTCACGCGCCAGCCCTTCACCGTCTGGCCGCCCACGGAGAGATCGGCAGCGGTCACGGTGGCGGCGTCGCGCAAGGCGGTGCGGATGGCGGTCTTGAAATAGCGCGGATTGCCCTTGAGCCGGCCGGAAAGGTCCCCGAGATGGTTCTCCAGGAACAGGAGCAGCATGGGATTGGTCGTCACGCCCTCGAACGGACCGGCGGCGTGATGGCGCTCGGGCGTAAAGAAATCCACCCTGACGTCGCGGGCGTCGCCGCCGTTGGCGCTCGCCTCGATCGTCAGCACCACGCGATCATCGAAGCTCGCGCCGAGTTCCGGATCCGCCACCTTGCGGGAATATTTGTAGGTGAGCGTCTGGCCCGCCTTGGTGTTGGCCAGCTGCGGATCCTCGAACAGCAGCGTCGCCTCATCCGGGGTCGCCTGTTGGGAGGCAGCCTGAGCCTCGGCCCCGCTCGCCGCCTGGGGCATGACGAGAGCGCCGCCCGAGAACAGGGCCGCCATGAGAACGAGCCAGAGGCCCAACGCGCGACGCAGGCTCACGATGCGGCTCCTTCGGGCGCCTTCGCGGGCGCTCCGCCGATGGTGCGATAGAGATAGTCCGGCGCGACAGCCGCCGCCTCCTCCGTCGCCAGCGCCTCGACGCGGGCATGGAAGGGCGAGAGCGAGCAGGCCGGGTCGGTCGCCGCCGCGTCGCCCACCAGCGCCATGGCCTGGCAGCGGCAGCCGCCGAAATCCATCTCGCGTCGGTCGCAGCTGCGGCACGGCTCGCGCATCCAGTCGGTGCCGCGGAAGGCGTTGAAGGCCGGCGAAGACCGCCAGATGTCGCCGAGCGCGCGGTCGCGCACCGACCAGAATTCGAGGTTCGGGATGCTTTCCGCCGCATGGCAGGGCAGCACCCGGCCGGTGGGGGTGACGTTCAGCGTCCGCCGGCCCCAGCCGCCCGAGCAGGGCTTGGGATAGCGGGCGTAATAGTCCGGGATCACCATGTCGATGACGAGAATGCCCTCGAGGCGCCGGCGCGCCTCCTCCACCAGCGCCACCGAGCCATCCACGTCCGGCCGCGCCGGCATCAGCGCGGCCCGGTTCACATAGGCCCAGCCGTAATACTGGGTGTGCGCCACCTCCAGCCGGCGGGCCTTCAGCGCCACCGCGAGGGCGATGATGTCCTCCACCTCATGGATGTTGCCGCGATGGATGACGGCATTGAGCGTCAGCGGCAGGCCGAGGTCCGTGACCTTCCGGGCGAATTCCAGCTTCGCCGCATGGCCGCCCTTGTAGCCACCGATGCGGTCGCCGGTCTCGGCACTCGCCCCCTGCACCGAAAGCTGCACATGGTCGAGCCCAGCCTCCGACAGGGCGTCGATCATGCCGGAGGCGCGGCCGATGCCGGAGGTGATGAGGTTGGTGTAGAGCCCCTCCGCGGCGCAGTGGGCGGTCAGCTCCACAAGGTCCGGCCGGGCGGTCGGTTCGCCGCCGGAGAGATGGACGTGGAGGATACCCAGCGCGGCGGCCTCGCTCAGCACCCGCTTCCAGGTGGCGGTGTCGAGTTCCGCCTCGCGGCGCTCCAGTTCCAGCGGATTCGAGCAATAGGGGCAGCGCAGCGGGCAGCGATGGGTCAGCTCGGCGAGGATGCCGATGGGGTGGCCGACCGAAGGCGCCGCCTCGGGGCGGGTCCCTTCGCTCACTTCCTTGCGGGCAACGGTCGCGATCTCGCTCATGTCTCGATCACCCGGCGCGCGATGAGGCTGCCGATCATGTCGCGGACATCGTCGGCGATGACCTCGCGCTTCTCGTCGTAACGCGCGGCGAGGGCATCCACGATCTGTCCACAGGTGCGCTGGCCGTCGACCAGCTCCAGCACGGCGGCGGCGGTCTCGTCGATGTCGAAGGCGCGCTCCGGCGCCAGAAGCACATGGCGGGACCGCACCTGATCGAACTTGAGTTTCACGCCCCGCGGCAGGCGCGGGACGTCGGTTTCCTCGGCGCGCATCTCATTCCCCGACGATGGCGACGCCCGGTCGCCAGGCACCCGGCGCGGGCCAGCCCGGCGCCACATAGGCGAGATAGAGCGCATCCAGCTGCGCCCAGAGCACCTCGGTCTTGAAGGTGAGGGCGCGGATGACAGCGCGCTGCTCGGCGGCCGTGCGGGCGTGCTGCTTCACATATTCAAGGGCGAAGTCGGCATCCTTCGGCGCCTGGTCGAGGCGGCGGCGGAAATAGGCGACGACCTTCTCGTTGATGAAGTCGTAGTGCTCCAGCATGCCCGAGATGCGCTCGGCGTGGATGCCCGGCGCGAACAGCTCGGTGAGCGAAGAGGCCACCGCCTCCAGCAGCGTGTTCTCGGCGACGAAGCGCACATAGGCCTCCACCGCGAACTTGGTGGCGGGCAGGGCCCCGTCCTTGGAGACCACGTAGGCCCGGTCGAGGCCGAGGCCGTCGGTGAGCACCAGCCAGCGCTCGATGCCCCCCGAATCCTCGCCGAAGCCGTCATGGTCGGTGATGCGGTGCAGCCATTCCCGGCGCAGCTCGCGGTCGTCGCAGCGCGCCATCAGGGCCGCATCCTTGCGGGGGATGGCGGACTGGTAGCAGTAGCGGTTGAGTGCCCAGGCGCGCACCTGATCCCGGTTCAGCCGGCCGGAATGCAGCAGCTTATGGAAGGGGTGGAGGTTGTGATAGCGAGTGGCGCCCACGGCGCGCAGCGCTGCCTCCAGACCCTCGGGCGACAGCGGCTCCAGCGGCGAGGGCAGGGAAGGGAAATCGGCAGGAAGGTCGGCTGCCTCGGCCAGCACACGGACGGCGGCTTGCGCGCTCATAGGGAAAACTCCATTCCGTCCCGGGCGACGGTCCAGCCAGCCGCTTCCATGGCGCGGTGCTCTTCGGAGCCATCGATCAGCGCGGGATTGGTGTTGTTGATATGGATGAACACCCGGCGCGCCACCGGCAGGTCGGCGAGCAGCGCCACCGTGCCGTCCGCGCCGGACATGGAGAGGTGTCCCATGCGGGCACCTGTCTTGGTTCCGATCCCGGCCGCGATCATCTCGTCGTCGCGATAGAGCGTGCCGTCGAAGAACAGGAGGTCGGCGCCCGAGATGCGCTGACGCAGGGCGTCCGTCACGGCGGCGCAGCCGGGCACGTAGACGAGGCGGCTACCGGCCGAGGTGATGGTTACACCCACAGTCGAGCCGGATTCCTCGCCGATGACGAGGGAGGCATCCTCGCGCCAGAGCGGCACCTTCCCGGGGACGGTGAAGAATTCCATGGTCAGCCCCGGAACCGGCGAGAACGGCACTTCGAACGAAACCGGCTCCCGGCGCACCAGCGCCTTGGAAACCACGTCGAAGACCTGATTCTGCTCGATCAGCGCGAGCGTGTCGGCCGTGCCGTACACCTCGAACGCCTGCTGCTCCCGCAGCGTCAGCAAACCGGCTATGTGGTCCACGTCACCATTGGTGAGGACGACGGCGCGAATGGGGCTGTCGCGGCCATCCACCCGAGGCTGAAGCGCCCGGGTCGCGGCGATCTGGGCCCGAAGATCGGGCGAAGCGTTGAGGAGCACCCACGAGGCGCCGTCCTCCGAGACGGCGATGCTCGACTGGGTTCGGGGCGTGACCCGTGGATCACCCTTCCATGCCAGTTGGCACACCGGACAGCGGCAGTTCCACTGGGGAACGCCGCCGCCGGCCGCTGAACCGAGAACGATCACCTGCATGATGCGACGGACGCTCCTGCCAATCGTTCGCGGCTCCCGACCTGGGTCGATCAGAAATCGGCCGGCAGGTAAGCGGTGACTTCCATGCCGACGCAGACTTCGCAAACCTGGGGCTTGTTCCAGCGCATGATGGTTTCCTCCTGAGTTCTCTCACAACCCTCATAAGAAGATCATAAGAAATTGAAGTAGCGAGGTTTTTCGCTACAACGGATTCAAATATTGGCAGCCGAATCGGTTCCCGCAAGTGAAATCTTTTGCTGCATTGCAATACTTCTAGAGATCATCAGTGAGCTGACGGTGCGGAGAGGTCGAGCATGAAGCCGCGCCCCCGCACAGTCGCGACCTGGGGGCCGCCGGCGCGCCCCACCGGCGCAAGCTTGGTGCGCAGGTAGCCCACATAGACGTCCACCACGTTGAGCGACGCGCCGCCCTGGCTGGCCCAGAGCCGGTCGAAGATCTCGCCCCGAGCGATGGGACGGTTGGGACTGGCCATGAGCAGCGCCAGAAGATCGGCCTCGCGCTCGGTGAGGCGGACATGCACTTCGCCGAACTTCGCGGTGCGGGTGGAGGGATCGAGCACCAGCCGGCCCGCCATGACGCGGTCCGCATGGCTTTCGCCGAGGCGATGCAGGAGATGGGTGCGCAGCCGCGCCACCAACTCGCCGAACACGAACGGCTTGACGATGTAGTCGTCCGCCCCGGCGCCGAGGCCTTCGGCGCGATCGTGGACCTCGTCCTTGGCGCTGAGGAACAGGATGGGGCCGGAATGGCCAGCGCTGCGCAGCGCCCGGCACACGTCGATGCCGGAGCCGTCCGGCAGCATCATGTCGAGCACCACGGCGCAGGGATTGTACTGGCGCGCCGTCTCGAGGGCCTCGTCGGCCCGTCCCACCACGGTCACGTCGAACCCCTCGGCGGAGAGGCCGCGGCTCAGCATGGCGCCGATATCGCTGTCGTCTTCCACCACCAGGATGTTCATGGTTCCTCCTGTGCCCGTTCGGGCGGTCCTGGGCCATCTGGCGGCCCGCGGGATAGGGGCGGGGAATGCCGATGCGCCGGCCGGCCGGTCACACGGTCGGGCCGGACTCGGCTGCGGGCTCGCTCGGCGCGGCTGCAGCGGCCTGCGGCAGCGCGATCGCCACCCGGGTGCCGCCCTTCTCCCCGTCCTCCAGTGTGATACGTCCGCCGTGCCGCGTCACCACCCAATCGGCGAGAGCGAGCCCGAGGCCGAAACCCTCGGCGCCGCCAAGCGGCCCGCCCCGCGCGAACCGCTCGAACAGGCGGGTCCGGGCCTCGGGCGGAATGCCGCACCCGTCGTCGGTGATGCTGACGATGTCGACCGCTTGTGCTTCCGCGTCCGCGCCGTGGTCGACCGAAACCGTGACGCGGGTGAGCGGCCGGCCATGGCGCAGGGCGTTGTCGATGAGCCCTTCCACCACCTGCCGCAGCCATTCGCGATCCGCATGCACGAGGAGCCCCGGCTCCGGTGCGTGGAGCACCAAAGCCACGCTCTGCCGCCGCGCCACCGGCTCCAGCCCTGCCACGGCATCGGCCAGGAGGGGGGCGAGGGGCGTGTCCTGGAACACCAGCTCGATCTCACCACTCTCGGAGCGGGCGACCCGCAACATGTCCTCCACCCGGCGGTGGAGCATGCCGGCGCGCTTGCGGATGGTGGTCAGCACCGAGCGGCTCAGCGTCTCCGGTATGGCCGGAGCGCGCTGAGTGACGTCGCATTCGCCGATGATGACGGTGAGCGGGGTGCGCAGTTCGTGGCTCACATCGGTGAAGAAGCGGCGCCGGGAGGCATCGATGGCGCCGAGACGCGCGTTGGCCTCGGTGAGATCCGCGGTGCGATCGGCGATGGTCTTTTCCAGCTCCGCCCGGTCCTGAGCCACTTTCCGTTCGCGGCGCGCCAGCAGGGCGGCCATGCGGTTGAAGCGGGCCATCAGGACGCCGAGTTCATCGCGCTGACCGATGGCGAGCCGGGCAGACAGGTCGCCGCGGCCGATGGCTGCGGCCGCCCGGTCGATCTCCTTCAGCCGGCCGAGCAGCGGCTGGGCCAGCGCGCGATACAGCACCAGTGCCGCGGCGAACACCGCGAGCGCGATGGCCACCGCGCCGATCCGCAGCCGGTCCGCCAGCGCAACCGCCTCCTCCCGCGCAGCCGTGACCCCGCGGCGCTCGCTTTCCACCAGCAGGGAAAGCGTCGGGCCGGCCGAGGCGGCGAAGGCGTTGAGGGAGCCACGCACCCGGTCGCCCCGGCGCATGGTGTCCGGGTCACGGGTCGCGGCGGTGATCTGCCGGTCGAGGGAGATGAAGTCCGCCCTGAGACGGGCCAGCAGGCGTTCCTGCGGCCTCAGGCCGCTCGATGCATCGGGAGCCGCCTGCACCGCCTTCACGGTGGACGCCTCAAGCAGGGCCGAGACGCGGGAGCGCGCGTCCTCAAGCCGTCCGGCGCTCGCGGTGGGGCTCTCGGTGGCGGCGATGGCGGCGAGGCCGAAGTCGGAGAGGCGGGCCGAGATCTCGGTCAGCACGTCGAGGCGCTGCTGGGCGGAGACTGCCGCCTCAAGCGCCCCGTCCACGGCGCGCAGGGCGATCAGCACGCTGACGCCCGCAAGCACCGCGAGAATCGCCGTAGCGCCCGCCAGCGCGGCCAGCTTGAAACGGATGGATCGCATCGCCCCGCCGGCCTGCCTCCCGCCTGTGGCGCGCCACATTGGTCGCGCTCCGGCGCGGCGGAGCCTGCCACATGGAGGAGACACGGGCAAAACGCCGCCGTCAGAAAATGGGGCGGAAAAGAAAAAGCCCGCCGCCGCAGGCGTCTGGCGCTGCGGCGGCGGGCTCTGTCGAAGATCAGGTCAGCGCGAGGCTCAGGCCTGGCCGGCCTGGAGACGCTCGGCTTCCGCCTGCAGGCGCTGCTGATAGAGCGCGGCGAAGTCCACCGGATCGATCATCAGGGGCGGGAAGCCGCCGTTGCGCACCGCGTCGGCGATGATCTGGCGGGCGAACGGGAAGAGCAGGCGCGGGCACTCGATGAGCACCACCGGCTGCAGGCTCTGCTCGGGAATGTTGAGGATGCGGAACACGCCGGCATAGACCAGCTCGAAGGCGAACAGGGTGTTGCCCTCGACGCTCGCGCCGCCGTCGATCTTCAGCTCGACCTCGAACTCACCGTTGCCGCCCGGCTTGGCGTTGACATGGATCTGGATGCTGACGTCGGGCTGGGCCGGGGGAGCGGCGAGGGAGCGCGGCGCGTTCGGATTCTCGAAGGAGAAATCCTTGATATACTGCGCGAGCACGTTCAGCGACGGCGCCGCATTCGGGTTGGGGCCGCCATTCTGCGAGGCCATGCGCATCTCCATCCATGGGGTGTTGGGCCGGCCCCGCGGGCACGACCGGAAAGCGCGGCGCTGCTAGCACGCTTTCCGCCGCGGGTGCAAGGATGCGGACGGGTGAGGTAGGCCGGTCTTCAACCGGAGGATGCCTCGCGACGAGTTTGGAGACGGGACCATGGACGAGGACAAGACAGAGCCGCGCAAGCCCCTGAGCGAGGCGGCGAAGCGTGCGCTGGCCGAAGCCGAGGCCCGGCGGGCGGCCATGGACGCCGCGCTGAAGGACCGGCCGAAGGAGATCAACGGCCGCGACGGCCCGGAGCCGGTGCGTTACGGCGATTGGGAAGTCGGCGGCATCGCCACCGACTTCTGAGGGCGGCTCAGCCGACCAGTGCGAGGCCGATGAGGCCGGCGATGCCCACCGCGATGCGCCACCAGCCGAACGGCGCATAGCCGTGCTTCGACACGAAATCGAGCAGCGACTTCACCACCACCACCGCCGCGCAGAACGCCGCCACGAAGCCGATGACGATGAGCAGGCCATCGTCCATCGAGAGGTTGTTGCGGTTCTTGAAGAGGTCGTAGGCGAACGCGCCGAACATGGTGGGCAAGGCGAGGAAGAAGGAAAATTCCGCCGCCGCCCGCTTGTCCACGCCCATCAGCATGGCGCCGACGATGGTCGAGCCGGAGCGCGACATGCCCGGGATCATGGCGAGGCACTGGAAGAAGCCGATGATGAGCGCGACGTGCCAGGGCAGGCCCATGGCGTTGTTGTAGCGCGGCTGCGGCACCACCTTGTCGATGAACAGCAGGATGATGCCGCCGAAGATGAGTGTGCCGCAGATGAGCGCGGGTGTCTCGAACAGCACGCTCTTGATGAAGCCGTGCGCCGCGGCGCCGATCACCGCCGCCGGCAGGAAGGCGATGAGCACGCCGATGACGAAGCGCCGCGCGCCCGGATTTGTGGGCAGTTGCTGGGCGACGCGCAGGAAGCGCTGGAAATAGACGGTGAGGATGGCGAGCACGGCGCCGAGCTGGATCAGCACCTCGAAGGTGTGGCCGTTGCTCTCGAAGCCGAGGAAGTGCCCGGCAAGCAGGATATGGGCAGTGGACGAGACGGGGATGAATTCCGTCAGCCCTTCCAGTAGGCCGAGGACGAGCGCTTCGAGCATATCGCCGAGAGTCATGGGTGAGAAAATCCGGGAGGCGGGAGCAAGACAGGCGCCATCCTCTCCGCTTGCCTTCGCGGGTGCAACGTGGCGCGCCCCTGCGGCAGGGCTGCCTCTGTGGCCGCCGCGCGTTTCCAGCCACGCTGTGGCCGCATCGCAACAACCCGGAAAATACCTCAAGGGCAGGCGGCAAAAGCCCTCGCGGCATCGTTAACCCTTCGATCACCATGATTGAACTGCGAAATGCCAGCGCAAACGATGCCCGGCCCGCGGTGCAGCAGCGAGGAACCAATCGGAAAGGTTCGGCCCCTAATCATATGGGACGCCGGGTGCCTCGCCCCCTCCCTTCGACCCCCGGCGAAATCGGCCCATGTATCTGCATCATCATCCCTTTTGCCCCCATTCCCGATTCGTCCGCCTGCTGCTCGCCGAGTACGGCCTGGAGCCGGAGCTGGTGGAGGAGCGCGTGTGGGAGCGACGGCCGGGCTTCCTGGCGCTCAATCCGTCGGGGGAGACGCCGGTGATCGTGGAGGAGATGGCGGCCTCGGTGCCGGGCGCCTTCATCATCGCCGAATATCTCGATGAGACCCGGGGTCTCGCCCTCGGCACCCACCGGCTTCTTCCGGAGGACCCGGCCGGCCGCGTGGAGGTGCGCCGGCTGACCCAGTGGTTCAACGAGAAGATGTATGTCGAATCGACCGAGCCGCTGGTGCGCGAGCGCATCCACAAGCGCTACATGTCGCGCGAGCAGGGCGGCGGTTCGCCGGATGCCACCTCGCTGCGCATGGCGCGCGCCAATCTGCGATATCATCTAAAATACATCGGCTGGCTGGCCAAGGCGCGCAAATGGCTCGCCGGCGAGAGGCTAAGCCAGGCCGACCTTGCCGCCGCCGCGCATCTCTCGGTGGCCGATTATCTGGGCGATGTACCGTGGGACGAGGACGAGCACGCGAGGGACTGGTACGCGCGGATCAAGTCGCGCCCGACCTTCCGCGCCCTGCTCACCGAGAGCATCCCGGGAATGCCCCCCTCCAAGACCTACGCGGACCTCGATTTCTGACCGACGCGGGCGGGCTGGAGGAGATCGTCCGCCGCCTCGCCCATGAGGAAGGGTTCGATGCCGTCGGCATCGCCCGGCCCGAGGCTGGTGCGCCCGCCGGGGAACGGCTCCGCACCTGGGTCGCCGATGGCGCATACGGCGACATGGGCTGGATGGCCGAGACGCTGGACCGCCGCGCCGATCCCCGAACGCTGTGGCCGGACATGCGCAGCGTCATCCTGCTCGGCCTTAACTACGGCCCTTCCGAAGATCCCCGCGCGGTACTCGCGCAGAAAAGTGCAGGCGCCATCTCGGTCTATGCGCGGGCCGAGGACTATCACGACATCATCAAGCCGAAGCTCAAGCGCGTCGCCCGCGCGCTGCTGGCGGAGGCCGGCCGGCGCGGCGTCACTGCGGATGTGAAGGTGTTCGTGGATACCGCGCCGCTCATGGAGAAGCCGCTCGCCGCCGCGGCGGGGCTGGGCTGGCAGGGGCGGCACACCAATCTCGTCTCGCGGGAGTTCGGCTCCTGGCTGTTCCTCGGCGCCATCGCGACGACATTGGAGCTTAAGCCGGACGCGCCGGAGAAAGACCATTGCGGCTCCTGCCGCGCCTGTCTCGATGCCTGCCCGACCGCGGCGTTTCCCGCGCCCTATGTCATCGATGCGCGGCGCTGCATCTCCTACCTCACCATCGAGCACAAGGGGCCGATCCCGGCCGAGCTGCGCCCGCTCATGGGCAACCGCATCTATGGCTGCGACGACTGCCTCGCCGCCTGCCCCTGGAACAAGTTCGCGCAAATGGGCCAGGAAGCGAAACTCGCCGCGCGGGCGGAGAACGATGCCCCGCCGTTGGCGGAACTGGTGGCATTGGACGACGCCGCCTTCCGCGCCCGATTCCCGAAAAGCCCGATTAAGCGGGTGGGGCGTGACCGGTTCGTGCGCAATGTGCTGATCGCCATTGGCAATTCCGGGGATGCCGCGCTGCTGCCGCTGGTGGAGGCGCGTCTGGCGGATGAATCCGCTGTGGTAAGAGGTGCTGCGGTGTGGGCGCTGGGGCGGCTGGCGGACCCTTCGATGGTCGCTCGTCTGGCGGCCGAGCGGGGCTCGGCGGAGACGGATACCGGGGTATCAAACGAGTGGATCGCAGTTACTTCCGGGGCGTGAGACCCGCCGCTGTTTCCATCGGCCAGGTTTGCCGGTAGGATCAAAGGCTCACGGGACCATGAAGGGGGCGACAAGAGCTGGCGTCACGATCGCGTCGCGCCCACACGCGAAGATCGACGGCGACAGAACAGGCGACATGCACGAGCCCCGCAAGCTTTATGTGAAGTCCTTCGGCTGCCAGATGAACGTCTACGATTCCCATCGTATGGCGGATACTCTGGCACGCGAGGGCTTCGTGGAGACGCAGGACCCGGCCGAGGCCGACCTTGTGATCCTGAACACCTGCCATATCCGCGAGAAGGCCGCCGAGAAGGTCTATTCCGAGCTCGGGCGCCTCAGGAAGCAGAAGCAGGAAGCCGGCTCCGACACCATGATCGCCGTCGCCGGCTGCGTCGCCCAGGCCGAAGGCGCGGAAATCATGCGCCGCGCGCCGGTGGTGGACGTGGTGGTCGGCCCCCAGAGCTACCATCGCCTGCCCGAGCTTCTGGCCGAGGCGAAGGCCGGCAAGCGGGTGGTGGACACCGAATTTCCCGCCGAGGACAAGTTCGATCACCTGCCTGCACCCACCCGCGCCGCCACCCGCTCCCGCGGGCCGGCAGCCTTCGTGACGGTGCAGGAGGGCTGCGACAAGTTCTGCACCTTCTGCGTGGTGCCCTACACCCGCGGCGCCGAGGTCTCCCGCCCGGTGACGAAGATTCTCGACGAGGCCGCCCGCCTCCTCGATCAGGGCGTGCGCGAGATCACCCTCATCGGCCAGAACGTCAACGCCTTCCATGGCGAGGGGCCGGACGGCAAGGTGTGGAGCCTCGCGCGGCTCATGGAGCGCCTCGCCGAGATGAAGGGGCTGGCGCGGCTGCGCTACACTACCTCCCATCCGCGCGACATGGGTGACGACCTCATCGCCGCCCACCGCGACCTGCCGCAGCTGATGCCCTATCTGCACCTGCCCGTGCAGTCCGGCTCCGACCGCATTCTCGCGGCCATGAACCGCAAGCACGGCCGCGACCTGTTCCTCTCGCTCATCGAGAAGATGCGCGACGCGCGGCCGGACCTCGCCCTCTCCTCCGACTTCATCGTTGGCTTCCCGGGCGAGACGGACCGCGACTTCGAGGACACGCTCGACCTGGTGCGTGAAGTGGGCTTCGCCAGCGCCTATTCCTTCAAATACAGTTCCCGCCCCGGCACGCCCGCAGCCGAGCATGACGCGCAGGTGGCGGAAGAGGTGAAGACCGAACGCCTCGCCGAGCTGCAGAAGCTGCTGGAAGCCTCCAAGTCGGCCTTCGACGCCGCCTGCCGTGGCCGCACCTTCGATATCCTGCTGGAAAAGCCCGGCCGCCAGCCGGGCCAGCTCATCGGCCGCTCGCCTTACCTTCAGAGCGTGGTGGTGAACGATCCGCCCGCCGGCATCGGCGAGCTTCTCACCGTCACCATCACCGATGTCGGCCCGAACAGCCTCGCCGGCGTTCCCGCCGAGACACCCCTTTCCCCCGCTTTGTCCCGGCCGCTTGCGGCCATGGAGGCCTGAGCTTGCGCAGATCCGGCAGCGACAACCGTGATCGTCCCCTGGCGGCCTCCGCGCCGCAGGCTTCCCCCGGTCCCGCCCGTGCGGCGGTGACGGCCCCCTGGGCCGATCCGGACGAGCCTCCGGCCGCCCATGTGGTGCTGGCCTTCGACGACAACCGGCTCGCGACCCAGCTGTTCGGCCATTACGGCCGCAATCTCGCCCTCATCGAGCGAAAGCTGGGGGTGAAGGCGGATTCGCGCGGCAACCACGTGACGCTGGAAGGCGCGCGCGATGCCTGCGAGCAGGCCCGCGCCGTGCTGGAGCACCTGTACGAGGCGCTGCGCAAGGGTCGCGACATCAGCCAGGGCGACGTGGACGGTGCCATCCGCGAGGTCACCTCGCAGGGCTCGCTGTTCGACTTCGACCCGGCCGAGCAGCGCCAGTCTTTCGACGAGATCCATCTGCGACGCCGACCGGTGCGCGCCCGCACCGCCGCGCAGGACGCCTATATCCGCGCGCTGAAGCGGCACACTTTGGTGTTCGGCAACGGCCCCGCCGGCACCGGCAAGACCTGGCTCGCGGTGGCCTACGCCGTCCATCTGCTGGAGCGGCGGATGGTGGACAAGATCATCCTCTCCCGCCCGGCCGTCGAGGCCGGCGAGCGCCTCGGCTTCCTGCCCGGCGACATGAAGGAGAAGGTGGACCCCTATCTGCGCCCCATCTACGACGCGCTCTATGACCTCATGGATCGCCCCTTCGTGGAGCGGGCGCTGCAGTCCGGCGAGATCGAGATCGCGCCGCTCGCCTTCATGCGCGGCCGCACCCTCTCCAACGCCGCCGTGATCCTGGACGAGGCGCAGAACGCCACCTCCATGCAGATGAAGATGTTCCTCACCCGCCTGGGCGAGAACTCCCACATGATCGTCACCGGCGACCCGAGCCAGACCGACCTGCCCGGCGGGCAGGTGTCCGGCCTTGCGGAAGCCGTGCGGCTGCTGGAGGGCGTCGAGGGCGTCGGCATCTGCCATTTCAAGGCCGAGGACGTGGTGCGCCACGAGCTGGTGCAGCGCATCGTCTCCGCCTACGAGAGGCTCGACGCGGCCAAGATCGAGGCGGCCTCGGCCCGCCTCGCCGGCAAGGCCGGGAGCTGAGCCATGGCCGCGCCCGCCCCCGTCGCGCAGGTTACCGAGATCGACGCGGACATCGACGTCGCGGTCGAGGCCGAAGGCTGGTCCGTCATCGCGGACGCCGAGGCCGTCGCCATCCGGGCCTGCCGGGCGGCGCTGGCCGCCTGCGCCGAGGACGTGCCCGAGCCGTGCGAGGTGGCCATTACCCTCACCGACGACGCGCGCATCCGCGTGCTCAACCGCGACTGGCGGGACATGGACAAGGCGACCAACGTCCTGTCCTTCCCCCAGCCGGACCTGCCCGACGACATCGACGCCCCCCAGCCTCTCGGCGACATCATCGTCGCGCTGGAGACGCTCAGCCGCGAAGCCGAGACTGAGGGCAAGGCGCCGGCCGATCATCTCGCCCATCTGGTGGTGCACGGAACGTTGCACCTCATGGGCTACGACCATCTCGAAGATAACGAAGCAGAGGAAATGGAGGCGCTCGAGCGCGACATCCTCGCGGGCCTGGGGATCGCTGATCCCTATGGCCTGCCCCAGGACTGACGTGCAGGCGGCTTGATAACGAACATGTCCAACATTGACCAACCGACCGAGACCAGCTCTTCGGAGCCCCAAAGTTTTCTCGATCGATTGCGTGCCCTCCTCGGCACGTTCCGCCCGCACGGCTCCCTGCGCACCGACCTCGTGGAGGTGCTCGCCGCGGCGGAGACACCCGAGGAGGAGGGGGAGTTCACCCCATCCGAGCGCAAGATGCTGCGCAACATCCTGCACCTGCGGGAAGTGGGCATCGGCGACATCATGGTGCCCCGCGCCGAGATCGTCGCCGTGCGCAAGGACGCGCCGCTGGGCGAGCTGCTGAAGCTGTTCGTCACCGTCGGCCATTCCCGGCTCGTCGTCTATGACGACACGCTGGATGACCCCGTGGGCATGGTCCACATCCGGGATCTCATCGCCTTCCTCGCGGGCGACCTCGCCTCCGCTTCCGGCAAGATCGACCTGGGCAAGGTCAATCTCGACGCCACGCTGGAGACCGCCGGCCTCATCCGCCGCATCCTCTACGTGCCGCCGTCCATGCCGGCGGTGGACCTGCTCGTCTCCATGCAGGCGGCACGCACCCATCTCGCCCTCGTCATCGACGAATACGGCGGCACGGACGGCCTCGTCTCCATCGAGGATGTGGTGGAGGAAATCGTCGGCGAGATCGAGGACGAGCACGACGAGGCGGCCGAGACGCTGCTCACCCGCCAGCCCGACGGCAGCTATCTCGCCGATGCCCGCACGCCGCTGGAGGCGGCGGTCGAGGTGCTCGGCACCGGATTCGCTTCGGAAGAAGCGATGGAGGAAGTCGACAGCGTCGGCGGCCTCGTGGTGCGCATCGCCTCGCGGGTGCCGAAATCCGGCGAGGTGATTTCCCTGCCGGGCGGCTTCGACGTGGACGTGGTGGAAGCCGATCCGCGCCGGCTGAAGAAGCTGCGCATCATCCCGCCCCGGGATCTCGACGGCACCGCCGCCGGGCACACCCTCCCAGACGCCTGATCTTTCGCGTGGCTTTCCCCTCCAAGGTCGCCCCCCGGCGCGGCGCACCCGTGTCAGACCTGTCGTGGCGCGGGCGCATCCTGATGCTGCGCTTCCTCACCGGCTGGCGCCGGCGCTTCGTCGCCTGGACGGCGGGGGCGGTCGGCGCCCTCGCCATGCCGCCGTTCGATCTCTGGCCGGTGCTGGCGCTGAGTTTCCCGGTCCTCGTACTGCTGCTCGACGGCTGCCGGGGCGATCTCAAGACCCGTCTCCTTGGGGCCGCGGGAGTCGGCTGGTGGTTCGGCTTCGGCTATTTCCTCGCGTCCCTCTGGTGGATCGGCGCCGCCTTCCTGGTGGAGGCGGACGTGTTCGGCTGGCTGCTGCCCGTCGCGGTGGTCGCCATGCCCGCCGGGCTGGCCCTGTTCACAGCGTTCGGAACGGCGGTCGCGCGGCTCCTGTGGTCCAAGGGGGGCCTCAGGCTGTTCGCGTTCACCTTCGGCCTGACGCTGGCGGAGTGGCTGCGCGGCCATGTGCTCACCGGCTTTCCCTGGAACACCTACGGTTATGCGGTCTCCGACGATCTGCTGCTGATGCAGGCCGCATCTGTGATCGGCGTGTGGGGCCTCACCTTCTTCTGCGTGCTCCTGCTGTCCACGCCGGTGCTGCTGCTCAACCCCAATCGCCGCAGTTTCGCGGCCGTGGGCGCCGCGGCCGTGGTCATCGCGGGGACGGCGCTGTGGGGCGGCTACCGGCTCTCGGTGACACCGCTCGAGACGGTGCCCGGCGTCGCGCTCCGGGTGATGCAGCCGAACCTCTCGCAGGACAAGAAGTTCGCTTACGACCGGCGCGAGCAGATCCTCAAAGACTATCTCGCGCTGAGTGCGAAGAAGAGCGAGACCTATCCTGGCGGGCTCGCCGACGTCACCGTTCTGATCTGGCCGGAATCGTCCTTTCCTTTCATCTATGAGCGCGAACCTTGGGCGGCGGAGGCCATTGCCGCCGTTCTGCCGCCCAACGTCACGCTGGTGACGGGCGCGGTGCGCTACGACTTCCCCCCACCCGGCCAGAGATCACCTTTCTTCAATTCCATCAGGGTGATGGATCATCGCGGACGGGTCCTTGAGAACACCGACAAGGTGCATCTCGTCCCGTTCGGCGAGTACCTGCCGTTCCAGGCGGAGCTGGAGGCTCTGGGCATAGAACAACTTACGCGTGTGCGAGGTGGTTTCTCTTCCGGTGCGGCATTCCGCGCGCTCCAGATCCCCGGACTGCCGCTCGCCTCTCCGCTTGTATGTTACGAAATTATCTTTCCCGGAAAGGTAGTTCCCCAGGGTCCACGGCCCGCCTGGTTGCTCAATCTCACGAATGACGCGTGGTTTGGCCTGACCCCGGGTCCCTACCAGCATTTCGCGCAGGCCCGTATGCGTGCTGTGGAAGAAGGACTTCCGCTGGTGCGCGCCGCGAACACGGGGATCTCTGCCATCGTTGATCCCTTGGGACGTATTGTCGCATCACACGGCCTCGGACTCGAGGGTCTGGTGGACGGCCCCCTTCCAAAGCCGCTGCAAACGGTTTCCGTTGCAGCCAAGCTTGGCGGTACCGTCATCTTCGCGCTTCTGGCGACGGCCCTTGCCCTTGCTTCCGTACCGCTTTGCGGTTGCATTACACGCAAAGGTTGATCGACGCATTCCGATTGTATGCCTATGTTCGCCGGCAATCAGGGCAGCCTTCGCGATGCGAAGTATCGAGTAATCTTTTCCGACATAGCCGGAGAGACCATGGTCAAGAAGGCGCCGAACCCTATTGATAAGCACGTTGGCTCACGTGTCCGCATGCGGCGGATGATGGTGGGAATGAGCCAGGAGAAGCTGGGCGAGCATCTCGGTATCACCTTCCAGCAGATCCAGAAGTACGAGAAGGGCACGAATCGCATCGGCGCGAGCCGGCTCCAGCAGATCTCGACGGTGCTGGGTGTTCCCGTCGCCTTCTTCTTCGAAGGCGCTCCCACCGTTGGCCCCGAAGGCGAAGGCTTTTCCGAGGAACAGTCCCCGGCCTACGTCTCCGACTTCCTCGCCACCTCTGACGGACTGACGCTCACCCGGAACTTCATGCGCATTACCGACGCCCGCGTGCGCCGACGCATCGTCGATCTGGTGATCGCCATCGCCGGTGAGACCGAGGCGTGAAGCGTTCGTTTTGGCGAACGTTTTCGCACTGACGACCTTGACCGCCCGCCGCTGCGTTGCCAGAAAGGGCGGCCGCACCGTGGCGCGGGCGTAACAGGGGCCGTCATATGGCGCGTCAATCGTATCTTTTCACGAGCGAATCTGTTTCCGAAGGTCATCCGGACAAGGTCTGTGACCGGATTTCCGACGAGGTGGTCGACACCTTCTTCCGCACCGCGGAGGCCGAAGGCTGGGACCCGAGCCAGGTTCGCGTCGCGTGCGAGACGCTCGCCACGACCAACAAGGTGGTGATCGCCGGCGAGACCCGTGGTCCGTCGTCCATCACCAAGGACCTCCTCTCCCACGCCGCGCGTCTCGCCATCCGGGACATCGGCTACGAGCAGGCCGGCTTCCACTGGGAAAACGCCGACATCGACGTGCTGCTGCACGCGCAGTCGGCGGACATCGCCCAGGGCGTGGACATCGCCGGCAACAAGGATGAGGGCGCCGGCGACCAGGGCATCATGTTCGGCTATGCCGTGCGCGAGACCCCGGAGCTGATGCCCGCTCCCATCTATTACGCCCACAAGATCCTCAAAGTGCTGGCGGAAGCCCGCCATTCCGGCGAGACCCACGCGCTCGGCCCTGACGCCAAGAGCCAGGTCACCGTTCAGTACGAGAACGGCAAGCCGGTGGGCGTCACCCAGATCGTGCTGTCCACCCAGCACCTGGACGAGAACCTCTCGTCCCATGACGTGAAGTCCATCGTCGAGCCCTATATCAAGAAGACCTTGCCGGACGGCTGGGTGACGGACGCCACGGTGTGGCACGTCAACCCCACCGGCAAGTTCGTCATCGGCGGCCCCGATGGTGACTGCGGCCTCACCGGCCGCAAGATCATCGTGGATACCTACGGCGGCGCGGCCCCCCACGGCGGCGGCGCCTTCTCCGGCAAGGACCCTACCAAGGTGGACCGTTCGGCCGCCTATGCCGCGCGCTACCTCGCGAAGAACGTGGTCGCCGCCGATCTCGCCGACCGCGCCACCATCCAGCTTGCCTACGCCATCGGCGTGTCCGATCCGCTGGCGGTCTATGTGGACCTGCATGGCACCGGCAAGGTGGACGAGGCGAAGCTTGAAAAGGTGCTGCGCGAGGTGATGAACCTGCGCCCCCGCGGCATCCGCGAGCATCTCGGCCTCACCAAGCCCATCTATGCCCGCACTGCAGCCTACGGCCATTTCGGCCGCGCGCCGGAAGCGGACGGCGGCTTCTCCTGGGAGAAGACCGACCTCGTGGGCGCGCTCAAGGCTGCGGTGGCCTGAGCCCTCAGGGGCTGCCACCTTCGTACCTTGACCCATCTGTGTTGACCCACCGGCCGGATTGCCCTGCAGTCCGGCCGGTGCCTTTTTCAGCATGACCCCCATGAGCCAGCAGCCGAGCGAACACCAAAGCCAGTCCGCGAGCCTCCCCTCCGCCGCCACGGAGTTCGAGGCGCGGGGCGCCTTCTATGGCCGGCGCATCGGCAAAACGCTGCGGGGGCTGCAGCAAGACGCCCTCACGCATCTGCTGCCGCGCTACAAGCTCGATCTGGACGCGGCCTCCGTCCCGGCGAACCTGTTTCCCGAACCGAGAGCGGGATACTGGCTGGAGATCGGCTGCGGCTGCGGCGAGCACCTGATCGACCACGCGGCCCGACGTCCCGACATGGGCTTCATCGGTGCGGAGCCCTTTCTCAACGGCCTCGCGCGGATGCTGGTGGATCTCGACGCCCGCAGCCTCGCCAATGTGCGCGTGTTCGATCTGGACGCGGCACTGCTGCTGGACCGGCTGCCCACAGCGAGTTTCGAGGGCGTGGATCTCTTCTATCCCGATCCCTGGCCCAAGAAGCGGCATTGGAAGCGGCGCTTCGTGCGGCCCGACAATCTCGACCGGCTGGCTCGCGTTATCCGCCCCGGCGGGGTGTTCCGCTTCGCCTCCGACGTGCCGCATTATGTGGGCTGGACCCTTGCCCATGTGCGCGCGCACGGCGCTTTCACCTGGACGGCGCAGCGGGCCGACGACTGGCGCAAGCCCTATCCGTTCTGGCCGGGGACGCGATACGAGGCCAAGGCCATCGCGCAGGGCCGCGTGCCGACCTACCTCACCTTCGTGCGGCGCTAAAACCGGCGTTCATTCGCCCGCCGCGTAGAGCGCGGACAGCCCCTCGCGATAGGTGGGATAGCGCAGCGTCACCCCGAGCTCTTCCTTGAGCCGGGCATTGCCGACGCGCTTGTTGCCGGACCAGAAGGAGAGCGCCATGGGGCTCATCTCCCGCGCAGCCTCATCGAAGGGAATCGCCGGCGGCGGCTCCATCCCCAGCAATTCCGCGGCGTAGGCGATGGGATCGCCGGGCGGGGCGGGTAGGTCGTCGGTGACGTTGATGATGCCGTCGTAACGGTGCGCGATCACGGCGCGGATGGTGCAGACGATGTCATCCACATGGATGCGGTTGAACACCTGCCCCGGCTTGTCGATGCGCCGGGCCTCGCCCGCGCGCAGCTGAACCAGCGCGTTGCGGCCGGGTCCGTAGATACCGGCAAGGCGCAATACCGCCACGCGGACGCCGTGCGCGCGGCCGAAGGCTTGCCAGTCCGCTTCCGCCTTCAGCCGCCGTTCAAGGCGCGCGCTGCCCGCGCGTGGCGGGGTCGCCTCGTCCACCCAGCCACCGTCGTGGTTGCCGTAGACACCGAGGGTGGTGAGATAGATCACCTGCCGCAGGCGGCCGCCAGCCAGCGTTTCCGCAACGCAGCACAGGATGGGATCGCCCCGATCGTCCGGTGGAGCGGACGCCAGCAGGATCTGGACCTCGCCCAGAGCCGCCGTGAGACCGGCCCCGAGCGTCCTGCCATCGAAGGCGAACCCCTCCACGTCGGGCGGAAAGGTGGAGAGGCGCGCCGGTTCCCGCGACGTACCGATGACGCGGCCAAATGCGGCGCGGTCCTCGGCCAAGAGGTGCCGGGCGCAATAGCCGAAGCCGATGGCGGCAAGCGAGATCATGACCGTTTGATGCCGGAGGTGCCGGCGTCCGGCAAGGGGTTCGGTCGGTCCTCATCCTGCGATCGGCCGGCGAGGGCGCGGGCGCAGAGCCGGCGTACCGTCGCCTCGCTTTCGCGCGTCACGCTCTTGCGGTCGTGGGCGGCATCGAGCCGCACCGGCGCGCCGAAGGTGACTTCCACATCGATGGCGCCATGGCGCAGCACGTCCATCAGGTGCGGCGCCAACTCCATATCGCCGAACCACGCCGCCACGGGCCGATGGCTGCGGCCCATGGGCAGGCCCTGCAGGCGCACATAGGACACGGCAAGGGGCTGGACCACCACCTCCGCCCCGGCGGCGAAAGCCTCGCGCGCGGCGCCCACCAAAGCAGTGCGGAATGGCAGCACGCGGTTGCCGTCGCTCGACGTGCCCTCGGCGAACAGCACCACGGGGTCGCCGTCAGCGAGGCGATCGGCAATCTCCCGGTTCACCGCACCGGTGGCATGGCGGCGCTGGCGATCGACGAAGACGGTGCGCTGGAATTTGGCGAGGAGGCCGATGAGCGGCCAGCCGGACACCTCGCTCTTCGCCACGAAGAACAAAGGCGTGAGCGAGCCGACCACCGGGATGTCGAGCCAGGAGGCGTGATTGGCGAGGATCAGCAGGGGGCGATCCGCAGCCGGTGTGCCGCGCACATGGACCCGCACACCGATGAGCCGCAGCAGGATGCGGTGATAGAGCCGGGGGATATGGCGACGGGCATCAAGTCCGAGCTTCAGCGAGACCCACTGAAGGGGAATGCCGACCAGCGTCACCGCGCCGACCATGCTGAGCACGCCGGCGAGCCGCAGGCGGTCCATCAAGCGCGACAAAGCCGGCTGCTCCGGCCCGAGGGGCGGCAACAACTGACCGTCGCTGGAAGCAGGCGCCGACGGTCGCCCGCCGGGAGGCGTCACTGCTTCTCGTCCTCGTCGAGCGGCACAGCATAGAGCTCGAGGCGGTGGCCACGGAGCTTGAAGCCGAGCTGGCGGGCGATCTGCTCCTGCAGCGCCTCGATCTCCTCGGAGCGGAATTCGATGACCTGACCGGACCTGAGATCGATCAGGTGGTCGTGGTGCTCGTCGGGCATCTGCTCATAGCGGGCCCGGCCGTCGCCGAAATCGTGGCGCTCGATGATGCCGGCATCCTCCAGCATCTTCACGGTGCGATAGACCGTGGAGATGGAGATGTTGTCGTCGATGGCCACGGCCCGGCGGTGCAGCTCTTCCACGTCGGGATGATCCTGCGCGCCGGACAGCACGCGGGCGATGACCCTGCGCTGCTCGGTCATCCGCATGCCCTTGGCGAGGCAGGCTTCCTCAATGAGGCTGATCTTTCCGCTCAAGCGGGACCTCCGCGACGACCCAGGGACATTCCCCTGCCTTATCGCGCCGCCGCTTCCGCGCCGCAAGGGGGCGGACAAAGGCTTGCCGAAGCTCAAAAGTCGCGGCGCAGCAGCAGCGCGTCGGCGCCGCCCGCATAATAGCCACGGCGACGACCCACCTCGCCATAGCCAAGGCGCGCATAAAGCGTGCGGGCGGCCGCATTGCCTTCCTCCACCTCCAGGAAAG
The DNA here is from genome assembly GCF_012932745.1 of Xanthobacter sp. SG618. NCBI lineage: Bacteria > Pseudomonadati > Pseudomonadota > Alphaproteobacteria > Hyphomicrobiales > Xanthobacteraceae > Xanthobacter > Xanthobacter sp. SG618. The sequence continues at coordinate 319,728 of NZ_JABBHL010000005.1, read as the reverse complement.
AGGTTGAGACGCCTTCAGCCGCGAGGCGGGCCAGGTGGAAAGCCACCAGCGCCCGGCCGATGCCCTTGCGACGGCGGTCGGTGACGACGGCGACGGTCAGGATTTCCGATTCGGGAGTCACGCAGTGGGACAGGACGAAGCCCACCGGCGGCTTGCGCGGCCCGTGCGTGGCCACATGGGCACGGACGGCACGGTCGGCGAGCAGCCGCTCGAACTCGTCGGCCCCCCAGCCCCGAGCGAAAGCGCGGGCATGGATGGCCGCAAGATGGGGGATGTCCGCCGCCGTGGCTGCCCGCAGCAGCGGCGGACGGGGCGGAAACAGGCGATCGAACAGGCGCTTCATCGGCGGGCGATGCGGGCCTTGTCCTGCGGCTTGGCATCGGGGGGCCGCAGGTAGAGCGGGCGCGGCTCGGCCGCTTCGGGATCGGCGACCGAACCGAGCCGGGCGACCCAGGCGACGTCGGGGGCCGGCGTATCGTCGATCAGTTCGGGCAACTTTTCCGCCGGCGGCCATGCATCGGCCACGAGATTCGCCCCCGAACCGACGATCCGCACCGCACCGATGGCCACCGAGCGCGCCGCCTCCCGCACGCTGGTGATGCGCGGGGCGATCAGAGTGCGCCCGCCGACGCCGAACATCTGGAGAAACACATGGCCGTGGCGGGCATCGATGGCGGACACCACCGGAACGGCATCGTCATGGGCGAGGTAGGGCGCCGCGAGGGCGGCCAGCGTCGTCACGCCCACCACCGGCCGATTGGCGGTCAGCCCGAAGCCGCGGGCAGCGGAAAGGCCCACCCGAAGTCCGGTGAAGCTGCCGGGTCCCACCGTGACGGCAATGCGGGCGAGGTGCTCGAAATCGATCCCCGCGGAGCTCATCACCTGCTCCACCAAGGGGATCAGCGTCTCCGCATGTCCGCGCTCCATGAGCAGCGAATCGCCCGAGACGATGCTGTCCGTCTCGGTGTCGAGCACCGCGGCGGAGCAGGCGGCAAGCGCCGTGTCTATGGCGAGGACATACATGAACGCGGGCACCCCGATCGCCGCCACGATCAACCGAAACCGTGGCGGGGGGAAGCGGCCCGGCACGCTCACTTTCGGGAAAGGTTAATGGCACCGTTCCCGAATACCGCCAAACCGGGACGGCGTGGTCAGACGGCCCGGACTTCCGCCACTTCCGGCACGAAATGCTTCAACAGATTCTCGATGCCGTTCTTGAGCGTGGCCGTCGAGGAGGGGCAGCCCGAGCAGGAGCCCTTCATGTTGAGGAACACCACGCCATCCTCGAAGCCGCGGAAGGTGATGTCGCCACCGTCATTGGCGACCGCCGGGCGCACGCGGGTCTCCAGCAGCTCCTTGATGGTGGCGACGATCTCGCCGTCCTTTGCATCGAAGAACTCGTCGCCGTCGCTGACGTCCGGCTTCACGCCCTCGGACAGCACCGGGGCGCCGGACATGAAGTGTTCCATGATGGCGCCGAGGATGGCCGGCTTGATCTGGGGCCACTCGCTGTCGGCCTTGGTCACGGTCACGAAGTCCGAGCCGAGCATCACCGCCGACACGCCGCGCACGTCGAACAGGCGCTGGGCAAGTGGGGAGAGATCGGCGTCCTCGGCCGAGCGCAGGTCGAGCGTGCCCTCGCCCAGCACCGAACGGCCAGGCAGGAACTTCAGGGTCGCCGGGTTCGGCGTGGTTTCCGTCTGGATGAACATGGCCAATCCTCAAAAGAAACGGCGCGGGGAAAACCCGCCGGTTTCTCTCAAGATAGGGAGGACGCCGCGAAACGGGAAGGGAGCTATCCGGGATCGTCCCGAATTGACACGCCCCGCTCCAGCTTCACCGAACGGGAACGGAACGAAAGGCGCGCGAATCACGCGCCGGGCGCTGTTGGCCATTCGTTCCCGGGAGAACCCGGCCGGGGATGGCCCGGCCAGGTCAGGAGGATGAGCGCTCGCGGACGAGCGCTCAGGTGTTCATGGAGTCGAAGAAGTCCTGGTTGGTCTTCGTCTGACGCAGCTTGTCGAGCAGGAACTCGATGGCGTCGACCGTGCCCATCGGATTCAGGATGCGGCGCAGGACGTACATCTTCTTGAGCGTGTCGGCGGGAACCAGCAGCTCTTCCTTGCGGGTGCCGGACCGGGTGATGTCGATGGCCGGGAACACGCGCTTGTCGGAGACCTTGCGGTCGAGGATGACCTCCGAATTGCCGGTGCCCTTGAACTCCTCGAAGATCACCTCGTCCATGCGCGAGCCGGTCTCGATGAGGGCGGTCGCGATGATGGTGAGGGAGCCGCCTTCCTCGATGTTGCGCGCAGCGCCGAAGAAGCGCTTGGGCCGCTGGAGGGCGTTGGCGTCCACACCGCCGGTCAGCACCTTGCCGGAGGACGGCACCACGGTGTTGTAGGCGCGGCCGAGGCGGGTGATGGAATCCAGCAGGATCACTACGTCACGGCCATGTTCGACCAGGCGCTTGGCCTTCTCGATGACCATCTCGGCCACCTGGACGTGGCGCACGGCCGGCTCGTCGAAGGTGGAGGAGACCACCTCGCCCTTCACCGAGCGCTGCATGTCGGTCACTTCCTCGGGCCGCTCGTCGATGAGCAGCACGATCAGGAAGCACTCCGGATGGTTGGCGGTGATGGACTTGGCGATGTTCTGCAACAGCACCGTCTTGCCGGTGCGGGGCGGCGCCACGATCAGGCCACGCTGGCCTTTGCCGATGGGCGCCACGATGTCGATGATGCGCGGCGAGAAGTCTTTCTTGCTGCCGGTCGGCTCATCGTGCTCGAGCTTCAGCCGCTCGTCGGGATAGAGCGGCGTCAGATTGTCGAAATTGATTTTGTGCCGCGACTTCTCGGGGTCCTCGAAATTGATCGTGTTGACCTTGAGCAGCGCGAAATACCGTTCGCCCTCCTTGGGAGAACGGATCTGTCCCTCGACCGTGTCGCCGGTGCGCAGGCCGAAGCGGCGGATCTGGGAGGGGGAAACGTAGATGTCGTCCGGACCGGGCAGATAATTGGCCTCGGGAGAGCGCAGGAAGGCAAATCCATCCTGCAGGACCTCGACGACGCCCTCGCCAATGATCTCCGTCTCGGTGGCGGCCAGCTGCTTGAGGATCGCGAACATCAGCTCCTGCTTGCGGAGCGTGCTTGCGTTTTCCACCTCATTCTCCTCGGCGAAGGCGAGGAGCTCGACGGGGGTCTTGGACTTGAGGTCTTGAAGTTTCACTTCCCGCATAAGGGAAAGCCTCGATGGGTATTGGGGGGCCGGGTGCCGATCGGTCAGGATCGGGGTCGGCTGGTGGAGGGAAGGACGGGATCGCAGGTCTTCAGGGGAAGCCGGGGGCACGCAGCTCGCCGCCTGACGCGCCGGCCGGACCAAGACGGCTCCACCAGGACAGCGTCTTCAAGACGACGCCATGAGCGGATGCCGGACCGAAAGGAAGCGCGTTCGCCTGCGTTTGGGAAAGCACCGGCAAGATAGGCGTGCCTTCAGGGGTGCGCAAGTCCCCCTAAAGGCGTGGGTCGGATCAAAACGGTTTGACCACCACCAGAATGACGATGCCGATCATCAGCAGCGTCGGGACCTCGTTGGCGATGCGGTAGAAGCGTGCCGGCCGTTTGTTGCGGTCCTCGGCGAATTCGCGCACCCAGCGCACGAGAAATCCGTGCATAGCGGACATGGCCAGAACCAGCGCGAACTTGGCGTGAAACCAGCCGGCCTTGTACCAGCCGCCCTCATAGACCAGCCACAGGCCGGCGAGCCAGGTGACGATCATCGCCGGGTTGATGATGGCCTTGAGCAGCCGCCGTTCCATGACCTTGAAGGTCTCCGACTGCACCGAACCCACCTCGGCCGCGCAGTGGTAGACCATCAGGCGCGGCAGGTAGAGCATTCCCGCCATCCACGCGATGACGGCGATGACATGCAGCGCCTTGATCCACTCATAGAGCATTGAAACAAAAGCCTCATCTGTCCCGTTCAGCGGGCGCGGCGGACGGCCTCGACGAACTTTTCCACATGCTCCAGCGGCGTTTCCGGCCGGATGCCGTGGCCGAGGTTGAAGATGTGGCGCACCCCGTCGAAATCGGCGCGGATGCGCTCCACTTCCTCCTCCAACGCCGAACCACCGGCGATCAGCCGCAGCGGGTCGAGATTGCCCTGGAGCGCCACGGTGTCGGAGAGCCGCTGCCGCGCGGCGCGGCGATCGGCGGACCAGTCCAGGCCGATGGCGTCGATGCCGGCATCGGATATCGCTTCCAGCGCCTCGAGGGTCGCACCCTTCGGAAAGGCGATGATCCGGACATAGGGATGCTTCGCCTTGAGCCCCGCGACGATGCGGCGCAGGGGTTCGGCGCACCAACGCTCGAACGAGGCGGGGTCCAGCACCCCGGCCCAGGTGTCGAAGATCTGCACCGCGTCGGCGCCCGCTTCCACCTGCCCCGACAGATGGGTGATGGAGGCTTCCACCAGCCGGTCGATCAGCTCCTGGAACAGCTCCGGCTCGCGCAAGGCGAGGAGGCGCGCCGGCGCCTGATCGTCCGTGCCCTGCCCCGCCACCATGTAGGTCGCCACCGTCCACGGCGCGCCGCAGAAGCCGATCAGCGCCGTTTCGGCAGAGAGCTTTGCCCGCACGTCGGCGATCGCCTCGTAGACCGGACCGACCTTGGCGGAATCAAGCGTATCCGAGAGGGCGGACAGCGCCGCGCGATCCGCCACCGGGGTCAGGCGCGGACCTTCGCCGGCCTCGAACCTCAAGCCCGTGCCGAGCGCGTTGGGAATGACGAGGATGTCCGAGAAGATGATGGCCGCGTCAAAACCGTAGCGGCGGATGGGCTGGAGCGTCACCTCGGCGGCAAGGCTTGGCGTGTAGCACAGGGTCAGGAAGTCGCCGGCCTGCGCCCGTACGGCGCGATACTCCGGCAGATAGCGTCCGGCCTGACGCATCATCCAGAGCGGAGGGGGGTCCTGGACCGTGCCGTCGAGAACCGAGAGGAAGCGCGATCGCGTGGCTGGAGAGCGGTCCATCCCGTCCCTTCAATCAAAGAGAGATATTTTTAAATGAGAGAGTCTTTGTTGTCTTAACGGTTGATTAACCAGTTGCCGGCTCGTCGACAACCGATCCACAGCCGAACCCATAGCCGACATGCGACTTGCCGCGAATGCGAAGCCGGCGAAAGGCCGGTAAACAAAGGATTAACGCACCCCCTGCGGAACCCCGTCCACATCGACGCACAGGGCGGGACTGGAATCTCTCCCGCAGGGTGATCGTGTGGATGGATTTTGGACTTATCCAGAGGCCGCCCTTGCAAGGGGCCAAAGCGCGTGCCTTCCTCAACAGCCTTCCACAGGAGCGGTGGACAAGTGACTCAGTCGAAGCCGAGCGAGGCCTATTTCCACCTCCACCTCGTGTCGGACGCCACGGGCGAAACCCTGATCAACGTTGGCCGGGCGGCCAGTGCGCAATATGCGAACGTGCTGCCCATCGAACACGTCTATCCGCTGGTTCGTTCCATGAAGCAGCTGGAACGGGTGCTGATCGAGGTGGAGGCCAATCCCGGCATCGTCCTGTTCACCCTGGTGGACAAGGACATCCGCGGCCGCCTGCGCTCGCGCTGCGAAGAGCTGGGCCTGCCGCATCTCTCCGTGATGGCGCCGGTGGTGCGCCTGTTCCAGTCCTATCTCGGCGGCGAGCCGACGCCGCGCGTGGGTGGCCAGCACGCGCTGGATGCGAGCTATTTCAAGCGCATCGACGCCCTCAACTTCACTGTCATGCATGATGACGGGCATCTCACCGAAGACCTCGAGCATGCCGACGTGGTGCTGCTCGGCGTGTCGCGCACGTCCAAGACGCCGACCTCCATCTATCTCGCCAATCGCGGGATCAAGGCGGCGAACATTCCCCTCGTGCCCAACGTCCCTCTGCCGCCGAACATCGAGAAACTGAAGAAGCCGCTGGTGGTGGGCCTTGTCGCCAGCCCGGAGCGCATCGTCGAGATCCGCCAGAACCGGCTGCTGGGGCTCAATGCGGTGGAGACGGGATCATCCACCTATACGGATCGCGAGGCGGTTTCCGAGGAGCTGGCCTTCTCCCGCCGGCTGTGCGCGCGCAACGGATGGCCGCTCATCGATGTCACGCGCCGCTCCATCGAGGAGACGGCGGCCAACATCCTCAGCCTCTACAGCGACCACCGCCGCCGCTCCATCGCTGAAACCTGAGACCGCCGAAACCTGAGGCGTGGCGCCCGATTGGGCTGCGCTTCGGTTTGCATCGCGGGCAAAGGCATGAGATCAGCGCAGTGCGTCATTTTCTGACGGCAGCGCAACAGAGGAGAGACGATCGTGTGGCGTGGCGAACAGCCGCTCGTGCTCGCGTCCAAGAGCGCGACCCGATTGACCCTTCTCGTGCATGCGGGCGTGCCCGTGGAAACCGTGGCCGCTGATGTGGACGAGCGCGCCCTTCAGGAGGCGGCCGGTGACACGGACCCGGCCGGCATTGCCCTCATGCTCGCGCGAGCCAAGGCGCTGTCGGGATCGAAGGCCGCCCCGGGACGCCTGGTGCTGGGCGCCGACCAGACCTTGGCGCTGGGGCCGAAGATCTACCACAAGCCCGCCTCGGTGGAGGCTGCCCGCAACCAGCTGTTCGAGCTTGCTGGGCAGACGCACGCGCTCCATTCCGCCGTTGCGGTGGCGAGCGATGGCGTGGTGCTGTTCGACACGGTGGTGAGCGCCTTCCTCACCATGCGCCCGCTCACCGAGGAGACGCTGGCGTCCTATCTCGCCGCCGCCGGTCCCCGTGTACTGACCTCGGTCGGCGCCTATCAGCTGGAATCGGTGGGGGTGCATCTCTTCACCCGCGTGGATGGAGACCACTTCACCATTCTCGGCCTGCCGCTGCTGCAGCTTCTGCCCTTCTTCCGCGAACAGGGGCTGCTGCCATGACGGTTCGGGCCTGCGTCACCGGCCAGCCCGTCACCTATTCCCGCTCGCCGCTGCTGCACGGCTATTGGCTGAAGGCCTATGGCATCGACGGTGCCTATGAGCGCGAGGAGGTGCCGCCCGAGATGGCGGCGGATTTCTACCGGAGCCTTGCCGCGCGCGGCTATGCCGGCTGCAATGTCACGCTGCCCAACAAGGAGATCGCCTTCTCCGTTCTCGACGAGGCGGACGAAAGCGCCGCCGCCTTGGGCGCGGCCAACACCCTCTGGCTGGACGGCGGCAAGCTCCATGGGGCGAGCACCGACGGCTATGGCTTCGTCGCCAATCTTGATGCCTCCGCTCCCGGCTGGGACGGCGCGCGAAACTGCGCTCTGGTGGTTGGCGCCGGCGGTGCCTCGCGCGCCGTGGTTCATGCGCTGGTGGGGCGAGGCTTCGACCGGGTGGTGCTGGCCAATCGCACGCTGGAGCGCGCCGAGACGGTGGCGTCCCTCTTCGGGCCGCGCGTGCGCCCGCTTGCCTTCGACCGCATCGCCGAGGTGATGGGTGAGGCGGACATCCTCGTGAACTGCACCTCGCTGGGCATGAAGGGATCGGACCCGCTGACGCTCGATCTCACGCGGCTGCGTCAGGAGGCGGTGGTGAGCGACATCGTTTACGTGCCGCTGATGACGCCGCTTCTGAAGGCGTCCTCCGCGGCGGGCTTCCGCACCGTGGATGGGCTGGGCATGCTGCTGCACCAGGGCGTGCCCGGCTTCCGCCGCTGGTTCGGCGTGACGCCCGAAGTGACGCCGGAGCTGCGGGCGGTTCTGGTGGAAGACCTTCGCGCCAAGGGGCAGCTGGAGGCCTGAGAGATGTGGGTGCTCGGCCTCACCGGATCCATCGGCATGGGCAAGTCAGCCACCGCGCGGATGTTCCGGGCGCTGGGCGTGCCGGTGCATGATGCCGATGCGTCGGTCCACGCCCTCTATCGGGGCGCGGCGGTGGCGCCGGTGGAGGCGGCCTTTCCGGGCGTGACCCGTGACGGCGTCATTGATCGTGCGGCGCTGGGCGCCCGCGTGCTCGGCGATGCGTCGGCCATGAAGCGGCTGGAAGCCATCGTTCATCCCCTCGTCCGTGAGGCTGAAGCGGACTTCCTCGCGAAGGCTCGGGAGAGCGGAGCACGCCTGGCGGTTCTGGACATTCCGCTTCTGTTCGAGACGGGCGGCGACAGGCGCGTCCATGCGGTGGCTGTGGTCAGCGCGTCGAAAGCTGTGCAGCGCGAACGCGTGCTCGGCCGCGAGGGCATGACGGAAGAGAAATTCGAGACCATTCTCGCCAAGCAGATGCCGGACGCCGAGAAGCGCCGCCGCGCGCACTTCGTCATCGATACCGGGCGCGGCTTTGCCGCCGCCGAACATCAGGTCGCAGGGATTGTGCGCGCGCTGGCCGGGCCGGGCCGCGGCCGGAAGGGTTGAGGGGATACTATGCGCGAGATCGTGCTCGACACCGAGACTACGGGCCTCGAGGCCTATGGTGGCGACCGGCTGGTGGAAATCGGCTGCGTCGAGATGGTCAACCGCATCCTCACCGGCAACGTCTTCCACGTCTATATCAACCCCCAGCGGGACATGCCGCAGGAGGCGTTCAACGTGCATGGCCTGTCGGCGGAATTTCTATCCGACAAGCCGATCTTTTCTCAAGTTGCTGACGAATTCCTGGAATTCATCCAGGAAGATACTTTGGTCATCCACAATGCGGCGTTCGACATCGGCTTCCTGAATGCCGAGCTGGAGCGCCTCGGCCGCCCGACCATCGCGCGCGACCGGGTGGTGGACACGCTGGCGCTCGCGCGCCGCAAACATCCCGGCGGCGGCAACCGTCTCGACGACCTGATGAACCGCTACGGCATCGATTCGTCGCGCCGGGTGAAGCATGGCGCGTTGCTCGACGCCGAACTTCTGGCCGAGGTTTATAGCGAGCTGCTCGGAGGGCGGCAGGCGAGCCTCATCGGTCTCGTGGAGGAGACCACGGAGGCGCCCCGCCTCGTGGTCGAGGCGCGCGCGGCGCATCCGCGTCCCGTTCCCCTGCCCCCGCGAATCAGCTCCGCCGAATCAGAGGCCCATGCCGCCTTCGTCGCGGCTCTCGGTGAGAAGGCGATCTGGCTGAAATATGCCGAAGCGCCCGCGGAGGAGAAGACGGCGAGCTGACTGCCCGCTCGCATCCTCCTGCATCCTCAGATTCGCATTACAATCGAAATTCAATCAAAAGTTGATCGATTGGGAAGGCCGCTGGCGGCGAAACGCCCGCTCCCCCGGTTCATCGGTCATCCGTTTTCTGTCGGCCTCTGGCGACTCTCTGAAGCGATTTCAGAGGGGGTCATTTCCCGCCGCCGGGTCATAAAGCCGATTTCAGGCCAAAATCGCCGTTACTGCCGCCTTGATCCCTTCGAGCTCGGTCACGGGCAGTGAACAGCGCTCGCCGACGCACACGAAGGCCGCTCCCCCCTCCGGCGCGGACGCGATCCGGGCTGCGGTGACGCTCCCGACAGGCGCCGCCACCCCTTCGGCGCGCACCACGACCCGGAGGGGGAACGGGACCTTGAGCCCAGCCTGGGCCAACGCTTCCCCTTTCACACCGGTGGTGACGATCTCGGCGAGGCCGAGGCGCGTGGCGATGGCGTTCAGCGTGGCGCCATGGGCGAGCACGTTGCGCGCCGCCGCTCCCGACAGGCCGGCGAGGATGCGGTCGGCGCGCGTACGCAGGCTGTCGTCGCCGGTGAGGGCGGCGAGCCGGATGAGGGCGTCGGCGGCGACCGCATTGTAGTTCGGCACGGCTTCATCATGGGTCGCGGAGGGCCGCACGATGAGGCTGTCCCCGTCATCCGCGGTGAGGAAATAGGTCCCCGTCGCGGGGTCCAGATGGTGCTTTTCCAGCGCATCGAGGAAGGTGGCCGCCAGCCGGAAGGGCGCCTTGTCCCCCGTCGCCTCGGCCAGCGCGATGCCCGCGCGGGCCATGGCTGCGAGGTCGGAGGCAAGGCCCGGCATCACCATCTTGTCCCCGCACCAGGAATGGGCGAGCCGGCCGTCCTTCACCATATGCGCAGTCACCGCGCCGAAGGCCGTGCGCGCGAGACCGACCCATTCCTCTTCGCCCAGGAAGGCGCCGGTGCGGGCGAGCGCGGCGATCATCAGGCCATTCCAGTCGGCCAGCACCTTGTCGTCCCGCCCCGGCCGCACCCGCCCCGCCCGCCGCGTGAGCAGCTTTTCGCGCAGGGGAACGAGCCGCGCCTCGTCCTCGGCCGAAACCACCCCGGCATCGGTGCGGTTGAGGATGTTTCCTTCCTCCCAGTTGCCGGCCTTCGTCACGTCGTAGATGCGTGCGAAGAACGCTGCATCCTCGGCCTCCAGCACCTCTTCGATCTCCGCCAGAGACCAGACGTAGAAGCGCCCCTCATGGCCTTCCGAATCGGCATCGAGGCTCGCCGTGAAGGCGCCGGAGCGGGCCAGCATCTCCCGCTTCAGCCATCCCACGGTCTCGCGGGCCCGTTGCAGGAAGAGCGCGTCGCCGGTGTCGGCATAGGCCAGTGCCAGCAGCTCCAGCAGCAAGGCGTTGTCGTAGAGCATCTTCTCGAAGTGCGGGACGAACCAGATCTCGTCCACCGAGTAGCGGGCGAAGCCGCCGCCGAGATGATCGTAGATGCCGCCCTCGCACATGCGGTTGAGGGTGAGCGCGACGAGCGCCGTCATGGCATCGTCGCGATTGCGGGTGCCGGCGCGCCAGAGGAGTTCGAGCAGGCCCGATTGCGGGAATTTCGGTGCCCCCTTCAGGCCGCCATGCACCGGATCGATCAACGGCACGAGGCGCCGGGCGGCATCGTCGAGATCGTCGATGCTGATGGCGACGCCCTCCGTCGGCTGGGCCGCCTTCTTGAGCCGGGCGAGGATCGCCTGCGTGTTCTTCTCCACCTTCTCCGGGCTCTCGGAGAACACGGAGGAGACCTGCTGCAGCACTTCGGTGAAGCCGGGCCGGCCATAGCTCGCCTTGGGTGGAAAATAGGTGCCGCCCCAGAATGGCCGGCCTTCCGGATCGAGGAACATGGTGAGCGGCCACCCGCCGCTCTGCCCGAGTTGCTGGAGCGCGGACATGTAGATCTGGTCCACGTCCGGCCGCTCCTCCCGGTCCACCTTGATGTTCACGAACAGGGCGTTCATCAGCGCCGCGATCTCGGGATCCTCGAAGCTCTCGTGCGCCATCACGTGGCACCAGTGGCAGGCCGCATAGCCGATCGAGAGGAGGATGGGCTTGCCGGTCGTTTTCGCCTCCACGAACGCTTCTTCCCCCCAGGGCCACCAATGCACCGGATTGTCCTTGTGCTGGAGCAGATAGGGGCTCGTCTCGCGGGACAGGCGATTGAGGCTCATGTCGGAAATCCTTCGGCTTTGGCCGGCTTTGAAGGCAACGTGATCGCAGGATAAAGGTTCAGGCGAAGAAACGGGGTGCGGGGCGTCTGGTCCGGGGCGCCGTGCAAATCCGCAGCCACTCGCCTGGAGGATCAAGCCATGCCCGGTGAAACCGCCAGCGACACCATCTTCGCTCTGTCGTCCGGGCGTCTGCCGGCCGGCGTCGCCGTGCTCCGCCTCTCCGGGCAGGAGGCCGGCGTTGCGGCGTTGGCGCTCTCAGGCACCCTGCCCCCGCCGCGCATGGCCCGCTATACGGCCCTGCATCATCCCGCAACGGGCGAGGAGTTGGATCGCGGACTGGTGCTCTTCTTCCCCGGTCCGGCCAGCGCCACGGGGGAGGATGTGGTGGAGCTGCATCTCCACGGCGGGCGCGCGGTGGTGGCCGCGGTGCTGCGTGCGCTCGGCTCGCTTCCCGGCCTCCGCCCGGCGGACGCCGGTGAGTTCACCCGGCGTGCCCACGCCAACGGCAAGCTGGACCTCGCCGAGGTGGAGGGCCTCGCCGATCTCATCGCTGCCGAGACCGAGGCGCAGCGGCGGCAGGCAATGGCGCTTGCCTCGGGCACGCTGTCCCGCCGCGTGACGGGATGGCGGGAGGGGCTGGTCTCAGCCCTCGCCCTTCTGGAAGCGGGCATCGACTTTTCCGACGAGGCGGACGTCGCGGAGGATGTGGCCCGGCCAGCGCTGGACATCATTGGCGGTCTCCATCGCGAATTGTTTGCGGCGCTGGCGGATGCGGAGCGAGGCGAGCGGGTGCGGGATGGACTTGTGGTGGCCATCGCCGGCCCACCCAATGCGGGAAAATCCTCCCTGCTGAATCGCCTCGCCGGGCGTGATGCCGCCATCGTCTCCCCGGTCGCGGGCACCACCCGCGACGTGCTGGAGGTGCACCTGGAACTTGCCGGACAGGCGGTCACGCTGCTCGACACGGCCGGCCTGCGCGAGACGGCCGACGCCGTGGAAGCCGAAGGCGTGCGCCGGGCGCTCGCCCGTGCTGAGGTCGCGGATGCGGTGCTCTGGCTCAGCGACGAGGGGACTTCGCGGCCCGCCGCCTTCGCCGCTGCCATCTGCGTGCGGACGAAGATCGACCAGGGCGGGACTGTGCCCGATGGCTTCATCGGCCTTTCCACCGTCACCGGGGAGGGTATCGAGGATGTGGTCGCCGCCATCGCGGCGCGGGCCGAGGTGCTCTGCGGCCGCGAGCCGGCACTGGTGACGCGGGAACGCCAGCGCCTCGCCCTTGAAGATGCGGCCCGCCATCTGGAGCGGGCCATGGGCGCGCATGGCGAACACGAGGAACTTCGGGCCGAGGATGTCCGTCTCGCGGTGCGGGCCCTCGACCAGACCATCGGCCGGGTGGATGTGGAGGACGTGCTCGATCGCCTCTTCAGCACCTTCTGCATCGGCAAATGAGCGCCGGGCCGGCGTGTTTCACGTGAAACATTCTGCCCAGCCTTGACGGCGCCCAAGAAGGGGCGTTTCCAGAGGGGCAATATCCCTCTGTCCCGGACCATCATGAACGGAACGCCCCACCCGCTCGCCTTCGATGTCCTCGTCGTGGGCGGCGGACATGCCGGATGCGAAGCCGCCGCCGCCGCGGCGCGGGTCGGCGCGCGCACGGCGCTCGTCACCCACGCGCAGGCCACCATCGGCGCCATGTCTTGCAATCCCGCCATCGGCGGACTGGGCAAGGGCCATCTGGTGCGCGAGATCGATGCGCTGGATGGATTGATGGGCCGGGTTGCGGATCAGGGCGGCATCCAGTTTCGTGTGCTCAACCGACGCAAGGGACCTGCCGTGCGGGGGCCGCGCGCGCAGGCGGACCGCAAGCTCTATGCCCGCGCCATGCAGCAGGCTCTCGCCGAGCAGCCGGGGCTGGAAGTCGTCGAGGGCGAGGCCGACGATCTCCTCGTGAAGGACGGCCGCGTGGTGGGGCTGCGTCTCGCCGACGGCCGGGAGCTCGCCTGCGGCGCGGTCGTGCTCACCACGGGCACCTTCCTGAACGGACTGATCCATCTGGGCGAGGAGAGCTATCCCGCCGGGCGCATGGGCGAGAAGCCCGCGCTTGGCCTCTCCCCTGCCCTCTCGCGTCTCGGCTTCGCGCTCGGCCGTCTCAAGACCGGCACCCCGGCCAGGCTCGATGGCCGCACCATCGATTGGGCCAGCCTTGAAATGCAGGCCGGCGACGATCCGCCCGAGCCCTTCTCCGCGCTCACCACGCGCCTCCCCAATCCGCAGGTGGAATGCGGCATCACCCGCACCACCGACGCGACCCACGAGCTGATCCGGCAGAACCTCTCCCGCTCGGCCATGTATTCCGGGCGCATCGGCAGCACCGGGCCGCGCTATTGCCCCTCCATCGAGGACAAGATCGTCCGCTTCGGTGATCGCGACGGCCACCAGATCTTCCTCGAGCCGGAGGGGCTGGACGATCCCACCGTCTATCCTAATGGCCTATCCACCTCCCTGCCGGCCGACGTGCAGCTCGCCTTCCTGCGCACCATCCCCGGTCTGGAGCAGGTGGCGGTGCTGCGGCCGGGCTACGCCATCGAGTATGACCATGTGGACCCGCGCGAGCTTGCTCCGACCCTGGAGACCAAGCGTGTGGCGGGTCTCTTCCTCGCGGGGCAGATCAACGGCACCACGGGATATGAGGAAGCCGCCGCGCAGGGGCTGCTCGCCGGCCTCAATGCCGCCCGGCGCGCGGGCGGGTCGGACGGGATCGTGCTCGATCGGGCCGAGGCCTATTTGGGCGTGATGGTGGACGACCTCGTGACGCGCGGCGTCAGCGAGCCCTATCGCATGTTCACCTCGCGCGCCGAATATCGTCTGACCCTGCGGGCCGACAATGCCGACCAGCGGCTGACCGCGCGCGGTGATGCGCTGGGTCTGGTCGGGACCGAGCGGCTGGCGCATTTCCATACGCGCACAGAGGCGCTGGAGGGGGCACGCGCCCTCACCCGCAGCCTGTCGCTCACGCCGACGGAAGGGGCGCGACACGGCCTTGCCTTGAACCGCGACGGCCAGCGCCGCAGTGCCTTCGACCTTCTCGCCTACCCCGACATCGATATGGCGCGGCTCGCGATGATCTGGCCGGAACTCTCCGCGCTGCCGACCGCCATTGCCGAGCAGGTCGAGATCGACGCGAAGTATGCGGTCTATCTGGAGCGGCAGGCGGCGGACATTCACACGCTGCGGAAGGACGAGGCGCTCTCCCTGCCCGAAGAGCTGTCCTATGCCGATCTGCCGGGGCTCTCCAACGAACTGAAGCAGAAGCTGGAGCGGGTGCGCCCGCGCACCGTGGGACAGGCAGGGCGCATGGAAGGAATGACCCCGGCTGCGCTCGCGCTCATCGCCACCCATGCGCGTCGGGCGGGCGGGCGCCCCGCATGATCGGTTCGTTCAAGCTGTGGATCACGGGGATGGAGGCGCGCCGATGAAGGGGACTGGCGCGGGAGGCGACGACGCGGTGCGCGCAACGGTCGAGGGGCTGGTTTCACGTGAAACATTCCGCCGCCTCGACCTCATCGCCGAGCTGCTGCGCAAATGGCAGAAAACCATCAATCTCGTTGCGCCCGCGACGCTGCCGGAGGTGTGGAGCCGGCACATCGCTGATTCGCTGCAATTGATTAACCATGTTCCGGCGGACGTCGCGCGGTGGGTGGATCTGGGGTCCGGCGGCGGATTCCCCGGTCTCGTGATTGCCGCCGTTCTGGCGGATCGGCCGGGCGCGGATGTCCATCTGGTGGAGAGCGACACCCGCAAGTCCGCCTTCCTGCGCGAGGCGGCGCGGGTTGCGGAGCTGCCGCTGCGGGTCCACGCCCAGCGAATCGAGCAGGTTGCGCAGACACTTGCGCCGGGAACACAGGTGGTGTCCGCGCGTGCGCTGGCGCCCCTCCCCAAGCTTCTGGAGCTGGCCGAGCCGTTCCTTTCCGCCGGTGCGCTTGGTGTGTTTCCCAAGGGCCGCGACGCCGAACGCGAATTGACCGAAGCCCGTAAAGGCTGGACACTCGATTGCGATCTTCGCGCCAGCGTCAGCGACCGAGAGGCGCGGGTTCTTCTCGTGAGGAGCGCAAGGCGCAGCAGCAAATAGCCACCCCGCCCGGAAGGCGCGCCCCATCGGGCCGACGCCACCGGGTGGACGTTCTCATCCGTGGGGTCACGCCCCGCGGAACCAGATCCAAGGGGACCACGGGCCATGAGCCAGGCTGATTATTCCTCGGGAGCCGATCTTTCCCTGCCGGCCGGCGCGCCGCGCGTGCTGGCGCTCGCCAACCAGAAGGGCGGCGTGGGCAAGACCACGACAGCGATCAATCTCGGCACCGCGCTGGCGGCCATCGGCGAGACCGTGTTGGTGGTGGACCTCGACCCCCAGGGCAACGCCTCCACGGGCCTCGGCATCGATCGCCGCTCCCGCAACGTCTCCACCTACGACGTGCTGGTGGGTGAAGCCACCATGCGTGAGACGGTGATGCCGACGGGGGTTCCGCAGCTCTATGTGGCGCCCTCCACCCTCGATCTGTCCGGGCTGGAGCTGGAGATCGCCGCCGAGCGCGATCGCGCCTATCGCCTGCGCGACGCCCTCCGGGCACTCGCGGCCGATCCCGAGGCGCCGCGCTTTTCCTATGTGCTGGTGGATTGCCCCCCGTCCCTGTCGCTCCTCACCGTCAACGCCATGGCGGCGGCGGACGCGATCGTGGTGCCGCTGCAGTGCGAGTTCTTCGCGCTGGAAGGCCTCTCTCAGCTGATGAAGACCGTGGAGCAAGTGCGGGTGGGTCTGAACCCTAGCCTCACCATCCACGGCATCGTGCTGACCATGTATGACGGGCGCAACAACCTGTCTGAGCAGGTGGTGCAGGACGTGCGGCAGTTCATGGGGGACAAGGTCTATGAGACCATCATTCCCCGGAACGTGCGCGTCTCGGAAGCGCCCTCTTATGGCAAGCCGGTTCTGCTATACGATCTCAAGTGCTTGGGGTCACAGGCTTATTTGCGGCTCGCGTCGGAGGTGATCCAGCGCGAGCGTGCGGCACGGGCAGCGGCGGCGGCCTGAGGGAAGACCAGAGGGACCGGACGAAGATGGCGGATGAACAGCGCTCCCGGCTGGGGCGGGGGCTTGCCGCGCTGATCGGCGAGATGGGCGAGCCGCAGGCGGCGCCGACGCGCAGCTCAGGCACCCGGGGCGGGCCCCGCCGCGTGCCCATCGAGCAGGTGAAGGCGAACCCGCGCAACCCGCGCCGCGCCTTCCTGGAGGAGGGGCTGGAGGATCTCACTGCCTCCATCCGCGAGAAGGGCATCATCCAGCCCATCGTGGTGCGGCCGCTGAAGGGGTCCGACAGCTTCGAGATCGTCGCCGGCGAACGCCGCTGGCGGGCCGCCCAGCGGGCGAGCCTGCACGAGGTGCCGGTGGTGGTGCTGGACCTCAGCGATCGCGAGGCGCTCGAAATCGCGATCATCGAGAACGTCCAGCGCGCCGACCTCAATCCGGTGGAAGAGGCGCAGGGCTATGAAGCCCTGATGGACGAGTTCGAATACAACCAGAACGAGCTTTCCAAGGTCATCGGCAAGAGCCGCAGCCACATCGCCAACACGCTGCGGCTGCTGAAGCTGCCGGAAGCCGTGAAGGGGCATCTGGCGGAGGGGCGGCTCAGCGCCGGCCACGCGCGGGCCCTTCTCGCCGTCTCCGATCCCGAGAAGGTGGCCCGTGAGGTCATCGCCAAGGGCCTGACGGTGCGCGATGTGGAAGCCCTCTCCAAGGCGAAGACGCTCCCAGCCCCGGTCGCGGGACGCGGTGCGCCCGCCTCTGCCCCCGAGCGCAAGAGCGCCGACACCCGTGCGCTGGAGAAGCGGCTGGCTGATGCGCTGGGCCTGGCCGTGAGCCTCGAAGGCAAGGGCGAGGCGGGTGAGCTGCGCATCCGCTATGCGAGCCTCGACCAGCTCGACGAGATCTGCCGGAAGCTCGGTCTGGACTGACGTTTACAGCATTGGGCAAAGAAAAAGGCCGGGCATCTGCCCGGCCTTGCTTCGTTGAGATCCTGGCCGCGTCTTCTTGGGAGAACGCGGCCAAATCTCGATTAATCAGGCAGCGGCCTTGCGACGGGTGGTCTTCTTCGCAGGGGCGGCGGGCGCCTTCTTGCGGGTCTGGCCGAGGCCCATGTTCTTGGCGAGCTCGGAGCGGGCCGCAGCATAGGCCGGGGCGACCATGGGATAATCCTTCGGGAGACCCCACTTTTCGCGGTAAGCCTCGGGGGTCATCCCGTAGCTGGTGCGCAGGTGCCGCTTCAGAGACTTGAACTTCTTCCCGTCTTCCAGGCAGACGATGTATTCGGGCGTCACCGACTTCTTGAGCGGGACGGCCGGCTTCTGCTCTTCCACCTGCGGGGCGGCCGGGGTGCCGAGCTGGCCGAGGGCGCGGTAGACGGACTCGATAAGACCGGGAAGCTCGGTGGCCGCGACGCTGTTGTTGCTCACATACGCGGCAACGATGTCCGCAGTGAAGTCGATGAAGCTCGGCGATGGAGTATTGGACGCGGAGTCGCTCACGGGAGTCCCTTTCTGTTCTTCGCTATGGCGAGCGGGCAATGCGGGGAGCGGTTGGTCTGCGACCGGGTCACGATGAGCCTCGGACACATGCTCCGCCGGGGCTGACGCCGCATCGGCTGACTTAGTTTCACGGTTAATCTATATCACCTCGTCTTATAAATACAATCGGGTCTGAAAAGTTCTTCGAAAACCAGCAGTAGAGCGGGTTTGCGGCTGTCTCGGAGGCGCCGTAGCGGGTTCATCCGTGTGAGATGATCCTTGGCAGATCAGCGAATCGATGGGCCGACAGATGAAAACATCGGACCCTGGAAGTGTTCCCGGTTCGCCGGCCATCAAGGCAGTGCGTCCGTAGCCGGGGAGATACTAGGTGGAGGCCGCCGCGCTGTGTTCTTCTACGGCGGCAGCAACAAGTACATGCTCCGATTTGTACAACTTTCGAGTGCGGCGGCGGCAGAGGTTTCCCTCACGTCGCGCCCCCGCCTCGAGCTGCTTGGGCGAAACGAACAGCGGTCTTGAGCTTGTCGGTAGCGTGAGCCCGAGGCCCTTCCGTTTACGCTGGCGCACCGGGCCGAACCGCGTTAGGTGGGGCTTGATCCGCCACCCGCCCGGGGGCGGCTTCAGGTCTACGGTTCGGCACGTTTCTCCCGAGCGGCGCCGGACGCCCAGCGCTCCCGCCATGCGGGGACGAGGATGCCATGCCACGCGCCGTTGCCGGCCCCGAAATCGAGCGTCTGATCCAGCTTCTGGCCCGGCTGCCCGGCCTCGGCCCGCGTTCGGCGCGCCGGGTGGCGCTGCATCTCATCAAGAAGCGAGAGGCGCTGATGGCGCCGCTGGCGACGGCGCTGGGCGACGCGATCGGCAAGATCGTCACCTGCCGCACGTGCGGTAATGTGGACGTGACCGATCCCTGCACCGTCTGCACCGACCCGACGCGGGATGCGCGCACGCTGGTGGTGGTGGCGGACGTGGGCGATCTCTGGGCGCTCGAGCGCGCCGGCGTCCTCAATGCCCGCTATCACGTGCTGGGAGGCGTTCTGTCGCCGCTGGACGGGGTCGGGCCTGACGATCTCAACATCGCGAGCCTCGTCACGCGGGTGCACGACCAGGAGGTCTCGGAAGTGATCCTGGCGCTTGGCGCCACGGTGGACGGGCAGACAACGGCCCATTACCTCACCGATGTCTTGCGCGACACCGGTGCCCGCGTCACGCGCCTCGCACAGGGTGTGCCCGTGGGCGGTGAACTCGATTATCTCGACGAGGGAACCCTTTCCGCCGCCATCCGCGCACGCACGCAGATGTGATCGGCGGACGGGCAGTCGTCCCCAGCTTTTACTGCAGCATCCGCTCGAAATTGATGACGAACAGCTTGGGGTCGGGGCGCTTGTTCACCTGGACGTTCGACAGCGACACCTGCGTGTCATAGCCCTGCGGGTCGGTAACGACCCACTGCTTCAGGGCCGAGGTCTTGGCATCGAATAGGATGAGCAGCCGGTAGGTGCCGAACATGGGCACGGTCTCCTGCATCACCACCGTCACGAAGCGGTCGTCCTGGAAGATGCCCGTCACATGCGGCTCCGCCCCAAGGTCGATGCGCTCCGCGAGCAGGAAGCGCAGCGGCGTCTGCGACAAAGGCGTGATGTCCTGCGTATTCAGATTCCGATCACGGACCGCCACCGACTGACCATTGGAAATCAGCTCCACCGGGCTCGGCGCGTCGTATTCGAAGCGCACGCGGCCGGGCTTCTGCATGTAGAAGTCGCCCGTGCGCTTGGAGCCGTCCGGGTCGATCTGGGTAAAGGTGCCAGTCATCGACTGCACCGAATTGAAGTAGTTGGTGATGCGGTCCACGGTTGCCTTCGGCGCACGCCCGTCCGCCGGCTGTGCCACGGCCGGTGCGGCCTGGCCGGCCTTCTGGCCCTGTATGCGCAGGAGGTCGGCGGGGGGCTGCACCGTTTGCGCGACGGCCGGGCCGGCCGCAGCCAATCCCAGCGCCAGCAGCAGACCGGCGGCGCCCACGCGGCGCACCTTCGCCGACGGGACGAGGGTCTCGCGCTGGGCGCTGCGGGCAAAGCGGGTGGCGGCGGAGCGGATGAGCATCATGAGCATCTCTGGCGCGGGGCGTGTCGCTGGCAGGAAGGTCATTCCCGACGCTCCGATCCCGTCCCGCGCGGGCTGATCGGATGGACAGGGGTCTAATACGCAACTTGCGGCCGGGCTATGGCGAACCTGTGGCCTTGCCGATGCCTGGGAAAACCGCCCAGCGCCGCTTCTGTTCCGGTTAGGCCGAAGCTGCAACCGGAACCGGCAACCGTTCAGGCGGGACAATGACGCAGCACGCTCATTCGGCTGCCTGCTCGGGCAGCAGGATCTCGCGCTTGCCGGCGTGGTTGGGCGAGCCGACAAGGCCCTCTTTCTCCATGCGCTCGACCAGCGAAGCAGCGCGATTATAGCCGATCTGGAGCCGGCGCTGGATATAGGAGGTGGAGCATTTGCGATCCCGCATCACCACCGCCACCGCCTGCGAATAGAGGTCCATCCCCTCATCGCCCATGCCGCTCTTGTCGAACACCGCGCCGTCGCCGTCCTCGTCCTCCGCATCCTCGGCGGTCACCGCCTCCACATAAGCGGGGGCGCCCTGGGCCTTGAGGTGTTTCACCACGCTCTCCACCTCCTCGTCGGAGACGAAGGGGCCGTGGACGCGGCTGATGCGACCGCCGCCGGCCATGTAGAGCATGTCGCCCTGGCCCAGCAGCTGCTCGGCGCCCATCTCGCCGAGGATGGTGCGGCTGTCGATCTTCGAGGTCACCTGGAAGGAGATCCGGGTAGGGAAGTTCGCCTTGATGGTGCCGGTGATCACGTCCACGGACGGGCGCTGCGTCGCCATCACCAGATGGATGCCGGCGGCACGCGCCATCTGGGCGAGACGCTGGATGGCGCCCTCGATGTCCTTGCCGGCGACCAGCATCAGGTCGGCCATCTCGTCGACGATGACGACGATGTAGGGCAGGGGCTCGAGGTTCATCTCCTCGCGCTCGTAGATGGCTTCGCCGGTCTCGTGGTCGAAGCCGGTCTGCACCGTGCGGGCGATGGATTCGCCCTTCTCGCTGGCGTCCTTCACCCGGGCGTTGAAGCCGTCGATGTTGCGCACGCCGAGCTTGGACATCTTCTTGTAGCGGTCTTCCATCTCCTTCACCGCCCACTTCAGCGCCACCACCGCCTTCTTCGGATCGGTGACGACCGGGGCAAGAAGATGGGGGATGCCGTCATAGACGGAGAGCTCCAGCATCTTGGGATCGACCATGATGAGCCGGCACTGTTCCGGCTTCAGCCGGTAAAGCAGGCTCAGGATCATGGTATTGATGGCCACCGACTTGCCGGAGCCGGTGGTGCCGGCCACCAGCAAGTGAGGCATCCGCGCGAGATCGACGATCACCGGATCGCCGCCGATGGTCTTGCCCAGCGCGATGGCGAGCTTGTGCCCGGTGTCGCCGAAATCCTTGGTGGCGATCAGCTCGCGCAGCAGCACCTTGTCGCGCTTCTGGTTGGGCAGCTCGATCCCGATGGCGTTGCGGCCCGGTACCACGGCGACGCGGGCGGAGATGGCGCTCATGGAGCGGGCGATGTCGTCGGCGAGGCCGATGACGCGGGACGACTTGATGCCCGGCGCCGGCTCCAGCTCGTAGAGTGTCACCACCGGGCCGGGGCGCACCTGGCCGATCTCGCCGCGCACGCCGAAGTCCTGAAGGGTCGCCTCCAGCTCGCGGGCGGTCTCGGACAAGGCTTCCGGGCTCATGGCCGGGGCCCTGGCGGGGGGCGCGGGTGTCAGCAATTCGAGGGAGGGATGCTGGTAGCCGGCGCGGCGGCCACCGCGCCGGGCCGCGCGGCGGCGGGCAGCGGGGCTCTCAGAGGCAGCATCCAGCGAGGCATCGGGGACGTCGTGGGGCGCGGGCGCGCCGGCACCCTCCAGGCGCGGTTCCTGGCGTTGGCCTGCGCCTTCCGCTGGGCCGGCCGAAGCGGCGGGGGCGGGCATGGCGCGGCGGGCGAGCCCGGCACCGGAGAGGCGGGCCTTCCACGACAGGAAGGTGTGGGTGAGGGCGCCCAGGGAAACGGCGGTGCCGTCGTCCTCCTCGTCCTCGTCACCCACCTCGCCCGGCAGCTCGGAGGCGGGGGCAAGCTTCAGGGGCGTGCGCCGGCCGCCGCTCAGGGCGAAGAACAGGCCGGCGGCGCCGATGGCGAGCCCGGCCGCGCCGATCAGCATCGAATCGAGGGCGGCGAGGGCGCCGCCGCGCATCACGCCGAAGGCGCGGGGAAACAGATCGCCCAAAGCGCCGCCGAGGCCGGTGAGGCCCGGCCAGTGGTCCGGCTGCGGGATGGCGCCGAGGAATGCGGTGGCGCCCAGCACCCCGATGAGCCAGCAGGTGATGCGCAGGCGTTCGCGCGCGAACGGGCGATGCGTCACGAGCCGCCAGCCGGCATAGAGCGGCGGCAGCAGCACGGCGAGCGCGGCGAGGCCGAACAACTGGACCAGCAGATCGGCGATGATCGCGCCCGGCCGCCCCAGCAGGTTGGTGACCGGCGCATGGGTGGCGTTCGACAGGCTCGGATCCGCCGCGGACCAGGTGCCGAGCGCGACGAAGGAGATCAGCGTCGCGAGGATCAGTCCGGTGCCGACAATCTCCCGCCCGCGCCGGCGCACCACGAGGCGGATGCTCTCGGGGATCAGTTCGATGCGCGGCATGTGGTGGTGAGGCGCATCCATCCGGCTGTTGATGACGGCATCGGCGGTGGCGGCAGCCTTCGGGCGTCGGCGGGCCATGGGCATGGGCGCGGCTCCCTTCAGAGGGCCGCGACGAGGCGCTTCAGCACCTCCTCGCAGGTGGGCAGATCCTGGACCAGCGCGACGCGCAGGAATCCGGCGGAGGGGTTGGCCCCGGTGAGGTCGCGGCGGGCCAGATAGCCCCCCGGCACCGTGCGCAGGCCCTGCTCGCGCCACAGCTTCACCGCCGCCGCCTCGCCACCGGTGAGGTGGTCGTCGGCAAGGTGGGACACGTCGAGCCAGAGGAAGAAGCCGCCGCCGGGGCGCTCATAGCCGAAGCGGCCGGCGAGCATCCGGTCGGCGAGGTCGAACTTCGCGGCATAGAGGTCGCGGGAGAGGGCGACGTGGGCCTCGTCCTCCAGCGCGGCCACGGCGACCGCCTGCAAGGGCTCCGGCACCTGCGGCGCGGCGACCCAGCGGAAGGCGAGGAAATCCTTCAGGAAGGCGGGATCGCCGGCGCAGAAGCCGCAGCGCAGCCCCGGCAGGGACGAGCGCTTGGACAGGGAGTTGAACGCCACGACGCGGGTCAGGTCGGTGCCGGCCACCTCAAGGATGCCGGCCGGCTTTTCCGCGCCCAGATAGATTTCCGAATAGCACTCGTCCGAGAACAGGAAGGCGCCGTTGCGCCGCGCCAGCTCCAGCGCCTTGCCGAGATAGTCGGCGGAGGCGATGGCGCCCTGCGGATTAGCGGGGGAGGCGATGTAGATGGCCACCGTCCTCTTCAACAGGTCCGGATCGAGGGCGTCGAGGTCCGGCAGCCAGCCGCTCTCCTTCGTGGTCGGCATCACCACGGCCTCGCAGCCGGCGGCTTCCGCGCCCGCGGCGTAGGCGGCATAGAAGGGGTTGGGCAGCAGCATGGCCGGCTTGCCATTGGCGCCCTTGGCCGGGTCGGCAAGGCGCTGCGCCACGATGGCGGCAGAGAACAGGCCCTCGCGGGAGCCGTTCAGCGCCAGCACTTCGCGGTCGGCATCGAGCGGCTTCGCCAGCTTGTAGCGCTGCGCCAGCCAGCGGGCGGCGGCGGCGCGGAAGGTGGGCGTGCCCTCGGCGCGCGGGTAGCGACCGAAACCGGCAAGATTGTTGGTGAGAACCGGGCCGACGAAATCCGGCATGGCGTGCTGCGGCTCGCCCACGGCGGCGCTCAGCGGCTGGCGACCCGGCTCGATCCCCGCGAGGAGGTCGGCAAGCCGGATGAAGGGCGAGCGGCGGTCTTCCGGGGGGGCGGCAGGAGCGGGTGGCACGGCTTTGCGGTCTTTTCTGGCGGACTTCGTCATCCGCTCCAGAATGGGACCAGCCGGTTAAGGTGTGGCTAACTTAACCCAGCGATCCGTCAGACCTCGCGTGCCAGAACCTCTCGTGCCTGCTGCGCGTCGGCCCTGATCTGCGCGACCAGCGCGTCGATGCCCTCGAACTTCAGCTCCGGCCGGATATAAGCGTGGAATTCCACTTCGATGGACCGGCCATAGAGATCGCCGGAAAAATCGAACAGGTGGACTTCCAGCAGCGCCCGGCCATTGTCGAAGGTGGGGCGCCGGCCATAGTTCGCCACGCCATCGAACCGGCCAGCGGGCGTCACGGCACGCACCGCATAGATGCCGAAGGCCAGCTCCAGATCCTGCGGCAAGGCGAGATTGGCGGTGGGAAAACCGATGGTGCGGCCCCGCTTGTCACCGTGGATCACCTCCGCCGTCACCGCGAAGGGGCGCCCCAGCATGTGGGCGGCATGGCCCACCTGCCCCGAAGCCAGCGCCCGGCGCACGGCGGTGGAGGAAATCGCGTCGTTCTCATCGCGCATGGGCTCGACCACGGTCACCGCGAAGCCGTGCCGCTCGCCCGCCTCCTTGAGGAAGGCGGGAGACCCGGCGCGCTGGCGTCCGAAATGGAAATCGAAGCCCACCGCCACGCCGGCGACGCCATAGCGATCCACCAGGACCTCGCGCACGAAGTCCTCGGCTTCCATGGCGGCGAGGGCGGCGTCGAAGTCGAGCACGATGGCGCCCTGAAGGCCGCTTTCGGCGATATGGCGCAGCTTTTCCATCGCCGGCGTCAGGCGGAAGGGGGCCGTGGCGGGGTTGAAGAAGGTGCGCGGGTGTGGCTCGAAGGTGAGCGCCAGCGCCGGCCCTCCCGCCTCAGCCGCCATGGCGCGGGCCGCGGCGAACACCGCCTGATGGCCGCGATGCACGCCGTCGAAATTGCCGATGGCGATGACGGGCCGCGCCAGCGTCGGCGGCAGGGGCTCGGGGCCGCGGACCAGCACGAAATCGGGGGGAAGGGACACGGTCATCGGCGGGCGCAAGCCTTGCCTTGGTGTTCGGCGGGATGCCCGGAACCTCGATGGCACCGGGACAGGATATTCGGCCTTCGAGATCGGTCAAACCGCGGGCAAATTCAAGGAACCGAATGTCGCCCGGTCGCCGCTACCAGGCGAGACGGGGCATGACGCCGCGCGGATGGGCGTGGCCGGTGAAGAGGTCGGCGAGGGATTCGGTGTCGGGAACGGCGCCGTCGATGGACTTCAGCTCCTGCGCATGGATGCCGCCGGAGATGAACAGGCTGTCGAAACCCGCATCGTTGGCGCCGGCGATGTCGGTGCGCAGCGCATCGCCGATGCCGAGCACGCGGGAACGCTCCACCGCCTCGCCGCGGATCACCTCGGCGCGGGCGAAGGCGGTGTCGTAGATGGGCCGGTAGGGCTTGCCGCACCAAAAGGCCTTGCCGCCGATCTGCTCATAGGCCTGAGCGATGGCGCCGGCGCAGAAGATCAGCTTGTCGCCGCGCTCCACCACGAGGTCGGGATTGGCGCAGATGAACGGCAGCTCCCGGGCCTTCATGGCGGCGAGGGCGTCGGCATAATCCTCCGGGGTCTCCACGTCGTCGTCGAGGAGGCCGGTGCAGACCACAAGGTCCGCTTCTTCAAGGCCGCTGAGGGTGAGGTCCAGCCCGTCGAACGTGCCCACGTCCCGCGCGGGGCCGAGGTGGTAGACGCGGGCACCCGGCCGCGCCTCCAGCATGTCGCGCGTCACGTCGCCGGAGGTGACGATGGCGTCATAGGCGGTGCGCGGCACGCCGAGGCCGTCCAGCATGCCCATGATGAAGCGGTTGGGACGCGGCGCGTTGGAGACCAGCACCACCGTGGCGCCGCCCGCCCGCACCTTCGTCAGCGCCTCGCAGGCGGCGGGAAAGGCGGCGACGCCGTTGTGCAGCACGCCCCAGACGTCGCAGAGGATCAGGTCGTAGTCCCCCGCGAATGCGGAGAGGCCTTCCACCAGCGGCGGGGCGTGCAGGGGCGTACGGGTGCCGGTCTCGGCCATCGATCTCTCCATTGTGCGGCGCACAAATGCCACGGAAGACCTTGAATCACAAGGCCGGCCGCCGGTTCCGGGCGGATTTCGGGGCGGCGGACGAAGCCGGGGCGGGGGTCAGGGATGCCCCTTGCCGGGATGGCCCCCGGGGTGACCGCCGGGATGTCCGCCCATGCCATGGGGGTGTCCGCCGCCGTGGGGGTTGCCATGGGGGGTGCCGTGCGGATGGCCACTGCCCTTGGGCGGCTCCTTCTGGGCGACCGGCGTGGTGGACCGGGTGCGGGCCTCGATGCCCGGCAGCGCCTGCACCAGCGTGCGGAAGGCGTCGCCGCGCACCTCGAAATTGGGATACTGGTCGAAGCTGGCGCAGGCCGGCGAGAGCAGCACCACCGCATCCGCGCGCCCGGCGGCTTCGGCGTCCCGTGCGGCGGCTTCCACCGCCTTGTCGAGGGTGCCGACGATCTCGTGCGGCACCTTGTCCGCCAGCATCGCGGCGAATTCCTGCGCCGCCTCGCCGATGAGATAGGCCTTGGCGATATGGTCGAAGAAGGGGGCGAGTGGCGCGATGCCGCCGGCCTTGGGCTTGCCGCCGGCAATCCAGAAGATGTCGGTGAAGCTCGTCAGCGCCCGCTCGGCGGCATCCGCATTGGTCGCCTTGGAATCGTTGACGAACAGCACCTTGCCCTTGTTGCCCACCTCTTCCATGCGGTGGGCAAGGCCGGGGAAGCGCTTCATGGCCACCGCGATGACCTCCGGCGCGACGCCGAGCGCGCGGCACGCGGCATAGGCGGCGGCGGCATTCTGCGCATTGTGCGCCCCGCGCAGCGAGCCGATGCCGCCCAGCGGCAGGCGGAACACCTCGGCGCCGCCTTCGGACACCACGAGCGTCTCGCCTTCGCGCCAGATGCCGTCGGGCAGGGGACGCCTGACCGAGATGCGCACCACATGCTTGCCGGCGCGCTCCGCCCGGTCGGCCATGGCGGCGGAGAAATCGTCGTCCACGCCGACCACGGCGGTGCCGGTCTGCTCGACGCCGGTGACGAGGCGTTCCTTCACCGCGGCGTAGTTCTCGATGGTGCCGTGTCGGTCGAGATGGTCCGGGGTGATGTTGAGCATCACGCCCACGGAGGGGTCGAGGCCGGGGGCAAGGTCGATCTGGTAGGAGGAGCACTCCACCACATGCACCCGGCCGGGCTTCGGCGGGGCGAGGGAGAGGATGGCGGTGCCGATATTGCCGCCCATCTGCACGTCGCGGCCGGCGACGCGCAGGATGTGGGTGATGAGCGCCGTGGTGGTGGACTTGCCGTTGGTGCCGGTGATGGCGACGAACGGCGAGCGGCGCGCAATCGCCTGCCGCTCGCGGCAAAACAGCTCGATGTCGCCGATGATCTCGACGCCCGCCGCCTGCGCCAGCTTCACCGACCAGTGCGGCTCGGGGTGGGTCAGCGGCACGCCCGGGGCGAGCACGAGTGCCTGGACGATGGTCCAGTCGATGTCGTGGAGATCCTGGACGAGGATGCCGGCCTCTCCGGCCTTGCGGCGCGAGGCCTCTGAATCGTCATAGGCGACGACGGTGGCGCCGCCGGCCTTGAGCGCCTCTGCGGTGGCAAGGCCCGAGCCACCCAGCCCGAAAAGGGCGACGGTTGCATCCTTGAAGACGGTGACGGGGATCATGGCGGTAAAATCGTCCGTTGCGGCAATGCAGTCCGGGTTTCCGTCTAGAGCATGATGCGAAAAAGTGCGAACCCCTTTCGCAGGCAGATTTCCCGATGAGGTCGCCTTAAGGGAAATCCCCTGCTTGCCTGATCCGACATTCATATTATTGAATGTAGGGGACGGGGGCGCCGGGGCCTGCCGCGCCGGATTTGCCCCGCCGATGTCTCCGCTGCACTTGCAGGCTGGAATTGGGAGAACGAGATGGTTGCGAACGTGGGTGGATTTGATCGCGTGCTGCGCTTCGTCGCCGGGGTCGTGCTGATCCTGGTGCCGTTCGTGGCGCCCTCCGTGCCGGCGCTGGGCGGACTCGGCAACTGGGCCTGGCTGATCGGCGCCGTGGGCGTGGTGATGCTGCTCACCGCCGCCTTCCGCTTCTGCCCGGCCTATCCGCTGCTGGGCATCAATACGTGCGGGCGGTGACGTCTTTCGGCGTCATGTCGTGAAAAAGGCCCGCGGATCGCTCCAGCGGGCCTTCTTTTAGTGTGAGATGGAAGCCCTCACCGCAGCTTGAGCGTCGCGAGGCCCGCCAGCGCCAGCACGACCGCGACGATCCAGAAGCGGATCACCACCTGCGGCTCGGTCCAGCCGAGCTGCTCGAAATGGTGGTGGATGGGCGCCATCTTGAACACCCGCTTGCCGGTGAGCTTGAACGAGGCCACCTGCACGATCACCGAGACCGCCTCCAGAACGAACAGGCCGCCGACTACCGCGAGCACGATCTCGTGCTTGGTGGCCACCGCGACCGTGCCGAGCAGGCCGCCCAGCGCCAGCGAGCCGGTGTCGCCCATGAAGACCTGGGCGGGCGGGGCGTTGAACCAGAGGAAGCCGAGGCCGGCCCCCATCACCGCGCCGCAGACCACCGCCAGCTCGCCGACGCCGGCGACGTAGTGGATCTGCAGGTAATCGGCGAAGCGCACGTTGCCGGAGAGATAGGCGATGAGGCCGAAGGTGCCGGCCGCGATCATCACCGGCACGATGGCGAGGCCGTCGAGACCATCGGTGAGGTTCACCGCATTGCCGGCCGCGACGATGACGAACATGCCGAAGATGGCGAAGAAGACGCCGAGATTGAGCAGCAGATCCTTGAAGAAGGGGAAAGCCACGGAGGTGGAGAGGCCCGACTTGCCCATGGTCATGATGACCACCACGGCGACGCCGGAGATCACCGCCTCGATGGCGAGGCGCGCCTTGCCGGACAGGCCATTGTGGGTCTGCTTGGTGACTTTGAGATAATCGTCATAAAAGCCGATCATGCCGAAGCCGAGCATCACCAGCAGCACCACCCAGACGTAGAAGTTGAAGAGATTCGCCCATAGCAGCGTCGCCACTGTGATGCCGGCGAGGATCATCAGCCCGCCCATGGTGGGCGTGCCCTTCTTGGTGAGCAGGTGCGATTGCGGCCCGTCGGTGCGGATGGGCTGGCCCTTGCCCTGCTTCAGCCGCAGCATGGAGATCATGGCCGGGCCGAACAGGAACACGAACAGCAGCGCCGTGATCACGGCG
Organism: Xanthobacter sp. SG618; assembly: GCF_012932745.1. Classification (NCBI taxonomy): domain Bacteria; kingdom Pseudomonadati; phylum Pseudomonadota; class Alphaproteobacteria; order Hyphomicrobiales; family Xanthobacteraceae; genus Xanthobacter; species Xanthobacter sp. SG618. The sequence continues at coordinate 290,476 of NZ_JABBHL010000005.1, read as the reverse complement.
CCGCCGGTGCGGAAGGTGATGTAGCGGAAGACGTTAAAGGCTGTGAAGGACTGGTGGAGTTCGGTAAGCCACTGGAGCATCTGAATTCTATCCTTCGAGCAGCGCATCCTCGGCGGCGCGGAAGCGCTCGGCGAGGCTCTTGACCAGCGGTCCCATGCGGCTGCCGTTGGAACCCTTGACCATCAACGTGTCACCGCCCCGGATGGCGGACGCCACCATGGGCTCGAGGTGGGAGGCGTGGATCGCATAACCGCCCCGCCGCTCGGAAGGCAGGGCCTGCCAGAGCGCGTGCATCTGCGGCCCGCAGCAGAAGACCTGATCGATCTTGGCCGTGCGGATCGCCTCGGCCAGCTCGGCGTGATGGGCCTCGCCGTCGGGGCCGAGCTCCAGCATGTCGCCGAGCACCGCGATGCGGCGGCCGCGCGGACCCACCGGGGTGCGGCTGAGGACGTCGAGGGCGGCGCGCATGGAGGCGGGATTGGCGTTGTAGCTCTCGTCCAGCAGCGTCGCCTGTCCGCCCTTCACTTGCAGGCGCAGGGCGACGCCGCGGCCGGGAGGCGCCTTCATGCGGGAGAGGGCGAGGCCGACCAGCGCGAGATCGGCGCCGACGAGCTTCGCCGCGGCGAGCACCGCCAGCATGTTCTGCACGATGTGGCGGCCGGGCATGCCCACCTTGAAGGTCACCGGCGTGCCCATCACGTCCGCCACCCCCACCGAGCAGTAGGATTGCAGCGCCGCCTCCTTCAGCCGCACGTCGGCCCCGGCGGTCTCGCCGAAGGTGATGATGCGGTCGATGCCCAGCGCCTCGGCGGCGGCCTTGAGCCGGGGGAAGAGGGGATTGTCGAGGTTCAGCACCACGGCGCCGCCCGGCTCCAGCCCCTGGAAGATCTCCGCCTTGGCGTCGGCGATCTCCTCGATCCCGGAGAACTGGGCGATGTGAACCGGCTCCACGGTGGTGATGATGGCGACCTGCGGGCGCACCAGCTTCACCAGGGGCGTGATTTCGCCGGGATGGTTCATCCCGATCTCGAACACGCCGTAACGCGCCTCGCGCGGCAGCCGGGCGAGGGAGAGGGGCACGCCCCAGTGATTGTTGTAGGAGGCGGCCGAGGCGTGGGTCTCGCCATCGGCGCCAAGCGCGATGCGCAGCGCCTCCTTGGTGGTGGTCTTGCCCACCGATCCTGTCACCGCGACGATGCCGGCCAGGGAGCGCGCACGGCTGGCGCGCGCAAGGTCGGTCAGGGCGGCGAGCACGTCGTCCACCACCAGGAGGGGGGCGTCGGTGGGGAATTGGTCCAGCTTTTCGCGCGCCACCACGCACGCCGAGGCGCCGGCCTCCAGCGCCTTGCTTACATAAGCGTGGCCGTCGCTGTTCTCGCCGGCGATGGCGAAGAAGGTGTCGCCGGGCGCGAGCGAGCGGCTGTCGATGGAGATGCCGGTGGCATCGCGCGGCGTGCCGCGGACCTCCGCCCCCATGGCCGCCGCCATTTCCGCGACGGTGTGGAGAACCCGGCCTTCCGTTTCGCCCATACCCGTGCCCGAATTCATGCCGCCACCTCCTTGAGGGCGGCGAGGACTTCCGCCGCATCCGAGAATGGATATGTCCGGTCGCCGATGATTTGGCCGGTTTCGTGACCCTTGCCGGCAACGAGCAGCGCATCCCCGCTTTCGATGAGGCCGACCCCGGCGCGGATGGCTTCCGCGCGGTCGCCGATCTCGCGCACATTGCCGATGCCGGCGCCGCGCGCACCTTCCAGTACCTCTGCGCGAATCGCCGCCGGATCCTCGCTGCGCGGGTTGTCGTCGGTGACGATCACCGTGTCCGCCTTCATCGCGGCGATGGCACCCATGATGGGCCGCTTGCCCCGGTCGCGGTCGCCGCCACAGCCGACCACCACCACGAGCCGGCCGGGGATGGCCGCGCGCAGGGTATCGAGGACGGTGGCCAAAGCCTCGGGCTTGTGGGCGTAGTCCACGAACACCGGCCGGCGCGGGTCGTCGCCGATGCGCTCCAGCCGGCCCGGAACACCCTTGAGGTGGGCGAGGGCGGCGAATGCCTCGGCGCGGTCGGCACCGCAGGCGATGGCAAGGCCGGCGGCCAGCAGGGCATTGTCCAGCTGGAAGCGCCCGACCAGCGGCACCACCGCGCTGGTCCCGTCCGCGAACATCACCTTCTGCCCCGCTGGTGAACCCGTCGCGGCGGCGACGTCGATGCCATCCGCCCGTCCCTCGCCGATGGGCAGGAGCCTGAGGCCGCGCGTGTGCGCCCAGGCCAGCGCGGTCGCGGCGAAGGGGGCGGAGGTAACGGTCACGGCGGCGGCGTCCAGCGGCATCACCTCGGTGAAGAGGCGAAGCTTGGCGCGGAAGTAGGCGTCCATCGTCGGGTGATAGTCGAGATGGTCGCGGCCGAGATTGGTGAAGCCGCCGGCGGAGAGGCGCACGCCGTCGAGCCGCTTCTGGTCGAGGCCGTGGGAGGAGGCCTCGAGCGCCATGTGGGTGACGCCCTCTCCCGCGAGCGCATCGAGGGTGGCGTGCAGTTCCACCGGGTCGGGCGTGGTGAGGCTGGCATAGGTGGCGCCGTCCGGCTTCACCAGCCCGATGGTGCCGAGATACGCCGCGCGATGGCCGAGCCGCTCCCAGATCTGCCGCAGGAAGAAGGCGACGGAGGTCTTGCCTGCGGTCCCCGTTATGGCGGCGATGGTCTGCGGCTGGCGCGGATAGACGCGCGCGGCGGCGAGCGAGAGGGAGCGCCGGGCGTCCAGCGTGAAGGCGAGGGCGACCTGCGGCGGCAGGATGGGGGCCGGGGCGGTCGGCTCCATCAGGACGGCGGCGGCGCCGCGCGCGATGGCGTCGGCGATGAAGCGCGTGCCGTCCGCATGGGTGCCGGGAATGGCGACGAACAGGTCGCCGGGCGTGATGCGGCGGCTGTCGGAGGACAGGCCGGTGATCGGCTCCTCGGCGCCGTCGGGCGTCAGGATGCGGGCGTGGCCGTCGAGGAGCTGTCCGAGGGAATGTGTGGTCATCGGACCCCTTTTTGGCATTCGCCCGCCCCGGTTGTCACCCCGCGCGGGCTGTCGCTGCGGTGGCGGTAACGTGCTCCCGCAGCGGTGACATCAATTGCGGTCGGCGACCTTGAGCGGCATGCGCAGCAGCTGCTCCGCATTTGGCAGGTTCTGGCGCGGCGCGATGTTGAGCATGGGGGCGATGCGCTCAACGATCTTGCCGGCGGTGGGCGCAGCGTTCCAGCCCGAGGTGGCGAAGCCGTACGTCTCGGAGGTCGCCTTCGGTTCGTCGAACATCACGAGGACGAGGTAGCGCGGCTTGTCCATCGGGAAGACGGCGGTGAACGAGGTGAGCAGCTTGTTCTTGGCGTAGCGCCCGTTCACCACCTTCTCGGCGGTGCCCGTCTTGCCGCCAACCAGGAAGCCGGGCACTTCGGCCTTGGTGGCGGTGCCCTTCTCGGCGTTGAGGCGCATGATGTAGCGCATCTTGTCCGAGGTCTCGGGCTTCAGCACGCGCACCGCGACCTTCTGCGCTTCTTCCGGCGTCCGCTTGATGAAGGTCGGCGGGATGAGGAAGCCGCCATTGACCATGGAATTCACCGCCATCACCGCCTGCAGCGGGGCGACGGAGAGGCCGTGGCCGAAGGCGATGGTGGCCGAGTTCAGTTCGCCCCAGCGCTTCGGCACGATGGGCTCGGAGCTTTCCGGAAGCTCTGTCTTGAGCCGGTCGAGCTGGCCCATCTTCTTCAGGAACGCCTTGTGCGCCTCCACCCCGAGGGAGAGCACCATCTTCGCCGTGCCCACGTTGGACGAGACGAGGAAGATCTCCGGCACGGTGAGGACACGATTCTCGGCGTGGTAGTCGTGGATGGCGAACTTGCCGAAATGCAGCGCGCCGCGGGCATCGAAGGTCGAGTTCAGGCCGATCTTGCCCGAATCGAGCGCCATGGCGAAGGACAGCGCCTTGAAGGTGGAGCCCATCTCGTAGACGCCGGTGGTGAGCCGGTTGAGATAGGCGTCGTCCTTGGGGTTGCCGGATGTGTTGGGGTCGAAGTCGGGGATCGACACCAGCGAGATGATCTCGCCGGTGTTCACCTCGGTCACGACGGCCATGGCGTGCAGGGCCTGGAACTTGTTCTTCGCCTTCACCAGTTCGTCGCGCACGGCGTGCTGCACGCGCACGTCCATGGAGAGCTGCACCGGCTCCTGCTGCCGGTCGGTGGCGAAGCCCGCGAGGTGGAGTTCGGCGAGGCCGCGGCTGTCGATCCACTTCTCGATGCCGGAAATGCCCTGATTGTCCACGTTCACCCCGCCCATCACGTGGGAGATGATCGGGCCGTCGGGATAGATGCGGCGGTTTTCCTTCAGGAAGCCGATGCCGGGAAAGCCGAGGCGGTGGATGGCGCGCATCTGCGCCGGCGTGATCTCGCGCTTCAGCCAGGCGAAGCCCTTGCCGGAATTCAGGCGCTTGCGGGCTTCCTCGACATCGAGATCGGGCAGCACCTTGAGCAGGCCTTCCAGCGCCTCGTCGGGATCGATGAGGCGGCGCGGCTCGGCGAACAGGGATGGCGACTTCACGTCGATGGCGACGATGTCGCCGTTGCGGTCGATGATGTCCGGCCGCGCGGAGGCCACGGCATCCGAGCCGCGCCCGCGCCCGCCGCCGCCGTCCGCGGTCATGGCGAGGTGGGAGAGCTGCACCGCGATGGCGACGAACAGGCAGCAGAAGGCGAGCATCACCAGCCGGATGCGGCCCCGCGCCACGGTATCGGGATCTCCACGGTCGAGGCCGAACAGGCCGCGCACCACGTGGCGGACGCCGCGCCAGGCGAGATATCCGAGCCGCACCGTGAACGGCCACAGCACGTTCCAGCTTGCGAGGGCAGCCCGCGCGGAGCCGCGGGCGGTGGCACGGCCAGCGGCCTTGCTGCCGGCACCAAGACGATCGAGCAGCACTGCGCAGGCGGCGTCGGCATCCCGGAGCACGGGGCCGACGGTGGCGACGATGCCGGCCCACAAGCGGGCGAGGCGGGCGGAGATGGAAGACAGATCAGCCATTTCGGACCTCGTCAGCGGAAACCGGCCAGGAATCCGGAGAGCTTTTCGAGGGGATTGGTGGGCTCCGGGGGCGGGGCGGGCGCCGGTGCGGCAGCGGCCGGTGCCGGCTGCATGGGGGGCAGGGGGCGTGCCGCCGGGGGACGGGGCGCGGCGGACGCGCTCGCGGCCGGCTTCGACACCGGCGCATTGGCCGGGCGCAGCGCCGAGGTCGCCGGCACGGTGGCGCCGCCCGAGCTGGTGGGTGCGGTGGTCGAGGCCGACGGCTTGGAGCCGGCCGAGGAGGTGACGAGGGGGGCGTCCACCAGCGCCTCGATCATGCCGCCGATGCCATCGCCGCCGGAGGCGGGCTTGGCGGGCAGGTCGTCGAGGCTGGAAATCGAATCGACATCGAGCCGCTTCATGTCGAGATGCCGCTCGGCGAGGCCCTGGATGTAGATGGGCGAGGTGCGGCGCGCCCATTCCGCGCGCATCAGCGCGATGGAATCGCGCTCCTTGCGAATCTGGGTGCGCAGGGTGGCGAGCCGCTCGGCCTCGGCGGTGGACGAGACCTTGAGCTGGTAGACCACCGCGGCGGTCACCAGAAGCGCGACGATCATCACGGCATTGGCGACCCGAAACATCTCGACTAGCGTCTCCGCCCGTGGCGTTGCGGTGATGGGGGCGGAAGCAGCCCCATCAAGTCACCGCCCGGATGCGCCGGGGCGTCCGTGCGCTCGGCCGCGCGAAGTTTCGCGGACCTTGAGCGCGGGTTGCCTGCCACTTCGTCGGGACCGGGCTCTACGGCTCCTTTCGCCACGAGGCGGAAGGAGGGCTCCGGCCCTTCCGCTTGCGGCTGGTGGCGCGAGGCGGACGGTGCCTTAGCCCGGTGTGACAGAAAAGTCTTAACGATCCTGTCCTCGAGGGAATGGAAGGTGACGACCACGAGGCGTCCCCCCGGCCGGAGCGCCCGTTCGGCGGCGGCAAGCGCCTCCACCAGCTCCGACAATTCCTCGTTCACGGCGATGCGCAGTGCCTGGAAGGTGCGGGTGGCGGGATGCATCTCGCCGGGCTTCGCCCACACCACGCGCGACACGATCTCGGCCAGCTGCGCCGTGCGGGTGATGGGCGCTTCTTCCCGCGCCTTCACGATGGCCTTGGCGATGGCGCGCGAATGCCGCTCCTCGCCGAAGGTCCAGATGATGTGGGCGAGGCGGACGTCGTCCAGCGTGGCGCAGAGGTCGGCCGCGGAGAGCCCGTCGCCGCCCATGCGCATGTCGAGCGGCCCGTCGCGGCGGAAGGAGAAGCCGCGATCCGCCTCGTCCAGCTGCATGGAGGAGACGCCGATGTCGAGCACCACCCCGTCGAGGGGCATGAAATCCTGCTCGGCCGCGATCTCGTCGAGCCGGGAGAAGCGGTCATGGACGAGGAGGAGGCGCTGGCCGCTGGCTTCGACCAGCGTCTGTCCGGCGGCGATGGCCGTGGGGTCGCGGTCGATGGCGAGCACCCGGCAGTCCGCCGCGCCGAGGATGGCGGAGGTGTAACCTCCCGCGCCGAAGGTGCCGTCCACATAATGGCCGGCGTCCTTCGGCGCGAGGTGCGCGAGAACCTCGCGAAGCATCACCGGCAGATGACGGGCCGGTCCGCCAGCGGCGTCGGCGGGGCCGACCCCGTGGCCCGTCGTCATGTCCGTTCGCTCCGCGTGTTCTCCGCTCGGGAGCCGATGGCCTGGCGCAACTCGCGCACCCGTCGGGTGGCCTCCGCGAGATGTGCCTTCAGCCGCTCCGGTTCCCAGATCCGGAACTTGTGTCCTAGCCCGACGAACGCCACCTGGTCGGTGATCGCCGCATGGGCCTTCAACGTCTCCGTCAGCACCACCCGGCCCTCCGGATCGATGCGCAGCGTCTCGCTGGTGCCGTAGAGGGCGGCGGCCAGCTCCTCGCGCGCCTCGGAATAGGGCGGGTAGCTGTCGATCAGCGTGTCGATCTCGCCGACCAGACGGTTGCCGCCGGCATCCAGCGCCGGTTCCGCAAGGCTCGGATGGCAATAGAGGCCGTCCGCGCCGTCCTTGGTCAGCACCATGCGGTAGGGCGCGGGGATGGAGACCCGGCCCTTGGCGTCGAGGCGCATCGTGTAGGTGGACACGAAGCGGTCCATGGCGCCCGGGTGCCCTCGTGTTGCAACGGGCGCCGTTCAAGGCGGCCCGCGTGACGGCAGAAGCCGTCCATCCTGTTCATGGGTGCTTATGGGTTATCATGGGCTGACATGGGCCGTCAACGAAACGGCATGGGCGGAGCTGTCCCGAAACGGGACGTCGACCCGGGGCAAACCGGAACATCGCGCGAACGAATCGCGCGCGAATCGGATCGGGCCCGGTCTTCCCCTTCCGTTCCGTCTGCTTGCTGCCGTCGCCTTGCCGCCGCCCCCTTCCCCGTGGCCATATGCGCCACCGGCCGCAGGGGGCCGGCTGAGGGGCGTCCCATGATCGAGATCGGTCCCAACCTGTTCGTGCTGGTGCTGCTGGTGCTGGCCGTGGCGGTGGTCTTCTCCGGCGTGAAGACGGTGCCGCAGGGCTACCAGTACACGGTGGAGCGCTTCCGCCGGTACACCAAGACGCTGATGCCCGGCCTCAACCTCATCGTCCCGTTCATCGACCGCATCGGCAACCGCGTGAACGTGATGGAGCAGGTGATCGACGTTCCGAGCCAGGAGGTCATCACCAAGGATAATGCCACCGTGACGGTGGACGGCGTGGTGTTCTTCCAGGTCTTCGACGCCGCCCGCGCCAGCTACGAGGTCGCTCGGCTCGACGCGGCCATCCTCGCGCTGACCATGACCAACATCCGCACCGTCATGGGCTCCATGGACCTCGACCAGCTCTTGTCCCACCGCGACGAGATCAACGTGCGCCTGCTGACGGTGGTGGATGCGGCCTGCTCGCCCTGGGGCATCAAGATGACGCGCATCGAGATCAAGGACATCGTGCCGCCCGCCGACCTCGTGAACGCCATGGGCCGCCAGATGAAGGCCGAACGCGAGAAGCGCGCCGTGATCCTCGAGGCCGAGGGCCTGCGCCAGTCGGAAATCCTCAAGGCGGAGGGCCAGAAGCAGGGCCAGATCCTGCAGGCCGAAGGCCGCCGCGAGGCCGCCTTCCGCGACGCCGAGGCGCGCGAGCGGCTCGCTCAGGCGGACGCCAAGGCCACCGAGATGCTGTCCGTCGCGGTGGCGAACGGCGATCCGGCGGCGCTCAACTATTACATCGCCGAGAAGTACGTGAAGGCGTTCGAGACTATGGGTGCTGCGCCGAACCAGAAGGTGGTGCTGATGCCCTATGAGGGCACGGCGCTGCTCTCGTCCCTGGCCGGCATCGGCGAGATCGCCAAGGGCGCGTTCGGGACGGAGGGCGCGCCCGCGCCCCGTTCACCCGGCCGGCGTCCCACCGGCCCCGCGACCATGCAGCCGCGAGAGGGCTGAGCCCATGCCCCTTCTCTCCCATCTCGGTCCCTGGGCGTGGTTCGTCCTCGGCGGTGTGTTGCTGGTGGCGGAGATCGCGGCGCCGGGGGCCTTCCTTCTGTGGCTCGGGCTCGCGGCGTTGGTCACCGGCGCCATCGCCTACACGGTGGCGCTCGCGTGGCAGGTGGAAGTGCTGGTGTTCGCGGCGCTGGCGGTGGTGGCGGTGCTGGTTGGCCGCCGCGTTACCCCGGCCCCGGGCAAGGCCTCCGACCGGCCGTTCCTGAACCGCCGCCCGGAAGGCTTCGTGGGCCGGGTCTTCACGCTCGATGCGCCGATCCTCGGCGGGGTCGGGCGGGTGCGCATCGACGACACGGTGTGGCGCGTGGAAGGCCCGGATGTCGCCGCCGGCCGCGACGTGCGCGTCACCGGTGCCGATGGCGCGACACTGAAGGTTGAACCGGTCGAGGGCTGACGCCTCCGACCCTGCCTCAGTTCAGCCCGCGCAGCAGGCGCTCCAAATAATCGAGCTCGATCTGCGGACGCTCCGGCTGCTCCAGCCGGCGCCGCAGCTCTTCCAGCACGCGACGGGCGCGCTGGGCGTCCACCTCGTCCGGCACCTTCACGGTGAAATCGTCGCCATAGTCCTGGCTGCGCAGGGGGCGGCCGAGGGGATCGGTGCGCTGGGCGCTTTCCTCGCCCGGGCCACCGGGGCCCTGCCCCTCCTGCTGGCCGCGCTGCGCCTCGGCCATGGCCTGGGCACCCTGCCGGAGCGACTGGAGGGCGCGGCCCTCGGCGTCGAGCGCGCCCTGGCCCTCGCCGCGGCCGAGGGCTTCCTCCGCCTCGCGCATGGCCTGCTCCGCCCGGCCCATGGCCTCGCCGGCCCGGCCCATGGCGTCGCCTTCCCCGCCTTCGCCGTTCTGGCCCTGTTGACCTTGGCCCTGTCCCTGCTGGCCTTCCTGCATGCGGCGCATCTGGTCGAGCATGCGGCCGAGGCGCTTGCGCAGCTCCTGCTGGCCTTGCTGCAAGTCCGAGAAGCCGTTCTCGCCGGGCTGCTGTCCCTGACCCTGCTGGCCTTGCTGACCCTGGCCCTGCTGCCCCTGCTGGCCGCGTTGCCCTTGCTGACCCTGTTGGCCCTGCTGGCCTTCCCGGTTCTGGCGCCAGGTGCGGTCGCGCAGGCGTTGCTGCTCCTGGATCATCTTGCCGATTTCGCTCTGCTGCTGCTGGCCCTGTTGCTGGCGGCCGGCCTGACGGCTGCCGGGGCGCATGTTCTCCATCATGGCCTGGAGCTGGTCGAGCAGCTCGCGGGCCGCGTCCTTGTTGCCGGAGCGGGCGAGATTCTCGATGCGGTCCAGCATCTTCTGCAGGTCCTGCGGACGGACGATGCGGGTGTTGGGATCGAGCGGGCGGGCGTCGGTGCCGCTGTCGCGGCGCGCTTGCTCCGCCAGCTGGCGCATCATCTTTTCCATGGCCGCGCGCAAATCCTGCGTGAGGCGCTTGATCTCCTCGTCGCTGGCGCCCCGCTCCAGCGCCTCGCGCAGCGCTTCCTGGGCGGCCCGCAGCTCGCGCTCGGCATCGGAGAGGGTGCCGTCTTCGATCAGCACCGCCACTTCCCAGAGATAATCCACCAGCGCCCTGAGATCGTCGTCGTTGCGGGCATTCTTGGCGCGCGCCAGCGCGGTGCGCAGGCCGAGATATTCGCTCGCGCTCGGGGCGAACTGGGCGGGGGCGATGGTGAGGCCTTCCAGCACCGTGACCAGCCGGCGGCGGTTGCTGGCGTCGAAGGTGAGGCGGCGGCGCTCGTCGATGAGCGCCTTGGCGAGAGGCTTCGAGAAGGCGCGCGCGGGCAGCCGCACCACCTTGGTGTCGCTGACGCCCTCGTTGCCCGCCTCGTCGCGGGCCTTGAGCTGGACCTCCACGCGGGCGCCGGCCCACGGATGGGCGACGAGATCCTTGGTGGTCTGCGCCGCGCCGGTGCGCCCGCCGGCGGGCAGGGTCAGCTTGAAGTCGGGCGGCGGGATCAGCGGCTGCGCCATCTTGCGCGGCGATGCGCCGGGGCGAGGGAAGAGCGGCTGCTCGGGCGGCAGGGGCGTGAACAGCGCATCGGCTTCCTTCACCCCGTAATCGTCCTCCATCCGGTAGGACAGCACCAGCGCGTTGCGCTGGCCGGTCTGCGGATCCTTGGCGAAGCTGATGGTGGGCTTCTGGTCCGCCAGCACCTTGAAATGCCATGCAAGGCGGCGCTGGTCGGGGCCGAGGAAGGTGACGTCGGAATCCTCGCGGATCACGTAGCGCTTTTCGCCGGTCGTCGTCGGCGCATCGGCCTCCGGCTTCGCCTCGGCGATGCCGCCGTCGAGCTTGATGGCGGCGGTGTCGATGCCGGAGCCGCGCACCACCAACGTGCTGCCCACCGGAACCTGCAAAGCGGCGGCGTTGAGGGAGGTGGGATCGTCCGAGCGCAGGCCCGGCAGCACCACGGGCGGCCGGCCGGTATAAGCGGGGGGATCGATCCAGGCATCGAGCCGGTAGGGCGGGGGCGGGACGATGGTCTTCCAGTCGAAGGCCGCGCCGATGCGGGAGAGATGTTGCCCGGGCGCCATGAAGATGGTGGCCGCCAGCGCCAGCACCGCCAGCGCACGAACGGCGCGCGGATCGAGCCGCGCGAGACCCGGTGAAGGCGTGCCGGCCTTCAGCGAACGGGCGGCCGCGAGGGCGCGGGCAAGGTGCGCGCGCCACAAGGCGGCGCCGACCGGATCGTCCGGGCGGGTGGCGAGGCTGTCGGAAATGGCGGTGGCGGGACGGTGGGCGAGGGCGCTCCGAGCATCGAGGCGCGCCACCGCCTCTTCCCGGCTCGGCCAGCGCAAGGCGAGCAGCGGGCGGGCGGCGAGCAGGATGGCGAGCGCGAACAGCACGACGCCGAGGATCCGCGCCCACACCGGTGCCGACACCCACACGCCGGCGAAGGAAACGGCAAGGAACAGGGCCAGCGGAACGCCGACGCGGGCGAACGCGGGCCACGCCCGTTCCCAGAACACGGCGTAGCGGGCGCGGCCGATGGCGCGCTCAAGCAGGTCACGCGCGGTCTCTTCCGGCGTGCGGTCCTGGGGCCTGCGCGGGAGCTTTCCGTCGCGAGATGCGCTCACACCCTCTCCCTTTCCTGCCCTTCGTCAGCCAGCTTAACACGCAGCAAGTTCCGGGCCAGATTGCCCTAGCGGAACCCGCTTCACAAATGGGTCAGGCCTTGCTCTCAGGCGTCCCGAGCTTGGCGAAGGCGACCTGATCGGCGGCGGCGCCCACGGCAACCGGATCGAGGCCGAGGAGGGAAAGCGTCTCGCACATATGCGGCGGCAAAGGGGCGCTCACATCCACCGGCGGCGCGCCCGCCTTGAGGGGCACGACGACGCGGCGGGAGTGCAGATGCAGCTTCGGTCCGCCCGGGAGGCGCGAGGCGCCGCCATAGATGGCATCGCCGAGGATGGGCGTGCCGAGATGGGAGAGGTGCGCGCGCAACTGGTGGGTGCGCCCCGTCACCGGCGATAGCGCGATGACCGCGAGGTCGCCCGTCCGGTGCAGCACCTGGAAATCGGTGATCGCCTCCTGTGCGCCCGGCGATCCCTTGGGCACCGCCTGCATCCACCAGCCGCGATGCGGCGACCGCTTGGCCAGCGGCTGGTCGATCCGCCCCGCCTCCGCCGCCGGGGCGCCAAGGGTGACGGCCACATAGGTCTTCCCCACGGCGCCGCTGGCGAAGAGTTTCCCAAGCTGCGCCAGCGCCTTGCCGTGGCGGCCGAGCACGAGGCAGCCGGAGGTGTCCTTGTCCAGCCGGTGCGCCAGCTCCGGCGCGCGGGGCAGGCCGAAGCGCAAAGCATCGAGATGATCGGCCAGCGTCTCCCCGCCCTTCGGCCCGGCATGGACCGGCAGACCATAGGGCTTGTCGATGATGAGCATCAGCCCGTCGCGGTGGAGGAGGGGGAGATCCCGCCCGGTGTCAGGGGCGGGTTTCGATGCCGTGGGCGCGGAGGGCGTCATGATGAAGGTCGGCGGAGCCTTGCGAGAAGCAGCAGAAAACCACGCGGGTCACGCTGCCGGGGCCTCCAAGATGGGCGAGGACGGCGCCGACCGCCAGTGGGGCGGCGCGCTCGGGCGGAAATCCATAGATGCCCGTGGAGATGGCGGGAAAGGCAATGGAGGTGAGGCCGGCTTCGTCGGCGAGCCGAAGGCTTTCCCTGTAGCAGGAGACGAGCAGCGCATCCTCGCCCGCGCCGCCGCCGCGCCAGACGGGGCCGACGGTGTGGATGACATGGCGGGCCGGCAGCCGGAAGCCAGGGGTGAGGCGCGCCTCGCCGGTGGGACAGCCGCCCAGCGTCCGGCAATGGGCGACGAGCTCCGGCCCGGCGGCCCGGTGGATGGCGCCATCGACGCCGCCGCCCCCGAGCAGGGAGGCGTTGGCGGCGTTCACGATGGCGTCAGTGGCAAGGCGGGTGATGTCGGCGACGATCACCACGCAATCCGTGGCGCCACGCGGCCCCGCGGGGTCAAGGACGGGTGTCTCGTTCATGGCTGGCGATCCTGCGGCAGTCTCACAATCCACATAATCGGCGGCGTAGCCATAAGGGTCGGAAAACAAGAAGGAGATCCGCCCCATGGCCCATCCCCGCAAGACGGAACGCCGCCTTCTCACGGATTCGGAACTGGAGCTGGTGGAGAAGTCCCGCCAGCCTGTGGTGACCGCGCTCGGCGACGGCGAGGTGAATGACCTCGTGGCCCAATTGCGCGAGCGCCGGGACCGCGCCCTCACCATCGCCAACAACCAGCGGCGGGCCCTGCGCGGCAAGGGTGGACGCGGCGAGGTGACGTTCGAGAAGGCCGATTCCGGCAACCGCCAGAAGGCCTCCGTGCTCACCGATGCGCTCACCCGCGCCCGCCGCGAGCAGACGCGCCGCCGCACCCAGGCGGCCCGGGCCGAGCTGGTGGAGAATGCGCACAAGGCATTGGAGTTGAAGCGCGATTCCAAGCGCGCCAAGCGCCCGGCGAACCTGCCGCGCCCCAATACCGGCATGACGGTCAAGGAGCGCACGCGGCTGCAGCGCATCGGCTCCGCTTCCGGCGAGGCTGGCCGCGTGACCAAGTTCGTGGCGGTGGCGCAGGCCAAGAAGGACTCGCGCGGCTGACGATGGCTTCGGCAGGCCCGCTCCGGCGGGCCTGTCTCAATCCGCCAGTTCCAGCCTGAGATCCAGCGTCGAGCGGCGGCCGAGGTCGTCGAAATGCTCGGACAGGAAGCTCTCCGCCGCCGCCCGGCCGAGGTCGCGCAGGTGCTGGAGGAAAGACCATTCCGCATTGAGCTTGGAGGTGGCGTCGAGCGCCGCCAGCTGGTGCTCGCCGCCGATGCGGTGCAGCCGCACCCGTCGGAAGGGCGAGCCGCCGAGTGTCCAGCGGCTGATGAGCCCCTGCTCGATCAGCTTGGCCGCATTGTCGATGGCGCGCAGCTGGGCGAGCAGCGAGGCGTTGAAGGTGATCTCGTTGATGCGGTTCTGGATTTCGCTGGCGGTGCGGGGCGTCGTGTCGCGCACCACCGGATTGATCTGGACCAGCAGGATGTCGTCGGCGTCCGCCATCTCGTAAAGCGGGAAGAGCGGCGGGTTGCCCATGTAGCCGCCGTCCCAATAGGGCACGCCGTCGATCTCCACCGCCTGGAACAGGAAGGGCAGGCAGGCGGAGGCCATCACCGCGTCCGCCGTCATCTCCTCATGCCCGAAGATGCGGGCGCGGCCGGTATGGACGTTGGTGGCGGAGATGAACACCTTCACCTGCGCCTGGCGGATGGCCTCGAAGTCCACATGGGCCTCGAGAATCTCGCGCAGCGGATTGATGTTGAGCGGATTGAAGTCGTACGGCGACAGGAAACGCGAGGCCACCTCGAAGGCGAGATAGACCGGGTTCTTGGCCAGCGACCAGTTGCCCATGAGCCGGTCGAAGGCCGAGCGCTGGATGGGCGACATGCGCCCGTCCCGGGACACGTCCTTCCAGAACTGCGCGAGGGCGTGGCGCGCCTCCTCCGGGTCGCCCTTGGCGAGGCCGGCGGCGAGCACCACCGCGTTCATGGCGCCTGCGCTGGTTCCGGTGATGCCGGCGATGGCGATGCGCTCGTCCTGCAGCAGACGATCCAGCACACCCCAGGTGAAGGCGCCGTGGGCGCCTCCCCCCTGGAGCGCGAGGCTGATCGGCTTCACGCCGTCGCGTCGCGTCATGGCCGGAGCCCCGGCGTCACTCCGCCACCCAGCCGCCGTCGATCTGCTGCATGGAGCCGGTGATCGAGCGGGCGTTGTCGGAGGCGAGGAACACGGCCAGCGCCGCCACTTCCTCCACCGTCACGAACTCCTTGGTGGGCTGGGCGGCGAGAAGCACGTTCTTCTTCACCTCTTCCTCGGTCATGCCGCGCGCCTTGGCGGTGTCCGGGATCTGCTTCTCCACGAGGGGCGTCCAGACGTAGCCGGGGCAGATGGCGTTCACGGTGATGCCGAAGGTCGCGGTCTCGAGTGCGGCGGTCTTGGTGAGGCCGGCGATGCCGTGCTTGGCCGAGACGTAGGCCGACTTGAAGGGCGAGGCGACCAGCGCGTGGGCCGACGCGGTGTTGATGATGCGGCCCCATTTGCGCGCCTTCATGCCGGGAATGGCTGCGCGCATGGCGAAGAAGGCCGCCGACAGGTTGATGGCGATGATGGTGTTCCAGGTGTCGATCGGGAATTCCTCGATCGGCGCCACGTGCTGGATGCCGGCATTGTTCACGAGGATGTCGCAGGCGCCGAGCTCGGTCTCGGCGAGCTTCACCATGTCCGCGATCTCGTCCGCCTTCAGCATGTTGGCCGGCGAATAGAGCGCCTTCACGCCGAACTCGCTCTCGATGGCGGACCGCTCCTTCTCGATGGCGGCGGCGTCGCCGAGGCCGTTGATGACGACGTTCACACCTTCCTTGGCGAAGGCCCGGGCATAGGCGAGCCCGATTCCGCTGGTGGACCCGGTGACGACGGCGACCTTCCCCTTGAGCATGGCTATTCCCCGAAAAGGCGGCACGGCCCCTGCGGAGCCGGCGGCACGGTGTAGCGGAACGGTGTGACGCTGGCGTCACGCGCAGGCGTCCCCGAGGGCGCCTGCCGGCGGCAGATTGCAACGCC
This sequence comes from Xanthobacter sp. SG618, assembly GCF_012932745.1. Classification (NCBI taxonomy): domain Bacteria; kingdom Pseudomonadati; phylum Pseudomonadota; class Alphaproteobacteria; order Hyphomicrobiales; family Xanthobacteraceae; genus Xanthobacter; species Xanthobacter sp. SG618. The sequence continues at coordinate 274,818 of NZ_JABBHL010000005.1, read as the reverse complement.
GTCCGGTGCGGTGCAATGCGGCTGCCCGGTCTTCCCCTTCCCTTCGCGCGCCGGACCCGTGGCGAAACCGGGTGACATCCACTAGATTTGCAGGGTGACCCGCACCGACGCCCATACCAAGGACCACGACCACGGCCAATGCGTGGCAGGCGCCATGTCGCGCGTGGAGGAATGCTGCGCGCGCAAGGGCCTGCGCATGACGCCGCTGCGCCGCAACGTCATGAAGGCGCTGGCGGAGAGCCACGTTCCGCTCGGTGCCTACGAGATCGTGCAGAAGCTCTCCGATGCGGGTGATCCGGCTCCGCCCATGTCCGTTTACCGCGTGCTCGATTTCCTGGTGGCGGAGGGGCTCGCCCACCGGATCGAAAGCCGCAACGCCTACCTCGTCTGCGCCCATACCCACGATGATACCGACGTGGTGGTCTTCCTCATCTGCGAGCGCTGCGGCCTGACGCGGGAGGTGGGCTCCCATGCCATCGGCCGCGATCTCGCCTGGGCGGCGCGGGCCGCAGGGTTTGAGCCGCGCCAGCGGGTGCTGGAAGTGGCAGGCACCTGCGCCCATTGCCGCGAGGCGGCATCCGCTGCCCCTGCGCCCGTGACCAAGGGCGCGGCCAAGGAAACCGCTGGCGGTTGATTCTTTCCCGCCCCCGGCCTACTCGAAACCCGGCCGCATCGACGTCCGTAATGCGGTCCACGCCTGCCCCGGCGCCGTACACCTGCGGATCGCCCGTCGTTCGAGGACCAGACCCATGACCAGCGCCGAAACCCTCACCAGCGCCGCGCCCGTGGTTCCCGTCGAGCTGCTCGAGGCCGGGCCTGCCCGCCGGCACGCCACGGTGGGCGTTCCTGTCGGCCGGGTGATGGTCGGCGGCGGCGCGCCGGTGGTGGTCCAGTCCATGACCAACACCGATACGGCCGACATCGCCGGCACCGTGCGTCAGGTCGCGGCGCTCGCCCGCGCCGGTTCCGAGATCGTGCGCATCACGGTGGATCGCGACGAGGCGGCGGCCGCCGTGCCGCACATCTATGAGAAGCTGCTGGCGCAGGGCATCGACGTGCCCCTCGTGGGCGATTTCCATTATATCGGCCACAAGCTCCTGGCCGATCATCCGGCCTGCGCGGAAGCTCTGGCCAAATACCGCATCAATCCCGGCAATGTGGGCTTCGGCGACAAGAAGGACCGGCAGTTCGCCGCCATCGTCGAAACCGCCATCAGGCATGACAAGCCGGTGCGCATCGGCGCCAACTGGGGGTCGCTGGACGGCGAATTGCTGACCCGGCTGATGGACGAGAATGCCCGCCTGCCCCGGCCCGCCGAAGCGCGGGCGGTGACGCGCGAGGCGCTGGTGCGTTCGGCGCTGCTCTCGGCGGCGCTGGCGGAAGAGATCGGCCTCGGCCGCAACCGCATCATCCTCTCCGCCAAGGTGTCGGCTGTGCAGGACCTGATCGCGGTTTATTCCGAGCTGGCGCGCCGCTCGGACTATGCGCTCCATCTCGGTCTCACCGAGGCGGGCATGGGATCGAAGGGCATCGTCGCCTCCACGGCGGCCATGGGCGTGGTGCTCCAGCAGGGCATTGGCGACACCATCCGCGTGTCGCTGACCCCCGAGCCCAATGGCGACCGCACCCGTGAGGTGCAGGTGGCGCAGGAAATCCTGCAGACCATGGGCCTGCGCACCTTCGTGCCGCTGGTGGCCGCCTGCCCCGGCTGCGGCCGCACCACCTCCACGGTCTTCCAGGAGCTGGCCCAGTCGGTGCAGGACATGATCCGCACCCGGATGCCGGTCTGGAAGGCGCAATATCCCGGCGTCGAGACGCTGAATGTGGCGGTCATGGGCTGCATCGTGAACGGGCCGGGCGAATCCAAGCATGCCGATATCGGCATCTCGCTGCCCGGCACCGGCGAGACGCCCTCCGCCCCCGTCTTCATCGACGGCAAGAAGGTCGCGACCCTGCGCGGCGCCAACATCCAGGAAGAGTTCCGCCAGATGGTGGAGGCCTATGTGGAGAAGCGCTTCGGCATCGGCGGCGGGGCCGACGTGGCCAAGAGCGGCACCCCGGCAGACGCGGCGGAGTGACCCTGCTCCGCTACCGCGGCGTTACAAAAATTTCATGCGGGGAGCCCTTCCCCGGCCATGCTCGTCTGCTCATATCCCAGCCATCCACTCACCGGAGGCGGAAATGACCCCCGAGGAACGTGCCCTGATCGACGGCCTGTTCGATCGCATGCGCAGTGTTGCCAGCCAGCCGCGCGATGCGGAGGCCGAGGCGCTGATCGCGCGCCGCGTCGCCGAGGCACCCCACGCCACCTATGCCCTCGCCCAGAGCGTTCTGGTGCAGGAGCATGCCCTGCAGCAGGCCTATGGCCGCGTGCAGGATCTGGAGGCCCAGCTCGCCGATGCCGAGGCCCGCGCGGCCGAAGTGCAGCAGCGTTCGTCCGGCTCGTCCGGCGGCTTCCTGGGCGGCCTGTTCGGTGGCGGGCGCTCCTCCGTTCCATCCGCTGGCGCGCGGGAGGGTGGTCAGTATTCGGGCCAGCCTTATTCGGGCCAGCCTTCTTCGGGCCAGCCCTGGGGCCAGTCTGCGACCCAGCAGCAACCGGGTCAGCCCATGGGCCTGCCGTCCGGCTACGGCCAGCAGGCGGGCTATGGACAGCAGGGTTACGCCCAGCAGGGCGGGTATCCGCAGCAGGGCTACCCCCAGCAGGGTGGTTACGGCCAACAGGGCGGACCGTGGGCCCAGCAGGCCGCGCCCCAGCCGCAGCGCAGCGGCGGCGGCTTCCTGCAGGGTGCGCTCGCCACAGCGGCGGGTGTCGCCGGCGGCGCGCTGCTCTATGACGGCATCAAGAACATGATGACCGGCGGTGGCGGTGCGGTGGCTCACGCGGCGGCGGCCGATCTCGGCAAGCCCGAAACCCCCGGCACCGGCAATCTCGGCCAGGACGCCCAGGCGGCTTTGGGCGGGCAGAACGCCGGCACCGACAATTTCTGGAACGGCTCGAGCCAACAAGAAGCGGGCTATGAGGAAGCCGGGCCCGAAGACACCGGCTATGACGATGCCGGTGACGAAGCCGGCTGGGATGACGGCGGCGGCGACGACAGCAGCTGGACCTGACATCCCCACAGGATCGATGTGTGAACGAACGGCGGCGCCCTGCGCCGCCGTTTTCGTTTGCCGGCAGGCTTTCCCCCAAGCTTGCCCATGGACTTGCCGCTCGTGATGGGGCTATCCGGTTTGATGTGCGGGGCGCGGCCCTCCGGCCCGCCGCCGCACCACGAAAATGGGTGGAACCACAAGGACCCCGGCATGACGCCCTTCGGACGCCGGGTGCGCGACCTGCGCGCCCAACGCGGCGTGACCCTCACCGAGATGGCGCGGGCCATCGGCGTGACGCCCACCTATCTGTCCGCTTTGGAGACGGGCAAGCGCGGCAAGCCCACCTGGGCGCTCACCCAGCGCATCATCGCCTATTTCAACGTGATCTGGGACGAGGCGGAGGATCTCCAGCGCCTCGCCGAGCTGTCGCAGCCGCGGGTGGTGGTGGATACCGCCGATCTGTCGCCGCAGGCCACCGAGCTGGCCAATCTGCTCGCCCGCGAGATCGGCCACCTGCCGCAGGAAGCGGTGGCCGAGCTGCTGGGGCGCCTCAAGATTCTCCGGCGCCGTGGCTGAGAGGGCGGCGTCCCGCTCTCACGGCTTGAGGCAGACCGCCACCACCTGCTTCACCGGATGAAGGCATTCCACCTCGGTCTTGTCGCCGCGGGCCGAGAAGACGGCGATGTGCTGCATGCCGCGGTCCACGTTCACGCAATAGCCGCCGATGACGCTCTCGCCGGTCTCGCAGGAGGCGAGGCAGCCGGCCTCGGGACATGCCGAAGCGCGGAGCGTGATGTTGGCCGAGCCCGCGGCACCGGCGGCACCGGTCGGGCCGATCGGACCTTGCGCGCCCTGCGGACCGGCCGGACCTGCGGGGCCAGCCGGACCAGGCGCCCCGGCCGGGCCGGCTGGACCGGCAACGCCGGCGGGCCCCTGCGCGCCCGCAGCTCCAGCGGGGCCGGCCGGGCCCGGCTTGCCCTCGAAGCAGGCGGCGAGGCTGAGGGCCAGCGCGAGACCCACCACGGCTTTCACCATTCTCATGTGTACCCCCCATGGACCTTCTGATTGGGTGTTCCATGGTGGCGTCTTACCTTGCGGTACGCAAGGGATGAGAGCGTCGGCGGGACGGTCAAAAATTGATCCGGCTCAGGGGTTTGCGAGACGCCGCCGGGGCGCGGTCAGCCCCGCGCCTTCACCAGCGCCCGCGTCGTCTCCTGAAGGCGCAGCGCGAGGTCGCGCAGCACGGAGCGGGCGAGGGAGGGTGTTTTGTCCAGCAGCGCGAGGAACAGGTCCGAGTCCATGCGCAGCACGCTCATGGGCGCGCCGGCACGCACCGTGGCGCTGCGCGCCTCGCCGGTGAGCACGCCCATCTCGCCCACCACGGTATCCTTGGTGAGGCGGGTAATCTCATGGGTGGTGCCGCCGGCCGTCACCTCGATGACGGCGGTGCCGTCGAGGATGACATAGGCGGCGTCGGGCGCCTCGCCCTGATGGAACAGCACGTCCCCCGGCGCCACGTCGAGCCGCGTCGCGGAGAAGGCGAGCAGCCTGAGCTGGCTCGGCTCCAGATCGCGGAACATGGGGATGCGGGAGAGGACGCGGGCCTCGTCTTCAATGCTCATGACCTGATCCTTATCGTCCCCTCATGTCCCGTTGGCGGACAGCTCCGCCGCCCCCTCGATGCGCTCCACCTGCCCGTGGGCGAGCACGATGACCTGTGCGAACAGTTCGAGCGGCTCGGCGGAATCGAGCACCACCAGCGTCGTACGCCCTTCGCGGCGGGCGAGCACCGTCTCGATCAGCCGGCTCTGCTCGGACGGCGCCAGCGGGGCCAGAGCGTCGTCGATGATGAGCAGATCGGGCTCCGCCACGAGGCATCGGGCGAGGGTCAGCTTTCCCCGCTCGGCGGCCGAGAGGGGCAGGCCGCCCTCGCCCAGCGCCACGTCGAGGCTCAGGCGCTCCACCTGGGCGATGAAGCCGTCCTGTTTCAGGCATTCGCGCACCAGATCGTCCACCGTGGCGGCGGCGCCAGCGCGGTCGGCGGCGATGCGGCCGAACAGCAGGTTGTCGCGCATGGTCAGCGCCCGGCAGTAGCTGTCCGGCTGGTAGCGGGCGAGGGGTATGCCGGACACCTCCTTCAGGTGGGCGAGCTGCGCGCGGGTGCCGAGCGCTCGCTGCTGCCAGTCCTCATCGATGAGGCCGAAGCGGTGGCGCGGCTCGCAGTAGCGTCCGGCGACGCGCAGCAGCAGGGCCCGCTCGTCCGCTGCCAACCCGACGCCGGTGCCGGCATGGGCGAGGAGGGTGCGCGCGGCGGTCATCTCCTCCGCGCGCAGCAGGCCCTTGGTGTCGATGTCCGCGATGGCGTCCTGCCCTCCGGCGAGCTCGGCGAGGGTGCGCAGGGCGCTGAGGCCGAGGGCGGTGAGATCGTCGGCGACGCCGAGCCGTTCCAGCTCGGGCATCAGGCCGGGGTCGGAGAGGAGCGAGGCGGCACCGCGTGTGTCGTTCAGCGGCGCCGCGAACAGGATGTTCTCCGCCAGCGTCATGAAGCGGTTGAAGGCGGCGAAGCGGAACGGCTCGATCAGCACCCGCCCCGTTTCCTGCTGGCGGCGGGAGATGGCATCGGTGACGGCGGCGCGGGCGGTCACGATGCGCTCCGCCAGCGCCGGGCTGGCCTCGGGATCGAGACGGCGTTCGAGGCCGAGCCGCACCACGAGATCGCCGAGCCCGGCAAGGCCCAAGGCGCCGAGGATCGCCCGGTCGAGCTGGGCTGCATCGTCGAGGCCGGCGGGCTCGGGCTCGGTGGCGCCGGGGGCGGGCCGGCCGGGGCGGCGCTCCAGCGCACACAGCATGTTGTCGCGCAGGGACGCGTTGAGCACGATGGGATCGCCGCCGGCATAGGCGACGTGTCGGCCGATGACGGATTCGGGCACGCTCGAAAGGTCGTGCCCACCGATGCGCACCGATCCGCTGTAGAGCGAAATGGCGCGGCCGCAGACCCGCGCCACCGCATGCTTGCCGCCGGCGTCCGGCCCCTTGAGCGCCACCGCGGTGCCGGCCGGCACCTCAAGACTCACCCCATCGAGGAGCAGGCTGCCGGCCGGGTCCACCACGCCGAGGTCGGCGATCTTCAACCCGCCGTCGAAGGGGAGCCCCTCCCAGCCCGTGTCGTCCTGCGAGCCCTTGGGCCAGACTTCCTGCGTTTCGAGATAGTAGCGGGCGAAGTCGTAGCGCACCTGGGCGACGACGCGCTTTTCGTCCCACTCGATCAGCTCTTTCAGCGGTTCGGGGATCTGGCCATAGGCCGCGACCACGGCCACCAGCTGGCCGATATTGATGGCCCCGGTCAGCGCCAGCCAGCCGCCGACGAAATAGAACACCAGCGTCGGCACGTCCGACATCAGGAGGTTCAGCACCCGGTCGGTGAAGTTCTGCCGCTTGAGGTCGAGGCTCGCCTCGGACACCACGGCCAGCCGTCCGTCCACCGCCGCGCGTTCCCAGGGGCTGGTGGCGAAGCCATGGACCAGCGGCAGCCGGTCGATGCCCGCCATCACCCTCTTGCCCAGCGCCACCGCCTCGCGCTGGTAGATTTGCAGCTTGGTGGCGTTGTCGCGCCGCTGGATGCCGAGCAGCACGTAGTTGAGGGCGAGGATGCCGATGGCGCAGCCGCCCAGGGTCGCGTTCTGGGTGAAGATGAGCAAAGTCGCCGAGCCGATGAGGCCGGCGGACTTCAGGGGCTGGGCGAAGGCCATGCCGGCGAAGGGGGAGATCGGCCCCACCTCGAACCGCAGCATGTTGCCCACTTCCATCGCCTTGCTCTTCATCGGCGCCTCGGGGCGCAGGCGCTGGATGATGTCGAACAGCTGGCGGCGCAGCCCGACGAGGATGCGCTCGCCGAGCCGGGCCTTCGCCATCTCGATCAGGCGGGTGATGTGCTGCTGGATGAGCTGCAGCGCGAACAGCAGCGCCGCGAGCCCGGCGAGCAGCCCGAAGGCCGAGACCTCGAAGCCGGTGAGATCGAGGATCACCCCACCGCCGAGGAAGTCCGGCCAGGTGAGGTCGAAGTCGAACAGCTTGGGCACCGTCCCGCCGATGGAGTCGGTGACGCCGTTGACGATGAGCCGCGGCAGTTCCAGCGACGCATAGTTGAACGGCAGCAGCAGGAGGACGAGGGCGAACAGCTTGATATGGGACAGCGGCTCGGCGCGCCAGAGATAGGTGAGCACGTCGCGCGGGAGCGTCTCCCGCGTCGCCGGGATCGTTCCACCCTTGGGGGAATCCGCGCCGCTCATCACGACTTTTCTGCAGGCCCCATAGCGTGTTGGCAAGGGGCAAGGCCGGTGGGCCGGGCTCTTCAGGCGGAGGCGGCGTGGGTGTCCGTGGGGTTCGCCGCACCCCGGCACCTCTCGGCATAGAGGCCGTAGAAGCGAGCTAGTCGCGCCGGCGCGCTCGCCGCCAGCGCCTCGGCGAGGGCCGCCGCCTCTCCGAAGCTTCCGGCACCGTACGCTGCCATCAGCGCGCCGTGCCGCTCTTCCAGTCGGGAGAAGGCCTCAGACCGCGAGAAATCCGGGCCGCCGGCAAGGAGATAGAGCTGGCTCGCCTTGGATTTGCCCTTGAGCATGAGGAGGTCGGCTTCGAGGAAGGCGAGGTCGCCCGCCGCCTCGTGCGTCGCCTCCGAGACCAGAATGTCCACCCGCATGGACTTGGTGGCACCCTCGATGCGGGAGGCGAGGTTCACGTCGTCGCCAAGGCAGGAATATTCGAGACGCTGCGCCGAGCCGAGATTGCCCACGCAGCACGGCCCGGTGGCGAGCCCGACGCCGCAGCGCACGGGGTGCCATGGCCGCCCCTGCGCTTCCGCCGCGCGGCGCCACTCCTCGTTCAGCGCTTCCAGCCGGGCGGACATGGCGAGAGCGCAGAGCGCGGCGTTGCGGGCGTGGGCGGCGTCGTCCACCGGCGCATTCCAGAAGGCCATGATGGCGTCGCCGATATATTTGTCGATGGTGCCGCCATGGGCGAGCACCACCTCCGTCATGGGCGTGAGATAGGCGTTCATGAAGCGGGTGAGGGCCTGCGCGTCCATGGTCTCGGACAAGGAGGTGAAGTCGCGCAGGTCGCAGAACAGGATGGTGATCTCGCGCGTCTCGCCGCCCAGCACGAGGCGTTCCGGGTTTTCCGCGAGCCGCTCCACGACCTTGGGCGAGACGAAACGGCCGAACACCGAGCGCACCCATTTCTTCTGTCGCTGCTCGTCGCGATAGAGGGCGAGCACGCCCATGCCGTAGATGCCGAGCACCGCAGCCCCCGGCCCCATGGGGTCGAGCAGCAGGTCGAAGCGGGTGAAGGCCAGCCAGGCGCCTGCGCCAAGCGCCGCCACGACGGCGAGGCCAAGCACCCCGGCAATGGGCGCGGAAACGCGGGGCAATGCCAGCGCCAGCAGGAGCCCAAGCAGGCCGGTAAGCACGATCTCGGCCCCGCGCGCCCAGTCCGGCCGCACGAGGCGGGCGCCGGCGATGATGTGCTCGATGAGCTGCGCCTGGATCTCCACGCCGGGCACCGCCGCATCGAGGGGCGTCGCGCGGGTGTCCATCAGCCCCGGCGCGCTGGAGCCGACGAGGATGATGCGCCCCTCCACCTCGGCGGGCGGAACCTTGCCGTCCAGCACGTCGGCGGCCGAGAGGAAGCGTCGGGGATCAGTGGCGGTGAAGCGCACCCGCACCTCGCCCGCGGCATCGGTCGCCACATCGAGGGCGCCGATCTTCACCGCCGTGATGCCGGATTTGGTGCCGAAGGCCTGGTCGCCGCTGGCATTGGAGGCGCGCACCACATAGGTGGACGCGCCCTGCGCCACGCGCAGCGCTTCCGCCGACAGGCTCGGCACCAGCTTTCCGTCGAGGCCGAGGAGGATGGGGACCCGCCGCACCACCTGATCACGGTCGGGCAGCCAGTTCAGCGCGCCGATGCCGCGGGCCGCGGCGGCCAGCTCCGGCAAGGGCGCGACCGCGCCGGAGAAGCGCGGCACGAACGCGCGCGGATCGTCGCCCGCGCTGGCCATGCCCCATTTCTCAGCATAGGCACCGCCTCTGCCGTGGGTGAGGATGGCGCCGAGGACCGAGGGGCTGGCGGCCAGCGCCGCGGCGAGTTGATGGTCGGAGCTGTCGCGGCCGGCGAGGGCGGCTTCGGCCGGGGCGCGGGCCTCGGCGGGCAACAGCTTCACCACGGCGGCAGGATCGAGCCGGTCCGGCTCGGAAAACACCATGTCGAAGGCGATGGCCGCCGCGCCGAGGCCGGCGAGCTTCTGCGTCAGCGCGGCGATGGTGGTGCGCGGCCAGGGCCACTGGCCCACGCGGGCGAGGGAGACGTCGTCCACGTCCACCACCCGCACCGGCAGATCAGGGTCGTAGGGGCGAGGGGCGGCGCGCTGGTAGAGGTCGAACAGGCCGTTGCGCAGGTCCTGCAAGGGCGCGGGATCGGCCCCCATCACCAGAAGGCCGGCAGCAAGGGGGCCGCCGACGGCGAGCCAATAGAGGCGGGACCACATGCGGCAGGCGATTTCCGTTGCGACGACGGGAGCCTAGCGCGGGCGGGGGCGGGGTGAAAGGCGGGGGCCGCCCGCGTCCTGAGAGGCTGGCTTGCAGGAGGCCTGCGCCGGGCGGCGGCTCAGCGCGCCGTCCGTACGCAGCCTGACAGGGGAAAGACGCTCAGCTCGCCAGCCGCCGCTCGGCGATATAGGCGCGCAGCGCCTCTTCCGTCATGGGCCGGCCGAGATAGAAGCCCTGCACCTCGTCGCAGGAATCGGCCTTGAGGACGGCGAGCTGGCTTTCCGTCTCCACGCCTTCCGCCACCACCTGCATCCCGAGCGCCCGGCCGAGGCCGAGGATGGCCTGGACGATGGCGAGTGCCCCCTTGCTCTGGTCGAGGTCGCCGACGAAGCGGCGGTCGATCTTGAGCGCGTCGAACGGGAAGGTGCGCAGATAGCCGAGCGAGGAATAGCCGGTGCCGAAATCGTCCATGGACAGCCGGACGCCGAGCTTCTTCAGCCCTTCGAGGATGTCGAGGGCCTTGTCGGTGTTCTCGATCAGCACGCTCTCGGTGATCTCCAGCTCCAGCCGGTGGGCCGGCAGGCTGGTGGCCCGGAGCGCGGATTCCACCGTGCCCACGAGTTCGCCGTTGCGGAACTGGACCACGGAGACGTTCACCGAGACGTTCAGCTCGGGCAGGCGGGAGATGGTGTCGCAGGCCTTGCGCAGCACCCATTCGCCGAGCGGGATCACCAGCCCGCTCTTCTCGGCGATGGGCACGAACTCGTCGGGGGCGAGGCGGCCGAGCTGGGGGTGGTCCCAGCGGATCAGCGCCTCGACGCCGAGCAGTTCCAGCGTGCGCGCGTCGCAGCGCGGCTGGAACAGCAGCACGAATTCATCGGATACGATGGCACGCCTCAGGTCGCCTTCCAGCGTCCGGCGCCCGGCCATCTCGTCGTTCATGTCGGCCGCGAAATAGCAGCAGGCGCCCGGCCCCTCCTCTTTCGCGCGGTTGAGGGCGAGTTCGGCGCAATGAATCAGGCTGTCGGGCTCGTGGGCATCCAGAGGCGCGAGCGCGATGCCCATGTCGGCCTGCGGATAGGCGACGGCGCCGGAAGGCAGCGCCACCGGCACGCTCAGTGCCGCCTGCAACCGGCGGTGGAGCCCGTCCACGGCCTTCGAATCGGCGAGGCCGGTGGCGACCAGAATGAACTCATCGGCGCCGACGCGGGCGACGAGATCGTTGTCGCGCACACAGCGGCGCAACCGGCGCGCGGTCTCGGCGAGGATCAGGTCGCCGGAGGCGAGCCCGTACATCTCGTTGAGCTGGCGGAAATTATCGATGTCGAGCGCAAACACCGCAAGCGTGCGCCGGCCTTCCTGCGGCGAGCTGAGCGCGCCGGCGAGGAACTCCATCATCAGTAGGCGGTTCGGCAGGCTGGTTACGGGATCATGCAGCGCAAGATATTCCGATTGCCAGGGGCCTCGCGCTACTTCATTGGCATCGCTCACGATTCACTCTTGCCGCTCATGGCGACGGCGTTCCCGTTCCCTGCCACCACGAGGGTGGCCGGGCGGCCTCCGGCGCATCTTTTCCTCCCCCGAACCCCTCCAGCGCTCTGTGTCGCCGGTTGTCCGAGCTCGGAAACCGCCGGCATCGTGGGGCCTCCCCCGAGCGGTGGCAATAGGGATATCGCCGTAAGGTTCACAGTCGTCAAGCTTCCTCTGGTATTTGAACACCTGCGACCGATGGCACGTCAAGGTTGAGCACGACCCGCATCACCGAGGGATCGTCGCTGCCCGGCGTTGCCTTGAAGCCGAGATCCTCGGCGAGGCGCAGCATGGGGCCGTTCTCGCGCATGACGTCTCCGAATACCTGCCGCAGTCCCCGCTTCCTGGCATGGGCGAGAATTTCGCTCATCAGTTGGAAGCCGAGGCCTTTGCCCTTGAAATCCGACCGAACCATGATCGCGTATTCGGCGGCGTCATTATCGGGGTCCGCGATGATGCGCACCACGCCACAAATGTCGCCATTGTCCTCCTGCGCCACGAAGGCCATCTCGCGGTCGTAGTCGATCTGCGACAGGCGAGCCGCCATCAGGTGCGGGAAGTCCTTCACCGAGCCGAGGAAGCGCATCCGCACGTCCTGCGGATCGGAGCGGTGCACCACATCCACCAGGCCGGGCTCGTCCTCCGGCCGGATCGGGCGCAGCGCCACGGTCGAGCCATCGGTCAGCTCCAGCGTCTTCGACAGGTCGGACGGGAAGGGCTTGATGGCGAAGCGGTCGGTGCCTTCCACCCGCGTCGGATGCACCACGATGCGGGCGTCGAGGGCAAGGACGCCGTGCTCGTCGGCGAGCAGCGGGTTGATGTCCAGCTCGGCGATCTGAGGCAGGTCGGCGAGCAACTCCGCTACCTTCACCAGCGTGCCGGCCACCGCATTCATGTCGGCGGGCGGATGGTCGCGATAGCCGGCGAGCAGCTTCGCCACCCGCGTGCGCTCGATCATTTCGCGGGCCAGCACCCCGTTGAGCGGCGGCAGCGCCACCGCCCGGTCGCCGATGACCTCCACCGCCGTGCCGCCCTGTCCGAACAGCACCACCGGGCCGAAGGTCTTGTCATAGCCGATGCCGGCGATCAGCTCCTGGGCATTGGGGCGGCGGATCATCGCCTGCACCGTGAAGCCCTCGACGCGGGCGCCGGGGCGCTTCTCCGCGACCGAGGCGATGATGGCCCGGCAGGCGTCCTCGACGGCCGCGGAGGTGCGCAAATCCAGCCGCACGCCGCCCACGTCCGACTTGTGGGTGAGATCGTGGGACAGCACCTTCACCACCACCGGGAAGCCGATGTCCTGCGCGAGGCGCCCGGCCTCCTCTGGGCTGGTGGCGATGCGGGTGTCCACCACCGGGATGTCATAGGCGGCGAGCACCGCCTTCGCTTCCACCTCGGTCAAAGCGGAGCGGCCGGCGGCGAGAACCCCCTCCACCAGCCGCCGGGCGGCGGGGCGGTCGGGCTCGTCGAAGGAGCGCGCGGGCGGGGTCTCCATCAGGAGCGTCTGGTTGCGCTGGTAGGCCACCAGATGGCCGAAGGCGCGGACCGCCTCGTCCGGCGTGTCGTAGGTGGGAATGCGGCGGCCGGCGAAACGGCGGCGGGCACTGGCGGCGGCGCTCTCGCCCAGCCAGCAGGTGAGCACGGGCGCGCGCGGGCGCGTCTCCAGCACCGCCATCACCCCGTCGGCGGCGGCGCTGCTGTCGGAGAGGGCGTTGGGCGCGTGCAGCACCAGCACGGCGTCAGAGCCCTTGTCGGCGAGAAGCGCCTTCAAGGCGGCGCCGTAGCGTGCGCCGTCCGCATCCGCCTGGATATCCACGGGATTGGAGCGCGACCAGGTGCGGGGCAGGGCCTTGTCGAGGGCTTCCACCGTCGCCGGAAGGAGGGTGCCGAGCCGGCCGGCGCTGCCTTCCAGCGCATCCACCGCCACCACGCCTGCGCCGCCGCCATTGGTGAGGATGGCGAGACGCTCGCCGGCGAGGCGGATGCCGGCGGAGAGCGTCGTCACCGCCTCGAACAGTTCACGCATCTCGTGGACGCGCAGCATGCCGGCGCGCCGCAGCGCGGCGTCGAACACGAGGTCGCTGCCGGCGAGGACGCCGGTGTGGGACAAGGCGGCCTGCGCGCCCGCCACGCTGCGCCCCGCCTTGATGACGATGACCGGCTTGGCGCGGGCCGCGATCCGCCCGGCCGACATGAACTTGCGGGCGTCGGCGATGCTCTCGACATAGAGCAGGATGGCGCGGGTGGTGTTGTCGAGGGCGAGATAGTCCAGCAGGTCGCCGAAATCCACGTCGGCCTTCTCGCCCAGTGCCGCCACGTGGGAAAAGCCGAAGCCGCGGGCGTGGGCCCAGTCGAGCACCGCCGCGGTCATGGTGTCGGACTGGCTGACGAAGGCCACGTCGCCCTTGGCCGGCATCAGATGGGCGATGCTGGCATTGACGTGGGCGCGGGTGGAGATGAAGCCGAGGCCGTTGGGGCCGATGATGCGCAGGAGGTGCGGGCGCGCCGCATCCAGCAGAGCCTGCCGCTGCTCCGCGCCCTCGAACTGCTCGCCCGGGCCATAACCGGCCGGAAGCACCACGGCGGCGCGGCAGCCCTTCTCGCCGAGTTGCGAGATCACGCGCGGCACCTCGTCGGGCGGCGCGGCGACGACGGCGAGGTCCACCGGGATCGGCAGGTCCGCCACCGAAGCGTAGTTGAGTGAGGAGCGGATGGCCCGCTCCTTCGGGTTGACGGAGAGGATGGGCCCCTCGAACCCCGCCTCGAACAGGTTGCGCGCGGCGAGCGCGCCGACCGTGCCGGTGCGGTTGCTGGCGCCCACCAGGGCAATGGCACGGGGATGGAAGAGGGCGTCGAGATTGCGCGTGGTCATGGCGGCCTCGATGCTTCGGACCCCGGCCAAAGGTTCGGCGCGGCGGTCCGTCGGTAACGCTAGGGAAAACGGGGCAGGTGGGGAAGGCGAATTCGTCTCAGCAGGGGCGGGAGCGCACGAAGCTGTCGCGCACCGCCTCGGCCAGCTGGTTGCCGAGGAGCGGCTTCTCGATGATCGCGACGCCCTGGTCGGTAGCGCGCCGACGCACATGCAGGGCCGGGTTGCTGGTGATGAGGAAGGCCGGGAGATGGACGTGGCGCCGGTCGAGTTCCCGCAGCAGGTCGAGGCCGTTGATCCCCGGCAGATTGTAGTCCACAATCATGCAACCTCCGCAGGAGAGGTCGGCCGCGAGCACATCTTCAGAGCGCGCATAGGTCTGCACGTTGAAGCCGTCCACCTCCAGGGCGAATTTCAGTGAACTGCAGACCGCCGGGTCATCGTCGACGATATGGACGACGAACGCGGGCGGCTCTTCCAACGCCATCATCCCAACGGTTCTCCCACGACCCGTTCGCGGGTCCGCGTGGTCGGTGCGTCATAACCTACTTTGGGAGGGGGCTCCGGGGCCTTGCGTTAGATCAAGCGCGCCAAGGAGCAGTGGGAGATACCGCGGGGACGGTACCTTGGTCAGGTCGGACGCGGCGCGATGCCGGCGAGCAGCGCCATGCGCACCAGTTCCGACAGGCTCTGCGCCTTCATCTTGGTCATCACGTTGGCCCGGTAGACCTCCACCGTTCGGGGGCTGATGCCGAGTTCGTAGGCGATGGTTTTGTTGGCCTGTCCGGCCACCAGACACTCCAGCACCTGCCGCTCGCGCTGGGACAGGCCGCCGATGCGGTCCACCACCTGCTCGCGCATGGCATCGTGCTGGCTGGTCTTCTGGCGGCGGTCGAGCGCGGACTTCACGGTGTCGAGGATCGCCACGTCGTCGAACGGCTTCTCCAGGAAATCGGCGGCGCCGAGCTTCATGGCCTCCACCGCCAGCGGCACGTCGCCGTGGCCGGTCATGACGATGACCGGGACGCTGGAGCCCTTGTCCTTCAGATGCTGGAGCAGATCGATGCCAGTCATGCCCGGCATGCGCACGTCGGTGATGATGCAGCTCGTGGCCGGGTCGGCGGCGGGCAGCCCCGCCTCCACGAACAGGCGGGCGGATGCGTGCTCGTGCACCACGTGGCCGGCGGTCGAGAGCAGGAAGGCGAGGGATTCGCGCACCGCATCGTCGTCGTCGATGACGTGGATCACCGCTGTCTCCTGCTCAATCATGCACCGCCTCCGCATCGCCCACGGCGCGGAGGGTGAAACGGAATACGGCGCCGCCGCCGGGGTTGGGCTCGGCCCAGATGCGGCCCCCATGTGCCTCGATGATGGTGCGCGAGATGGAAAGCCCCACGCCCATGCCGTGCCGCTTGGTGGTCACGAACGGCGTGAACAGCTGCGCGCCCATCTCCGCTGAGATGCCGTGCCCGGTATCCGAGACGCTGATCATCACCATGTCGTCCTCTACCGCCTCCGTCCGGACCAGAAGCTGGCGACGCGGTGTCTCCATCATTGCCTCCAGGGCGTTGCGCATCAAGTTCAGCAGGACCTGCTGGACCTGAACCTTGTCGGCCAGAACGAGGTCGCATTTGGGATCATAGAGGAAGCGCACCTGGATGCCGTGCTCCTTCGCCCCGACCAAAGCAAGGGCGCTCGCCTCCTCCACCAGCTTGGCGAGGCTCTCCACCCGCCGCTCGCTCTCGCCGCGGGAGACGAAATCCCTGAGGCGGCGGATGATCTGGCCGGCGCGCAGGGCCTGCTCGCCCGCCTTTTCCAGCGCCCCCTGCAACAGCTCCACCCGCACCGCGCCGCTGTCGAGAAGACGGCGCGAGCCCTTGATGTAGTTGGCGATTGCGGACAGTGGCTGATTGAGTTCGTGGGCCAGCGTCGAGGCCATCTCGCCCATGGCGGTGAGGCGGGAGATGTGGACCAGCTCGGCCTGCAGTTCCTGAAGGCGCGCTTCGGTCTGCTGCCGTTCGGTGAGGTCGCGGATGAATCCGGTGAAGAACCGCTCCGAGGTGGAGCGCATCTCGCCCACCGCCAGCTCCATGGGAAAGGTGCTGCCGTCCTTGCGCTCGCCCACCACCACGCGGCCGATGCCGATGATCCGCCGCTCGCCTGTGGCAAGATAGCGCGCGATGTAGCCGTCATGCCCCTCGCGATGGGGCGAGGGCATGAGCACCGAGACATTCTGCCCCACCGCCTCGGCCGCGGTGTAGCCGAACAGGCGTTCCGCCGCGGTGGAGAAGGAGCGCATGAGACCGCGCTCGTCGATCACCACCATGGCATCCGGCACGGTGTCGAGAATGGAAGAGAGGTGCGCCTCGCGGGCCAGCAAATCGCGATCGCGCGCCGCCGCGTCGAGGCGGGTGCGGCGCAGGCGCTCGCCGAGCACCGCGATGCCGAGCCCCACCGCGAGGAACAGGGCCGGCGCCGCCAGATCAAGCCGCGCATCGATGCTGGAAAGACCGCGCAGCGCGACGCCGCCGGCAAATGCCACGGCCACCGCCGCACCGCCGGCCACGAGGCCGCGTCCGGATACCAGGATGATGACCGCGAGCTGCAGCAGCAGCGCTTCGCCGCTCAGCGGATGAAGCCCGGCGAGACGGCAAAGCAGAAGGGCGACGAGCGCCGCGGCAGCGCCGCGCGCGGCATCGCCGAGCATCTGCTTGTTCCTGTGCGCCACAGGCCCCTCCGCCGCCGCCAATGCCATACCGCCCGTCACTTTATGCGACGTCCCGCCGCTACGTAATAGTACCTAAGGGGACCGACTTAAGTGTTCGATCCGAATTTTTCCCGTGCGTTCCGCCGGTTATCCCTTTCTCAACTCCGATGGAAGGGTCAACCGATGCCGAGCCCCGCAGCAGCGATCGCCCACAAGACCTACGCCCAGCCCCGGGCTTACGACAGCAAGTCTTTCGCCGAGCCCCTGTCTTCTGCACGGCCCGCCCATCGCTGGACCGAGGAGGCTGACACGCGAACCCCCACTGAAGTGGTCGCGCGCCTCGGAGTGGTTGCGAGCTACGCCCGCAACGCCGAAATCTTCGGCGAGGATCAGCCGGCCGAAAATCTCTACATCGTTCTGTCCGGTGCCGTGCGCATCTGCAAGCTGCTCGGCGACGGCCGGCGCCAGATCGAGACCTTCTGCCTCCCCGGCGACGTGTTCGGCTGGGAGATGACCGGACGTCATCGCTTCTCCGCCGAGGCGGTGAGCGAATGCAAGATCGTGCGGGTGAAGCGCTCGATCCTGTTCTCCCGCGCCTCCGACGACGCGGAACTCGCCCATGCCTTGTGGGCGCTGACCGCGGCCGAGCTTGGCCGCGCCCAGGATCACCTCCTCGTCCTCGGCCGCAAGACCGCTCAGGAGCGGGTCGCCACCTTCCTCCTCGACATGGCCGAGCGCGCTGGCGCGGGCCAGGGTCCGAACGGGGTCGAGGTGACGCTGCCCATGTCGCGTCAGGACATCGCGGACTTCCTCGGCCTCACCATCGAGACCGTGTCGCGCACCCTGACCCATCTCGAAGAGATTTCCGCCATCGCCCTGCCGTCCTCGCGCCGCGTGGTGCTGCGTGACGGTGCGACGCTGAAGCGCCTGAATTCCTGACTCTTCCCCCGGCACGCTGCGCTCTCTCCGATTAGCAGCGTTCCCCCTTAGGCCCGCTCCGGCCCCTGGCCTCGGCGGGCCTTTTCTTTTGTGCCCGTGCGTTCCGGTGTGTTGGCCGTTGGTGTCCCGGCCGAGCTGTCCCGGCCGGGGAGCTCAGCCTAGACGGCGGCCGCGTGCCGCTTCTTTTCCGGCGCCGCCGCCCGGCTGGCCACGAGGCGCGCGTCGAATACGGCGCAAACCACCCGGGTAAACGGGCGCGCCGCCTCCGGCACTTCAACTATTGCGCCGCGCCGCATCGCCAACCCGTCGGCCATCAGGGGTTCCAGCGCTTCGATCTCGTCCGCGAACGTCTCCGGCGGGAAGCCGAAGCTCTGGCAGGCGGCATCGAGATCGACCGCGAGGTCGCACATGAGGCGCTCGATGACATGGCGCCGCAGCCGGTCCTCGTCGCTCACCGCGATGCCGCGGGCGATGGGGAGCGCGCCGGCCTCCACCGCCTTGTGCCACTGGGGCGTGGCGGCGAGATTCTGCACATAGCCCTGGGGCAGCGCCCCGATGGCCGAGGCGCCGAAGCCGATGAGCACCGGCGCGTCGTCTGTGGTGTAGCCCTGGAAATTGCGCTTGAGCGAGCCGTCCGCCGCGCGCTGGGCCATGGGGTCGCCGGCCTTGGCGAAATGGTCCAGCCCAACCGCCCGATAACCGTGGCCCGCGAGGATACCGGCCACCAGTTCCGCCTGGGCGAGCCGCTCGGCGGGGCCGGGCAAGGCGTGCTCGGGGATGAGCGCCTGATGCTTCTTCATCCACGGCACATGGGCGTAGCCGAACACGGCGATGCGGTCGGGATCGAGCGCCAGCGCCGCTTCCACCGTCCGCCGCACGGAGGCCTGATCCTGATGCGGCAGGCCGTACATGAGATCGAGGTTCAGCGCGTCGATGCCCGCCGCACGCAGCGCGTCGGCGACCGCCTGCGTCTCCTCCAGCGACTGGTGGCGGCCGATGGCCTCCTGCACCTGCGGGTCGAAATCCTGCACGCCGAGGCTGGCGCGGTTGAAGCCCTCGCGGGCCAGCACCGCCACCTTGTCGGCATCCATCACCCGCGGATCGATCTCGATGGCGATCTCGGCATCGTCGGCGAAGGCGAAGACATCGCGCAGGGCCAGCATGATCGCGGCGAAGTCCTCATCCGCCAGCATGGTGGGCGTGCCGCCGCCGAAATGCAGATGGCTCAGCTTCATCCGTCCCGGCAGGTGGCGGGCGACGAGGCCGATTTCGTCCACGAGCCGGTCGGCATAGGCCTTCACAGGGGTGCGGCTGCGCGCCACCGCGGTCTGGCAGCCGCAATAGAGGCAAAGCTCGGCGCAGAACGGAACGTGGATATAGACCGAGACCGTTCCGTCCGGCCGCAGCTCCTTGAGCCAGCGGGCGTAGGTCGCGGCATCGACCTCGGGGGAGAAGTGCGGCGCGGTGGGGTAGCTGGTGTAGCGCGGCACCGGCTGCCCGTAGCGGGCGAGAAGGGTGTTCGTATCGGGGCAGGTCATGCCAGCGACCATGCCGCCGGCTTCCGGCCTGCGCCTTGATGTGGCGCAAGCCCTTGTTCCCTCACGCGCTTGTTCCGCCGTCCCCGCTCAGTAGGAGAGGAAGGCGCCGGCGAAGATGCCCTGGGCCCGGTCGTCGCCCGCAAGCTTCCAGCGATACTGGAGCGTGAAGTCGAGGTAGGAGCGCGGAGCGGTGTATTCGTCCTCGTTGAACCAGTAGCGGGCGGTGATGCCCGGACCGATGCCCATGGCGAACGGCGTCGCATAGGCGGTGTCGTAGCCGCCGCCGATGGCGATGTAGGGCCACAGCACCAGATGGTCGGAGATGGCGTCCATCCGGAAGGCCTGGCCGTAGCGGCCTTCGAAGGTGGCCACCGTCTGCGGCTGGCTCACGAAGTAATTGTAGTCGGCATAGATCTGCCAGGCCCGCCAATTGTCCACGTCCACCCGAAGATCCGTACCCTCCGCCTTGGAATAGGCGGCGCGCAGCATAAGATCGTTGCGGGAGAACTGGCCGACGGGGAAGAGGTAGGAGATTTCGAACACCAGGTTCTCGGTCGAGAACGGCTTCCAGCGCGCGCCGACGGAGCCCTGGATGGTGTCGAAGCCTGTGGCCCCGCCATTGTCCGCATAGACTGTGCCGAACCCGCGCACGAACAGCTCGAAGATCGAGCCGTCGCGATAACCGATTCCGGGCGGGCGCCAGTAGATTTCGCCGCCCGTGCCCACCGTGTGGTTGGCGCCGTTCGATGTCTGCGGGACGAGGTAGGACCCGGGCGCCACGCCCACCGGGCCGTAGCTCACCGAGGCATAGGCGCCCCAGGTGCGCGTCAGCTCGGCCACCTCGCGCCTCAGGCCGAAGAGATATTGCGGGTCGAGCTGAAGCTTGCCTTCGCGCGCCTCGTCGATGGCCGACTTGAAGTAATCGACCGCCTCCGCATTGTGATAGGTGCGCCGCGCATTGTAGGCGGCATTGATGAGGTTGGTGCCGCGCAGCCGCCAGCGGCTGTTCGCCTCTGAGAAATACTCGTAGGCGAGTTCGTCGTCGCCCGCCTGGCTCGCCAGAACCGCGAGGTCCACCGCCTTCATGCCGCGCAGGGCGCCGCTGTTGTAGGCGTTCTGGAACAGCGCCCGCGCCTCGTCCTTGCGGCCGAGCTGGGAGAGCACGCCGATGCGGGCGGAGAGCATCGCCATCCGCTCCTGCGAAGTGCGCGCCCGGGCCGCAGCGCGGGTGAAGGCGGCAAGGGCGCCTTCCTTGTCGTCGAGGGCGAGGGAGGCGAAGCCGAGCCGCGCCTGAACCTCGTAGCTGTCCTCGTTGGCGTAGGGCTGGAGCGCCCAGATCGCGACTTCCGGCTGCTTGGCGGACAGGGCCGCATCGGCGAGGCCGAGGCGCACGATGCGCACCTGGGCCGGCGGCAGGTTGGGCGAGCCGAGCGCCGCCTTGTAGTCGGCGACGGCCCCGGAGAAGTCCTTGGCCTGCATGCGCAGGTTGGCCCGCTGCACCAGCAGGGTGGCATCGCGCGGGCTCGCCGCCAGCAGCCGGTTGGCCACCGCCTCGGCCTCGCTGTAGCGGCCGGCCGATGACAAAGCGTTGAGGAGCAGCGTCTGGTAATTGCGGTTGCCGGGCTCGGCATCCACCGCGCGGCGCGCCTCGGCGATGGCGGTCGCATAGTCCTTGCGGCCGAACGCGGCATAGGCGGCGCTGGCGGCGGCATAGCCGGGGGAGCCGGGATTGAGGCCGGCGACGCCCGGTGCCTGCATCTGCGGATTGGCGAACACCGAGCAGATGACGCCATAGCTCGTCGGCTGACACAGAACCGCCGGCTGCTGGAGGGACGGCTTGGCGGCGTTCGGCGCCTTCACCTGCGTCTCCGCCTGCTTGCGCAGGACGCCGACCTCCTTGTTCTTGCCCGCGTCCAGCGGCTCCAGCGCCTTCAGCGCCTGCTCGGGCTGGCCGGCCGCCATGGCCGCATTGGCCGCGATCAGCCGGTAGTTCAGCTCCTCGAGATCGGTCAGGAGGTTGCTGTTGAGGACGGTGTCGAACTCTTGCACGGCCTCCGCGCGCTGGCCGGTCTTCTGCAGCAGCCAGGCGCGCAGGATGTGCGGCAGCGGCTCGTTCGGATTGTCCGCCACGGCGCCCGAGGCCGCCGTCTCGGCGTCCTTGAACTGGCCGGCGGCCATCAGCGCGTCGATGAGGACGATGCGGAAGATGAGCGCATCGGGCGCCCGGTCCACCGCCTGCCGGGCCGAGGTGACGGCATTGGTCGCCTTGCCGCGGCCGATGTCCTTGATGGCCTGCACGGCCATCGGCTCGGCGAGGCGCTTGTCGTTGGCCGCGCGCAGGGCGATCAAGGAGGGGTCGTTGTCGCCCTGGCT
The DNA here is from genome assembly GCF_012932745.1 of Xanthobacter sp. SG618. NCBI lineage: Bacteria > Pseudomonadati > Pseudomonadota > Alphaproteobacteria > Hyphomicrobiales > Xanthobacteraceae > Xanthobacter > Xanthobacter sp. SG618. Next base: position 253,230 of record NZ_JABBHL010000005.1, on the reverse strand, counting down.
GATGGCGTCGCGGATGGCGACATCTAGCTCCTTGTACTTCTTGGAGCGATCAAGCGAATCGATCAGCAGCCGGCGCCACTGGGCATTGCCGGGATTTTCCTTCAGCGCTTCCCGGATGCGGGCTTCGGAGAGGTTGTCATTACCCTCGCGATAGGCGCCGAAGGCCTCGAGCGCGGCGTCGTAGCCGGGCGTGTCGCTGACCCCCCCGCCCGGCGGCGTGGTGGCCGGGATGAGGCTGCAGGACGGGCCATAGGGCGTGTCGATGCACTTCTGGAACGGCACCGGCAACGTCTGGGCCGCGTTGGCCGGGACCACTTTCGGATTGCGCTCCTGCGCGCGGGCGACACGCAGGCGCGCCTGCACCGCCGCATCGGGCTCCACCGGTTCCAGAAGCTTGATCGCCCGCTGGGGGTGGCCGGCGGCAATGGCGGCGTCTGCCATAACGAGGCGCGCATCGTGGGCGGTGGGCCCGGTGAGCACTTCGTCCTTCAGCGCCGTATCGAAATCCTGCTCCGCCTCCGCCACCTTGCCGAGGCGCATGCGGACATAGCCGCGCAGAGTGCGCGGCAGGAAGGACTGCGGATCCACCTGGATGGCTTCGCTCGCCGCCTTGTCGGCCGCCTCCAGCTGGCCGTCGGCCAGCAGGGTGTAGACGAGGAGCACGCGATAGCTGAGATCGTCGGGCACCAGCGCGACGGCCTTGCGGGCCTGCTCGATGGCGGCCTTCGGATTGGATGCCTCCAGCGCCTTGTTGGCGGCGACCGAGGGCTCCTGCGCCAGCACGCGGCTCTGGGAGCGAACCCGGGCCGTGAGCGCCTGATCGGTGATGCCGGCGGCGATGGCCGCGTTGCCGGCGACGACTGCTTCGGCGGTCTTGCCCTGGGCATCCAGCGCATCCATCAGCAGCAGCCAGAGCCGGGCCACGTCGGGGCGCAGCTTGAGCGCCTCGCGGGCGTAGGTCACCGCATCCGCATATCTCTTCTCGCGCTGGGCGGCGTAGGCGCGGTCGGCCGCCACCCACGCCGCTCCGGTCAGTTCCGGCGGCTGCGGGGCCGGGGTCGCCTGCGGAGACTGCGGTGCCTGCTGAGCCTGCGGCGCTTGCGATGGCTGGGGCGACTGCGCCCATGCCGGTCCCGCCGCGAGCGTCAGCGCCGCGATCGATGTCGCCAGCAGGTGGCCGAGAGCGATGTCGCGCAGCAGCCTCTTCCGATCCCGGTCGAGGGCAGGCGCAGGGCAGGTGCGGAAGTGAATCGCGGTGGTCATGTGGCTACCATCGCAGCGATTACTTAAATCGCAGTTAACCTTAACGGGTAGAGTTAATAATCACGCACCGTAAACGGATCATTTACTTTGTCGGCCCGTTCGTTGCCAAAGCGTAAACAGAAACGGCGCGCGAGGGGGGCTTTCCTCGCGCGCCGTTAACACTTCGGCAGGAGACCTTAACGGAAATCCTATCGCCGCACCGTCGCCAGCATGCGGTCGCGCCAGGTCTGGGGCGGCATGATGGAGGGCACGTCCCACTGGTCGGTCGCCTGCGGCCCGCTGTGGAACGGCCCCTCGTTGAACTGCCAGAGCAGCACCTGGGGCGGGCTCTTCGCGAAGTCGGGCGAGCTCACATATTGCAGGAAGGTCGCCCACGGGCCGACATTGCCCGGGTTCCAGGTGAGCGAGACCGGCCGGTCGAGGGCATTGGAGAGCTTCTGCGGGAAGCCGAGATAGGGCTGCACAAAGCTGTTGCCGATGATGTGCACCGGCGCGGGAGCCGAATCCACCAGCGATGTCTTGGCCGGCGCCGGCGTGCGCACAGTATAGAGGTCCGGCCCGATCAGCTTCTGCTGATCCGGCGTGAGGAAACGCTGGGCCAGATCGCCGAGATGGCGCTGCGTGACCCATTCGCCGAGCTTGTCGCCGGGCGGGCTGCCGGCGAGCTTGCCGACCTTGGCCTTGATGGCCTGCGCCACCGCATCCGCCGCCGCCTCGGAGGCCCAGGCGGTCCAGTGGTAGTCGGCGCGGTAGAAGCTGGTCTGCTTGCCCGTCTGGACCGACTTCAAGGCCGGGCGCAGGTCCACGGTGTCGATGCCGGCCTTCCGGAGCTGGTCGACGATGAAGTCGTACTGGCCGGCGACATCGGCGGAGACCGTCGTCCCGTCGGGAAGCTTCTCCTTGTAGAAGGGCGCCTTCATGGGCACGACCATGACCATCAGGGTCACGTTGCGCGCCGCAAGGGCCGCCTTCGTCTCCTGCAGAAGGGCGACGTTTGCGGTGATGCCCGCCCGGTTGAGAACGGAGATGCTCTCCCAGCCCGGGAACAGCCAGCCGTCCTTGCCGGTGATGACGCCGCTGTTCTGTGCCGCGGCCGGCAGCGGTGCACCGACAATGCCCGCCGCCATCAGGCCGCCCGCCAGCATGCTCCCCGCCAGGAAGCGGCGGCGGGTGAAGGCGCGTCCAGCGCCGGCAAACGTCGTCATTTCGCATCTCCCAGAAAGCGGCGCTCGACATCCGTCAGCGGCCGCGTGAGCGCCCGCATGGGGAATTCCCACACCACGAGGCGGGTTTCAGCCAGAATCTGCGGCTCGTCCATCAGAAGTTCGAGAAGCTGGCCGGCAAAGCCGGAGCCGTCGCGGCTCTTCTGCGCCACCTCATAACCTGAGGCGGCCTGGAGAAATTCGAGGAAGCCGGAATTGCGCGAGAAGGAGGAGCCGGCGAGCACCACCTGGGGGCCCGGTACGTCATCCAGAAGGCCGCCGCTGCGGGCGATGGTGGCCGACACTTCCGGCTCCCGGTCCGGCTGGGGACCGGACCAGCGCCAGGTGCGTTCCAGCCCGGCGAGCCGCATGAGGTCGCCGACGCGCGTTTGGGGCGGGCTCTCCGCAAGGGTGATCTTCTGCGTGCCCGGACCGATGCGCTTGCGCATCGCCTCCGCTACCCGGCCGGCGGCAAGCTTGGCGCCGGCGACGTTCCAGTGGGTGTCGGTGCGCAGGAAACCGTCTGCGCCGGGGAATCCCGGGGCAATCTCCACCTGATCGAGCCCGAGCGCACGGCTCTGCGCCCACCACGCATCCGACCGCCAGCGCGCTTCGCCGGAGACAGAGGTGCCGCACAGATGATCCGCCGCCAGAAGCGCCTTGTCCGGAACGGGGAGCACCACCAGAGCGAGGTTTCGCGCCGCGAACTGGTCGCGGATCTTCGCCGCGATCTTCAGCCGGGTCTCGAAATTCGCCCGCCCCTGCGGCGTCTCGATCAGTTCCTCACGGTAGAACAGCCAGCCGGGGCAGCCGGCGCGAACGAGATCGCCGGCATCGCCCAGCACCTTGTAGGCGAGGCCGGAGACCACATCCTCCAGCCCCGTCAGCTTGGGCAGCGCCGCCGTGATCTGCTTGTCGAGCACCGCGGTGAAGCGGCCGTCGAGGACATTCTCGCGGGTTGCCGCCGCCGCGAGCGCGGTGCGCGCCTCCTCACCCCTGAGATGCACGGCGACGAAGCCGAGGCCGGTCAGCATCAGCGCGAGAAAGGCGAAAGTTGCGAGGGTGCGGGCGAGATGCGGCATCGGCCCCCCTCAGAACTGGAAATAGAGGAAGGGCACCACCATGCGCCCCTGCAGCACCAGCACGGCGAACAGGAACAGGGGCAGCGCCGCCCATGCCCTCAGCCAATGGCCGGGATTGGGCGCGGACGGGTCGATGCGCATGACCTTCGGCAGATAGACGAGACCGATGCCGAGCACGATGGTGGCGATCTCCACCGGCCGGATGGCCGCACCCATGGCCGGGCTCAACGCGACGCCGTTGGTGCCGGCGAGGCCGGAGAAGATCACCCCCGCCTCGGCCCAGCTCTGCGCCCGGAACAGCGCCCACCCGACCATGACGAAGGCCAGCGTGAGGATATGGCCGGCGAACGCTCCGGTCCCCGGCAGGCGGAGATTCTTCCACACCCGCCCCACCATCAGCCCGAAGCCGTGCCACAGGCCCCAGATCAGAAACGTCCAGCTCGCCCCGTGCCACAGGCCGCCGAGCCCCATGGTGATGAGGAGGTTGGTGGAGACACGGGTGGTGGAGCCGCGGTTGCCGCCCAGCGAAATGTAGAGATAGTCCCGCAGCCAGCTCGACAGCGAAATGTGCCAGCGCCGCCAGAACTCCGAGAGCGAGGTGGACAGATACGGGTTGTCGAAATTCTCCGGGAATTTGAGGCCCACCATGAGGCCGAGGCCGATGGCCATGGCGCTGTAGCCGGAGAAGTCGAAATAGAGCTGGAGCGTGTAGCCGGTTACGGCGAGCAGCACATCCGCCGTGGTGGGATGGGCGATGGCGTAGCCGGCATCCACCAGGGGGGCCAGCGTATCGGCGATCAGCACCTTCTGGGCGAAGCCGAGCATGAAGCGCTCGACGCCGAACATGAATTCGGCCCGGTGGAAGGTGCGCTCCTTCAGGCGCTGCGCCACCCATTCGTAGCGCACCACAGGGCCGGCCACGAGATGGCCGAACATGGACTGGTAGGTGGCATAGTTCACGAACGAGGGCTCGGCCTTCACCGTCCCGCGGAACACATCCGTGGAATAGGAGATGGCGCCGAACACGAAGAACGAAAGCCCGATGGGCAGGAGCACGTCCGGCCAGCCCCAGACCGAGGCGGTGAGCACCTCGGTCGAATGCACGAGCATGTTGGCGTATTTGAACCAGACGAGGGATGCGAGCGGCCAGACGATGCCGATGAAGAGAGCCCAGCCCCGTGCCCGCCCTTCCGCGCGGGAGATCCACAGGCCCGTCGCCCACGACCAGATGGCGATGGAGACGATGAGCGGCAGGAAGTCCGCCCGCCACCACGCATAGAACAGCCAGGAAAAGGCCAGGATGGCGAGGTTGCGCGCCATGCCGGGCGTCAGCGCATAGACGATGAGGAAGACCGGCAGGAACAGGAAGAGGAAGCTGTCGGAAGCGAAAACCATGGGGCCGGATCAGTTGCCCGGACCGCGATAGGGCTCGGTCTCGTCGCGCTGGCCGGCCAGCTTCGGTCCGTTGGCGCCGGGCAGCAGGAACAGGCTGTAATGATCGCCGGCCTTCAGCGGCGGCAGCTTCAGCGGCTGCGACACGGCCGCGCCGCAGCTCGCCGCCAGAACCGCCTCGATGGGGTTGATGGCGCGCTGGCGGGTGTCGTTGGTGGCGACGCCCTCGAACACGACGGGGCCACCATCCGCCACCACCACGCTCGCCGCGCAGCCGGGGACCAGATTGTAGACGCGCAGCTGTGCCTTGAGATCGTTGCGGCCCTCGGTGGGGTCGGCGATCACCACCGCCGGCCCGGCGGCCGGGACGATGACGGTGGAGAAGGCATCGGCGGGCGGCACGATGCTGCCCTCGGCGGTCTTCCCCGCGAGGCTGACGGCGAGGGGGGCGCCCCCCTTCACGATGCGGTAGATGGTGGCGGTGTCGCCAGCCGGGACAGGCGCCGCCGCCGCGCTGCCGATGCCGATGGGCGCGCCGCTGGCGGCAAGATCCACCACGCGCACATAGGCCGAGCCGGTGGGCGGCTTCGGCGCATAGAGGCGCGTCAGCTCCTGAGCATCGGCCGTGCCCGCGAAAACGGCGAGCGTGGCGGCTGCCAGAGCGAACCGCCGCACGGTACGGCCCGAAACGGTCAAAGCGGCATTGGACGCGGGCATGAGCGCGATCCCGGACTGACCGGCAGACCCTGCGCCGGTTTCACCTGCGACAGTTAGGGGTTGCATCCCGTCAAGGCAACGGAGCGACCCCTTCAACCGCCGTTAAGGTTACGGGATAAGGTCACCATGCGCCATCGGCCACGGCTCACGCACATTTGGCGGCCAGCGCCTGCGCCACCTTGGAGGCCGGCGTGCGGCCGAGCGCCGCGGTGATGGCCCGCCCGGCAGCCGCGAGGCGATCGAGGTCGACGCCGGTCTCGATGCCGAGGCCATTGAGCATGTAGACGAGATCCTCGGTGGCGAGATTGCCGGACGCGCCCTTGGCATAGGGACAGCCGCCGAGCCCCGCCACGGCCGAATCCACCGACGCCACGCCGATATCGAGGCAGGCCAGCACATTGGCCAGCGCCTGCCCGTAGGTGTCGTGGAAATGGATCGCGGTGCGCTCAAGGCCGATGCGCTCGGCCACGGCGCCGGTCACCGCCTGCGCCTTGTCGGGCGTGCCGACGCCGATGGTGTCGCTCACCGAGACCTCGTAGCAGCCCATGGCAGTGAGGGCTTCCGACACCTCTACCACCTTCGCCACCGGCACCTCGCCTTGATAGGGACAGCCGAGTGCGCAGCTCACATAGCCGCGCACCGCCACGCCGCGCGCGCGGGCGAGATCGATGAGCGGGGTGAAGCGCTCCAGGCTCTCGGCGATGGTGCAGTTGATGTTCTTACTTGTGAAGGCCTCCGAGGCTGCGGTGAACACCGCCACCTCCTCGATGCCGCAGGCGAGCGCCAGCTCCAGCCCCTTCAGGTTGGGCGCCAGCACGGTGTAGCGCACGCCTGCCCGGCGGTTGATGGCGCCCAGCACCTCGGCCGTGTCGGCCATCTGCGGCACCCACTTGGGCGAGACGAAGGAGCCGGCCTCGATCATCTTCAGCCCGGCATCGGCGAGGGCATCGATGAGCGCCACCTTGGCGTCGAGGGGCACGATGCCGGGTTCGTTCTGCAGCCCGTCGCGAGGACCGACCTCGACGATACGAACGGAAGCGGGGCGGGCCATCAGGCGTCCTCCAGAACCAGAAGCTCGGCGCCCTCGTCCACGAGGTCGCCCACGGCGAATTTCAGCGCCTTGACCTTTCCGTCGCGGGGCGCGGCGACGGTGTGCTCCATCTTCATCGCCTCCACAACCACGAGGGCGGCGCCCTTCGTCACCTCCTGCCCTTCCTCCACCGCGATGCGGATGATGGTGCCGGGCATGGGCGCGACGAGCCGGCCGGCGGTGCCGGTGGCCGCCTGCGAGGCGAGGCGTGGGTCGATGAAGTCCACCGCATGTTCCCCGCCGCGCACGAACACGGTGAGGCGATTGCCGGTGCGGATCACCCGCGCCGACAGGGCCACCCCGTCGAGGCGGGCGCGCAGGCTGCCGTCCGCCTCCGCCTCGCCCTCCACCGCCACGTCGCCGCCGGGCAGGGCCAGGATGAAGCCGTGGGGGCGGAAATGGGCGCGGATGGCGATGCGCTCATCGCGGTCGGCGAAGGTGAGGTCCACATGGGCGTCACGGTTGAGCCGCCAGCCGGGCGCGAGGCCCCAGGGCGACCAGGGATCGGCCGCATCCACCGTCTCGGCGGACTGGCGCGCCTCCTCCTTCAGGACGAAGAGGGCGGCGAGTGCCAGCACCGTGTCATCCACCGGCGCCGGCGGGGGCAGCAGCACGTCCTGATGGCGGGCGATGAAATTGGTGTCGAGCTCGGCCGCCGCAAACGCCGGATGAGCCGCGATGGCCTTCAGGAACACCCGGTTGGTGGCGAGCCCCACCACCTCCGTCGCGGCGAGCGCCGCCTCCAGCCGCCGCACCGCCTCCAGACGGTCGGCGCCGGAGACGATGATTTTGGCGATCATCGGATCGTAATGGATGGAGACCGTATCCCCGGCCCGCACGCCGGTATCCACCCGCGTGTGATCGAGGTGGGACGGCAGCACGAGATGATCCAGCCGGCCCACCTGGGGCAGGAAGTCCCGCGCGGGATCCTCCGCATAGAGGCGCACCTCGATGGCGTGGCCCTGAAGGGGGATATCTTCCTGCGTCAGCGGCAGCGTCTCGCCCTGCGCGACGCGGATCTGCCACGCCACGAGATCATGCCCGGTGATCGCCTCCGTCACCGGATGCTCCACCTGCAGGCGGGTGTTCATCTCCATGAAATAGAAATGATCGCCCTCGGCGATGAACTCCACTGTGCCGGCGCCGCGATAGCCCACCGCCTTGGCCGCATCCACCGCCGCCTTGCCCATGGCGGCGCGGCGCTCCGGCGTCATGCCGGGGGCGGGGGCCTCCTCCACCACCTTCTGGTGGCGGCGCTGGATGGAACAGTCGCGCTCGTGGAGATAGACGCAATTGCCGTGGCTGTCGGCGAAGACCTGCACTTCGATGTGGCGCGGGGTGGTGAGATATTTCTCCACCAGCACCTTGTCGTCGCCGAAGGCGCTCTTCGCCTCGCGCTGGGCGGAGGCGAGGGCCTCGGGGAAATCTTCCGCCGCGCGCACCACCTTCATGCCCTTGCCGCCACCGCCGGCCGAGGCCTTGATGAGCACCGGGAAGCCGATGCGCTCCGCCTCGCGGGCGAGCAGCGCGGCATCCTGATCCTCGCCGTGATAGCCGGGCACAAGCGGCACGCCCGCCTTCTCCATCAGCGCCTTGGCGGCGCTCTTGGAGCCCATGGCGCGGATGGCCGAGGCCGGCGGGCCGACGAAGACGATGCCGGCCTGTTCGCAGGCATCGGCGAAGGCGGCGTTCTCCGAGAGGAAGCCGTAGCCGGGATGGATGGCATCCGCCCCGCTCTTCTTTGCGGCTTCGAGAATGGCGTCGATCTTGAGATAGCTTTCGCGCGCCGGCGCCGGGCCGATGGGATAGGCCTCGTCCGCCACCGCCACGTGCAGCGCGTCGGCATCGGCCTGCGAATAGACCGCGACGGTACGCAGGCCGAGGGCCTTGGCGGTGCGCATCACGCGCACGGCGATCTCGCCGCGATTGGCGACGAGCAGGGTGCGGATGGGACGGATCATGCGGCCCCCCAATTGGGTTTTCTTTTTTCGAGGAAGGCGGTGACGCCCTCGCGGCCGTCGGCGCTGGCGCGCTGGTCGGCGATGCGGCGGGCGGTGTCGGCGATGACGGCGTCGTCGAGGGGACGGTCCACGGCGGCGACGAGGGCCTTGGTGGCGCCGAGCGCGGCGGGGCTCGCCGCCTTCAGCGCTTTCAGATGGCGGGCGATGGCCGCGTCCAGTTCCCCGGCGGGCACCACCTCATGGACAAGGCCCAGCTCCAGCGCCGTTGCGGCGGAAAACCGCTCGGCGGTGAGGAAATAGCGCCGCGCCTGACGCGCGCCCATGGCGCGCACCAGATAGGGGCTGATGACCGCCGGGATGAGGCCGATGCGCACCTCGGTGACGGCGAATTCCGCCTCCGGCACCGCCACTGCGATGTCGCTGCACGCGATGAGCCCGGTCGCCCCGGCGAAGGCGGAACCGTGGATGCGCACGAGGGTGGGCTTGGGCGAAAGATCGATGGTGCGCATGAGCTTCGCGAGGCCCATGGCATCGGAGAGGTTCTCCTCCCGCGAATAGGAGGCCATGCGGCGCATCCAGTTGAGGTCGCCGCCGGAGCAGAAGACCGGCCCGTTGGCGCGCAGCAGGATGGCGACGGCCGAGGGGTCCGCGATGGCCGCCTCGTACGCCTCGGTCAGCGCCGCGATCAGCGCATCATCGAAGGCATTGCGCACCTCCGGCCGGTCGAGGGTGAGGATGGCGATGCCATCTTCAATGGTTGTGGTGAGGCCGGTGCTGGAGGCGCTCATGTGTTCCGCCTTTCGTGCCCGTCCATCACATGCGGAACACGCCGAAGCGTGTCTCCTGCTCGGGGGCGTTGAGGGCGGCGGACAAAGCGAGGGCCAGCACCATGCGGGTGTCGGCGGGGTCGATCACACCGTCGTCCCACAGCCGGGCCGAGGAATAATAGGGATGGCCCTGCACCTCGTACTGGTGGCGGATGGGGGCCTTGAAGGCCTCCTCCTCCTCTGCCGGCCAGTTGCCGCCACGGCCCTCGATGCCGTCGCGCTTCACCTGCGCCAGCACATTGGCCGCCTGCTCGCCGCCCATCACCGAGATGCGGGCATTGGGCCACATCCACAGGAAGCGCGGATCGAAGGCGCGGCCGCACATGCCGTAGTTTCCGGCGCCGAAGGAATTGCCGATCACCACCGTGAACTTGGGCACGGATGCGCAGGAGACGGCGGTGACGAACTTCGCCCCGTCCTTGGCGATGCCGCCCGCCTCATACTTCCGCCCCACCATGAAGCCGGTGATGTTCTGCAGGAAGACCAAGGGAATATTGCGCTGGCAGCACAATTCCACGAAGTGCGCGCCTTTCAGCGCGCTCTCGGAGAAGAGGATGCCGTTGTTGGCGATGATGCCCACCGGATAGCCGAAGATGCGGGCGAAGCCCGTCACCAGCGTCGGCCCATAGAGCGGCTTGAACTCGTCGAACTCGGAGGCATCGACGATGCGGGCGATGATCTGGCGGACATCGAAGGGCTGCTTCGGGTCGGCCGAGACGATGCCGTAGATCTCCTTCGCATCGTAGAGCGGCGCGCGCGGCTCGCGGATGTCGAGGGAGTGGGCCTTGGTGGTGTTGAGGTCGGCCACGATGGAGCGGGCGATGCCGAGCGCATGGGCGTCGTTCTCCGCCATGTGGTCGGCGACGCCGGAGGTGCGGGTGTGGACGTCCGCCCCGCCCAGCTCCTCGGCGGTGACGACCTCGCCGGTGGCCGCCTTCACCAGCGGCGGGCCGCCGAGGAAGATGGTCGCCTGATTCTTCACCATGATGGACTGGTCGGCCATGGCCGGCACATAGGCGCCGCCGGCGGTGCAGGAGCCCATCACCACCGCGATCTGCGGGATGCCCTGCGCCGACATGTTGGCCTGGTTGAAGAAGATGCGGCCGAAATGCTCGCGGTCGGGGAAAACCTCATCCTGATTCGGCAGGTTCGCGCCGCCCGAATCCACGAGGTAGATGCACGGCAGGTGGTTTTCCTGCGCGACGCGCTGGGCGCGCAGGTGCTTCTTCACCGTCATGGGAAAATAGGTGCCGCCCTTCACCGTGGCATCGTTGGCGACGATGACGCATTCGCGGCCCGAGACGCGGCCGATGCCGGTGATGATGCCGGCGGCGGGCACTTCGTCGTCATACATGCCGTAGCCGGCGAGCTGGCTGAACTCCAGGAAGGGCGAGCCGGTGTCGAGCAGCGTGCGGATGCGATCCCGCGGCAGGAGCTTGCCGCGCTTCAGGTGCCGCTCGCGGGCGACGGTGCCGCCGCCCTCCGCCACCTTCTCCACGACGGACCGAAGCTCCGCGACGGAGGCTTCCAGCGCCTCCCGGTTGCGGCGGAATGCGTCGGAGCGGCGGTCGACCGCATCCTCGATGATCGCCATGAGCGCTCTCGCCCCCAAATGCCCGGGCGCGCGGCCGACCGGCCCGATGATCGGCCGGATGCGCACGCTCCTCTCGCCTCAAGAGAAACGGTCTCCACAAGGACCGACGATCCTCGAGAAGCCCGGCTCTCGCGAACCGGCAGCGGGGCAGCCGGAGGCAAAGCGCGCCGATGCCCGCGCAGCTGGGCGCAAGGCGGCTCGGGCGTCTCCCTCGGCGCCGGTCGATGCCGGCTTGGAAACGATCGTACGTTTTTTTATTGGAGGCGCAAGGGCTTTCGCGCGGTCATTTTGGATGGACGGCGCGCCGTCCCATCACGTCCGCGCGGCCTTGGCAACCGAGGCAGGCCTGCGCGCGGGCTTCTCGCGCTCCGGCAGCTCCGCGGGGACCCCGAGGGGCTGAAGAGGGGCTCCTCCGGTGACGCCGCCGATGACGAGCGCCGTGTAGGTGTCCACGATCTCGTCCTGGCTCAACCGGCCGCCCGGCAGGTACCACATGCAGATGCCGGTGAGCATGGAGATGATGGCGTAGGTGGCGACCTTGGGCTCGCGCACCTCGAACACGCCTTGCGCCGCACCCTGGCGCAGGATGCCCTCCAGCAGCCCCTCATAGCGCCGGCGCAGGCCGACCACGACCGCGCGATGCGCCTCGTCGAGGCTGCGGATTTCCATGTTGGCGATGAAGACGTGGGCGAGCCGCGTCATGTGGTAACGCAGGTGGAAGGCGCAGAAGACCCTGAGGCGCGCCAGCGGGTCTTCGATGCCGGCGAGGTCCGCCTCGGCCTTGCCCAGCAGATCCTCCATGTGGTCGCGCACGATGTCGAACAGCAGGGTCTGCTTGTTGTCGAAATATTTGTAGAGCGAGCCGGACTGCAGGCCCACCTCGGCCGCCAGCTGACGCAGGCTCATGGCCTCGTAGCCGTGCTTGTAGATGAGCTTCACGCCCGCCTGCCGGATGGCTTCGGCGGTGCGTGCGCCGTTGGAACCGATGGTGCGCGCCATTGCCTTTTAACGTTCGATGTCCCGGCCCTTCAAAGGTCCGGCCCGGGTGCCTTCATTGCGCGAGCGGACTGCGCGAACGCGCGATCCGGCTGCGATCCGCGTGGCAGAGTGCGAGCCCCGCCCCCGCGATGCAAGATCATCTTGCGACACCAAATGCCGCTTGACCACAATAAAAAAGAACGCTTGATTGTTTAACGAACCCGGCAAAACGATCGGGCCGAGAAATCGGACAAGGCGCCCGGTCCGCCGCACAGCGCGGGGCGCCGGATAGGGAGATGACGACATGGCCACCCTGCAGGCGTGACCTCTCAATCCTTGTGCATCGAAATGGCGTGGGACGCTTCTCCAGCGTAGTGGACGCAGCCGTCCGCATCCACGTGGCCGGTATCTCCGGTGATGTAATAGTCGCGGCCGAACCGAAATCTGGCTTCCGTCGCCGTTTCGTCCTGGCTGTAGGCGCGAAACCAGAAGAGCGGCGAGCGTGGAACGTGGATCGCCAGTATTCCCTCCGCGCCCACGCCCAGCTCAGTGCCCGCCTCGTCGAGGACGACGAGGGAGAAGCCGGGTGCCACCCGGCCGACGGACACACGATTGAGGGAGCGCGGATCATGCGGGTCATGCTTCATGCCGACGATCATGCCCGCTTCGCGATGGCCGTACTGGTTCACCAGCGGCACGCCGAGCTTCTGCGTGACCCAGGAGATGATGTCCTGGGGCAGGGGCTCGCCGCCAACGGTGACGATCCGCAGTGCGAGGCGGTGCGAGGCCGCGGCGGGGTCGCCCCGTCGCCAGGCCTTGATCTGTGACGGCGCGGCGGTGAGGTTGGTGACGCGGAACTTCGACAGGACGCGATAGCCTTGCGAGACATCGTACGGCCCATCGCAGAACAGGATGGATTTGCCGATCAGGAGCGGGCCGACGAGACCGTAGAAGACGCCGTATTCCCAGCCTTGGTCGGTCATGTTCCAGAACACATCCTCGTCGCGGACGTCGAGCCCGTGGCGCATGTATTGCTCGATTTCGGCCAGGGCGCGGACGGGGGTGAGCAGGCCGTATCTCGGTTCCACCACCTTGGCCGAATAGGTCATGATGAACGGGTCGTTCTCGCCGTAGGTCGTGGCCTCCGTCAGCGGTTCGGCCTCGTAGATCGACGACCAGAACTGGGTGACGCGACCTTCTATGCGGTTGATGTGGTCTCCTTCCACGAGAAAGACCGGAGTTGATGATGTGATGTACTTTCGGGCACGCTCGACCAGCACGCGATCGGCGACGATCGCCTTCGCGCCGCCGGCCTCGAGCCGGGCGTTCACCGCCGATGCGGAATAAGTGGAAAAGAGCGGCATGTAGACCGCGCCGACCCGCCAGATTGCGAGGGCTGCAATGATCAGCTCGACGCCCTTGGGCAGCATGACGGCGACGCGGTCGCCCTTCCGGATCCCGACAGATGTGAGGACTCGGGCAAAGCGCGATGAATAGTCCGAAAGCCTGCCAAAGCTCAGTTCCGAGGTCTGGCCCGATACCGACTCGTGGATCATGGCCGGGTGCGCGCGCTTGCCCGGCAGATGGCGGTCGCAGAGCAGGTGGGCGAGGGATATGGCGTTTCCGCAGTATTCGGGCCTCTGGTACAGGCTCGGATTGGGCGGCGCATCCGCCGGCAGCGCGCCGGGGCCCTGGGGCGGGTCGGCCCGCTGCCCGATCTCCTTCAGGAATGCGCCGAAGGTGTAGAAGCGGCTCGCCGCGTCGTAGGCCAGCAGGCCCTCATGTACGAGTGCCGCGGCGAGGCGATGGGCCGTGGCCTTGGACAGGCCTGTGCCCCCCATCAGATCAGCAAGGCGCGCGCCATGGGGCGGCGCATCCGCGACCGCCCGCAGGACCGAGATGGCCCGGGACAAGCTTTGGGCGCCCTTTGGCCCCGGATCCGGATCGGAAGACGCTGTCATGTCTTATTATGTGAGACGAAATCGGACGGGCGGCAATATTTTTCTCCTCACAGAAAGTGGTGCTTGAAAGATTCAATCGGTCGTTCGATAATGAAGTCAATCAGCGTCTCATAATATGAGATAGCGGCTCATAGAAGCCAAACCCGCGATGCGGGATAGGGAGGGGACCATGTCGCTACCTGCCGCTTCGGCCGGGGCTGCAACGGGCGTGTCTGCCCTGCTTGATGTGCAGAACATCTCGCTTCGCTTCGGGGGCCTCAAGGCCCTGTCCGACGTGAGCTTCCATGTGCGGCCCGGCGAGCTGTTCTCCATCATCGGCCCCAACGGCGCCGGCAAGACATCCATGCTGAACTGCATCTCCGGCCGCTACACGCCGAGCGACGGGCGCGTGGTGTTCGACGGTCGGGACGTGACCAAGCTGAAGCCCAACCGGCGCGCGGAGATCGGCATCGGCCGCACCTTCCAGAACCTCGCGCTGTTCAGTCACATGAGCGTGCTCGACAACATCATGGTCGGCCGCCATCACCTCTTGAAAAACAACTTCTTCACGGGTGCGCTCTACTGGATCGGCGGCGCGCAGAAGGAAGAGCTGGAGCATCGCCGCAAGGTGGAGGAAGTGATCGACTTCCTTGATATCCAGCATGTGCGCAAGGCCACCGCCGGCACCCTCTCCTACGGGCTTCGCAAGCGCGTGGAACTCGCCCGCGCGGTGGCGCTGGAGCCCAAGCTCATTCTCCTCGACGAGCCCATGGCGGGCATGAATCTCGAGGAGAAGGAGGACATGGCTCGCTACATCGTCGATCTCAACGAGGAATGGGGCATGACGATCATCATGATCGAGCATGACATGGGCGTGGTGATGGACATCTCCCATCGGGTGATGGTGCTCGATTTCGGTCGCAAGCTGGTGGAGGGGGAGCCCGCCGCCGTGTTGGCCGATCCGCATGTTCGCAAGGCCTACCTCGGCGAGGAGGATCTTGAGATCGAAGAGGCGGCGCCCGCCGCCGTGTCCGCGTGATGCGACAAAGCTGAGGCGCGCCATGGCTCCCATTCCCGCCTATCCGGACGTCACGGTCCACGACACCCTGCCGAAGCTGCTGCGGCTGAACGCGAAAGCCCATGCCGGCGAGACGTGGCTGCGCGAGAAGGATCTCGGCATCTGGATCTCCTATACCTGGGGCGATGTCGCCACCCGCGTGCGCGACATGACCCTCGGGCTCACCACGCTGGGTGTCTCCCGCGGTGACGTGATCGGCCTCATCGGCGACAACCGGCCGGAATGGCTGATGGGCGAGATCGCCGCCCATGCGATCGGCGGCATGAGCCTCGGCATCTATCGCGATGCGCTGGGCGACGAGGTGGCCTATCTCGTCACTTATGCGGACGTCGCGGTGGTCTTCGCCGAGGATGAGGAGCAGGTCGACAAGCTTCTCTCGCTTGACGAGAAGATCCCAACCGTCCGGCATATCGTCTATTCCGACCCGCGCGGCATCCGCAAATACGACGATCCGCGCCTCATCTCGCTGAAGGAGCTGGAGAAAAGGGGCGCGGAGGTGGCTGCCCGCGATGCCGGCGCCTATGACCGCCTCGTGGATGCCGGCAAGGGCGACGACGTCGCCATCCTCTGCACCACCTCGGGCACCACCTCGCACCCCAAGCTCGCCATGCTCACCGGCGGTGCGCTGCTGAGGCATTGCCGGGCCTATCTGGACATGGATCCGCGCCTGCCCACCGACGAATATGTCAGTGTTCTGCAGATGCCGTGGATCATGGAGCAGATCTACGCCTTCGGTCAGGCGCTCATCTCCCGCATGAAGGTGAACTTCGTGGAGGAGCAGGAGACGCTGATGGCCGACATGCGGGAGATCGGCCCCTCCTTCGTGCTGTTCGCCCCCCGCGTGTGGGAGCAGATCGCCGCCGATGTGCGCTCGCGCATGATGGATTCGTCGGCCCTCAAGCGCGGCATGTTCGACTTGGGCATGAAGCTCGGCCTGAAGGCGCTGGACGAGGGCCGGCGCTCGCCGCTTGCCGACTTCATCCTGTTCCGCGCGCTGCGGGACCGCCTCGGCTTCTCCAACCTCAAGTCCGCTGCCACCGGCGGCGCGGCGCTGGGGCCGGACACCTTCCGCTTCTTCCTCGCGCTGGGCGTGCCCATGCGCCAGCTCTATGGCCAGACCGAACTCCTAGGCGCCTACACGCTGCACAAGGAGAAGGACGTCGACTTCGACACGGTGGGCGTACCGTTCGAGGGCGTCGAGATCCGCATCGATGATCCCGATCCCAACGGCCTCGGCGAGGTGGTCACCCGCCACGCCAACATGTTCACCGGCTATTTCCGCAACGAGGACGAGACGAGGAAGTCCTTCGCCGAGGAAGGCTGGATGCGCACGGGCGATGCCGGCTTCTTCAACGGCAAGGGCCATCTCGTCGTCATCGACCGCATCCGCGACATGGCGAAGACCTCGCACAATGATCGCTTCTCGCCGCAATATATCGAGAACAAGCTGAAGTTCTCGCCCTACGTGGCCGAGGCGGTGGTGCTGGGCGACGGGCGCGACAGCCTGGCGGCGCTCATCTGCATCCGCTTCTCCATCGTCTCCAAATGGGCGGAGAAGAACCGCATCTCCTTCACCACCTATACGGACCTCTCGGCGCGGCCCGAAGTCATCGCGCTTCTGAAGAAGGAAGTGGAGGGGGTGAACCGCACGCTCGCCGAGAAGCAGCGCATCGGCCGCTTCCTCCTCCTCTACAAGGAGCTGGACGCGGACGACGGCGAGCTGACCCGCACCCGCAAGGTACGCCGCGGCGTCATCAACGAGCGCTACGGCACCATCATCGACGCCATGTACGAGGGCCAGAAGGTGATCGACGTGGACACCACCATCACCTTCCAGGACGGCACCCGCCAGCGCATCAAGACCAAGCTCGACGTCATCGACCTCGGCGCCCCGCCGCCGGTGAAGGACGACGGCAAGAGGAGGGCTGCGTAATGGATGACATCCGCAACAGCCGGCCTGCCCATTTACGCCTCATCACCAGCCCCTTTCCCGCCCGGGGAGAGGGGAGCGACGTTGCGCCTCTTTCGGAGCCCGTCTGATGCAATCCCAGCTCCTTCTCCAGCTCATCATCAACGGGCTCATCATCGGCACGCTCTATGGCGTGGTCGGCATGTGCTTCGTGCTCATCTACAAGGCCTCGCAGGTGGTGAACTTCGCCCAGGGCGAGTTCCTGCTCATCGGCGCCTGGACTTGCTGGTGGCTGCTCACCGCATGGAACATCCCCTTCTTCTGGGGCTTCCTCATCGCCGTCTGCTTCATGATGGTGTTCGGCATCGCCGTGCAGATGATCGTGCTGCGCCCGCTCATCGGCGAGCCGATCATCTCGGTCATCATGGTGACGATCGGCCTCTCCATTTTCTTCCAGGCGCTGATGAAGTGGATGTTCGGCACCTTCGCGCAGCCGTTCCCGCCCATCTTCCCGGTGGCGCAGGTGAATATCCTGGGGCTGCAGGTGCAGACGGCCTATCTCATGTCCACCGGCGTCAGCCTCGCGATCATGGCGGGCTTCGCCTGGTTCTTTAAATATTCGCGGCTCGGCCTCGCCATGCGCGCCACCGCCTTCTCCCAGCAGGTGGCGCAGTCCCTCGGCATCTCGGTGCGCCAGGTGTTCGCGCTCTCCTGGGGCATCTCGGCGGCGGTGTCGGCGGTCGCCGGTGTGGTGGTGGGCATCGTCAACGGCGTGTCGTCGGCGCTTTCCTACTTCGGCATCAAGGTGTTCCCGGCCGTGATCCTCGGCGGCCTCGACAGCGTGTTCGGCGCGGTGGTGGGCGGCCTCATCGTCGGCCTGCTGGAAAACCTCGGGCAATACGTGGACAGCCAGTATCTGAAGTGGGGCAACCTCTACGAGATCATCCCCTTCTACGCCCTGATCATCATCCTGATGATCAAGCCCTACGGGCTGTTCGGCACCCGCGACATCGAGAGGGTCTGAGGTCATGGCGCTCACCTCCCTGCGGCCGTGCGGCGATTATCGCACCAGCTACAAGGCCGACCAGACCATCTTCCAGACGCGGCTGACGCTGGTCTTCGTCATCCTCGCCATCGCGGCCCTGTGCTGCACGCCGCTGTTCGCCTCGCGCTACGTGCTGAGCCTGATGATCCAGATCGGCTATCTCGGCATCGCCGCGCTGGGGCTGAACATCCTCGTCGGATTTTCCGGCCAGATCTCCATCGGCCACGCGGTGTTCTTCGGCTTCGGCGGCTTCGCCTCAGCCTTCCTCGCCGACAAGGGCGTGCCGGTGCCGCTCGCCATCGTGCTGGCCGGGCTGTGGACCACGGTGGTGGGCCTCATCTTCGGCCTGCCGGCAGCGCGGGTGAAGGGGCTCTACCTCGCCATCGCCACGCTCGCCGCCCAGTTCATCCTGCAGGACTTCTTCGTGCGCGCCGAATGGTTCACCGGCGGCACCCATGGCGCCATTGCCGCGCCCTTCACCCTGTTCGGCTACGATCTCTCGGGCGATGCGCGCTATTTCTACGTGGTGCTGTTCTTCGTGGTCGTCGGCTATATCGGCGCCACCAACCTGATGCGCAGCCGCGACGGGCGGGCGCTGATAGCGGTGCGCGACCATTATCTCTCTGCCGAGATGATGGGCGTGAACCTCACCAAGTATCGCACCATGGCGTTCGGCATCTCGTCCTTCTACGCCGGCATCGGCGGGGCGCTCTACGCGCACTATGTGGGCTTCATGTCGGTGGAGGGGCTCGACATCCTCTTCTCCATCCAGTTCCTCGGCATGATCATCATCGGCGGGCTCGGCTCCATCATGGGCTCGCTGATGGGCACGGTGTTCATGGTGCTGCTGCCGGAGGCGACCGGCTGGCTCGCGTCCGCGCTCTCCGGCAGCGTCATCGACCAGGTGCTGCACCTCAAGGACGGCATCACCTACATGCGCGAGATGCTGATCGGCCTCACCATCATCCTCTTCCTCATCTTCGAGCCGGACGGCCTCGCCCACCGCTGGCGCCTTATCAAGGCCTACTGGAAGCTCTATCCCTTCTCCTATTGACGCGTTCAGGTCCCGACGAAACCCGAGCCGAGGCGGCGCAGACCGCCCGGCGCAAGAGGAAACCCAAGGAGCCACAGATGAAGCGACTGACCCTTTCCCTCGTCTCTGCGCTGGCGCTCGCCGCAGCGACGCCCGCGCTCGCGCAGTCGATCAACATCGGCCACCTCGCCGATTATTCCGGCGGCACCTCGGACGTGGGACAGCCCTACGGACAGGGCATCCAGGACACCATCGCCTGGATCAACGCCAATGGCGGCGTGAACGGCAAGAAGATCAATTCCGACTTCAACGAATACGGCTACCAGGTGCCGCGCGCGCTGGCCGCCTTCAAGAAGTGGGTGGGCACCGACAAGGTGGTCGCTATCCAGGGCTGGGGCACCGCCGACACCGAAGCCCTCGTGGGCATGGTGACGAAGGAAGAGATACCCTATTACTCCGGCTCCTACTCCGCCTCCCTCACCGATCCCGTGGGCAAGGTGAACGCCAAGAGCGAGCGCGCCGCGCCGTTCAATTTCTTCTATGGACCGTCCTATTCGGACGCCGCCCGCGCCATGGTGCAGTGGGCCGCCGACGACTGGAAGAAGAAGGGCAAGCCCGGCAAGCCGAAGTGGGTGCACATGGGCGCCAACCACCCCTATCCGAACTCGCCCAAGGAAGCGGCGGCGGAATATGCCAAGTCGCTGGGCTTCGAGGTGCTCGATCCCATCACCTTCGCCCTCACGCCGGGTGACTACACGCCCCAGTGCCTGACGCTGAAGCAGTCCGGCGCCAATTACGCCTATCTCGGCAACACTGCCGGCTCCAACATCTCGGTGCTGAAGGCGTGTAAGACGGCGGGCGTGGACGTGCAGTTCCTCGGCAACGTGTGGGGCATGGACGAGAATGCCATGAAGGCCGCGGGCGAAGCCGCCAACGGCGTCGTCTTCCCGGTGCGCACCGCCGTGACCTGGAACGGCTCGGCGCCCGGCCTTGCCACCGCCAAGGAGATTTCCAAGATCTCCGATCCGTCGGGCAATGCCTATCGCCCGGTGCACTATCTCTCCGCCATCTGCACGGCCCTCTACATGAAGGAAGCCATGGAGTGGGCGGACAAGAACGGCGGCGTGACCGGCGTGAAGATCCGCGACGGCATGTACCAGAAGAAGGACTGGGTGCCGAAGGGCATGGACGGCGTGTGCAATCCCTCCACCTGGAGCGCCACCGACCATCGCCCCACCACCCGCGTGGACCTCTACCGCTCCGTCGTGACCGGCCCCACCGACGCCTCGGTCGCCGATCTGGTGAAGAGCGGCGCCATCAAGCTGGAAAAGGTTGCCACCATCGACCTGCCACGCAAGACGGAACTGCAGGGCTGGTGAGGTCACGGAGGCAGGCGCGCCTGCCTCCCGTTTGATCGACGTCATGCCCCGGCGCGTCCGGGGCATCCACCCATCCGCCGCAGCGGTCAACGTCCTTCAGGGACGGCCCTGCCTCAGAGGTGGATCCCCCGGTCAAGCCGGGGGATGACGGTCTGGCAAGGAATCGGAGACCGCCATGGCCGAGGCCGCACTGAAGTTCGAACCCGCCGCCGAGACCGCGCCCCCGCTCCTGTCGGTGGACAATATCGAGGTGGTCTATAACGACGTCATCCTCGTCCTGCGCGGCCTGTCCCTGAAGGTGCCGAAGGGCCAGATCGTCGCCCTGCTTGGCTCCAACGGCGCCGGCAAGTCCACCACGCTGAAGGCGATCTCCGGCCTGCTCCGCACGGAGGACGGCGAGATCACACGCGGCGACGTCACCTTCATGGGCGAGCGCATCAACGGCATCGAGCCGGACAGGATCGTCCGCCGTGGCATCTTCCAGGTGATGGAGGGGCGCCGCATCATCGCCGACATGACCTGCCTCGAGAACCTCCGCCTCGGCGCCTATACGCGGCGCGACAACGAGGTGAAGAGCGACATCGAGCGCGTCTACGAATACTTCCCCCGCCTCAAGGAGCGCACCGGCCTCGCCGGCTATCTCTCCGGCGGCGAGCAGCAGATGCTGGCCATCGGCCGCGCCATCATGTCCCGTCCCAAGCTCATCCTCATGGATGAGCCTTCCATGGGCCTGTCGCCGCTTCTGGTGAAGGAGGTGTTCTCCATCATCAAGAAGCTGAACCAGGATCTCGGCGTCACCATCCTGCTGGTGGAGCAGAACGCGCGCGTGGCGCTCTCCGTGGCGGACTACGGCTACATCATGGAGCAGGGCAAGATCGTGCTCGATGGCAGCGCCGAGATGCTGGCGACCAACGAGGACGTGAAGGAATTCTACCTCGGCCAGGGCGGCGGTGAGGAGCGCAAGAGCTTCAAGAACCTGAAGAGCTTCAAGCGCCGCAAGAGGTGGCTCTGAGGCCTGCGGGGGGGCGCCGCGATCTGAATAGCACTGCGTCATGGCCGGGCTTGTCCCGGCCATCCACGTGGAGCGGCTGGGAACACTACGAACCATTTCTCCGGCGGTCCGACGTGGATGGCCGGGACAAGCCCGGCCATGACGGCACCAAAAGGGACAGGGCGCGGGACAGGAAGACACCATGACCGATCCGAACCGCCACTACGACGCCAGCGAGACCCGCGACCCTGAAGCGCGCGAGCAGGCGCTGATGCAGGCGCTGTCCGCGCAGGTCGCCCACGCCAAGGCCAAGGCGCCCTATTTCGCCGCGCTGTTCAAGGATGTGGACCCGGCCGCCATCACCACGCGGGCGGCGCTGGCGCAGCTGCCCGTCACCCGCAAGTCGGACCTTCTGGAGATCCAGCCGAGGAGCTACCCCTTCGGCGGGCTCAACGCGACGCCGCCCGGCAGGCTCGCGCGCATCTTCATGTCGCCCGGCCCTATCTATGACGTGGAGGGCCACGGCCCCGATTTCTGGCGCTTCGCCCGCGGCCTGTTCGCGGCCGGCTTCCGCGCCGGCGACATCGTGCACAATTCCTTCTCCTATCACCTGACCCCCGCCGGCTCGATGATCGAGAGCGGCGCCCATGCGATGGGCTGCGCCGTGGTGCCGGCCGGCGTCGGCCAGACCGACCTGCAATTGCGCGCCATCGCCGACATTCGCCCGCAGGGCTACGGTGGCACGCCCTCCTTCCTGAAGATCCTCGTGGACAAGGCGCGGGAGACCGGCACCGACATCTCCTCCCTTACCAAGGCCTTGGTGTCGGGCGAGGCGTTCCTGCCGGCCCACCGGGCCGAACTGAAGGCCGCCGGCATCACCGCCCGCCAATGCTACGGCACGGCCGATCTCGGCCTCGTCGCCTATGAGAGCGAGGCCGAGGACGGCATGATCGTGGATGAGGGCTGCCTCGTGGAAATCCTGCGCCCCGGCACCGGCGATCCCGTGGAGGCCGAGGGCGAGGTGGGCGAGGTGGTCGTCACCCTGTTCGAGCCGGACTATCCCCTCGTGCGCTTCGCGACCGGCGACCTCTCCGCCGTGATGCCGGGCACGAGCCCCTGCGGGCGCACCAACATCCGCCTTCGGGGCTGGATGGGCCGTGCCGATCAGACCACGAAGATCCGCGGCATGTTCGTGCACCCCGTACAGGTACAGGCGGCGGTGAAGAAGCATCCCGCCGTGGCGAAGGCCCGCCTCGTGGTGGATCGCGCCGGCGACCAGGACGACATGGCGCTGGAGATCGAGGTGGCCGACGCCGCCGCGCTCTCGCAGGATGCCCTGCTGGAAGACATCCGCTCCGCCACCAAGCTACGCGGCCGGCTCGTGGTGCTTTCGCCGGGCACGCTGCCCGCCGACGCCAAGACCATCGAGGATCGACGCCCCGTGTGAGGCGGGAACTCTTTCCCGCTCGACTTCTTAAATTCCTCTCAGAAAAGCCTTTTGTTTCAGATCGTTATGGACACTTCTTCCCGGCGCCGCCACAGTGGCGGCGCATCGGGCGGGTCGCAGGCGCGGCGCCGGCTGGAGGATTTCGGGAGGAAGGCCATGCTCACGCGCCGCTGCCTGCTGGC
This sequence comes from Xanthobacter sp. SG618, assembly GCF_012932745.1. Classification (NCBI taxonomy): domain Bacteria; kingdom Pseudomonadati; phylum Pseudomonadota; class Alphaproteobacteria; order Hyphomicrobiales; family Xanthobacteraceae; genus Xanthobacter; species Xanthobacter sp. SG618. The sequence continues at coordinate 230,120 of NZ_JABBHL010000005.1, read as the reverse complement.
GCTCTCGGGCGCCGCGCTGTCCGGCGCTGCCGTGGCGCTTGCCGGCGGGCCGCTCTCTCCTGCGCGCGCAGCAACGCCGCCCATTCGCCTTGGCATCCTGCAATTCGGCTCGGCCGCCTGGGAAATCGCGGCCATGGGCGCGCTGGGGCTCGATGCCGCCAACGCCGTGACGCTCGATGTCACCCGCTATGCCAACAATGACGCCGGCCGGGTCGCCTTCATGGCGGGGGCGGCGGACGCCATCGTCAGCGACCTGCTCTGGGCGGCACGGGTGAAGGCCGACGGGCGCGATCTCGTCTACATCCCCTTCTCCTCCTCGGAAGGGGCGGTGATGGTGCCCAAGGGCTCCCCCATTCGCTCCGTCGCGGACCTCGCGGGCAAGAGGCTGGGCGTCGCCGGCGGCCCGCTGGACAAGAGCTGGCTCATGCTCAAGGCGACCGCGCAGGAAAAGGCGGGGCTCGATCTCCAGACCGCCGCGCAGCCGGTGTTCGCCGCCCCGCCTCTGCTTGCCGCCGAACTTGAGGCCGGCAATCTTGATGCCGCGCTGATCTACTGGACTTTCGCCGCGCGGCTCGAACCCAAAGGCTTCCGGCAGATGCTCACCGTGGAGGAGATGGTGAAGGGCTTCGGCCTCGCCCATGAGCCGACGCTGGTGGGCTACGTGTTCGACGGCGCCTTCGCCCGCGCGAACCCCGGTACGGTCGCCGCCTTTGCCGCCGCCTCCCGCGCCACCAAGATGGCGCTGGCCGATCCCGCCCGCTCCGGGCCCGGCTGGGTGGCGGCGCGGGCGCAGATGCAGGCGGGCGACGAAGCCACCTTCGAGGCCCTGCGGCGCGGCTTCCTCGCCGGCATTCCCCGGCTGTCGCTCGCCGAGGAGCAGACGCTGGCAGAGCAGCTCTATGCCGTTCTGGTGAAGCTCGGCGGCGCGAAGCTGGTGGGCAGCGCCACGCGCCTGCCGGCGGACCTCTATTTCAAGGCGCCGGCGGCGCGATGAAGCTCTTGTCCTCGGGCACCGCGGCGCGGGCGGCCTCGCTCGTCCTGCTGCTGCTGGCGTGGGAGATCACGGCGACCCTGGCGCACAGCCGGTCTCTTCCGGCGCCGCATGCGGTGTTCGCCTTCATCGCGCGTGAGGCGAGCGGGGGCGATCTTGTCTCCAACATCGCCATCACGCTTGCGCGGGTCGTCGTCTCTTTCGTGGTGGCCATGGCGCTCGGCTGCGCCATCGGCGTCGCGCTCGGCCGCTCGCGCAGGCTGGACACCGCCTTCGACACCTGGGTGATCGTGCTGCTCAACACGCCCGCCCTCGTCATCACCGTGCTCTGCTACATCTGGCTCGGCCTCACCGAGGCGGCGGCGGTGCTCGCCGTGGCGCTCAACAAGATTCCCACCGTCGCGGTGCTGATGCGCGAGGGCACCCGCGCGCTCTCCCCGGAACTCGACGAGATGGCGAGCGCCTTTCGCCTATCGCCCATGGACCGGCTGCGCCACGTGCTGATCCCGCAGTTGCAGCCGCACATCGCGGGGGCGGCGCGCTCGGGTCTCGCGCTGGTGTGGAAGATCGTGCTCGTGGTGGAGTTGCTCGGGCGCCCCAACGGCGTCGGCTACGCCATCTCGGTCTATTTCCAACTGTTCGACGTGACCGCCGTGCTTGGCTATTCGCTGGCCTTCATGTCGGTCATGCTGGCCATCGAATACGGCGTTCTGCAGCCCTATGAAGCCCATGTCCGACGCTGGCGCCTCGCCACTCATTGATGCGGTCATCCGCGCCAAGACATACCGGCGGCCCGACGGTGCCGAGATGGAGGCCGTGCGCGGGATAACGCTGGCCATCGCGCGCGGCGAATTCGTCTGCCTCATCGGTCCCTCCGGCTGTGGCAAGACGACGACGCTGCGCATCCTCGCCGGGCTCGACCGCGCTTTCGAGGGCGAGGTGACGCCCGATCCCGCGAACCTCTCCATCGGAGTCGCCTTCCAGGAGCCGCGTCTTCTGCCGTGGCGCACGGTGGAGGAGAACATCCGCCTCGTGCTGCCGAAGGCGCGTCGGGCCATGGACCTTGCGCCGCTGATCGCGCGCTTCGGCCTCTCGGCCCATGCGGCGCGCTATCCCGGCGAGCTGTCCCTCGGTCTTGCTCGGCGGGTATCGCTGGCGCGCGCCATGGCGCTGGAGCCGGACCTGCTGGTGCTCGACGAGCCTTTCGTCTCCCTTGATGCCCAGGCCGCCGCAGACCTGCGCCGCTACGTGGCGCTGACGGCAGACGGCGGGACCAGCGTGCTCATGGTGACGCACAATGTGCGCGAGGCGCTGGAACTGGCGGACCGCGTGGTGCTGCTGGCGCCTCGGCCCACCCATGTCGTCGAGGAGCTGTGTCTCGCCTTGCCGCGGGCCATGCGCGATGGTCCGTGGATCGAGGCCGAGCGCGCGGCACTGGCTGCGCGTTTTCCTCTACTGCGGGAGGGGTGAGATGGAGCGTTCCGGAGCCCACGGCTGCGAACCCCGGACGGTGCAGCGCGTCACCGCAGGTCTGGCTCTCGCGGTGCTGCTGGCCGGCGCGATTCCGGCAGCGGCGCAAGCGCAGCCGGAGCCGCTCGCCGTGAGCGAGGTCGCCCCCGGGGTTTTCGTCCACCAGGCGCCCTATGCCCTTGCATTGCCGAAGAATCTCGGCTTCGTCGGCAATGCCGGCTTCGTCATCGGCAGGGATGCGGTGGCGGTGATCGACACCGGCGGCAGCAAGGCAGCGGGGGAGGCGCTGAAGGCGGCCATCCGCGCGCGCACGGCGCTGCCGATCCGCTACGTCATCAATACCCACATGCACCCGGATCACGTGCTCGGCGATGCCGCGTTCGTGGGGCCGGGCGTGACCTTCATCGGCCATCACAACCTGCCGGAAGCGCTCTCCGCCCGCGCCGCCTCCTACCTCTCCGCCACCGAGCGCCTGATCGGGCCGGCGGCGGCCGAGGGCACGCGGGTGATCCTGCCCGACGAGACGGTGGACACGGTGCGGACCATCGATCTCGGGGAGCGCCCGCTGCGCCTCGAAGCTTGGCGGACGGCCCATACCGCCACCGACCTGACCGTGTTCGACGAAAAGACGAGCACGTGGTTCCTCGGCGATCTCCTCTTCCTTGGCCACGTCCCCGCCCTCGACGGCAAGGCCCTGGGCTGGATCGCGATCCTGGAGGAGATGAAGCGCCGGCCTGCGGCTCGGGTGGTGCCGGGCCATGGCCCCGCCTCCGCCCCCTGGCCGGACGCTGCGGCACCCACCGAGCGCTATCTCAAACGCCTCGTCGCCGACGTGCGTGCCACGGTCAAGGCCGGCGGCACCATGGCCGAGGCGGCCCGCGCGGCCGGCCGCGAGGAAGCGCCCGACTGGAAGCTGTTCGACGACTTCAACGCCCGCAACGCGACGTCCGCCTACCACGAACTCGAGTGGGAATAAGCGGGAGGGTTCGCCGAGTGCGAATATTGCTGCGCCGCAATATTACCCAACGCAACTTCGCGCATGCAGTACAAATCGCCTCGTCAACCGGACATTTGGCGTATTGCCTTGGGCGAAAACATTGCTTACGTTCCTCACAGCTTCGGCTTCAACAGCTCCGTGCGGGGAACGCGGGGTTGGTTCGCAGGCCTGCGGGACGCACTTGTCACCGCAAGGCTTCAGGGCATCACGCCGGTCGTGACACGCTGCCGAAGTAGATGGAGTCCCCCAAGGCGAAAACAAACGCTCAGTGCGTTTCCCGCTCCACATGCGCGTGGAGGCGGACCCGCATCCATCGGAGGAAGCCCGGATGAGACGTCTTTTGGTTTTGACCGCCACGGCGGCGGCAACCGCATTTTTCGGCGCGCCCGCCAGCGCGAATGACAGTGTTCTCAAGCTTACCCAGGACCCCAACCAGTGGGTTCTCCAGACCGGCGACTACGCCAACACCCGCCATTCCAAGCTCAAGCAGATCACGACGGACAACGTGAACAAGCTCCAGGTCTCCTGGACGTTCTCGACCGGCGTGCTGCGCGGCCATGAGGGTTCTCCGCTGGTCGTGGGCGACATCATGTATGTCCACACGCCCTTCCCGAACATCGTCTATGCCCTCGACCTCAACAACGAAGGCAAGATCATCTGGAAGTACGAGCCGAAGCAGGATCCCACCGTCATTCCGGTGATGTGCTGCGATACGGTGAACCGCGGTCTCGCTTATGCCGACGGCAAGGTGTTCCTGCATCAGGCCGACACCAAGGTCGTGGCGCTCGACGCCAAGACCGGCAAGGTGGCCTGGTCCGTGGTGAACGGCGATCCCAAGAAGGGCGAGACCAACACCGCCACCGTGATGCCGGTGAAGGACAAGGTCCTCGTGGGCATCTCCGGCGGCGAGTTCGGCGTGCAGTGCCACGTCACCGCCTACGACATCAACACCGGCAAGCAGGCGTGGCGCGCCTATTCCGTCGGCCCGGACAGCCAGATCCTGTTCGACGAGAAGACCACTGCACTCGGCAAGCCCGTGGGCAAGGATTCGTCCCTCGCCACCTGGCAGGGCGACCAGTGGAAGACCGGCGGCGGCTGCACCTGGGGCTGGTATTCGTACGACCCGCAGCTGAACCTGATCTATTACGGCTCGGGCAACCCCTCGACCTGGAACCCGAAGCAGCGCCCGGGCGACAACAAGTGGTCCATGACCATCTTCGCCCGTGACGCCGACACCGGTGTCGCCAAGTGGGTCTATCAGATGACGCCCCACGACCAGTGGGACTTCGACGGCATCAACGAGATGATCCTCGCCGACCAGCAGATCGGCGGACAGACCCGCCCGACGCTGGTGCATTTCGACCGTAATGGCTTCGGCTACACGCTCGATCGCAAGACCGGCGAACTGCTCGTGGCCGAGAAGTTCGACCCGGCGGTGAACTGGGCGACCAAGGTGGACATGGACAAGAACAGCCCGACCTATGGTCGTCCGCTGGTCGTGGACAAGTATTCCACCGAGAAGAACGGCGAGGATGTGAACACCACCGGCATCTGCCCGGCGGCGCTCGGCACCAAGGACCAGCAGCCTGCGGCCTTCTCGCCTGACACCGGCCTGTTCTACGTGCCCACCAACCATGTGTGCATGGACTACGAGCCGTTCCGTGTCAGCTACACCCCCGGCCAGCCCTATGTGGGTGCCACGCTCTCCATGTTCCCGGCTCCCGGCAGCCATGGCGGCATGGGCAACTTCATCGCGTGGGACGCCAAGCAGGGTAAGATCGTGTGGTCCAACCCGGAGCAGTTCTCCGTGTGGTCCGGCGCTCTCTCCACCGCTGGCGGCGTGGTGTTCTACGGCACCCTCGAAGGCTACCTGAAGGCGGTCGACGCCAAGACGGGCAAGGAACTCTACAAGTTCAAGACCCCGTCCGGCATCATCGGCAACGTCATGACCTACACCCACAAGGGCAAGCAGTACGTGGCTGTGCTCTCGGGTGTCGGCGGCTGGGCCGGCATCGGCCTCGCGGCCGGTCTGACCGACCCGAACGCCGGCCTCGGTGCGGTGGGCGGTTATGCGGCCCTCAGCAACTACACCGCTCTCGGCGGTCAGCTGACGGTCTTCGCCATCCCGCAATGATCGGGCGCCGTTAAGGCCAGGCGCATCCAGCATGCGCATTCGGGCCGGCCTGGGGAGACCCCCGCCGGCCCGATCCTTTTCCAGGGGCAGGGCGCTTTGCCGGTGAACGCCGGAACGGCTCCCTGTGCCCGCAGCCCATCGCCGTCGCCTGCCGCCAAGGCCATTGGCCGAGGCCCGGAGCACGGCCCCAAGGCTCTTCCCGCGAAACCGGAGACGGACCCGCTTAACCCCTCGAGCGCCGTCTTCGCCCTTCGTCTGTCGTTTTGGAGAGATCGTGTGGTTTCATCAGTCCCCCTGACCCGTGCCGGCGCATTCTTCCTCGCCGCATTCTCGCTCGCCCTCGGCAGCACCGCGTCGCGCGCCGAGACCACCAAGCCGGCAGATCCGAAGCCGGTGAAGGAGGAGGGCGGCCGCTATTACGACGTCGACGGCGCGCCCACCTACAACATCAAGCCCGATGGCCAGGTGGATTGGCTGACCTATTCCGGCTACCGCCGCTATCACGCCGAGTGCCACGTCTGCCACGGCCCCGACGGCATGGGCTCCACCTACGCGCCGGCGCTGGCGGAATCGCTCAAGACCATGAATTTCGACCAGTTCAGCGAGGTCGTCGTCGGCGGCCGCCAGAATCTCGGCGGCGGCAATGACCGGGTGATGCCCTCGTTCGGCCTGAACAAGAACGTCATGTGCTACCTGGACGACCTCTACGTCTATCTGCGCGCCCGCTCCGACGACGCGCTCGGCCGCGTCCGCCCCGCCAAGCGTGACGACAAGTCGAAGGAAATCACCGATGCCGAGAAGGCCTGCCTCGGCGAGTAGGGAACGGTTCGCGCCCCTGCTGGCGTCGATCGCGACTGCAGCCCTCGCCGCCATCCTGCTGCTCAGCCCCTCGGGGGCGGGTGGGCAGCAGATTCCAGACCAGGTCTCGGCGGATGCCCTCAGGGTGTGCGCCGATCCCGCCAATATGCCGTTCTCGAACGCCGCCGGTGAAGGGTTCGAGAACAAGATCGCGGCCATCGTTGCCGACGAGCTCAAGCTGCCCCTGCGCTATTACCTGATGCCGCAGGGACCCGGCTTCGTGCGCAACTCGCTGGGCCGCCGCCTGTGCGACGTCATCATTGGCTATGTGGCCGGTGCCGACCTCGTGCTGCACACCAACCCCTATTACGAATCGGTGTTTGTGCTGGTGGTGAAGGCCGGCGGTCCGCTCGACGGCGTGACCCAGCTCTCCGATCCGAAGCTGAAGACCGCGAAGCTCGGCGTCATCGCCGCGACTCCGCCCGCCGACCACCTCCTTGAACTCGGGCTCATCGGCAACGCCCACACCTATTCGCTGCTGGTGGACCGGCGCTATGCCTCCCCGGCCGAGGAGATGCTCGCGAGCCTCAATGCCGGCGAGATCGACGGAGGCCTGCTCTGGGGGCCCTCGGCCGGCTATTTCGCGGCGCAGTCAGCGACGCCGCTCAAGGTGATCCCGCTGGTGAAGGAAGCTCCGCGCCCGGCGCTGGCCTACCGAATCACCATGGGCGTCCGTCCCACCGACCACATCTGGAAGCAGACGCTGAACACCGTCCTGCGCAAGCGCGCCGATGACATCGAGAAGGTGCTCGTCGCCTATCACGTCCCGCTTCTGGACGAGGACGGCCAGCCCATCGTGCCGACCTCCGGGACGCCAGGCCAGTGAGCCGGAGCGCGCAGCGCGCGGGCGGGAGGCGCCGTTTCGCGCTGGCCATCCTCGGCGCGTTCGCGCTGCTCGCGCCGCCCGCCCTCGCCCAGCCGGCTGCGTCTCCTGCCACCTCTCCTGCCGCGGCCGCGGCTTCACCCACCGAACCCGAGGGCTACCGGCTCGAAGCCTATCGTGCTCCGGTGCCGGCGACGCTCAGCGGCGCCCGCGTGCTTGATGCCGCGGCGGCGGCGGAGCTTTGGCGCAAGGGCGGAGTCGCCTTCGTGGATGTGCTGCCACGCCCGCCCAAACCCGCAGGCCTCCCGGCGGGAACCGTGTGGCGCGACCAGCCCCATTCCACCATTCCCGGCGCCGTCTGGCTGCCCAATGTGGGCTTCGGCGCGCTCAATGCGGAAACCGAGGGCTATTTCCGCGCCGGCCTTTCCGCCGTCACGCGCGGCGATGTGAATGCGCCGCTCGTGATTTTCTGCCAGCGTGATTGCTGGATGTCGTGGAATGCCGCCAAGCGCGCGCTCGCCTATGGCTACACGAACGTGTCCTGGTTTCCGACCGGCGTGGACGGCTGGGGCGAGGCCGGGCTGCCACTGGAAGCGGTGGAGCCGCGCCCCTAGGGGGCAGTTTCGAGCGAAACGGATGCCGGTTCGCATGACGAAGATGCGCTCCAGGGCGGAACCGATGAACCCGTGCCACCGACAGGCGCGGCGTGGACGAGAAGGCCGAAACGGCCATGAAGGACTTTTGGGAGGCAACGCCATGAAGCGCTCATACCTGCGCTCTTCCGCCGGCACCGCGGGCGCCGTGCTCGCAGCCCTGCTCGCGGCAACGCCGCTCGCCGGGATGCTGGCCAGCCCGGCCGCCGCCCAGTCCGCGCAGGCCGACCCCGACAAGCCGGAAGCGACCTGGTCGTCCATTCGCGGCGACATCTTCCCCTCGGCCAAGATCACCGACGCCGGCAATGCGGTGCGGATCGACGCGCCGGGCCGGGCGGAGGACGCCGCCCTCGTGCCGCTCACCCTCGCCCTCGAGCTGCCCAAGGACGATCCGCGCACGCTGAAGGCGGTGACGCTCATCATCGACGAAAATCCGGCCCCCGTGGCCGGCCGATTCGCTTTCGGCGACGGCATCCGCAATTTCTCCCTCTCCGTGCGGGTGCGGGTGAATTCCTACAGCTGGGTGCGGGCGGTCGCCGAGACCAGCGACGGCGCCCTCATCATGACGAAGGCCTATGTGAAGGCGGCGGGCGGCTGCTCCGCCCCGGCCACCAAGGACACGGCGGAGAGCATCGCCAAGCTCGGCGAAATCCGCTTCCGCTCCTTTGCCGATTCCGGCCGGCCGGAGGCGCAGGTGCAGATCCGCCACCCCAATTTCTCCGGCCTGCAGATGGACGAGGCGACGCGCGGCTACACGCCGGCCTGGTTCGTGCGCGAGGTTCAGGTGAAGCAGGGCGCCAAGCTCATCTTCGCCATGGAGGGCGGCATCTCCATCAGCGAGGACCCCACCTTCCGCTTCAGCTTCACCCCCTCCGCCGATCCGGTCTCGGTTCGTGCCGAGGATACCGAGGGCAAGATCTTCGCGCGGACCTTCCCGGGCAACGGGAGCTGAGCCCCACGTTTTAGGGCCTCCATCGCCTCCTCATTCCCTCCCGCGCCTTGCCGGCGCCGCATCCCTGCTCTAGCTCCGCCGCAACGGATGCGGAGGATCAGGTGGCTTACGGTCTCATCGGCGGGGCGGGTGTGGGATTTGCGCTGGGGGGGCCGCTCGGCGCCCTGCTCGGGGCATTGGCGGGTCATGTGATCGACCGCGTTCTGCTCGCCCCCGCGCCCAAGCCCGCCGCCTTCTCCATCGCCCTCATCGCCCTGTCCGCCAAGATGGCCAAGGCCGACGGCGTGGTGGTACCGGCGGAGGTGGAGGCCTTCCGCGAGGTATTCGACATCCCGCCCGAGGATCTCGATGCGGTGGCACGGCTCTACAATCTCGCCAAGCAGGACACCGCCGGCTTCGAGGCCTACGCCCGCCAGGTTGCGGACATGTTCGCCGATGCGCCGGACACGCGGGAAGACCTCATGGACGCCCTGTTCCACGTGGCCAAGGCGGACCATGCTTTGCACGAGAAGGAGCTCGTCTTCCTCTCCGAGGTTGGCCGCATCCTCGGCTTCGAGGGGCTGGCCTATGAGCGCATCGAGGCGCGGCACGTGCGCCGGCCGGGCGATCCCTATGCCGTCCTCGATCTCGATCCCGGCGCCAGCGACGATGACGTGAAGGCGCACTGGCGCGCGCTGGTCTCGACCCACCATCCCGACCGGCTCGCCGGCCGTGGCCTGCCGCCCGCCGCCATCAAGCTCGCCAATGATCGGGTCGCGGCGCTCAATGCCGCTTATTCGACCATCGCCCGACAGAGGGGCCTGTGATGGACGCGCCCGCCCTTTCCGCCCCCGATTCGGCGCTGGTGGACACGCTTGTGCCTTCGCCCAATTTCGGCGAGCGCCGCTCAAGCGTCGACATGCTGGTACTGCACTACACGGGCATGGGGAGCGCTGACGCCGCCATCGAGCTGCTGCGCACGCCGGCAGCCGAGGTCTCCTGCCATTATGTCATCCGGGAGGACGGCAGCGTCGTGCAGATGGTGGCGGAAGGCGCGCGGGCGTGGCACGCGGGATTGTCCTCGTGGGAGGGCATCGCGGATACCAATTCCCGCTCCATCGGCATCGAGATCGTCAATGGCGGCCACGATTTCGGCCTGCCGCCATTCCCGGACGTGCAGATCGCGCGGGTGATCGCCCTGTCGCAGGATATCATCGCCCGCCACGCCATCCGCGCCGACCGGGTCCTCGCCCATTCCGACATCGCCCCGGCGCGCAAGCGTGATCCCGGCGAGCGGTTTCCGTGGCAGGCCTTGCACGCGGCCGGTGTCGGCCATCTGGTGCCGGAAGCGCACATCACCGGGGGGCGGTTCTTTATGCCGGGCGATTACGGGGAGCCGGTGGCGGCGCTGAAGGCCATGCTGGCCTGGTACGGCTACGGCATCGCCCTCGACGACGCCTATGACGCCGCGACCGCCGAGGTGGTGGCCGCCTTCCAGCGTCATTTCCGTCCCTCGCAGGTGGACGGGGTGGCGGATGCCTCCACCCTGCTCACCCTTCGCAACCTGATCGCCACCCGACCAGACCGAGCGATCCCGGTGGCCTGAGCGAGGTGGCATATTGCTTCGCTCAAGCGCCGCGCGGGCTTGAACGGGCGCGCGCCCGTTGGTCAGGCGATGCCGGTGAGCAGCAGATCGTGGATGTGCAGCACGCCTACGGGCGCCCTGTCCTCCACCACCAGAAGCGCGGTGATCTTGCGGGCGTTCAGGATGTTCAGCGCCTCGGAGGCGAGCTGATCCGGACGCACCGTGCGCGGGGCGGCGGTCATGATCTCGTCCACCGTGCGGGCGGCGAGATCGTTGGCCATGTGACGGCGCAGGTCGCCATCGGTGACGATACCGGCGAGTGAGCCGTCCTCGCTCAACACGCCGACGCAGCCGAGGCCCTTGGCACTCATCTCCACCAGTGCCGCGCCCATCTTGGTCCCGCTCTGCACCAGCGGCACGGCATCGCCCGCGCGCATCACGTCGCGCACGAACTTCAGGCTGGCGCCCAGCTTGCCGCCCGGATGGAGTTGGCGGAAATCCAGCGCGGTGAATCCGCGGCTCTGCAGCAGCGCCACCGCAAGCGCATCGCCCAGCGCCAGCTGCATGAGGGTAGAGGTGGTGGGCGCGAGCCCGTGGGGGCAGGCCTCCTGCGCCACCGGCAGGTTCAGCACCACGCTCGCCGAAGAGGCGAGGGCGCTGGTGGGATTGGACGTGAAGGCGATGAGCGGCACATCGAAGCGGCGCGAATATTCCACCAGGTCGCGCAGTTCCACCGTCTCGCCGGACCACGACAAAGCGACGATCACGTCGTCGGTGGTGATCATGCCGAGGTCGCCGTGGCTGGCCTCGGCCGGGTGGACATAGTGGGCCGGCGTGCCGGTGGAAGCGAGCGTCGCGGCGATCTTGCGCGCCACGTGCCCGCTCTTGCCCATGCCGGTGATGATGACCCGGCCGTGGGAATTCTGGATGGTCGCCACCGCCACGTCGAAGGCAGCGCCGAGCGGACCGGCCATCGCCTTGGCCAGCGCTTCAAGCCCGGCCTTTTCGGCATCGAGCGTTGCCAGCGCCGAAACCACGGACGCGGGATGGACATGGGGGACGGACGGCAGGCCGGTCCCGCCGGGACCCTCGGGATCACCGTCGGTGGGAGCCTTGTTCACCGGAGAACGCATCATCGGCGATGATTAGCACCGTTCCGCGCCGAAGGGGAGCGGCGGGTGCAGGCGGTATCCGGACGCCCGAAGACGCCGCCCTCAGCCCTCGTACTTTTCCAGGAACGCCTCGATGGGGAGGCTGCGGAAATCCGGTAGGGCAGCGCGCAACTGCGCGTGGGTCCAGTCCCACCAGCCGAGCGCCTGGAGACGGGCCGCGATGTCCTCGGGAAACCGCCACTTCACGATGCGCGCGGGCACGCCGGCGACGATGGCGTAGGCCGGCACGTCCTTCGATACCACGGCGCCCGCCGCCACCACGGCCCCGGTGCCGATGCTGCGGCCGGCCAGCACCACCGCGCCGTGGCCGATCCAAACGTCATGGCCCATGGTGAGCTGCTGGTCGCGCCGCCACTGGAAGAAATCCACCTCGTCTTCCTCGCTGGGGAAATAGGCGGAGGCGCGATAGAGGAAATGGGATTGGGAGGCCCGCCACGTCGGGTGGTTGCCGGGATTGAGGCGGGTCATGGCGGCGATGGAGCAGAACTTGCCGATGCGCGCATAGGCGATGTCGGAATCGTTCACCACGTAGGAATAGTCGCCCATCTCCACTTCGAGCAGCTTGGTGCGCGGACCAACCTCGGTGTAGCGGCCGAGGGTGGAGGCCCGCACCTGCGCCGTGGGATCGATGAGCGGCGTTTCGCCGAGCTGCTTCACTGGGCGGCTCCCATCGGAAACCGCCGCGCCAGCCGGAACTGGGGCGTGCCCGGCTCCTCGACATAGAGCGCCATGTCGGTGACGGTGGCCGGGACGTCCGCGCCGCTGGCCGCGAAGGCGGAGGTGAGCGCATTCAGCGCCTGAACCCGCTCGGCCTCCGGCAGCGGACCGGTCAGCGTCATGTGGAAGCGGAATTCGTCGAGGACGTAAGGATAGCCGTAGGCTTCCAGATAGCCGAGCTGGCGGGCTGAGAGCCGCTCGGGCTTGCGTCGCGCGATCTCTGATTCCGAGAGGGGCGCGCGCAGGCCGTCCAGCTCCAGCACCGCCGAGCGCGCGAGGTCTTCGAGCTTGGGCGAGGGAACGGCGGGCACCAGCGCCACGAACGACCCGATGGCGCGGACCTCCAGCGGCGGCATCTCGAAGGCATGATGGCCGGCGGCGCTCAGGGCCATGAGCTGCGCCAGATCGTCCTCGCTCGCCCCATCGGCGAGCCGGAAGGGTGCCTTCAACGTGCCGTGGAAACCGTAACGACGGGGCTCGGCGGTCGCCGCATGCCAGGCCTCGGCGTCGAATCCGGCGATGTCCGGGGCGGCCGGCGCATCGCCCGTCTCCGCGTCATAGCCGAGCACCGCGGAGCCGAAGCGCCAGAGGGCGCCGTCGGCGGGCGGGGCGAGGTAGACGGCGTAGCGCCGGGCGGCAGTCACGGGCGGTCTCCTGAAGGGTGGGCGCTGGGATGGTCAGCGCAGGAAGGGATTGTGCGCCTTCTCGTCGCCGATGCTCGTGACAGGACCATGACCGGGCAGGCAGACCATGTTGTCGCCGAGCGGCAGCAGCTTTTCCTTGATGCCCTGGATGAGGAGGTCGGGGTCGCCATAGGGGAAGTCCGTGCGCCCCACCGAGCCCCGGAACAGCGTATCGCCGACGATGGCGAGGCCCACCGGGCGATGGACGAACACGAGATGCCCCGGCGTGTGCCCGGGCACATGCAGCACGTCGAGGGAGACGTCGCCCACGCTCACCGTGTCCCCCTCGTTCAGATAGAGGTCCGGCGTCACCGGGCGGGCGCCCTCGATGCCGTATTTCGCGGCCATGTGGGGGATGTCGTCGATGATGAACTGGTCCGCTGCGGCCGGGCCTTCCACCTTCACGCCGAGGCTCTCCGCCAGTTCCGCCGCACCGGCGGCGTGGTCCACATGCCCGTGGGTGAGCAGGATCTTCTCGATGGTCACGCCGGTCTCGGCGATGGCGGCGCGGATGCGGTCGAGATCACCGCCGGGGTCGATCACCGCGCCCTTCATGGTCTTGGTGCACCACAGGATGGAGCAGTTCTGCTCGAACGGCGTGACCGGCACGATGGCGATCTGGATGGGCTGCATGAAGGGTCCGTTCTGGCGTGTCGTGTGCCGGTCACTGGGAGATGGCGCGGGCCATCTCCACCAGCCGGCGCACCATGTGCGAGGAGGGATCGGCGAGCGTATCGACCACGGAGAAATGGTTGGCACCGGGCACGTCGAAGGCCTGCGCGGCCACGCCCTTGGCGCGCCAGCTGGCGGCGAGGTCATGGGCCTGCCGCAGGAATTCCGCGCTCTCGGCGCCGCCGACGAAGGCATCGAAGCTACGTCCCGCCGGCACCGGCCAGAAGGCCGGGGACAGGCGCCGCGCTTCTTCCTGGTCAAGGCGGAGCGCCTTGTTCATGGAGGTGGGGATCAGCGGCTCGAGCTCATAGACGCCGGAGATGCCGAGCCCGGAGGGGATAAGATTGTCCGGCGTGTCCACGTCGATCTCCCGCCAGGAGGTGGCGGCGAGAGCAGCGGCGAGATGACCACCGGCGGAATGGCCGCACACCACCAGCGGCCGGCCGACCAGGCGGTAGAGCGTAATGGCCGCCGCACGCGTCTGGGCGAGGATGGTGCCCACCGGCACCAGCGGCGCGAGGTCGTAGCCGGCGAACGCCATCGCCACCCCATGGGCGAGACAGCCAGCGGCGGCGAAGGTGAAGTCGCGCGGATGCAGGGACTGGAAGTAGCCGCCGTGGATGAACAGCACCACTGGCGCCTGCCGGTCGGTGCCCGGCCAGATGATGTCGAGAATCTGCCGCGGGCCGGAGCCGTAGGGCACGCCGAGATCGGCCGCCACCGCCGCGCCGCGCATGGTGGCGGAGCTGTGGGCCCAGCGCTCGAAAATGGCGGGGTGGTCCGGCACGCGGGCGCGGTTGTTGTATTCGACCTCGTGGTCCATCGGCCCTCCCCCTAACCCTTTCTCGATTTTACCGCTCACTCCCCGTCGCCGTGGGCGCTGCGGATGCGCCGCACCACGGACCAGACACCCAGCAGCGCGAGCGGCACGGCGGCGGCGGTCACCAGCCCGACGTCGAGATGGATGCCGAGCGTCGTCACGTCGATGCCGCTCTCGTGGATGCCCTGGGCGAGGTGATGCACAAGGCTGACGACATAATAGGAAATCGCCGCGACGGACAGGCCTTCGACGGTCCGCTGCAGGCGCAGCTGCAGGCGGGTGCGGTCGTTCATGGAGGTGAGCAGGTCGCGGTTCTGCTGCTCCAGCTCCACGTCCACGCGGGTCCGCAGCAGGTCGGCGGCGTTGGCGAGCTTCTGGGCGATCTTCTCCTGCCGCTCCTCCAGCGTGAAGCAGGTGCGCATGGCCGGTGCCATGCGGCGGTCGAGGAATTGCTGCCAGGTGGGAAAGCCCGGCACCGACATCTCGCGGATGGTGGCGAGGCGCAGCCGCACGATATCCATGTAGGCCCGGCTGGCCCCGAACCGGAACAGCGAGGCGGTGGCCCCCGCCTCAAGCTCGGCGGCGAGCGCCACCAGTTCGTCCAGCAGGCGGTTGTTGTCGGTGAGGCCCTTGGCCGTCATCATCTCGGTGGCCGAGCCGGCCAGCCGCTGCTCGATGCGCGCCACCTGGGGGGCGAGGCGCTGCGCCTCCGGCAGTCCCAGAAGGGCGAGGGTGCGGTAGGTCTCGATCTCCAGCACCCGCTGCACCAGCGCGCCGCACGCATCGGCGCCGAGGCCGCGGTCGCGCACCAGGATGCGCACGAAGCCGGAAGGGTCGGCCATGAAGTCGGTGGCGATCTCCGCGAAGCCGTCGCTCACGTCGGAGCGAGCGAGGCTGGAGCGGTCGAACACCTTCTCCAGGAAGAAGTCCTCGGCGGTGTCGCGCAACAGGTGGAGGTCCACCGCCACCAGCAGCGGCCCGGGCTGCGGCACCTCGCCGAAGGGGCTGGCGAGGGTCGTTGCCGGCGGCTGGAACGGCAGGCCGCCCGCCGCGAGGTCCAGGGAGGGCAGGTCCCAGGTGTAGGTGCAGAATTCCGCGTGGCTTTCCCAGCGCAGCTCGGCGCCGCCGAAGGAGACGTGGTGATACTTCGCCCCCGGCGCCGGGGCCGGCAGGCCACGGGCATTGCACAGGGCGGCAAGCGCCGCACGGTCGGCCTGGGCGCCCGCGGCATCCAGCAGGAATGCGGCGTGAAGCATGCGGCGCGGCGCCGAGACCGGCACGAACGGCCGCGCGTGCAGTTCTCTCAGGACAGCCGCCCTGAGCGGGTGGGCGGCGAGCGCCCGCCCTTCGCCGATGACGAGATCCGCCTCGCCCCTGGTCATGATGGCGCTCCCCTGCCGTTTTTTCCGTGCTTGCACGGCGGCGCCGTCCGATCAAGCGTTCGGCAGCCGCCCTGTGGTCGCACCGGGCGGTAAGAGGTGCGCCTGCACCAAGGTGAGGAGCTGGTCTGCCTCAGCGGCAGACGCGCACGGGGCCCCACGGGCCGGGACGCCACCAGCAATAGCGCGCCGGCCCCCAATAGGGCCGCCAGTAGTTGGGACGACAGCCGCCCCAGGGGCCACGGTGCCAGCCGATGCCGCAGCCGCCGGCGACTGTCTGCACCGTCGCGAGCCGGTCGAGCGGCTGGGGCGCCGGGAAGGCGGCGGCGATGCCGGTGCCGAGCCCGAAAAGGCCCGCAGCGGCAGCGGCGATCAGGATCTGTTTGCGCATGGATGTCTCTCCTGTTGCCGAGAGCAAGGCGGCGTGCCCGCCGCCGTTTTACGACGCGATGAACAGGGCGGCGGTCCAGCCGCCGCCCTGGGGTAACGCTTCAGCGGCGCCTCAGTTGCAGACGCGGACCGAGCCGTAGGGGCCGGCACGCCACCAGCAGTGACGCACGGGCGCCACCACCACCGGGCCGGGCGCGACCACGACCGGACGGGGCGCCACGACGACCGCGTGCGGGGCCACATAGACCGCGCCATTTCCGCGACAGCCGCCCCATGGGCCGCGATGGAAGCCGACGCCGCAGCCACCGGCCACGGTCTGGACGGTCGCGACCTGAGGCGCCTGCGGCAGAGGGAAGGCGGCGGCCGGAGCGGCGAGGGCGCCGAGCGCGGGCACAGCGAGGGCGAGAAGGGTCAGCGCGCGCATCACTCTTCCTCCTCGAAGATCCACAGCTCGGACGTGTTGGGCTGCTGGCCGTTGTCATGCACCCCGAGGAAGGTGGGGATGCGGTTGCGCTGGGCCGGGGTCAGCGAAGCGACGAAGGGCTTGGCCGCCTCGACGAAATTGGCCAGCGCCTTGCCGCGCGCCTGCTCGGCGGCCGCCACGTTGCCGAGCACGTCCAGCACGGTGGCCGGGGGCGGGGCGGAGAGGCGCTTCTCGCGGCGCTCGATGGCGCCCTTCACCGCGTCGCGGATGGAGGCTTCCACCGGCGGCCAGAGCTTTTCCTGGTCGGGGGTCAGGCGCAGCACGGTCTTCAGCGCGGCGAGGCGGGCATCTAGCACGGCCGCAGCATCCTCGGCGGTGTAGGGCGCGGCGTCGGTGGGAGCGGCGGGTGCCGGCTGGGCGGAAGCGATGCCGCCCGCGAAGACCGTGCCGAGGGCCACGGCCATCGCCGAGGCGAGGGCGAACTGACGGAAAGAGCGCATGTTCTTTTGCTCCCTGTACGGTCCGGCGAAGTGCCGGCCGGTCTGTCCGGGATCGCGCCGGAGCGGCGCGCATCCGGGGCCGCGCCGATTCGCGGAAGGCGTCGGCGCGGTGCAGTTTCGTATCATTCCTGCCCCGGCGCTGGTAAAGTTTTCGTGGAGCCGGCGAAGAATACGTTAGGTCAAATACTTCCCTAGAGGTGCCTCAGCACCCGGGCCGGCGGAGCAGAGAGGGCCCGCAACGTGCCGAGGAGCCCGACCACCAGCGTCACGGCGAGCGCCGCCGCCACCGCGCCAAAGGCGGGAAGCGGTGCGAAGGTGAAGGGGATGTCCATCACCTGCGTCACCACCCCCCACGCCGCCACCGTGCCCGCCGCCGTAGCGACGATGGCAGTGGCGAGACCAAGGCCCGCATATTCGAGACCATAGGCAAGGGTGAGGCGGCCACGGGTGGCGCCCAATGTCTTCAGGATCACCGCGTCGTAGATGCGCCGCTCGCGGCCGGCGGCAAGCGCCCCCGCCAGCACCAGGACTGAGGTGATGAGGGTGACGAGGCTAGCCGCGCGAATGCCGAGGGAGAGGTTGTCCAGCATGCGCTGCGCCTCCTCCAGCGTCTCCTTCACCCGCACCGTGGTGATGGCGGGGAAGCGCGCCGCCATGGCTTTCAGCAGCGCGATCTCCCGTGCAGTGTCGCCGCCATCCGGGAAGGCAAGGGTTGCGAGCACCGTATAGGGCGCGCCGGCGAAGGTCGCGGGCGAGAACACCATGACGAAATTGATGCCGAGCCGCTCCCACTTCACCTGCCGGAGATTGGCGATGCGGGCGGTGACGCTGCGGCCCAGTACGCTCACCGTCACCGTGTCGCCGAGCTTGAGGCCGAGGCCGGCGGCCAGTTCGCTGTCGAAGGAAACGAGAGGCTCGGTCTCGTCTCCCGTCCACCATGTCCCGGCGACCACGGTGGAGCCCTCGGGCACGGTGGCGGAGGAGGAGATGCCGCGGTCGCTCTGCAACACCCAGGCGGCGTCGGGGCGGGGCTTCACCTCCTCGGCGGGAATGTCCTTCACATGGGTGATCCGCCCGCGCAGCATGGGCACGGACTTCACCACCGCCCCCGGCGCCTGCTCCGCGAGGAAGGTGCGGAATTCGGCCTCCTCGCTGTTCGGCACGTCCACGAAGAAGAAGCTCGGCGCACTCTCGCGCACGGGTCCGTTCAGCTCGCGATTGAGGCTCGCGTCCACCAGCGAGATGCCCACCAGCAGGGACAGGCCCAGCCCCAGCGAGAGCACGACCGACGGCGTGAGCGCACCGGGCCGGTGGATGTTGCCGAGCGCGAGCCGCGCCGCCGCGCCGCGCGGGCGGGGCGCCCGCCGAGCGAGGGCCATGAGGCCGGAGGCGACCAGCCGCAGCAGCACGAACACGGCGGCGGCCGCGGCGAGGAAGATGGCGGCGGCCCGCTTGTCGTCGGAGGTGAAAAGGGCGAGCACCACCAGCGCCGTCCCGAGGCCGCCGACAAGCAGCAGATAGGGCAGCGAAATGCGCCGCCGCATCTCGCCGATGCCGTCCCGGAACAGAGCCGAAACCCGCGCCTCCTGCGCCCGCGCCAGCGGGATCACCGAGAACACGGCGGCAACCACCAGCCCATAGAGCGCCGCACGCGCCAGCGCCGCTCCGTCGATCTTCGGATCGAGCGGGAAGGGCACCAGCGCCCCGATGGCGGCGGTGGCGGCGAAGGGGAGCGCCGCGCCCAGCATCAGGCCGAGCACGATGCCGAAGGCGGCGATGAGGCCGATTTCCGCGCCATAGGTGAGGAACACGTCGCGGCGGGTGGCGCCCACGGCCTTCAGGGTGGCGATCACCTCCAGCTTGCCGGCGAGATGGCTCGACACCGCATTGGCGACGCCCACGCCGCCCACCAGCAGTGCGGTGAGGGCCACAAGGGTGAGGAACTGGCTGATGCGCCCCACATTGCGCGCAAGCTGGGGCGTCGCGCCGTCGCGGGTGCGCACCTCAAAACCGGCGCGGCCCATGGGCTCGCGCACTTCCTCCATCACCGCCTTCAGGTTTTCCGGGGCGGCATTGTCCAGCAGCAGCCGGTAGCTCCAGCGCACGAGACTGCCGGGCTGGATGAGGCCGGTGGCCGGGAGCGCCGCCTGGGAGATGAGGAGACGGGCGCCGAGGCCGACGCCGGAGGACAGCTTGTCCGGCTCGCTCGCGAGCGCGGCGCGGATCTCAAGCGTGGCATCGCCCACCCGGATGCGGTCCCCGGTCTTCACGCCGAGCCGGCCGAGCAGCACAGGATCGGCGGCGGCGCCGAACACGCCGTTCTTCTCCTTCAGCGCATCGGCGACGGGCATGGGCGGATCGAGGCCGACCGAGCCGACGAGGGGATAGGTGCCGTCCACTGCCTTCAGCTCGGCGAGGGAGGCGTCGCCCGCTTCGGTCCGGGCCATGGCCCGCAGCAGGGCGACGGAACCGAGCGTGCCGTAGCGGTCGAGGCTGGCGCGCTCTTCGGCGGTCATCTCCCGCTGCACGACGCTGAAGCCGGCGTCGCCGCCGAGAATGGCGCGCCCTTCCCGCTCCAGACCCTGGGTGAGCGCCCCGGCGAAGGAGCCGATGCCGGCGATGGCGGCGACGCCCAGCACGAGGCAGCCGAGGAAGATGCCGAAGCCCCGCCGCGCGCCGCGCAGTTCACGCAGGGCGAGGCGCAGCGGCACGGGAAGCCGCGAGGTGGCGAGGCTCATCGGGCGGCCACCTCGAGGCCGGACTTGCTGTCCTCCTCGATCACCCCCGAGCGCAGGCGCAGCACCCGGCTGCACCGGCGGGCGAGTGCCGCATCGTGGGTGACGAGCACCAGCGTCGTGCCGCGCGCCCGGTGGACGGAGAAGATGAGGTCCATGACCTGCCGGCCGGTGGCTTCGTCCAGATTGCCGGTGGGCTCGTCGGCGACAAGGATGGGCGGTTCGGGGGCGAGGGCACGGGCCAGGGCCACGCGCTGCTGCTCGCCGCCGGAAAGCTGGCCAGGATAATGCTGCGCGCGCTCGGCAAGACCCACATTGGCGAGTTCCTGCCGGGCGCGGTCGAAGGCGTCGGTGCGGCCGGCGAGTTCCAGCGGCACCGCGACGTTCTCCAGCGCCGTCATGGTCGGGATGAGGTGGAAGGACTGGAAGACGATGCCCACATGCCGGCCACGGAAGCGCGCCAGCCGATCCTCGCCGAGGCGGGTGATATCCGTGCCGGCGACGTTCACCTGCCCCGAATCCACCCGCTCCAGCCCCGCCATGACCATGAGCAGCGTCGATTTGCCGGACCCCGATGGACCGACGAGGCCCACGGCCTCGCCTGCCCCGATCTCGACAGAGATGTCCTTCAGGACATGAACCCGGGCCGCCCCCGTGCCGAGGGAAAGGTCCACATGCTTCAGCTCGATGGTGCGAAGCGGAGAGGAAATATCGTCCATGCCAGGGTTTGCCGTGCGTCCGGTGCTGCGTTGGATTGGGCAGGGACGAAAGAGGGACCTGCCGGTTGCCCCATGGGACCTATCATTTAAGGCGGTGACGGGGCTGATCGCCGCTTTCCTCGTCTTCACGTTCGCGTCAGGGGCCGAGGCGGCGACGCTGCGCATCGTCGCCTTCGGCGACAGCCTGACCGCCGGCTACGGCATTCCGCGCACCGCCGCCTTCCCGGCCCGGCTGGAAGCCGCGCTCAGGGCGAAGGGGCTGGACGTGAAGGTGGAGAATGCCGGCGTCTCCGGCGAGACGGCGAGCCAGGGCCTCGCCCGCCTCGACTGGTCGGTGCCGCAGGGCACGGACGCGGTGATCGTGGAGCTGGGCGCCAACGACATGCTGCGCGGGCTCGATCCCGCCGTAACGCGCAAGGCGCTCACCGAGATCGTCCAGCGGCTGCGCAAGCGCGGCATCACCGTGCTCCTCGCCGGGATGAAGGCGGCGCCCAACATGGGCCGGCCCTACCGCGAGGCGTTCGACAAGATCTTCCCGGACATCGCCGAAGCCGAGGGCGTGCTGCTCTATCCCTTCTTTCTAGAAGGCATAGCGGGCGACCGGGCCCTGAACCTGCCGGACGGGCTCCATCCCACGCCGGAAGGCGTGGACCGCATCGTCTCCGGCATCCTGCCCATGGCGGAGCAACTGGTGGTGCGTGCCCGCGAAACGGCGGCGCGATAACGGGCACCGGTCTGTTGCTCAATATTTGATCAGTTTGACCTAGGCCGATCAGGCCTTGACCAATCCATAGTCACGATTCTAGATTTCGCCGTTTTTTGGGGTCTCCCCGCCAGTACCGTTGCGTCCCAGCGTATTTTTCAATGACAGCAGTGAGAATGAACAATGGTCCGGGAATTTGAGTATCAGGGAGAAACGTTCCGCGTCACCGCCCACGGCATCCACGGCCACGAAGAGATCTTCATCGTCCACATCGAGGACGACGGCGTGGAAGGCGGCGAGATCTCCATCGATCGCATGACCGAGGAGAACGACACCACCGCCCCGATCGAGGACATCCTGGTGATGCTCTGCGACAAGCTCATTCCCCAGAGCGAGATCAAGGTGCAGGACCCCGGCGCCCCGTTCGCCTGGCGGCAGGGCAACGTGGTGTTCGAGGTCCACGACGGCCTTCAGAGCCACGACTGACGCCCCCGAGGGCGCCGCCCTCAGCGATTTTCCGGCACAAAAGCAAACGGCCGCCCCGATTTCCGGAGCGGCCGTTTCACATGAAACAGGGTTAACGGACCCTGAAGCATCGCCCTGCGCTTCAGTCCGGCAGCACGCCGGAGACGGCGGGCGAGTAAGGCCCCGGACACGCCGGGGCCTCGCCTCACTTCTTCTTGGCAGGCGCAGCCGGCGTCGCGGCCGGGGCAGCCTCCACCACCGTCTTGCGCGGGGGCAGCAGCTGGAGCGTCTGCACCGCCTGGCCGGCGAACTGGTTGAGCAGCGCGTTCTGCTCCGCCACCGAGGTCTTCACTCCCGTCACGATCCGGCAATAGGAGGCGATGAGGGCGTTGGCGACGTCCGACGGCCGGGCCTTCGGGTTCTGCTGGTAGAGCGTGGTCGCCGCCGAGGCGATGGCCGCGCCCTGCATGGGGGGCTTCACGCCGGTGAGCAGCTTGGCCGCCCCCGCCGAGAGGTCGGTGGGCACCGCCTTGCCGTCATCGGCGGGGCAGGCGAGCTTGTCGGCGAGGCTGGCAGGCTCCTTCAGTACGAGGCCAGGACCCACCGGCAGCGCCCAGGCGATGGGCTGGCTGTCCACCGGACCGGAGATCGTGCGGCGCGAGACCTCCATGGCCGCCTGCAGCGTGAAGCGGCGCAGTTCGGCGGTCTTCTGCCAGTCCGGCGCATTGCTCTTGGCCACCACCGGGCAATAGGCGGCGGTGAGCGCGTCCACGATCGTGCCGGAGCCGGCCGAGCCGGAGGCGGCCTTGTAGGCATCCACCATCATGGGGATGGACCGCTGGCCGCCGGCCATCATGGACGAGAGCGCGGCCACGGCCTTCGCATCCGGACCATCGGAGCCGGGCGCGCCGCCCACGTCCGGGCAGGTGAAGGCGGACGCCGCCTGCGTGCCGTAGTCCGGGACGTGCGCCGTGGCGCGCCATGCGGCGACCATGGAGGAGGTCACGTTCGGCGCGGCGGTGTTGCCCCAGGAGGTCCGGACATAATTGGCGAGATCGGCGATCTGCTGGTCGTCGAGCCGCCCGGCGAAGGATGGCATGGCGCCATAGGTGCCGCCCGCGGGCAGGCCGCCGAGCACCGCCATGATGACGTTGTAGGGCTCGGCCGCGATCACGGCCGGGTTGCCGGCGAGCGCGGGAATGGTGTCGGTGCGGCCGGCGCCCTTGTCCATGTGGCAGACGGCGCAATTGTCGATGTAGAGCTTGGAGGCCCGCGCATAGACGTCGGCAGAAAGCGGGGACGCCTTCTGCACCGCCGGCTTGTCCGCCGGGGGCGGCGCATCGAACAGATAGGTGACGAGCGCGGCGCGGTCGTCCGCGGTGAGCTTGCTCAGGGAATCGTGGATCACCTCGGCCATGGGGCCGAACACCGAGGTCTTGCCCGGTGCCGAGCCGGTGGCGAAGAAGTTGGCCAGGGTCTCGGGCGTCCAGGTCTTCTTGAGCGAGGCGGTGTCGATGTCCGGCGCCCAGAAGCCGTCGATGTCGGCGCCGAGGAAGGCGGCCTTGGCCTTGGTCGCGCCCATCAGGTTGCGCGGGGTGTGGCAGTCGCCGCAATGGCCGAGGGCGTTGACGAGGTAGGCGCCCCGGTTCCACGCATCGCTCTTGCCCGCGGTCGGGTGGAAGCGGCCCTGGTCGAAGAACAGCTCACGCCACGCCAGCATGCCGAGGCGGATGTTGAAGGGGAATTCCAGCTGGTTGGCCGGCGGCGTGTTGGGGATCGGCGGAATGGCGCGCGCATAGGCCCACAGGGCCTTCATGTCGTCGTCGGAAATCTCGGTATAGGCGTCGAACGGCATGGCCGGGTAGAGATAGGCACCGTCCTTGCGGATGCCGTTGCGCACCGCGTTCACGAACTGGTCGTAGGTCCACTGGCCGATGCCGGTGGTGCGGTCGGACGTGATGTTGGGCGAGTAGATGGCGCCGAAGGGCGTGTTCAGCGCGAGGCCGCCGGCGAAGGGCTTGGACTTGTCCCCGGTGTGGCAGGGCATGCAGTCCGCCGCCTTGGCGATGTACTCGCCCCGCGCCACGAGGGCCGGATCGGCTGACGGGTCCGGGGCGAACTGCGCCAGGGCTGGCATTGCGGCGCCGAGAAAAGTGGCGGCGGCAAGCGCCGCAAGCCGGCGCGTGTATCGGGACACCCTGACCATTTCATCCCCCATGAGATTCGCGTCGGCGTACCTTAGACATTTTTCAGGAAGGCGACATTGATCGAAAATCACCCGGCGAGATTGAACGAAAATCCCGTGGAGTGGATATAGGCGCTGCCCCCGCCCGCGACGGCGGACGCCTGCCGGGAACCGCCGACGATGACCAAGCCCGCTTTGCCCCTGCGCTCCCTGACCGTGGAGGACCTCTCGCCCTCCGACGCCGCCGCCGAGCACGCGGCGCTCGCCGAGGAGATCAAGGGCCACGACGCGGCCTATTATCGAGAAGACGCGCCGGTCGTCTCCGATGCCGAATACGACGCCCTGCGCCGCCGCTACGAGGCCATCGAGGCGCGCTTTCCCGGCCTCGTGGGCGAGGACAGCCTTTCCGCCAAAGTGGGTGCCGCGCCGTCCGAGAAGTTCGGCAAGGTGGTGCATGGCGTGCCCATGCTGTCGCTGCAGAACGCCTTTTCCGACGATGAGGTCGAGGAGTTCGTGGCGCGGGTGAAGCGCTTCCTCGGTCTCGGCGCGGAGGAGGAGGTGGCCTTCACCTCCGAGCCGAAGATCGACGGCCTCTCCTGCTCGCTGCGCTACGTGGCGGGTCGCCTCGAAGTCGCCGCCACCCGCGGCGACGGCGCCGAGGGCGAGGATGTCACCGCCAATGTGCGCACCATCGCCGATATCCCCGATCGGCTGCATGGCCGGGGCGTGCCTGATGTCATCGACGTGCGCGGTGAGATCTACATGGCGAAGGCCGACTTCGAGGCGCTGAACGCCCGGCAGGCGGCGGCCGAAGAGAAGGTGTTCGCCAATCCGCGCAATGCGGCGGCCGGCTCGCTGCGCCAGCTCGATCCCGCCATCACCGCGTCACGGCCGCTGAAATTCTTCGCCTATGCCTGGGGCGAGGCGACGCCGCTGCCGGCCGAGACCCAGCATGGCATGGTGGAAGCCTTCGCCCGCTGGGGTTTTTCCACCAACCCGCTCATGGTGCGCGTGACCAGCGCTGCGGAGCTGATCGCCCATTACCGCTCCATCGAGGCGCAGCGGGCGAGCCTGCCCTATGACATCGACGGCGTGGTCTACAAGGTGGACCGGCTTGATCTGCAGCGCCGGCTCGGCTTCGTCTCCCGCTCGCCGCGCTGGGCCATCGCCCACAAATTCCCGGCCGAGCAGGCCACAACCGTGCTGGAGGCCATCGACATCCAGGTGGGCCGCACCGGCGCCCTCACCCCGGTGGCGAAGCTGCTGCCGGTGACGGTGGGCGGCGTGGTGGTGGCCAACGCCACCCTGCACAACGAGGACGAGATCGCCCGCAAGGACATCCGCGTCGGCGACACGGTGGTGGTGCAGCGCGCCGGCGACGTGATCCCGCAGGTGGTCCGCGTCATCACCGAGAAGCGGCCGGCGGGTTCGAAGCCGTATGGGTTTCCCCACGTTTGCCCCGCCTGCGGCTCCCATGCGGTGCGCGAGGTGGACACCAAGACCGGCAAGGTGGACGCGGTGCGCCGCTGCACCGGGGGCCTGATCTGCCCGGCGCAGATGGTGGAGCGGCTGCGCCACTTCGTGTCGCGCAACGCCTTCGACATCGAGGGGCTGGGCGAGAAGCAGGTGCGCGCCTTCTACGACTGGGACCTGATCAAGTCCCCCGCCGACATCTTCACCCTGGAGGCACGGAACAAGGAGGGCCTCCAGCGTCTGGAAAACCGCGAGGGCTGGGGCAAGACCTCGGCGGCCAACTTGTTCGTGGCCATCCAGTCCCGCCGCAACGTGTCGGTGGACCGTTTCGTCTTCGCCCTTGGTATCCGCCATGTGGGCGAGACCAACGCCAAGCGCCTCATGCGCCATTACGGAACGGTGGAAGCGCTGGAGGCCGGCGCGCTGGCCGCGGCCATCCCGGGCGAGGAGCACCCCAAGGGCAATGACGCCTGGCAGGAGATGCTGGCCATCGACGGCGTGGGCGACGTGGTGGCGGAAGCCGTCATCGAATTCTTCCACGAGCCGCGCAACCGCGAGGTGGTCGCGGCCCTGCTCGCGGAAGTGACGCCGGCCCCCATGGAGCGCGTGGCCGCCGAGAGCCCGGTGGCGGGCAATACGGTGGTCTTCACCGGCTCACTGGAGAAGATGACCCGCGACGAAGCCAAGGCCATGGCCGAGCGGCTGGGGGCGAAGGTGGCGGGCTCGGTCTCCGCCAAGACGGATCTCGTGGTGGCCGGGCCGGGCGCGGGCTCGAAGCTCGAGAAGGCGCAGGCGCTGGGGGTGAAGGTCATCACCGAGGATGAGTGGTTCGAGCTGGTGGGGTAGGGAGGAAGTTCTTGACGCCCCGCCCCTGAACCCCCATTCCTCCCCGACCAGCCGGCCGGGCGGCCGCGGCATTTCGGTGTCGAGGAAAGTCCGGGCTCCACGCAGACACGGTGCCGGATAACGTCCGGCGGGGGCGACCCTAGGGAAAGTGCCACAGAAATCAAACCACCCATGCGTGCATGGGCCAGGGTGAAACGGTGGGGTAAGAGCCCACCGCGCGACCGGCAACGGGAGCGGCACGGCAAACCCCACCGGGAGCAAAGTCGAATAGGGACGGCACGGGAAACCACCCCTGTCTACGGGGCGCCGTCCGGGTTGACTGCTAGAGGCGCCGGGCAACCGGCGTCCCAGAGGAATGGTCGCCACGCGGGCGGAAACGCCCGCCGTACAGAACCCGGCTTACAGGCCGGCTGGTGTTTCCTCTAAGACCTGATGAGAGACGCGGCGCACGGCCGCGCCCCCTCACACGTCCACGCTGGCGCGCAGCGCGTTCTCCTGGATGAACTCGCGGCGGGGTTCCACCGTATCGCCCATCAGGCGGCTGAAGAGGTCGTCGGCGGCGTCGACTTCCTTCACGCGCACCTGGAGGAGGGAGCGGGCGTTGATGTCCAGCGTCGTCTCCCACAGCTGCTCGGGGTTCATCTCGCCGAGGCCTTTGTAGCGCTGGAGCGAGAGGCCCTTGCGGCCGGAATCGGTGACGGCGTCGAACAGGTCCACCGCGCCGAACAGCACCTGCTCGTCGCTCCGCCGCTTGAGGGTCGCGGCGGCGGCGAACACGCCGTCGAGGTCGCGGGCGAGGGTGTCGAGCCGACGTGCCTCGGGGGAGGCGATGAAGGCGTGGTCGAGCCGCGCGACCTCGGCGACGCCGCGCACGGTGCGGGAGAAGACATAGCCGGTCTCGTCGCAGATGCCGGTCCAGCCGCGCTCGGTCTCGTCGGCCAGCGCATCGAGGCGGCGGGCCACCTCGGCCGCGGCGGCGGAGCCGGTGGCCGCGTCTTCCAGCGCAGCGGGGGCGAAGGCGCCGGCCAGCGCCGCCTGTTCGGCCACCGCGCGGTTGTAGCGGGGATGGAGCGCGGAAAGGGCGCTGCGCAGCTGGCGCGACACGTCCACCACATGGGCGAGGTCGGCGCCGGTGCGCACCTCGCCAGTGGCGAGATGGAGGGAGGCCTCTTCCAGCCCGGTGGTGATGAGGTAGTCCTCCAGCGCCTTCTCGTCCTTGAGGTAGGTCTCGGACTTGCCACGCGCGACCTTGTAGAGCGGCGGCTGGGCGATGAAGAGGTGGCCTGCGTCCACGATCTCCGGCATCTGCCGGAAGAAGAAGGTGAGCAGCAGGGTGCGAATATGGGCGCCGTCCACGTCGGCGTCCGTCATGATGATGATCTTGTGGTAGCGCAGCTTGGCGATGTCGAAATCGTCCCGGCCGATGCCGGTGCCGAGCGCGGTGATGAGCGTGCCGATCTGCTCCGAGGAGAGCATCTTGTCGAAGCGGGCGCGCTCCACGTTCAGGATCTTGCCGCGCAGCGGCAGCACGGCCTGAAAGGCGCGGTCGCGGCCCTGCTTGGCGGAGCCACCGGCCGAATCACCCTCGACGATGAAGATCTCGGACTTGGCCGGGTCCTTCTCCTGGCAGTCGGCAAGCTTGCCGGGGAGCGAAGCCACGTCCAGCGGGCTCTTGCGGCGGGTGAGGTCGCGCGCCTTGCGGGCGGCTTCGCGGGCGGCGGCGGCCTCCACCACCTTGCCGATCACGTTCTTCGCCTCGACCGGGTTCTCCTCGAACCAGTTGGCGAGCGCCTCGCCGACCAGGTTCTCCACCACCGGGCGCACCTCGGAGGAGACGAGCTTGTCCTTGGTCTGGGACGAGAATTTCGGGTCCGGCACCTTCACCGAGAGCACGGCGGTGAGGCCCTCGCGGCAATCCTCGCCGGTGGGGTCCACCTTCTCCTTCTTGGAGATGCCGGAGGTGTTGGCATAGCCCAGCACCTGCCGGGTCAGCGCGGCGGCGAAGCCGGTGAAGTGGGTGCCGCGGTCACGCTGGGGGATGTTGTTGGTGAAGCACAGCACGTTCTCGTGGTAGCCGTCATTCCACGAGAGCGCGGCCTCCACCGTGATGCCGTCCTTCTCGGCACGGATCACCACGGGCTTGGCGATGAGCGCGGTCTTGTTGCGGTCGAGATACTTCACGAAGGCCTCGACGCCGCCCTCATAGTGCAGCTCCTCGCGCTTCGGCTCGGGGCCGCGCGCGTCGGTGAGCACGATGAGCACGCCGGAATTGAGGAAGGCCAGCTCGCGCAGGCGATGCTCCAGCGTGGCGTAGTCGAACTCGATGCGGGTGAAGGTCTCGGGGCTCGGCAGGAAGGTCACCTTGGTGCCGCGCTTGCCCGCCGGCGCCGTGCCCACCACCTTGAGCGGGGCTTCGGCGTCGCCATGGCGGAAGCGCATATAGTGCTCCTTGCCGTCGCGCCAGATGGTGAGATCGAGCGTGGTCGACAAAGCGTTCACCACCGAGACGCCCACGCCGTGGAGGCCGCCGGAGACCTTGTAGGAATTCTGGTTGAACTTACCGCCCGCATGCAGCTGGGTCATGATGACCTCGGCGGCGGAAACCCCTTCCTCGGGGTGCAGGTCGGTGGGGATGCCGCGGCCGTCGTCGGTCACGGTCACCGAGCCGTTGGCCTCCAGCGTGACGGTGACTTCCTTTGCCCAGCCGGCCAAGGCCTCGTCGATGGCGTTGTCCACCACCTCGTAGACCATGTGATGGAGGCCCGAGCCATCGTCCGTGTCACCGATGTACATGCCGGGACGCTTGCGGACCGCATCGAGGCCCTTGAGCACCTGGATGGACTGGGCGCCGTAGTCGTCGGGGGACGGGGCAGGCACGGGTTCGACCATGGGGACTTCCGATTCGGTTCTGGTACGTGTTGCAAATCTAACGCAAAGCGGCGGCTATTTGGTGGCGGTCGCGCTTGTTTTCCTGCGTTTTCCAAGGCTCGGCGGCCATTTAGGGGCCATTCAGCCGGCGCTGTAGCGTGCAAACCCATCCGCTCGCAACCTGCAGGCGGGGCATTCGCCGCAGCCATAGCCCCAGGCGTGACGGTGGCCACGGTCGCCAAGGTAGCAGGTGTGGGTCTCTTCCACGATGAGATCCACCAGCGGCCGGCCGCCCAGATGCTCGGCGAGGCGCCAGGTCTCGGCCTTGTCGATCCACATGAGCGGCGTGTGGAGGACGAAGCGCTTCTCCATGCCGAGGTTCAGCGCCACCTGCATGGCCTTGATGGTGTCGTCCCGGCAGTCGGGATAGCCGGAGAAGTCCGTCTCGCACATGCCGCCGACGATGTGCCGGAGCCCCCGGCGATAGGCGAGGGCGGCGGCAAAGGTGAGGAAGACGAGGTTGCGGCCGGGCACGAAGGTGTTCGGCAGGCCGCTCGCCTCCATATGGACGGCGACGTCCCGGGTGAGCGCCGTGTCCGAGATCTGGCCGAGCACGGGCAGGTCCAGCACGTGGTCGGCGCCGAGCCGCGCGTCCCATCGCGGGTTGAGGGCGCGGAAGGCGGCGCGCAGCCCCGGGCGGCGCTCCAGCTCCACGGCGTGGCGCTGGCCATAGTCGAAGCCCAGTGTCTCCACCCGGCCGAAGCGCTCCAGCGCATAAGCGAGGCAGGTGGCGGAATCCTGCCCGCCGGAAAAGAGGACGAGCGCGCCCTCCTCCCGGTGCAACGCGGCCTCAGCCATGCGCGGACGGCTCCATGCCCCGAATGCGGTTCATTCGCCGGGCGTGGTTCATTCGCCCGGAGCCTTGGCCTCGATGGCGAGGGCGTGCAGGCCGCGCGCGATCTCGCCTTCCAGCAGGCCGTTGACGATGCGGTGCCGCTCCACCCGGCTCTTGCCGGTAAAGCTGGGGGAGACCACCCGCACCCGAAGGTGGGTGATGCCGCCGTCGCCGCGGTTGGCGCCCTTGTGGTCGTGCATCACACCGGCATGGCCGGCATGCTTGTGGCTCTCGTCCTCCAGTTCGAGGGCGAGCGGGCTGAGGCCGGCTTCCAGCGTCTGGCGGATGGCGGAAAGGGAAGATTGGGACATGATGAAAAGGCTTCTGTGCAATGGCAGGGACCAAAGGGAGCGGCCGGTTATGGCGCTCCCGCGTGGGCGGCATTATATGGGGCTTGTCGCGGCCTGCCACCCTCGGTCACGATGAGGCCGGCTCAGCCGGTTCCGACCCCGACGTCACATCCCCCCGCTACCCCTGTGGCCCGGCGCTTTCTCTGCGCGCTGCACCGCAATTCCTTGCCGCGCCGCGGAACGGCGGACATAATCGATCGGCCATGAAACTCGACTCCCCCCTCTTCGA
Organism: Xanthobacter sp. SG618; assembly: GCF_012932745.1. Taxonomy (NCBI): domain Bacteria; kingdom Pseudomonadati; phylum Pseudomonadota; class Alphaproteobacteria; order Hyphomicrobiales; family Xanthobacteraceae; genus Xanthobacter; species Xanthobacter sp. SG618. The sequence continues at coordinate 199,453 of NZ_JABBHL010000005.1, read as the reverse complement.
CCGTATCCGGGTCAAGCCCGCCGACGACCGGCCCCGCAGCCGGATGTCGCTGACGGGCTGCCAGTGGCCGGGCTGCACGGCGGAGGGCACGCACAAGGCGCCCAAGGGTCGGCACAAGGAGGGCCAGTACTGGTCCTACTGCCTGGACCATGTGCGCGCGTACAACCAGTCCTACAACTATTTCTCGGGCATGACCGACGATGCGGTGTATGCCTACCAGAAGGATGCGCTGACCGGCCATCGCCCCACTTGGAAGATGGGGATGAAGGGCGCTGGCGGGCGTCGCGCGGGCGCGGACGCCACCGATGGCATGCGCGACCCCTTCGGATTCACGGCCGAGATGGGCGCCACCTTCCAAGCCGACCGGCCGGAGCCCAACGGCAAGATCGTGCGCACCGCGGAGCGGCGGGCGCTGGAGGTGATGGGCCTCGAGATGTCGGCCAGCCCGGTCGAGATCAAGGCCCGCTACAAGGAACTGGTGAAGCTGCACCACCCTGACGCGAACGGCGGCGACCGTTCCTCGGAGGATCGCCTGCGCAGCGTCATCCAGGCCTACAACAGCCTCAAGCAGGCAGGTTTCTGCTGAGCGGTCCTCAGGATCGCCGGCGACGCGGAGGCGGCCCACAAGACCGCGCCGTGATGGACTGGGACACGAAAAGGGGCGCGCGGGGCGCGCCGACGGAGGAGTTATGAGCGGTTTGGAGACCACTGCCCCGATGCCGGACATGAAGGTGTCGGTTCGCCAGACGTTCGGCATCGATATCGACATGGAGGTCCCGGCCTACTCCGAAGCCGACTCGCATGTGCCCGAGCTGGACCCGGACTATCTGTTCGATCGGCCGACCACCCTCGCCATCCTCGCCGGCTTCGCCCGCAACCGCCGCGTGATGGTCACGGGCTTCCACGGCACCGGCAAGTCCACGCACATCGAGCAGGTGGCGGCGCGGCTGAACTGGCCGTGCGTGCGCATCAACCTCGACAGCCACATCTCGCGCATCGATCTCATCGGCAAGGATGCGATCGTGGTGAAGGACGGCCTGCAGGTCACCGAATTCCGCGACGGCATCCTGCCCTGGGCCTACCAGAACAACGTGGCCCTCGTGTTCGACGAATATGACGCCGGCCGCCCGGACGTGATGTTCGTGATCCAGCGCGTGCTGGAATCGTCCGGCCGCCTGACCCTGCTCGACCAGAGCCGGGTGATCCGCCCCCACGGTGCCTTCCGGCTGTTCGCCACCGCCAACACCATCGGCCTCGGCGATACCACCGGCCTCTATCACGGCACCCAGCAGATCAACCAGGCGCAGATGGACCGCTGGTCCATCGTGACCACGCTGAACTATCTCGCCCACGACAAGGAAGTGGACATCGTCCTCGCCAAGGCGAAGCACTTCCAGAACGTGGAAGGCCGCGACACGGTGAACCGCATGGTCCGCCTCGCCGACCTCACCCGGCAGGCGTTCATGAACGGCGATCTCTCCACCGTCATGAGCCCGCGCACGGTCATCACCTGGGCCGAGAATGCGGACATCTTCCGCGACATCGCCTTCTCGCTGCGCGTGACGTTCCTCAACAAGTGCGACGAGCTGGAGCGCCCGCTGGTGGCGGAGTTCTTCCAGCGCTGCTTCGGCCAGGAGCTGGCCGAGAGCACGGTGAACGTCGCTCTGTCCTGAACGGGTGCGGCTTAGCCGTGCCCATTGAACAGGCTGCGCCACGGCGCGGCCTGTCGCCCCGCAAGAAGCGCCTCCTAACGGCGCAAGAGCCGAAGAAGCACGCGCCATGGCCACCAACCGCACCACCGGCAAGGCCCCCAAGGAAGCTCCGTCCGAGCCGTTCAAGCGCGCCGTCACGGGCTGCTTCAAGGCCATTGCCGGCGTCTCCGAGTTCGAGGTGTCCTTCGCCTCCGAGCGTCCGGCGCTCGGCCCGGACCGGGTGCGTCTGCCCGAGCCGCCGCGCCGCTTCACGCTGCAGGACGCCGCCATCGTGCGCGGCCATGCGGATTCCCTCGCCTTGCGCCGCGCCTGCCATGATCCCGGCGTCCATCGCAAGATGCTGCCCCAGGGCGAAGTCGCCCGCGGCGTGTTCGAGGCGGTGGAGCAGGCGCGCGTGGAGGCCATCGGCGGCAACCGCATGCCCGGCGTGAAGCGCAACCTCGCGGCCATGCTGCAGGACCGCTACCACCGCGCCAATTATGCCGACATCACCGAGCGCTCCGAGGCGCCCATCGCCGATGCGGTGGCCCTCATGGTGCGCGAGCGCCTGACCGGCGAGGCCCCGCCCCCGGACGCCCGGCGCGTGGTGGACCTGTGGCGCCCCTTCATCGAGGAGCGGGCGGCCGGCGACCTTGCGCGGCTCATCGACAGCATCGAGAACCAGAAGAGGTTCGGCGAGATCGCCCGCGACCTCCTCGCCTCCCTCGACATGGGCGAGGAAAGCGGCCTCGACACCGAGCAGGAGCCCGAGGAGAACGAGAACGAGGGCGGCGCCGAGGAGCAGGGCGGCGAGAACGGCGAAAGCCGCGAGGACGACAGCCAGCAGGGCGCCACCGAGATGGAGGCCGAGCTCTCCGAGGAGGAGATGCCCGACAGCGCAGCCCAGAGCGAGGCCGCGCCCCCCGCCGACGTGCCGGATGGCACCGAGATGGGCGACAGCGAGGAGCCGGCTGAGCCGTGGTCCCCACGTCCGCCGATGACCCACGACAATCGCGGGCCGGAATACCACGCCTTCACCACCAAGTTCGACGAGGAGACCTCGGCCGAGGACCTCTGCGACCCCGAGGAGCTGACGCGCCTCCGCTCCTATCTCGACAAGCAGCTGGCCCATTTGCAGGGCGTGGTGGCGCGCTTGGCCAACCGTCTGCAGCGCAAGCTGCTGGCGCAGCAGAACCGCGCCTGGGAATTCGACCTGGAGGAGGGCGTGCTGGATCCCGCGCGCCTGCCGCGCGTCATCATGGACCCCATGGCGGCGCTGTCCTTCAAGCGCGAGCGCGACACCGACTTCCGCGACACGGTGGTGACGCTGCTCATCGACAATTCCGGCTCCATGCGCGGCCGGCCCATCACGGTGGCCGCCACCTGCGCCGACATCCTCGCCCGCACGCTGGAGCGCTGCGGCGTGAAGGTGGAGGTGCTGGGCTTCACCACGCGCGCCTGGAAGGGCGGCCAGTCCCGCGAGGCCTGGCTCGCCGCCGGCAAGCCCGCCGCCCCCGGCCGCCTCAACGACCTCAGGCACATCGTCTACAAGTCCGCCGACGCCCCCTGGCGTCGGGCACGCCGCAACCTCGGCCTGATGATGCGCGAGGGGCTCCTGAAGGAGAATATCGACGGCGAGGCCCTCGACTGGGCGCACAAGCGCCTGCTGGCCCGCACCGAGGCCCGGCGCATCCTGATGATGATCTCGGACGGCGCGCCGGTGGACGATTCCACGCTGTCGGTGAATGCCGGCAACTATCTGGAACGCCACCTGCGCCACATCATCACCGAGATCGAGACCCGCTCGCCGGTGGAGCTGATCGCCATCGGCATCGGCCATGACGTGACCCGCTACTACCGCCGCGCCGTCACCATCGTGGACGCGGAGGAACTGGGTGGGGTGATGACCGAGAAGCTCGCCGAGCTGTTCGAGGAAACACCCGGCGCAGCCGGCAAGGGGGCGTCGCGGGGCGGCCGCCTGCATTGAAGCGGGGCCTGCGCGCTGTCGGCATTGTCGCCGCCGGGGTGCTCGGCGGCGCTCTGCTGTTCAATCTTGCCTTCTCCAAGCCGGGCGCGCTGCCGCCCGAGCCGGTGGCCATCACGGTCACGGCGCAGCCCGTCGCGACCTTCAAGCGGGGGGACGAGCTCACCCAGTTCGGCCCGCTGCGGTTTGTCGGCGGGCTGGTGCTCACCTCGCCCTTTCCCGGCTTCGGGGGCATTTCCGGCTTCGCGCTGGAGCAGGACGAGCACTTCCTCGCCATCACCGACGCCGGCCTGTTCCTCTCCGGCCGGCTCGTCACGGAGAATGACCGCCCCACCGGCCTCGCCGATGTGAAGGCGGCAGCGCTGCTCGATGCCGAGGGCCGGGTGCAGGCGGACAATGACCGCGAGGACGTGGAATCCGTCGCCCTCGCGCCGGATGCCGCCTATGTGGCGATGGAGACCATCAACGAGATCTGGCGCTATCCGCGCGATCCCCTCGGAAAGCGCGGCACGCTCGTGCCGGCGCCGGCCATCAAGAATCTGAGGCGCAACACCGGCCTCGAAAGCCTCGCTTTCATGCCCTCAGGCCCGCTCAAGGGCGCGCTCATCGCCATCGGCGAGGAAGGGGCGAAGAAGGCGGACGATCTGCCCGGCTTCATCATCGGCGGTCCAGCGCCCGGCGGCTTCACCGTGACCAAGAGCGGTCCGTTCGACGCCACCGACCTCGCGCTAGGGCCGGACGGGAATTTCTACCTTCTGGAGCGCCATTATTCGCCGCTCGAAGGCGTCAACATGCAGCTGCGCCGCTTCCCCGCCAGCGAGGTGAAGCCCGGCGCGCGCATCACCGGCGAGGTGCTGGGCCGCTTCGACATGAGCCACGAGATCGACAACATGGAAGGCCTCGGCGTCACCCGCAGTGCCGCCGGCGAGATCCTGCTCACGCTCATCTCGGACGACAATTTCAGCCCACTTCAGCGCACCATCCTGCTGCGCTTCGCGGTTTCGGGGGACTGAGGCGCGGCAGGTCGAGCGCCAATTCAGCGCGATCCAGCCGGTTCAATCGAGCCAGGGCGCCGGGCGATCGAGGGCAATGAGCGCCGCGGGATCGACCCGCGGGCGGACGACCGCGACTTCGGGCCCGCGCACCAGCACCTCCGGCACCAGGGCGCGGGTGTTGTAGGTGCCGGACTGCACGGCGCCATAGGCGCCCGCCGTCATCACCGCCAACAGGTCGCCGGGCTTCACCTCGGGCAGCGGCCGGTCGAGGGCGAGGAAATCGCCCGTCTCGCACACCGGGCCGACCACGTCGGCCACCACCATGGCGGCGCCGGCCGCCGGCTCGGCCACCGGCACGATGTCGTGGTGCGCCTCGTAGAGGGTGGGGCGGATGAGGTCATTCATGGCGGCATCCACCACCACGAAGGTCTTGCCCTCGCCCTTCTTCACGTAAATCACGCGGGTGACGAGGATGCCGGCATTGGCCACCAGCATCCGTCCCATCTCGAACACCAGCGGCAGCTTGATGTCGCCCAGCGCCCGGCCCACCACCTCGGCATAGGCGGCGGGGGAGGGCGGCACGGGGTCGGAGGCGGCATAAGGCACGCCGAGGCCGCCGCCGAGGTCCATGTGGTGCAGCCTGTGGCCGGCGGCCATGAGGTCGCGCGCCAGCTCGGCGAGCAGTGTCACCGCATTCTCGAACGGCGCCATGTCGGTGATCTGGCTGCCGATGTGCATGTCCACGCCGGAGATGGCAAGGCCGGGCAGGCGGGCGGCGAAATCGTACACGTCCCGCGCGCGGGAAATGGGGATGCCGAACTTGGTGGCCGACTTGCCGGTGGAAATCTTCTTGTGGGTCTTCGCGTCCACGTCCGGATTGACGCGGATGGAGACCGGCGCCTTCACGCCCTTCGAGAGCGCGACCTCGGACAGGGCGTCGAGCTCCGGCTCGCTCTCCACATTGAAGCAGAGGATGCCGGCGTCCAGCGCCTGCGCCATTTCCTCCCGCGTCTTGCCGACGCCTGAGAAGACGATGCGCTCGCCCGGCACGCCCGCGGCGCGGGCGCGCATCAGCTCGCCGGCGGAAACGATGTCCGCCCCCGCGCCGAGGCGGGCGAGGGTGGAGATGACCGACTGGTTGGAATTGGCCTTCAGCGCGTAGCACAAAAGCACGTCGCGGCCGGCGAACGCCTCCATGAACACGCGATAATGCCGCTCCAGCGTGGCCGTGGCGTAGCAATAGAAGGGCGTACCCACCTCGGCGGCGAGGGAGGTGAGGTCGACGTCCTCGGCGTGGAGGCGGCCGTTGCGATAGTCGAAATGGTGCATCGGGGCGGCTTGTCGGAGGCTCGTTCTGCGCGCCCGGCCGGGGTGGCGCCGTCAGGCGGGCGCCGGGGAGCGAGGGAGGGGTTGCTGTGCGGAAGGCCGTTCAGCGCAGCCTTCAGGCCTGCGGATCAGAGCAGGCCGTCGATGAGGAGCGGCTGGTCGGGGCGATCGATGCCCTTAAGCAGCTTGTCCGAGCTGCTGGTGGAGCCGGAGGTCTTCTTCTTCTCCCAGGAGGCGTGCGGAACGGCGCTCTCGTTGAATTCCGCCGCCGTTTTGGGCGGGGCGTAGGACGTGCTGGAATCCGCCGAAGCCGTGGCCGTGGCGGGCTTCGGCGGCGGGGGCGCCGCGTGGGCGCCGGGCGGGGGCTCCAACGGACCCTTCACGCCGCACGCCGCGAGGGCGAGGGTGCCGCAGAGGGCCATCAGGGTCGCAAGGGTTCGCATCTTCGTCCGTGCCATTGGCATCAAGGTCGGCGCCACTATAGCCCGCGCTGCGGCAAAGGCGAGCCCCCGGGCTGGCCGGGGGCCGGATCCGGCCGGCATCAGGTCGCGTCCGGGGCCGCCCCGAGGCGCTTCAGCCAGCGCCGCGCCTGGGCGCGCACGCGCTGCGGCGCGGTGCCGCCGTAGCTGGTGCGGCTGCGCACCGAGCGCACCACGGACAGCACGGAGAAGACGTCGCCGGTGATGCGCTTGTCCACCGCCTGCATGTCCTCGAGCGACACCTTGTGCAGCGCAATGCCGCGGTCGGAGGCCAGCGCCACGATGCGGCCGGTGATGTGGTGCGCCTCGCGGAACGGGATGTTCAGCGCCCGGACCAGCCAGTCGGCGAGGTCGGTGGCGGTGGAATAGCCCTGGCCGGCGGCGGCGGCCATGCGCTTCTCGTCCGGCGACAGGTCGCGGACCATGCCGGCGGTGGCGGCGATCACCAGGGACAGCGCGGAGAAGGCGTCGAACGCGCCTTCCTTGTCCTCCTGCATGTCCTTGGCATAGGCCAAAGGCAGGCCCTTCATCACCACGAGGATGCCGGTGAGCGCGCCGATGATGCGCCCGGCCTTGGCGCGCACCAGCTCGGCGGCGTCGGGATTGCGCTTCTGCGGCATGATGGACGAGCCGGTGGTGAAGGCATCCGACAGCTTCACCAGCGCGAAGGACGGCGAGGTCCAGATCACCACCTCTTCGGCGAAGCGCGAGAGGTGGATGGCGCAGATGGAGGCGGCCGAGAGTGTCTCCATCACGAAATCGCGGTCGGAGACGGCATCGAGCGAATTGGCGGTCGGCCGGTCGAAGCCGAGCGCCGCCGCCGTCGCCTCGCGGTCGATGGGGAAGGAGGTGCCGGCCAGCGCTGCCGAGCCCAGCGGACATTCGTTGAGGCGCGCCCGCGCGTCGGCGAAGCGGCTGCGGTCGCGCGCCATCATCTCCACATAGGCCATCAGGTGGTGGCCGAAGGTCACCGGCTGGGCGGTCTGCAAATGGGTGAAGCCGGGCATGACGGTGGCGGCGTGGGCCAGCGCCTTCTCCGCCAGCGCCCGCTGGAGATCGGCGAGCTGAGCGTCGAGGGCGTCCACCGTGTCGCGGACGTAGAGGCGGAAGTCGGTGGCCACCTGGTCGTTGCGCGAGCGGGCGGTGTGCAGCCGCCCGGCCGGGGCGCCGATCAGCTCGGCGAGGCGCGATTCCACGTTCATGTGGATGTCCTCCAGCTCGCGCCGGAAGGAGAACTTGCCCGCCTCGATCTCTGACAGGATCGTGTCTAGACCCTTGGTGATCTTCTGGGCATCTTTCGCCGCCACGATGCCCTGGGCGGCCAGCATGGCCGCATGCGCCTTTGAACCGGCGATATCCTGCGCATAAAGACGCTGGTCGAAGCCGATGGAGGCGTTGATCTCCTCCATGATGGCGTCGGGGGCAGTGCTGAAGCGCCCGCCCCACATCTTGTTGCTCATGACGGACCCTCCGGTGATGACCACTGCCGACGACAACCGCGCGACTGACCCTCAGGACACGGCGACCGGCCCCGCGCCGGGCGCGCCGGTGGCGAGGCGCTCTTCCACGGTGAGGACGATCGGCGTGGTCGCGCTGGCGACGCTCGCGGGCGCCGTGGCCGGCGCGCTCGCCCTATACGGGATGAACCGCCTCCCCGGCAATGCACCGCAGGGCCAGAGCGTGGCGAGCGTGCCGGCCGCAGCCCCCTCCGGAGCGGCCGGCGACCCCGCCTGTGCCGGTACGGTGGAGCGGGTGCGGGCCTTCGCGCCCCTCGCCAAGGGCGAGCTTGCCGCGCTGGCGCTGGCGAGCGAGCCGCGCCGCCTGCCGCCGCTGACCTTCACGGACGCCTCCGGCAAGCCGGTGACCCTGGCTGATTTCAAGGGGCGGGTGGTGTTGCTCAATCTGTGGGCCACCTGGTGCGTGCCCTGCCGCAAGGAAATGCCGGCCCTCGACCATCTGGAGAAACGGCTGGGCGGGCCGGATTTCGCCGTGGTGGCGGTCAATCTCGATACGCGCGACCCGGACAAGCCGCGCGCCTTCCTCTCCGAGATCGGCGTGAACAGCCTCGCCTTCTATTCCGATCCGGCGACCAAGACCTTCCAGGCCCTGCGCGGCGTGGGGCGCGGCTTCGGCCTGCCCACCACCCTCCTCGTCGATCGGGACGGCTGCGAGATGGCCTATCTCGCCGGCCCGGCCGAATGGGGCGGTGCCGACGCGGAAGCGCTGGTGAAGGCTGCCATCGGTGCCGGCCGGGCGGATGCGGCAGGGTCACGCTGAGCTGAGGCTTGGCGGAAGGCGGTACCTGCCCCAACAGTGGTCGCCACCTCCCAATCTGCAAAAATATCGCCCCGCTTAAAGCTCTTGCAACCTTCAGGCGGCAGAGTTCTCTGCAACCTGGGGGATGGGGAAACGTGGCGCGGCCGGCACGGTCGCGCGGCGCTGCCGTTTACCTTTCTTTCACTCCTTTTTCATTTGCGCGAAAAGAGTTGGTATATCTTGCTCTTGACAGCACGTCCGCGCGCATTCTTTCGAAGTCGAATCACCGGTGGCGACCATTGAAAATACTGTCGATTTTCGGAACGCGCCCTGAGGCGATCAAGATGGCGCCGGTCGTCCAGGCGCTGGCGCGGGAGCCGACCGTCCAGTCGCTCGTCTGCGTCACCGGCCAGCACCGGGAGATGCTGGACCAGGTTCTCCGCCTCTTCGACCTGACGCCCGACTTCGATCTCGGCCTGATGTCCCACAACCAAGGATTGAATCGCCTTGCCGGAGGAGCGCTCTCTGCGCTCGACAGCGTGCTGGCGGACGTGAAGCCGGATCGCGTGCTGGTCCATGGCGACACCACCACCGCCATGGCCGCGGCGCTCGCCGCCTTCCACCGCCGCATTCCGGTGGGGCATGTGGAGGCGGGCCTGCGGACCTACGATCTCGGCCAGCCCTTTCCCGAGGAGATGAACCGCCGCATCGCCGATCTGTGCAGCGACCTCCTGTTCGCCCCCACCGCCGGCTCGCGCGACAATCTCCTGTCGGAGCAGCTTGAGGGGCAGGTCTTCGTGACCGGCAATACGGTGATCGACGCGCTCCAGTCGGTCCAGCGTAGCCTCGACGCGGATTCCGACCTGCGCTCCGTCCTCGACGCCGAACTCCCGCCCCTCGATCCGCGCCGGCCCATCCTTCTGGTGACGGGGCATCGGCGCGAGAATTTCGGCGAGGGGTTCCGCAACATCTGCGAGGCGCTGGACGAGATCGCCGACCGCGGCGACGTGGAGATCGTCTATCCGGTCCACCTCAATCCCAACGTCAAGGGACCGGTGACGGCGGCGCTCGCCGGCCGGCCCAACGTGCATCTCGTGCCGCCGCTCGACTATCTGCCGTTCCAGCGGCTGATGCAGCGCTCGCATCTCGTGCTCACCGATTCCGGCGGTGTGCAGGAAGAGGCGCCCGCGCTGGGCAAGCCCGTCCTCGTCATGCGCGAGGTGACGGAGCGGCCGGAGGCGGTCCATGCCGGCACGGTCCAGCTCGTCGGCACCGGCCGCGCCGCCATCGTCAACGCGGTGTCCCGCCTTCTCGACGATCCGGCGGCCTATGCGGCCTACGCCGGACGCATCAACCCCTACGGCGACGGGCAGGCCTGCCGCCGGATCGTGGACTGCATCTGCGGGCGGCCGGTGCAGGAATTTTCCCCCCTCCAATCCCCGCCTGCCGCGTCCGCTCCTCGGCGTCCCGCCGGCCTAGACGCCATGCTCGTGAGAGACTGACATGCGACACGTTGCCTCCTCTACCGCTCGCGGCGGGGCCGCCCGGGGCCTTACCGCCCGGCGCTTTTCCACGCTGGCCGCCGCCCTCGTCCTGCCGGTGAGCCTGCTGGCGGCCTGGCCGGCCGCCGCGCAGTCGCGCAGCCCGGCACCGCCGGTGGTCGCGCAGGCCCCCGTTGCGCCGCAGCCGGCTTATGTGCCGCCGGCCTATGTTCCGCCGGTGGACCCGATCCTCTCGGCCATCCAGGAGCGGGCGGCGGACACCCGCGTCACGCGGTCCTTCACCCTCAGCGATCTCGGCATCGAGGGGCCGGTAGTGCTGCAGGGCATGGATGCGCGGCGCGACATCTATCTGCCGGTGCCGGCCGGCGTGCCGCTGGAGAATGCCAGCATCGCCGTCGATGGTGAGTATCTGCGCGGCGACGGCGGGCGCACCACCATGGTGCTCTCGGTGGACAGCACCCCGGTGTTCTCGCGGCGCCTCGAAGGCGACAACGGCAGCGCCAATGCCACCATCTCGGTGGACAATCGTCCGCGGGAGACCGGCTTCGTCCGCTTCGGCACCGCCTGGTCCTCGGTGATCGGCGAGGCGCTGTGCGCCGACGAGCGCGGCATCGGCAACGTGCTGAAGCTGCGCCCGTCCACCCGCTTCACCTACAGCTATGACGCTGGGCAGGTGTGGAGCCTCGCCACCGCCTGGAGCGGCATGCCCGGTTCGGGCGCGCTGCTGGTCCCTGGCGGCACCCTCTCCAAGGACACCTACGACACCGCCTGGCGCCTCGGCCTCGCGCTCGAGACCGCCGGCAAGCGTCTTGTCGTCAAGACGCTGCCCTCCATCGGCGACGAGGTGGACCTGACCAACGTGGACGTGCCGGCCTCGCTGCGCGCGGTCGCCCCCTTCTCGAGCTTCGTCGGCGTGAAGAGCTACCGCATCCGCGACGCGTCCGAGATCGGCGCGCTTCTGGTGATGCCAGGCTCTCCGCTCGGCGCCGACGTGGCGGTGGCGGACGTCTCGCTTCTGTCCGGCATCCGCGGCGCGCTCGACGCCCTCGGCGCGCGCCTGGGCACCGCCTCCGGCGCCTTCACCGAATGGCGGGCCAAGGCGGCGAGCCTCGGCTCTTCCAGCATCGCCCCGGACGAGGTGAGCCTGCAGTTCCTCGCCGGGCGCCCGATCATCGCGGTCGGCAGCGCCGCAGGCGGCAAGGCCACCCAGCTGTTCGACAGCTTCTGGCGTACCTCGCTGGCCTCCGGCACGGTGACCATCCGCGCGGTGGACGTGGGGCCGGAGAAGCCCTCGACGGTGCCGCTCTCCAGCCTCGGCCCGACCGACGGCAACCTCGACGTGCTCGCCCGCGGCGACTGGGTGGTGACGTTCGATCTCGCCGCCGCCACCGGTGGCCGCAGCCTGCCCAGCCGGCTGAACCTCGATGTCGCGGCCGCGCCCGGCGCCTCCACCTCCGAACCGGTGGTGGCGGTGTTTCTCAACGACGTGCTGCTGGCCGCCAAGCGCCTCGACGCCACCGGCCATCCCGAGCACGTCACGGCTGCTGTGCCGCCCTATGCGCTCGCGGCCCGCAACGTGCTGCGCGTGACCTTCCAGCGCCAGCCGGTGAGCGACCGCTGCCGCGAAACGCCCCAGGCCTTTCCGGTCTCGGTCCTGCCCACCAGCCATTTCGAGCTGGGCGGCGCGGCGCCGAGCGGCGACTTCCTGGGCGTGATCTCGGCCATGGCCTCGGGCGGCAAGCTGTTGGTTCCCGACAGCTATCTCGCCACCGCAAAGGCCAGCCTGCCGCGCGTGGTGCGCGCTGCCGCCGCCGCCGGAATGCCGGCCGGCACCAGCACCTTCGACGTATCCTCCGTGGGCACGCCGTTCCGCGCCACCGGCGGCTTCCTCGCCCTCGACGTGCCGGTGCAGGGCGTGGCGGTGAAGGCCAAGGTGGACGGCGACCGTCTCATCGTCGGCACCGACGAGAAGGCCCGCATGCTCGACATCACCGGCCTCAAGAACGTGGCCCTGGTGCAGGCGGTGCGCGGCGACGACGCCCGCGGCATCCTGTGGCAGAGCATCGGGCCGGTGGCCATGACCCCGGCGAAGCCCGTGCGCCTGTCGAAGGGTGACGTCGCTCTCGTGGGCGTCGACGGCACCCTGACCGAGCTCGCCGCCTCTGGCGCCGCCCCGGGCACGGTGCGCGTCGCCGACACCGACGGCCCGGCGGGAACCCTGCAGCGGCTGTGGCAGAATTCGTCGGACTGGGGCCTGCCGCTCGGCATCGGCGCCGCCGCCCTGTTCTTCCTGCTGCTGATCCGCGCGTCGCAAGTGCGTCGCCGCGGCAACTGACCGGATCGAGACCGCCGCCATGGAACTCTATTGGCCCTACCTCCTGGCCGACTACATCCGCGTGGTCGAATACGTGGCGGCCGTGGTGGCGGTCATCATCCTGATCTCCTCGCTCGACGATCTGTTCGTTGATGCGTGGTACTGGGGGCGGCGGATCTACCGCCGCTTCGTCATCGAGCCGTTCATCCGCCCGCTCACCCCGGCCATGCTCTACCAGAAGGACGAGCAGCCGCTGGCCATCATGATTCCTGCCTGGCTCGAATCCCCCGTGATCGCGGCCATGATCGAGAACATGGTGAGCGTGCTGGACTACCGGCGCTACACGATCTTCGTCGGCACCTATCCCAACGACCCCGACACCATCGCCGAGGTCGAGCGCATGCGCCGACGCTACAAGCAGCTGGTGCGGGTGGAGACACGCAATCCCGGCCCCACCAACAAGGCCGACTGCCTCAATGCGGTGGTGCGCGCCATCTTCCAGCACGAACAGATGACCGGCGTGGAATTCGCCGGCCTCGTGCTGCATGACGCCGAGGACGTGCTGCATCCGCTGGAGCTGCGTTATTTCAGCTATCTCCTGCCGCGCAAGGACCTGATCCAGGTGCCGGTGCTCTCGCTGGAGCGCCACTGGTCGGAGCTGGTCGCGGGCATCTACATGGACGAGTTCGCCGAATGGCACGCCAAGGACCTTGTGGTCCGCGAGAGCGTCGCCGGCTCGGTGCCGTCAGCCGGTGTGGGTACCTGCTTCTCGCGCAAGGCCATGCTGCACCTTCTGTCCGACGGCACGGGCGAGGTGTTCAACACCGCGAGCCTGACCGAGGACTACGACATCAGCGCCCGCCTCTATGCGGCGCGCATGCAGTCCATCATCGCCCGCCTGCCGGTGGAATACATCGTCAAGCGCGAGAGCCTGTTCGGCTTCGGCCCGGACAAGGAAATCCTCCTCTCCATGCCGCTGTGCGTGCGCGAGTTCTTCCCCGATACGTTCCGCACCTCCTACCGCCAGAAGGCGCGCTGGTCGCTGGGCATCGCCTTCCAGGGCTGGCGGCACATGGGCTGGCGCGGCAACTGGGCGACCAAGTACTTCCTGTTCCGCGACCGCAAGGGCATCATCACCTCCCTCGTGGCCGTGCTGGCTTATGTGGTCGCCGCGCACTTCCTCATCTTCATGGGTGCGGAGAAGCTCGGCCTGCTGCCGGCCCGCTATCCCTCCATCTTCGCCACCGAGACCTGGCTGCTGGCGGTCCTGACCGGCAACGCCATCGCCTTCGCGCTGCGGCTGGTGCAACGCTATTATTTCGTCGCCAAGGTCTATGGCTGGGAACAAGGGCTGATGTCCGTTCCCCGCGTGGTCATGTCCAACTTCGTCAACTTCGCCGCCACCGTGCGCGCGTGGAAGCTATTCCTGGGCCACATCTTCTTCGGCCGGAAGATCGTCTGGGACAAGACCACCCACGACTTCCCCGACCAGCAGGAGCTTGGCCAGCAGCGCCAGCGCCTGGGCGAACTCCTGCTCACCTGGCAGGCGGTGCTGCCGGAGCATGTGGAGGAGGCGCTGGCGCTTCAGGCGGAGCGGCAGCAGCCGCTCGGGCGCATCCTCGTCTCCCGCGGCTGGCTCGACGAGGAGACGCTGGCGGAGGCCATGGCCTTCCAGTCCAACCTGCCGCGTACCGTCGTCACCGAGCAGATGGTGCGGCAGTTCAACGATCTCCTGCCCATCGACCTGATGGTGCGGCGGCGCGTGCTGCCCATCGGCCGCGACCCGGGCGGCCGCCTCATCGTCGCGGTGCCCTCGCCGCTGGGCGACAAGGCCCTGGACGAACTGCGCCGCGCGGTCGGCGACGAGCCGCTCCAGCGCATTGCCCGCGAGAGCGAGATCAATGACGGCCTGCGCCTGCTGCGCGGCGTCACCGGCAATGCGGACGGCCAGAAGTCGCCGCCGCTGCTCGGCGACCTGCTGCTGGAGAAGGGGCTCATGCGGCGCGAGGCCTTCGAGGCCGCCATGGAGAACTATCGTCCGGACGAGGACGGCCGCATCGGCGAATATCTCGTGCGCTGCGGCGTGGTGACCGAGGACGCCCTGCGCGCCACCATCCGCGAGCAGGAGCGCCGCGTCGCCGCGTCGCTCGCGCCGGTATGACCCTCGGCAGGTCCGGCCCGGCCAGTCCCGGCCGGGCGTTCTCCGCAACAGCGAGATGTGCGTGCCGGCCTTCCCCTCCAGGCGCGATATGGCGCGGCTGAGCCGGCGCGCCGCGCTCGGCCTCGGTGCCGCCGCGGCCGGAACGGGCCTCATCGGCCTCGATCTCGCCCTCGGCGCCCGGTCCCGCCCGGCGGGCGCCCTCATCGACGGCATCGTCTGGCAGGTCCATGGCGGCGCGCTCGATCCCCGCGGCGACTGGGACTTCATCGGCGCAAGAAGCCTGCTGGTGCAGTGGCTGGTGGCCGACGGCACTGCCTTCGTGCCGCTGCCCAAGCTCGGCCTCAAGCTCATCCCCGACGCGCCCAACTGGAAGCGCATCGCGCGCGAGCCCTGGGCCAGCCAGATCATCGCCGGGCTCGCCGGCGACTTCTCCGAGCCGAGGGCCCGCGCCAATGTGGTGGAGCTGGGCGCCCTGTCGGCCAAGGTGGCGCAGCAGAAGCTGCCGTTCCGTCCGACCGGCTTTTATTTCCCGGTAGAAGCCGACCCCACCTGGAAGGACGTAGCGCGGATGCGCGAGGCGCTCGCGCCCATCCCGCGCCCGCTCTGGGTGAGCTGCTATGACAATTCCAACGTGGGCCCGGAGGCCCTCGCCGACTGGATCGAGCTTTGGCTGCCCCGGGACGTGGGGCTGTTCTTCCAGGACGGCTGCGGCGTCTATACCCGGGCGCCGGGGGCGGCCCGGCGCTATGCGGAGGTGATCTCCCAGCGCCTCGGCGCCCGCCGCTTCAAGATCATCGCCGAGGCCTTCCGGCCGGCCGGCGGCGGCTCATTCCGCGCCGCCACCGCCGCCGAGCTGCTGCCGCAGCTCAAGGCCTATGAGGGATTCGAGGTGTTCGTCTTCGACGGCCCGCATTATGTGGACCGCCTCATCGTGCAGCAGCTGATGGCGGGCTAGGGCCGCCGCCTCGGTCGCGACCGATCACTGCGGAAAGTGCTCGACATGGGTCTCTGCTGTCCGCCCGAAATAGACGACCTGGCGGCCGGCAAACGACACGATGTATCCCGCGCAGCCGGCGGCCTTCGCCTTCTGGCTGAAGGCCGCATAGCTGTAATCGGCCGGGTTCGCCTGTGCCCACCGCACCAGCCGCTCGATTTCGGGCGCGTCGAAGGCGGCGGCGACGCCGGTCGGGGAGGGCTCGAAGTCCATGGCCACGCTTTCGCCGTCCGGCAGGTAGCAGGTCTGGCTATTGCGGCGATAATCCACCGTATAGCCCTCGAAACCGGCGCGGATCAGCGTGCTGACGATTTCCGGGAAGCTGAGGCTGCCGTCGTGGGCGGCCGCGAGGCACGCTTGGGCAACAGAAATCCGTTCCGCGTCCATGGCGGGTCCCCTTCGTTGAGATGTGAAGCGAGGCCGGAGGTCAGTCGACCGGAGCAGCCGTGAGCCCGCGCCGTTCAGCGAGAGCCGTCAGGAGAAGGTCGAGCTGGCGATGCTCGGCAGGCGTCAGCACGCCGAAGAATGCGGCGTCGTTTTCATCGGCAAGCGCGGCGAGGACGGGCACTTTGGCTTTTCCCTCCGCCGACAAGGAGAGGCTGTGCGCGCGCTTGTCGCTTGGACTGTCAGTCCGCTCGATCAGGCCTTTCTCCAGCAGCCTGTCGGCAAGCTTGCTGATCGCCCCCCGGGTCATGCCCATGCTGCCCGCCAGAACCGAGGGCGGCATGGGGGCCGTATTGTAAAGCGCCCGCAGGAACACCCATTCCGCCACGGTGACGCCTTCGGCCTCGACCTTGCGGGCGAAGGCCTGCGAAACCGCATTGGACACCATGCGCATCCGGAAGCCGGTGTGGCCGGTGAGTTCGGACACGGACGTCATCCGGCGCGCCTCCTCTGTTGACTAGGAAACTATCGCGATAAGGTTTCCTAGTCAACTAAGTTCCATGCACCGAACTTGCGCGCGGCGGGAGCGGTTTGGAAAGAGGACCGGCGCCGCCCCGTCAGCGGCGCCTCTGTATGTCCCGCTCGGCCCCCACCGGGGGCCGATAGCATCAGTGCCGGAAGTGGCGCACGCCAGTGAAGACCATGGCGAGGCCGGCCTCGTCGGCGGCGGCGATCACCTCGGCATCGCGCATGGAGCCGCCCGGCTGGATCACCGCCGTGGCGCCCGCCTCCACCGCTGCCAGCAGGCCGTCGGCGAAGGGGAAGAAGGCGTCGGAGGCGACCACAGAGCCCTTGGTGAGCGGCACCGCAAGGCCGGCTGCTTCGGCCGCATCCAGCGCCTTGCGGGCGGCGATGCGGGCGCTGTCCACCCGGCTCATCTGCCCGGCGCCGATGCCCACGGTGGCGAGGTCCTTCGCATAGATGATGGTGTTGGACTTCACGTGCTTCGCGACGCGGAAGGCGAAGCGCAGGTCGGCCAGCTCCTGCTCGGTGGGCGCGCGCTTGGTGACGACCTTCAGGTCGAGATCGTCGGCGCTGGCATTGTCGCGGCCTTGCACGAGCAGGCCGCCGGCCACGGTCTTCACGGTCAGGCCGGGCGCGCGCGGGTCGGGCAGGCCGCCGGTGAGCAGCAGGCGCAGGTTCTTCTTGGCGGCCACCACGGCGATGGCCTCCTCGGTGGCGTCGGGGGCGACGATCACCTCGGTGAAGATTTCCACCATGGCGCGGGCGGCCTCGGCATCCAGCGTCCGGTTCACGGCGATGATGCCGCCGAAGGCCGAGACGGGATCGCAGGCCAGCGCCTTGCGGTAGGCGGCGGCGAGATCCGCGCCCTCGGCCACGCCGCAGGGATTGGCGTGCTTGACGATCACCACCGCAGCGGTGCGGGCCGGGTGGAACTCGGCCACCGCCTCGAAGGCGGCGTCGGTGTCGTTGATGTTGTTGTAGGAGAGCTGCTTGCCCTGCACCTGACGGGCGGTGGCGACGCCGGGACGGATCTCGTCCGAGGCGTAGAAGGCGGCCGACTGGTGCGGGTTCTCGCCGTAGCGCAGCGCCTCGATGAGCTTGCCGCCGAAGGCGCGGAAGGCGGGGGCCTCTTCCTTCAGCTCGCGGGCGAACCAGTTGGAGATGGCCGCGTCATAGGCGGCGGTGCGGGCATAGGCCTTCTGGGCGAGCTTGCGGCGCAAAGCGAGGGTGGTGCCGCCATGCTCGGCGATCTCGGCGAGCACGGCCTCATAGTCCACGGCCTCCACCACCACGGCCACGTCGTTGTGGTTCTTGGCCGCACCGCGGATCATGGAGGGGCCGCCGATATCGATGTTCTCGATGGTCTCCTCGAAATCCGCCTTGCGGGCGACGGTCGCCTCGAACGGATAGAGATTCACCACCACGAGATCGATGGGGGCGATGGCATGCTCGGCGAGCGAGGCCTGATGGCCGGCATCGGCGCGGATGGCGAGGATGCCGCCGTGGACCTTGGGGTGGAGCGTCTTCACCCGCCCGTCCATCATCTCCGGGAAGCCGGTGAGTTCGCTCACGTCCTTCACCGGCAGGCCGGCATCGGCGATTGCCTTGGCGGTGCCGCCGGTGGAGACCAGCTCCACGCCATGGGCGACGAGCTTGGTCGCGAACGGCACCAGCCCCGTCTTGTCGGACACCGAGAGGAGGGCGCGGGTCACGGGACGGATGTCGGCGGTCATCGATTGGCTCCGGGAAAAGATTGCCGCTCGCCTAGCAGGAAAGCCGCCCGCTCGCCAGCCGCGCGGCCCGTTGCGCGCGCATGGCCGGTATCGGCGGGGGGCATGAGCGGGGAGAAGGCGTCTCGGGCCCGCTTTTCCTGTCGATGCGCGGCTCCGGCGCGCTGACAGGCGCGGCCCCGCCCGATACCGTGCGGCCATGCGCCCGACCGCCACCAAGACCGCCGCTGAAGAGACGCCTCCCGAGGAGGCGCCCGCGCCCGCTCCCGCCAGTTCTGCGCCCGCCAAGCCCGCGCCCGCGAAGGCGGACGAGACGCGGGTGACGCCCATGATGGCGCAATACATGGAGATCAAGGCGGCGAACCCGGACAGCCTCCTGTTCTACCGCATGGGGGACTTCTACGAGCTGTTCTTCGCCGATGCGGAGCAGGCCTCGCAGGCACTGGGCATCGTGCTTACCAAGCGCGGCAAGCACCTCGGCGAGGACATCCCCATGTGCGGGGTGCCCATCGACCGGGCCGAGGAATATCTGCACAAGCTCATCGCCCTCGGCTTCCGCGTCGCCGTGTGCGAGCAGCTCGAAGACCCGGCCGAGGCGAAGAAGCGCGGTGGCAAGTCCGTGGTGCGGCGCGACGTCACCCGCCTCGTCACCCCCGGCACCATCACCGAGGACTCGCTGCTCGACGCCCGGCGCGAGAACGTGCTGGCGGCGCTCGCCCGGGTGCGGGCCGGCTCGGGTGCGGACGATTTCGCCTATGCGATCGCCTTCACCGACATGTCCACGGGTGCCTTCCGGGTGGCCGGCACGACGCGCGCCGCGCTTTCGGGCGATCTCGCGCGGGTGGACCCGGCGGAATTACTGGTCTCCGACGCGCTCCTGGACGATGCCGAGCTGCGCGCGATGCTGCGCGATCTGCCGGCGGTGACGCCGCTGCCGCGCCAGTCCTTCGACGGGGCGGGGG
Organism: Xanthobacter sp. SG618; assembly: GCF_012932745.1. Taxonomy (NCBI): domain Bacteria; kingdom Pseudomonadati; phylum Pseudomonadota; class Alphaproteobacteria; order Hyphomicrobiales; family Xanthobacteraceae; genus Xanthobacter; species Xanthobacter sp. SG618. The sequence continues at coordinate 180,150 of NZ_JABBHL010000005.1, read as the reverse complement.
CGGAGAAGAGGCTCGCGGATTTCTACGGCGTCGCCGCCCTCGACGCCTTCGGCGCCTTCGCCCGCGCCGAGCTGATCGCGGCAGCCGCCGTGGTCGCCTATGTGGACCGCACCCAACTTGGCGCGAAGCCGCTGCTCGCCCGCCCGGTGCGGGAGGCAGAGGGCGGCATCATGGCCATCGATGCCGGCACCCGCGCCAATCTGGAGCTGGTGCGCACCACCTCCGGCGATCGGCGCGGCTCGCTGCTGGCGGCGGTGGACCGCACGGTGACGGCGGCCGGCGCGCGGCTGCTCGCCCGGCGCATCGCCGAGCCCCTGACCGACCTTGCCGCCATCCGCGCCCGTCACGACGCGGTCGGGCATCTGTGCGAGGACGGCGCCCTGCGGCGCGCCTTGCGGGAGGCGCTCGCCCGCGCCCCCGACATGGCCCGCGCCGTCACCCGCCTCGCCTTGCAGCGCGGCGGCCCGCGCGATCTCGCGGCGGTCCGCGACGGCCTCGACGGGGCGCTGGCCATTGCCGGCCTGATCGGCCCGGATGCGCCCGACGATCTGTCCCGTGCCGCCCGCGCCCTCTCCCGTGCGCCCCATGCGGTGGCGCTCGATCTCGCTTCGGCTTTGGCGGAGACCCTGCCCGTCCACCGCCGCGACGGCGGCTTCGTGCGCGAAGGCTGCGATCCCGAACTCGATGCCACCCGCGCCCTGCGGGACGAGAGCCGCCGCGTCGTCGCCGCGCTGGAGCGGCGCTATGTGGAGGAGACGGGCGTCCGCTCCCTGAAGATCCGGCACAATGCGGTGCTCGGTTATTATGTGGAAGTGACGCAGCAGAATGCGGACCGCCTGCGCGAGCCGCCGCACGATGCGATCTTCGTCCACCGCCAGACCATGGCGGGGGCCATGCGCTTCTCGTCGGTGGAGCTGGGCGACCTGGAAAGCCGCATCGCCAGTGCCGGCGAACGAGCGCTGGCGCTGGAGCAGGCCATCTTCGAGCGGCTGTCCGCCGCGGTCGTGGCCGAGACCGACGCCATCCGTGCCGCCGCCGATGCCCTCGCCGAGCTGGATGTGGCCTCGGGCCTCGCGGAGCTTGCGGCGACCGAGGCCCATGTGCGCCCGCACATGGAAGAGGGCGTCGCCTTCGCCATCGTCGGCGGGCGCCACCCGGTGGTGGAGCAGGCCCTTGCCAGGGATGGCGGCCCGTTCGTGCCCAACGATTGCGACCTCTCCCCGCCGGAGGGGGACAGGGACGGCCGCACCGTCCTCGTCACCGGCCCAAACATGGCGGGTAAATCCACCTTCCTGCGGCAGAATGCGCTGATTGCGGTGCTGGCGCAGGCGGGCGCCTTCGTGCCGGCCCGTTCGGCGCGCATCGGCGTGGTGGACCGGCTGTTCTCCCGCGTCGGCGCGGCGGACGATCTGGCGCGCGGGCGCTCCACCTTCATGGTGGAGATGGTGGAGACGGCGGCCATCCTGAACCAGGCGACGCCACGCTCCCTCGTCATCCTCGACGAGATCGGCCGCGGCACGGCGACTTTCGACGGCATGTCCATCGCCTGGGCGAGCCTCGAACACCTGCACGAGGTGAACCGCTGCCGGGCGCTGTTCGCTACCCATTTCCACGAGCTGACCGCGCTGTCACAGCGCTGCCGGCGCCTCTCCAACGCCACCGTGAAGGTGACGGAATGGCATGGCGACGTGATCTTCCTGCACGAGGTGGTGCCGGGGGCGGCGGATCGCTCCTACGGCATCCAGGTGGCGAAGCTCGCCGGCCTGCCGGAGGCCGTGATCGCGCGCGCCAAGGCCGTGCTGGCCGAGCTGGAAGCGGCGGAGCGCGCCTCGCCGGCACAGAAGCTGATCGACGACTTGCCGCTGTTCGCCGTCCGCCCGAAGCCGTCCGAGAAGGCGGCGCAGGCCGATCCCGCCGCCGATGCGGTGATCGGCGCGCTCGATGATCTCGATCCGGATGCGCTGAGCCCGCGCGAGGCGCTGGACGCGCTCTATCGGCTCAAGGGGCTGCGGCGCGATAGCTGAGAATGGTCGGGACGGAAGGGCGCGCCCTCCCTGCCGTCAGTTGCTGTTGCCGTCGGACTGCGCCGGGGCCTGCGGGCGCTGGAGCAGTTCGCCCCAGGCGGAGAAGGCATCGTTGAACGCCTGTTCGCCGGCCTGACCCTTCTCGAAGGCGATCACGGCCTTCTTGTTGTTGGTGTAGGTCAGGAGCACGTCGAGCCACGGATAGGCCTGCAGCAGGGCGACGTTGCGCTGGCGGTCGGCGGCCTTTTCCGAAAGGCCCACCAGGAACAGGGTCGGGTTCACGCGCACGGCGAGGCCGGCGAGCGGCGTGCCGAGGGCCTGCTGGTTCGGCTTCGCCCGCACCGCATCCACGTTGGCCACGCCGCCGAAGGGGAAGTCTTCCGGCAGCTTGAAGCCGATCTCGATGGTGTGGGACGCCGGCAGCGTCTGGTCGGTGTTGCGCCGGAGCACGAAGCTCATGGCGATCTTGCGCTCGGGAATGACGAGGTCGCCACGCAGGCCGATGTCGGGCGGCAGTCCGGGCCCGGCGTTCACGGTTTCCGTGCGCCAGGTGATGGTGCCCTCGAAGGTCTGCGGCTGGGCGCTGCCGGGGGATTCCTCGATCAGCACGGCGCGGGCGCTGCCCGAGGCGGCGCCGGTGCGCTGGGCCGGTGCGCGGCGCGCGGCATCGCCCGAGGTCTTGGTCATCCGGTCGGCGGACTTTGCCTGATCGGACGGGTTGGCGCTGGAGGCGGCGGGGGCCGCGGTGTTCTGCTCACCCTCGCTGCTGCCGAACAGGCGGTCGCGGTTGACCACCGCGAAGGCGATGCCGCCCAGCACCACCAGCGCGAGAAGCGCGAACAGCACGAACTTCTTCCAGGAGGCGCCGCCTTCCGACGCGCCGCGCCGACCGCCATTGGCGGCCGCGCCGCGGCTCCTCACCTCGCCCCGCCGCAGCGGGGGGCGACGGTCGCCCTCGGTCTCGTCCTCGCTGCGCTGGCGCGGCGGCAGACGGCGGTCGGGCCGTGCCGGGGGCTCGGCGGACGCGCGGCTTTCGTCTTCGGCGGGGGACTCGGGCTCCTCCGCCGGGGCGGCCGGGGCGGCCTGCGACTTGGGCGGTTCGAACCGGGCCGGGGGCGGCGGGGGAGCTGCCTCCTCCGCCTCGTCCTCGAACACCTCGTCTTCGTCTTCGGGCGGGGGCTCGGGCGTGTTGTCCTGCTGGGCGTACTCCGCCTCCACGCGGCGGATCGCCTCCTCGAGGCCCATCCGCTCACGGGTGATCTCGCCTTCCGGCAGCGGCGGGTCCACCCCCCGCAGCTGACGCATCAGGGCGGTGCGGGCACGATCATAGACGGCGCGCCGGCTCTCCCCGGTCTTCTGGGGCAGGCTGGAGATCGCGCGGACCAGGAGGGGATAGTAGTCAGCCATCGGAGCGGTGATGTTCCCCTTGAGCCGTCAGATCGGCATTATGCCTGAAACGGGTTGTGAACAAGGATCGTGTCGTCGCGCTCCGGGCTGGTCGACAGCACCGACACCGGACAACCGATCAGCTCTTCCACGCGCCGCACGTACTTCACGGCCTCGGCCGGCAGGTCGGCCCACGAGCGGGCGCCGGCAGTGGAGTCCTGCCAGCCTTCCATGGTCTCGTAGATGGGCTCGGCCCGGGCCTGCGCCCCGCTTTCCGCCGGCAGATAGTCGATTTCCTTACCGTCAACCTTGTAGCCGACGCAGACTTTCAACTCGTTAAAGCCGTCGAGCACGTCGAGCTTGGTGAGGGCGATGCCGTGGATGCCGCAGGTGCGCACGGTCTGGCGCACCAGCACCGCATCGAACCAGCCGCAGCGGCGGGCGCGTCCGGTGACGACGCCGAATTCGTGGCCCTTGGTGCCCAGCGTCTTGCCCACTTCGTCGAGAAGCTCGGTGGGGAAGGGGCCTTCGCCCACGCGGGTGGTGTAGGCCTTGGTGATGCCCAGCACGTAGTCAAGCGCGCCCGGGCCGATGCCGGTGCCGCTCGCCGCCGATCCTGCCACCGTGTTGGACGAGGTTACGTAGGGATACGTGCCGTGGTCGATGTCGAGCAGCGCGCCCTGCGCGCCCTCGAACAGGATCTTCTTGCCGTCGCGGCGCGCCTTGTCGAGCAGCTCCCACACCCGGTCCATGAAGGGCAGGACCCGGGGGGCCAGCGCCATCAGCTCGGCGACCAGCGACGCACCGTCCACCTCCGCCATGCCGAGGCCGCGGCGGATGAGGTTGTGGTGGGTGAGGAGGCGATCCACCTTGGCCGGCAGGGTCGCCGGGTCGGTCAGGTCCACGAGGCGGATGGCGCGACGGCCAACCTTGTCCTCATAGGCCGGGCCGATGCCGCGCTTGGTGGTGCCGATGCGGGCGCCTTCCGCCGTGGCGCTTTCGCGCAGGGCGTCCAGCTCGCGGTGCAGCGGCAGGATCAGCGGCACGGTCTCCGCGATGCGGAGCCGGTCGGGACCGATCTCGATGCCCTGGGCGGCAAGACGCGCCAGTTCGTCCACCAGCGCCTGCGGGTCGAGCACGACACCGTTGCCGATCACCGACAGCTTGCCGGGACGCACCACGCCGGACGGCAGGAGGGACAGTTTATAGGTGACGCCGCCGACGACCAGCGTATGGCCGGCATTGTGGCCCCCCTGGAAGCGGACGACGACGTCCGCCTGCTCGGAGAGCCAATCGACGATCTTGCCCTTGCCTTCGTCGCCCCACTGAGAGCCGACCACGACCACATTGGCCACGCGGTGGTGCCTCCTGAACCCGGCGCGGGTGGTTCGGACCTTCGACCGCGCGCACAAAGGAAAGCCCCGGCTCAGGTCCGGGGCGTTACCAAAGCGTCTTACGGGATCGGGGCTTGAGAGGCAAGGTTTGCGCGGCGGGGGCGGCCGCCGGGCGACGTTCCGTCAACGGTATCGGCGGGAGATGCCGGAGGGGCCGCCCTTTGGCGGCGTTGGCGGGCGGCCCCGGTTCGTGCTCTACCTTCCCCGATGAAGACTCCCCGCAGCGCTCCCGCCTCCTCCCGCCGCCCCGGCGGCAGCCCCAAGCCCGTTGCCGCCCCCCCCGGATTGTCCGCGCGTGCCGTCGCGGTCGACGCTCTGGAAGCCGTGCTGCGGCAGGGCGCCGCGCTGGAAGAGGCGCTGGACGGCCCGGCGCTCGAGCCGCGCGACCGGGCGCTCGCCTATCGCATCGTCGCCACCGCCTTGCGGCGGCTCGGGACGCTCCGCACCGTGCTCGGCAAGCTGATGGAGCGCGGCTTTCCCAAGTCGGCGCCGCGGCTGGAATCGGTCCTGCTCGCCGGTGCGACGCAGATCCTGTTCATGGACGTGCCGAGCCATGCGGCGGTGGGTCTCAGCGTGGACCTCGCCCGCGCCGACCGCTCCACCGTGGGCTTTGCCGGCCTCGTCAACGCCGTGCTGCGCCGGGTGGCGCGGGAGGGCGAGGCGCTGATGGTCGGGGTCGATCCCGATTTCGCCGACACGCCCGACTGGCTGCGCCAGCGCTGGATCAAGGCCTATGGCGCCGAGACCGCGCGCGCCATGGCCACCATGCACCGGGTGGAGCCGCCCCTCGACATCACCGTGAAGACCGACCCCGAAGGCTGGGCGGGCAAGCTCTCGGGCGAGGTGCTGCCCACCGGCACGGTGCGCATCCTCCAGGCCGGGCCGGTGCGGGCGCTGCCCGGTTTCGCGGAGGGCGAATGGTGGGTGCAGGACGCCGCCGCCGCCCTTCCGGCCCGGCTGCTCGGCAAAGTGGACGGGCTGAAGGTGGCGGACCTGTGCGCCGCCCCCGGCGGCAAGACGGCGCAGCTGGTCGCCGCCGGTGCGCAGGTGACGGCGGTGGATCGCTCCGGCGCGCGCCTCACCCGGCTGCGGGACAATCTGGCGCGGCTCGGCCTCGCCGCGACCGTGGTGGAAGGCGACGCCGCGACCTTCGCCGGCGGTCCGTTCGATGCGGTGCTGCTCGACGCGCCCTGCTCGGCCACCGGCACCCTGCGCCGGCATCCGGACATCGCGGTGTCCAAGCGGCCGTCCGACATCCCGACCCTCGCCACGCTGCAGGCGCGGCTGCTCGATCACGCCATCGACCTCGTGAAGCCCGGCGGCCTCGTCGTCTATTCCACCTGTTCGCTGGAGCCGGAGGAGGGTGAGGCGCAGGTGGAGCGGCTTCTGGCCGCCCGAAAGGACGTGGAACGGGAGCCGCTTCGCGCCGGAGAGGTGGACGGCCTCGATTTGTTCATAACTCCTCAAGGGGATGTGCGCACTCTTCCAAGTCACTGGATGCGGGGGGAGGCGGAGCGGTCGGGACTCGACGGCTTCTTCGCCGCCCGGCTGCGGCGCAAGGGAAGCCCCGGAGGCTGACCCGCGCCCCGGCCTCCCGCAAGGGCTAGAGGCTGGTGAAGACAGGCGCATGGGTATCTGGAATGGATCGGCGGGCCCGCTGCAGGCCGTGGCCAGAAATCTGGTCGGCACGCTGGCCGGAAAGGGCCACGCCCACACGCCGGGAGGCGCCGTGAGCCGAGGCGGGCTGCGAGAGCGCACGCAACTGGCGACCCTCCTGGTGGAGCTCTGGTCGCAGACGGTGCTCGCGCGCATTGGCGGCCGCGCCGTGCCGCTCGGCTATGTGCCTGTACCGGTCCCCGAACGCCTTCTCATCGCGCCCCAGGACCTGAGGACCGGCGACGCCACCGTCGCCAGCGAAATCTATTCCGGCCGCTTCGCCTTCGCCGGCAAGGTGATGGCGCTCGATGGCCGCACCGTATTCGAGCTGGTGCCGCCCTCCGTGGAATGGGCGGAGGCGCTGCACGGCTTCGGCTGGCTGCGGCACCTAAAAGCCGCCAACACCACCATTGCCCGGGCCAATGCCCGTGCCCTCGTCGGCGACTTCATCCGCGATCCCGGCAAGGCCAAGGCGGTGGCGGCGCGCCCGGACGTGGCGGCGCGGCGCATCATCTCCTGGCTCACCCAGGCGACCTTCCTGCTGCAGGACGCCGATCACGATTTCTACCGCCGCTTCATGCGCTCGCTGGCGAAGCAGGTGCGCCAGCTGCGCCGCATGGCGAGCGATGCGCCGGACGGCTATCCCCGCCTTATCGCGGTCGTGGCGCTGGTGTTCGCCGGGCTGTGCATGTCCGACCAGCCGCGCCTCCTGAAGGCGGCGCAGAAGCGCCTCGCCGAGGAGCTGGACCGGCAGATTCTGCCGGATGGCGGCCCGCTGACCCGTAATCCCGGCATGCTCATCGAGCTGCTGCTGGACCTTCTGCCGCTGCGCCAGGCCTTCACCGCCCGCAACCAGCAGGCCCCGGCTGCGCTGATGAATGCGGTGGACCGCATGATGCCCATGCTGCGCTTCTTCCGGCACGGCGACGGCGCCTTCGCGCATTTCCACGGCATGGGCCACACGGCGGCGGACCAGCTCGCCACCATCCTCGCCTTCGACGATGCGCGCGGCGCGCCGGTGGCGAACGCCCCCTATTCCGGCTACCAGCGGCTCGACGCCCGCTCGCTGATGCTGATCGCCGACACCGGCCCGCCGCCCCCCGCCGTGGCGAGCTGGGAGGCGCATGCGAGCTGCCTCGCCTTTGAATTCTCCTCGGCCCGCCAGCGCATTGTTATCAATTGCGGCGTGCCGGAAGTGCATCGCGAGATGTGGCGGCAGGTGGCCCGCTCCACGGCGGCGCATTCCACGGCGGTGATCGCCGACACCTCCTCCTGCCGCTTCCTGCAGGGCGGCTCCATGACGCGCATCTTCGGCGCGCCCATCGTCGCCGGCCCCAAGCATGTGGAGGTGCAGCGCGGCACGCGGAACAACGCGCTGCTGCTGCGCGCCAGCCATGACGGCTATGCCGAGGCGTTCAACCTCCTGCACCAGCGCTCCTGGCGGCTGGCGCTGGAGGGCAACCGGCTCGACGGAGAGGACATCTTCAAGCCGGTGGACGAAAGCGGCGCGCTGCCGGCGGAGACCTTCGCCATTCGCTTCCACCTGCACCCGTCTGTGACGGTGGAGCGGCTGGACGATCCCCATACCGCCTTGCTCAGCCTGCCCAACGGCGAGGCCTGGGCGTTTGCCGCGCCGCATCTGCCCCTGGTGGTGGAAGAGAGCGTGGACCTCGCCGCCAGCGGCGGGCCGCGCCGCACCTCCCAGCTGGTGCTCACGGGCGAAGTCGCCCGCACGCCGCGCGTCATCTGGACCTTCGTGCGCACCCGGGAAGCCCAGAGCGTGCCGCCGGTGCGGCCGGGCCGGGGCTGAGGCCCCGACCGATCCCTCCCAGCATCACCCCCACGGCCCTCGGCGCGGCTGCGCCGGGGCCGGGCCGGGGGCGGTGAAGCCGCCGCCGCCCATCCGCTGGGACAGGTCGCGCAGGGCCGCGATGCGGTTCTCCACCGCCGGATGGGTGGAGAAGAGATTGTCCATCCGCGCCCCGGAGAGGGGATTGATGATGAACATGTGTGCAGTCGCGGGGTTCGCTTCTGCCTCATAGTTCGGCACCTGATGCGCCTCGCCGGAGATCTTTGCCAGCGCCGAGGCGAGCGCCATGGGCCGCCCCAGTATCTCCGCACCGCCCCGATCGGCCTCGTATTCGCGGGAGCGGGAGATGGCCATCTGCACCAGCATGGCGGCGAGCGGCGCCAGGAACACCATCAGGATGGTGCCGATGAAGCCGAAGGGATTGTTATTGTCCCGATTGCCGCCGCCGAACAGCATGCCGAAATTCGCCAGCATGGAGATGGCGCCGGCGATGGTCGCCGTGATCGTCATGGTGAGGGTATCGTAGTGCTTGATGTGCGCCAGCTCGTGCGCCATCACGCCCGCCACTTCCTCGGGGGTCAGCGTCTGCAACAGGCCGGTGGTGGCGGCGACCGCGGCGTTCTGCGGATTGCGCCCGGTGGCGAAGGCGTTGGGCTGGGGGTTGTCCATGATGAACACCCGCGGCATGGGCAGATCCGCCCGCCGCGCCAGCTCCCGCACCATGCCGACGAACTCCGGCGCGGTGCGCTCATCCACCTCCCGCGCGCCGTACATGCGCAGGACCATCTTGTCCGCATTCCAGTAGCTGAACAGGTTCATGCCTGCCGCCACCACGAATGCGATCATCATTCCGCCGCGTCCGCCGAGGGCAAAGCCCACGGCCATGAACAGGGCGGTCATGCCGGCGAGCAGGATCGCCGTCTTCAGGTGATTCATCCATCCCTCCCGGTGCCGCGCACAGGACGCGGACCTTGGACTAGAGGATGGGAAGGCATGGCGCCCCGTTCAAGGGCGGGCATGCCGCAACGGCAGATCGGCGCTGTGCGCCCCGCCGTTCAAATGTCGCGCATGAGGCGGTCGGCGGCCACGCACTTCCAGCGGCCGATCTGCCACTGCGGGTGACTCTCGCTCCACTGCGCGATGGCCTGCTGGGAGGACATCATGCAGGTCATGGGCGCGCTCGCTTCCATGGAGAAGCTGAGCTTCTCCTCCCGGCAGGTGGCCGGAGCACTGATGAGGCAGGCATAAAGAACAATGAACATGACCAGGGTTCCTGAGATCGGCGCTGCGTGCCACTCCCCTGCTTCCGTCCCTCTGCGACAAACCTTCGCTCGCCTTTTACGAAGTACTGACCTGGCAGGCTGCCTTCTCCCGGGCAATCTGTGCAAAAATTAAGAAGCAAGTCAGGTGCCAACAGGAATGTTTGGCAAGCTTGTCCGGGAAGATTGGTATTAAACAACCGCAATACTTCCGGCCACATTTTGCCGATCACGCCCGGCGCGCGCCCGCCCGATGCCGCCCCCAAGGGCAGGTCACGGTCCTTCCCGGGCGCCGCCCGCCGGGCGTTCCGCACGCGTTTTGCCGGCCAATTTTTCACGCTGCGCCGCGGCATGGATTCGCGGCCGCGGCGGCTTGCAGGCGAGCCTCCGCGCGGCTAGGCTCCGCGCGCTATCTGGTGAACCGGTTCGGCATTCCGCGCCGAGCGCTGACAACAAGGGTAGGCGGCATAGGACCGCCGTCCGGAACTGTCTTCGGGGGCGGTCATCCCTAGTCGATCTACGAGGGAGGACAGAAGGTGGCTAAGATTAGCAAGGTTCTGGTTGGTGAGGCGCTCGTCGGTGACGGCAACGAGGTGGCCCACATCGACCTCATCATCGGCCCGCGCGGCAGCGCGGCCGAGACGGCGTTCGTCACCAGCCTGACGAACAACAAGGATGGCTTCACGTCCCTCCTCGCGGTGCTCGCGCCGAACCTGCCCTGCAAGCCCAACACCGTGATGTTCAACAAGGTGACCATCAAGGACGCCCGGCAGGCCGTGCAGATGTTCGGCCCCGCCCAGTACGGCGTCGCCAAGGCGGTGCAGGACTCGGTCGCGGAAGGCGTGATCCCGGTCGAGGAAGCCGACGACCTCTTCATCTGCGTGGGTGTGTTCATCCACTGGGAAGCGGCCGACGACGCCAAGATCCAGCAGTACAACTACGAGGCGACCAAGCTCTCGATCGCGCGCGCCGTGGCCGGTACCCCCACCGCCAAGGAAGCGACCGACAAGCGCAACGAAGCCAAGCACCCCTTCGCGGCCTAGAGCGGAAACCACCCTGGACAGAGCGGCAACCCTCCGCCCATGCCGAAGGGTCTGCTCCAGCGGTTGGCCGCAATCTTTCTGCGATAGAGGCCAAAAGAACGACGACCGGCGGGTTCCCCGCCGGTCGTTTTCGTTTCGGTGGATCTTGCGGCGGGTTCCCCGCCAGTCGTTTTCGTTTCAGGGGCGCTTGCCGGGGAACGCGCGCGTCAGGGCGTCCGGCGCAGGAAGAGGCCGAAGGCGCGCGGGCCGTCGCCCACTTCGAGGGTCGAGACCACCTTCAGGGTCTGCGTGTCGATCACGCTCATGGAATTGTCGAACCAGTTCACCACATAGACTGCGCGCCCATCCTCCGAGGCGGCAATGCCCTCGGGATATTCGCCCACGGAAATGGTGGCGCGGGGCGCGAGGGTCGTGGTGTCGAACACGCTCACCGTCCCCGCATACTGGTTGGTCACGAAGGCGAGCGGGCCGGCCAGCGCCACCGCATAGGGCCTGTTGCCCACCTTCACCGTGCCGACCACCTTGCGCGCGGCGACATCGATGACGCTCACGTCGTCCGAGCCCACATTGGCCGTGTAGGCCGTGCGCCCATCTTCGGAGAGCGTGATGCCGAACGGGCGAGTGCCGACCTTGACGATGGCGACCCGCTCCAGCTTCGCCGCATCGATGATGGAGACCTGATCGTCGTCCCGATCGGCGCTGAGCACGAGGGCGCCATCTGGCGTCACCGCCACGCCGGAGGGGGAGGCGCCGGTGTGGGCGATACGCAGATCGTCGGGCCGGTCGGGATCCACCACCACGAGGCGCGACGAATACCAGTCCGCCACATAGACGGGCTTGCCGGAGGGCGCGACCGCGACGCCCAGCGGACCGCCGCCCACAGGGATGCGTTTCTCGACCTGCCGTGTGGCCGTATCGATCACCGACAGGGCCTTGCCCTCGGGGCTGGTGACGAAGGCGCGGCTTCCGTCCCGGCTCACGGCGATGCCGGCCGGCTCGCCGGGCACGGGAATGCGCGCGACGAGTTTAGGCGGGGCGGCGGCGCCATTGAGCGCCACCACCGCCACCTCATTGCCGGGCTGGTTCGTGATGAAGGCCTCCGCCGCGCCCGACGGCCGGGACGCGACGAGGAACGCAGCCGCCGCGGCGAAGCCCGCCACGACCGCCGCGCGCCGCAGCCGGGCCATCAGGAGCCCTTTTCGACCTTGGCCTTCAGGGCGTCGAGCCCGCCGCGATAGACCGCGGTCACGGCGGCGACGGCGGCCTCGTCGCTCAGTTCCGGCGGCGGATCGTTGTTGGGATAGCCGCGATAGAAGGCGCCGCGCCACTCCACCTTGGTATGGGTCGCGTCGACGGGAATGACTGCGATGGTGGAGGAATAGTTGGTCACCGGCAGCACTTTCACGTCCACCGCATTGATGCGGTAGGCATAGCTCTTCTGCTCCGGCTCGTACTTCACCAGCACCTCTTCGATGGTGCCGCCGCCCTTGAGGGTGAGCAGGCGCGTGGCATCGACTGCGTTGCCGCCCTTGCCTTCCTGCTTGTCGACGGCGGGATGCCAGCTCATGTCCTGGAAATTGGAGATCACGGCCCAGACCTTGTCAGCCGGCGCGTTGATCTCGACGCTCTCCGTCACCTTCTTGCGGGTGGGGCCGTGCGCGTCAGCGGCGAGCGGGATCATCGCGACCGCAAGCGCCGCCGCGGCGGCAATCATCTGCCTCATGGAAACGTTCCTCCAACACTGTTTGGTCAATGGTGAACGGGCCGGACGGCCGCGTCATTGGGAAAGCTCGGGCAGGCCCGGGGCAAAAATGCGGTTCTTCACCAGGTAGCGCACGCCGCGCATCCAGGATTCGTCGGTGTTGCCGCGGATATCCACCTGCCCGGCGCGCACCACCTTGGCGCTGCCCTCGACGCCCTTGAGGTCCACTTCGCGCACCTGCAGCTCGATGGACAGGATGAGGTTCGACACCTTGCGCACGACCCCCACCGCCTCGAGCCGCGCCCCGGCGTCGGCGGCGATCTCGTTCTCGCAGACATTGCACTTGAAGAAGGGGGAGGCCTCGTCGATGCGTGCGGCGAAGGGCTTGAGATCGACGGGCGTCAGCTGCCCGCTCTCCACGAGGAGGCGCACCAGCTCCGCATTGATGAGCTTGAGCCGTGCGTCCTGTTCCGCTTGGATGCTTTTGCTCTGGTCTGCCGTATCGTCAAATAACTCGAAGCCGAAGATGGCCACAGGGACGGGCGCGGCAAGGCTGCGGCCTGTCACGCCGAAAAATGTTGCGCCTGCGAAAAGAAGGGCAAAGACGAAACGAGCGCCGGACATCATCGGGAACCTTTGGCAGTCCGGAGCGTGTCACAGCCGCCCAGCCGCTGGCAAGGAGAGATCATCTTATTGTTTTCTTATGTCTATTCGGTTGCCGTTTTTGGCTGATGATGGCTACATCTTCCCCTCTCGACGACCCGGATCGACTGAGCCCCGATTGCCCATGAGCCTTGCCTGGCGTCTCGAATGGCCGCGGCTGCGTCGGCCCCGCCTGCTTCTCACCGCTGCTTGCGCCGTGCTGCTGAGCGCCGTGGGCGGTGTCGGGATGTCGCGGGCGCAGCAGCCGGCAGGCGGTGCCGCCCCGACCGCCGAAGCCGCCCAAACGACCGTGCCTGTGGAGCTGCGGCTCGGCCTTCTCACCCGCGAGGTTCCCCCGCCGCCGCTCTATGATCTGCTCGCCGTGCCGGCGGACGATGCGGTGGCCGGTGCCGAACTCGCCATCAAGGACAACAACACGACCGGCCAGTTCACCGGCCAGAGCTTTGCGCTGGAGCCGGTCACCCTGGCCGAGGACGAGGATGCGGGCGAGGCGGCGCGCAAGCTGGCGGATGGCGGCATCAAGCTTCTGGTCGTCAACCTGCCGGCGGCGGACCTTCTCAAGGTGGACGATGCGGTGAAGGGCAAGGGCGTCACCCTGTTCAACATCGGCGCCACCGACGATGCGCTGCGCGCCGAGCAGTGCCGGGCGGACGTCTTCCACGTCGCGCCCAGCCGGGCGATGCTGACGGATGCGCTGATGCAGTTCCTCGCCATGAAGCGCTGGACCAAGCTGTTCTTGATCGTCGGGCCGAACCCGGGCGACCAGCTCTATGCCGACGCGCTGCGCAAATCGGCGAAGAAGTTCGGGCTCAAGATCGTCGCCGACAAGCCGTGGACCTTCGGCCCGCTGGGGCGCGACCGCTCCGACAGCATCACCCGGTCCGATGCCCTCGTCTTCAGCCGGGGCGTGGATGCGGACGTGCTGGTGGTGGCGGACGAGGTCAATGATTTCGGCAATTACATCCCCTTCCGCACCTTCGAGCCCCGCCTCGTGGTGGGCACGCAGGGACTGACCGCGGGCACGTGGCATCCGGCACAGGATGCGTGGGGCTCGGCCCAATTGCAGAACCGCTTCCTGCGCGCCACGGGCCGCCCCATGCGCGCGACCGACTACCAGGCGTGGCTCGCCGTGCGCATGGTCGGCGAGGCCGCGACCCGCGCCAAGACGGCGGACCCGGTGGCGCTGGCGAAGTTCATGCGCTCGCCGGACTTCAGCCTCGCCGCCTTCAAGGGCGTGCCGGTGAGCGTACGGCCCTGGGACCAGCAGGTGCGCCAGCCCCTCCTCATCGCCCAGCCCCTCGGCATCGTCTCGGTGGCGCCGGAGGAGGGCTTTTTGCACCAGAAGACCCCGCTCGACACGCTTGGCGTGGACGAGCGCGAATCCAAATGCCGGCTGAACTGAAATGCCGGGACAAAGCGCGCGACAGGAATCGCGCCACACACGCCCGAATTCTGGAGGAAACCCGATGACCCCGACCGCCCTGCGCCGGCTCGTTGCCCTTCTCGCCGGAGCCGCTGCGCTGACGGCGGCGGATGCGGCCTCGGCCTATACGGTCTACGTCTCCAACGAGCGCGGCAATTCCATCACCGTCATCGATTCCACCACGCTGGAGGCCAAGCAGACGGTGAAGATCGGCCGCCGGCCGCGCGGCATCACCATGAGCCCGGACGGCAAGGTGCTGTTCCTGTGCGCCAGCGACGACCATGCGGTGCTGGCCATCGATCCCACAACGCTCAAGGTGATGCGCAAGCTGAAGTCCGGGCCGGACCCGGAACTCTTCGCGCTGCATCCCTCGGGCAATCCGCTCTACATCGCCAACGAGGACGACAACCAGGTCACGGTCCTCGACGTGGAGCAGAACAAGGTGGTGGCGCAGGTGCCGGTGGGCACCGAGCCGGAAGGCATGGCGGTGAGCCCGGACGGGACGACGCTGGTGGCGACCTCCGAAACCACCAGCATGGCCCACTTCATCGACACCAAGACCAACAAGATCGTCGCCAACGTGCTGGTGGACGCGCGCCCGCGCTTCGCCGAATTCTCCAAGGACGGCAAGCGTCTGTGGGTGTCGGCCGAGGTCGGCGGCACGGTGTCCGTGATCGATCCCGAGACGCGCAAGATCATCCACAAGGTCACGTTCCAGATCCCCGGCGTGTCCAAGGAGGCGATCCAGCCCGTGGGCGTGCGCCTGACCAAGGATGGCAAGACCGCCTTCGTCGCCCTGGGCCCGGCGAACCGCGTGGCGGTGGTGAATGCCGAGACCTTCGAGGTGCAGAAATATCTGCTCGTCGGTCAGCGCGTGTGGCAGCTCGCCTTCACCCCGGACGAGAAGCTGCTCTTCACCACCAACGGCAATTCCAACGACGTCTCGGTGATCGACGTTCAGGACCTCAAGGTGGTGAAGTCCATCAAGGTCGGCGGCGCGCCGTGGGGCGTGGTGGTCTCGCCGCAATGAGCGATGGCGTGCAGGTTCCGGCGCAAGGTCCGGCGCTCGCGATCGAGGCGGTGAGCCACGCCTTCGGCGCGCGCCGCGCGCTGGATGGCGTCTCGCTTACCGTGCCCGACGGCCGCTTCGTCGCGCTGCTGGGGCCGAACGGGGCGGGCAAGACCACGCTGTTCTCCCTGGCGACGCGGCTTTATGCGACGCGCGAGGGGCGGGTGCGCATCTTCGGCCACGACCTCTCCCGCGCGCCTTCCGCCGCTTTGGCGGAGCTGGGCGTGGTGTTCCAGAGCCGCACGCTCGATCTCGACCTGTCGGTCCGGCAGAACCTTGCCTATCACGGCGCGCTGCACGGCATGGCGGGGCGGGAGGTGAAGGCCCGCATCGGCGAGTTGCTGGCGCTGGTGGGGCTTGCCGACCGCATCGACGACAAGGTGCGCACCCTCTCGGGCGGCCAGTCGCGGCGGGTGGAGATCGCCCGCGCGCTCATCCACCGCCCCCGCCTGCTGCTGCTGGACGAGGCGACGGTGGGGCTCGATCTGCCCTCCCGCTCCGCCATCGTCGAGATCGTCAGGCGGCTTGTGGAGGAAGAAGGGCTCGCGGTGCTGTGGGCCACCCACATCTTCGACGAGGTGCGGGCCGACGATCTCATCTACGTGCTCGACAAGGGCCGCATCATCGCCCATGGCACCGCCCGCGAGGTGACCGGCGCGCATCTGAGGCCGGCGGAAGAGCGCGCGCCGGATGGCCCCACGGCGGCTTTGGAGGCCGCGTTCCGGGCCATGACGGCGGCGCGGTCGGAGGACGCGGCATGAGCGAGGCCAGCGTCGGAAAGAGACCCGCCGCGCCCGCGCGCCACCTCGGCCCCGCCGGCTATCTGGTGTGCATGTCCGGCATTGTCGGCCGCGAGCTGCTGCGCTTCGTGCAGCAGAAGGAGCGGTTCCTTTCGGCGCTGGTGCGGCCGCTGGTGTGGCTCTTCATCTTCGCCGCCGGCTTCCGCTCGACCCTCGGCGTCTCGATCATCCCGCCCTACGAGACCTATGTGCTCTACGAGGTCTATGTGACGCCCGGCCTCGCGGTGATGATCCAGCTGTTCAACGGCATGCAGTCGTCCCTTTCCATGGTCTACGACCGGGAGGTGGGCTCCATGCGGGTGCTGCTGACCAGCCCCTTCCCGCGCTGGTATCTGCTGTTGTCCAAGCTGGTGGCGGGGGTCAGCGTGTCGCTGGCGCAGGTCTATGTCTTCCTCGCCATCGCCCGGCTGTGGGAGGTGGACATCCCGCCCATGGGCTATCTCACCGCGCTGCCCGCCTTCATCCTCACCGGGCTGATGCTGGGGGCCATCGGGCTCGTCATCTCCTCGCTGATCCGGCAGCTGGAGAATTTCGCGAGCGTGATGAACTTCGTGATCTTCCCGATGTTCTTCGCATCGTCGGCGCTCTACCCGCTGTGGCGCATCCGCGATGCCAGCGAGACGCTCTACATCGTCTGCCTTCTCAACCCCTTCACCCATGCCGTGGAACTGGTGCGCAACGCGCTCTACGGCGCGTTCGAGCCGCAGGCCTTCACCGTCGTGTTCGGCACCACCATCGTCTTCTTCGCTCTCGCCGTCGTCGCCTACGATCCGGGCCGCGGCATCATGGGGCGGCGGGGCGGGCCAAAAGGAGAAGCCGCGTGATCCGTTCGCTTGCCGCCACCTCGGCCGCCCTCGCGGCAGCCGGTCTCCTGATGGCGTCGCCGCTGGCCGCCCAGCCGAAGAGCGATCCCGACTGGCCCTGCCCGCAGCGCAAGACGCCGGAGATCGACCTTGCGCAGGTGTGGAGCGGCCCGGACCCGGCCTCCGCCGGGAAATGGACCGACGACCAGGATGCCGCCGGCCTCGCGGTCAAGCTCGCCTCCCGCCGCACGCCGGCGAAGGAGTTCGGTCCCCTGCTCGACGGCTTCGTGAAGGAGGCTGGCGCCGAGGCGGACAAGGGGCTACTCCGGGTGATGGCCGGTGTCTACGAGATCATCAACGATCAGCGCAGTAGGCTCATCCACGGCATCGAGCGCTATGCCCGCGGCCAGCAGCGCCTCGCCGACCGCATCCGTGAGGAGGGCGACGCGCTGAGCAAGGCGCAGACCTCCATCACCGCGCCCGAGACCGCGGAGAGCCGCAAGCTCGACGAGCAGCTCAACTGGGACACCCGCATCTTCGACGAGCGCGCCAAGTCCCTCATCTATGTCTGCGAGACGCCGGTGCTGCTGGAGCAGCGGGCCTTCGACATCGGCCAGCAGATCCAGGCCCGGCTGAAGGCCAAGGGCGGCTGAGATAAGTCGGCTGAAGCGGGGAGGGCGCAGCCCCGTCGGCTATTCCAGCCCTTCCACGTGCCCGATGAAGGGCAGTTGCCGGAAGGCGTGGGCGACATCCATGCCGTAGCCGACCACGAACACGTCCGGGCAGGTGAAGCCGACGAAATCGGCTTCGATCTGCACCGCCCGCTTGCCCGGCTTCTCCAGCAGCACGCACACCAGCACCCGCCGCGCGCCGCGCGCCATCAGCAGGTCCTTGGCGAAGGCGAGGGTGCGGCCGGATTCCAGGATGTCGTCGATGAGCAGGACGTCGCGGTCGCGCACGTCGCTCTCCACGTCCTTCAGGATCTTCACCTGGCCGGAGGAGATGGTCGCCTCGCGATAGGAGGAGAGGTGCATGAATTCCACCTCCGGCGCGAGGCCGGACGTGTGCATGGCGCGCAGAAGATCGGCGGCGAAGATGAAGGAGCCCTTCAGCACCGCCACGGCGAGCAGCCGTTCCGGCGCGAACGCGGCGATCTCCACCGCCAGGGCGTGATTGCGCGCGGCGATGCGGTTCTCGTCATAGAGGACGCTGACGTTCGGCAGGTTCATGATCCCTCTTCGCCAGAGCGCGAGCGTGGCCTTTGAGGCTGCGGGCGCCCTTCCGAAATAGCCGCCGGGCCCGGCGCGCGCAATGCGGGACAGCCCTTCCCCACCCTTCGGCAATCGCGCGAGGCGGGCTTTCCGCGCCCCTGTGGCGACGCCTTCCGCTTCGTTTATGGTGTGGCGGGGCGCCGCGGCGCGATTCGAGCGAAGGGTTGGGGCGTGGTCCGGTTCGAGAACGTCGGCCTCAGGTACGGCATGGGTCCGGAGGTGTTGAAGGACGTGTCCTTCGGCATCGAGCCCAATTCGTTCCAGTTCCTGACCGGCCCGTCGGGGGCCGGCAAGACGACGCTCATGCGCCTCCTCTTCCTTCAGCTGAAGCCGACGCGCGGGCTCATCACCCTGTTCGGGCGGGATGTGTCCTCCCTCGATCCCGACGAGGTGGCGGTGCTGCGCCGGCGCATCGGCATCGTTTTCCAGGATTTCCGCCTGCTGGACCACCTCACCACCTACGAGAACGTCTCCTTGCCGCTGCGCGTGCTCGGCAAGGAGGAGGCGAGCTATCGGGGCGAGGTGACGGAGCTTCTGAGCTGGGTCGGCCTGGGCGACCGCATGCACGTCCTGCCGCCGGTGCTCTCGGGCGGCGAGAAGCAGCGCGCGGCCATCGCCCGCGCCCTCATCGGGCGGCCGGAATTCCTGCTGGCGGATGAGCCCACCGGCAATGTGGACCCGACACTCGCCCGCCGCCTGCTCCGCCTGTTCATCGAACTCAACAAGTCCGGCACGTCGGTGCTGCTGGCCACCCATGACATCGCGCTCATGGACCAGTACGACGCCCGCCGCCTCGTGATCGCCGACGGTCGCCTCTATGTCTACGACTGACGCCACCAGCCAGCCCAAGAAGCCGCCGGACGCAGGCGAGGCGCCGCGCGCCAAGGCGCGGGCGCTGGCCTCCATCGTGCCGTCCTCCACCATCGCCGGGCGCGCGCTGGTGGCGGTGGTGGCCATCATGACCTTCCTCGCCGGCCTCACCATCGGCACGGCGGTGGCGGTGCGGGCGACCGCCAGCCAGTGGCGCTCCGACGTGACGCAGGAAGTCACCATCCAGATTCGTGCCGGCGAGAAGCAGGCCACCGACGCCCAGGTGCAGGCCGCCGCCGACATCGCCCGCAAGACGCCCGGCATTTCCGACGTGCACATCCTCACCCCCGAGGAGACCTCCCGGCTGCTGGAGCCGTGGCTCGGCTCGGGGCTCGACCTCGGCGACCTGCCGGTGCCGCGGGTGATCGTGGTGCGCCTCGACGGCGCGGGCCCGGCTGATCTCGCCCGGCTGAAGCGGACCCTGACCGACCGTATCCCCACCGCCACGCTGGACGATCACCGCGGCTGGTCGCGCCGCCTCGTGGCGGTGACCGACGGGGTGATGCTGGTGGCGGTGGTGCTGCTGGTACTGGTCGGCCTCGCCACCGTGCTCTCGGTGGTGTTCGCCACCCGCGCGGCGGTGGCGACCAACCGCTCGGTGGTGGAGGTGCTGCACTTCGTCGGTGCGCGCGACGGCTTCATCGCCGCCCAGTTCCAGCGCCATTTCCTCAAGATCGGCGCCGAGGGCGGCCTCATCGGCGGGCTCTCGGCGGCGGCCGTGTTCGGGGCGCTCGCCGCGCTCCCGCGCCTCGGCCTCGGCGGCGATCCGGAACTGCCCACCGTGCTCGGCTGGCTCAATCCCGGCTATCTGGGGTTCTTCGGCATCGCCGTGTCTGTGGCGATCGTGGCGCTGGCGACGGCGCTCACCTCCCGCGTCACCGTTTACCGCACGTTGAGGACGATCACATGATTCCCGTCCCGGCGGTGGGGGTGGCCGTGGCCGGGGGTGCGTCACCTCGCCCCTGCCGCATTCCGGCGCCATCGTCGGTCCCATGACCATGTCGAGCACCGAGCGCAGGATGAGGGCGCAAATCGGTCCCGGGCAGTCCGATACCGGCACGGCCAGAAGCGGGGCGACCACGAACACGCGGCCATCTCCGGCACCGCGCCGCAGCCTGCTGCGCCGCCTCGCCGTCGCCTCTGTGGCGCTCGGCGGGCTGGGGGCCATCGTCGCCGGCGCCGGTTTCGTCGCCTTCACCACCCAGATCGCCGGGCGCGAGCCCGCCGGCGTGAAGCCGGCCGATGCCATCGTCGTGCTCACCGGCGGGCCGTCGCGTATCGTCGATGCCGTGTCCCTGCTGAACGAAGGGCTCGGCCAGCGCCTGCTCATCACCGGCGTCAATCCCACCACCTCGTCCGACGAGATGCGCCGCGCCTTGCCGGACGGCGAGCGACTGATGGACTGCTGCATCGATCTCGGCCACAAGGCCCTGAATACGCGCGGCAATGCGCTCGAGGCCGCCGAATGGACGCGCGAGTGGCGGTTCCGCTCGCTGGTGGTGGTGACATCCTCCTGGCACATGCCGCGCGCCATGATGGAATTGTCGCGTGCCCTTCCCGATGTGGAGCTGGTGGCCTATCCCGTCGTCACCAGCCGCACCGAGCCGGAAAACTGGTGGACCGATACCGGGACGCTGAAGCTGCTGGTGAAGGAATATCTGAAGTACATCATGGCCACGGTGAAGATCCGTCCCGCCCAGGCGGTGGCGGGCCCCGGGGCCGGTACCGCGCCGCCGGCCGGGGCGGCCGCCGCGTCGCACTGAACACGCGCTCCCGGCCGCCCGGCCGCGGGGCAGGGAGACCGCCTTGACCTTCCTGCGTTCGCTCGTCTTCCAGATCGCCTTCTATCTGGTGACGACCCTCTATCTGCTGGCCTTCCTGCCTCTGCTGCCGTTCCTGTCGCGCCAGGGGCTGTGGCGCACCGGCGTCCTGTGGTGGGTGGCCACCACCATGTTCCTGCTGAGGGTGATCGTCGGGACGCGCGCGGAGTTTCGCGGCATCGAGAACATCCCGGAGGGCCCCCTCCTGATCGCCTCCAAGCATCAGTCGGCCTGGGAGACGCTGGCGCTGCTGCCGCTGTTCTCGGACCCCGCCTTCATCCTGAAGCGCGAACTCATGTCCATTCCGGTGTTCGGCTGGTTCGCGGCGCGGGCGCGGATGATCCCGGTGGACCGCAAGGGCGGCTCGGCGGCGCTCAAGGCCATGACGCGGCGGGCGCAGGCCGACATGGCCGAGGGCCGGCAGATCCTGATCTTCCCGGAAGGCACGCGCCGCCCGGCCGGCGCGCCGCCGGATTACAAGTTCGGCGTGGCGCACCTCTATTCCAGCCTCGGCGTGCCCTGCCTGCCCATTGCGCTCAATTCCGGCCTCTACTGGCCGCGCCGGAGCATCCTGAAGCGACGCGGAACCATCCTGGTCGAGATCCTCCCGCCTATCCCGCCGGGGCTGCCGCGGCAGAAGATCATGGCCCGGCTGGAGGCCGACATCGAGGCCGCCAGCGACCGCCTTCTCGCCGAGGGACTGGCGGAACTCGGGCCGCGCGCGCCGGCTAATCTGAGGGCGCGCGCGGAGGCTGAGTCGTCCCCGTTGTCCACCCCTGTGGAAAACTCTTGATCGATCGCGGGGGATCGTTCTAGTTTCGTTCTCATGAACGCAACTGATTCGCTCCTTGTCCCCCTTGTGGACGCCGGTGGCCTGAACGGCCTCAAGCACGCCGCCCTCGGTGCGCGCTACCGTTTCTGGCGCGACGAAGATGGCGTCCGCCATGTGTTTTCGGTCTATCGGCCCGACGCTGCTCCGGACTATCCGGACGCCCTCGCGGTGGTTTCGCGGCGCACGCCCGCGGGCTCCATCGCCATGTGGGCCGGGCCGGCGAGCAATGCCCGCACGGCCGCGCTCAGGATGCGTGGCGACGAAATCCACATCCATGTGTTCGGCGAGGAGAATGCGCCCGCTCTGCGTCGCCTGATGGACCGCAATGCAATGGATCGCGGCGAGGCTTCGCAGCTCCCCCGCCCGGCCATGCAGGCGCTCTGCCTGCCCGCCCGCCGCCACGCGGCGTAAGGAGCGCGGTCTCAGGGAGACCCGTCGCCCTCCGCATCATCCGGCAGAACGGGGGGCAGAGCGTGGCTCGCCGTCAGGTGTTGGGTGAGATAGGCGAGGCCCGGGTCGCGGATGCCGAGGCTCTCCAGCGCCTTCACCGTCGCTACCACATAATCCGTGTTCGGCCCCGACTTGCCGTGGGAGCGGCGCACCAGCGCCAGCTGGTCGTCGAGGGTCAGGCCCCGCGCATATTGGGGATGGGCGCGGTTGACCAGATAGGCCACCGCCGGCGCATCGCGCCCCGATCCGTCCAGCAGGCGCACGCGCCGGATGGCCTCGCGATAGACACCGGAAATCTGCTCGCGCTCGGTGAGATAGGCATGGGTCTGCGGCCATTCCGCCGCCGCCACCCGGTAGGCGATGCCCCGGCAGGAGCCGCCGAGATCGAGGCCGAGCACCAGCCCCGGCTTCTCCGGCGTGCCGCGATGGTGGAAGGAATAGACGCACAGGGTGCGGTGGGCGCCCACGAGACGCGCCTCGCAGCGCTCGACGAAGGCGAAGCCTGGATTCCACATGAGCGAGCCGTAGGCGAACACCCAGACATCGCCGTGCTGACCCGCTGCCGCTGTGGAAGGCGTGACCGATTGCCCCGCCGCCTCCGGCGCGTTGCCGCCTCCGCTCGCCGACCGCTCGTCCGCCATGGCCCCGACATACCTTCCCGGCGTTGACAGAAACGCCGGACCGTCGCCTAACAGCCGGCAAGGACCATCGCAAGCCACGGGCGACCGTGGCCAGCCGCAAGGATGTCCATGTCTGCTCCTGTCTCGTCCGCCCCTGTCCCGCCCGCGCCCACAGCCCCGGGGCGCCGCCCCAAGCCGTGGCTCGTCATCGTTCCCGTGGCCCTGGTGGTGATCGCTGCCATCGCCTGGAGCGGCCTGTGGTTCTATGCCGCCGGGCGCGCCGAGCGCGAGATCGACGCCTGGATCGGCCGCGAGGCGAAGCTCGGCCGCATCTGGACCTGCACCGACCGCCATCTGGCCGGCTTCCCCTTCCGCTTCGAGCTGCGCTGCCTGATGCCGAAGCTGGAGACCGTCGGCGGCGACGCCATGCGCTTCACCGCAGCCTCGGTGGAGGCGGTGGCGCAGGTGTGGGCCCCCAACCACATCGTCGCCGACTTCATCGGGCCGGCGCGGGTCGAGGACCTCAACACCGGGCAGTCCTATGTGGCCGTGTGGTCGCTGCTGCAGATGAGCGGCGTCGGCGATCTCTCCGGCCGACCAGAGCGCTTCTCGTTGCAGGCGCATGACCTGAAGCTGGAGCAGCCGGGCGCCGCCGGCGCGCAGCCGGTGTCGATCCTCTCCGCCCATTTGTTCGAGTTTCACGCCCGCCGCTCTCCGGGGCAGGACGGCAAGCCCGACGGCGTGGACTATGCGTCCGGCTTCAGCGGCGGGGAAAGCGCGCTGCTCAATGCGCTCGGCGCGCAGGGACCGGTGGAGATGGCACTTCAGGGCACGGTGACGGCTTCGGCGGACCTGCGGCCCATGTCGGTGGCGCAGCGTCTGCGCGCCTGGGCGGATGCGGGCGGCGTCGCCAAGCTCGACCGTTTCCACATCACCTCGCCGAAGATCGCCGTGACGGCGAGCGGCGCGGTCGCGCTCGATCCGCAGGGCCGGATCAACGGCAAGCTCGATCTCGGCTTCGCCGGGATCAACGATCTGGTGCAGGGGCTCGACAAGGCCGGCGCCATCCCGCGGGAGATCGCGCCTATCGTCAGCGCGCTCGCCATGGTCGGCAAGCCGGGCCAGGTGGAGGGCCGCAAGGGCGCGATCTTCGCACTGTCCTTCGACAACGGAACGCTCAAGCTCGCCGGCTTCCCGGTGGGCATCGTGCCGCCGCTGTTCTGACGCCACAGCGCGTCAGAAGACGCGCTCGGCTTCCACCAGCACCTGCCGCACCACCGGCGTGCCTTCCACGATGCGGAAGCGCACCAGGTCGGCCCGGAGCCTGGCCGCGAGCCGGCCGCGATCGGCGAGGCCCGCCATCTGCGCCGGGTTGCGGGTGACGAGGGCGATGGCCTGCGGCAGCGCCATGCCGTCCACGGTGTGGAGGCGTGTCGCCGCTTGAAGCAGGCTCGCAGGCACGTAATCGGAGGCGAGGGCGTCCACGAGGCCCTCCTGCGCCAGCGCACCCATGGCGACGCCGCCGGAATGGGAGCCGCCCCGCACCACGTTGGGTGCCCCGCCGATGGTGGCGAGATCGGCAGCGCGCGCCGCCAGCGCCGCCTCGCGGGTGGTGGGGAACTCGCTGATCGTGCAGCCGGCGGCCCGCGCCTCGGCCACGTGCGCCTCGGTGGTGTCGTCGTGGCTCGCCCGCACAAGGCCGGTGGAGGCCAGCATCTCCACCAGCGGCGGCATGTTGCGGGCCACGTTGGCGCGGCCGCGCGCGGTGCGCTCGCCGATCTCGCGCTCGGCCTCGGCGGCATCCTTGCCGATGCCGAGCAGGAAATTGCGCAGCACGTCCACGTTGCGCCACTGGCGGGCACCGGGCGTGTGGTCCATCAGCGAGGCGAAGGCGAGACCCGGCCGGGCGAGCGTGGGCTCCACAAGATCGAGCAGGTCCGGGTCGGTCATCTCGCAGCGCAGGTGAACCTTGTGGTCGGCCCGGAACAGGGGCGCGCCCAGCTCCACCGCATCCAGCATGGTGCCGAACAGGTCGCGCCGCTCCGCCTTCGCCTGGTCGAAGCCGCCGGCGCAGATGGCATCGAACACCGTGGTGATGCCGCTCGCCACCGTCTGCCCGTCATGGGCGAGGGCGGCGGCCCGGGCATCCGGCCAGAAGACCTTGGGCCGGGGGACGAAATGCCCCTCCAGCGCGTCGGTGTGGAGGTCGATGAGGCCGGGGGCGATGAAGTCGCCGTCGCAATCGATGGCGGCCGGTGTGGTGGCGCGGCCCTCGTCGATGGCGAGGATGCGCCCGTCGCGCAGCGTGATGGTCCCCGTGACGACGGCATCGTCGAGGACGAGGCGGGCGTTGGTGAGAACGGTGTCCATCGGGGCTCCAGAACTGGCAGTCGAAATGAATGCGCGGGCCGGCCTTCCGGCCGGACCCGCGGGATGTTCTGCCTTGCACCCTATCGTGACACCGCGGTGACGTCGCCCCCGCCGTGCCGGCTCAGGAGGGTGGCGCAGGCGGGCGCGGCACCACCTCGTAGAGCTGGAAGCGCTCGCCCTCGGAGACCAACTTGAGGTGGTCGCTGTCCGGGTTGGGCGCCCCGCGCTCGGTGAACAAGAGGTAGACGTAATCGAACTTCGACGGCCACAGGTCCCAGTAGCGCGGGCCGTCGGGGGTCGGGTCTTCCTCGGTAATGAGCAGCTGCTCGGTCTGGGGCGGGGTGCCGTCCTCGGTGTCGACCTGCTCGTTGAAGGGCTTGCGGGCGCGCAGGATCTGCTTGCCCTCCACCGTGAAGGCGGTGGTGACGAGGGAGGACTTCTCGATCATGGCGAGGCAGGCGGCGTGCATCAGGCCGAGGTCGGTCGGATCGTTGCCGCCCTGGATGTCGGCATAGGCGACGAGTACACGCGAGCCGGGGCGGATGTGGGTGACCGATTCGCGGAACGCCACCGTCCATTGCGACAGCCGGTCCCACACCACCTGCACCTCGCCGACCCGGACCGCCAGCATCAGGATCAGCACCACCGCGAATCCGCGCCGGGCGAGGCGGTGGCGCAGGTCCACGCGCATGGCGGCGAGCACCATGAAGACGATGGCCGCCGGCAGGCGCTGGTCCGCCATGTAGGTGGCGAACACCACCCGCGGCATGGCGAGATAGACGAGCCCCGCCACCAGCAGCAGAGGCAGCATGAAGGTGTGGACGTAGAGCAGCCGGTGCCGTGCCGCCCAGACGCCCGCCACGATGAAGATCGCCGCCACGGCGACCGCCACATGGTCGATATAGACGTTGAAGATCAGTTCGATGCCGGTGATCTTGCCCTGCGGCTCCCAGTAGTTCTGCCCGCTGAGGCCCCAGGTGGGGCTTGCCAGCAGCAGCGGAACGATGGGCAGGAAGGGCAGGCCGCCGCTGACGAACACGCCGATGCGCGGCCAGATCGGCCCGCGGCCGAGGCGCAGGCGGTCCAGCTCGTAGGCGAGGATGCCGATGCCGTAGATGCCGGCGGTGAACAGGTGGCAGAAGAACAGCGCCACCACGAACGCCGCCGACACCAGATAGCGCCACGGCCACCATTTGTCGCGCAGCGCGACCCACGCGCTGAGCGCGAACAGCGCGAGCCCGATGCCGAAATAATAATTCATCACGCCGATGAGGAAGACGCCGCTGTAGAGCAGCGGGAACGCCAGCAGCGGCAGCGCCGACCACACGCCGAACAGCGTGCGGTTGAGCGTCATGGTGCCTCCCGCGATCAGCGCGAAGCACATCAGGGTGTAGATCTCGCCGGCAGTGTAGATGCCCACCACCTTGTCGATGACCGGGACGATGAGGTCCATCATCAGGTTCGGCAGGATCGACCATTTCAGCGTGTAGAAGCGCGCGAGGTCCTGATCCCCAGGGATCGAGGCGATCACGTGCATGCGCGCGAGATGATTCACGTAGTCCGACAGCGGCGGGATCGGATGGGTGAGGATCGGGATCGACACGAGGCCGAGGCATGCCGCGAACAGCAGCAGGATCTGCCAGGGGCGAAGATCGTGCGGCCGGCGCTCGGGCGGATGGCCATGATGGGCGTGCGCGGCGGCGCTCGTGGAATGCGTGGCAGGCAGAATCGGAGGCGTCATGAAGGCCGGGTCTCTCTGGCGGCGGCTGGAGCTACGGCGAGGCGAGGGCTGTTGCGGGCGAACGGGTGACGGCAGTTGACGCCGCCATTGTGTCGGCCGGGGCTGCTTCTCATCACCTTTTCGCGAGGGAAGGAAGCCCGGCGGACAAGATTTCCGCGCTGGCCTGTCGCGGCCGCCCCGCCACCGGGCCTTTCACCGCTCAAGGGAAACCGCTAGAAGGGCGCCGCCCGGCGGCCGCACCGCCGGCGCCCCCGCGAGCACCCATCTGCGAGCCCCTCATGACCGAGCCCCATTCCCAGTCCGTGTCGGAAGCCCAGCACGAGGCCGAAGTGCTGGCGCGGGCGCTGCCGCACATGCAGCGCTATGACGATGCGATCGTCGTGGTGAAATACGGCGGTCACGCCATGGGCAGCGAGGACGTGGCGCGCACCTTCGCCTCCGACATCGTGCTCATGGAGCAGTCGGGCATCAATCCCGTGGTGGTGCACGGCGGCGGGCCGCAGATCGGCGCCATGCTCAGCAAGCTCGGCATCAAGTCCGAGTTCGCGGCGGGCCTGCGCATCACCGACAAGGCCACGGTCGAGATCGTCGAGATGGTGCTGGCCGGCTCCATCAACAAGCAGATCGTCGGCTTCATCAACGAGGCGGGCGGCAAGGCCATCGGCCTGTGCGGCAAGGACGGCAACATGGTGCGCGCCCGCAAGGCGAACCGTGTGATGGTCTCCGCCGGCGGCGATGACGCGCAGGAGGTGGACCTCGGCTTCGTCGGCGAGCCCGACACCGTGGACACCACCGTGCTCGACCAGATCCTCGGCCGCGAGCTGATTCCCGTGCTGGCCCCGGTGGCGGCGGCGGTGGACGGTGGTACCTACAACGTCAATGCCGACACCTTCGCCGGCGCCATCGCCGGTGCGCTCGGGGCCAAGCGCTTCCTGCTGCTCACTGACGTGCCGGGCGTGCTCGACAAGAACAAGCAGCTGATCCCGCGGCTCACCATTGCCGAGGCCCATGCGCTGATCGCCGACGGCACCATCTCGGGGGGCATGATCCCCAAGGTGGAGACCTGCATCTACGCGCTGGAGAAGGGCGTGGAGGGCGTCGTGATCCTCGACGGCAAGGTGCCCCACGCCGTGCTGCTGGAGCTGCTGACCGACCACGGCGCCGGCACGCTCATCACCCGCTGACCTCAGCCCTTGAGGAGGTCAGCGTCCGCGGGAATGGTGCTCGCGCCCTCGCCGAGGGCGCGCTGCATCAGGACCGTATCGATCCACCGGCCGAACTTGAGGCCGGTGGCCGGCAGGGTGCCGATGGAGCCGAAGCCGCAGGCGCGGTGCAGGGCGATGGAGCCGGCATTGCCGCTGTCGCCGATCACCGCCACCATCTGGCGGAAGCCCAGCGCCTCGCACTCGGTGATGAGCGCTTCCAGCAGCCGGCGGCCGACCCTGCGGCCCCGGGCCGCCTCGTCCACATAGATGGAATTCTCCACCGTGTAGCGATAGGCGACGCGCGGACGGAAGGCGCTGGCATAGGCATAGCCAAGCACTTTGCCGTCCTCTTCCAGCACGAGATAGGGATAGCCGCCTTCCATGAGGGCGGCCTGCCGGCGCGCCATCTCTTCGGGACCCGGCGGTTCCAGCTCGAAGGAGGCGGTGCCATTGCGGACCGCCTCGTCATAGATGGCGGTGATGGCGGGAATATCGGAAGGGGTGGCGGGACGGATCGGCATACCCTTCTTTTAAAGCGCCGCCGCCCGTCCGCCAAGCTTGCCGTCTCTTCAGGCCCGCGTGATCGTGCCCGGTGCGACGGTGAAGCGCGCCGCCGTCTCCAGCGCCGCGAAGGCGGAAGGATCGGCCCCGGTCATCCAGACCTGCGCCCCGAGGCGGGCCAGCGCCTCGAACAGGCCGGCGCGGCGCTCGGCATCGAGATAGGCCACCACGTCGTCCAGCAGCAGCAGGGGCGACAGGCCCTGCATGCTCCCCACCAGCCGGGCGTGGGACAAAGTGAGGCCGATCAGCAGGGATTTCTGCTCGCCGGTGGAGCAGCGCGCGGCGGGCAGGCGCTTCTCGCCGTGGCTCACCGACAGGTCGGTGAGGTGGGGGCCTTCCAGCGTGCGCCCGGCCGCGCGATCCCGCGGGCGATTGTCGCGCAGCAGCGCGCGATAGCGGTCCTCCACCTCCAGCGCCGGATGCTGCGCGATGAGGCGCTCCACCGCGCCGTCGAGGGCGAGTTCGGCAAAGGGGAAGGGCGAGGCCTCGTCGCGATGGGCGGCGATCTCGGCGGAGAGGCGCGCCACCGTCTCCAGCCGCGCGGCGGCCACCGCCACCGCCAGCTCGGCCACCTCGTGCTCCATTGCATCGAGGAAGCGGGCGGTGCCGTTCTCTTCCAGAAGCCGGTTGCGCGAGCGCAGGGCGCGTTCGAGGCCGTTGACCCGTGTGCCGTGGGAGGCGTCCACCGCCAGCACCAGCCGGTCAAGATAGCGACGGCGGTCGCCGGGCGGGCCGAGGAACAGGCCGTCCATCTCCGGCGTCAGCCAGAGCACCTTAAGATGATCCAGGAAGGCGTTGGCGGAGGGCACGGCCTCGCCGTCGATGCGGCAGCGCCGCTGCCCGCCTTCCTGCGCCGGATCGTAGCCGGTGCCGAGGCGCACCTCGCCCAGCGCACCTTCGATGAAGGCGGAGACCGCCCAGGGCGCACCGTCCGCATCCGGCGCGTGGGCGCCGGGCGGGCGGTGACCCACGTCGGCGAGCTGCGCCCGGCGCAGGCCGCGGCCGGGGGAGAGGAAGGACAGGGCTTCGAGGATGTTGGTCTTGCCGGCGCCGTTCGGCCCGGTGAGCACGATGGCGCGCGCCTCCACCGCCACCTGCGCCGCCGGATAGGAGCGGAAACCGGTGAGCGACAGCTTCAGGATGGCGGCGTGGAGCATGGTGTCACGATCGCCCCGGCGTCAGGCACGCCGGGCCGGCTGCCGGACAGGCCCTTGTGCGCCTCACACCCGCCGTCTCAAACGCGCATGGGCATGAGGACGTAGAGCGCATCCGTCTTGGTGGAATCGCGCACCAGCGTGGGCGAGCCGGGATCGGCGAGCTTCAGTTCCGCCGTGTCGCCTTCGAGCTGGGAGGTGATGTCCAGCAAATAGCGGGAGTTGAAGCCGATATCGAGGGGCTCGGCGGTGTAGTCCACCTCCAGCTCCTCGGTGGCGCTGCCCGAATCGGGGTTGGTGACGGACAGCACCATCTTGCCGTCGCCCAGCGACAGCTTCACCGCGCGGCCGCGCTCGCTCGACACCGTGGACACGCGGTCCACGGCAGCGGCGAACTCGTCCTTGTCGACGATGAGGGTCTTGTCGTTGCCCTGGGGAATCACCCGGCCATAGTCCGGGAAGGTGCCGTCGATCAGCTTGGAGGTGAGCACGATGGCGCCCACCTGCACGCGGATCTTGGTGGCGGACAGGGAGATGGTGACTTCCGCCTCCTTGTCCTCCAGCAGCTTCTGGATTTCGGCGACGGTCTTGCGCGGCACGATCACGCCCGGCAGGCCCTGCGAGCCGGCGGGGGCTTCCAGCTCCGCCTGGGCGAGGCGGTGGCCGTCGGTGGCGACGGCGCGCAGCATCGCCTTGCCGCCCGCCTCGGTCACATGCAGGTAGATGCCGTTGAGATAATAGCGCGTCTCCTCGGTGGAGATGGCGAACTGGGTCTTGTCGACGAGGCGGCGGAACTCCGCGCCCTTGACCTTGAAGGTGTGGGAGAACTCGCCCGCAGCGAGGTCCGGGAAATCGGCTTCCGGCAGGGTCTGCAGGGAGAATCGGGCGCGGGAGGCGCGCACCGTGAGGGTGCCGCGTTCGCCGCCGGCTTCCAGCTGCACCTGCGCGCCATCGGGCAGCTTGCGCACGATGTCGTAGAGCACGTGGGCCGGCACGGTGGTGGCGCCCGCCTGCCCGGTCTCGGCCGGCACGCTCTCGACCACTTCCAGGTCGAGGTCGGTGGCCTTCAGCTCCAGCGTGCCCTTGGCCGCCTTGATGAGCACGTTGGCGAGGATCGGGATGGTGTTGCGCCGCTCGACGACACGGTGCACGTGGCTGAGCGATTTCAGAAGCTCGGCGCGCTCGACGGTGACCTTCATCGTCCTGGCCCGTTCACTCTTCGCTTCCGAGCCGGCCCGCCGCGGGATCGCATGTCCCGCCGGTGGGTCCGCCTCGACATTCTAAGGATGACGCCCGCAGATCCCCCCATCCGCCGGTGCGGGCGAGGGGCGCGTGCGCCGGTGTGGCGTGGCGCGACGGCGCAAGCCGCCGTCTGGCACCCGAGGGAACGGGCGCCGGGCCGCCGACATTGCCGTCCCGGGGGGCGCAAGGCAAGAGTTCACGAGGAGATTTCGGTTCGCGGGGAGATTTTCTGAAGGGCGGATTTTCGGAAGATCCGCTCCGGCGGCACCGGCGCGGCGCCGGCCCTTATCCTGCCCCTGTGGCAGACTCAGATTGCCGCGCTTGGCTCGCCGAACTCAGCTTTCGAGCGCGAGCCGCTTCAGCACCTCGATCTCGTCGGCGAGCGCGCGGTCGGTGGCGACGAGGCCGTCGATCTTGCGCACCGCGTGGAGCACGGTGGTGTGGTCGCGCCCGCCGAAGCGGCGGCCGATTTCCGGCAAAGAGCGCAGGGTGAGCGTCTTGGCGAGATACATGGCGATCTGCCGCGGCTTCACCACCGTCGCGGTGCGGCGCTGGGAGAGCAGATCGGCGCGCGACACGTTGTAGTGCTTGGCGACCACCCGCAGGATGTCGTCCACGCGGACGCGCTTGGGGTCGGTCGGGCGGATGAGGTCCTTGACCGCGTTTTCCGCCATGTCGAGGGTCACCGGCTCGCCGGTGAGCTGGTTGAAGGCCAGCAGCTTGTTGAGCGCGCCGTCGAGGTCTCGGCCGGACTGGCCGACGCTGCGGGCGAGGAATTCCAGCACCGGCGCCGGCACAGCGAACCCCTGGTGCTGCTCGGCGAGGGTCTGGTAGCGCGCCTTCAGGATTTCGAGGCGCAGGTCTTCCTCCAGCGGAGCCAGCTCCACCACGAGGCCGCCGGCAAGGCGCGAGCGCACGCGCTCGTCGAGGTGCTCGAGCTCGCCGGGCAAGCAATCGGCCGCCAGCACCACCTGCCGCCCGCCATCCAGCAGGGCATTGAGGGTATGGCAGAATTCCTGCTGGAGATTGTTGCCCTTGAGGAATTGCAGGTCGTCGATCACCAGCGTGTCGATGGTGCGCAGCGTGTCCTTGAAGGCGATGGCCGAATGGGACTTCAGCGCCGACACGAAGCCGTACATGAAGCGCTCGGCGGTCAGGTACGTGGTGCGACGGCCATGGGCGGCACCCGCGCGGGCCACGGCCTGCAACAGGTGGGTCTTGCCGAGGCCGACGGCCGCATGGAGATAGAGCGGATTGTAGACCGGCGCGGCGCCGGCGGGGGTTTCCGCGACCTTGCGCGCGGCGGCGAAGGCCAGCGAGTTGGACTTGCCGACCACGAAGGATTCAAAGGTCAGGCGCGGGTCGAGCGGCGAGCCGGAAGCGACGTCCCCACCGGTGGGGACCATTTCGCGCACTTCGCCGCGGGCCTCGCTGGCGCGGGGGGCGGGCTTCGACTCGACGGGACGCTCGGTGCGCTCGCTCACCACCTCGCGCGGGGCGGAGGCCTTCAGCGCCACGGGGCGCGCGAAGGCGTTGCGCACGGCGAGATCCACGCGACGGCGGGCGCCGGTCTCTTCCGCCCAGATGTCGGTGATGCGCGGCAGATAATTCTCCTGAATCCACGACTTCAGAAATCGCGTGGGCACCGACAGGCGCACCACGTCCGCGGTCAGCGCGTCGAGGTCCATGCGCGCGAACCAGCTGGTGAACTTCTCCTCGCCGATCTCCTCGCGCAGACGCTGCAGCACCCGATCCCACGGGCCCGCGGACGCGCTGGGGTTCGACGCGCAATCCATCTCGGCGGCCTCCGCAAGGGCTGACTGAAAAGGAACGGTGCGCGCGGCAACCGGCGCATGAGGCTTGAGCATAAGGATCGCGACCGCGCGAAAGGCGGTTCCCTGGTTGGAGACGCAAAAGCCGTCCGCGCCCTGGGGCGGGCTGCGCGGCCTCGGTCTCGTGGGGAGTTTCGGAAACGGGTGCTAAGGCACCCACGGCATCAGCGCAACGGGGTCAACACACCGTCATGCGCGGTCCTTGCCGTAACAGGGCGGCGGGGCGCAACTGGAATGGAGCGCAGAGCTCCGAAAGGCTCGAACGCAACGCGTAGCCGAAAAGACCGAGGGACCTGTTTCTGTGTCCGCTGCCGCGCATGTGCCCGAAGTCATAGCCGCCCCATCTCCGACGATGCCAACCATCGACGGGTGTTGGAATGAACCAGTTTTTTGTTTGGTCTCGTAGATGCCCTAAGGCGGAGCAGATGTCCGCCCTTAGCATAGCTCCAACGAATGAAGGTAACGCAGATTACGGATACGGCCGAAGACGAGGGGTACGTGAACGAATTCAGACACGATACATCCCCTCCTCATCCACGAAGAGCCGTGAAAACTTCATTCTATCGGTGAACCCCGGTGTCGCTCCCGGAGTGAGGTTGAACATACACAGCCGGTTTGGGGGGTGCAACGCCTTTGACCCCGGAGGGGGGATAGCGGGCAAAAGCCGGTGCGCCCGCGCCACACCCCCGACTTTGCGTTCAGCCGGCAAACCTCTGTCGCGACAATGAGATTCGCGAAGTCGGCGCAGGAAGTGCGGCGCCCCGCCTCGTAGGGAAACACGGTTACCCAATACTCCTCCAAAGGGGCCGCTTTGGCGTGTTCCACCCTTTGGCCTCTAAGCCTTTCTCGCGGATCGGGTTTTTCTGATCGGTCGGCAACGGTCGGCGGAGCCGCGCCGCGGCTGGAAAAACCCGCGTCCCCGTCGCGTTTCCGGCCCTCGCGCCCTTGACGGGGCGGGAGAATCGGGGTCCGCGCGCAGCAGTCTGGCTGAAGATGTCTAAGGCCACGCCAAAGCAAAAAGGCCCGGCAGAGCCGGGCCTTCAAGATAAGTCAGTCTGCTTGATTGATCTAAATCAAGCGCTGAGCTTCTTCACGCGGGCGGCAAGGCGGGACACCTTGCGGGACGCGGTGTTCTTGTGAATGACGCCCTTGGTGACGGCGCGCATGATTTCCGGCTCGGCAGCCTTGAAGGCGGCGGAAGCGGCCGTGGCGTCGCCGGTGGCGAGCGCGTCTTCGAGCTTGCGCAGATAGGTGCGCACGCGAGACCGGCGAGACCGGTTGACCTCGGTGCGACGCTCGATCTTGCGGACCGCCTTTTTGGCGGAAGGCGTATTGGCCATCGGCCGTCCTTGCTGGTTCGCGCCCGGCGGCACGGCCATCTGGCCACTTCGCGTCGCGCATGAATGAGTGAACAAGCCGGCAGCCCATGCCGCCAGCTAGGTGGCGGGCTTATACGGTCGCGCGGCTCCCGCGTCAACACGTTGTACGGAAAAGTCGTCCACGCGTGGCACCTTGGCGGCTTTACGGAACCCGCCGGCATCGCGTATGTGCTGCGCGCACTCTATATATGGCATGCCGGCACGAAGGCATGCCGGCGGCGCGAGGCTGAAGCCGGCGCGGCGCATCAAGGCGGGGGTTCGGCATGAGCGATGTGACGGTGACCGATCGTCCGGTGAACGACAGCCTGGTGACGGTCTTCGGCGGCTCCGGCTTTCTCGGCCGGCATATGGTGCGGGCGCTGGCCATGCGCGGCTATCGCGTGCGCGTCGCGGTGCGCCGGCCGGAACTGGCCGGCTTCCTCCAGCCGCTGGGCTTCGTCGGCCAGATCCAGATTTCCCAGGCCAATGTGCGCTATCCCGAGAGCGTCGCCCGCGCCGTGGACGGCGCCGAGGCGGTGGTGAA
Organism: Xanthobacter sp. SG618; assembly: GCF_012932745.1. Taxonomy (NCBI): domain Bacteria; kingdom Pseudomonadati; phylum Pseudomonadota; class Alphaproteobacteria; order Hyphomicrobiales; family Xanthobacteraceae; genus Xanthobacter; species Xanthobacter sp. SG618. The sequence goes on along the minus strand of NZ_JABBHL010000005.1, from coordinate 145,248 downwards.
CCTCGTGGGCGTGCTGGCCGAGGGCGGCCGGCAGTCCTTCGACGCCGTGCACGCTTTCGGCGCCCGCGCGGTTGCCGCCGCGACCGCTGCCCGGGGCGTGCCGCTGGTGCATCTCTCGGCCATCGGTGCCGACGCCAATTCCCCCTCCGGCTACGGCCGCAGCAAGGCGGCCGGCGAGGCCGTCGTGCGCGCCACGGTGCCGGACGCGGTGATCTTCCGCCCCTCCGTGGTGTTCGGGCAGGAAGATGAGTTCTTCAACCGCTTCGCCGCCATGGCCCGCCTCTCCCCGGCGCTGCCGCTGATCGGCGGCGGGGTCACCAAGTTCCAGCCGGTGTTCGCCGGCGACGTGGCCGCCGCCGTGCTCGCCGCGGTGGACGGCAAGGCCAAGGCCGGCACCACCTATGAGCTGGGCGGACCCGAGGTGCGCACCTTCCGCGAGCTGATGGAGCTGATGCTCTCCGAGATCGGCGCCAAGCGGCTTCTGGTCGACCTGCCGTTCGGGCTCGCCACCTTCATGGCCAAGCTCACCCAGTGGGCCCCCGGCGCGCCGCTCACCGTCGATCAGGTGGACATGCTGCGCTCGGACAATGTGGTGTCCGAGGCTGCGGTCGCCGAGGGCCGGACGCTGGCCGGCCTCGATCTCACCCCCACCTCCCTCGCGGTGGTGCTGCCGACCTATCTCTGGCGGTTCCGCAAGGCGGGGCAGTTCACCCGCGTCGAGACCTGACCGGCACGCCGGTCTCTCCCGACGCATCGCGCAGGGCCGTTGAATTGGCGGCCCTCACCTCTACGGTGTGAAGGTTCACGACCGGCACCTCCCCAGGTTCACCCCATGGCTCGCGACGACAGGCGCTTCGAGATCAAGATCTGCGGCATCCGCACGGCGGAGGCCCTCGACGCCGCCCTCGATGCGGGCGCCGATCTCGTCGGCTTCGTCCATTTCCCCAAGAGCCCGCGCCACCTTGCGCTCGCCGATGCGCCGGCCCTCGTCGCCCGCGTCGCTGGCCGCGCGGGCAAGGTGGCCCTGCTGGTGGACCCGGACGACGCGCTCCTTCAGGACGTGATCGCCGCCGTCTCGCCCGACATTCTCCAGCTGCACGGCCACGAGACGCCCGAGCGCGTCGCCGACATCCGGGCGCGCTTCGGCCTGCCGGTGATGAAGGCGCTGCCGGTCGCCCGCCGGGAGGACCTCGCCGTCCTGCCGGCCTATGCGGCGGTGGCCGACCGCATCCTGTTCGACGCCAAGCCCGATCCGGGGGCGCTTCTGCCCGGCGGCAACGGCCGGCCGTTCGACTGGGCGCTGGTCGCCGGCCTTGACGTCAACCGGCCTCTCATGCTTTCCGGAGGCCTTACCGCCGACAACGTGCCGCAGGCCCTCGGATTGGTCCGGATGGACGGCGTGGACGTATCGTCTGGCGTGGAGGACGCGCCCGGCGTGAAAAGTCCCGACAAGATCCGTGCCTTCGTCGCTGCGGCGAGGAGCGCCTCGCCGGACCGGCTGCCGCAAGCCTCCACACCATCGCAAGACTCGTTGTCGCAAGACCCGTTGTCGCAAGATCTCACATCGAAGGCCCGCGCGTCGTGACCGTTCTCAATTCCTATCGCACCGGCCCCGATCACCGCGGCCATTTCGGCATCCATGGCGGCCGCTTCGTCGCCGAGACGCTGATGCCGCTCATCCTGGAGCTGGAAAAGGCCTATGAGGCGGCCAAGGTCGATCCCGCCTACCACGCGGAGATGGCCGGCTACCTCACCCATTATGTGGGACGCCCCTCGCCGCTCTATTTCGCCGATCGCCTCACCAACCATCTCGGCGGCGCCAAGATCTATCTGAAGCGCGAGGAGCTGAACCACACCGGCTCCCACAAGGTGAACAATGTGCTCGGCCAGATCATGCTCGCCCGCCGTATGGGCAAGGAGCGGATCATCGCCGAGACCGGCGCCGGCCAGCACGGCGTCGCCACCGCCACCATGTGCGCCCGCTTCGGCCTGAAGTGCGTGGTCTATATGGGCGCGGTGGACGTGGAGCGTCAGGCCCCCAACGTGTTCCGCATGAAGATGCTGGGCGCCGAGGTGGTGCCCGTGCAGTCCGGCTCGCGCACCCTCAAGGACGCCATGAACGAGGCGCTCCGTGACTGGGTGACCAACGTCCACGACACGTTCTACTGCATCGGCACGGTGGCCGGCCCGCACCCCTATCCGGCCATGGTGCGCGATTTCCAGTCCATCATCGGCCGCGAGACCCGCGAGCAGATGCAGGAGATGGAAGGCCGCCTGCCGGACAGCCTCATCGCCTGCGTCGGCGGCGGCTCCAATGCCATGGGCCTGTTCCACCCCTTCCTCGACGATCCCGAGGTGAAGATCTACGGCGTGGAGGCGGCGGGCCGCGGCATCGACACCCACGAGCATGCGGCGTCCATCGCCGGCGGCCGCCCGGGCGTGCTGCACGGCAACCGCACCTATCTGCTCATGGACGGCGACGGCCAGATCACCGAGGCCCATTCCATCTCGGCCGGCCTCGACTATCCCGGCATCGGGCCGGAGCATTCCTGGCTGAACGACGTGGGCCGCGTCACCTATCTCAACTGCACCGACCAGGAGGCGCTGGACGCCTTCCAGCTGCTGACGCGGCTCGAGGGCATCATTCCGGCGCTGGAATCGGCCCATGCCATCGCCAAGGTGATCGAGCTGGCGCCCAAGCTGCCGGCGGACCACCTGATGGTCGTCAACCTTTCCGGCCGCGGGGACAAGGACGTCCCCCAGGTGGCGGAGATACTCGGGACTCGTCTGGGGGCGTGACCATGAAGAGCATCTGCGGGAAAGTCGTGTCGTCCTCGATCGCCGCGGCGGCGATCGGGCTGAGCCTCGGTGCCGCGCAGGCGGCCGACCTCGAACTGACGCCGGGCAAGATCTACACCGATGCCGCCGGGGCCTATGTCTCGGTGGCGGTGAAGAATTCGGGCACCGCCACGGCGGCCGAGGTGAAGGTCACCTGCGAGTTCTTCGCCGGCAAGCGCGCCCTCGGCAAGGCCTCCACCACGTTGTTTTCCATCGTCGGCGGCGTCACCGGCACCGACCAGGTGCGCTTCCTCGGCGGCACCAGCGCCACCAGCGCCACCTGCACGCTGGCCGGACAGAAATAGTCCGCGTCTCCTCTCATCCAGGCAAGCCCATGACCACCCGCATCTCCGACCGCTTCGCCGCCCTCAAGGAAGAGGGGCGGCCGGGCCTCGTCACCTTCGTCACCGCCGGCGACCCGGACGGCGAGACCTCGCTCGCCATCCTCAAGGCGCTGCCGGGCGCGGGGGCCGACGTGATCGAGCTGGGCGTGCCCTTCACCGATCCCATGGCCGACGGCCCGGCCATCCAGGCGGCGGGGCTGCGCGCGCTCAAGGGCGGGCAGACGCTGGCCAAGACGCTGGAGATGGTCCGCGTCTTCCGGGGTGAGGACCAGACCACGCCGGTCGTGCTCATGGGCTACTTCAACCCCATCTACGTCTATGGCGTGGAGCGCTTCCTCGTCGACGCCAAGGTCGCCGGGGTGGACGGCCTGATCGTGGTCGACCTGCCGCCGGAGGAGGACGACGAGCTCTGCATCCCGGCGCTCAATGCCGGGCTGGACTTCATCCGCCTCGCCACTCCGACCACCGACGACAAGCGCCTGCCCACCGTGCTCGCGAACACCGCGGGCTTCGTCTACTACGTCTCCATCACCGGCATCACCGGCGCGGCGACGCCGGATGCGAACGCCGTGGCCACTGCCGTTGCGCGCATCAAGTCGCACACGGCGCTGCCCGTGGCGGTCGGCTTCGGCGTGAAGACCCCGGAGCAGGCGGCCGCCATCGCGCAGGGTGCCGATGCGGTGGTCGTCGGCTCGGCCCTCGTGGAAGTGGTGCGCCGCACTCTCGACGAGGAGGGCAAGGCCACCTCCAACACCGTGATCGGCGTGGAAGCCCTCGTCAGCGAGCTCGCCGAGGCGGTGCGCGGCGTGCGGCGCTGAGCCGGCTTCGCCGTAACGGCAGCAAGGTGGTATGCTCGACGGCAACAGCGGCGCTCGCCGTACTTTCGCCGTGTCAGACTTGCCATTAGGGCGGAGGGGGGACTATGTGCGCCGCAGCGCGGCGCCGCGCCCCTCCGTACCGGAGATGATCCCGTGAACTGGATTTCCAACGTCGTCCGCCCGAAGATCCGCGACTTCCTGGCGCGGCGCGAGGTGCCCGAAAACCTCTGGGTGAAGTGCCCGGAGACCGGGCAGATGGTGTTTCACAAGGATCTGGAGGCGAACCTCTACGTCATCCCGGCGTCCGGCTACCACATGCGCATGGACGCGGTGACGCGGCTGAAGAACACCTTCGACGACGGCGCCTATGAGGAGGTCACCCTTCCCGAGGTGGCGACCGACCCGCTCAAGTTCCGCGACGAGCGCCGCTACGTGGACCGCCTGAAGGACGCCCGCACCAAGACCGGCTATCAGGACGCGGTGAAGGTGGCGACCGGCCTGCTCACCGAACTGCCCGTCACCATCGCCGTGCAGGATTTCGGCTTCATGGGCGGCTCGCTCGGCATGGCCGCTGGCGAGGCGGTCGTGAAGGGGCTGGAGACGGCCGCCGAGCGCGGCACGCCCTTCATCATGTTCGCGGCCTCCGGCGGCGCGCGTATGCAGGAGGGGATCCTCTCCCTCATGCAGATGCCGCGCACCACTGCGGCCATCCAGGAGCTGCGCGAGGCGAAGAAGCCTTACATCGTCGTGCTCACGAACCCGACGACGGGCGGCGTCACCGCCTCCTACGCCATGCTGGGCGACATCCAGATCGCCGAGCCCGGCGCCCTGATCGGCTTTGCCGGCCCGCGCGTGATCGAGCAGACCATCCGCGAAAAGCTGCCCGACGGCTTCCAGCGCGCCGAATATCTGCGCGAGCACGGCATGATCGACATGGTGGTGCACCGCCACGAGCTGCGTGACACGCTGGGCCGCCTGTGCCGGATGCTGACCAAGGCGCCGGCGCTGCCGCCCAAGGGCCGGCTGCCGCGCCCGCAGGCAGCGTGAGGGAGGCCTGATCGCGGGCCCCTCCCGTGGGGGCCCCGGCTCGACGCACCATGGCACTGCCCCTGCCCGCCCGCGCCACGGACGAGATTCTCTCCCGCCTCGCCGCGCTTCACCCGAAGAAGATCGACCTGTCCCTCGCCCGGATGGAGCGTCTGCTGGAGGCGCTCGGCCATCCCGAGCGACGCCTGCCGAAGGTGATCCACGTCGCCGGCACCAACGGCAAGGGCTCCACCATCGCCTTCATGCGGGGGATGCTGGAGGCGGCCGGGCAGTGCGTGCACGTCTACACCTCGCCGCATCTGGTGCGCTTCAACGAGCGCATCCGCCTGGGCGCGCCGGGCGGCGGGCGGCTCGTTTCCGACGCGGCGCTGGCCGATGCCCTCGACCGGGCCGAGGCGGCCAATGCCGGCGCCCCCATCACCCTGTTCGAGATCACCACGGCGGCCGGCTTCCTGCTGTTCGCCGAGCATCCGGCGGACGTGCTGCTGCTGGAGGTGGGCCTCGGCGGCCGGCTCGACGCCACCAACGTGGTGGACAAGCCGCTGGCCAGCGTCATCACGCCCGTTTCCATCGACCATGTGGACTTCCTCGGCACCTCCGTTGAGGCCATTGCGGGGGAGAAGGCCGGCATCATCAAGCCGCGCGTGCCGGTGGTCGTCGGCGCCCAGTCGCCCGATGCACTCGCCGTGATCGAGCGGGCGGCGGCGAAGAAGCTCGCGCCCCTGTTCGTGCGCGGCCAGCAGTGGAACGTGCAGGAGGAAAGCGGCCGGCTCGTCTATGCGGACGAGGACGGCCTGCTCGACCTGCCGCGTCCGCGCCTCGTCGGGCCGCACCAGATCGACAATGCCGGCCTTGCTGTCGCGGCGCTCCGCGCCGTGCGCCTGCCCGCCGCCCATGATGCGGGCATCCTGCGCGCCGACTGGCCGGCGCGCCTCCAGCGGCTCGCCCCCGGCCCGCTTTCCGCCCGTGCGCCGGCCGGCGTGGAATTGTGGCTCGACGGCGGGCACAACGCCGCCGGTGGCGCCGCCCTCGCCCATGCCTTGTGCGAACTGGAAGAGCGCTATTCGCGGCCGCTCGTGCTCATCCTCGGCATGCTCGGCACCAAGGATGTCACCGGCTTTCTCCAGCCCTTTGCCGGCCTCGTGCGCGAGGCCATCGCGGTGCCGGTGCCCGGCGAACATGCGGGTCTGAAGCCGGAGGACGTGGCGGCCGCCGCCGTCGGTCTCGGCATGAAGGCGAGCGTGGCGCGGGACGTGGGCAGCGCGCTGGACGGCATCGCCCGCGAGGCGGTGGTGCCGCCGCCGCGGGTGCTGATTGCCGGTTCGCTCTATCTGGCCGGCGCCGTGCTCGCCGCCAACGGGACGGCGCTGGGCTGAGGCCCCGCGCGCCGGTCACGCCCCCGCGAAGATCGACGCCCCGTTCTCCGCCTCGCCCACGGCGGCGCGGAAGGGGGCGAACAGCTCGCGCCCGACGCCCGTATGGTTGGCGGAAAGATCGGCGCTCGCGCTCGGCCGCGCCGCCCATTCCCCAGGCGGGACCAGAACTTCCAGCCGGCCCGCCACTGCATCGACACGGATCATGTCGCCGTCGCGGATGCGGGCGATGGCACCGCCGTCCAGCGCTTCCGGCGTGACGTGGATGGCCGCGGGCACCTTGCCGGACGCCCCGGAGAGGCGGCCATCGGTGACGAGGGCCACCCTCTGCCCACGATCCTGCAGCACGCCCAGAGGCGGCATGAGCTTGTGCAGCTCGGGCATGCCGTTGGCCTTCGGCCCCTGAAAGCGCACCACTGCCACGAGATCGCCGGTGAGCGTGCCGGCCTTGAAGGCGGCCTGAAGCTCCTCCTGCGAGTGGAAGACCTTCGCCGGCGCCTCGATCACATGCCGCTCGGGCGCCACAGCCGATGTCTTGATGACCGCCCGGCCGAGGCTGCCGTCCAGCACCCTGAGGCCGCCCGTGCTCTGGAACGGCGCCGCAACGCCGCGCAGCACCTTGTCGTCGCCGCTCGAAGCCGCGCCGTCCCGCCAGTCGAGGGCGCCGTCGTCCGCCAGCACCGGCTCGCGGGTATAGGCCTCGAGGCCCCGGCCGAGGATGGTCTCGGCATCCGCATGCAGCAGGCCGGCGGAGAGCAGCTCGCGCACCACGAAGGGCACGCCGCCCGCCGCATGGAAGTGGTTCACGTCCGCCGAGCCGTTGGGATAGACGCGGGCGAGCAGCGGCGTCACCTCGGCGAGCGCGGAGAAGTCGTCCCAGCTCAAGGCGATGCCCGCCGCCGCCGCCATAGCGACGAGGTGCAGCGTGTGGTTGGTAGAGCCGCCGGTGGCGTGGAGGCCGACGATGCCGTTCACGAACGCCTTCTCGTCCAGCATCCGTCCGGCGGGGATGTGCTCGTTGCCGAGGGCGGTGATGGCCAGCGCCCGCTGGGCGGCGGCCTTGGTGAGGGCATCGCGCAGCGGCGTGTCCGGCGTCACGAAGGAGGCGCCGGGCAGATGCAAGCCCATGATCTCCATGAGCATCTGGTTGGTGTTGGCGGTGCCGTAGAAGGTGCAGGTGCCGGGGCCGTGGTAGGACTGGCTCTCCGCCTCCAGCAGAGCATCGCGCCCCACCTTGCCCTCGGCATAGAGCTGGCGGATGCGGGACTTCTCGTTGTTGGGCAGCCCGCTGGTCATGGGGCCGGAGGGAATGAACACCGCCGGCAGATGGCCGAACGAGAGCGCGCCGATGACGAGGCCGGGCACGATCTTGTCGCAGATGCCGAGGAAGACCGCGGCATCGAACGTCTGGTGGGACAGGGCGACGGCGGTGGAAAGGGCGATCACGTCGCGGGAGAAGAGCGAAAGCTCCATCCCGGCCTCGCCCTGGGTGATGCCGTCGCACATGGCCGGCACCCCGCCCGCCACCAGCGCCGCGCCGCCGGCCTCGCGGGCCGCCTCGCGCAGCAGCTCGGGATAGCGCTCATAGGGCCGGTGGGCCGAGAGCATGTCGTTATAGGCGGTGACGATGCCGAGGGAGGGGCCTTCCCCCGCCCGCAGCATGGCCTTGTCCGAGGGGCCGCAGGCGGCGAAGCCGTGCGCCTGGTTGGCGCAGCCCAGCGCCTGGCGCTGGGGCCGGCGCTGGGCTGCCGCCTCGATGCGGTCGAGATAGCGGCGCCGCCCGTCGTGGCTGCGTTGGGCGATACGCTCGGTGATCTCGCCGACGCGGGCGTCGAGCGTGTGCTGTGCGGCCATGGGGCTCCTCCTTGCGGCGATCCTCCACCCTGAGCGACGCCCAGCGCAAGGGTTGGGCCTGTTCTAAAGGACGACTTCGCCCTCGTCCTCGCCGTTCCACCAATGGAGGCGCTTGGCCTCGACCTTGATGAGCACGAGGCCGGGCGTGTCGATGCCGGCCGGGAACCAGGCGTCGAGATCGGCGGTCCAGCGCGCCTCGAAGGCGGTCTTGTCGCGGATGATCTGCGCCTTGCCTTCCACGGTGGCGAAGAAGGGCCGCTGGCCGAGAAGTCCGCTTGTGCCCTGCAGGGAGAGGCCGACATTGGGATCGCGGGAGATCTCGCTTACCGCGCGGGCATCTTCCTTCGCGAAGAAGAAGCTGCTGCCGTCATAGTCCACGTCGCCATTGTTGCTCATGGGCCGCCCGGCCAGCGCACCGTCCTCGCTCTTGGTGAAGAGGGTGGTGAAATCGATGTCGCGCATCTTCTCCACCACTTCGTCCAGCGTCATCTCGGCCATGGCGTCGTCGCTCCTGTTCGTGTCCTGCAGTCAATGCCGGCGGGGCGGTTTGGTTCAGGCGCGCGTGTGCCGGGCGGCTGAAACCGCATTCGGCGGCGTTGACAAGTTACGAACGCCATGTAACCTTAAAAAATAATGTAAATGGTTACTAATCGCAGGCGCATGCCCGTCCTCGCCACCCGCAGGCGAGCCGGCGACGCTGCGCCAGGAAAGGACACATCGTGAAAGCAAGGACGATCGCCGCCGCCCTCCTGCTCGGGGCCACCGGCTGGGCCGTCCCCGCCACGGCGCAGGTGGGTTATAGCGGCTATGCGCTGCCGCTCGCGCTCGCGGTGGAAGCGGCAACGGCGGCGGTGAAGGCGTGCGAGGCCAAAGGCTGGCCGGTCACGGCGACGGTGGTCGATGCGTCGGGCCTGGTGAAGGCCACGCTGAAGGCGGACCACGCCACAGTCCACACGCCGGACACCGCCTTCCGCAAGGCCTACACGGTGGCCACCCTCGGCCCGATCTTCAAGTTCGAACGGTCGAGCGCGTTCGCGGAGATCGTCGCCAAATATCCCGGCGGCGCGGGCACCTCTCTCACCACCATTCCCAACGTGATCGCGCTGGCGGGTGGCGTGGGCGTGATGCACGGCTCCGAGATCGTCGCCGCCATCGGCGTCGGGGGCGCGCCCGGGGGCGACAAGGATGAGGCCTGCGCCAGCGCCGGCCTTGCGGCCATCGCGGATCGTGCCAAAGCGCAGTGATGGAAGGACGGGATTGGTGCGCCAAAGCGAAGTGGAGGCGCACCCGCGCAATCGGTTGGTGGGCGGCATCGCGCAAGCAAAACACCCGTGCGATGGGTTGGCGGGCGGCATCGCGCAGGGAAAGCATCCGCGCGATGGGTTGGCGGGCGGCATCGCGCAGGGAAAAATGGTGCGGGCGGTCGGACTCGAACCGACATATCCGTGAGGACGGCGGATTTTGAGTCCGCTGCGTCTACCAGTTCCGCCACGCCCGCAGCCGAAGCCTCTTTATAGGCTTGGCGGCCGGGCGCCAACAGGAAAGCGGCGGAGATATCCCCGCCGTTCGCTTCACCTCATGCACCGCGCGGCAGCGCGCTCGATCCCCAACCCACCGGCAGGCGCACCACGCTGCGCATCGCCGCGCGGGGCAAAGCGATGTCGCGCCGCTCCGGCTGCAGGTCCGGCTCCAGCGCCGCGAGGAAGTCCTCGGCCCAGCGGTTGATGTCGTGCTCCTCGAGCACCCGCATCATCCGGCGGTGGCGATCGCGCCGCTCCACCAGCGGCATCTCCAGCGCCCGGCGCAAGGCGGCGGCGACGCTCTCGGTGTCATGCGGATTGACGATGAGCGCACCGGTCCCCAGCTCGCTGGCTGCTCCCGCGAACTGCGAGAGGAGCAGCACACCGGGATCTTCCGGGTCCTGCGCGGCGACGAATTCCTTGGCGACGAGGTTCATCCCGTCGCGCAGCGGCGTCACCAAAGCCACGTCGGCGCGGCGGTAGAAGCCCGCGAGAGCGGAGCGCGAATAGGTGCGGTTCACATAGCGCAGCGGCGTCCAGGACACGTCGCTATAGGCGCCGTTGATCTGCCCCGCCCGGTGCGACACGCTGCGATCCATGTCCTGATATTCGGGCACGTCGGTGCGGCTCTTGGGCGTGATCTGCACGAAGGTCACGCGGTCGTGCCAGTCCGGCTCCTTGCGCAGGAACTGGTCGTAGGCGTCCAGCCGGTTGGGGATGCCCTTGGAATAATCCAGCCGGTCCACGCCGATGATGAGCTTGCGGCCCGAGAGGCTTTCGTCGAACGCCTTCACGAAGCGGGTGCGGCTCGCGTGCCGCGCCCGCCGCGCAAAGGCGCCGGTCTCGATGCCAACAGGGAAGGTGCCGAGGCGCACCCGCCGGCCGCCGATGTCGCAGCCGGTGCCGTCGGGGGTGGACTGGCCGCCGCGGGTCTCCAGATAGCGGGCGAAATTCTCCCGGTCGCCCTCGGTCTGGAAGCCCACGAGGTCGTAATAGGCCAGCGCGCCCACCGTGTCGGGATGCTGTGGCAGGGCCTGGATGATGTCCGCCGGCGGCATGGGAATGTGCAGGAAGAAGCCGATGCGGTTGTTGTGGCCGCGCTCCCGCAGATATTTGGCCAGCGGCATCATGTGGTAGTCGTGGATCCACAGGATGTCGTCCGGGCGGATGATCTTCTCCAGATGGTCCGCGAACATCCGGTTGACGCGGATGTAGCCGGAGAGGTCCGAGCGGTAGAATTCCGACAGGTCCACCCGGTAGTGCAGCACCGGCCACAGCACCCGGTTGGCGAAGCCGTTGTAATATTCCTGATAGTCCTCGTTGGTGAGGTCCACCACGGCATAGGTGACGCCGGCGTGCTTGGTCTCCTGCGGCGTATCGGAGGGGTCCGGCGCGATGCGCCCGCTCCAGCCGAACCAGATGCCGCCGCGATCCTTGAGCGCGGCGTTGACGGCGACGGCGAGGCCCCCTGCCGGCGCACCGGACTTCTGGGGGAGAGCCACTCGGTTCGATACGACCACGATGCGGGACACTGAGGTCACCTCCTTCGTTGTCGCGGCTCGGCCGCGAGATGGGTGATGAGGGCACGGACCGCGCGCGGGTCCGGCAGGATTGTGTGGGCGCCGTCACGCGGCGCGCCGACCGCGACCGCAATGCCGCCGGCCTGGTTCACCGCCCGGAAGCCGGCCTCGTCGGTGACATCGTCGCCGATGAAGACGGGGCGACGGCCGGCGAAGGGCGGGGAGGCCATGAAGCGGTCCACCGCCGCGCCCTTGTCGATGCCCGCTTGGCGCACCTCGAACACGCAATGGCCGGGCATGATCTCGATGCCGCGCCGCTGGCCGACCACCTCGGTGAGGGCGCGGCTGAGCGCGGGCGCGGCCTCCGGGCTGGCCCGGTAATGGATCGCGACCGCGTGGATCTTGTCCTCGGCAAACACGCCCGCGAACCTGGCCGCCGCCGCGCGCAAGGCGTCCCGCAGGTCCTCGTCGAGGGCGGGCGCGGGATGGGAGGGGCCACCGGCGGCGAGGCGGATGTCGGCGCCATGCACGCCCGCGGCGGCGAACCTGTCCGCGCCGAACAAAGCGTCGAGCGAGGCGAGCGAGCGTCCGCTCACGAGCGCGAGCGCGCCATCGGCCCGCTCCGCGAGCGCCATCAGGGTATCGGAAAGGCCGGGGGGAACCACCACGGCCTCGGGCCGCTCGGCGATGTCGATCAGCGTCCCGTCCACGTCGAGGAAGAAGGCATGAGTCCCCGGGTCGAGGGCCATGAAGGCCCCCGGAATGTCTGAATCCACCGCGGGGAACGATCCTTGAAGCATGCCAAACACGGGCGGGGCCTTTGCAAATCTCGGTAGCATAACGCCGCCACGCCGCCACGGTTCCCCCTCAGCTTCGACTCAATACCGCCACAGGGGCGCGCAAACAGCTTGGCTTCGGCTTCGTTCGACGGAACCGGAGCGGTTCGGCAGCGTTCGTCTCGGCGTCACGGGAGACAGCATATGTTCGGCATGCACAGGACTTCGACCGACGGGTTTTCCCGGCGCGTTGCGGCGTTGAGGGATGAGCTCGACCATCTCCAGTCGTCGTTCCACAAGCGGGAGCGCGAGTGGGGCCGCATGGCCTCCGATGTCGCGTCCGATGCGCATGACTGGGTGGCGGAGCGGGCGGAAGCCTTGCCCAGCCTGTCCCTGGACAATATTCGCCGACACCTGCCCGCGATGCCGCATCGCCCCTTCCGCTCGGAAACGTCGGCGGTGCCGGTCATCGTCGCGGCGGTGGCTGTGGGCGTCGGGGTGGGGTGCATGCTATATGCCGTAACGTCGTGCGGACGACGGTCCGCCCGCGGCAAGGCCCGCGACGGCGAGCACAAGGCTGCTGCGCCCGTGGTCGAATAGTGTGGCGGGCCTGACGCCTCTGGCGGTCAGGCGCGCTGTTTCGCCCCCGTGTTCCCAGACGGGGCAGGGGGCAGGATGGATGTCCGGCATCGAGCCGGCAGGGCAAGGGAGAACGAGATGAAAGCGGCTCTCATGATTGGCGTGATGGCACTCGCCCTCGGCGGTTGCAGCGAATATTCGCGGCAGGATCGCGCGGTGGGTGGTGCTGCGATCGGCGCCGGTACCGGTGCGCTGATCGGTGCCGCCGCCACGGGCACCGGCACGGGCGCCCTCGTCGGCGGCCTCATCGGCGCGGGCACGGGTGCCATCATCGGCGCCGAGACGACCCCCCGTGCCTGCTGGGCGCGCGACGCCTACGGCAACCGCTATCGCGTGCAGTGCCCGTGATGTGCTGAGCCGCCACGCTCGGCGACGGCGGCACAGGACGACAAAAGGCGCCCTCCGGGGCGCCTTTTTTGTGCCTGTGGCAGGGGCCGTTAGCGGCGCCTTTACCTTAGCAAACTATCACCAGACCCATCTCCAAGTGACTTCAGGGCGGCCCGGACCCCACCGGACCGCCCTGTTTTTTAAGCCCTCGATCGATGGATCAGACCGGGCCTCGACCCCTGCGCATCAGACCCATGACCGCGGAGATGAGGAACAGGATGATCGCGACGAAGAAGATGATCTTCGCGATTTCGATGGCCGTACCCGCGATGCCGCCGAAGCCCAGCACCGCGGCGATCAGCGCGACGATGAGAAAGGTAACTGCCCAGCTCAGCATGGCCGTATCTCCTTGCCTTTAATTATCGAGTGACGTGCGCCGCCGGCTGAAGACGCTTTTGATATCGCTCAGCTTTTGGCGTTGAAGTGTTACGCGGATCGTCAACTTCCCAATTGCACCGCTTGTTCCCGGTGAGCGCCGATTCCCGCGGACGTTGCGTCACGCCACGTTTCGAGTCACAGACGTGGAACAAATCCCCATCCCCCGCGTTTTCTCGGCGATCTGGAGACGCAGGAGGAGGCGCGGATGAGCGGATTGCGAAACGAACCCCTGCCGGGCGGCTCCGCCATGCGGAATACGGGCGCGCAAGCTAACGCACCGGAAGGCCATGCGCCGGACGGCGAGGTCTTGCCCGCCGGCCTGGAGGCCGCGCCGCACGGTTATGATCCTGTGGAATTCGGCCCCGGCGAGAGCCGGCGTGATTTTCCCCCGCGCCGCGAGCGGGTGGTTGACGAGGAGCGACGCCTGCTCAAGGAAATCCAGGCGGCCTTCGACGGCACCGAGAAGCGGCACGATGTGGACGACGGACCCGACGTGGACGCGGCAGGCCCGGAGACCGACCCGGACGGCGGGCACCTGTCGCGACTCTATCGTGACTGAGGCCCGCGCCCAGAACCATATTGCAACGTACGTGGACGTGTCCCATCCTGAGGCCGCCCGCGTCTGTCAGAAGACCCCAGCCATGCGATCGGCACGCTTTCAAGGTCCCCTCGACACCCCCATGACGACGCAGCATCAGAAAGAGGCAGGCGGCATGCGAACGCCTCACCGCCGCGACATCTCCGCCCGTCAGGATCTGCTGGGCCGCGAGCTGCGCCAACTGTTCGACGACTACACCCAGGAAGACATGCCGGACGAGCTGCAGAGCCTTGCGCAGCGTCTTCAGGCGGCCTTCGAGGGTCGCGATCCGGAATCCGACGCCGCAGATGGCGCCGCCCCGCCGGACGCCGAGGCCAAGGCCGAGCCCAAGAAGGACTGAGGTCGGGGGGAGGTTTCCCTCCTTCAGGCCGTTTTTGGGCTCAAGGGTCCCCGACCGGCCGCTCGGCCGGTCTGCTTGCATTTCCGCCCCCTTCGCGAACCCCATCCCTCCGCCGCGATATCGCGTAGCGTCAGGGCGTGGGGTTCTGTCTTTTCAAGGGGCTGCGGCTCCTTTTGCGGTATTTGGCGGCGCGCTTTAACGCCTTTGCAAGGCGGGCTCCGCAAGGTGGGGCCATGTCGCGCGACACGCCCCGCATCTTCCTCGCCCTCCTCCTTCTGGCCGGCGCCCTCTCGGGCTGTCGCTTCGGCCTGGAGGAGCGCGATTCGTGGCGCTCCGAGGCGGAGGAGCAGTGCCTTGCAGCCAAGGCGGTGGTTCCGTCCGTCTTCATGGAGCCGCTTCCCGCCACCCAGGGCCCCGGCGCCTGCGGCATGGACCACCCCTTCCGCGTGAGCGCTCTGGCGCAAGGGAATGTGGTGCTGGAGCCGGCCGGCAAGCTCGCCTGCCCGGTGATCTACCAGGTGGACATGTGGGTGCAGGACGTGGTGCAGCCGGCGGCGCTGGCGTGGTTCGGCCAGCCGGTCGTCGCCATCAGTCAGATGTCCGCCTATTCCTGCCGCGGCATGAACGGCGACCCCAACGCCAAGATTTCCGAGCATGCGTTCGGCAACGCGCTCGACATCGGCGGCTTCCGCATCGCGGACGGCCGCTGGATCACCGTGAAGAATGGATGGAAGGGTACGCCGGAGGAGCGCGGCTTTCTGCTGCAGGTGCAGGCGGGGGCGTGCGAGCGCTTCACCACCGTGCTGGCGCCCGGCTCCAACATCTTCCACTACGACCACATCCATGTGGACCTGATGCGCCACGCCAAGGGGCGGACCATCTGCAAGCCGGCGCCGCGCCCGATGCCGGCCCCGCCCATGCCAACCAAGGCGCCGCCGATGGCCTCGGCCGAGCCGAGCGCGCCGGTGGCAGCGGCCCCGGTCTATGCCCCGGCGCCGCAGCAGGTCTCGGCCCCGGCGGAGCAGCCCTCCTTCTTCTCCACCCTGTTCGGCGGCGCGCGGGCCGCGCCGCAGCCCCAGCCGGCGCCGGTCGCCGCCGAGCCGCCGCCGCCTCTGCCGCCGGTCGAGGCCACGCGGGCGCCGCAGCCGCAGATCATCGCCTCGCCGGCGCCGCCCCCACCCGCCGGATATTCCCCGTCGAGCTATCCGCCCTCCAATTATCCGCCCTCCAACTATCCCCCCGGCGCCGTGAGCGGTGCCCCGGCGCCTGCCGCCGCGCGCGCGCCCGCGCCTGCGTCGACGCAGCAGAAGGGCGGCCTGCCGCCCGGCTGGCAGGTGGGGCCGCAGGGCATCCCCGTGTCCTCCGCCGCGTCCAGCAATCCCGAGACCGGCTCCATCAAGCGCAAATATTACGCGGCGCCGATCCCGCAGCCCTCCACCATCCCCCTGCCCAAGGCCAAGGCCGGCGAGGATTGAGGTCATGAGCCTGCCCCTCGCCGGCATCGACGGCTGCCGCGGCGGCTGGGTGGTCGCCCGATGGGACGGCGGCAGCCGGCTCGATCTGATCCGGGTGGCGCGGGTGGAGGCGCTGTTCGACGCGCCGGATGCTCCTGCCATCGCCTGTGTGGACATGCCCATCGGCCTGCCGGAGACCAGCGAGATCGGAGGGCGCAGCGCGGAGCGGGCGGTACGGCCGCTGCTCGGTGCGCGGCAATCCTCGGTGTTCGCCGTGCCGGCACGGGCGGCGGTGATGGCCGGCATGGGGCCGGGGGATGAGCGGGAGCGCTTTTCCGCCGCCTGCGCCGCGGCGCTCGCGCATTCGAGCCCGCCGCGCAAGGTCTCCATCCAGTGCTTCAACCTCTTCCCCAAGATCGCCGAGCTGGACGAACTGCTGCTGCGCCGGGCGGAACTGCGGGACCGCCTCATCGAGTGTCACCCGGAGGTGTCGTTCCGCATCATGAACGGCGCGCCGCTTGAGCTGGCGAAGAAGGTGAAAAGCCGGCCGCATGGGCCGGGGCTCGACCTGCGCATCGGCCTCCTCGCCCGGGCCGGCCTGCCGGTCGATCTGCTCCAGGCGAGGACCGCGGCTGCGCTCGGCGCAGGGCTCGACGACCTCGTGGATGCCTGCGCCTGCGCCGTCACCGCGAAAAGAGTGTTCGAGGGCAAGGCCTTGCGCTTCCCCGACCCGCCGGAGCGCGATGCCTTCGGGCTGCCGGTGGCCATCACCGCCTGAGCCGCCTTCGATCTAAGTCGAATTCCGATCGCCCTGCGCGCCTCGCTATGCGCAAGAGATTGTCTCCACGACGGAATTGCCGACATGCCCGAAAACCGCATCCGCCTCTCGTCCTTGCGTGACAGGATCGTCCCGGCCGAGGAGGCCTCGGCGCTCATCGGCGACGGCATGATCGTGGGCATGAGCGGCTTCACCCGCGCCGGCGAGGCGAAGGCGGTGCCGATGGCGCTGGCCGCCCGCGCCAATGCGGCCCATGCGCGCGGCGAGCCGCTGCGCATCACCCTCATCACCGGCGCCTCGCTGGGCAACGACCTCGACAAGCAGATGGCGGAGGCCCACCTGCTCTCCCGCCGCATCCCGTTCCAGTCCGACCCGGCCCTGCGCAAGGCGATCAACGCCGGCGAGGTGATGTTCGTGGACCAGCATCTCTCCGAGACGGTGGAGCACCTGCGCACCAACCAGCTCGGCCCCATCGACGTGGCGGTGATCGAGGCGGTGGGCATCACCGCGTCCGGCGGCATCATTCCCACCACCTCGGTGGGCAATTCGGCCACCTTCGCCATCCTGGCGAAGAAGGTCATCGTCGAGATCAACCTCACCCAGCCGGAGGAGCTGGAGGGGCTGCACGACATCTACATCCCCACCCGCCGCCCGTTCCGCGAGCCGATCCCGGTGGTGACGCCGGAAAGCCGGGTGGGCCTGCCCTTCATCCCCATCGACCCGGAGAAGATCGCCGCCATCGTGGTGACGCGGAAGCTCGATTCCGCCTCCAACGTGCTGCCGCCGGACGCCGAGACCGCCGCCATCGCCGGCCATCTCATGGAGTTCCTGAAGCATGAGGTGAAGATCGGCCGCCTGACCAACCGGCTCCAGCCGCTGCAGGCCGGCATCGGCACCATCGCTAACGCGGTGATGCACGGCTTCATCGAGAGCCCGTTCGGCGACCTCACCATGTATTCCGAGGTGCTGCAGGATTCGACCTTCGACCTGTTCGACGCCGGCAAGCTCAATTTCGCGTCGGGCTCGTCCATCACCCTGTCCAAGGCGAAGTACGACCAGGTGATGCCGCGCATCACCGACTACAAGTCGCGCCTTATCCTGCGGCCGCAGGAGATTTCCAACCATCCCGAGATCATCCGCCGGCTCGGCCTCATCGGCATCAACACGGCGCTGGAATTCGACCTCTATGGCAACGTGAATTCCACCCATGTGGGCGGCACCCACATGATGAACGGCATCGGCGGCTCCGGCGATTTCGCCCGCAATGCGTATCTTTCGGTGTTCGTCACCAAGTCCATCGCCAAGGGGGGGGCGCTCTCCTCCGTGGTGCCCATGGTGAGCCATGTGGACCACACCGAGCACGACGTGGACATCCTCGTCACCGAAGTGGGCCTTGCGGACCTGCGCGAACTGGCGCCGCGGGAGCGGGCGCGGGTCATCATCGCCAATTGCGTGCATCCGCTCTACCGCGATGCGCTGTCCGACTATTTCGAGCGGGCGACTGCGCGCGGCGGGCACACGCCGCACATCATCGAGGAGGCGCTCGCCTGGCACGTGCGGGCGCGGGAAGAGGGCACCATGCTCCCGGAAAAGACACGGAAGATCGCGTGAGCCCCACGGCGGCGTCACCGTGCCGCCGCCGCGAGGGGAACTAATCCGAAGCGCAGCCGTTCGTACGGTCACGAATCCGTGCTATCTCGCGACCGCGAAATTTTGCGTGCCTGCGGAGGAATGGTCCCCATGTTCCCGACGCCGAAGCCGGTCCTGACGCCCAATACCTACGCCTACGAGTCCGAGCCCATGGTGAAGCCGACCGGCTTCCGGGAGTATGACGCCCGCTGGTTGTTCCAGAAGGAAATCAACCTGATGGGCGTGCAGGCCCTGGGCATGGGCCTGGGCACGCTGATGCACGAGATGGGCGTGAAGCCGGAGATCGTCACCGGCCACGACTTCCGCTCCTATTCCTCCTCCATCAAGCTGGCGCTGGTCTCCGGCCTCATGGCGGCGGGCATCAAGGTGCACGACATCGGCCTCGCCATGTCGCCCATGGCCTATTTCGCCCAGTTCGCCCTCGACGTGCCGGCGGTGGCCATGGTCACCGCCTCGCACAACGACAATGGCTGGACCGGCGTGAAGATGGGCGTGAACCGCCCGCTCACCTTCGGCCCGGACGAGATGACCCGCCTGAAGGAAATCGTGCTCGGCGCGAAGTTCGACCTCAAGGGCGGCGGCGCCTATGTGTTCGTCGAGAATTTCCCCGAGGTCTACATCAAGGATCTCACCAACCGGCCGAAGCTGAAGCACCCCATCAAGGCGGTGGTGGCCTGCGGCAACGGCACGGCCGGTGCCTTCGCCCCGAAGATCCTCGAGGCGCTGGGCGTCGAGGTGGTGCCGCTCGACACCGAGCTGGACCACACCTTCCCCAAGTACAATCCGAACCCCGAGGACATGGAGATGCTCCATGCCATGCGGGACGCGGTGCTGGAGCACAAGGCGGACGTGGCGCTCGGCTTCGACGGCGACGGCGACCGCTGCGGCGTGGTGGACAATACCGGCGAGGAGATCTTCGCCGACAAGGTGGGCGTGCTGCTCGCCCGCGACCTCGCCAAGATCTACCCTAACTCCACCTTCGTGGTGGATGTGAAGTCCACCGGCCTGTTCGCCACCGACCCCGAGCTCATCAAGCTCGGCGTGAAGGCGGACTACTGGAAGACCGGCCATTCCTACATGAAGCGCCGGGTGAACGAGACCGGCGCGCTGGTGGGCTTCGAGAAGTCCGGCCACTACTTCTTCAACAAGCCCGTGGGCCGCGGCTATGACGACGGCCTCGTCTCCGCCATCGCCGTGCTCGACATGCTGGACCGCAACCCCGGCAAGAAGCTCAGCGAGCTGCGCGAGGCGCTGCCCAAGACCTGGTCCTCGCCCACCATGTCCCCCCACTGCGTGGACGAAGCCAAGTATGGCGTCGTCGCCAAGGTGGTGGAGCATTACGAGAAGCTGGCTGCTGAAGGCGCTACCGTCACCGGCCAGAAGATTCGCGACCTCGTGACGGTGAACGGCGTGCGCGTCACCTGCGAGGACGGCTCCTGGGGCCTCTTGCGCGCCTCCTCCAACAAGCCCGAGCTTGTGGTGGTGGTGGAAAGCCCGGTCTCCGAAGCCCGCATGCGCGAGATGTTCAAGGAGATCGACGGCGTGCTGCGCCAGCACCCCGGCATCGGCGAATACAACCAGACGATCTGAGGCGGCGCGCCGCCTCGGACATTGGGCGGCCAGGGATCAGGCGGCCGGAGCCAACGGCTTCGCCCGCTCGATCCGCGCCCGTTCCTCCGGCGAGTTCAGCGTCTGCCAGAGATCTGTGCGGCGCTGGACGTTCAGCCAGAAATCGGCGCTGTTGCCGAACACCCGCGCCAGAATGAGCGCCGTCGCGGCCGTGACCGAGCGGCGCTCGTTGCACAGTTCGTTGACGTGCTTCCTCGGAACGCCCATCGCCTCGGCCAGCGCCGCCTGGGTGAGGCCGAGCGGCTCCATGAATTCCTCGGTGAGGATTTCGCCGACCCCTGCCGGCTTGCGCTTGGTCATCCGCATGAGTGGCCTCACCGATAGCTGTGGTCATCGAGGTAAAGATCGAAGGCTTCGCCGCTCTCCCCATCCCACCGGAAAATGAGCCTCCACCGGAGGTTGACCCGGATCGAGTGCAGGCCATCGAGCGTGCCGCGCAGCTTCTCGAAATGATTGCTCGGCGGCACGCGCAGATCCTGATCGGTGGTCGCGTCGTCGATCATCTGAAGCTTTCGGAACAGCCGATCCTCGATATCCACCGGGATGTGGCGGGAGCGCGTGTCATCGACAAAGAACGCTTCCAGCCACGCATCGCGGAAGCTGACGATCATTTTGCCCCCCGATTTAGACCCAATGTACCACTCAATGGTACATTGGGCAACTTTTCCCTCAATGCGCCGTCGCGCCCTCCTGGGCGGCGCGGGGGATGATGGCGCCGCGGTGCATGATGACTTCGGCGGCGAGGCGGTGGCCGGCCTGGGCGGCGGCTTCGGGCGTCGCGCCGGCGATGCGGGCGGCGAGATAGCCGGCATTGAAGCTGTCGCCGGCCCCCGTGGTATCGAGGGGGGAGACGGTGCGCTCCACCGGCACCTCCACGGTGCGGCCCTCGGCATAAACCAGCGCGCCGCCGGCCCCGTTCTTCACCACCACTTCGCTCACCCCGTAGGTGGTGATGCGCTCAATGGTGGCGGCGGGGGAGGCATCGCCCCACAGGGCCGCCTCGTCCTCGAAGGTGGGCAGCGCCATGCTGGAGCGCTTCAGCGCCTCGGCGAACACGGTGCGGGCGCGGGAGAGATCGCCGCCCCAGCCGCGCGGGCGGAAATTGCCGTCGAAGATGCGCCAGGCCGGCGGTCCGCTGCGGCTGTCGCCGGCCCCGCCCGCCATTTCCAGCGCGGCGAGGAAGCGGCCGAGCCCCTGGTTGGAATAAAGCGACAGGGTGATGCCGGAATAATAGACCGCGCCCGCCCCCACCAGCGCCGCCGCCACCTCCTGCCAGCCGTCCGCCTCGAACAGGGCGCGGGCGGGGGAGGTGTCACGCCAGTAATGGAAGCTGCGCTCGCCGGCATCATCCGTGGTGATCAGATAGAGGCCGGGCACCTTGCCGCTGACGCGCGGGATCAGGCTCATGTCCACGCCTTCCGCTGCGCCGAGGGCGAGGATGTCGCCGGAGAAGGCGTCGTCGCCGAGCGCCGTGGCATAGGCCACGTCCACGCCGGCCCGGGCGAGATAGACGGCGGTGTTGAAGGTGTCGCCGCCGAAGGCGAGGCCGAAGCGCCCGTCGGAACCGCGGGCGAGTTCCACCATCACCTCGCCCACACAGACCACTTTCGCCACGGCTGCCTCCGTTCCTGGTGCCCTGCGCCGGGCGCCGGACCCTAGAGCACGCGCTAGCCGGCTTGCAACGCAAGCTCACCGGATAACGCGTTCTCTTGCGCAAAGAGAGGCCGATTCACCGCTCCTGAGCCGGAATGGCTCATTCCACCGTCGGGGGCACCGGGTGGGTCCAGGTGCCGTCGCGCGGCTCGGGGCCGGTGGGGCCGGGCTTTGCGCCGTCCTTGGCGGCGTCGCCCTCCGGCCGCGGCGTGCCGTAGCGCGCCCTGAGATCGGCGGCGCGGCCGCGATTGGCGGCGATGAGGCAGAGCGAGCGCTGCTCGAAATTGCCGATGCCGCGCGGCCCCTCGAACGGCGCGACGCCCTGGCAGTCGAGATTGCGGAACAGGAGGAAGCGCGACTGCGCCTCGTCGAGCTGGGTCTTCCAGCGGGCGCGCTGGGTGCCCTGCAGGTCGGTGCGCGCTTCGATGACGGTGAAGGCGTTGGCCAGCTCCGCCTCCAGCGCCTGCTCGGACGTGCGGGTCACGTCATAGAGGCAGCGATTGTACTGCCCGCCCGACACCTTCTCGCGCGGGCAGGCGACGACCACCTTCCAGCGCTCCGGCGTCGCCGCGTCGCTGCCGGACGCGCGGAGCGGCTGGGTGCGCGCCGGGGATGGGCCCGGCGGCAGGTCCGCATCGGCCGGAACGGGCGGTTCCGGCGCGGGCTCCGGCAGAGCGGGAGCGACCATGGGGGCGGGACCGTCCGGCGGCGGGCGCGTCAGCACCAGCAGCACGGGCGAGAAGGCCAGCAGCACGAGGGCGAGGGCGAGAAGCGCCCGCCGCCCCGGTCGCCGCCGCGCCGCCCCCACGCCTCAGGCCACCTTGCGGTTGGCGGCGAGGAAATCGCCCATGCGGCCGAGCGCTGCGGTGATGTTCTCCCGCGAGGTGGCGTAGGAGAGGCGCAGGTAGCCCTCGCCATGGACGCCGAAATCCGGCCCGCCGATCACCGCCACGCCCGCTTCCTCCAGCAGGGCCGAGGCGAGCTTCTTGGCCGAGGTCCAGCCGGTGCCGGTGATGTTGGGGAAGGCGTAGAAGGCGCCCTTGGGCGTCGCGCAGGTGACGCCGGGCAGCGCGTTCAGCCCTTCCACCACCATGCGGCGGCGGGCGTCGAACTCGGCGGTCATGGCGAACACCGCATCCTGAGGACCTTCGAGCGCGGCGATGCCGGCATACTGTGTCGCGGCGTTGACGCAGGACCAGCAGTTCACCGCGAGCTTGCGCACCTGGTCGTAGAGGCTCTTCGGCCAGATGGAATAGCCGAGGCGCCAGCCGGTCATGGCATAGGTCTTCGACCAGCCGTTGAGCAGGATCAGCCGGTCGCGGATCTCGGGATAGGCGAGGAGGGTGCGGTGCTCCTCCCCGTCGAACAGGAAGCGGTCGTAGATCTCGTCCGACATGAGCGCGACGTGGGGATGGGCGGCGAGGCCCTTCACCAGCTTGTCGATCTCGGCGGCGGGGGTGACGCCGCCCGTGGGGTTGGCGGGCGAATTGATGATGATGAGCCGCGTCTTCGGCGTGATGAGGGCGAGCGTCTCCTCGGCTGAGAAGGCGAAGCCGTTCTCCTCGCGGATCGGCACCGGGATGGGCGTCGCGCCGGTGTGCTCGATCATGGAGCGATAGATGGGAAAGCCGGGGTCGGGATAGAGGATTTCCGCACCGGGCTCGCCGAACAGGCGGATGGCGGCATACATGGTGACCTTGCCGCCGGGCACGATCATCACGAGGTTCGGGTCCACCTCGACGCCGTAGCGGCGGTTCAGATCGCCGGCCACCGCCTCGCGCAGCGGCAGGATGCCGACCGAGGGGGTATAGCCGTGCTGGCCGTCGCGCAGCGCCTTCACCGCCGCCTCGACGATGTGGGCGGGCGTCTGGAAGTCGGGCTGGCCGATGCCGAGATTGAGGATGGAGCGCCCCTCCGCCTGAAGCGCCGTGGCGCGGGCGAGGACGGCGAAGGCGTTCTCCTCGCCGATGCGGTCGAAGGCGGGATTGGTGGTGAGCATCGCCGGCAGCTCCTTGGGCGCGCGGCGTCTTGTGCGCCGCTTCCAGAGCGCGATCCAAGCAAATTGACCCAATTTGCTCGGTGAATCGCCCTCTGAACTTAGGGAAAGAGGACGCCTTGGATAGCACCGAAGGCCACGGGTGGGGAGTGGGGGAAAACCTGCTGCGACGCGCAAAGCGTGGCCATGGGCAGCATGTTACGAGAAAGCCAAGAGCCGAATCGGGAAACGTGCCCATGTCCCAATCGACCGCCTCCCCCTCGACCGCCCCCCTGCCATTCGAGGAAACCGAGATCGCCATCGTCGGCGCCGGCATTGTCGGCCTGTCGGTCGCCCATGTGCTGACGCGCCTCGGCATCTCCGTGCGCTGCTTCGATGCCGGCGCGGCGGGGGGCGCCCAGTCGGCCGGCGGCTCGCGCATCATGCGCGCGGCCTACAACGATCCGCGCATGCTCTGGCTCGCCCGCAAGGCCAGCACCGGCTGGGCGCGGTGGGAGGAGGAGGCCGGCCGCCCCCTCATCGAGCGCACCGGCTCCTTCCTCATCGTCTCCGAGGCCGAGGCGGAGCTGAAGCGCCTCGCCGGGCTCGATCTGAAGGTCCGCTTCGTCTCTCCCGCCGAGCAGGAGGAACTGCTGCCGGTGCACCGCCCGTGGTCCCGGCCGGTGATCCTGGAGGAGGAGGCTGGCACCATCCGCGCCCGCGACAGCATCGAATGGCTTGCCGCGACGCTGGGCGATGCGCTGCACGAGCACACGCCGGTGCTGGGCCTCACCCAGCGGGCCGGGCATGTGCTGGTCTCCACCCGCAGCGCCATCTACCGGGCGCGACGCGTGCTGGTGGCGGCGGGGATGCAGACGCCCATGCTCTCCGGCGCCATGGGCGTGAAGGTGCCGCAGGTCTACAGCGTCCACCAGCGCCTGCTCTTCCCCATGACCAGCGATCTCGCCGCGCGGCCCATGGTCTCCTTCCGCGACAAGAGCGACCACCGCCACGGCGTGCTCTACACCTACGGCCTGCCGGCCCTGCATGACGGCCTGTTCGCCGTGGGGCTGGAGCCCAGCGACACCGACCGCAGCGGCGGTGGCCATCCCGACCAGGTGATCGAGCACACGCTGGCGCTGGCCGCCGAGACGCTGCCCGGCCTCGACACCTCGCGCTTCACCATCGAAAGCTGCGTCTCCACCTCGCTGGAGCATCCCGACGACGGCGCGCCGTGGGAATCCGAGCGCCTCGAGGTGGTCAGGCGCGGCGCGGTGGACTTCTTCGCCGGCGGCCACCTCTTCAAGTTTGCCCCGGCGCTGGGGGAAATGCTCGCCGGCATGGTGCTGGGCGAGGAGGTGCCGGCTATGCTCCGTCCGGAGTAGGCTGCGCCCCCGCCGACCGCCATCGACAAAGCCGCGCCAGGCGGCGCGTAAAATTCCAAGAAAACGCCCCCCGAGGAAGCCCCATGCAACTGCCCGAGAACCCGTTCAAGCGCGCGATCCATGCCGGTACCCAGCAGATCGGCCTGTGGTGCGCCGTGCCCTCAAACTATGTGTCGGAGATCCTCGCCGGCGCGGGCTTCGACTGGCTGGTGCTGGACACCGAGCACGCGCCCAACGAGCTGCCCAATGTCTTCAACCAGCTCCAGTCCATGGTGGGCTACGGCACCCAGCCGGTGGTGCGGGTGCCGTGGAACGATGCGGTGACGCTGAAGCGCTTCCTCGACATCGGTACCCAGAGCTTCCTCATCCCCATGGTGCAGGATGCCGAGGAGGCGCGCGCGGCAGTGGCGGCGACGCGCTATCCGCCGGACGGCATCCGCGGCTATGCGGTGGCCTCCCGTGCCACCCGCTTCGGCCGCATCAGTGATTACTTCACCCGCTATGCCGACGAGATGTGCGTGCTGGTGCAGGTGGAGACCATGGAAGCGCTGGAGAAGGTGGAGGAGATCGCCGCTGTGCCGGGCGTGGACGGCATCTTCATCGGCCCCGGCGACCTCTCCGCCTCCATGGGCCTTCTGCACCAGCCCACCCATCCCCGGGTGGTGGAGGCCATCGAGGACGGGCTGAGGCGCATCACCGCCGCCGGCAATCGCGGCGGCGTGCTGGTGGTGGGCGACGAGGCGCTGGCCCGCCGCTACATGGCGGCCGGCTCGGTGTTCACCGCCGTGGGGGTGGACGCCGCCTTGTTCGCCCGCAGCTCCGAGGCGCTGGCGAAGCAATACAAGGGCTGAGCTTTAGTCCCGGAGCATCCGGCGGATGACCTTGCCGGTGGTGGTCAGCGGCAACTCGTCCACGAACTGGATCTCGCGGGGATATTCGTAGGCCGCGAGGCGCGTGCGCACGAAATCGCGGATCTCCGCCTCCAGCTCCGGCGTGGGCTCCACGCCGGGCATGGGCACGATGACCGCCTTGACGATCTCCGTGCGCAGCGGGTCCTTCTTGCCCACGGCGGCGGCCATGGCGACGGCGGGGTGCTTCAAGAGCACGTCCTCAATCTCCGCCGGCCCGATGCGGTAGCCGGCCGAGGTGATGACGTCGTCGTCGCGGCCGAGGAAGTGGAAATAGCCCTCCTCGTCCCGCGCCGCGAGATCGCCGGTGAGGAGCCAGCCGTTCTTCACCTTGTCGGCGGTCGCCTCGAGGCGGTTCCAATAGCGCAGGAACATCACCGGGTCGGGCGTGTGCACGGCGATCTGGCCCATCTGGCCGGGCGGCAGGATGCGCCCGTCCTCGCCCAGCACCGCCACATCGTGGCCGGGCACCGCCTTGCCGGTGGCGCCGGCCTTGGCGACGCCCAGCGCGGCCGAGGAGCCGATGACGTAGTTGCATTCGGTCTGGCCGTAGAACTCGTTCACCGGCACGCCGAGGGCCTCGCGGCCCCATTCGAACGTCTCCGCGCCCAGCGCCTCGCCGGCCGAGCCCACCGTGCGCAGGTCGAAGCCGAACTTCTCGCGGGGGGCCTGCACCTGCCGCATCATGCGCAGCGCCGTGGGCGGGATGAAGACGTTGCGCACCTCGGCGCGCTTCATCAAGGCGAAGGCGGCTTCGGGATCGAATTTGCCGCGCGGCTGCGCCACCACCGGTACGCCCAGCGCCAGCGCCGGCAGCACGGTGTTCAGGAGCCCGCCGGCCCAGGCCCAGTCCGAGGGCGTCCACATGCGGTCGCCCACCTGCCCGATGCCGTCATGGGTGAAGGTGACGCCGCTGACATGGGCGAACAGCACCCGGTGGCCGTGCAGCGCGCCCTTGGGCTGGCCGGTGGTGCCGGAGGTGTAGATCATCAGCGCCGGATCGTCCGGGCCGGAAGCGATGGGAAGCGGGCGGTCAGAGGCCGCCTCCACCAGAGCGGAGAAGCTGACCGCGCCATCGCGCGCGCCATCCACATTGACCACGAGGTCCAGTGCTTCGGGCCGCGCGATGAGCTTGGCGAGGCCGGCATCGTCGGTGACGAGGGCGCGGGCGCCGGAATCCAGCAGGCGATAGGCGATGGCATCCACGCCGAACGCGCCGGCCAGCGGCACCGCGATGGCGCCCATCTTGTAGACGGCGAGATGGGTGACGAGCACTTCCAGCGACTGGGGGAAGAGAATGGCCACCCGGTCGCCGGGCCCGATGCCCTGCGCGACGAGCGCATGGGCCAGCCGGTTGGAGAGCCGCGCCAGCGCGCCGTAGGAGACCGGGGAGAAGCCGTTGCCGGCGGGCAGGAAGAGCGCGGGACGGTCCGGATGCTGCGCCGCGATGGCGTCGCAGGCGTGGACCGCCATGTTGTAGCGCTCCGGCACCATCCAGAGGAAGGCGCGGCGTCGGCGCTCATATTCGCTGGATTGTGCGCCTGATCCCGATGCGCCCGTGCTGTGCGCAAGCATCCCGACCCGTGCCTTTCCGCCCCGCCCTTTTGTTGCGGCGCACGCTACAGGCTCGGACGCAGAAGGTCCACCCAGCCGTTAGCCGGGGTACCTCCATCAGGATTCGGGACGGGAGGAGGAAGGCCGGCGCGGCCGGGGGCTCAGCGCCGGACGCCTTCTTCCTGCATCAGGGCCTCGGTGGCGGCGATGGCGCCTTCCAGCTCGGAAATCTTGCGCAGCATGCCGTCGGAGGGGAGGGTAGAGCCCTTGGCTGCGGTGAGGACCAGCTCGCGCTGGGCCGCCTTGAGGCGATCGAGAAGGCTTGCGAGGTCAGCCTCGGCCTGTTGCGCCATGGTCGTGTTCAACTCCGGCATCGCTCCCAGGTCGAACCTGCGGAACGGAAACTGCAAAAACGGAAACGGCGCCGCGCTTGCGCCCGGCACCGCTGGTTGCATTGCTCTTCACCGCCGCCCGGAAGGACCGGCCGGCGGCGAAGGGATCTGCGAGATCAGTCGGCGAGCTCGATGCCGCGGGCTTCCGGACCCTTGGGGCCCTGACCCACCTGCACCATCACGCGCTGGCCCTCGGCGAGGTCGCTGAGGCCGGAACGGGAGATGACGGTGACGTGCACGAACACGTCCTTGCCGCCGCCTTCCACCGCGATGAAGCCGAAGCCCTTCTCGGGGTTGTACCACTTCACGGTGCCCACGCGCTCTTCGGTGGGGCCGGTCGCGGCACGGGGGCCGCCACCCGAACGGGGAGCGCCGCCGAAGCCGCCGCCACCACCGCCGCCGAAGCCGCCGGGACGATCGCCGAAGCTGCGGCGGGCCGGAGCGGCTTCCGCAGTCGAGGTGTCGACTTCGAGCACTTCAGTG
This sequence comes from Xanthobacter sp. SG618, assembly GCF_012932745.1. NCBI lineage: Bacteria > Pseudomonadati > Pseudomonadota > Alphaproteobacteria > Hyphomicrobiales > Xanthobacteraceae > Xanthobacter > Xanthobacter sp. SG618. The sequence continues at coordinate 116,955 of NZ_JABBHL010000005.1, read as the reverse complement.
ACCTGACGGCCCTTCTGGCCCTGGCCAACGCGCACCGACAGCTTGGAGCCGGGGGGCACGCTTTCCTGGCCGGCGGCCTCGAGGGCACGGGCGTGCAGGAACACGTCACCCGAACCGTCGGACAGCTCGACGAAGCCGAACCCCTTCTCAGGGTTGAACCACTTCACGGTGGCGTCGATGGGCGGGCCAGACGGGGCGGGGGCGCTGAAGCTGCTGCTGGGCGAGGAAAAGGGGCGGTCCCCTCCGAAGCCGCGGTCACGCGGCGGCGCAAAATCGTCGTCAAAGCCACGGCGGCGCGGCTCTCGGAAGTCTCGGTTACGGCTCATGTGTATTTCCGTTGAGGTCAGTCGCCAATTTTGGCTTAGGGCCATCCACCACTGCCGGACAATGATGCGTTTCTTCGTGCCACACTTTAACTTGCACGCTTCGGGCGTATTAAATTCCGCCTTCGCACAACGCCTGTTCCAGCCACCCGCGTCTCGCCTCGCAGCCTATATGACAGGTCGGAAAACGTACCCACACACTCGGGCGCACGGCCCCGACCAACATGCAGACTAACACATCTCAGCCGCTTTGGTACATGAATGTTGGGCGACGGCGCCGCTTGATTGTTGCGCAGCATTTCGTGGGGGTTCCTCGGCCCGCCGGACCCGTCCGTTCCGCAGGTGACGGCCGCCCGCCGCGGCGACGCGAAGACTTCTAGTTCGATTGTACCTCGTTCTATTTTGCGGCAGTGCATCTATTCATGAACGCCCTGCCGCCTGTGCCGAAGGAGGCCGCCATGGCCGAGGCCGCCGCATCGTCATCCGCCGATCCGCAAACCGCGCCCCGTCCGCACGGCCACGGCGCGGCCGTCGCCTACGAGACGCCGCTGGCGGACGTGCCGGTCTCCCCCGCGACGCTGGACCTGCTGGAGACGCGCCGCTCTTTGCCGCTGCGCGCGCTGCTCGAACCCGGCCCAACGCCGCAGGAGCTGGACCGCATGCTGGCCATCGCCGCGCGGGTGCCGGACCATGGCCGGCTGGTGCCGTGGCGATTCATCGTTATCGAGGGGGAGGCGCGGGAGGCGGCCGGGGCGCGGCTCGATGCGCTTTATGCCGCGCAGAATCCGGGTCTCGTGCCGGACAAGGCGCGCATGTGGCGGGACTATCTGATGCGGGCGCCGGTGACCGTGGTGGTGGTCAGCCGGGCGGACCCGGCCGCCAAGATCCCGGAGCTGAACCAGATTCTCTCCGCCGGGGCGGCCGCGATGAACCTGGTGGTGGCGGCGACGGCGCTGGGCTTCTCGGCGCTGTGGCTGCTGAAATGGCCGGGGCGCGACCCTGCGGCGGCGGCCCTGCTCGGCGTCGGGGCGGGGGAGAAGGTGGCCGGCTTCATCCATATCGGCCGGCCGGCGACGCGTCCGGACGACCGGCCGCGGCCGGCGCTCGCCGATGTGGTGACGCGCTGGCAGCCGTGAGGGCGGCTCAGTCGAGCGACATTTCCACCTGATAGGCGCGGCGGAAATATTTCACGGTGATGTAGAGGGCGGCGAGGCTGAACAGCCCCATCAGGGCGTACTCGCCGATGTCGCCGAGGTGCATCAGGCCGGCCAGCGCCCAGCCGGCGGCAATGGCGGTGGCGAAAGCCTCGGTGGCGACCAGCGTGGTGGCGCTCACCACGGTGAACAGGCTGCCGCCCCCCGTCTTGCCCACACCCGAACCCGCCATTCCAGTCTCCCGATACCGTTCGGCGCGATCCCGCCAAACCGCGCGGCGGGCGTCGGACGCTGGAGTCTTTCGCCGGCCGCTGCTCTATATGGGGCGGAAACTGCGCTGGGCGCGTCGCCGGGTCAAGTCCGGCCGCCCCGGTCCCTCTCCTGCTTTGCCCCGAGGACCCTCATGCTGGCCGCCGAAGAGTATGAAAGCACCCACGCCGCCCGTGGCATCGTCGCCGCGCCGCATCACCTCGCCGCCACGGCCGGGCAGGAGGTGCTGGCGGAAGGCGGCAACGCCATCGAGGCGATGATCGCGGCGGCGGCGGCCATCGCCGTGGTCTATCCGCACATGAACCATGTGGGCGGCGACGGCTTCTGGCTCATCCGCGAGCCGTCCGGGCGGGTGCGCTACATCGAGGCGTGCGGCTTCGCCGGCAGCCTCGCCACCATCGCCCGCTACCACGACCTCGGCTTCGAGACGATTCCCATCCGTGGCCCGAACGCCGCCGTCACCGTGCCCGGCGCGGTGGGCGGCTGGGGAATGGCGCTCGACGCGGCGCGCGGCCATGGCGGGCGGATGACCCTGCGCCGGCTGCTGGAGCCGGCCATCCGCTACGCCCGCGAGGGTGTGCCAGTGACCCGCTCCCAGACGCGGCTCACCCAGGAGAAGAAGGCGGATCTGGAGACCGTCCCCGGCTTCGCCGAGGTGTTCCTGCCGGGCGGCGCCGTGCCGGAAGAGGGCACGCTGCAGCGCCAGCCACGCCTTGCCGATACGCTGGACCACCTCGCCGCCGCCGGCCTCGCCGATTTCTACCGGGGCGACGTGGGCCGCGAGATGGCATCGGACCTCGAACGCATCGGCAGCCCGGTCACCCGCGCCGATCTCGAGCGCTATACCGCCCGCGAGCGCCCGCCGCTGGAGATGAAGATCGGCGGCGCCCGCCTGTTCAACGCCCCGCCGCCGACGCAGGGCCTCGCCTCCCTCCTCATCCTCGGCCTGTTCGACCAGCTCAAGGTGGCGCGGGCGGAGACGTTCGAGCACATCCATGGCTTGGTGGAGGCCACCAAGCGCGCCTTCCTGGTGCGCCAGCAGGTGGTGTGCGATCCCGAGCACCTGCCCTACGACCCCGCCTCCTTCCTCGAACCCAAGGCGGTGGCGCAGCGGGCGGCGAAGATCGACATGGGGCGGGCGCTGGCCTGGCCGCACGAGGCGAAGCCCGGCGATACCATCTGGATGGGCGCCGCCGACGCCTCTGGACTGGCGGTCTCCTACATCCAGTCCATCTATTTCGAGTTCGGCTCGGGCTGCGTGCTGCCGTCTACCGGCGTGCTGATGCAGAACCGCGGCGTCAGCTTCGCCCTCGACCGCAAGTCGCTGAACCCGCTGATGCCCGGCCGGCGGCCGTTCCACACCCTCAACCCCGCCCTCGCGGAACTCGCCGACGGGCGCATCCTCGCTTATGGCACCATGGGCGGAGAGGGCCAGCCGCAGACGCAGGCTGCGGTGTTCACCCGCCACGCCATGTTCGGCGTGCCGCTGGGCGAGGCCATCGCCCGGCCGCGCTGGCTCTTGGGCCGCACCTGGGGCGACCAGGAGACCAATCTGAAGCTGGAATCGCGCTTCGACGGCAATATCGTCGACCGCCTGCTGTCGGTGGGTCACGAACTGGTGGTGCTGCCGGAAGCCTATTCCGACACCATGGGCCATGCTGGCGGCGTGGTGATCCACACCAGCGGGCAGCTCGAAGGCGCCCACGATCCGCGCGCGGACGGCGGGGCGGCGGGCGCCTGACAGCTTGAGCTTGACGCCCGGCGCGGCGCGCGACGACCATGCCGCCGATACCAGCAATGGGGAGCGGCGCCGATGATCGGGCGGGGGATGGTCGGGCGCGGGGCGATCGGGCGGCGTTCGCTCATGAAGGGCCTCGCCGGGCTCGGCCTGACGGCTCTGGCCGCCGGCCGCGCCCGTGCAGCGGGGGAGCAGTCCCACACCGGCGAGCCCCCCACCCACGGCCCGGTCCAGCTCACCTCAGAGCGCGTGCTGGGGCAGAGTGCCATCCCGGTCTACCGCTACCGCGTGGTCAAGGTGCATCCGCACGATACCTCGTCCTATACGGAAGGCTTCGTGCTGGAGGGCGGCAGCATCTATGAGGGCACCGGCCTCTACGGCCGCTCCCGCCTGATCGAGTGGGATCTGGCGAGCGGCCGGGTGCTGCGCGAGCGGGCGCTGGACCCCAACGTCTTCGGCGAAGGCGTGACGGTGATGGGCGAGCGCATCTACCAGCTCACTTATCTGGACAATCACGCCTACGTCTACGACCGCAGGACGTTCGAGCAGATCGGTGCCTTCCGCTATACCGAGCAGGGGTGGGGGATGACCCATAACGGCACCCACCTCATCACCAGCAACGGCTCGTCCTCCATCGTCTTCCGAGATCCGGCCACGTTCGAGCAGGTGCGCACCATCTTCGTCTCTGACGCGGTGGCGCCGCTGGGCTTCCTCAACGAGCTGGAATATGCGGACGGCAAGCTCTACGCCAATGTCTGGCAGAGCCATTTCATCGCCATCATCGATCCCGTGGACGGCCGGATGCTCGGCTGGATCGACCTGTCCGGCCTCAATCCGGATCCGGCGAAGCTCGTCTATCCCTACGTGCTGAACGGCATCGCCTTCGACAAGGCCACCGGCCATCTGCTGGTCACCGGCAAGTGCTGGCCGCATGTGTGGGAGATCGCGCTGGAATTGCGCTGAGGCCGGAAGCCCTTGGGCCGGGGCAAGGTTGTTGGCCTGGTCCTGACATGAATCCGGCTGCCGTCCGGGGAAGACGACAGCCGGGGAGCTTCGGCTGCGCCGGCGGGCAGGGCCCGCGGCGCCGCACGGGTCACAGCCCGACGCAGATCGCGCCGCTGCTGGGTCTTGACGTCAACTTGACCTCCTTGCTCGGTGCCGCGCTCGCAGCCCGGCCTTCGCGCCCGCAGGTGCTGGCGCGCCGGACCCCGGCGGGGCTTCTTGATCTTGCTTGGGATGTTGCCGATCGCGGGCTTTGGGGAGCGGACTTTGGGGGAGCATGAGACCTCTCCATGCCGGCGCCCCCGCCTGCTCAGCACTGCCATCATAGCGTGCCGGCAGGCCGCGTACACCCCACCGGGCTGCCTGCGCGAAAACTTGATCCGGGCAGGTGCAGGGCGCGGACGTCCCCAAGGGCAGTCGTGCGCACAAAACCCGGCCGAAGCCGGGTGCGTCATCTTTAAAAAAAAGAACCCGGCCGAAGCCGGGTTCCTGTCGCTCGCCGTGTAAAACTTTGAGGTCTGGAGGCTCAGGCAGCCTCGTCGGCTTCCATGTCCTGGTCGAGATCGGCTTCGTCCGCCACCTTGGCGGCGCCGCGGCGCGGGCCCTTGAGCAGGTTCTGCTCGATGAGCTTCACGGCCTCGGTCTCGGTGATGTTCTGCACCGCCGACAGCTCGCGGGCCATGCGGTCGAGGGCGGCTTCGTAGAGCTGGCGCTCGGAATAGGACTGCTCGGGCTGGGCCTCGGAGCGGTAGAGGTCGCGCACCACCTCGGAAATGGCGACGAGGTCGCCGGAATTGATCTTGGCTTCGTATTCCTGCGCGCGGCGGCTCCACATGGTGCGCTTGACGCGGGCGCGACCCTGCAGGGTCTCGAGCGACTTCTCGACGATGTTGGTCTCGGAGAGCTTGCGCATGCCGACGCTGGCGATCTTGGCGAGGGGCACCCGCAGCGTCATCTTGTCTTTTTCAAACGAGATCACGAAGAGTTCGAGCTTGAAACCGGCGACTTCCTGTTCCTCGATGGCCATGATACGGCCAACACCATGGGACGGGTAAACAATGTGCTCGCCCGTCTTGAAGCCGAGACGGGCCTGCGCGTTCTTCTTTGCCGACATGCTCTTGACACTCCTGATCCGGCCCTGGAAAACCGGGGCCGAACCTGTTGATGCGCAAGCCGGCCGGTCCGGTCCCGGTACGGCGCACACCTTCAGCTGCGGATATGGGTCGCGGCCGGAACGCCCGCCACCCCGCTCTGCCAGACGATGCACAGACAGCCAGTCGCCGCGCCGCAGGAAGTCGGCCGGCACAATATTCTCGCCCCTTTGTTCCCGAGAATGCGCCCAGGATATGCGCGAACACATTGCGGGCGCGATGTGGCTGGTGGTGGAAGCAATCGACTGTAAAGTCACGTATATCACATTTTTTGTCGGAATCAAAGCGCGCGTGTCGCCAACCTTACCTTCGGCGGTACGGGGCCGCGACTTGCGCGACGACTATGCCTCCACCGCACGCCGACTTGCGGGCCGTTGTACGGCGCCGCTTTGCGCAGCGTCGCACATGGGTCATATAAGCATTTCTTTATATCCTTATTGCCCGCTCCGGCCCGCCATGCTATTGGGCGGGCCACGATTGGCGGCCCGTAGTGTGCCGCCCTGAGCCGATCTCAAGCGGAGCGATCCATGAGCAACGATTACGTGGTGAAGGACATCAACCTCGCGGACTGGGGCCGCAAGGAACTGGACATCGCCGAGATCGAGATGCCCGGCCTGATGGCCACCCGCGCGGAATACGGTCCCTCGCAGCCGCTCAAGGGCGCCCGCATCGCCGGCTCCCTGCACATGACCATCCAGACCGGCGTGCTCATCGAGACGCTGAAGGCGCTGGGCGCCGACGTGCGCTGGGCCTCGTGCAACATCTACTCCACCCAGGATCACGCCGCCGCCGCCATCGCGGCCGCTGGCACCCCGGTCTTCGCCATCAAGGGCGAGACGCTGGAGGAATACTGGGAGTACACCCACCGCATCTTCGAGTGGGCCGACGGCGGCACCCCGAACATGATCCTCGACGACGGCGGCGACGCGACGCTGCTCGTCCACCTCGGCAAGCGTGCGGAAGAGGGCGACACTGCCTTCCTCGACGGCGCCACCAACGAGGAGGAGGAAGTCCTCTTCGCCGCCATCAAGCGCCGCCTCAAGCACAAGCCCGGCTGGTACTCGCAGCTCGCCAAGAACATCCAGGGCGTGACCGAGGAGACCACCACGGGCGTGCATCGCCTCTACGAGATGCAGAAGAAGGGCACGCTGCTGTGGCCCGCCATCAACGTGAACGACAGCGTCACCAAGTCGAAGTTCGACAACCTGTACGGCTGCCGTGAATCGCTGGTGGACGGCATCCGCCGCGGCACCGACGTGATGATGGCCGGCAAGGTGGCCATGGTCGCGGGCTTCGGCGACGTGGGCAAGGGTTCGGCCGCCTCGCTGCGCAATGCCGGCTGCCGCGTGATGGTGTCCGAGGTCGATCCCATCTGCGCCCTGCAGGCGGCGATGGAAGGCTATGAGGTCGTCACCATGGAAGAGGCGGCGCCCCGCGCCGACATCTTCGTGACCGCCACCGGCAACGTGGACGTCATCACCGTGGAGCACATGCGCGCCATGAAGGATCGCGCCATCGTGTGCAACATCGGCCACTTCGACAGCGAGATCCAGGTCGCCGCGCTGAAGAACTTCAAGTGGCACAATGTGAAGCCGCAGGTGGACGAGGTCGAGTTCGCCGACGGCAAGCGCATCATCCTCCTGTCCGAGGGGCGCCTCGTGAACCTCGGCAACGCCACCGGCCATCCGAGCTTCGTGATGTCGGCGTCCTTCACCAACCAGACGCTGGCGCAGATCGAGCTGTTCACCAAGCCCGGTCACTACGACAAGAAGGTCTACACCCTGCCGAAGGCGCTGGACGAGAAGGTGGCGGCGCTCCACCTCGACAAGATCGGCGTGAAGCTCACCCGCCTCACCGATCAGCAGTCCGCCTATATCGGCGTGGCGCAGCAGGGCCCGTTCAAGCCCGAGCACTACCGCTACTGATCGCGGCGCGCCGCCGTCCCAGTCCCGTGAACGCCGGCCCGAGTGGCCGGCGTTCTGCGTTTTCGGGCCTCGCACAGGGTCCGTGTGGCACCGCATTGTGTTCACCTGCGAACGGGGATAGGTGTTGGGGACCCGCAACGCGCGGGGAAGCCGGTTCCGTGATCGCCATGCGGCGGGGTGTCGGAACGGATCGATCCGGGGCATACCGCGCTCCGGGGCGAAGGCTTCCGGCGCCGAGCGGGGGCGGGTTCGGGCCTCGGGACGATCGGGGCGGAGACCTGCAGCGGGGCATGTGCGGGGGCTGGTTGCGGGGGCTTGGCCTTGGACGGTTACGTGCGACGCTCGCGAGGCGCCTTCCTGCGCGATGCATCCGACTGCGATGCCCATTCTCCCGCCGGCCGGAGCGCCGGTCGCGGTTCGTCACGCTCACCCCTGACGTTCGCGCCCGGCTGAGAGGCAGCCGCCCTTCATGTCCACGAGCTTTTCCCGCGACCGTTCGCGCACCCTGCCGTTCGCTGCGGAGATCGGCGCCCTCGGCGTCGTCTTCGGCGACATCGGCACCAGCCCCCTCTACGCCCTCAAGCAGGGCGTGCTGGCGGTGGGCGGCACCAATTTCATCGGCGCCGACGTGCTCGGCCTGCTATCCCTCATCACCTGGAGCATCATCCTTTCCGTCACGGTGAAATACGTGATGCTGGTGCTGCGGGCGGACAATGACGGCGAAGGCGGCATCCTTGCCCTCGTGACGCTGCTCGATCTCCATCGCAGCGCCATCGGGCTGAGATGGTATCTGCTTGCGGCCGGCCTTCTCGGCGCGGCCATGCTCATCGGCGACGGCGTGCTCACCCCGGCCATCTCCGTGCTCTCCGCCATCGAGGGTCTCCAGGTCATCTCGCCGGAACTGGAGCACTGGGTGGTGGCGCTCACCTGCCTGGTGCTGCTCGCCATCTTCTTCTCCCAGCGCCTCGGCACCGAGCGCATCGCCTCCTTCTTCGGCCCGGTGATGCTGCTGTGGTTCGGCTCGCTGGCCGCGCTCGGCGTCTACGGCATCCTGCAGGCGCCGCAGGTGATTGCGGGCCTCGATCCGCGCCACGGCATCATGCTGATGGTCCAGCATCCCGGGCTCGCCGGCGTCATCCTCGGCGCCTGCTTCCTGGCGGTGACGGGCGGCGAGGCGCTCTATGCGGACCTCGGCCATTTCGGCCGGCCGGTGATCGCGCGGGCCTGGCTGTTCGTGGCCATGCCGGCGCTGCTGCTCAACTATTTCGGCCAGGGCGCGATCCTGCTGGTGGACCCGAGCGCGGTCCGCAATCCCTTCTACGACCTCTGCCCCGACATGTTCGACGTGCCGCTGCTGTTCCTCGCCACGGCGGCCACGGTGATTGCCTCGCAATCCATCATCACCGGCGTGTTCTCGCTGGCGAAGCAGGCCATCGAGCTGGGCTACCTGCCGCCCATGCGCATCCGCTACACCTCCGAGCACAATGAGCAGCACATCTATGTGGGCCGGCTGAACTGGCTGCTGATGATCGCCTGCATCGCCGTGGTGCTGGGCTTCGAGGCGTCCGAGAAACTTGCCTCGGCCTACGGCATCGCGGTGGCGTTCGCCATGGTGACCACCTCCATCCTGTTCATCGCCCAGGTGAAGCGGGCGTGGGGCTGGCCCTCCTTCGCGGTGTGGGCCATGGCCGCCGGCCTGCTGACGGTGGATTTCGCCTTCGCCTCCGCCAACATGACCAAGATCCATGACGGCGGCTGGCTGCCGCTCTCGATTGCCGCCGTCATCATCTTCGTGATGGTCAGCTGGCGCCGCGGCCTCGAGGCGGTGGTGGCCCAGCAGGTGCGCTTTACCGAGCCTCTGGACAATTTCGTCGCCCGCAAGGACCGGGTGAACGATGTCGAGGCGCCGCGCACTGCCATCTTTCTGTCTCGTGCAGGTGCGATGACGCCTGTGGCCCTTTCCCGAATGGCAGACCTGCTGAAGGTCCGGTTCGAGAAGGCCGTGATCGTCTCGGTCTGGATCGCCGCCCGCCCCAGGGTGTCGGTGGAGGACCGGGTCAAGGTGACCACCCTCAACGAGGGGTTCGTGCGGGTCGATCTGCGCTTCGGCTACATGCAGCAGATCGACGTGCCGTCTGTGCTGGGTCCGGCGCTGAGCGCGCGGGGCATCGATCCGGATGCGGCGATCTACGTGATCGGCCACGAGCGGATCATCCCGCCCGACGAGGTCATCAAGCTGAGGGACGTGGTCGCCCACGTCTTCGCGTTCCTCGCGCGCAATGCCGAGCGTTCGGTCGACCGGTTCGGCCTACCGCGCGCCCGGACGGTGGAGATCGGCTATCCGGTGAAGCTCTGAGCATCCGCTCCGGCACCGGCGGCCAGTCCGATCCCAGCCTTAGGCAGGGCTTACAGTGTATCACGAACCCCAAGACGGCCTGGCTTCGAACGACGCTCCGCAAAAAAACGCTCCCCATAGGGCAGGGGAGCAAACTACAACAGGGGCGTCCGAGGTCGTCGCGGGCGGGGGGAACGGTGACGATATGGGTACGCGCACTTTCGCGGTGAGAGTATCGACGTTCTTCAAGGAGCGGGTGGGCCTGCACGGCCTTGGCTTCATCCTGAGCCTGATCGTGATCGGCTTCGCGGCCGTCGTGCTCTACCGGATGTTGCACAACCTCAAATGGTCGGATGTGCTGGATGCCCTGCGCGAGAAGAACCCGCGCGACGTGGCCATCGCCTTCTTCCTGGTGGCCGGCGCCTATCTGACGCTCACCTTCTATGACTGGTTCGCCCTGCGCACCATTGGCAAGGGCCACGTGCCCTACCGCACGGCGGCGCTGGCCGGCTTCTGCTCCTATTCGGTGGGGCACAATGTGGGCTTCACCGTCTTCACCGGCGGCTCGGTGCGCTACCGCATCTATTCGGCCTGGGGTCTCGGCGCCATCGACGTGGCGAAGATCTGCTTCGTGGCGGGCCTCACGTTCTGGCTCGGCAACATCGCCGTGCTCGGCCTCGGCATCACGCTGCATCCCGAGGCGGCGACCGCCGTGGACCAGCTGCCGCCCTTCGTGAACCGGCTGATCGGCGTCGGCGCCTTGTGCGCGCTGGTGGCCTACATCACCTGGGTGTCGCTGGCCCCGCGCACCATCGGCCGCTCGAGCTGGTTCGTCACGCTGCCGCGCGGCCCCACCACGCTGCTGCAGGTGGGCATCGGCATCCTCGACCTCAGCCTGTGCGCCGCCGCCATGTACATGCTGATGCCGGCCTCGCCCTATATCGACCCCATCAGCCTCGCGGTCATCTTCGTCACCGCCACCCTGCTCGGCTTCGCCAGCCACGCGCCGGGCGGGCTCGGCGTGTTCGATGCGGCGCTGCTCGTGGCGCTGCCGCAGTTCGACAAGGCCGAGCTTCTGGGCGCGCTGCTGGTGTTCCGGCTGTTCTACTACATCGTGCCCTTCGCCTTCGCCTTGACCCTGCTCGGCGCCCGCGAACTGGGCCTGCGCATCGCCGGCAAGGAGCGGGCCGCCGCCGAGAAGGCCGAGGCCAAGGCCCGCGCGGCGGTGTCCAAGACGCCTGCGGAATAGCACCCGCAGAACCGGCTCCGGCGCCGTTGCGGCGGAGCCGTCCGCCCACCGTGTCGCGACGTCCATCGCGCCCGCCTTAGACACCGTCCGCCTCACGGCCGCGATCCGCGCGGCGCAGCAGCAGGTGCCGGGTTACATCTGTCGCGCCCTCTGTTTCGGCTGAACCGCGGAGACACACCTGGAGCTGTTTCCGGGTTCGTGAGGGCCTTCCGCCGCATCGGGCCATTCTCCTCCCTTGCACCATGACGGTCGGCATGGCACAGGCGAAAGGAGCCCCGAGCCAGGAAACAGAGGCATGTTCCGCACCCTCTCCGACTTCATCTCCGACATCACCGGGGGCCATCGCGAGGCCGCCGCCTTTGACGAGAGCGACTATCGCCTCGCCGCCGCGGCGCTGCTGGTTCACGTCATGTCCATCGACGGGGCGGTGACGCCGGAAGAGCGGGACGTGCTCAAGACCATCCTCGCCGGCCGCTTCGCCCTCGACGAGGCCGAGACCGAGCAACTGGTGGAGCTGGCCATCGCCAAGGACGCCGAGGCGGTGGACCTCTACGCCTTCACCAGCGTGCTTAACCGGGCGCTGGATGAGGAAGGGCGCCTGCGCATCGTCGAGATGATGTTCGAGGTGGCCTATGCGGACGGCGGCCTCTCCGAGTTCGAGGACAATCTCGTCTGGCGCGCCGCCGAGCTTCTGAATGTCGGCTCCCGCGACCGCATCCGCATCCGTCGCGAGGTGCGCGAGGAGACCGAAGGCGGCGACACGCCGGTCTGAGGCGCGCCCGCCGTGGACCAACCTCCGGAACAGGGCCCGGGCACGCTGCTGGTCGTGCTCCATCAGGAGCGCTCCACCCCCGGCCGCGTGGGCGAGCGCCTGAAGGCGCGCGGCTTCCAGCTCGACGTCCGCCGTCCGGCGCTGGGCGATCCGCTGCCGGACACCTTCGCGGGCCATGCCGGCCTCCTCGTCTTCGGCGGCCCCATGAGCGCCAATGACGAGAGCGACTTCATCCGCGCCGAAACCCGTCTGATGGAGCGGGCGCTGGCGGCGGAGCTGCCCACCCTCGGCATCTGCCTCGGCGCCCAGATCATGGCCCGGGCGCTGGGCGGGCAGGTGGCGCCCCACGCCGAGGGCATCTGCGAGATGGGCTATTACCCGCTCCGCGCCACCGAGGCCGGCGCCGCGCTGATGCCGTGGCCCAGCCATGTCTATCACTGGCACACCGAGGGCTTCGACGTGCCCCCCGGCGCCGACCTGCTCGCCACCGGCACCGTCTTCCCCAATCAGGCCTTCCGGGCGGGGGCCGCCTGGGGCGTCCAGTTCCATCCCGAGGTGACCCGGGAGATGATGGTGACCTGGATCGAGCGCGGCGCCCACCGCTTCAGCCGGAAGGGCGCCCAGCCGGGGGACGCACACCTCGCCGGATGGGCGCTTCATGACGGCGCGGTTGTGACCTGGCTCGACGCATTCCTCGCCACCATCTTCGCCACGGGGGAAGATGCCGGGATCGCGACCGCGCTCGACGATGAAAGTGGTATCTGAGGGAGTGTCAGCAGCTGACAGTGCCTGATGGCACCGATACCCCCACTGAATCGATGCTGAACCTTGGCGATTCTCCTGTAGTGTGGGCCGAGCCGGCCGGCTGTCACAGGCATCTCACCTCTCTTCGCTAGCCTGAGGCGAAAAATCCCCGAGGGAGCATCGCCCATGGACGCCCGCACGCCTTTTCCCGCCATCCGGGGTATCGGATATTCCGTGCGCACCACGTCGCCGGAATTCGACGATCTGCCCGCCGCCCTCGATGAGGCCGAGCGCCTGGGCGTTGATTTCGTTGAGCTTCCCGCCTTCAGCTGGACGCTGGTGGTGGACGGCCGGGTGCTGCAGGATCGCCTCGACCGGCTGGTCGCCGCCACCCGCGACCGCCCCTTCGGCTATACCGTGCACGGGCCGCTGGCCATCAATCTCATGGGCCCCAAGGAGCGCCTGCCCCGTCACGAGGCGCTGCTGGACGCCATGATCCACATAGCCGGCAGCCTTGCCGCCCCCCACCTCGTCCTCCACTCCGGCTGCGTCCGGGGCGACGACGATGTGGCCATGGCCTATGAGCGGCAGCGCCATGCCCTGCTGCGGGCTGGCGACAAGGCCGGCGCGGCAGGCGTAACCCTTTGCGTTGAAAACATCTTCCGCTACGAGACCATGCGCGAGACGGCGCTGCCCTCGCGCCTCGCCGGCGAGCTGGACGCCATCGATCACCCCCACGTCCGCGCCACGCTGGACGTCAGCCACGCCCTGCTGCGCGCCACCGACGCGCGGGTGGATTTCGCCGCCGAGATCGCCGCCCTCGCCCCCTTCGCGCGCCATGTCCATGTCCACGAAAGCTTTGGCAGGCCTCAGGAAAGCTGGGCCATCGACGATGCGGAGCGGGCCGGCCTCGGCGAGGGCGACCTGCACCTCCCCCTCGGATGGGGCGGCATCGACTGGGCCCTCGTCGCCCGCCGCTGCGCCTTCCCCACCGGAACGATCGTGAACCTGGAGCTGAACCGCCGCTACTGGCGCGAACTGCCCGACCAGATCGTGCGCCTGCGCGCCCTCGCAGACGTTTTCGCCAGCCACGCCGACGCCCCGGCCTGAGACGCGTGCAGTGCGGCAGAGGGCGGATCGCTCATGCCGCAGCGCACATTCATGCCCTTGATTTGACGCGCCTTTTTTATTGCGCCGGTGCTCCCCTCCGGCGCCAAATCGACTAGCTTGGCGGCGAAGGAGACCGCCCCATGCCCGTCGCCACCAAGCCCGAATACAAGTCCGCTCCCCAGCCCGAAGGCGGTGCGGATGGCCTGTTCATGTCCTCCAGCACCCGCGGGTTGCTGCGGCGGTGGAGCGTGTTCATCGTCGTGACGGTGATCGCGCTCGTCAGCCTTCTGCTCTCCTTCGCCTCCCACCAGGCCTGGCTCATCGTCTTCTGCGTGCTCTTTCCCCTTGTTCTGGTTGGGATTTTCGACGTCACCCAGTCCGAGCACTCGCTCCTGCGCAACTATCCGGTGATCGGCTCGGTGCGCTGGATCTTCGAGGCGATGCGCCCCTATCTGCGGCAATATCTGATGGAGGACGACCAGTCCGAGCGGCCCTACAACCGCGAAGACCGCTCCATCGTCTACGCCCGCGCGAAGAATGAAGAGGACCGCCAGCCCTTCGGCACCCAGCTCGACACCTATGCGGCGGAATATGAGTGGATGACCCATTCCCTCGCCCCGGCGCCTGTGGCGCACGAGCCATTCCGGGTGACGGTGGGCGGCAGCGCCTGCGCAAAGCCTTACTCCGCCTCGGTTCTTAACGTCTCCGCCATGAGCTTCGGCTCGCTGGGACGAAACGCCATCGAGGCGCTGAACCTCGGGGCGAAGACCGCCGGCTGCTATCACGATACCGGCGAGGGCGGCCTCTCGCCCTATCACCGCATGCATGGCGGCGACATCGTGTGGGAGCTGGGCTCCGGCTATTTCGGCGCCCGCAACCGCGACGGCACCTTCTCGCCCGAGCGCTTTGCCGAACGCGCGACCGACCCCCAGGTGAAGATGGTGGAGATCAAGCTCTCCCAGGGTGCCAAGCCCGGCCATGGCGGCGTGCTGCCGGCCGCCAAGGTGACGCCGGAGATCGCCGAAATCCGCGGGATTCCCCTCGGCGAAGACTGCATCTCGCCGTCGCGTCACTCCGCCTTTTCGACGCCGGCGCAGATGATGGAATTCGTCGCGCAGCTGCGGGAGCTGTCTGGCGGCAAGCCGGTGGGCATCAAGCTGTGCGTCGGCCATCCGAGCGAGGTGTTCGCTCTCGCCAAGGCCATGGTGAAGACCGGCATCCAGCCCGATTTCGTCGTGGTGGACGGGGCGGAGGGCGGCACCGGCGCAGCGCCCCACGAGCTCGCCGACCATCTCGGAATGCCGCTCCGCGAGGGCCTGATCCTGATGCGGAACGCGCTGGTGGGCACCGGGCTCCGGCATGAAGTGCGCCTCGCCGCCTCGGGCAAGGTCACGTCCGGCTTCTCCATGGCGGCGAACATGGCCATCGGCGCCGACTGGTGCAATGCGGCCCGCGCCTTCATGTTCTCGCTCGGCTGCGTCATGTCCATGCGCTGCCACACCGGCACCTGCCCGACGGGCGTGACCACCAACGATCCCCACCTGCAGCGCGGTCTCGTGGTGGACGAGAAGGCCGAGCGGGTGGCGAATTTCCATCGCCACAGCGTTCATGCGCTCGCGGAACTGGTGGCCGCGGCGGGGCTGGAGCATCCCGGCGACTTGTTGCCCCACCACGTCTGGCACCGGGTGAGCCCCATCGAGGTGAAGGCGCTCGACCGCATCTATACCTTCCTGCCCGCCGGTGCCCTTCTGGATGCGCCGGACGAGACGCCCTATGCCGCCGAGTGGCGCGCCGCCGACGCCGACAGCTTCGCGCCACGCCAGGCCGTGGGCCCGCGCCGCGCCGCCTGAGTTCGCCTCGGCATCGAGCCTTGCGGGGGGAGGGGGTGGCCCCCATATGCAACTCGTCGGGATGCCGCAAGGGTCCCGGCGGGCATGGCCGGATAGGTGCATGCCCGGCAATGCAAAGTCGCTTGACGAGGGCTTTGGCCGATGTCGCGGATGTCTTCCCTGTCGTCCCCCTTTCTCCTGGGGTTCGACGAGGTCGAGCGGGCGCTCGACCGGGTGGCCAAGAGCGCGGACGGGTATCCTCCCTACAATGTGGAGAGGATCGAAGCCGCCGGTGAGCCGCTGCGCCTCAGGATCACCCTGGCGGTGGCGGGCTTCACGGCGGAGCAGCTCGAGGTCGTGCTGGAGGAGAAGGAACTGACCATTCGGGGCCGTCAGGTCGAGGATGGACAGGGCCGGATTTTCCTGCACCGGGGGATCGCCGCCCGGCAGTTCCAGCGCACCTTCGTGCTTGCAGAAGGCATGAATGTGCTGGGTGCCGAATTGAAGCACGGCCTCCTGTCCGTGGATCTGGTTCGCCCCGAGCCGGCCCGCCACGCCAAGCGAATCGACATCGTCTCCCGCTCCTGAAGGGGAGGGATGCCGGATTTGCCAGGAGTAGAGGAGTAGATTGATGACCCACGATACCGAACACGAAGCCCTGGCGGATATCACCCCGGAGGCTCTGGCTGTCCTGGGCGGCGGCGAGATCGCCTATGTGCGCAGCATCAAGTCCGAGGACGTGCCGTCCTTGTTTCCGCAGGCGCCCGAGATCGCGCCCGGCATGACGCTGTTCACGCTGCACGCCGCTGATGGCACGCCGATCATGCTGACCGACAGCCGCGAGGCCGCGCTGGCCAATGCCATGCAGCACGAACTGGTGACCGTCAGCGTCCACTGACGGCGTGGCGCCGGGTAGCAGCAGCCTAAGAGTTCAGTATTTTTCAGCCGGGCCGGCGACGGCCCGGTTTTTGTTTGCCGTCCTGGCTCAGGCGGCGTTGGACGCCGAGGCGGCGGTCAGCAGCGTGTGCATCGCGGTGGCATCGCGTGTGGCGCGGAGCTTTTCCACAACATCCGGATCCCGCAGCATGCGCGCCACCCGCGCCAGCGCCTTCAGGTGATCCGCGCCGGCTGCTTCCGGGGCCAGAAGCAGGAACACGAGGTCTACCGGCGCACCGTCCAGCGATTCGAAATCGATGGGCTTCTCCAGCCGCGCGAACAGGCCGAAAAGCTTGGTGAGGCCGGGCAGCTTGCCGTGCGGGATGGCGATGCCGTTGCCGACGCCTGTCGATCCGAGGCGCTCGCGCTGCAGGAGGGTGTCGAAGATGTCCCGCTGGTCGCGGCCCATCAGGAGGGCCGCATGGTGGGAGAGTTCCTGCAGGGCCTGTTTCTTGCTGCTCGCCCGCAGCATCGGAAACACTGCGTCCGGGGCAAGGAGGTCGGCGAGCGGCATCGATCAGGTCCCTGGGGCGAGCGGCCGAGGCTCGGTAAAGCGGCGGACGCAAGGAACGGGTCAAAGGCGGCGGCGCCCCCAAAGCGCCGATGCATTGCTCCGTCCCCATTCAAAACGCGGGAGGGTTGCCCCTCCCGGAGGTCTTCATGCGGCCTCCATCTAGCGTTAACCAGGCTCCGGCTCAAGCCGGGGCGGTAGGCGCAGAGATTCGTTGGGCGGGTCGGCGCTGTTCCGAAGCGTCCCGGCCGCCCGCTTCGCAGGGCTCCGGTACGGCTTTCAGCATCTGCCCCCCGGCATTGCCATGACCCGTGAGGGCACCGTTCCCGCCCGGGCTCGACTTCCATGATCCTCGACACGCATCGGGGAGCCTGCGAGCAGGCCCCCCGCGCGTGATCTAGTGCAGTTCCTCGGAGCCTGGGTCGATCCACCCCACATGGCCGTCGGGCCGGCGGTAGACGACGCTGACCCGTCCATGGCCCGCGTGGCGGAAGACGACAACGGGAGCGCCGGTGATGTCGAGCTCCACGACGGCGTCCGCCACCGAGAGGGTGCGCAGGCGCGTCACCTGTTCCGCCACCACGGTCGGGCTCCAGCCAACCAATTCCTCTTCGGTCTCGGTCTCGGGCGCGGCGCTGAGAATGTAGCTCTGGGCGGCATGCTCGGCTCCGTTGCCGTTGCCATGCCCGTGACGATCCTTGAGGCGCTGCTTGTAGCGGCGGAGGCGCTTCTCGATCTTCTCGACCGCCACGTCGGCGCAGGCATTGGGATCCTGCGCATTGCCGTGCGCCTGGAGGTTCACGCCCGAATCAAGATGAAGCATGCATTCGGAGCGGTAGCCGGAGCCGTCCCTGGTGACGGTGACGTGCCCTGACCATCCACCGTCGAAGTATTTGCCGAGGACTTCCGAGACCCGCTCGGTCAAACGCTGGCGAAGAGCTTCGCCGACGTCGAGATTCTTTCCGGACACGCGTAGGGCCATGCGATTTGATCCCCTATGAACGGTCCCGCGAGGGACCGTCTCATGCATTGCAAACCGGCCGGCTACCTAAAGAGGTAGGAGTGCTTCGCCGGCATGTCAACGGAAACAGCGGCCGGAAACCGAACGGTTTTTTGGGATGGCCGATCGTTAACGAAAGCCGCCGCCTCGGCTTCTCGATCAGCGCGACAGGCCCGGCCACATGCGCGAGAGCACCCCGTCGCGGCGGATGACGCCATGCCAAAGGCCCGCCCCCGCGTGCATGATCACGAGCGCGGTCATGACGAAGCCGAGGCGCGCATGCCAGTTGCCGAAGAGATCGGCGAGGGCGTCGTTCTTGGCGACGATGTTGGGCAGCGTGAACAGACCGAAGATGCTCACCGCGCTGCCGAAGGCGTTGGAGGCCAACCACCCCAGCACGGGCATCACGAAGATCAGCACATAGAGCGCGTAGTGCACCGTATTGGCGACAATCCAGAGCGCCTTCGGCATGCTTTCCGGCGGCGCGGGCGGCGGATTGAGGATGCGCACCAGAACGCGGATCACCGCGAGGCAGAGGATGGTGAAGCCGATGGAGCGGTGGAGATCGAACAGGCGGTCCTGAGTAGGGCCGGAATCCATGTTCATCATGGCGAATCCCAGCGGGATCACCAGGATCACGAGGATCGCCATGATCCAGTGGATCCGCCTAGCCGGCGGCGCGTAGGGCTCGAGATGCGACGGGTTGGTCATCGGTCGGGCTAGCCTCCAGATGCGACGTCGAATCCGTGGTTCCGGCACGACGGGCACTTTCCCGCAGGTCGCACCGGAACAGGACGTCGCCGTCTGCGAACACGTGCACCTGCGCCTTCGGGCGCAGCGCTTGAGCCAGAGTGTCGCATGCCTTTCGGGACAAGCCGATGCGGCCGGCTCCAAGGATGACCGGGGACACGAAAACGTGAAGCTGGTCCACGAGATCGGCTTCGAGGAATGCCGAGAGCGTCGTCGGGCCCCCTTCCACGAGGATGCGCCTGAACCCGCGCTGCACGAGGGACTGAAGGACCGAAGACGGATCGAAGGCGGGAGCGTCGTCCATCGGCACCACCTCGACGCCGTCCGGCAGCGCCGGGGCAACGACGGTCCGCCTCCGCAAGACAAGACGGCGCGCGCCATCTTCGGCAAAGCAGCGCGCAGAGGGGGCGACGCGGCCAGATGGATCGATCACCACCCGCGCCGGACTGACGCCGGCGATGCGGCGCACCGTCAGCAGCGGATCGTCCGCGCAGACCGTTCCCACCCCCACCACGACCGCATCCACCGACGCCCGCAAGGCGTGCAGGTGATCGAGGGCGTGGGGGCCGTTGATATATTTCGAATCGCCCGAGGTCGTGGCGATGCGCCCGTCCAGCGACTGTCCGAGCTGGGCGATGACATGCGGGCGGAGATTGGCCGCCTCTTCCTTCTCCTGCACCGGTGATCCACTCACTCGCTTGTGCGACCGGAGCCGCAGGGTCGTGTCATCCATCGGTCCTCGCCCGGCGTAAGCAGACTGTTCGATCAGGAACGCGTCATCATGCCGTTTGTTACGCTCCTGCCGATACGACAGATCGTTCGCGCCGCCGGCCGGCCGCGTTTCCCGCTGTGAGAGGTCAAGATGGCGTCCATCGTTGAAGGTCTTGGGTTTGCGCCAGACGCGGGGCGGCTTTCCGTGGAGCGCGCCATTGCCGAGGTGCGGTCCGCTCGCGCCGTTGTGATCGCGGCCGGAGATGCCCCGGTGGTGATGGTGGCGGCAGAGGCGTTCGATGCGGAGATGGCCGGAGTGCTCAAGGGTGCCGGTGCTGCCGATGCCTGCCTCGTGCTGGCCGCGCCCCGGCTGAACCGGATGGGATCCCCGCGGACCCAGGCGGGCATCGTCGCCTTGCCGCACCTGGACCCCGAACGCGTCGCGCAGCTCGCACTCAAGCCCGACGCCCGGCTCGATGCGCCGGTCGCTCCCGCGCTCCTGGCCCATGTCGCGGCGGTTGAGCTGCTTTCATTGGCTCTGGTGCTGCCCGCGGCTGTCGTCTGCTCCGTCCCGGCGGAGATGGCTGCGGGTCTCGCGCGCGTGGATGCGGCCGACATCATGGCCTTCCGGGCGGCAGAGGTGGCCCGGCTCGCCATCGTCGGCCGCGCGCCGGTGCCGCTCGAAGGCGCGCCGGAAACCGAGTTCGTCGTCTTTCGCGGCGGCGAGGGCCTGCGCGACCAGGTGGCGATCATCGTCGGGCGTCCGGACCTGTCGCGGCCGGTGGCGGTGCGGCTGCATTCCGCGTGCCTCACCGGCGATCTGTTCGGTTCGCTGAAGTGCGATTGCGGAGACCAGTTGCGCGACACCGTCCGCCGCATGGCGCAGGGCGATGGCGGCATCCTGCTCTATCTGGATCAGGAAGGCCGCGGCAACGGCATCTCCAACAAGATGCGCGCCTATGCCCTGCAGGCGCAGGGCTATGACACTTACGACGCGGATGCCGCGCTCGGCTTCGATCTCGACCAGCGCCGGTTCGATTTCGCCGCCGCCATGCTCCGCCAGCTGGGCGTTTCGGCCGTGCGGGTGTTCACCAACAACCCGCAGAAGATCGAGGCGCTGAAGGCGGCCGGGCTGGAGGTGGTCGCCGACCAGCGCGTGCTGGGCCGTCCGACCGCGGAAAATGTCCGCTATCTCGCCTCCAAGCGCGACCGCGCGGGCCACTACATCGATTTCGACGCTCTCGCCGCCCGCGCGCCGGACTGAGACCGGCGCGCGCTCCATCTGATCCTCCTTGTAGTCCAGCTTCAAAACGATTTAAAACCGCCCGGCCAAGAACCGGGAGGAAGCACATGAGCAAGGCAGGACGGAAGGTCGCGATCGTTACCGGAGCCGGCTCGGGCGTCGGGCGGTCCGTCGCGGTGGCGCTGGCCGAGGCGGGCTATGCGGTGGCCCTCGCAGGCCGCCGGCTGGAGGCTCTGGAAGAGACCGTGGCAGCCATGGGCGATGCGCCGAGCCTTGCCGTTCCGACCGATGTGACAGATCCCGAGTCTGTGCGCGCCCTCTTCGCCGCGACCGTGGAGAAGTTCGGCCGCCTCGACCTCCTGTTCAACAATGCCGGCACCGGCGCCCCCGCGATCCCGCTGGAGGATCTCACCTTCGCCCAGTGGCAGCAGGTGGTCTCCACCAACCTCACCGGCCCCTTCCTGTGCACCCAGGAGGCATTCCGCGTGATGAAGGCGCAGGAGCCGCGCGGCGGGCGGATCATCAATAACGGGTCCATTTCGGCAACGGCGCCCCGGCCGTTCTCGGCGCCCTACACCTCCACCAAGCACGCCATCACCGGGCTCACCAAGTCCACGTCGCTGGATGGGCGGGCCTATGACATCGCCTGCGGGCAGATCGACATCGGCAATGCGGATACGCCCATGGCGCAGAAGATGAAGGCGGGCGTGCCGCAGGCGGACCTCTCTATCAAGGTGGAGCCGGTGATGGACGTCGCCCATGTGGCGAGCGCCGTGGTCTATATGGCCAGCTTGCCGCTGGACGCCAACGTGCAGTTCATGACGGTGATGGCCACCAAGATGCCCTTCATCGGCCGCGGCTGATCCTCCTTCAGCACCGACGGAAACGAAAAAGGCCCCGGCAATGCCGGGGCCTTCTTGTTTCCGGTGCGTTCCGTCAGCGGGACGTCACTCGTTGTTACGGCCGCCGAAAAGCTGGAGCAGCATCATGAACAGGTTGATGAAGTCCAGGTAGAGCGCGAGCGCGCCCATGATGGCCTTCTTGCCCGCCACGGCCACGTCGTCGCCGGCGAAGTACATCTCCTTGATGCGCTGGGTGTCGTAGGCGGTGAGGCCCGCGAACACCAGCACGCCCACGACCGACACGATGAACTGAAGCATCGAGGAGCCGAGGAAGATGTTCACCACCGAGGCGATGATGATGCCGAACAGGCCCATCATCAGGAAGGAGCCCATGCCGGAGAGGTCACGCTGCGTGGTGTAGCCATAGAGGCTCAGCGCGCCGAACGAGGCGGCGGTGATGAAGAACACCCGCACGATGCTCTCGTGGGTGTACACGAGGAAGATCGTGGACAGCGAGACGCCCACCAGCGCTGCATAGACCCAGAAGGTCAGCTGGGCGGCCGATACGCTCATGCGCTCGATACGGAAGCTCAGGAAGAACACCGCCGCCAGAGGCGCGAGCATCACCACCCACTTCAGCGGGCTCACGAACAGCGCGTAGCCGAACTGCGTCAGCATGATGCCGCCGGCAATGCGGCCGGCGGCCGACGCCGGGTCGGTGGTCACGGACAGCATGTAAATGCCGAGCGCGGCCGCGCCCGTGATGGCGAGGCCCAGCGCCATGTAATTGTACACGCTGAGCATGTACGTCCGCAGCCCTTGGTCGATCGCGGCCTGCGAGCGTGCCACCGACGGGTTGAAACGCCCGGCGACGTTGCGATCATAATCGGACATCGTCGTTCCCCTTGAAGAAATCTCAAACGCCCAAGACCGGCCGAGGCCGGGCCCGTGCGTTCGCCGTCAATATGGTGGGTTCGCGATGGGGCGGCAAGACAAGGTTGGATGAAATTTACGCAAGGTCACTTTACGTCAGGCATACCCTCGGGGCTGCGTTAAGGTATAGTTGCAACCCGCATGGGGGCTGGCATGCGGACGGGGGATTATCTCAAGCGCCGGATCGAGGCCGGGCGGGCATGTCTTGCCGCCCGCGGGTTCGCGCGCCCAAAAGTCCGCCTCGGCAAAGTCGCCTGCGATTGGTCCGGGTTCGGCCCTGTGCGCGCGCTTCTCGCTTTGATGCTGCTCGCCCTTCCCGCGCCGGCCCTCGGCGGCGCCTGGACGCAGGAGGAGGGGCACGGGCAGGTGATCCTGCAAAGCTCGGCCGCCTATTCCGCGACCGAGTTCGGTCCGTCCTATGATCTCTATGCCAGCCGGCCCTATGACAAGGTGGAGGTCACCCTCGTCTTCGAATATGGCGCGACCGATTGGCTGACGCTGATCGCGGCCCCGCAATTCCTCTATGTCTCGTTCGGCGATCCGTCCCCGTCGTCCTACACAGGGCCGGGCTATCAGGATGTGGGCGCGCGCATGCGGCTTTGGCGGGACGAGTCGAGCGTCATCTCGGCGCAGGTTGTCGGCCGCTTCCCTGGGACGGGCAATTCCCAGAGCGCCGCAGCGGTGGGCTACGAGGACCCCGAGCTCGACCTCCGTCTGCTCTACGGCCTGTCCTTCACCATGTTCGGAAAGGCCGCCTTCCTGGATGTCCAGCTGGCCCAGCGGATGCGCTTCGGCCCGCCGCCGGACGAACTGCATCTCGACGTCACGCTGGGCTGGCGCGTCGTGGAGCGCTGGCAGCTGCTTGCCCAGTCGTTCTCCGTGATCTCGGAGGGCGCGGGGACGGGGCCGTACTTCGGCGACTCCTACGAGTATTACAAGCTGCAGATGGGGGCGGCCTACGATCTCTCGGCGGCCGTGACGCTGCAGCTGTCCGTGGTCGGCACCGTGTTCGCCCGCAACGCGCCGCAGGAGAACGGCGTGGTGCTTGCCGCCTATTACCGCTTCTGAACCGCCGGCGCCGTGGTGACGAGGCGGATGCCGAGGGCGATCGGCACGATGCCGACGAGATCGAGCGGCGGCACCGGCTCGCCCAGCAGCAGCCATCCGAACATCAGCCCGAGGGGCGGCATCAGGAAGTGCAGGGCGCTTGCGCGGGTGGCACTGGTGCGGCCGAGGATGAAGAACCACAGGCTGAAGGCTCCGACCGAGCCCGCCAGCGTCAGCCAGGCGAAGGAGAGGCCGAGCGTGAGAGTCGGATGGATGGACGCCACGTCCTCCCGCCACAGCGCCACCGGCAGCAGCGCAATCCCGCCGGCCAAAGACTGGATGCCGCTGCCGACGAACAGGGACGCCGAGGTGAGCACCTTCTTGAACATCAGCGTCGCCGCCGTGAGCGCCAGAAGCGCGCCGACCACATAGGCGGTGCCCAGCGGGTCTTCGTGGCCGGACACGATGCGTGAGCGCACCACGATCGCCACGCCGATCATGCCGAGGACCAGCCCGAGCAGCTTGCGCCTCGTCAGCCGCTCGCCCAGCAGCACCGCAGCGCCGAGCGCCGTCAACAGCGGGTTGGCGGAGACGAGGACGGCCGTGAAGCCCGACGACACATGGGTCATGCCCACATAGCTGAGGCCGAGATAGACCGCGTTGTTGAGGATGCCCATCGCGGCCAGCGCCGCGATATCGCGCAGGTTGAGGCGGCGGAAGTGGGAGGCGGGCAGGAACAGCACGCAGCCGCCCAGCACGAGCAGGCCGGCCACGAGGAAGCGTCCGGAGAGGAGCAGCAAAGGCGGGCAATCCGCCAGCGCCACCTTGGCGACCGCGAAGGCCGAGCTCCAGATGATGCAGAACGCTGCGATGAAGACGGGCAGCAGCGCGTCTGTCCGGCGCGAGGCGGCGAGGGGAAGGGGCGTGGCGGTCATGACATCTCCTGCGCCGCAGAAAAGCACGCCGAGGTGGCATTGAAAAATTGAATGATTTGATGTTCGCTAGTGGAAATTCGAATATTGGGTGCCGCCATGTTGGACATGGATCTTCTGAAGGCGTTCGTCAGCGTGGTGGATGCCGGCGGCTTCACCCGGGCGGGGGAGCGCGTCCATCGCACCCAATCCACCGTGAGCCAGCAGGTGCGGCGGCTGGAGGATCAGCTCGGCCACCAGCTTCTCAACCGCGACGCGCGCGGCGTGAGCCTCACCGCCGAAGGCGAGCGTCTGCTCGGCTATGCCCGGCGCATCCTCGCGCTTGGCGCGGAGGCGCGCGCGGCCCTCTCGGGTGTTGCCCCCGCCCGGGTGGTGCGGCTCGGCATCCCCGATGATTTCGCCTTGGCGGCCCTGACCTCGGTGGTGGCCGAGTTCGCGCGGAGCCGCCCCGCTGTGCGCCTCGCCGTGGAGTGCGGGCTGAGCTGCGATCTCGATGCCGGCTTCGCCCGGGGCGAGCTGGACGTGGTGCTGCTCAAGCGCGAGCCGGGCTCCGGCCCCGCAGTGGAGGCCTGGCCGGAGCGGCTGGTGTGGGTCTGCGGAGCAGGCTTCGAGCCGGACGAGGAGGTGGTGAGCCTCGCCGCTTTCCGGCAGGGCTGTCTTTACCGCAACCGTGCCGTCCATGCCTTGGAGAAGGCCGGCCGCTCCTGGCGCGTCGCCTATGAATGCCCGAGCCTGATCGGCATCGAGGCGGCGCTTGCGGGGGGGCTGGGGGTGACGGTGCTGAGCGATCTTGCGCTCAACCCGAAGCTCAGGGAATTGCGCACATCCGACCTGTGGCCGGCCATCCCGCCCACGGAACTGGCCCTGCGCGCCGCCGGCAATGCGTGTTCCGCCTCACGGGAGCTGGCCGGCCTGATCGCCGCCTTCTGCGGCCGGGAGGCCCGCGCCGCAGCCTAACGGGTCGGCGTCAGCACTCCACCAGTAGGCGGCGGCCGATCTCGCCGATGCCCACGAGGCCGGGTGTCGCGTGCATCACCACATGGATGGGGATCTGCGCGAGCCGGTCGTGATAGGGCGGGTGCTCCTCGAACGCGGTGCGGAACGGGCTCTCGGCGAAAAGATGCGCCATGGCCCGGCCGACGCCGCCGCCCACATACACGCCGCCCTTGGCATCCACGGCGAGCGCGAGGTCGCCCAGCACCCGTCCCAGCAGGCGCAGGAAGATGTGACAGCTTTCCTTCTCCTGCCGCTGACCGTCCAGCGCCGCCTTGATGATGGCGTGGGAGGACAGGCTCTCGCCGGAGAGGATGCGGTGCAGGCGCACCAGCCCGGGACCGGAGAGCACATGCTCCACCGACACCGGGCCGAGGTCGCGCACGAGATGGGCGACGATGCGGGCCTCGTCGGTTGTCACGGCGCCGAGGCGCATGTGCCCGGCCTCGCTGGCCAGCACCTCGTAGCCGGCCTCGCGCGGCAGGATGAGGGCGGTGCCGAGCCC
The DNA here is from genome assembly GCF_012932745.1 of Xanthobacter sp. SG618. Taxonomy (NCBI): domain Bacteria; kingdom Pseudomonadati; phylum Pseudomonadota; class Alphaproteobacteria; order Hyphomicrobiales; family Xanthobacteraceae; genus Xanthobacter; species Xanthobacter sp. SG618. Next base: position 90,950 of record NZ_JABBHL010000005.1, on the reverse strand, counting down.
GGTCCCCGGGCCGGACAGCAGCATGGGCGCGCCGGCGACGGCCCGGCCGGTGCCCACCTCAAGGAGGTCGTCGCGGGTAAGCAGCGGCAGCCCGTGGGCGAACGCCTCGAAATCGTTGAGAACCGCGAGCCGATGGAAGGACAGGTCGGCGGCGAGCTTCTGCGTCGAGAAGCGCCAGTTGCGGTTGGTCAGCCGCACGTCGTCGCCGTCGATGGGGCCGGCGACGGCCAGCGCCCCGCAGCTCGGGGCCGCCCCGCTGACGGACGCGAGGTAGGTGCCCAGCAGATCCTCAAGCGAGGCATAGGAATCGTTGGCTTCGAGCCGGACATCGAACGGGATGCCGTCGGCGCCGGCCCGGGCGACCCGGGTGGTTGTGCCGCCGATATCCGCAAGCAGGACTGTGGGAGCCATTGGAGAGTCCGATGATGGAGAGCATCTACTGCGCCAAGCGTGGCCGCGACGCAAGCGCGCCGGCTTCGCCTTTGCCGGCAGGACCTCAAGCGCGGCGGAGCCGATGCGGTTCCCCGATGCTTCAGGTCGCGGCCGCGCGCCGCCGCTTCAGCGCGCCCCAGAGGGGCAGGCAGAAGACCAGCAGGGTCATCACGCCAAGCCCGCCCGCGATGGGCCGCTCGAAGAAGGCGAGGAGGTTGCCATCCGCCTTGATCATGGACGTGACGAAGCTCTCCTCCAGCATTTTGCCGAGTACGATGCCCAGCACGCAGGGGGCGATGGGGATGTCGTGCTCTTCCATGAGGAAGCCGAGGATGCCGAACACCAGCATCAGCACCACGCCATAGGCCGAGTTGTTCACCGCATAGGCGCCGACGATGCAGAACAGCAGGATGAGCGGGATGAGAATGCGCCGCGGGAAGCGCAGTAGGGCGGTGCCCGCCTTCAGCGCGGCGAGGCCGAGCGGGATCATCGCGAGGTTGGCGATGATGAAGATGATGAAGACCGCGTAGATGGATTCGGGATTGTTCAGGAAGAGGGTCGGTCCGGGATTGAGGCCCTTGAGATAGAGAACCCCGATGACGATGGCGGTGATGCTGTCTCCCGGAATGCCGAACACCAGTGCCGGCACCCAGGCGCCGGCGAGGGCCGCGTTGTTGGCGGAGGTGCTCTCGATGATGCCTTCCACATGGCCGGTGCCGAACTTCTCCGGCGTCTTCGAGAACTTCCGGCTCATGGCGTAGGACACCCAGGCGGCGATGTCCGCGCCGGCGCCGGGCAGGATGCCGATGGCGGTGCCGGTGATGTTGCCGCGGATCTGCTGCGGCCAGTATTTCACGATCAGCCGGCCCCAGCCTTTCAGCGGATTGCCGAGCGAGGTCTGGCGCACGGACCAGTCGGGCGCACCGGCGGCGATGGTGCGGATGACCTCCGACATGGCGAACAGGCCGATCATGGCGGGGATGAAATCCACCCCTCCGAGCAGGTTGGAGTTGCCGAAGGTGAAGCGCGGCACGCCGGCCGGGTTGTCGATGCCGATTTGCGCCACGAACAGCCCGAGGAACAGCGACACCAGCCCCTTCACCGGCGAGCCCGAGCCGATGAAGATGGCGCAGGCGAGCCCCATCAGCGCCAGCCAGAAATATTCGAACGAGGAAAAGCCGAGCGCGATCTCCGCGAGCAGGGGCGCCGAGACGATGAGGACGGCTGTTCCAAACAGCCCGCCCAGCGCCGAGAACAGCACGTTGGCCCCGAGCGCCACCTCCGCCTCGCCCTTGCGGGTCATGGCGTAGCACTCGTCCGAATAGGCGGCCGAGGCCGGTGTGCCGGGCATGCGCATCAGCGTTGCCGGAATGTCGCCGGCGAAGATCGCCATGGCCGAGCACGAGATCATGGCGCCCACGGCGGGGATAGGGTCCATGAAGAAGGTGATCGGGACCAGGAGGGCGATGGCCATCGTCGCCGTCAGGCCCGGTATGGCGCCGACCACGAGGCCGAAGGCCGACGCGACGAGGATGGTGAGGATCACGTCCCAGCGCAGGACAAGGTCGAGGCCGGCGAGCACGGCGTTCATGGCAGGAAGCTTTCCACGAGGCCGCGCGGCAGCGGTACGCGCAGGAGCATGTTGAACGAGAGATAGGTGAAGAGCGCGGTCGCCAGCGCGATCCCGATCGCCTGTACCAGGGGCACACGCACGAGCAGGAAAAGACCGGTCAGGACCACCGTCGCCGTGGCAACGAAGCCGATGAGCGGGGTCAGCGCGATATAGGCGAGGACGAGAGCAATGGTGGCCGCCGCCCGGAAGCCCGCGCCGGGCGTGCGCACCCATGTCGCCTGGGCGAGCGGAAAGGGCCCCGTGCGCACCGACCCCACCGCCAGGATGAAGCCGCAGGCGGCCAGGCCTGCGGCCGTCAGAACGGGGAAGACATCCGCGCCATAGGCCTGCCCCGGAATGGGTGGCAGGCCGGATGCGGCCGAGAACAAGGCGGCAGCCCCCGCGAGTAGCAGCAGGCCGAGGATCAGGTCACTGAAGCGCATGATGCGGCTCCGGCGTCGCGGGGTGGAAGCGGCGGCGAGGGCCGCCGCGTTCAGGCGCCGTCGCTATTTGGCGAGGCCGACTTCCTTCATGACGGCGCCGAGCGAGGCATCCGCCTTGGCCATGAACTCGGCGAAGCCGGGGCCGTCCGCATAGCGCCCGCCGAACCCGCGGTTGGTGAGGAAGTCCTGATATTCCTTGCTGTCGTAGACCTTCTTGAGGGCCGCCTGCAGCTTGTCCGAGGCCGCCTTGTCGAGGCCCTTGGGGGCGGCGAAGCCGCGCCATGCGCCGATGGTCCAGCTGCTGCCGGTGGCTTCCTTCAGGGTGGGAATGTCGGGCATCAGCTTGGAGCGCTCGCTCGCCATGATGGCGAGGCTCTTCACGCGCTTGGCGTCGATGAGCGAGCGCGCCTCGGGGATGGAGCAGGTGACGACCTGCACGCCGCCCGCCACGAGGTCTTGCAGGCCGGGCGCCGCGCCGTTGGACGGCACCCACGGCACGCTCTTCGGATCGAGCTTGAGCGAGGACAGCATGCCGGCGAGGGCAAGGTGCCAGATGCCGCCCTGGCCGGTTCCGGAAGCCTTGAACTTACCGGGGTTGGCTTTGATGTCGGCGATGAGGTCGTCGAGCGTCTTGTAGGCGGCGTCGGCGCGGACCTGCACGCCGGCAGGATCCTCGTTCATCAAGGCGAGGGGGGTGTAGGAGGCGCCGGTGAGCTGGGTCAGGCCCTGCCAGTGCATCATCCCGATCTCCACGGTGATGATGCCGATGGTGTAGCCGTCCGGCGTCGCGTCGGCGATGGCCTGATGGCCCACCACGCCCTGCCCGCCGGTGCGGTTCACCACAGCGATGGGCTGGCCGAGATCCTTCTCGAGAAGCGAGGCGACGATGCGCGCGACCGCATCGGTTCCGCCGCCAGCGTTCCATGGCACGATGAGCGTGATGGGGCGGTCGGGATAGGCCGCCGTCGCAGCGTTCGGTGCAAGGGCGGCAAAAGACGATACGGCGAGGGCGAGCCCCGCCATCAGAAACCGGCGCATGGTGTCTCTCTCCCTGACATTCGGCTTCTTTGGCCGAAATCTAATCGTTTTGAATGACCGTAGGTCAGTGCCTCCCCTAGGTCAAGGCGATGACGGCCGCCGCGATCTTCCGGCGGGAGGTGGCGCCGGCGCCCCCAGTGGCTTAAGCTTCCTTGGAAAATGTGAGCTTCTGAGGCGCAGGGGCTGGCGATACGGCAGCTTCGACGTACATAAGCTGATGGGCAGGAAGCGCGCGCAGCGGGGTGCGCGCAACCGGTCGAGGCAACCCGGCGGGCCGAAGATCGGCGCGCCCGAGAGGCATGGCGAAGCGCAGTGCTGGACATCTACACGATCATCTTCCTGGCCCTTGCGGTCTTCATCTTCGTGCGGCTGCGCAGCGTGCTGGGGCAGAGGACGGGGCGCGAGCGGCCGCCTTATGACCCCTATTCCCGCGATACCGCCCGCCCGCCGCAGCCGGCCCCCGAGGGCAAGGTGGTGCCTCTGCCGGAGCGCAACGGCCCGCCGCCCGTGGCCGCAGGCCCCGTCGAGGTCGAAGCGCCCGCCTTCCGCTGGGAGGGCGTTGCGGCCGAAGGGTCCGCGACCGCCGCCGCGCTCGACGAGATCGCCCGCATCGAGCCGGACTTCGACGCCAAGCACTTCCTGACCGGCGCCCGCGCGGCCTATGAGATGATCGTCACCGCCTTCGCGGCCGGCGACCGCCGCCAGCTCAAGGACCTCCTCGCCAAGGACGTCTTTGACGGCTTCGTCTCCGCCATCGCCGACCGCGAGAGCCGCAAGGAGACGATGGAATCGCGCTTCGTCTCCATCGAATCGGCGGACCTGCAGGACGTCACCGTGCGCGGGGCTAACGCGCAGCTGACCGTCCGTTTCGTGTCGAAGCTCATTTCCGTCACCCGCGGCCCGGACGGCGTGGTGGTGGATGGCAGCCCCGACACGGTGGCCGACGTGACCGACGTGTGGACCTTCGCCCGCGATCTCGGCACGCGCGACCCCAACTGGAAGCTGGTGGCGACGGAAGCCGCCCAGTAGCCCATGGCACAGGCGCGCGCCGTCACAGCCGGCGTGCGGCGCGTCGTTCCCGGCGCTGCCGTACGAGGCGCGATCCTCGCGGGGGCTGTGGTGGCGCTGCTGGCGGCGACGTCCGCCGACGCTGCTGACCGCGTTCCGCCCCTATCTTCATCGGCCATGCCGCTCCAGCCCATCGTTCCCTCTGTGCCGGGCGCCCGGCTTGAGCCCGTCGCCTTCACCGATCTGGACGGCTGGACCTCTGACGACCTTGCCGCTGCCTTCGCGACGTTCCGAGCCAGCTGTGCGGCTTTGAAGACGCCGCCGGCGGAGGTCGGGCCGGCCTCCGCGCCAACGCTCCGGCAGGGCCTGCGTCACGCCTGCTCCGCCGCCGCGCGGCTCGGTCCGGACGCACCCTCTCCCCGTCTCGCCCGGCTGTTCTTCGAGGCGAATTTCCGCGCGTGGCGGGTGATTCCGGAGGGCAGCGCGGGCGGCTACTACACCGGCTATTACGAGCCGGAGGTGGAAGGCGCGCCCCAGCCCGGCAACGGCTTCGACGTTCCCGTCTATGGGCGGCCCGACGATCTCGTCATGACCGGCCCCGGTGCCACGCCCAATTCCGGCTCCGCCTTCCGGCGGGAGGGCGGCGCCCTTGTGCCGTATCACGATCGCGCCGCCATCGAGGATGGCGCCTTGGCGGGGCGCGGGCTGGAGATCGTCTGGCTCAGAGACCCTGTCGATCTGTTCTTCATGCAGATCCAGGGCTCCGCACGCGTGCGTCTCCCGGACGGGCGCATTCTTCGGCTCGGCTATGACGGTTTCAACGGCCAGTCTTATCTGCCGGTGGGGCGGCTCCTGATCCAGCGTGGGCTGGTGCCTAGGGAAGAGATGTCCATGGCGCGCATCCGCGCCTTCATGGAGGCGGATCCTGCGGCGGGCCGCGCATTGCGCCGGGAGAACCCTTCCTTCGTCTTCTTCAAGGCCCTGCCGCTGGGTGTCGACGCCGGGGCCATGGGCGCGCAGGGCGTACCGCTCACGGCGGGGCGCTCGCTCGCGGTCGACCGCAAGCTCCACACCTACGGCACGCCCATCTTCGTGGAGGCGGACCTGCCGCTCTCCGCCCCCGGCACTGCCGAGTCTTTCCGCCGGCTGATGATCGCGCAGGACACCGGCTCGGCCATCGTCGGGCCGGCGCGGGCGGACCTGTTCTTCGGTGCCGGCGATGCGGCGGGCGCCGTGGCCGGCCGCATCCGGCATCCCGGCACGTTCACCATGCTGGTGCCGCGCTTCGCCAGGGCGGGCTCCGGAGGCGCACCATGAGTCGCCGAGGCCGCCGCCGGATCCTCGATGCGGAGGAGCGCGCGCTGTGGGACCATGTGGTGCGCTCGGTGAAGCGACTGCGGCCTGAAAAGCCCCTTGGCGCACCGGCCATTGTGGCCGCCCCCGAGCCGCCCCCCGTCGTCGAGCCGCCGCCCGAGCCGAAGGCGAAAACGAAAGCCAAGGCCGGCACCCCGCCCAAGGCGGCCGTCGCCCCCGCTTCCCCGCCGCCCCCGCCCCTTGCCGCGCTGGAGCCCAAGACCCGCCGCCGCCTCACCCGCGGGGCCGAGGTGGATGCCCGCCTGGACCTGCACGGCCTCACCCAGGCGGCCGCCCATCGCCGGCTGCGCCTGTTCCTGATGGAGGCGCAGGCGAGCGGGCACGCGCTGGTGCTGGTCATCACCGGCAAGGGCGATCCCGAACGCTTGATGAGTTCCGGGCCGGCCTTCGGCGAGGGCCGGGGCGTGCTCAAGCGCGCCGTGCCGCTGTGGCTCGCCGAGCCCGATCTGCGGGCGGTGGTTGTGGGATTCGAATCCGCCGGGCGCCGCCATGGCGGGGAGGGTGCGCTCTATGTCCGCATCCGCCGCCGGCGCTGAGCGTCCTTAATTCAGAGACAGGCGGACGCGGGCATTCCGTAGGTACGTCCTGCGCCGAGCAGGTGGGCGGTGAAGCGTCGCGCCGGGAACAGGCGCGCGATGGCGGGATCGGCGACGCTCAGTCCGCCGGCATAGGCACCGAAGGCCGGAAGGATCATGCGGCTGCCATCGGTGACGAAACACCGCCGCCGCACGCCACGCCCACGCATCACCACCCGCGCAGCGGGGTGGAGATGCCCGCACACCTCGCCCGGCGCCGGCCCCTCTTCTGGCTCGTGGCGAAAGAGCAGCGGGCCGAGGGCGAGCATGGCGGTACCCTCGCCGCCGAGGTCGTGGGGCAGGGGGTCGTGGTTGCCGGCGATCCAGATGAAGGTGCGCCCCGACTGGATGCGGCGGATCTCGTCGCGGAGCGGATCGGCCATGCGCTCGCCGGCCCAGCGGTCGTGCAGGCTGTCGCCAAGCGCGATCACCATGCGCGGCTGGTGCAGGGCGACGACGGCGGAGAGGCGCTTTAGCGTATCGAGCGTGTCGTAAGGCGGCAGCATCTGGCCGCGGCGGGCAAAGGCGGAGCCTTTTTCGAGGTGGAGGTCCGCGACCACCATCAGCTGCTCGTCCGGCCAGAGCAGGGCGCCGGACGGGTCAAGCTCCAGTTCTGCGCCGCGGAGATTGATCCGCGCGAGGGAGAGGTCCGCTGATTCGGCGAGGGCGAGCATGGCGGCGGATTTTGCCCAATGGCGTGACGCGAGCAAGCGCGACGTTCGCGCCGGCATTGAGGCACCATCAACGCCAGATGCCCGCCTCAGCCAGCATGGCCGCGACATCCTCCGGCCAGACCTGCTCGGCGAGGGAGGCCAGCGCGTCTCTTTTCCACCAGGCGTGGTGCACCAGCGCCTTGCGCTCATCCTCCGACCAGCCAGTGGACGAGACGACGAGGCCTGGCGCACGCACGAGGAAATAGACCTCCCGCGAGCGGACCCTCTGCCCGTCCGGCATCATGAACGAGACCTCGCGGCGGGCGACGGCGGGGCCGGGATGGGCAATCCGAAGGCCGGTTTCCTCCAGCAGCTCGCGGCAGGCGGCCGCCTCATAGGTCTCGCCCGGCTCCAGCCCGCCGCCGGGCGGCGCCCAGAAGACGTTTCCGGCAAGCGCGCCTTCGGCATAGGCGAAGCGGAACAGCAGCAGCCGGTCCTGCGCGTCGAGCACGAGGAGCCGGGCGGCGGGGCGGTCGATGGCATCGCCTGTCGTCACAGGAAGCTCTGCGGGTCCACGTCGATGGCCACCTTGATGTTGCCCGTCACCTTCGGTGCGACGGCCCGCCATTCCCTGAGATAGGCGGGTAGGTCGAAGTTGCGCGGCGAGCGCACAAGCAGCCGCCAGCGGTGCCGCCCGCGCAGGATGGCGAGCGGGGCTTCCGCCGGGCCGAGGATGCGCACGTCCGGCACGATTGGCGCGGAGGTGGCGAGGCGCCGGGCATGGCCTTCTGCCACGTGAGCCTCGCTGGCAGACACGATGAGCGCCGCCATGCGGCCGAAGGGGGGCAGGTGCGCTTCCTCGCGGGAGGCGATCTCCACATCGTAGAAGGCGTCACGATCCCCCGTCACCAGCGCGCGCATCACCGGATGCTCGGGCATGTGGGTCTGGATGAAGCCGCGCCCCTCCGCCTTGCCGCGCCCGGCGCGCCCGGCCACCTGATGCACCAGTTGGAAGGTTCGCTCGGCGGCGCGCGGGTCGCCATGGCCGAGACCCACGTCCGCATCCACCACGCCCACCAACGCGAGGCCGGGGAAATTGTGGCCCTTGGCGACGAGCTGGGTGCCCACCACCACATCCACGTCGCCCTTCGCCACCGCATCGAGCTCGGCGCGCATCCGCTCCACCCCGCCGAGCAGGTCCGAGGAGAGGACGAGGGCGCGGGCATTGGGAAAGAGGGTCTGCACCTCTTCCTGAAGCCGCTCCACGCCCGGCCCGACCGGAACGAGGCTGTCCGGCGCGTCGCAGGCGGGGCATTTCTCCGGCACCGGCGCCTGATAGCCGCAATGGTGGCAGGTGAGACGGCGGCGGAAGCGGTGCTCCACCAGCCAGGCCGTGCAGGAGGGGCAGCGCATGCGATGGCCACAGGAGCGGCACAGGGTGAGCGGCGCGTAGCCCCGCCGGTTAAGGAAGAGCAGCGCCTGCTCGCCCGCCTCCAGCGTGGTGTTGATCTCCGCTTCCAGCCGCGGCGCGATCCAGCGGCCGCGTGGCGGACCTTCCTTGCGCAGATCGATGGGGGAGAGGCCGGGCACCTTGGCGCCGCCGAAGCGCACGGGGAGGGCGAGCCGCCGATAGCGCCCGCGCCGTGCATTCACCTCGGTCTCGATGGAGGGCGTCGCCGAGGCCAGCACGATGGGCGCGGAGGCGAGGCGCGCCCGCACCACCGCCATGTCCCGTGCGTGGTAGCAGACGCCGTCCTCCTGCTTGTAGGCGGGGTCGTGCTCTTCATCGACGATGATGAGGCCGAGGTCGCGGAACGGCAGGAACAGGGCGGAGCGGGCCCCCGCCACCACCTTCACCGCGCCGGACGCCACCTCGTTCAGCACCTTCGCGCGGCGCCGCGTGGAGACGCCGGAGTGCCATTCTGCCGGCTTCACGCCGAAGCGCTCGGTGAAGCGGTCGAGGAAGGCCTGGGTGAGGGCGATTTCCGGCAGCAGGATCAGCGCCTGCTTGCCGGCGCGGATCGCCTCCGCCACCGCCTCGAAATAGGTTTCCGTCTTGCCGGAGCCGGTGACGCCATCGAGCAGGTGGACTGCGAACGCCTTCGCCTTCACCGCCGCGACCATGGCCGCCGCCGCCTCCGACTGCGGCTGCGAGAGCTCGGGCACCGCATGGTCGGGATCGGGCGGATAGGCGGCGGGCTCGGGCGGCAGAACGACAGCTTCCAGCGTGCCGTCATCCACCAGCCCGTCCACCACGGAGGGCGAGACGCCGGCCTCCCGCGCCGCCTCGGTCTTGCCGCGCACGAAGCCGTCGGCGAGCGTGTCCAGAAGCCGCGCGCGGGCGGCGGTCATGCGCGCCGGTGCCGTGCCGGTGAGCCGCACGCCCACCCGCTCGCGCGCCGCGCCCGGGCTCTCGCCATGCCGCAAGGCCATGCGCAGCACCATGCCGCGCGGCGCCAGCGTGTAGTCGGCCATCCAGTCGATGAGCCTGATGAGGTCGGGCGGCAGCGGAACATAGTCCAGCTTGGCTTTCACCGCCTTGAGCTTGCCGGCCTCCACCGCCTTGCCGCCGGCCGCCTGCGTGCGCGGCCAGACAGCGCCGATGACGCTCTTGGTGCCGAGCGGCACATGCACGAGGTCGCCGGGCGACACCTCCATCCCCTCGGGCAGGAGGTAGGAATAGGCGGCGTCGAGGCCGAGGGGGAGCAGGACGTCGACGGTGCGCGGGCTCATGTTCGTCTTTTGGTCCGGCGCGCGAGAAAGGTCAAAGGGGGTTTCTCCCCTTGCGTTCCATGTTGCGCGCGTCTACCTCGAACCCATGAAATTCCTCGATCAGGCCAAGGTCTATGTGCGCTCCGGAGACGGCGGGGCAGGGTGCGTCTCGTTCCGGCGCGAGAAGTTCATCGAGTTCGGCGGTCCCGACGGCGGCGACGGCGGGCGCGGCGGTGACGTTTGGATCGAGTGCGTCGACGGCCTCAACACGCTGATCGACTATCGCTACCAGCAGCATTTCAAGGCCAAGAAGGGCGACCACGGCCGGGGCGCCAACCGCACCGGCGCCAAGGGCGCGGACGCTGTGCTGAAGGTGCCGGCGGGCACCCAGATCCTCGACGAGGACGAGGAGACCATCCTCGCCGACCTCACCGAGGTGGGCCAGCGCATCCGGCTGCTGGAAGGCGGCAATGGCGGCTTCGGCAATGCCCAGTTCAAGACCTCCACCAACCAGGCGCCCCGCCGCGCCAATCCCGGCCTCGAAGGTCAGGAGCGGTGGATTTGGCTGCGCCTGAAGCTGATCGCCGACGCCGGCCTCGTCGGCCTGCCCAATGCCGGCAAGTCCACCTTCCTTGCGGCGACCACGGCGGCGAAGCCCAAGATCGCCGATTATCCCTTTACCACGCTGCACCCGGGCCTCGGTGTCGTGCGGGTGGACGGGCGCGAGTTCGTCCTCGCCGACATTCCCGGCCTGATCGAGGGCGCCCATGAGGGTGTCGGCATCGGCGACCGCTTCCTCGGCCATGTGGAGCGCTGCCGCGCGCTGCTGCATCTGGTGGACGGCACCTCCGAGCATGCCGGCAAGGCCTACAAGACCGTGCGCGCCGAGCTTGCCGCCTATGGCAACGGGCTCGACGAGAAGCCCGAGATCGTGGCCCTCTCCAAGGTGGATGCCCTCTCGCCCGAACTGCTCAAGCAGCAGAAGGAGCGTCTGCAGCGCGCGGCCAAGAAGAAGCCGCTGCTCCTCTCCGCCTCCTCAGGGCAAGGCGTGCAGGAGGCGCTGAGGGCGCTTCTCTCTGTCGTGGAGGAGGCCCGCGGCGTTGAGAAGGAAGAGGCCGCGCCGCGCGACGGGTGGCGGCCGTAGGGTGCTGCGCGGGTTCGCCAGTCAGGTTGTCCGCAGGCCGCCGGGCTTGAACTTCGGGCGGCCTATGGCCTATGCCGTGGCCAAGGCGCATGACGTGCCGCTCCTCTTCAAGGGGGATGACTCCCGCACCGACGTGCGCCGCCCGCACGCCTGAAGTGCCCTGCCGGTTCACAAGTCCATGGCCTCCCCCGAGACTGCTTCCTTCGAGTCGCCCTCCGATGCGCAGGCCAAGACGCCCGCATTCGCCGATTTCCGCCGCATCGTCATCAAGGTGGGCTCGGCCCTTCTGGTGGATCGGGCGCAGGGCCGGGTGCGCCTCGCCTGGCTGACTTCGCTGGTGGAGGACATCGCGGCCCTGCACGCCAAGGGCTGCGAGGTGATGGTGGTTTCCTCCGGCGCCATCGCGCTGGGGCGCACCGTGCTCGGCCTGCCGGCCGGGCCGCTGAAGCTGGAGGACAGCCAGGCCGCCGCCGCCGTGGGGCAGATCGCGCTCTCCAAGACCTGGGCGGACATCCTTGGCCATTACAACATCACCGCCGGGCAGGTGCTGCTGACGCTGGGGGACACCGAGGAGCGGCGCCGCTATCTCAACGCGCGCTCCACCCTCGGCCGGCTGATGGAGCTGCGCTCCGTGCCGATCATCAACGAGAACGACACCGTCGCCACCACCGAGATCCGCTACGGCGACAACGACCGCCTCGCCGCCCGCGTCGCCACCATGGCGAGCGCCGACCTGCTGGTGCTGCTCTCCGACATTGACGGCCTCTACACCGCCCCACCCGCGCAGGATCCCAACGCAACGCTGATCCCGGTGGTGCCGCGCATCGGCGCCGAGATCGAGGCCATCGCGGGCGACGCCGGCTCCGAGCTGTCGCGCGGCGGCATGCGGACCAAGATCGAGGCCGGCAAGATCGCCACCTCCGCCGGCACCCACATGGTGATCGCCTCCGGCCATGTGAAGAATCCGCTGAAGCGCATCATGGAGGGCGGCCGCTGCACGTGGTTCCTCACTTCCGCCAATCCCGTGCGCGCCCGCAAGAGCTGGATCGCCGGGGCGCTGGAGCCGCGTGGCACGCTGCATCTCGATGACGGTGCGGTGGCGGCGCTTCGGCGTGGGGCGAGCCTGCTGCCGGCCGGTGTGAAGCGCATCGACGGCCAGTTCGACCGCGGCGACGCCGTGGTGCTGCGCGGTCCCGACGGCGCCGAAGTGGGGCGCGGCCTCGTCGCATATGATTCCAACCACGCCGCCCGGATCATGGGCCACTCCACCTCGGAGATCGAGGCGCTGCTGGGGGTGAAGGGCCGGTCCGAGATGGTGCACCGGGACGATCTTGCGCTCGGAGTGGAGTGAGCCTTCAACCTCAGCGCAATACCGCAAGGTAAGGCGCTGAAACCGCTCGACAGGTTGTGTGCGGCGGGATAGCGGTTGTGATCGCGGGGGCGAGGGGCGCGCCGTCGCCCGTCGTCCGCGTCGCCTCCCATAGGCGCCTCGTGATGGCCCAGCGCGTGAAGTTTCCCGTCTTCGAGGCGCTCAAATTCACCTATCGGTGGACGCTGACGGTTCTGCGCAAGCACTGGATCGTGGCGCTGATCTATGCGGTTGGAACGCTGGCCTGGAATTACGTCGGCGTCATCATGCTGGGGGATGTTGTCGAGTCCGGACAACCGCCCACTGCGATGGCGTTCGTGAAGATCTACGGGCTGAACGCAATAGAGGGCTTCGCCTTCATTTATCTGGCGTTGCTGACCCATAACGAAGTGCTGCGGGGATCAGGCGGCTTCAATGCCGCGACCATGGGCCCGCTCGGCATTCGCGGCCTCACCTACCTGTTCGATTCCCTTATCCTGTTTCTGGCAGCTGTCATTCTGGTGGTGCTATCCGGCGCCGTCATCGCTTCCATCGTCGCCCTGTTGCGAAATGGCAGCGCGTCGACATTGGTTGGTGTCGTTGGCGTGGTTGCCATCTGGCTCGTCGGGATCGGTGTCGTCACCCGGCTGAGCCTCAGGCTGCCGTCCCGGTCGATCGGCCAGCCGATGCCATGGAGCGACGTCTGGCGTCTGGGGCGCGGAAATACCCTGCGGCTCGTCGGCGGCACATTGCTCCTCTCGCTCGCCATGCTGGCGGCCGTCATTGTCGTGGTGCTCCCCGTGCAGTTGCTCTTCGGCTCGTTCTCGGCGACGGACATGCACGTCGTATCGCAGACGAAATCCACGCCCCTTGGGCCGCTTCACCTGGAAATGCGGTCGTTCGAGACGCCCGGCATGCCGTTCATCCCGGCCCTCATCAACGGCCTCCTCTCCGGCATCATGTCTGTCATTGGCGCGATCGCTCTCGCCGCCTACGTTTCGCTCGCCTTCGCGTATCTCCGCCAGGTCTCCGAGGACGCGCCGTCAGCTCCGCTCCTTGATCGGGACCCCAACGAGCCGCCCGAGGACTTCTGATCCCCGCGCCCACCTGTCGCACCCGGCGGGCAATGTGCTAGGGAGGAAATGCGCCCCCATATGAGGGCCAACGTCCTGTCCTGCTTTCGAGAGTCATCCCATGTCCACCGCCTCCGCCCTTCGCACCGATGCCGCCGCCACTGCGGGCCGGCCTGTGCCGCCGGCGGAGCTGGAGGCGGTGATGCTGGCCATGGGCAAGCGCGCCCGCGCCGCCGCCCGCAGCCTCTCCCTCGCCGCGCCCGAGGCGAAGACGCAGGCGCTCAACGCCGCAGCCGCGGCGATCCGCGCGGCATCCGGTGAAATCCTCGCGGCCAATGCCATCGACGTCGCCAAGGCCAAGGCGGAGGGCATGACCGGCTCCTTCCTCGACCGGCTGACCCTCACCCCCGCGCGGGTGGAGGCCATGGCCGAGGGCGTGGAGCAGGTGGCGGAGCTGGCCGATCCCATCGGCCTCGTCACCGAGCGCTGGACCCGCCCGAACGGCCTCATCATCGAGCGCGTGCGCACGCCGCTCGGCGTGATCGGCGTCATCTACGAGAGCCGGCCGAACGTGACGGCCGATGCCGCCGCCTTGTGCCTGCGCGCCGGAAATGCCGTGATCCTGCGCGGCGGTTCGGACAGCCTGAATTCCTCCGGCGCCATCCATCGCGCCTTCGTCGCCGGGCTTGCCACCGCCGGCCTGCCCGAGGATGCGGTCCAGTTCGTCAACGTGCCCGACCGCGCGGCGGTGGGCCACATGCTGGCGGGCCTCGGCAACACCGTGGACGTGATCGTGCCCCGCGGTGGCAAGAGCCTCGTCGCGCGGGTGCAGAGCGACGCGCGGGTGCCGGTGTTCGCCCATCTCGATGGCATCAACCATGTCTATGTAGACAAGGCCGCCGATCTCGACATGGCCAAGACCGTGGTGCTGAACGCCAAGATGCGCCGCACCGGCGTCTGCGGCGCCGCCGAGACGGTGCTGATCGACCGGGCGGTGGCCGGAACCCACCTCAAGCCGCTGGTGGAGATGCTGATCGACGCCGGCTGCGAGATCCGCGGCGATGCCGAGGTGCAAGCGGTCGATGCGCGCGTGAAGCCGGCCCTTCCCGGGGATTGGGACACCGAATATCTCGACGCCATCATCGCCGCGAAGGTGGTGGACGGGGTGGGCGATGCCATCGCCCATATCGAGGCGCACGGTTCCCACCACACCGATTCCATCGTCACCGAGGATGCGGCGGCGGCCGACCGCTTCCTCGCCGAGGTGGACAGCGCCATCGTGCTCCACAACGCCTCCACCCAGTTCGCCGATGGCGGCGAGTTCGGTTTCGGCGCGGAGATCGGCATTGCCACCGGGCGGATGCATGCGCGCGGTCCGGTGGGTGCCGAGCAGCTCACCTCCTTCAAGTACCGCATCCACGGGTCGGGACAGACCCGTCCGTGATGTCGTCCGGCCCCCTTGTGGAGCCCGTGACGCCGCGTGCCGCGCGGCGCCTGCCCTTCGTCACGGAGGGGCTGCGCGTCGGGCTGTTCGGGGGCAGCTTCAACCCCGCCCATGCAGCCCATCGCGCGGCGAGCCTCCTCGCCCTGCGGCGGCTCGGCCTCGATCGGGTGTGGTGGCTGGTGACGCCGGGCAACCCCCTGAAGGACAATCGCGCCTTGCCGCCGCTGGAGGAGCGCATCGCCATCGCACGCGCGGTGGCGCGCCATCCGCGCATCGATGTCACCGGTTTCGAGGCCGGCATCGGCACCCGCTACACCTACGAGACGCTGGCCTATCTCGTGCGACGGCTGCCGGGCGTGCGCTTCGTCTGGATCATGGGGGCGGACAATCTCGCCCATTTCGACCGCTGGCAGCACTGGCGTGGCATCGCCGACCTCGTGCCCATCGCGGTGGTGGATCGCATGGGCCAGAGTCTGGCCGCGACCGCCTCTCCGGCCGCGCAGGCGCTGGCGCGATATCGTCTGGGCGAGCATGAGGCGCGGCTCCTGGCGGACTGCGCGCCGCCCGCCTGGGTGTTCCTCCACGGGCTGAAATCGCCCCTGTCTTCAACGGGAATCCGGGCGGCTCGTGCACTGCCGGGAGGGCACCGGATCGAGGTTGCCTGCCACACGTCTTGAAAATTCATTGATTTGCAGGCATTCTGACGGGGTGCGACGGTTTGGACCGTCGCCTTGAGCGAGAGGATTTGGACCCCTGTCCACGACGGCACTTATGGCGGCCGCTGAGATGACACCGCCCGCCACGGTTTCCGAGGCGCTTCCAGACGCTGCGGAAATTCTCGCCCTCGTCCAAGCCCGGTTGGAAGACGACAAGTCTGAGGACATCGTCTCCATCGACCTGCGCGGCAAGACCTCCATCGCCGACTACATGGTGATCGCCTCCGGCCGTTCGCAGCGGCATGTGGGCGCCATCGCCGAGCACCTCATCGAGGCGCTCAAGGCGGCGGGGATCAAGCACGTGCGCGTGGAAGGCCAGCCGGCCTGTGACTGGGTGCTCATCGACGCGAACGACGTGATCGTGCACGTCTTCCAGCCCGAGGTCCGCAACTTCTACAATATCGAGAAGATGTGGGCCGGGACGCCCCGTTCCTGATGGCGTTTCCGGTTCTGGCGGGCCTTTAGACGACGTGCGCCTCGTCCTCGCCTGTGTCGGCCGGCTGAAAGCCGGCGCCGAGCGTGAGCTCGTGACCCGCTATGTCGACCGCATCCGTCCCGCCGGCCGGCCCTTGGGCCTCGGCCCGTGCGACATGATCGAGATCGCCGAATCCGCCGCCCGCCGCGCCGAGGACCGCATGGCCGAGGAAGCGGCGGCGCTCCTGTCGGTGCTTCCGGCGGGGGCGGGGTTGGTGGTGCTCGATCCGCGCGGGCGCAACCTCTCCAGCGAGGACTTCGCCCGCCGCATCGCTTCCGATCGGGATGGCGGGCTCTCCGCCCTTGCCTTCGTCATCGGCGGCGCGGACGGCCTCGGGGAAGAGGTGCGGGCGCGGGCGTCCCTGCTGATCGCCTACGGCACGGCCACGTTTCCGCACCAGCTGGTGCGCGTCATGCTGGCGGAGCAGATCTACCGGGCCGTCACCATCCTCGCCGGGCATCCCTATCATCGCGCGTGAGGGCGCGGCGTGGGAATCGGCTGCTCGCATTGACATCCGGGTCCCGGCCCCT
Source organism: Xanthobacter sp. SG618 (assembly GCF_012932745.1). NCBI lineage: Bacteria > Pseudomonadati > Pseudomonadota > Alphaproteobacteria > Hyphomicrobiales > Xanthobacteraceae > Xanthobacter > Xanthobacter sp. SG618. The sequence continues at coordinate 74,373 of NZ_JABBHL010000005.1, read as the reverse complement.
TATCACGCCGGCTCCGATCCAATTCCCGGTGTCGATAGGCCGCGCGGCAAGCGCGCCGCGGTCGGCTCCGAAATTCGACACGAGCGAGTTTGTCATGAAGATCCGCAATTCCCTCAAGTCGCTGCTCGGCCGTCACCGCGAGAACCGTCTCGTGCGCCGCAAGGGCCGCGTCTACATCATCAACAAGACCCAGAAGCGCTACAAGGCGCGCCAGGGCTGAAGCCCGGCCCGAGCGCCGCCGGACCCGATCGGTCAGGGCGGCGGTCTTGAGCAGATGTGATCTCTTGCGCCGGCCCGGGGCCTCCTCGCGGCCGGCGCAACTGTTGACGGCGCGTGCAACGCGGCGGACACTTCGCCGATGATCTTCCGCGCGATGCCTCCCGCCCCCGCCAGCCGCACGCTCCGTGCCGCCCGTATCGGCTTCGCCGCCGCGCTCTCCATCGCGATCTTCGGCGGCCTCGCACAGGCGCAGCAATTGCGCGGCGACAAGGCCATGCCGCAGCCCGGCCCTCCGTCCGCCAGCCCGTCTGATTCCGCCCCGGCGCGTCCGCGCCTGCCGAAGGACAAGCGCACCCAGGTGGAAGGCCTGTTCGCCGCCCTGAAGGTCGCTCCCGACGATCGCAGCGCCAAGATGATCGCCGACCGGCTCGACCAGATTTTCGGCGATTCCGGCAGTCCCAGCGCTGACCTCCTCATGGCCCGGGCGGCGGCCGCCGCAGAGGCGAAGGAGACGGACCTCTCCCTGCAGCTGCTGGACGAGGTGATCGAGATCGAGCCCGATTATATCGGCGCGCTCAGCCGACGGGCGACGATCCTCTACATGCGCGACGACTACGGGGCCGCCTTGGCGGATATCCGGGAAGTGCTGGCGCGCGAGCCGCGCCATTTCGCCATGCTCTACGGCCTCGCCCTCATCATGCGTGACCTCGGCGATGACAAGCGCGCGCTGCAGGCGGTGCGTCAGGCGCTCGCCGTCAATCCGCACCTCGATGGGGCGGGCGAGCTGGAGAGTCAGCTCACCATCAAGGTCGAAGGCCGGCCGATCTGATCCGCCTCAGGGCTTCGCGCGCGGGGCCGGCGGCGGCAGGGGGGCGGGGGCCTGGCCCTGCTTGGTCTGGCTCGATTCCGTGAGCTGAACCGTCCAGGACTTCTGCTCCTGCGTGTCCACCTCGAAGAAGCCGGTGCGGTCGAAGCCGCGGGCAAGGCAGTCCTCGGCGCCCTTGATGGTGAATTCCTTTTCCCGGGTGCACATATAGGCCTTGCCGGCCCACTCGCCGCCCTGGTCGTAATCCACGGCATAGAGGTAGTAGAAGCGCGCCGAGAGGTCGCCGCGCAGCAGCGTCTCGCAGCTGTTGGCCGCGACATTCCACCAGCCTTCGGTGGCCCAGGCGTCGCCATCCTTGTAACCGAGGGCGATGCCCACCCGGCTCTGGGTGCGGTTGCACAGCCGGAACTCGGCGGCAGCGGGCGTGGGAATGAGGGTGGCGCCGATGCCGAGCGCGAGGGTGGCGCCGAGCAGGAGCGCGAGGCTCCGTGGCGAACGGCGCTCCCCCCGGTCCGGCGCGGTGAGGCCTGCCGCGCAGGGTTCGGGCATGCCGTCGAAGCGGAGGGGCGTTGCGGCGAAGGGCATGATGGGACGTTGTGTGCCCCGTGGGCGCCGGGGCGTCAATGCCTGCCCTCCCGGTAGCTGGTGCCGGACGCCTCCATCCCGACCTCTCCCGCGCGGGCCGGACGCGCGCGCGGACGGGCCACCACGATGCCGGCAAGGATCAGCGCGCCACCCACCGCCTGAAGCGCGGTAATTGGCTCATCCAGAAGCAGGGCGCCCAGCGCTGCGGCGGAGGCCACCTCGAGAAAGAAGACCAGCGCGCCGAACGCCGGCGGCACGGAGGCAAGGCCCACCGCCATCAGCCCCTGTCCGCCCACCTGCGAGACGAGGGCCAGCGCCACCAGCGCCGCAAGGCCGCCGGCGCTGGCGGGCCACAGGGTCGGCTCCGCCATGAGGGCCACCGCCAAAAGGATCAGCGCCGTCGTGGCGGTGGAGACGAGGGTGATCGCCGCCGCCCCGCGCGAGGCACGGGCCCGGCTGACGGCGAGGAAATAGCCCGCGAAGAACACCGCGGTCGCGAGCCCTGCGGCATCCCCCGGCAGATGCTGCGGATCGAACTGCCACGAGCGCCCCACCAGCGCCAGAGCCCCCGCAATACACAGCGCGAGGCCGATCAGCCCGTCACGGGACACCTTCTGGCGCAGCACCAGCACCGCGAAGGCCGTGATCCACAAAGGCGACGTGGTGGCAAGCACGGTCGCGTTGGCGACGGTCGTGCCGAGGATGGCGAGATGCCAGAAGAATAGGTCCCCGGCGAAGAAGGCGCCGGCCAGCAGCGACAGCCGGTCGGGCCGGAAGGCGCGCGTGCCCTCGGCGAGAGCGGCCCACAAAGCCAGCGGCGGCAGGGCGAGCGCCACCCGCCAGAAGGCACTGGCGAACGGCCCCACATCCGCAAGGCGGACGAAGAGCACGGAGGCGCCCATGGCCAGCGCCCCGAGCGTCAGCATCAAGGTACCGAACGCCAGGGTGAGAGAGGGGGTTTTGGTCACGAAAACCTGTCCCGCCGCGGGTCTCGGGCCGGTTGTGGATCACCGGCAGGGTGGAAAGCGGGGACGCATCCTTGACGCGCGGCTTTCTGCCCGCCTCTATCAGCTTTCCCTCCGGAGCCATCGCGGCTCCACCCTTTGACCCGCGCGCCGGCCCGGCATGGCCGCGACGGACGCGCGGCGGAACCCAAGGAGACCGTCCAGGTGGCGGAAGACGTTTCAGATTCCCCCGCGGGCTTTGCCAAGGAACAGCTCAAGTCCTTCATCGAGCGCATCGAGCGCCTCGAGGAGGAGAAGAAGGCCATTGCCGACGACATCAAGGACGTGTTCGCCGAAGCCAAGGCCAACGGCTTCGACGTGAAGGCGCTGCGCACCATCCTGAAAATCCGCAAGGAAGACGTCGACGAGCGCAAGGAGCACGAGGCCATCGTCGATCTCTATATGCAGGCGCTGGGCATCTTCGTCTGAGACGGCAGCGGGCGGAGGGTCCGCCCGCGCGGATCACATGCGCTGGCTGTTGTAGGCCACCTGGGGCGCACGGAACACGTAAGTCGGCAGGTCCGCCACGGCGGTGCCGGCGAAGCGGGCCTTGAGGCCGAATGAGCCGTCCCGCGAGAAGGCCGTCGCCACCACTTCACGCGGCGGCGCCATGAAGGTCGCCAGCTGCCGCATCTCCGGCACGCGCAGATAAAGCTCGTTGGAGAGGCTCGGCGACAGGAACAGCCGCCCGAAGGCGATCTCGGACAGCTTGGTGCGCTGACGCGTGCTCGCCGGAGCGCTTGTCGCGGTCACTGGTGCCGTTGCAACGGTAGCCGGATGTCCGTGCGCGCCGGCCATGAAGCCGCCCGTCAGCGGCATGCGCTGATCCATCATTGAGCCTGCCGAGGCATAGCCAAGAACCGGTCCGGTCTCCCCGTCCGTGCCGCGGGTGATGACCGAGGGCAGCGGTACGGGCGCCGAAGTAAGGCTGGCGGTGCGGGTGTCGCGGTTGGCCTCCGCCGGGCGGGGCAGGGGCAGCGGCGCGAGGAAGCCGTTGCGCGTCGCCTGCGCACTGACCATGGCGCCGGCGACGATTTCGGCCGGCCGGGTCGGCGGAATGGGCATGGTGGCGGACGCGGTCCGCACCGCGCGGGCCGGGGCAGAGGCCGGCGTCTCGCGGCTGGCGGTGTCCTCGGCCGACGCCACCGTGGAGGAGGCGGCGGTCGGGGCTTCGCTGCCCTCGTCGTCATCCGCATCCTTCTTGCCGAACAGGCTGGCGAAGAAGTTCTTGCCCTTGCCGGCGCTTGCGACGCCGACGCCGGGCTTTGAGCCGCGCGCCTGAAGCTCGGCCAGCGCTACGTCGTATTTCGCCAGCGGCCGTCCGTCGGTCGGCACATGCACGGTCTTGCCGTCCGGGAAGACGCGGGCGAGCTGGTCGTGGGTCATGCGCGGCCAGTGGCGCACACTGCCGGTGTCCATGTGGACGAAGGGCGAGCCGGAGGTGGGATAGAAGCCCACGCCGCCGCGCTGGAGCCGCAGGCCGGCGACGCGCAGGTCGGTGAGGTTCACGCCTGGAATGTAAAAGTCCATCGCCTTGCCCAGCATGTGCTGGGAGAATTTGGCCACGCCGCTGGAGCGGGCGCGCAGCATGGAGTTGGTTTCCGGCGAGCGGTAGGACGAGACGATCTGGATCGGCGCGCTGGCATCCACCTCCCGGTAGACTTCCCAGACGATGTCGAACAGCTGGGGATCCATCTGGGTCGACTTCTGGTTGCGCCAGTCGCGCAGGAAGTGGTTCAGCTGGGCCAGCACCGCCTGGTCGTAGCGCCCGTCCTTCTTGAAGGTGAAGCTGCCGCTCTCGCCGGAATGGGTGTGGTGCAGGGTGATGGTGCGGGTGTCGCCGTTGGCGACCGCATTCTGCAGCGAGGTGGTGCCGGCAAGGATGAGACTTCCCGCCATGGCCAGGGACGGCAGGATCGCCTGAAAGGCGGACCGACCGCGAGGGCCGCGGGGGCGGCGCGTAAGTCGGACGGTTTCAGGCGTGGTGGGGATGGCCAATGTCTCGAACCCGAGGCTCAGATTTCAAGGACTTCGCGATGTGTTGCCGCGAAGCGATGGAGACGGAGTCTTGTCGGGTTCGGTTAAGGGTGCGTTGACACCCGGCTCCCCCAGCTCACCGAAGCTGGCAGATTGCCTTGCCCCGGGTCACGGTCCCGTGAGTAGCGGCGGAGTATGGCGAAAACGTGCCAGACGTTGCGTGAAGCTGTGGCCTCAAAGCATCAGGCAAGGGGCAGCAGTGCTGACATTCCGGCGAAAATCGCGGCGGGTTGTCGCGGTCGTTCGGGCGGGCACAAGCTAAGCCGCTGATAAAAAAGAAGGCCCGCCGGAGCGGGCCTTCTCTATGCTGTGCCGATCAGCGGGCGCGGGGCGTGGTCTTGGGCGGCGCGCCGTCGGCGATTCGCTGCTTTCCGTCGAGGCCGAGATAGGTCTTCGTGGCCGCGTTGATGCCGTACAGATCCTCGCGCATCACCAGCCGGCCGGCGCCATCCACGAAGGCGGTGAAATAGACGATGTGGACCGGGAAGCGCTGCTTCAGGTTGATGTAGCGCTCGGAGCCGCCGAACATCTTGGAGATGCGCTGCTCGCTCCAGGTGTCGCCCGGCAGGCCCATGTTGAAGATGACCTCGCCGAACTTCAGCGGCTCGTACACGCGCACGCAGCCGTGGCTGTAGGCGCGGCGGTCGTTCTGGAACAGCGCCTTGGACGGCGTGTCGTGCAGATAGACCGAATGGTCGTTGGGGAACATGAACTTGATGCGCCCCAGGGCGTTGCGCTCACCCGGATCCTGTCGGAACGAGTAGCCGCCCGAGCCGTTGCGCACCACCTGGATGCCGCGACGGGCGAGGGCGCTGGGATCGCTGCGCAGCAGCGGCATCATCTCGTTGCGGGCGATGCTCGGCGGGATGTTCCAGGCCGGATTCACCACGATGTACTGCATGTCCCGCGTGAGCAGCGGCGTCGGCGTCTCCGGCTTGCCCACCACGACACGGGTCTCGTGGATCACCCGACCGTCCTGATTGATGCGCACCATGAACTCGGGGATGTTGACCATCACGTACTTTTCGCCGAGGTCGCGCGGCAGCCAGCGCCAGCGCTCCATGTTGGCGATGACATCGTTGCGCAGGCTGCCGCCGCCGCTGGTCGCCCCCACATTGAGCGCGGCGAGCGTGGCCGGGCCGATGATGCCGGTGGGCTTGATCTTGGAGGCCTCCTGGAAGGCCTTGACCGCCTCGACCAGCGCCGGGTCGTAGACCAGATCATCCCCGGGCCTGCCGACGAGGCCGAGGCGGGCGCGCAAAGTGGGCATGCGCGGGTCGCTGGCGCCGGGCTTCACCTGCGGTCCGGGCGGGATCGCGGGGACGGTGGGCGCGCTGCCGTTCGCCCTGGCAAGCTGCGCCTTCAGCGCCTTGTAGCCGGGATGGGGCGGGTTGAAGGCGGCGAGCGCGGCGTTGGCGTCGGGCGCGTAGGCGATCTTGGTGAGGGTCGCGGTCGGGTCCGGGATATCGCGCACCGGGGTCACCAGCGAGGAGATGCGGCCGGGATCGAAGCGGCCGGACTGCGCATGGCGCGCATAGGTCATGGCGGCGACGGCGATCTTCAGCTCGGTGCGGGCGAGATCGGCCGCGGTGGCGCCCTTCTTCGGCACGGGCACCTGATAGTCGGCGGGATCGAGACCGTCTTCGCCGGCCGCATCCAGGCGCGCAATTACGGCCTTTCCGCGCGCATCGAGCCCGGTGTCGGTCACGAAGACCGGCATGGTCTGGCGCGCGCCATAGAAGGTCGCGAGCGCCTCCTGCTCCTTCTTGGAGGTGGTGATGGCCTCGGGCGTGGCGAGGAGCGCGGCGATGGCCTCGCTCACCGGCGCGAGCGGGTTGGCGGCGACCGCAGGCGCCGGCGCGGGTGTCGCGGCCTGGGCGGGAGCCGGCTGGGCGGGCGCTGCCGGGTTGGCCTGGGCTGCTGCAGGAGCTTGAACCGGGGCGGGTGCCGGGCTGTCGCCAGCCGAATCGACGCCGCCGCGAACCGGGCTCGCAACCGAGGCGGGAGCGGCGGCACGGGGCGCATAGGCCGGGGCCGCGGGCGCCGCGGCGGCCGGGGGCAGGGGCGTGGTGAGGGGGACGGCGGCATTGCCGGCGCCGTCGATGCCGCCGGAGGGCGCGGCATCGCTCGTGCCGATATCACCTGTGCCCATGCCGGCATTGGCGGTGACGGGAATGTCGCCCGGTGCTGCGGCGGCCGGGGCGACGCCGAGGGAGAGGCCGACCAGGCCAGCGCTCATCAGCCGGCACAACGTGCCCGCGACGCTAACCTCACGCTGAGCGATACCCATTGTGCTCTCCTCGCCTCCACCCGCTGTGTTGGTGCCGTGCCGGGAGGCTTCGATCAACTCACAAGCTTGGGCGAATGCCGGGTTTGTGGTGTCTTGTCACTCGGCAGCAACAAATTGTGCCGCTGACGGTTCCATCTGATGGTTGGTCTCTACCTCTGTCTCGCCCAGCTCGGCGAGCTTGCGGTAGAGCGTCGAGCGGCCGATGCCGAGTCGGCGGGCCACCTCGGCCATCCGCCCACCATAGAGGTGGCAAGCGAAACGAATGGCTTCGGCCTCGATCTGGTCGAGCCTGCGGGCGTGGCCGGAGGCGTCCAGACGGGCGAACGCGGAGCCGATCATCTCCTCCTCGTCGCGCTCCTGGCGCGTCTGCACCGCTGCCGAGGGGAAGGCGATCACATTGTCCTGAGCGACGGGCGACGGAGCCCGCTGCGGGGCCGGGCGGCTGGCCGCTGCGGCCTGCGCGAGCGCCACCGCATTGCCGAGCGCTACCTCCAGGCGGAGCGCGCCGGCCGGCTTCACCACGAAATCGCGCGCGCCGGCACGGATCGCGCCGCCGGCGGCGTCGAGGCCGGCCGGGGTCACCTGAACCACGACAGGGGTCTCGTCCCCCGCCGCCGCAAGGGCCGCGAGAACGCCCATGCCGTCGAGACCGGGCAGCACGAGATCGAGCAGCACCGCATCGAATCGCTCCGCCCTGAGAAGGGCGAGAGCCGCGTCGCCGTCATGGGCGATGGTGCAGCGGTAACCCATTCGGGTGAGCGCCTGGTCGAGGCGGCGCGCCTCGTCGGAATCGTCTTCGACGATGAGAAGGGAAGAAGACATGGAGGGGCGGGCGACTCGGTACGGGGAGATTCGTCCCCGACATTGGGCGGCGATGGTTAAGAACCCCTCACCCTGATGCCGCAAGGTCGCCACATCTCCCACCGCGCCTCTGCCGACCCGGCTTGCGGCGCAGGGCCATTGCGGCGATTTTGTCCGCCACGATCGAAAAGAGCGGGTGCGGCCGAACCGGACCGCGCCGCCCGTTTCCGGAGGTTCCATGCCGCACACTCTTCCGCACGTCATTGCCCGCGTTTCGGCGATGCCCGTTCGTTCGCACGATTTTGAAAGCGCCTTTGCCGCCGCCCGCCACGCCGCCCAGACCGCCGTCGCTTCCTCGGTAGCCATCGAGACGCTGCCCGAGTGGAACCTCACCGACCTCTATGCCGCCATGGACGCGCCGGAGCTGGCGGCGGACATCGCGAAGGCCGATGAGGAGTGCAAGGCGTTCGAGGACGCCTACAAGGGCAAGCTCGCCGACCTCCTCGCCGCCCCCAATGCCGGCGCGGCGCTGGCCGAGGCGGTGAAGCGCTATGAGGCGGTGGACGACCTCCTCGGCCGTATCGCCTCCTATGGCAGCCTCGTCTATGCCGGCGACACCTCGGACCCGGCCCGCGCCAAGTTCTATGGCGACATCCAGGAGAAGCTGACCGATTCGTCCACGCATCTCCTGTTCTTCACGCTGGAGCTGAACCGCCTCGACGACGCGGCGCTGGAAGCCGCCATGGCCGACCCGGCGCTCGGTCACTACCGGCCGTGGATCGAGGACCTCAGGAAGGACAAGCCCTATCAGCTCGACGACAAGATCGAGCAGCTGTTCCACGAGAAGTCGAGCCCGTCGCGCAGCGCCTGGAGCCGGCTGTTCGACGAGACGATCTCCTCGCTGCGGTTCAACGTGGACGGGCAGGAGCTCGCCATCGAGCCCACGCTGAACCTGATGCAGGACACGAAGGAGGAGGTGCGCCGCACCGCCGGCCTCGCCTTGGCCGATACCTTTTCGAAGAATCTGCGCCTGTTCACCCTCGTCACCAACACGCTGGCGAAGGACAAGGAGATTTCCGACCGCTGGCGCGGCTTCCCCGATGTCGCCTCCTCCCGCCACCTCGCCAACCGGGTGGAGAAGGAGGTCGTGGACGCCATGGTCTCGTCCATCCGCGAGGCCTATCCGCGCCTGTCGCACCGCTATTACGCGCTCAAGGCCCGCTGGTTCGGCAAGGAGCGGCTGGAGTTCTGGGACCGCAATGCGCCCTTGCCCAAGGTGGAAAGCCGCGACATAGGCTGGGGCGAGGCCAAGGACACGGTTCTGACCGCCTACGGTGCCTTCTCGCCGAAGATGGCGGACATCGCCCGCACCTTCTTCGACAAGTCCTGGATCGATGCGCCGGTCCGCCCCGGCAAGTCTCCCGGCGCCTTCGCCCATCCCACGGTGCCGTCGGCGCACCCCTATGTGCTGCTCAACTACCAGGGCAAGCCGCGGGACGTGATGACGCTGGCCCATGAGCTGGGCCATGGCGTCCATCAGGTGCTGGCTGCCCGCCAGGGCGCGCTGATGGCGCCGACCCCGCTCACGCTGGCGGAGACCGCTTCCGTGTTCGGCGAGATGCTGACGTTCCGCAAGCTGCTGGATTCGGCGGAAAATCCGCGGGCCCGCAAGATCATGCTCGCCCAGAAGGTGGAGGACATGATCAACACGGTGGTCCGCCAGACCGCCTTCTACACCTTCGAGCGCCACGTCCATTCCGAGCGCCGGCAGGGCGAGCTGACCTCCGAGAAGATCGGCGAGATCTGGATGCAGGTGCAGAGCGAGAGCCTCGGCCCGGCCATCCACCTCGGTGCGGGTTACGAGACCTTCTGGACCTACATCCCGCACTTCATCCACTCGCCGTTCTACGTCTACGCCTATGCCTTCGGCGACTGCCTCGTGAACTCGCTCTATGCGGTCTACGAGAAGGCGTCCGACGGTTTCGCGGAGCGGTATCTGGAAATGCTCGCCGCGGGCGGCACCAAGCACCATGCGGAGCTGCTGGCCCCGTTTGGTCTGGATGCCCGCGATCCGGCCTTCTGGCAGACCGGCCTCAACCTCATCGACCGCATGATCTCCGAACTGGAGAGCATGGAGGGCTGAGCGGGGGCGGGACCCTGCGCGCAGGCCGAGAAAGCGGCTTGCGGATGCCTTGGGCTTTACCGATCCTCAACCCTGTTCGTTGAGGATCGGTTCATGAAGCCGCGGTCGGTCCTGATCCTCCTGACGCTGGCCGCGACCCTCCTGGCCGCGGCGCCGTGGCTTCGTGTTCCCCTGGCCCTCGCCCAGCCGGGCGCGCCGCCGCCGTCTGTGCCCCTCCCGCCGCCCGTCCCCAACCGCTCCGGCATCGACACCGATGCGCTGAAGGCCGACGTGAAGGGCTCAGAGGAGGCGCAGCGCCAGCTCCGCGCGGATCTCGAAGCCGCCAAGGGCGATCGCGGCCGTCTCAACCAGATGCTGCTCGACACGGCCGCCCGCACCCGTGCGGTGGAGCAGCAGCTCATCGATGTGGAAGGCCGCATCGCTCAGCTGGATCGCTCCGCCGCGGACCTCGGCACCTCGCTCGGCAAGCGCCGCGGCGTGCTCGCCCAGGTGCTGGCCGCCCTGATGCGCATGGGGCGCGAGCCGCCGCCCGCCATCCTCATGCGCCCGGACGATGCGTTGGACGCGGTGCGCTCGGCCATCCTGCTCGGCGCCCTCCTGCCGGAACTGCGGGTGGAGGCGGAGACATTGGCCTCCGACCTGTCCGAGCTTTCGCGGGTGCGCACGGAACTCGCGTCCGCCCGCGACAGCCTCACCAGCCTGCGCACCGCCCTCGACGAGGACAGCCGTCGCCTCGCGGTGCTGGTGGGCGAGCGCCAGAAGCGGCAGGCGGAAGAGCATCCGCTGGCTTCCGCCGACAAGGCGCAGGCGGAAAGCGTCGCCAAGGCCACCGGCGATGTGCACGATCTCGTGACGAGGCTGGAGAGCGAGGTGGGGCCTTCCGCAAGGGCAGCAGATGCCGCGCAGGCGGTCACGCGCCCGCAGGAACCCGGCCGGCCCAACCTGACGGCCCTGAAGGACCCGGCTCGCCTGACGCCGGCCATCGCTTTCCCGCAGGCCAAAGGCTTGCTGCCGCTTCCGGTGGCCGGCGTGACGCTGCGGAATTTCGGTGCCGCCGATGGGGTGGGAGGTACCGAGAAGGGCATCACCATCGCCACCCGCGCGGGCGCACCGGTGAGCGCGCCGGCCGATGGCTGGGTGGTCTATGCCGGCCCCTTCCGCAGCTATGGCCAACTCTTGATTATCAACGCGGGCGGTGGCTACCATATTCTTGTGGCAGGCATGGAACGGATCACCGTGGAGCTTGGCCAGTTCGTCCTCGCGGGCGAGCCGGTAGGGGTCATGGGGGGCCTGTCCCGCACCGTGGCCAATACGGTGCAGCGCGGTCCGGGGGGCAGCGGCGCATCCGCCCAAAACGGCTCAACGTCGCCGGTGACGGCCACGGGACAGCCCCAATTGTATGTCGAGTTCCGAAAAGACGGGCTCTCGATCGACCCCACGCCATGGTGGGCGGCAACGGACAGTCAGAAGGTACGTGGATAATGCGTCGGACGTCTCTCTTTCTTTTTGGCGTGGCGGCTGGCGCCCTCGTGGCGGTTGCAGCGGTCCAGCCACGGCTGATCCTCGGGACCGCGGCCGAGGCCGCGTCGTCCGATACCTACAAGCAGCTCAATCTCTTCGGCGACGTGTTCGAGCGCGTGCGCTCCGACTATGTCGAGAAGCCCGATGACGCCAAGCTGATCGAGGCGGCCATCAACGGCATGCTCCAGTCGCTCGATCCGCACTCTTCCTACATGGACGCGAAGAATCACCGCGACATGCAGGTGCAGACCCGCGGCGAATTCGGCGGCCTCGGCATCGAGGTGATCATGGAAGACGGCCTGGTGAAGGTCGTCACCCCCATGGAAGACACCCCCGCGGCCAAGGCCGGCGTGCTCTCCGGCGACCTCATCGCCAAGCTCGACGGCGATCAGGTGCAGGGCATGACCCTGAACGAGGCGGTGGACAAGATGCGCGGGGCGGTCAACACGCCCATCACGCTCACCATCCTGCGCAAGGGTGTCGAGAAGCCCATCGAAGTGAAGCTGGTGCGTGACACCATCAAGCTGCAGACGGTGCGTTCGCGCATCGAGGCGGACGACATCGCCTATATCCGCATCAACTCCTTCACCAACGAGCAGACTTTCGAGACCCTGAAGAAGGCCATCGACGATCTGACCGCGAAGATCGGCCCGGACAAGATCAAGGGCTACATCATCGACCTGCGCAACAACCCCGGCGGCCTGCTCGACCAGGCGGTGGCGGTGTCCGACGCGTTCCTCGAGCGTGGCGAGATCGTCTCCACCCGCGGCCGCAACCCGGAAGAGACGCAGCGCTTCAACGCCCGCGGCGGCGACCTCACCAAGGGCAAGCCGGTGATCGTGATGGTGAACGGCGGCTCGGCCTCGGCTTCCGAGATCGTCGCCGGCGCGCTTCAGGATCACAAGCGGGCGACGATCCTCGGCTCGCGCACCTTCGGCAAGGCCTCGGTGCAGACCATCATCCCGCTCGGCCAGCAGGGCGCGCTGCGGCTCACCACGGCGCGCTACTACACGCCGTCGGGCCGCTCCATCCAGGCCAAGGGCATCGAGCCCGACATCGTCCTGGTGCAGGACCTGCCGGACGAGATGAAGCAGAAGCTCGGCGTTTCCACGGACTCGACCCGTGGCGAAGCCTCGCTGAAGGGCCACCTCAAGAATGGCGACGACGAGCAGACCGGCTCGCCCTCCTACGTGCCGCCGGATCCGAAGGACGACACCCAGCTGAAGCTCGCCGTGGAGCTGATGAAGGGCACCGTGAAGAACGCCGCCTTCCCGGCGACGCCGAACAAGTCCTCGCAGGCCAATTGATGACCTGACGGAAGCCGAGCGGCGCGCCGTTCGGCATCTGCTTAGACATTAGGCAAATGCCCCGTCCGAATGCTCGGACGGGGCATTTTGCGTTCTGGGACTGCGCCGGGCAGCCCCTGCCATCAAGGGTTGGTCCGGTCCGGCCGCCTCGCGGTGGTATTGCATGCACGCTGGCATACCGCTTGCTCCTTGGGGGTCGATGGCGCGATGCGCGCCGCCCACGGAGTTTCGGTCCCGCCATGCAGGCAACCCGCAGATCTTTCCTCTCCCGGACCCTGGCCGGCGCCGTTGTCGGCGGTGCGCTGGCCATCGGCCTCACGGCCGCCCCCGCCGCCGCGGAAGCCCTCGACGACATCCTCAAGGCCGGTGTCATCAAGATCGCCGTGCCGCAGGACTTCCCGCCGTTCGGCTCGGTGGGCACCGACCTCAAGCCCGTGGGCTACGACATCGACGTCGCCAACCTCATCGCCAAGGGCCTCGGCGTGAAGGCCGAGCTGGTGCCGGTGTCGAGCGCCAACCGCATCCCCTACCTGCAGACCAAGAAGGTCGACCTCGTCATCTCCAGCCTGGGCAAGAACCCGGACCGCGAGAAGGTGATCGATTTCTCCGTGGCCTATGCGCCCTTCTTCAACGGCATCTTCGGCCCCGCCGACGTGAAGGTCGAGAAGGTGGAGGACATTGCCGGCATGACGGTCGGCGTCACCCGCGGCTCGGTGGAGGATCTGGAGCTGACCAAGGTCGCCCCGCCCACCGCCGACATCAAGCGCTACGAGGACAACAACTCCACCATATCGGCCTTCCTCTCCGGCCAGGTGAAGGTGGTGGCGACCGGCAATGTGGTGGCCGCCGCCATCCTCGCCCGCAATCCGCCGAAGAAGCCTACTGTGAAGGTGCTGATCAAGAACTCGCCCTGCTTTGTCGGCCTGAACAAGGACGAGCCGAAGCTGCTCGAGAAGGTCAACGCCATCCTCACCGCGGCCAAGGCCGATGGCGCGCTGGAAAAGATCTCCGAGAAGTGGCTCGGCGCCCCGCTGCCGAAGGACCTCTGAGGACGCAGCTCCCTGTCCGGTGACGGGGCAGGGAGCGATCCACGGGCACTGCGCCATCGGGGGACCAGCCGGACATGGCCTACAGTTTCGATTTCTCATCCCTGGCCGATTACGGGCCGGTGCTGGCGAAGGGTGTCGCCATCACCGTGGAGCTGATCGTGGTCGGCGGCGCCCTCGGCGTCGGGCTCGGCATCGCCTGCGCCTGGGCGAAGGCGCTCGGGCCGCGCTGGCTCCGGCCCATCGTCTCCGCCTATGTGGAGCTGATCCGCAACACGCCGTTCCTGATCCAGCTGTTCTTCATCTTCTTCGGCCTGCCGGCGATCGGCGTCGGGCTTACCGAGATGCAGGCGGCCATCCTCGCCATGGTGATCAATCTCGGCGCCTATGCCTGCGAGATCATCCGCGCCGGCATCGAGGCGACGCCGCGCGGCCAGTTCGAGGCGGGGGCGAGCCTCGCCATGAGCCCCATCCAGACCTTCCGCCACGTGGTGCTGGTGCCGGCGCTGCAGAAGATCTGGCCGGCGCTGACCTCGCAGATCGTCATCGTCATGTTCGGCTCGGCGGTGTGCTCGCAGATCTCGGTTGAGGAACTGACCTTCGCCGCCAACTTCATCCAGTCGCGGACCTTCCGCGCCTTCGAATCCTACATCGTCGCCACCGTCCTCTACCTCCTGCTGGCGGTGCTTCTGCGCCAGGTCATGCGGGGGCTCGGGCTGTTTCTCTTTCCGCGCCGGAGGAAGACGACATGACCCAATTCACCACCTGGGACATCGTCTCCAACCTGCTGCTGGCGGCACGCTGGACCGTGCTGCTCTCCATCCTCGCCTTCATCGGCGGCGGCGTGGTGGGGCTCGTGGTGCTCTACTGCCGCATCGCCCGCAAGGTGTGGCTGCAGCGCGCCGCCAATCTCTACATCGAGCTGTTCCAGGGCACCCCGCTGCTCATGCAGCTCTTCCTCATCTTCTTCGGCCTGCCGCTCATGGGCCTCGACGTCTCTCCCTGGGCGGCGGCCTTCGTGTCGCTGACGCTGTGGACCTCCGCCTTCCTCGCAGAGATCTGGCGCGGCTGCGTGGAGTCGATCCCGAAGGGGCAGTGGGAGGCCTCCTCGTCGCTGGCCATGAGCTTCTTCGAGCAGCTGCGCTACGTGGTGCTGCCCCAGGCCCTGCGCATCGCCGTGCCGCCCACGGTGGGTTTCTCCGTGCAGGTGGTGAAGGGCACGGCGCTGACCTCCATCATCGGCTTCGTCGAGCTCTCCAAGGCCTCGACCATCATCACCAACGCCACGTTCGAGCCGTTCACCGTCTACGGCTTCGCCGCCCTCATCTATTTCGTGCTGTGCTGGCCTCTGTCGAAGAGCAGCCAGCTTCTCGAAAGGAAGCTGAATGTCGCTCATCACCATCACTGAGGTCCGCAAGAGCTTCGGCCAGAACGAGGTGCTCAAGGGCATCAACCTCGACGTAGCGGCCGGTGAGGTCATCGCCATCATCGGCAAGTCGGGCTCTGGCAAGTCGACCCTTCTGCGCTGCATCAACGGGCTGGAGACCATCAATGACGGCTCCATCACCGTCGCCGGCGCCCAGCTGGCGCCGGACGAGGTGCATCTGCGCGCGCTGCGGCTGAAGGTCGGGATGATCTTCCAGGGCTTCAACCTGTTTCCGCACCTCACCGCCGGGCGCAACGTGATGCTCTCGCCCATGGTGGTGAAGAAGGTGTCGCAGAAGGAGGCCGAGGCCGAGGCGCGGGTGCGCCTGGAGCAGGTGGGCCTCGCCCACAAGTTCGACGCCTATCCGGACGAACTGTCCGGCGGCCAGCAGCAGCGCGTCGCCATCGCCCGCGCGCTGGCCATGAAGCCGCTGGCGCTGCTGTGCGACGAGATCACCTCGGCCCTCGATCCCGAGCTCGTCAACGAGGTGCTGGCCGTGGTGAAGAAGCTGGCCGAGGAGGGCATGACCCTGCTCATGGTCACGCACGAGATGCGGTTCGCGCGGGAGGTCTGCGACCGGGTGGTGTTCATGCACCAGGGGCGGGTGCACGAGATCGGGCCGCCGGAAGAAGTATTTGCGAATCCTCAGACGGCGGAGCTCAGGCAGTTTCTCGGCCAAAGCTGAGGCCGCCGTGGGCCTTGCGTTAGGGTCAAGCCTCTCGCGGTGCGGCAATGCGGCCTATGCGCCATCCTCCCGTCATGTTGCCGCCTTGATCTGCCTGTGTTAGGCACTCCGGGATTTCGAGGGACGGGTTAAGCCCCCTCGCGGGATCGCACAATTTTATTCCCAACAGATCAAGGGCTTGGGGAGAGGTCACGCAAGGTGCGCGGCCGGCGCCCTGGAAGTCCGAGAGAGGTGCGGGGTGGCGGATACGATCGTGTCAGGCATGGCGGGGCGCTATGCGACCGCGCTGTTCGAACTGGCGAGCGAGGCCGGCGCCATCGATTCCGTTAAGGCGGATCTCGATCGCCTGTCGGCTATGATTGCTGAAAGCGCGGATCTGGCGCGGCTGGTGAAGAGCCCGGTCTTTTCGGCCGAGGCGCAGCTGAAGGCCATCGCCGCGGTTCTTGGTCAGGCGGGCATTTCCGGTCTTGCCGGAAACTTCGTGAAGCTGGTGGCGCAGAACCGCCGCCTCTTCGCTCTGCCCAAGATGATTTCAGATTATGCCGCCCTCGTGGCCGCCCAGCGCGGCGAGACGACGGCGCAGGTGACGGTGGCCGCTCCCCTGAGCGACACCCACTTCGCCGCGCTCAAGGACGCGCTGGCGCAGCAGACCGGCAAGGACGTGAACCTCGACGTCACCGTCGATCCGTCCATCCTCGGTGGTCTCATCGTGAAGCTCGGCTCCCGCATGGTCGACGCTTCGCTCAAGACCAAACTCAATTCTATCCGGCATGCGATGAAAGAGGTCCGCTGATGGACATTCGAGCCGCTGAAATCTCCGCCATCCTGAAAGAGCAGATCCAGGGTTTCGGCCAGGAGGCCGAGGTCTCCGAGGTCGGTCAGGTTCTCTCCGTCGGTGACGGCATCGCCCGCGTCTATGGCCTCGACAACGTCCAGGCCGGCGAGATGGTCGAGTTCGAGAACGGCACGCGCGGCATGGCGCTGAACCTCGAAATCGACAACGTCGGTATCGTGATCTTCGGCTCCGACCGCGAGATCAAGGAAGGCCAGACCGTCAAGCGCACCGGCGCCATCGTGGACGCCCCCGTCGGCAAGGGCCTCCTCGGCCGCGTCGTCGACGCCCTGGGCAACCCGATCGACGGCAAGGGCCCCATCGTTTACACCGAGCGTCGCCGCGTCGACGTGAAGGCCCCGGGCATCATCCCGCGCAAGTCGGTGCATGAGCCCATGCAGACCGGCCTCAAGGCCATCGACGCGCTGATCCCGATCGGCCGCGGCCAGCGCGAGCTGATCATCGGCGACCGCCAGACCGGCAAGACCGCCGTGGCGCTCGACGCCATCCTGAACCAGAAGCCTCTGAACGCCGGCGACGCCCCCGAGAGCCAGAAGCTCTACTGCGTCTACGTCGCGGTGGGCCAGAAGCGCTCCACCGTCGCGCAGTTCGTGAAGGTGCTCGAGGAGCAGGGCGCGCTGGAATATTCCGTCGTCGTCGCCGCCACCGCCTCGGACGCCGCGCCGATGCAGTTCCTGGCGCCGTTCACCGGCACCGCCATGGGCGAGTATTTCCGTGACAACGGCATGCACGCGCTCATCATCCATGACGACCTGTCCAAGCAGGCCGTGGCCTACCGCCAGATGTCGCTGCTGCTGCGCCGCCCGCCGGGCCGCGAAGCCTATCCCGGCGACGTGTTCTACCTCCACTCCCGCCTGCTGGAGCGCGCGGCCAAGCTGAACGACGCCCACGGCGCCGGCTCGCTCACCGCTCTCCCGGTCATCGAGACCCAGGCGAACGACGTGTCGGCCTACATCCCGACCAACGTCATCTCGATCACCGACGGCCAGATCTTCCTTGAGTCCGACCTGTTCTACCAGGGCATCCGCCCGGCGGTGAACGTCGGCCTCTCGGTGTCGCGCGTGGGCTCCTCGGCCCAGATCAAGGCGATGAAGCAGGTCGCCGGCAAGATCAAGGGCGAGCTCGCCCAGTATCGTGAGCTCGCGGCCTTCGCCCAGTTCGGCTCCGACCTCGACGCCTCCACCCAGAAGCTGCTCAACCGTGGCGCCCGCCTGACCGAGCTGCTGAAGCAGAGCCAGTTCGCGCCGCTGAAGGTCGAGGAGCAGGTGGCGGTGATCTATGCCGGCACCAACGGCTATCTCGACCCGCTGCCGGTCTCCAAGGTGCGCGAGTTCGAGCAGGGCCTCCTCCTGGCGCTGCGCTCGCAGCATCCGGAGATCCTGGAAGCCATCCGCACGTCCAAGGAACTGTCCAAGGACACTGCCGAAAAGCTGACGAAGGCCCTCGACGCCTTTGCCAAGAGCTTTGCCTGAACGGCGCCTGTTCCTCGAACCTGACGGACGGGCACGATGGCGAGCCTGAAAGACCTAAGGAACCGCATCGCCTCGGTGAAGGCGACGCAGAAGATCACCAAGGCGATGCAGATGGTCGCCGCGGCGAAGCTGCGTCGCGCCCAGATGGCGGCGGAAGCAGCCCGTCCCTATGCCGAGCGCATGGAGACGGTGCTGGGCAATCTCGCCGCCGGGATCATCGGCGGCGGGCAGGCGCCCGTCCTCATCGCCGGCACCGGCTCCGACCAGAAGCAGCTGCTCCTGGTCGCGACCGGCGAGCGCGGCCTGTGCGGCGCCTTCAACACCTCCATCGTCCGCCTCGCTCGCGAGCGGGCGCAGCAGCTGATCGGCGAAGGCAAGGACGTCAAGTTCTTCTGCATCGGCCGCAAGGGCTATGACCAGCTGCGCCGGATCTATCCCGACCGGATCATCGAGCTGGTGGACCTGCGCTCGGTGCGTACGCTGAGCTTCAAGGATGCCGACGCCATCGCGTCGAAGATCCTGGCCCTGCTCGACCAGGGTGCGTTCGACGTGTGCACGCTCTTCTACGCCCAGTTCAAGAGCGTGATCTCGCAGGTGCCGACCGCCCAGCAGATCATTCCCGCCACTTTCGAGGCGCGGGACGCGGATGCGGCTGGTCCGGTGTATGAGTACGAGCCGGCCGAGGAAGACATCCTCGCCGACCTTCTGCCCCGCAACATCGCGGTGCAGATCTTCCGCGCCCTCCTGGAGAACCAGGCGTCGTTCTACGGCTCGCAGATGAGCGCCATGGACAACGCGACGCGGAACGCGGGCGACATGATCAAGAAGCAGACGCTGATCTACAACCGGACGCGTCAGGCCATGATCACGAAGGAACTCATCGAAATCATCTCCGGCGCCGAAGCGCTCTGACCACGGCCTGGACGAGGACAAAGGACGACGAACATGGCGAACCCCACCGGACGCATTACCCAGGTCATCGGCGCCGTTGTCGACGTGCAGTTCGACGGCCACCTGCCGGAAATCCTGAACGCGCTCGAGACCACCAACCACGGCAACCGCCTGGTGCTCGAAGTCGCCCAGCATCTCGGCGAGAACACCGTCCGCACCATCGCGATGGATGCCACCGAGGGCCTGGTGCGCGGCCAGGGCGTCACCGATACCGGCGCGCCCATCCAGGTGCCCGTGGGTGATGCCACCCTCGGCCGCATCATGAACGTGATCGGCGAGCCGGTGGACGAGCTCGGCCCGGTGGTCGGCGACGGCCTGCGCGCCATCCACCAGCCTGCTCCGTCCTATGCGGACCAGTCCACCGAGGCGGAAATCCTCGTCACCGGCATCAAGGTGGTGGACCTGCTCGCGCCCTACTCCAAGGGCGGCAAGATCGGCCTGTTCGGCGGCGCCGGCGTGGGCAAGACCGTGCTCATCATGGAGCTCATCAACAACATCGCGAAGGCGCACGGCGGCTACTCCGTGTTCGCCGGCGTCGGTGAGCGCACCCGTGAGGGCAATGATCTCTATCACGAGATGATCGAGTCCAAGGTGAACGTGGACCCGCACGAGCATGGTGGTTCGGCCGCCGGCTCCAAGTGCGCCCTCGTGTACGGCCAGATGAACGAGCCTCCGGGCGCTCGCGCCCGCGTCGCGCTCACCGGCCTCACCGTTGCCGAGCACTTCCGCGACCAGGGCCAGGACGTGCTGTTCTTCGTGGACAACATCTTCCGCTTCACCCAGGCCGGCTCGGAAGTGTCGGCTCTGCTCGGCCGCATTCCCTCGGCGGTGGGCTACCAGCCGACGCTGGCCACCGACATGGGCGCCCTGCAGGAGCGCATCACCACCACCACCAAGGGCTCGATCACCTCGGTGCAGGCCATCTACGTGCCCGCCGACGACCTGACCGACCCGGCGCCTGCCGCCTCCTTCGCCCATCTCGACGCGACGACCGTGCTCTCGCGCTCCATCGCCGAGAAGGGCATCTATCCGGCGGTTGACCCGCTGGACTCCACCTCGCGCATCCTCTCCCCGCTGGTCATCGGCGAGGAGCACTACAACGTGGCGCGCCAGGTGCAGCAGACCCTCCAGCGTTACAAGGCGCTGCAGGACATCATCGCGATCCTGGGCATGGACGAGCTCTCCGAAGAGGACAAGCTCACCGTGGCCCGCGCCCGCAAGATCGAGCGCTTCCTCTCGCAGCCCTTCCACGTCGCGGAAGTGTTCACCGGTTCCCCGGGCAAGCTCGTGGACCTGAAGGACACCATCTCCGGCTTCAAGGGCCTGGTGGAAGGCAAGTACGACTACCTGCCCGAGCAGGCCTTCTACATGGTCGGCTCCATCGACGAAGCCATCGAGAAGGGTAAGAAGCTGGCCGCCGAGGCGGCCTGATCCGACGCAGGCGGGGGAGCGATCGCGATGAACATCAAGATCGTCTGCCTCGTGCTCGGGTTGCTGGCCGGTGGCATCACCGGCTGGCTCACCCGGCCCCAGGTGGCGGAACTGCGCCTCCCGGGCATCGACATCCGCGTTCAAGGAGAGGGGCCGCGTGGCGGCCTCACCTCCGAGCAGACCCGCCACATACTGCTTGCGGCCGTGGTGGGCGCGATCATCGGCCTGGGCGTCGGCTTCGTCGCCGACCGCCGCCGCTGATCGGGCACAAGATTTCATGGAGCCGTCCGGCTCCCACCCATGGCGGAGCCGCTCCGCCGGCTTGACCCTCCCGAGGGCGGCCGGCAAGGCTCCCGCGGGATCCCCGGCGGGGACGACCCGGAGATTGAACAGATGGCGACCTTACCTTTTGAGCTGGTCTCCCCCGAGCGCCTCGTCTTTTCCGGCGCCGTGACCGAGGTGATCGTGCCGGGCGCGGAAGGCGAGTTCGGCGTGCTGGCGGGCCATGCGCCCTTCATCGGCATGCTCAAGCCCGGCATCCTCACCATCAAGGCCGATGGTGGCGCCCGCCGCTATTTCGTCCGCGGCGGCTTCGCCGAGGTGAACCCGGCCGGCCTCACCATTCTCGCCGAAGAGGCGAAGCCGCTGGAGGAGCTCGATCTCGCCGCGCTCGCCCAGCAGATCCAGGACGCCCGCGAGGACGTGAACGACGCCACCGGCGACGACACCAAGCAGCGTGCCGCCCGGCACCTCGCCGACCTGCAGCAGGTCTATGAGGCGCTGGAGCGCGACCGGACCGGCGCCACCACGCACTGAGCGTCCACACGCGCGACTCTTCAGGAAGGCCCAGGCCGCAAGCCCGGGCCTTTTGTTTTTCCGGCCTTTGCATCGCGTGGTCTCGCCTCCGAGCGCGATTGCCCTCTCCGGTGCCGCGTGCTCAGCTTTCCCGGGGAGGCGACAGCATGACCGCCGACGACGCGATGCGGACCGGACGACAGCGGGTGGCTGCGTACGCCCCGAGCCGGCGAGGCGTCCTGGCGGGCCTCGCTGTTGCGGCGGGTAGCGTCCTGTCGCTCTTCCCATCCGAGACCCGCGCCGATGCGGTGCCGGGGCCGCAGCGCCCGGAGGACGAAGGGCTGATGCGCGAGGCCATCGCGCTCGCGGCCCAGTCCGACTTTCCGTTTGGCGCGGTGATCGCGCGGGGCGGGGAGGTGCTTTCGCGGGGGCCGAATCTCGGCCGGCAGCTGAACGATCCCACCGCCCATGCCGAGATGGTCGCCATCCGCCGCTTCCTCGCCGCGCGGCCCGCGGACGAGCTGAAGGGCGCGACCATCTACGCGTCGGCCGAGCCGTGTCCCATGTGCATGGGGGCGATTCTCTGGTGCGGGCTCTCGCGCGTGGTCTTCGGCGCCTCGCTGGAGCAGGTGGCGGCCAAATATGGCCGGCAGCCGCAGATCGGAATGCCCGCGCTGGATGTCGCGCGGACCATGGCCGAGGCCGCGCCCTTCCTGAAGGTGTCGATTACGGGCGGGGTTCTCGCACCGGAAGCCCTCGCGCTGTTCGATCAAAAATGAATTAAAAAGATCGATTTAATATTTATAATGCTGGTATGCTTCTTGCGGCTTGGAAGCCGTCCAAACGGGAGATATCCAGCATGCAGACTGCCCCGCTGCACGCCAAACCAGTGCCCGCAACGTCGCCCCTTCTGGCCGGGTCCAACCCCGCGCAGGCGCTGCTCCTCACCGAAAATGCCGCGCTCACCAACGGTCCTCCGTTGCTGTTCCAGCGGCTCACGGCCAAGGAGCGGGAGGAGGTGCTGAGGGAGGGGCAGAAGCGCGTCGTCTATCGCGGGAAGATGCTGTTCTCCCAAGGCACGCCGCACGATGGCATCTTCCTGATCGAGAGCGGCCGCATCCGCGTTTTCTACATCGCGCCGTCGGGCCGGGAGATCACGCTCGCCTACTGGAGCGCGGGTAATTTCGTGGGCGGACCGGAGCTGTTCGGGCAGGGCCAGCATGTCTGGTCCGGCGTCGCGGCAACCAACAGCGTGGTGGTCCACCTGACCGGAAAGACCCTGCGGCGGCTGATCGCCCAGGTGCCGGCCTTCGCCATCGGCCTCATCGAAGGGCTCACCTTCAAGGGCAAATGCTACTCGGCCCTTGCCCAGATGCTGGGCACCCGTTCCGTCACCGAACGCCTCGCCCACCTCCTGATCCATCTCGCTGACACCTATGGCGTGAAGGAAGAGGGTGCCATCGCCATCGGCTCGGCCTTCACCCACGCCGACCTCGCCCACATGGTGGGCGCCACCCGCCAGTGGGTGACGATCAGCCTCAAGCGATTGCAGGAGCAGGGGGTTCTGAAGGCGGAGAAGGCCAAGATCGTGGTCTACGACCTCGAAGCGCTCCACGTGATGCGCGGCGACCGGTGAGGCGGATGGCCCTCCGGCGACCCGCAGATGTGCGAATTGATGAAAAAGAAGGCGGGTCCGCAAAGGAGGCAACTAATCGACACCTCGGCCACATCTTCCTTTGAACGGATCGAACCTGACGCCTGAAGATCACCGTCGAGAGCCGTCTTAGCCCCGAGAGGTGGATCTGATGAACCCGTTTCGCCCCAGCATTCTTCGCGCCTTTGCCCTTGCCCTCGCGACCAGCTGCGCCGCCGTTCTCCCCGTTGCCGCGGAGACCATCAACATCGGCATCGGGACGCAGGACACCACCACCAACACGGTGACCACAGGCGTCGTCATCAAGGAGCTGAAGCTTCTCGACAAGTATCTGCCGAAGGACGGCAAGTACGCCGGCGCCACCTACAACATCGAGTGGCAGAACTTCACCTCCGGCCCGCCCGTCACCAACGGCATGATGGCCGACAAGCTGCAGTTCGGCGGCATGGGCGACTATCCGCTGGTGGTGAACGGCTACACCTTCCAGTCCAATCCCCAGTCCAAGTCCCAGCTCGTTGCGGTCGCCGCCTACAACATCTACGGCTCCGGCAACGGCGTGGTCGTCCACAAGGACTCGCCCTACTACGAACTGAGCGACCTGAAGGGGAAGGTGCTCAGCGTGCCGTTCGGCTCCGCGGCCCACGGCATGATCCTGAAGGCCATGCAGGACAAGAACTGGCCGGCCGACTACTTCAAGCTGGTCAGCCAGTCGCCGGAGGTGGGCTCCACCAACCTCCAGGAAAAGAAGATCGACGCCCACGCCGATTTCGTGCCCTTCGCCGAGCTGCTGCCGTTCCGCGGCTTTGCCCGCAAGATCTTCGACGGCGTGGAGACCAACGCCCCCACCTGGCACGGCGTGGTGGTGCGCACGGACTTCGCCGAAAAGTATCCGGAGGTCGTGGTCGGCTACATCAAGGCGGTGATCGAAGCCAATGACTGGGTTCGCAAGAACCCGAAGGAAGCGGCCGAGAAGATCGCCAAGTGGACGGGCATCGACAAGGAAGTCGTCTACATCTTCCTTGGCCCGGGCGGCATCATGACCATGGACCCCACCATCAAGCCGCAGCTGGTGGAAGATGCCGCGCAGGATGCCGCGGTGCTCCAGAAGCTCGGTCGCATGAAGGAGTTCGACGTCAAGGCCTGGGTGAACGACACCTATGTGCGCCAAGCCTACAAGGAGCTCGGGCTTGATTACGAGGCGCAGCTGAAAAGCCTCGCGAACTACGAGATCGCCGGCGACGACAGCTTCTGCAAGGTCAAGATTTCCGAGCCGCGCAAGGCGGGCGAGATCTGGGTGGAGGGCGAGGGCATCAAGCCCTATTCCAGCGCCGCCTGCACCCTCGGGGCGCTCGCAGAGCTGAACGCCGCCGGCAAGAAGATCAACATGACCTATCTGTTCGACACCGCCCGCGGCATCAAGCTGTTCGCGACGGATGCCTTCTACGCCGTCTCCACCAAGGACGGAAAGACGGAGATCCAGCCCTTCATGCTGAAGGCCGATGCCGAGGCGGCTGCGGCCAAGGGCGGCGGCAAGGTGCTGCCCTTCACCGACGCGCTGAAGGCGGCGTCCGGGGCCCGCGGGTGAGCGCCATGAACAGCATTGCCATGAAGCCCGCGGCGAAATCCGCGCCCATCGCTGCCCCGTTCCACCTCGCCGGCGACGGCGGGGTGCATCGGCCGGCCGCGCCCGGTCACATCGTGCTGCGGCCGGAGCGGGGCGCGGTGGCGGCAGTGGCGGCGCCGGACCGGTCCTTCGCCGGACGCGCGCGGCGCTGGCTGAAGCTCAACGCCCACACCATCCGCGCCACTCTGCTCGGGGCGCTGGCCATCGGCTTGTTCATCCTCGCCTGGCATGTGGTGACGGCGAACCGCATGACCTTCTACGTGCGGTTCCTCAACGTGCCCTCGCCCGAGCAGGTGCTGGAGAGCGCCCGCACGGCGTTCTCCACGGGTGCTTTCCTCAACCACATCTACATTTCCTGCCGGCGCATCTTCATCGGCTTCGCGCTGGCCGCCGTCGTGGCCGTGCCGCTGGGCCTGCTGATGGGGCGCTTCCAGCTGCTGAAGGAATTCGTCTTCCCCGTCTCGGAAGTTCTGCGGCCCATCCCGGCCATCGCCTGGGTGCCCATGTCCATCATGCTGTGGCCGACCAACGAGGAGAGCATCGTCTTCATCACCTTCCTCGGCTCGTTCTTCCCCATCCTGCTCAACACGCTGCACGGCATGGCGAACGTGGACGAGGTGCTGGTGCGCGCCGCCCGCTGCCTTGGTGCCACCGAGCGGGCGACCTTCCGCGAGGTCTATTTCCCCGCCGTGCTGCCGCAGGTCTTCACCGGCCTCACCGTGGGCATGGGCGTCGCCTGGGTGTCGCTGATCGCGGCGGAGATGATCTCCGGCCAGTTCGGCATCGGCTATTTCACCTGGGAGGCCTATTCCCTGGTGCAATATCCGGACATCGCGCTGGGCATGATCACCATCGGCGTGCTCGGGCTCGCTTCCTCGTTTCTCATCCGCATCGCGGGCCGGGCCGTGACGCCCTGGTCGCGCGCCAAGTGAGGCCATCATGGCGATCCCCGCGACCGCGCCGGCGAGGACCGGCCTCATCGAGGTCTCCGACTTCAACCTCGCCTACGACACCATTGACGGCGCCGTCATCGCCGTGAGCGATGCGGACCTCGTGGTGAATCCCGGCGAGTTCGTCTCCATCATCGGTCCTTCGGGCTGCGGCAAGTCCACGCTGCTCAATGCCGTGGCGGGCTTCCTGAAGCCCACGTCCGGCATCGTGACGGTGGACAAGGAGCCGGTGAAAGGCCCCTCCGCCGACCGTGGCATGGTCTTCCAGCAATATTCGCTCTTCCCCTGGAAGACGGTGCGGGAGAACGTGGAATTCGGCCTGAAGATGCGCGGCATGGGCAAATCGGAGCGGGCGGTCGCCGCGCGCACGCTGCTCGGCCTCGCCGGGCTTTCCGCCTTCGAGGATCATTATCCCGATCGTCTCTCCGGCGGCATGAAGCAGCGCGTGGGCATCGTCCGCGCGCTGGCCACCGGGCCCAAGGTGCTGCTGCTGGATGAGCCGTTCGGCGCGCTCGATGCGCAGACGCGGGTCATCATGCAGCAGATCCTCACCAACCTCTGGCAGCGGCTCGGCATCTCCGTGCTGTTCGTCACCCACGACATCGACGAGGCGATCTTCCTCTCCGACCGCATCTACGTGATGACCGCCCGCCCCGGCACCATCAAGGCCGAGGTGACGGTGCCCCTGCCGCGTCCGCGCGATGCCGCCCTCCAGCTCTCGCCGGAATTCGTGCAGCTTCGGGCCGATCTCGGCGCCCTCATCCGCGAGGAGAGCCTGAAGGCCATGGGCGGCGAGCTGAACGAGGACGCGCTCAAGGGCCTCGCGGTGAACCTCAACGGCGCGAACCTGGCCGAGGTGGTGTGACGTGCCGGTGTGATGTGCAGGTCTGACTTGCCCGTGTGGTTTGCCGTTGTCGCCCTCCGGTCCAGCCGGAGGGCGATGGCATTTGAGGGCCGTCTTTCCGACTTTCCCGACCCTCCCGAAAATCTGCAATTAATTGACCCTCCAAGGCCTTAGTCCTCAAGAGTGCGGCACCCTCCGGCTAAAATAAAGATCGAACAACAACCGGACCTGCCCCATGGCCTACGTCGTCACCGACAAGTGCATCCGCTGCAAATTCATGGATTGCGTCGCCGTCTGCCCGGTCGACTGCTTCTATGAGGGCGAGAACATGCTCGTCATCAAGCCCGACGAGTGCATCGACTGCGGCGTCTGCGAGCCGGAATGCCCGGCCGCCGCCATCTCCGCCGACAGCGACCCGGCGGCCGCGCCCTGGATCGCGCTCAACGCCGAATATGCCGCCCTCTGGCCGAACATCGCCGAGAAGAAGGAGCCGCCGGCGGATGCCGCGCAGTGGATGAACGTGGACGGCAAGTTCGAGAGCGCCTTCTCCCCGGCACCGGCGCAGGCGTGAGGGCATCATGAGCAACCTGAACACCGAGACCGTGCTCGAGGTCCGCCACTGGACCGACCGCCTCTTCTCCTTCACCGCCACCCGCGACAGCGCCTTCCGCTTCAAGAGCGGCCAGTTCACGATGATCGGCCTCGACGTGAACGAAAAGCCCCTGCTGCGCGCCTATTCGCTCGCCTGCGCCCCCCACGAGGAGCAGCTGGAATTCTTCTCCATCAAGGTGCCGGACGGGCCGCTCACCTCCCGCCTCCAGATGCTGAAGCCGGGCGATCCCATCCTCGTCGGCCGCCGGCCCACGGGCACACTGCTGCTGGACAATCTCAAGCCCGGCAAGCGGCTCTATCTCCTCGCGACCGGCACCGGCCTTGCGCCCTTCGTCTCCATCGCCAAGGACCCGGAGGCCTATGAGCGGTTCGAGCACATCATTCTGGTCCATGGCTGCCGCGAGGTGGCGGAACTCGCCTATGGCGAGCAGGTGGTGGCGGACCTCAAGGCGCACGATTTCCTCGGCGAATACGCGCAGGCGCAGCTGCTGCACTATCCGACCGTCACCCGCGAGCCGTTCCGCAATCGCGGCCGTGTCACCGACCTCATGGAGAGCGGCCAGCTCTTCGCCGATCTCGGCCTGCCGGATCTCGATGCCGAGCACGACCGGGTGATGCTGTGCGGCTCGCCGCAGATGATCGCCGACACCAAGGCGCTGCTGGAGACCCGCGACTTCGTGGAGGGCGCCGGCAACCGGCCGGAGACCTATGTGGTCGAGAAGGCCTTCGCCGAGCGCTGAGCGTTGCACATTGCAAAATCGGGCAACGGGCCGGTAACGATCCGAAGCTAGGCTGTCGCGCCAGATCCTGATGATGGAGATGCTGGTGTCGATACGTGTCAAACTTGGATCGCGCCTGCGCGCCGTGGCCGGAGCGGCCGTCGTTCTGGCCAGCTTTCTCACGGCCGGAGCGGCCGCCGCGGCGACCCCGGCGGTGGCCGTGACGAATGTGAATCTGCGGGCCGGTCCCAGCACCAGCTTCCCGACCGTGGTCACCGTGCCCGCCGGCGCGACCCTTGCCACCTACGGCTGCCTTGCGGACTATTCGTGGTGCGATGTCGCGCTGGGCAGCGTGCGCGGCTGGATGGCGGCGCAGTATATCAAGGTCGTGCCGTCCGCCGGAGCCTCGCCGGTGGTGATGACCGCTGCGGTCGCGGCGGGCCTCGGCATCGCCGCGGTGGCGTTCAACCAGTCCTACTGGAACACCCATTATGTGGGTCGTCCGTGGTATGGCCAGTGGAACCGCTATTACGGCCCCTATGCGCGTGGACCTGTGGGCCATGTGGGTGCCACCCGCTGCTACAACGGCGTCTGCCGCCACGCGGGCGCGACGCGCGGGCCGGCCGGCAACACGGTGGTGCGGCGGGGCGTGGTGGTCCGATAATCGGATTCATCGATCAATTGTAGAAAAACAACTCGTTTGATCGATCCATGGCCGGGGGCCATCCTCGTCTCAAGAGGACCCCCTGCCATGACCGACAAGCACCTGACCGATCCCGCTCTCATTCCCCCCGTTCCCGCCGTGTCCGCCGCTGGCGGCCCGCTGGTGACGGCCTTCGGCGGCATCCTGCCGGGCCTTGCCTATACGGTGGTGATCGCGGCGGCGGCCTATGCCATCCGCCAGGTGCCGGGCATGGGCCTCGTCAGCCCGCTCATCCTCGCCATCGTCATCGGCATGGCGCTGCACAACATCTTCGGCACGGCGGCCATCATCAAGCCCGGCGTGAAGTTCGCGCTCCGGCGCATCCTGCGCTTTGCCATCGTGCTCTTGGGCCTGCAGCTCACCTTCGAGCAGGTGCGCTCGGTGGGCGTGGTGGGCTTCTCCATCGTCGCCTTCACCCTGTTCGCCACCTTCTTCGTCACCCGCTGGCTCGGCCGCGCCATGGGCGTGGACCGGCAGCTCTCGGAGCTGATCGCCGCCGGCACCGCCATCTGCGGCGCCTCGGCGGTCATCGCCACCAATACGGTGACGCGCGGCTCGGACGAGGACGTGGCCTATGCGGTGGCCTGCGTCACCATCTTCGGCTCGCTCTCCATGCTGCTGATGCCGGCGCTGATCCCGTTCACCGGTTTCGACGCCCATGCTTTCGGCCTGTGGACCGGCGCCTCCATCCATGAGGTGGCGCAGGTGGTGGCCGCCGCCTTCCAGGGCGGCCAGCAGGCCGGCGAGTTCGGCACCGTGGCGAAGCTCTCGCGGGTGATGCTGCTGGCGCCCCTCGTCATCGGCCTCGGCGCGGCGGCGGTGATGCGGGCGCGCGGCGACAAGTCGGCCGGCCATGCCAGCCCGCCCATGCCGTGGTTCGTGTTCGGCTTCATCGCCATGGTGATGGTCGCGTCCAGCGGCTACGTGCCGCCCGAGGTGAAGATGCCCGTCGCCACCACCACCACCTTCCTCCTCGCCGTCGCGCTGGGCGCCATGGGGCTGGAGACGGACATGCGCAAGCTCCGGCTGAAGGGCATCAAGCCCCTCCTGCTCGGCGCCGCGGCCTGGCTCTTCATCTCAGGCTTGAGCTTCATCCTCATCAAGACGCTGATGTGATACCAACAGGCCCGTGGGCGTCGCTCACGGGCCTGTCTTCATGCCCGCGCGGCGCCTGAGCGGAGCGGGACGGTCGGGCGGGATGACGCTGGAGCAACTGAAAGTCTTCGTCGCCGTCGCCCGCGCGCTCCACATGACCCGCGCCGCCGAAACGCTGAACATGACCCAGTCGGCGGTCAGCGCTTCCGTTGCGGCCCTCGAGGCCTCCTGCGGGGTCGCCCTGTTCCACCGCGTCGGACGCCGCATCGAGCTGACCGAGGCCGGCCGCGTCTTCGTCCCTGAAGCGGAAGCCGTGCTCGCCCGGGCCGGAGCCGCCGAGACGATCCTTGCCGATCTGTCCGGCCTCAGGCGCGGACGGTTGTCCATCCACGCCAGCCAGACCATCGCCAATTACTGGCTCGGCCCGCTGCTCCACCGCTTCCACAAGCTCTATCCCGACATCGCGCTGGAAGTGGTGATCGGGAACACCGCGCAGGTCGCCTCCGCCGTGCGGGCGGGGGAGGCCGATCTCGGCTTCGTGGAAGGCGAGGTGGAGGAGGCGCTGCTGGCCCGGGTCGCGGTGCCCGGCGACCGGCTGGTGCTGGTGGTGGCGGCCCATGATCCCCGCGCCGAGCTCAAGGCGCTGACCCCGGCCGATCTCATCGACATGCCCTTCGTGCTGCGCGAGCCGGGTTCGGGCACGCGGCAGGTGTTCGAGGATGCCCTGCGCGCCTCGGGCCTCGATCCGTCCCAGCTGAAGGTGGTGTTGGAGCTGCCGTCCAACGAGGCGGTGGTGAGCGCGGTCGCCGCCGGGGCGGGCGCGACGGTGATTTCCGACCTCGTCACCGCCTCGGGCCTCGCCATGGGCACGCTGAAACAGCTGCCGCTTACCTTGCCGGCCCGGCGCTTCTACGCCTTGCGCCATGCCGACCGCTACAATTCGCGGGCGGCGCAGGCGCTGCTGGCGCTGGTGCGCGAGCCGGAGGCGGCGCCGGGGATCGCCCCGGCCGCGCCGGTCAGCCGCCCGCGGCCTCGAGCTCGGCGCTGACCTCCAGCCATTCCTCTTCGGCCTGCGCCAGCTTCTCGGCCGCCTCGGCCCGTTCCTTTGCGAAGCGGGCGGCGTCCAGGGGCTTGGCGGCATGGAGGCCGGCGTCGGAGAGCTTGGCGTCCAGCCCCTCGATCTGCTTCGTCAGCTTGTCCACCGCGCCTTCCAGCTCGCGGATGCGCTTCTTGAGCGGGCCGGTGGCGATGCGGCGCGGGGCAGGGGTGGCTTCCGCCTTGGTCTCGGAGCGGTCCTTGCGCCCCTTGTCGGTCATGCGGTCGCCGTCGGAGCGGGAGAGGACCTCAGCTTTGTACTGGTCGAGATCGCCGTCATAGGCCTTCACCGTGCCGCCCGAGACGCGCCACAGCCGTTCCGCGCAGGCCTCCAGCAGATGCCGGTCGTGGGACACGAGGATGACGGCCCCGGGGAAGTCGTTGATGGCCTCGATGAGCGCCGCGCGCGCCTCGATGTCGAGATGGTTGGTGGGCTCGTCGAGGATGAGCAGATGCGGCCCGCGGAAGGTGGCGAGCCCCAGCAGCAGGCGCGCCTTCTCTCCGCCCGAGAGGGACGACACCTTGGTGTCGGCCGCACCGCCGGAAAAGCCCATCTCCGCCGCCCGCGCCCGCACCCGCGCCTCGGGCGCGTCGGGCATGAGGCGCCGCACATGCTGGGCGGGGCTATCGCCGGGGATGAGCTCGTCGATCTGGTGCTGCGCGAGATAGGCGACTTCCAGCTTGTCGGCCCGCACCACCCGGCCGCTTTCCTCCTTCAGCCGGTCGGCGAGGAGCTTGGCGAAGGTGGACTTGCCGTTGCCGTTGGGGCCGAGCAGGGCGATGCGGTCGTCCTCGTCGATGCGCAAATTGAGGTTCTGGAGGATCGGCCGGCCCGGCACATAGCCCACCGCCACCTTCTCCAGCACCACGATGGGCGGGGAGAGCAGCTTCTCGGGATGGCGGATGGAGATGGCCGCCGCCTCCTCGCTCACCTGCGCGGCCAGGGGCTCCATGCGGGCGAGGGCCTTGAGGCGCGACTGGGCCTGCTTCGCCTTGGTGGCCTTGGCGCGGAAGCGGGCGACGAAGGATTCCATGTGGGCGCGCTGCATCTCCTGCTTCTTGCGCGCCTTCTGGTCCAGCAAGAGCCGCTCGCGCCGCTGCCGGTCGAACGAGGTGAAGCCGCCCTTGTAGAGGGTCAGCTTCTGCCCGGTGAGGTGGAGGATATGGTCGACGCTCTCGTCCAGCAGGTCGCGATCATGGGAGATGAGGATCACCGTGCGCGGATAGTGCGCGAGGTAATCCTGCAGCCACAGGGTGCCTTCAAGATCGAGATAGTTGGTGGGCTCGTCGAGCAGCAGCAGGTCCGGCTCGGTGAAGAGCAGGGCGGCGAGGGCCACGCGCATGCGCCAGCCGCCGGAAAATTCCGAGCAGGGCCGCTGCTGGGCGCTCTCGTCGAAGCCGACGCCGGCGAGAATGGTGGCCGCCCGCGCCGGCGCCGCATGGGCGCCGATATCGAGCAGCCGCATCTCGATATCGCCCATCCTGTTCGGGTCTTGCGTGGTCTCGCGCTCCTTGAGCAGCGCGGCGCGCTCCGTATCTGCGGCGAGCACGCGGTCGATCAGGCTGTCCGGACCGGCCGGCGCCTCCTGGGCCACGCGGCCGATGCGGGTGCGGTTGGGCAGGCGGATGGCGCCGGATTCCAGCTCCAGCTCGCCCACCAGCGCCTTGAACAGGGTGGTCTTGCCCGAGCCGTTGCGGCCGACCACGCCGACGCGCGCATTCTCGGGGAGGGCGACGGAGGCGTGGTCGATGAGCAGGCGCCCGGCAAGGCGCAGGGAAATATCGTCCAGAACGATCATGCCGGGCTTTTCGCAGGCGGGGCCGGGCAGGGCAAGATGCGGAAGCGTCCCGCTTCAGAGCGTCTCGCCGCGCAGCAGCTTCGGTACCTCGCCGGTGAGGCCCGCCGCATCCTTGATGAACAGGCCCTTGAGGCGCGGCAGGCGGTCCACCAGCCCGAGGCCCACGTCGCGGATGGCGCGCAGGGCATCGGAATGGTTGGAGAACAGCCGGTTGAGGCCATCCGTCGCGACGCCCATGGCCAAAGTGTCGAACCGCCGCCAGCGCTGGTAGCGCTCCAGCACGGTGGGGGAGGCGAAGTCGAGGCCGACGCGCGCGGCGTCCGTCACCACCTCGGCGAGGGCCGCCACATCGCGCAGGCCCATGTTGAGGCCCTGCCCGGCGATGGGATGGATGACATGGGCGGCATCGCCCACCAGCGCGAGCCGGTCGCCGATGAAGGCGCGCGCCATGGCGAAGCCGAGGGGATAGGCGCGGGGCTTCGTCACCGGCTTCACCCAGCCCAGGCGATGGCCGAAGCGCTGCTCCAGCTCCTCCTGGAAGATGGCGGACGGCAAGGCAAGCAGGCGTTCGGCGTCGGCGGTGCGCTCGGTCCACACCACCGAGCAGCGGTTGCCCGGCAAAGGCAGGATGGCGAACGGGCCGGCGGGCAGGAAATGCTCCTCGGCGCGGCCTTCGTGCGGGCGCTCGTGCTCCACCACGAAGGTGATGCCGCTTTGCCCGTAGCCCCAGGACACCGTGGAAATGCCCGCCATCTCCCGGATGCGCGAGCGCGCGCCGTCGCACGCCACCAGCAGGCCGGCGCGCAGCGGCACGCCCGAGGCGGAGGCAAGTTCGACGCCGCCGCCCTCGCTGCGGAACGATGTCACTGCCTCTTCGCGCAGGTCGATGCCGGCGGACCGGGAGGCCGCCACCAGCGCCTGCTGCAAATCGAGGTTCGGCACCATGAAGGCGAAGGGCTCGCCCGGTTCCACATCGCCGTCGAAGGTGAGGAAGGTGGGGCGCGCCACGTCCTTGGTGCGGCTGTCCGTCACCACCATGGTGCGCATGGGCTCGGCTTTGGCGGCGATCTCGTGCCACACGCCGAGGCTGGTGAGCATGCGCCGGGCGCAGGCGGCGATGGCGGAGCAGCGCCCGTCATCGAGCCCGGCGCGTGAAAGGGTGGGGTCGTAAAGGGCGATGTCGGCATCGGGGCCGAGGCCCTGGCGCAGGGCAAGGGCGAGGCTCAGGCCCGCGAGGCCCCCGCCGACGATGGCCACATCCGCCCGTTCCGCCGGTGCCCGTTCCGCTTGCGCGCGATCGGCGGCGGCCGGGTTTGCGGACCAGCCGGTCTCCGGAAGCGGTGCGTTCGGGGAGCCCATGACCTTCACTCCTGATGATCGTTCTTCGTTCTACGCTGCCGGGTGGCGATTGGCTCGCCTATAGGGGAGCCGGCTGACGTTTTGGGGTTGACGGTCGAGGCGTGGGCGTGGCGTCCTGCCCTCGACTGAACCGTGCGACCCGCATCCCGTTCCACCTTCTTTGATGCTGCCGCCCGCAGGGCGCGCAGCCATCGGCGAGCCCCTGAATGACCGCCCAGAATCCCGACGTGGACAAGCTCCTCGGCATCCTTGACCTCGAACCGCTCGAGATCAACCTGTTCCGGGGTCGCAGCGCATCCCCCACAGGGGGCCGGGTGTTCGGCGGGCAGGTGATCGCCCAGGCCCTGGTCGCCGCCCGCCGCACGGTGGAGGACGCGCGCGTCACCCACTCGCTGCATGGCTACTTCCTGCTCGGCGGCGATCCCACCGTCCCCATCATCTACGACGTGGACCGCATCCGCGACGGCCGCTCCTTCACCACCCGCCGGGTGGTGGCCATTCAGCATGGCGAAGCCATCTTCAGTATGTCGGTGTCGTTCCAGAAGCCGGAGGAAGGCTTCACGCACCAGAGCCAGATGCCCGAGGTGCCCCAGCCCGAGGATCTGCCCGGCGACGAGGTGTGGCGGGATCGCCTGCTCGCCCGCTTCCCCGGCGCCGCCGGCCGCGACTGGATGGCGCACCGGCCGCTGGAGGTGAAGCCCACCAGCTTGGATATGGCCTATCTCGGGTCGCCGGGGGCCAGGCCCAGCATCTGGATCCGTGCCCGCGGCCCGCTGCCGGACGATCTGCCCATTCATCAGGCGGTGCTCGCCTACGCATCCGACCTGTCGCTGCTGCAGGCGGCGCTTCTGCCCCATGGCAAGTCCGTGTTCGACACGGACGTGCAGGTGGCGAGCCTTGATCACGCGCTCTGGTTCCACCGCCCGTTCCGCGCCGACGATTGGCTGCTCTACACCCAAGAGAGCCCTGCGGCCTCGGCCGGACGGGGATTCTGCCGCGGCGAGCTGTTCACCCGCGACGGGATTCTGGTTGCTTCGGCGGCACAGGAAGGCCTCATGCGGCCGGTCACGCCGCGGGCCTAGGCAGGCCCTGCGTTCGGCGCTGCAATGGCTCATCACGCAAGTGCGAACGAGATATGTCGTTCCCTTGTGCGTCGAGATTAAAAAATAGGCACAAAAAGCGGCGAGCAGGCGGCAGAGCCCCTGCGGCGCGCGCCGTGGCGGAAAAATATGCACGGGACTCCCGGCATCCGCCGCCTTCTGTCTCTCTTGGCACGGTACTTGATTCCTCTGTCCGCAGGCTTGCCAGCCGCGGCGCGGATCTCCCCGACCCGCTCGGCGAAGCCGCCGCGAGAAACACCGTTCTGGCTTCATGCGAAGCGCAGCGGAACCAGGGGACAGGGACCGATCCATGAAGATCGTCATGGCCATCATCAAGCCATTCAAGCTGGAGGAGGTGCGCGACGCCCTCACCGGTATCGGTGTGCACGGCCTCACCGTGACCGAGGTCAAGGGCTACGGGCGTCAGAAGGGCCACACCGAGATCTACCGCGGCGCTGAATATGCCGTGAGCTTCCTGCCGAAGCTGAAGATCGAGGTCGCGGTTTCCGCCGACCAGGTCTCCAAGGTCGTGGAGGCGATCACCGCGTCCGCCAAGACCGGTCAGATCGGCGACGGCAAGATCTTCGTCATTCCGATCGAGCACGCCGTGCGCATCCGCACCGGCGAGACCGACGCCGACGCCCTTTGAGCCTCATCTCTTTCACGGAGCATTCATCCATGACGTCCAAGACGTGGTCCCGCGTGGGGGTTCCCGCGCTTCTTCTGGCGCTGGCGGTAGCCGCGCCGGTACTGGCCCAGACGGCGCCGCCGGCGGCTGACGCCGCCACCGCCGTTCCCGCCGCGGCAGCCGCTCCCACCGTGAACAAGGGCGACGTCGCCTGGATGCTCACGTCGGCGCTGCTCGTGCTCATGATGTCGGTGCCCGGCCTGTTCCTGTTCTACGGCGGCCTCGTGCGCGCCAAGAACATGCTCTCCGTGCTGATGCAGGTCGCCTACAGCGTGTGCATCGTCGGCCTCATCTGGGTGCTCTACGGCTACTCGCTCGCCTTCACCGGCGGCTCGCCCTTCATCGGCGGCTTCTCCAAGGCGTTCCTCTCCGGCGTCACCGGCGAATCCCTCGCCGCCACCTTCTCGGTGGGCGTGGCCATTCCGGAGTGGGTGTACATCGCCTTCCAGATGACCTTCGCCATGATCACCCCGGCCCTCATCTTCGGCGCCTTCGCCGAGCGCATGAAGTTCTCCGCCGTGGTGCTGTTCGTGCCGCTGTGGGTCACCTTCGTGTACTTCCCCGTCGCCCACATGGTCTGGTACTGGGCCGGCCCGGACGCGATCGACGCTGCCGCCAAGGCTGTCGCCGCCGCTGCTGACGGCACCGCCAAGGCCGCCGCGCAGCAGGCGCTCGACGCCGTGCTGGCCGATGCCGGCTACATCTTCTCCCTCGGCGCCATCGACTTCGCGGGCGGCACCGTGGTGCATATCAATGCCGGTATCGCCGGCCTCGTCGCCTGCATCATGGTCGGCAAGCGCCTGGGCTACGGCAAGGAGGCGCTCTCGCCCCACTCGCTGACGCTCACCATGGTCGGCGCCTCCCTCCTGTGGGTCGGCTGGTTCGGCTTCAACGCTGGCTCCAACCTCGAGGCCAATGCCGTCACCGCTCTCGCGATGATGAACACCTTCATCGCCACCTGCGCGGCCGGCATGTCCTGGATGTTCGTGGAATGGCTGGTGAAGGGTAAGCCCTCCATGCTCGGCCTCGCCTCGGGCATCGTCGCCGGCCTCGTCGCCGTGACGCCGCCGTCGGGCTTCGCCGGCATCATGGGCTCGCTGGTCCTCGGCCTCGTCGTGTCGCCGATCTGCTTCATCTTCTGCACCGCGGTGAAGAACGCGCTGGGCTATGACGACGCCCTCGACGTGTTCGGTGTGCACGGCATCGGCGGCATCGTCGGCGCCATCGCCACCGGCATCCTGGTGAGCCCCTCGCTGGGCGGCACGGGCATCTACGACTACACCACCGGTGCGGTCGCGGCTTACGACATGACCGCCCAGGTCATCGCCCAGCTCAAGGCTGTCGGCGTGACCGTTGTGTGGTCGGGCGTCGGCACCGCCGTCATCCTGTTCGTGATCTCCGTCATCGTCGGCCTGCGTCCCTCCACGGACGTGGAGCGCGAGGGTCTCGACATCAACGAGCACGGCGAGCGCGCGTATCACTCGTGATCCTGGCGGGGCGGCCTCGTCGCCGCCCCGTGGTTCTTTAAAAGAGGGGAACCAAGAAGAGCCCCGGCACCGTTGGTGCCGGGGTTTTTCTTTGCCCGCCGCGGCTCGAGGGCGCTGGCGCTGCGCCGATCTGCGGGCTTTTCCCGGCCCCCCGCGCCTGATAGAAGCCGCACCATGAGCGGATTTTCTCATTATCGCGGGGCCATGCCTCGCCGCAGCCGTCCCCTCGCGGCGCGAATTATCGGCCCGGCCCCCCGCCGGCGCGGCTGAGCGCGCGGGGGCTGCCGGGATTTTTCCGCCCCGATCCTGCCTTCATCCCCCGAGCGTTCCATGACCGAGAAGTCCGAGACCAAGCCGTCCGCCGAGGCGTCCGCCCCCGATTATTCCAAGACCCTGTTCCTGCCGGAAACCGCCTTCCCCATGCGCGGCGGCCTGCCCCAGAAGGAGCCGGAGCTGCTGGCCCGCTGGGCGCGCATCGGCCTCTATGAGCGGCTGCGTGAGGCCGGGCGCGGTCGCGATCGCTTCGTGCTGCATGACGGCCCGCCCTATGCCAACGGCAACATCCATATCGGCCACGCGCTCAACAAGATCCTGAAGGACGTGGTGACGCGTTCCCAGCAGATGCTCGGCTACGACTCGAACTACGTGCCCGGCTGGGACTGCCACGGCCTGCCCATCGAATGGAAGATCGAGGAAGAGAACTACCGCAAGAAGGGCAAGCAGAAGCCCGACTTCTCCGACGCCGCTGCCATGGTCGCCTTCCGCCAGGAATGCCGCGCCTATGCCGAGCACTGGCTGAACGAGCAGCGCAAGGAGTTCAAGCGCCTCGGCGTCGAGGGCGACTGGGATCATCCCTATACCACCATGGCCTTCATGGCCGAGGCGCAGATCGCTCGCGAGATCATGAAGTTCGCCGAGAACGGCCTGCTCTATCGCGGCTCCAAGCCGGTCATGTGGTCGGTGGTCGAGAAGACCGCGCTGGCCGAGGCGGAGGTGGAGTACCAGGATTTCACGAGCGATACGGTCTGGGTGAAGTTTCCGGTGGTGGGGCGACTGTCCTCCACTACTGGCCTCATTGGTGTGGCTGGGGCTGCAGAAATCGATCAGATCGCTGCGTCGCAGATTGATCTGGCAAAGCGTGCAGATGATTTGATCGGCGCGACCGTCGTCATCTGGACAACCACCCCCTGGACGATGCCCG
Source organism: Xanthobacter sp. SG618 (assembly GCF_012932745.1). NCBI lineage: Bacteria > Pseudomonadati > Pseudomonadota > Alphaproteobacteria > Hyphomicrobiales > Xanthobacteraceae > Xanthobacter > Xanthobacter sp. SG618. The sequence goes on along the minus strand of NZ_JABBHL010000005.1, from coordinate 36,051 downwards.
GCAACCGGGCCGTCACCTACGCGCCGAAGATCGCTTATGGCCTCTATGAGGTCACCGACGCGCCGGCCGACAACTGGGCCAAGACGGGTGATCGCCTGATCCTCGCCGACAAGCTGGCCGACGACGTGTTCAAGGCCGCCCGCGTCACTGCCTATGAGCGGCGCGGCGACGTTCCTGCCGATGTGCTGGGCAGCCTGATCCTCGCCCATCCGCTCGCGGACCTCGGGCTCGGCGGTTACACCTTCAAGGTGCCGCTGCTGGAAGCCGAGCACGTCACCGACGATGCCGGCACGGGCTTCGTCCACACCGCCCCCGGCCATGGCCGCGAGGACTTCGAGGCGTGGGTGAACCATCGCCGCTGGCTGGAGGAGCGCGGCATCAATCCGGCGATCCCCTACACGGTGGACGAAGACAGCTTCTACACGTCCCAGGCCCCCGGCTTCGAGGGCAAGCGCGTCATCACCGAGAAGGGCGAGAAGGGCGATGCCAACGGCGCCGTCATCGACGCCCTCATCAAGGCCGGCAACCTGCTCGCGCGCGGCCGGGTGAAGCACCAGTATCCGCACTCCTGGCGCTCCAAGAAGCCGGTGATCTTCCGCAACACGCCGCAATGGTTCATCGCCATGGACCAGGACATCCGCGCGGCGGACGGCAAGGCGGCGCCGCGCCCGGCGACGCTGGCCGGCAACGCGCCGGACACCCTGCGCGCCCGCGCGCTGGCCGGCATCAAGACGGTGGAATGGGTGCCGGCGGCGGGAGAGAACCGCATCACCGGCATGATCGAGAACCGGCCGGACTGGGTGGTCTCGCGCCAGCGCGCCTGGGGCGTGCCCATCGCCGTGTTCGTGAAGGACAAGGGCGACGGCACCGTCGAAATCCTCAAGGACGCCGCCGTCAACGCCCGCATCGCCGAGGCCTTCGCCGCCGAAGGCGCCGACGCCTGGTTCAAGGAAGGCGCCAGCGCCCGCTTCCTCGCCGAGCGCGCCTCCGAGGGCTGGCAGAAGGTGGATGACGTCCTCGACGTGTGGTTCGATTCCGGCTCCACCCACACCTTCACGCTGGAGGTGCGCCCTGACCTCAAGGCGGAGCGTCCGCCCGAGGGCCGCGACAAGGTGATGTATCTCGAGGGTTCGGACCAGCACCGCGGCTGGTTCCATTCCTCGCTGCTGGAGAGCTGCGGCACCCGCGGCCGCCCGCCCTATGACGTGGTGCTGACCCACGGCTTCGTCCTCGACGAGGACGGGCGCAAGATGTCCAAGTCGCTGGGCAACGTCACCTCGCCGCAGGACGTCATCAAGCAGTCCGGCGCCGACATCCTGCGCCTGTGGGTGTGTGCCTCCGACTATGCGGACGACCTGCGCATCGGCCCGGAAATCCTCAAGACCACGGCCGACACCTACCGCAAGCTGCGCAACACCATCCGCTGGCTGCTCGGCTCGCTGCACCATTACCGGCCCGAGGAGAAGGTGGCGGTGGCCGACATGCCGTCGCTGGAGCGCTTCATCCTGCACCGTCTCGCCGAGCTGGACGGCGAGATCCGCGCCGCCTATCGCGCCTTCGACTACAAGAAGGTGCACGCGGCCCTCGCCCAGTTCATGAACATCGAGCTGTCGGCCTTCTATTTCGACATCCGCAAGGATGCGCTCTATTGCGATCCCATCTCCTCGGTGACGCGGCGCGCCTGCCTGACGGTGCTGGACGAGGTGTTCAACCGGCTCATCACCTGGCTCGCGCCCATCCTCGCCTTCACCTGCGAGGAGGCCTACATCGCCCGCACGGGGGATGAAGAGGGCTCGGTGCATCTCCTCGCTTTCCCGGACACCCCCGCCGCGTGGCGCGACGAGGCTCTGGCGGAGCAGTGGCGCAAGGTGCGTCTCATCCGCCGTGTGGTGCTCGGCGCGCTGGAGGTGGAGCGCGCCGCCAAGCGCATGGGCTCCTCCCTCGAGGCCGCCCCCGAGGTCTATGTGGGCGACGATGCGCTGGCCGAGGCCCTCTCCGGCCTCGACCTTGCCGAGATCGCCATCACCTCGGATGCGAAGCTGATCCGCGGCGAGGGGCCGGCCGATGCCTTCCGGCTGGCGGACGTGCCGGGTGTCGCCGTGGTGCCGGTCCGTGCGGAAGGCACCAAGTGCGCCCGCTCGTGGAAGGTCTCGCCGCAGGTGGGCACCGACCTGGAATTCCCGGACGTGACGCCGCGCGATGCCGCCGCGCTGCGGGAGTTCTACGCCGCGCGCGCCGCGGCGGAGTGAAACGAGGCCCGCCCGCCCTCGCGTTGCCGGGTCGGGCGGCCTCGTCTATGAACGGCGGATCGCGTCCGGCCATCGGTCAGAGAAGCCATTCCTGAGAGAGGCCCCTTGCAGCGCCGTCCCATCGTCTTCGGTCTTCTCGTCGCTCTCGCTGTGCTGGTGGCCGATCAGGCCTCCAAGGGCATCGTGCTCGCGTGGTCGGCGTCCTGGGACGCGCAGATCAAGCCGGTGGCGCCCTTCATCGACTTCGCCGCGCTGTGGAATTACGGCATCAGCTACGGTCTGTTTCCGCAGGGCGAGACCGGGCGCTGGGTGCTGGTGGCCATCAAGGTGGCTGCGGCGATCCTGTTCGCGGTGTGGCTGGCCCGCGCCCGCAGCCGGTTCGAGGCGTTCGCGCTGGGCCTGCTCATCGGCGGCGCCATCGGCAATGCGGTGGACCGGGTGGTCTATGGCGCGGTGTTCGATTTCGTTTCGCTCCACGCCTTCGGATACCGTTGGTACGTGTTCAACCTCGCCGATGTGGCGGTTGTTGTGGGCGTGGGACTGCTCCTTTACGATGCATTTCTCGGTGGCGCCTCAAAATCGCCGCCCTCGGCCGCGCCAATGGCGCCCCGGTCCGAAGCTGAGCGCGAGCCGTGAGAGCGCACGCTTTGAGAACGCATCAGAGGATGGCATCGAGGACGTGAGACCCATGCGAGAGATTTCCCTTTTCCCGCATAGCGCTGATGCCGCGCCGCGCGCGGCGGGCACCATCCTGTCCCCCGCATTCCGCCTGGTCCCGCTTCGTGTCGGGGGCGGTGCGCTGCTCGCCGCCTTTGCCCTCATGCTTGCTGCGCCCGCCCCGGCCGCCGCGCAGAGCCTCGACGGCAGCACCAATATCTTCGACAGCGCCCTCCAGGTCCTCGGCCTCAAGGAGGAAGAGGAAAAGCCGGAGATCGACTATCGCGAGCGCGCCCCCCTCGTGGTGCCGCCGCGCGTGCCCGACGCGCTGCCGCCGCCGCAGAAGAGCGCCGCGGATTCCCATCCCAACTGGCCGAAGGACTACGACCTTCAGCGCCGCAATGCCGCGGCGCAGGCGGCCAAGCAGCCCATCGTGCGTGACGATCCGGGCAAGCCGCTGATGCCGTCCGAACTCAACCGCGGCAAGAAGCGGGCGGTGGGCAACAGCACCTCGCCGAGCGAGCCGGTGGGCGCTGGCTCAACGCGCGACGTGCTGATGCCCAGCCAGCTCGGCTCCTCCGGCTTCCCGGGGCTCGGCGGCAAGCAGGAGCAGCTCACCTTCAATGGCGAGCCCAACCGCGAGAACCTGATCCAGCCCCCGCCCGGCTACCAGACGCCCGCCCCCAATGCCCCCTATGGCGTGGTGGAGGAGAAGAAGGAGCCCTGGAAGATGCCGACCCTGTTCGATCGCCAGTGACGGACGCGAGGGACGCACACAGGGACCGGACGGAGCGGGGCAGCGGATGAAAGCGCTGCGGCCCGTCCTTTTAAGCGGCGGCGGGCACCCTATCTTTCCTTGACGGACGCGCTTGCGGGCGCGTCGAATGCCGAAAGATCCTCACGTGCAGATGAGCCGTCTCGCCATGGTTGCCATTCTCGCCGCTGGAGCGGCCGCATTTTCTCCCCGCCTCGCTGACGCGGCGGGCCCCGAAGTCACCGAATTCAAGCTCGCCAACGGCCTTCAGGTCATGGTCATCCCCGATCACCGCACCCCGGTGGTCACCCACATGGTGTGGTACAAGGTGGGATCGGCCGACGAGCAGCCGGGCAAGTCCGGCATCGCCCATTTCCTCGAACACCTGATGTTCAAGGGCACCGATGCGCACCCGCAGGGCCAGTTCTCGGCCGAGGTGGCGCGTCTCGGCGGCCAGGAGAACGCCTTCACCTCGCAGGATTACACCGCCTATTTCCAGCGGGTTGCGAAGGAGCACCTGGAGACCGTGATGGGTTTCGAGGCCGACCGCATGCGCGGTCTCAAGCTCTCCGACGAGGTGGTGCTGCCCGAGCGCGACGTGGTGCTGGAAGAGCGCCGCATGCGCACGGACAATGATCCCGGCGCCCGCCTCTCCGAGGTGCTGCAGGCCACGACCTACGTGAACCACCCCTACCAGCATCCCATCATCGGCTGGGAGCACGAGATCAAGGGCCTCAACCGCGAGGACGCGCTGGCCTTCTATCGCCGCTTCTACGCCCCCAACAACGCCCTGCTCGTGGTGGCCGGCGATGTGGACCCGGCCGAGGTGAAGGCGCTGGCGGAAAAGACCTACGGCAAGGTCGCCCAGGCCGACACCCCGCCGCGCAACCGCCCGCAGGAGCCCGAGCCGCGCGCCCACCGGCGGGTAGCGCTGGCCGACCCGCGCGTCGCCCAGCCGAGCCTGCAGCGCTCCTACCTCGTGCCGTCGGCCCGCACCGCGGCGCCGGGCGACGCGGAGGCGCTGGAAGTGCTCTCCCACATTCTCGGCGGCGGCCAGACCAGCCGCATGTACCGCACCCTCGTGGCCGAGAAGGGCCTCGCCGCCGGCGCCGGTTCCTGGTATCAAGGAACCGCCTATGACGCGACCCGCTTCGTCGCCTATGCCTCCCCGCGTCCGGGCGTGAGCCTTGAGACGCTGGAAGCGGCCGTTGATGCGGTGGTGGCCGAGCTGCAGGAGAAGGGCGTCGACGATCTGGAACTGGCCCGCGCCAAGACCCGGCTCATCGCCGACACCATCTATGCGCAGGACAACCAGGCGACGCTCGCCCGCATCTATGGCGCCTCCTGGGCCACCGGCCTCTCCGCCAAGGACGTGCGCGAGTGGCCGGAGCGGCTCAAGGCCGTGACCGCCGATCAGGTGCGCGACGTGGCCCGCCGCTATCTCGTCACCGACCGGGCCGTGACCGGCTATCTCAAGCAGACCGAGCCGAAGGCCGGCGACGCGGGCAAGGCGGACGGCAAGAAGGACAATCGCTCGTGACGGCGGCCGTCCCGGCTTTCGAGGTGTTCCGTTCGTCGGCCCGTTCGGGCCGGCGCGCCTTTTTCGCGGGCGCGGGCCTTCGCCCTGCCGCCCGGCTTTTTCTTGCGATGGTTACGATGGCCCTTTCCCTTCTCGCCGCCGATACGGCGCAGTCCCAGTCGAGCCGCATCACCGAGGTGACGAGCCCCGGCGGCATCAAGGCCTGGCTGGTCCACGACACGACGCTCCCGCTCATCGCCTTCGAGTTCGCCTTCCTCGGCGGTGCCGCCCAGGATGGCCCGGAGCATGCGGGCCTTGCCAACCTCGCCTCCTCGCTGCTGGACGAGGGCGCCGGCCCGATGGATTCCGACGCCTTCCAGCGGGCGCTCGCCGATCATGCGGTGGAGCTGCATTTCGACGCCGGCCGCGACGAGATGCGCGGTTCCCTGCGCACGCTTTCGGAAAACCGCGACAAGGCCTTCGAGCTGCTGCGCCTCGCGGTGAACGAGCCGCGTTTCGACGGGGAAGCAGTGGAGCGCATCCGCGCCTCCCAGCTTGCCATGCTGCGCCGCCGCTCCACCGAGCCCAACGCCATCGCCAACGACCGCTGGTTCGCGCTCGCCTTTCCGGGCCATCCCTATGGCCGGCCGGTGGACGGCACGCTGGACAGCGTGGCCAAGCTGACCCGCGAAGACATCGCCGGCTTCATCGGCAAGACCTTCGCCCGCTCCAACCTGCGCGTCGCCGTGGTGGGCGACATCAGCGCCGAGGAACTGGGCAAGCGGCTCGACGAGGTGTTCGGCAAGCTTCCGGCCCAGGCGACGCTGACGCCCGTCGCCAATGTGACGCCGCAGAAGATCGGCACGGTGGAGGTCATCCCCCTCGACGTCTCGCAGTCGGTGGTGGTGATGGGCACCGGCGGGCTGGAGCGGCGCGACCCGGACTTCATCCCGGCCTACGTGCTCAACCACATTCTCGGCGGCAGCGCCTTCTCGTCGCGCCTTTTCAAGGAAGTGCGCGAGGCGCGGGGGCTGGCCTATTCGGTCTATTCCTACCAGGTGGCGCTCTCCCATGTCGGCCTCTGGTTCGCCGGGACGGCGACCAAGAATGAGCGGGCGGCGGAATCCATCTCCCTCATCACCCACGAGTTCGGCCAGATCCTCAAGGACGGGCCGACTGCCAAGGAGCTGGAGGAGGCGAAGAGCTACCTGATGGGCAGCTATGCCCTGCGCTTCGACACCTCGTCCAAGGTCGCTGGCCAGCTGCTGCAGATCCAGCTCGACGAGCTCGGCATCGACTATATCGACCGCCGCAACGCGCTGATCGCCGCCGTCACCCTCGACGACCTCAAGCGCGTCGCCGGCCGGCTGGCCACGGCGAAGGATGCGTTGACGGTGGTGGTGGGCAAGCCGGTCGGCCTCGGAGGCTGATCGGCCCGCGGTAACCTTACTTTCACGGAGCCGGCGCAGGGGACCCGCAGGGGCGGGCGGGGAGTCCCCACGCCGGCTTCCCTTTGCTATAAGCGCGCGATCCAGGGCGCCCATGGAGTTGAAGATATGGCGGGTGCAACACGGACGGTCGCGCAGATCCGGGCCACCGAAAGGCCCGTGACGGCAGCTTCACGCGTGTGCGCACCCCCGTCCGATCCGGCGGGCCGCCTCGGCTTCCCGTTTCCCCGGCTTTCCGTCGCGCGGCTGATGCTGCCCGGCCTCATGGCGGCGGTTCTCGCCGGCTGCGCGGGTGGTGAAGGCCTCGATGGTTCCTTCGGCGCGCAGGACACGGGCGTCGCCGGTGGCACCGCCATTGCGACGCCGGGTGGCACCTCTGCCGGTGTCGTGAACAGCGCCACCTCCGGCTCGCTCGTGGTCGGTGCCGGCCCGGACCAGGTGTCCTATGATTGCCCCATGCTCACCGTGCGCACCGGCGCCGGCAGCTGGCAGGTCACGGCCGGCGGCGGGCTGCGCTATCAGGCCACCATCGGCCGCCTCGCCCGCGAATGCACCATCTCCAACGGCATGATGCTGGTGAAGGTGGGCATCGAAGGCCGCGTCCTGATGGGCGAAAAGGGCAGCCCCGGTCAGGTGAAGGTGCCGGTTCGCATCGCCGTGGTGAATGAGGGCCCCTCGCCCAAGACAGTCACCACCAAGTTCTTCGCCGTTGCCGTCGACGTTCCGGCCGATCCGGGCCACGCGCCCTTCACCGTGGTGGAGGACCAGATCGCGTTCCCGCTGCTGAAGCCGTACGAGATGGAGCGCTACATCATCTATGTGGGTTTCGACCCGCAGGGCACGCCCGAGGTGCGCGAGCGGCCCAAGCCTTCCGCCGCGCGGCCGAAGCCGAAGCCGCCGGCTACCGCCGCGCAGCCTGCCCCGGCACCCGCCGCCGCGAGCGCGCCCGCGCCCGCAAGCTCTTCGTCCACCAGTTCGTCGTCTTCGACCTCGAAGGACGTGTTCGGGCCGCCCCCATCGAGCGGCGGCAGCAGTGGCGGCAGCTTCGCGCCACCTCCGTCGAGCGGCGGTTTCGCCCCGCCGCCCTCCACCAGCACCTTCGCGCCGCCGCCCAAATAGGCGGCGCGCCGATCCGCGAGCGGCTCAGTCCAGCTTGACGGGCAGGAAGGTGAAGGGCTGCGCCGGCACGAACTGCGCGGCCGCGTTACCGCCATAGACCTTGCCGCCGGTGAGATCGAGCTTCTTCACCGGCGCGCCCGGCTTCAAATCGAGGTCGGCGATCGGCACCCAGAAGGTGTTCGGGCTGGTGGCGGAATCGAAGAAATAGACTCTGTCCTTCTGGTCGCTCACCGTCCGCCACAGGGTGGAGGCGATGTTCGGCTCGCCCGGCGTCGAAAGGCCGAGCGGCACGCTCACCGACCGCATCACGCTCGCGACGCTCGCCACCGCCTGATTGGCATAGGTCTGGTCCGGGACGGCGGACAAAATCTCCGGCGCCGCCTTCGCGGGGACGGCCTTGATGAAGAAGCTGGCGCGGGCGAAGCGGTCCGCCGCGCGGTTGGTCCCGGGCAGGAACACCGTGCCGCCGATATCCTGCCAATAGGCGTTGAGCGCGAGCTGCTGGTCGTAGCTGGGTGAGTTGGTCATCACTTGGTACTGCCGCCCGTGATGCACCACGAGCTTGCCGCCGAGATACTCGAAGATGGCGCTGTCGCCGGAGGGATCGGAGATGGCGAGGTGGAGCTGGGCGCCGGAGCCGTTGGGCAGGGTCGCCGTCACCACCACGAACGGCTCGGCGGAAAGCGCCGTGACCGCCTCGGCGACGGTGGCGAAATTGTCCAGCACGTACTGCGCCCACACGCTGATGGAGAGGGCCGGCTTGCCGTTGGGCTTCGCGTATTCGGATTCGGCGAGGTACAGCAGGTTGGCGACGAGACCCTTCTCGTTCATGCCGTCGGCCGTGCCCACGTCATAGCCGGAGGCGGTGACGCTGCCGTATTTGGACACCCATTTCGGGGTGTTGGCTCCCGCCGCCCCATCGCGCGCCATGCCGGCCGGGAAGGCCCACAGATTGGTGCGCATGTCCTCCATCCAGTCCATGGACCGGCCGGTGATGACGATGCCGTCGGAGCCCAGATAGACCGCGCGCGTGCAGGCCTGCGCCACCGGGGCGAGCGTGGCGGCGAGCGCTCCGGCCAGCATTGTGGCGGCGAGGGCGCGGCGGCGGATGCGGGAGATGCGGCTTTCGGGACGGGTCTGGACCATGGGGGCCTCCGATGCGACCGGCCCAAAATGAAAACCGCCGGTAACGAGGTCAGCCCCGTTCCGGCGGAATCATGTGCCGGCCTTTTGAAAAGGTTCGGCTGAAAGAGATACCGGCTCCGCCCACACAGCAAGGCGGAGCCGGTCATCCATGCCCTGTCTGCCCCGAAAAGACATGGACAAGTGTTAGAAACCACACCCCCGCCCTCGATTCTCTGAGATGGATCAAATTTGGCGGCGCAGCGGCGAAATTTTGCTATCAGCTTCGCCGGAACGTTGCGCAGAGCACGCCTCAGGCGTGCGGGGAGAAGGGATGCACGACAAGGAGTCGCAGATGCCGGATGGCATTCCGGTCATCCGGACCATCGCCATGCCGGCCGATACCAATCCGAGCGGCGATATCTTCGGCGGCTGGCTGATGTCGCAGATGGACCTTGCCGCCGGAAACGTTGCGGCGCGCCGCTCGCGGGGCCGCGCGGCCACGGTGGCGGTGGAGGCCATGAGCTTCCTCTCCCCGGTGGCGGTGGGCGACGAGGTGAGCCTGTTCGCCAACATCGCGCGGGTGGGGCGCACGTCCTTGCGCATTGAGGTGGAAGCCTGGCGCCGGGCGCGCGAGAGCGAGCAGTCGACCAAGGTCACGGAAGCCGTCTTCACCTTCGTCGCCATCGACGGCGAGGGCCGCCCGCGGGCCATCCCGGCGGAGTAGCAGGGCTCTTCAAGGGGTGCGCACACAGCCCGCGCGGCGCCTGAGCGAAGGCAAAGGAAGCTCCGCCCCTCACGTCCCGCGCGGTTTTGCCCGCGTGGTCGGCGGGGCGGCGGCGGGGTCTTCCGGCCAGGGGTGCTTGGGGTATCGGCCGCGCATGTCGGCGCGAACATCCCGCCACGAGCCGCGCCAGAATTGCGGCAGGTCCTTCGTCACCTGGATCGGCCGGTGCGCGGGTGACAGCAATGCGAGGGTCAGGGGCACCCGCCCGCCCGCGATGGCGGGATGGGCGGTGAGGCCGAACAATTCCTGCACCCGCACCTCCACCGCCGGCCCACCCTCCGCGCCATAGTCGATGGCGAGGCGCGAGCCCGTGGGGGCGGTGAAATGGGTGGGCGCCTCCGCCTCCAGCCGGGCCGTCAGCTCATAGGGCAGCAAGGCGTGAAGGGCGTTGCCCACGTCGGCGCCCGAGATGTCCGCAAGGGACGTGCGGCCGGAGAGAAACGGCGCGAGCCACGTCTCCACCGATGCGGCCAGTGCCGCGTCGGAGAGGTCTGGCCACGGCTCGCCCTCGGCTGCGCGCAGGAACATGACGCGCTCGCGCCATTGCCGGGACGCGGCGGAGAAGGGCAGGCGGTCGATTCCCGCATCCGCGATGCCCCGGGCGAGCGCGCGCGCCGTCTCCGCGTCCGCCGGAACCGGCTGGGGCCGGGCCGCCAGCACCAGCGCCTTGAGCCGCCGCACCTCCCGCGCCCGCACCGCCATGGCGGCGGGTTCGAAGGCGACTTCGAGGCCGGAGGTGATGTCATCCGCGAACAGCGCCTCCACCTCGTCCGCCGACAAAGCGGCCGCGAGGGTGATGCGCGCGCCCTCGGCGCGGCCGGAGGCTTCCGCTGCGGCGAGGAAGGGCGCGCGGGCGAGCGGGGATGTGCCCTCCAGAACCGCACCGCGGCCGTTGGCCATCAGGAAGCGCACCTGGGTCTCGCCAGCCCGTCCCTCGCGGGCCTTGGCCACCCGGTCGGGATAGGCGAGCGCCAGCAGGGCAGCGGGGGAGGGGGGAGGCGCGGTGCCCGGAGAGCGCCCGTCTGCCGCCAGTTCCCGCGCCGCCATCTCCGTCCACCGCCCGGCGAGGCGACGGGAATCCTCCGCGCGGCGGGAACGGTCGCGGCGGAAGCCGTCAAGGCGGGCGAGGAGGTCCACGCTGTCGCCGCCGAGCCCGCGCTCCACCAGCAGCGCGGCGATCTCCGCACCCAGGCGCCCCACGCCCCGCGCCGCCCCGATGGCCACCATATGGGCGAGGCGCGGCGGCAAAGGCAGGCGCGCCATGAGGCGGCCGAGCGGCGTCACCGCCTCGTCCGCATCGAGCGCGCCGAGGAGGCGCAGCAGCGCCTTCGCTTCGGTCACGGCCGGCGCGGGGGGCGGATCGAGGAAGGGGAGGGCGGCGGGATCGCGCACGCCGACACGGGCGAGATCGAGCACGAGGCCGGTGAGGTCGGCGGCGAGGATTTCCGGCGTGGCGAAGGCCGGCAGGCTCGCCGTCTCCCCTTCGCTCCACAGGCGATAGCAGACGCCGGGCTTGGTGCGTCCGGCGCGTCCCCGGCGCTGGTCGGCAGCGGCGCGGGAGACGCGGACGGTCTCAAGCCGTGTCAGCCCCACATCGGGCTCGAAGCGGGGCACGCGGGCAAGGCCGCTGTCCACCACCACCCGCACCCCCTCGATGGTCAGCGAGGTCTCGGCGATGGAGGTGGCCAGCACCACCTTGCGCCGTCCCTCCGGTGCCGGCAGCACGGCGCGGTCCTGCTCGGCGGCGTCCAGGGCGCCGAACAGCGCGACCACATCGACCTTGGGGTCGCGCACCGCGTCCAGGAGCAGCGTTTCGGTGCGGCGAATTTCGGCCGCCCCGGGGAGGAAGGCGAGGATGGAGCCGTCTTCTCGCTCCAAGGCCCGGCGGATGGCGTCGGCCATCTGGCGGTCGATGGGCGCGCGCGGATCGCGGCCGAGATAGGCGGTCTCCACCGGAAAGGCGCGGCCTTCGCTCTCGATCACCGGCGCGGGCGTGCCGACGCCCATCAGGGAGGCGACGCGGGCGCCGTCCAGCGTCGCCGACATGGCGAGGAGCCTGAGGTCGTCCCTGAGCCCGCGCTGGGAATCGAGGGCGAGGGCGAGGCCGAGATCGGCGTCGAGGCTGCGCTCGTGGAACTCGTCGAACAGCACGGCGGCGATCCCGGACAGTTCGGGGTCGTCGAGCACCATGCGGGTGAAGATGCCTTCCGTGACCACCTCGATGCGGGTGCGGCGCGACACCTCGGTGGCAAGCCGCGTGCGAAAGCCCACGGTACCGCCCACGGCCTCGCCGAGGGTCTGGGCCATGCGCCGGGCAGCGGCGCGGGCGGCGAGGCGGCGCGGTTCCAGCACGAGGATCTTTCCGCCCGCGGCCCACGGCTCATCCAGCAGAGCCAGGGGCACGCGCGTGGTCTTGCCGGCGCCGGGCGGAGCCACCAGCACGGCGCAGGGGGTGGACGCGAGCGTCGAGCGGATGTCGCCGAGGACGGCGTCGATGGGGAGCTTGGTGTCGAACATGGCGCGCCCGCCCTTATGCGGCCGCGCCGCGCGAAGGCCAAGGGTTGAGGAGGGACAGGGCAGAGGGGGTGTTGCCAGCGGCCCGCATCGGTGCCTTAAGGAACGCCCCGTCCATCACCGGGATCAGAGCACCATGGTTTCCGCCCCGTCCAGCCTCACCAGCAAGGTCCGGCCGCTCGCCTTCGAGGCCGGCATCGTCGCCCTCGCTTTCCTCGATTCGAAGGTCGCCTTCGTCGGCACGGACGACGCCGTGTTCCTGATGGGGCTGGAGGAAGGGGCGACGCCGGTTGCGGTCGCAGTGCACCAGGGTGGCGTGTTGAGCACCGCCTCGGACGGCAAGCGGCTGGTGACCGGCGGTGACGACGGGCGGGTGATGGAGATGCTGTCGGATGGCACCACCCGCGAGCTGGCGCAGCAGAAGGGCCGCTGGATCGACCGGGTGGCGCTGGGGCCGGACGGGGCCGTCGCCTATTCGGCCGGCAAGGTCGCCCACGTGCTGCAGGCCAAGGGCGAGGCGAAGTCGCTGGAAGTGCCCTCCACCGTGGGCGGCCTCGCCTTCGCCCCCAAGGGCCTGCGCCTCGCGGTGGCGCATTATGGCGGCGTGTCGCTGTGGTTTCCCAATGCGGCGGGCGCCAAGCCGGAGGTCTATGGCTGGAAGGGCTCGCATCTCGGCGTGACGTTCTCGCCCGACGGCCGCTTCCTCGTCACCACCATGCAGGAGCCGGCGTTGCACGGTTGGCGCGTGGTGGATGGCGCGCACATGCGGATGTCCGGCTATCCCTCGCGGGTGAAGTCCTTCGCCTTCACCGCCGACGGCAAGTGGCTCGCCACCTCCGGCTCGGGCGAGGCCATCCTGTGGCCCTTCCAGGCCAAGGACGGCCCCATGGGCAAGGAGCCGGCCATGCTGGCGCCATCACCCACCTCGCGGGTGACGGTGGTTGCGCCCCACCCCAAGGACCCGGTGGTCGCCATCGGCTACGAGGACGGCATGGTGATGATGGTGCGCATCTCGGATGGCGCCGAGATCCTGCTGCGCGCCCCCGACACCGACCCCGTGACCGCCATCGCCTGGCACGGCTCCGGCGGTGCCGTTGCGTTCGGCACGGAAAAGGGACAGGGCGGGCTGCTGGCCTTCTGAGCCGCGGCGCGGTACCCGCGTGGCGCACCAAGTCCTTAGCCGTGCAGGAAACTTGTGCTGCGGGCGGCTTTTCACGGGCGCGCGTCCGCTCTACCTTGGCGGCGTCCATTCGCAGGTGCGAAACGGGACAAGCGCACGAGAGACCTGCCGATGAAGATCGCTGACGTCCGCCGCACTGCCTACTCGATGCCGCTCACCAACCCCTCGTTCCCGCCGGGGCCCTACCGCTTCATCGACCGCGAATACATGATCATCACTTACCGGACCGATCCGGAGGCGCTCGCGAAGGTGGTGCCCGAACCGCTCGAGATCACCGAGCCGGTGGTGAAGTACGAATTCATCCGCATGCCAGATTCCACCGGCTTCGGTGACTACACCGAGACCGGACAGGTCATTCCGGTCCGCTTCAACGGGCAGGAAGGCGGCTACGTCCACTCCATGTATCTGGACGACGAATCCCCCATCGCTGGCGGACGCGAGCTGTGGGGCTTTCCCAAGAAGTACGCCCAGCCGAAGCTCAAGGTGGAGACCGACACGCTCGTCGGCACGCTCCATTACGGCAGCGTGCTCTGCGCCTCCGCGACCATGGGCTACAAGTGGGTGGCCGGCGACAAGGAGAAGATCCTCGCCTCCCTGCTCACCCCGAGCTTCCTGCTCAAGATCATCCCGGACGTGGACGCCACCCCCCGCATCTGCGAGCTGGTGCGCTACTATCTCGTGGACGTCACGCTGAAGGAATGCTGGGTCGGGCCCGGCGCCCTCGGCCTGTTCCCGCACGCTCTGTGCAACGTCGCGGCGCTGCCGGTGCTGGAGGTTCTCTCCGCCGTGCACATCAAGGCCGACCTGACGCTCGGCCTCGGCGAGGTGGTCTACGACTACATGAAGGAAAACGGCGCCTGACGTCCGCCTTCCAGCGGCGGCGCGATGCGCGCCGCCGGTCGAGGGAACCAACTTCAAGAAGGTGAGGGTCGATGACCGAGGCAGCCAACCAGCGTTCCGCCGAACTGTGCGACATCATCGACGAATACAAGCGCGTGGCGCTGGTGTTCCAGGGTGGCGGCGCGCTCGGTGCCTATCAGGCCGGCGTCTACGAGGCTCTGTCCGAGGTCGGGTGCGATCCGAACTGGATATCCGGCGTGTCCATCGGTGCCATCAACTCGGCGATCATCGCCGGCAACGCGCCGCAGGACCGGGTGACGAAGCTTCGGGACTTCTGGGAGACCATCACCTCCCAGCGCGTCCTGCCTTTCAACCTGGAGGGCGACATCTTCCGCCAGTGGCGCAACCAGATCAGCGCCGCACGCACCATCCTGCAGGGTCAGCGCGGCTTCTTCACGCCGCGCTTTCCCAATCCCTGGATGCTGCCGTCGGGGGCGCCGGGGGCCACGTCCTTCTATGACACCGCGCCCCTGCGGGACACGCTGCTGCGGCTCGTGGACTTCGACCGCATCAATTCCCGCGAGAAGCGCTTCTCGGTGGGTGCGGTGAACGTGCGCACCGGCAACTTCATCTATTTCGACAATCAGGAGCACAAGATCGCGCCCGAGCACATCATGGCCTCCGGCGCGCTGCCGCCGGGCTTTCCTGCCGTGAAGATCGACGGCGAGTTCTACTGGGACGGCGGCGTCGTCTCCAACACCCCGCTCCAGTTCCTGCTCGACCAGCCGGACCATCCGAGCGCGCTGGTGTTCCAGGTGGACCTGTTCAGCGCCCGCGGACAGCTGCCGCGCGACATGTTCGACGTGTCGGAGCGCCAGAAGGACGTCGCCTATTCGAGCCGTACCCGCTACACCACCGATGTGTTCCGGCGGGTGCAGGACCTGCGCTCCAAGCTCTATGACGCGCTCCAGCGTATTCCCGAGCAGCTTCGGACCGAGGACGACATCGCGCTGATCGACGATTATTCCAGCTCCGGCCCGGTCAACATCTGCCACCTGATCTATCAGGAAAAGACGTACGAGCGCGAATCCAAGGACTACGAGTTCTCGCAGACCTCCATGCGCGAGCACTGGCAGACCGGCTACGAAGACACGGTGAAGACCCTGCGCCGCAAGGAATGGCTGAAGAAGCCGGACGATTCCATCGGCATCGTGATCCACGACATCCACCGCCTCTCCGAATGAGAGGCGGCCGGCTCAGAGGAGGCCGCGCGCCAGCATGTAGGCGCCGAGCAGGCCGAGGCCGGAGAAGAAGATGCGCCGGAACATCTGCGGCGAGGCCGCCCGGCGCACCATGGCGCCGAGCTGCATGCCGATGAAGGCCGGGAGCAGCGCGGCCGCCGAGGCGAGCGCGGTGGCCGGATCAGCCATCGCCCCGCCGCCGTCTCCGGGATGGAACAGCACCACGGCGAGTGCGGTGGTGGAGACGATGAAGGTGAGGCCGAGAGCCTGCACTAGATCATCCCGCGCCAGCCCCAGCGACTGGAGATAGGGCGCCGAGGGCATGACCGAGACGCCGGTGGTGCCGGTGACGAGGCCGGTGAGGAAGCCCATGAGCGGGGACAGCCACGGCTCGTGCTTCTGTGGCACCTTCAATTGCACCGAGGACAGGCCGAGCGCGCCATAGGCCAGCAGCGTCGCGCCGAGCACCGGCTGCGCGGCGGGCGAGGCGAGGCCGCCCAGCAGAAGGCCGCCGACGAGCGTGCCCGCTGCCACCATCGCCATCATCCAGAAGAAGCGCCGGGCGATGGGCAGGATGTTCGGCCCGGTGAAGTATTGCCAGAAATTGGTGACGGTCGCGGGCAGGATGAGCAGCGCCGCCGCATCGGTCGGTGCCAGGAACACGCTGAGCAGGCCGATGCCGACCGTCGGCAGGCCCATGCCGATGACGCCCTTCACCATGCCCGCCAGCACGAGCACGGCGAAGCCGGCGGCGATCAGCCCCGGATTGACCGAGGCGACGGCGGCGGCCGCCGTTTCAATCACCGGAAATCGGCCGCATCAGAATTCGGCGTCCAGCTCTTCTAGCTCTTCCGGCTCGGACAGGGCGCCGTCGATCCATTCCTGCACCAGCGGCAGCGCCATGATGCGGGCGCGATAGGCCTCGCATTCCGGGTCGAGCTTCACGTCGTAGGTCGTGAAGCGCGAGCAGACGGGCGCATACATGGCGTCGGCCAAGGTGGGCGTCGCGCCCATCAGGAACGGACCGCCATGGGCGGTGAGGCAGCCGCGCCAGATGGCGGCGATGCGCTCGATGTCCGCCTGCGCGCCAGCCCAGACCTTGAAGCCCGGATAGTGCGCCTTGATGTTCATGGGCAGGGCCGAGCGCATGTTGGCGAAGCCCGAATGCATCTCGCCGGAAATGGAGAGGCAGTGCGCGCGCACCGCGCGGTCGGCGGGCAGCAGCCCGGCCTCCGGGAAGACTTCGTTGAGGAAGGCGGCGATGGCCAGCGTGTCCCACACCGTCACGTCCTCGTGCACCAGGCGCGGGACGAGGAAGGAGGGCGACAGCAAAAGCAGCTCCGCCTTGGCGTCGGGATCGTCGGTGGGCACCCGCTCCTCATCGAAGGAGAGGCCGGCCATCTTGCACAGCAGCCAGCCGCGCATGGACCAGGAGGAGTAATTCTTGCTGGAGATGGTGAGCGTCGCCATGCCTGTCCCGTGCCTCGGATTTGCGATCCCTGACCTGACCGTTCCCCTCGACCCTTCCGCCCTTTGTTTCTTCTTGGCGCAGCCGGCGGCTTCGACTTTGGTCGGGCATCCGGCGCGGTCGCTCGGCCTTCAGCCCCACTGCTAAGGATGCGTGTTGCAATGCACCACGCATAGCTCCAATATCAACTTAACAGGTACATCCGTTCAGGCTTGCTGCAAAGCGGAAAGCTGGGCCTGCGACAACTACTTAATGCTTCCGCCGGCCGTCGGGGGCCGGGCGTGGGGGACGCGGAGCAGAAGGACCTTTCGGCATCATGCTGCAGACTTCTTCCAGGTTCATTCCTCCGGCACCGCGGTGTCGGACGGTCCGGCGCGCGCTGCCATGATCTATTCCGCCTATCAGGCTCAGGCCGACCTCATGAGCCCGATGAGGTTCTTCGCCAGCCTCGCGCGGCAGACCCTCAACGGCCCCCTCGTCAATGGCTACGGCCATCTCGGCTTCCGTCAGCTCGCGGCCGCCTACGAGCTCATCGAGCGCTCCGGCCTCACCCACGGCCGACCATCCTTCGGCATCAAAACGGTTGAAGTCGGCAATCGCGAAGTTCAGGTCACGGAGGAAAACGCCGCCGTCCTGCCCTTCGGCACCCTGTTGCGGTTCAAGAAGGACGTGGACGTCGCCCAGCCGCGCGTCCTCGTGGTCGCGCCCCTCTCGGGCCATTTCGCGACGCTGCTCGTCAACACCGTGAAGACGATGCTGCCGGACCACGACGTCTACATCACCGACTGGCACAACGCCCGCGAGGTGCCGCTCTCGGCCGGTCCCTTCGGCTTCGACGATTATGTCGAGCACGTCATCCGCTTCCTGGAGATCATGGGGCCGGGCTCCCATCTCGTGGCGGTGTGCCAGCCGTGCGTGCAGTCCCTCGTCGCCGCGGCGGTGATGGCGCAGGAGAAGAACCCGGCGGTGCCGGCCTCCATGACGCTCATGGCCGGCCCCATCGACTGCCGCATCAACCCCACCAAGGTGAACGAGCTCGCCACCTCCAAGCCGATCTCCTGGTTCGAGAAGAACCTGATCTCGACGGTGCCGAAGGGTTTCGCCGGCTCGGGGCGGCGGGTCTATCCCGGCTTTCTCCAGCTTACCGCCTTCGTGAACATGAACCTCACGCGGCACATCAAGGCGCACCTCGACCTCTACAACGCCCTCGCCGAGGGCGACGAGGAGAAGGCGGAGACCACCAAGGCCTTCTACGACGAATACTTCGCCGTGCTGGATCTGGCCGCCGAATTCTACCTGGAGACCGTGCGCTACGTATTCCAGGAATACCGTCTGCCCAAGGGCGAGCTGACCTATCGCGGCCGACCCATCGATTTCCGCGCCATCCGCAAGACGGCGCTGCTGACGGTGGAAGGCGAGCGGGACGACATCTGCTCCATCGGCCAGACCATGGCGGCGCAGGACATCTGCTCGGCGCTGCGTCCGCACAAGAAGCGCCACCATATGCAGGCCGGCGTCGGCCATTACGGCGTGTTTTCGGGCCGCAAATGGGCCTCTCAGGTCTATCCCATCGTCCAGAACCATATTCTGGCGAGCGATTGAACGGCGAGCATTTGAACCCTGCGTGAGCGGACGCTGGGGCAGGAGTTGCCAACCCCTGCCTGCGGCGGTACGCGGACGGGGTCCAACGCGCGTCCCGCCTTCGGACCTGCCACCCCGCGGACCTGCCCCGTGATCGTGCCCCCGCTCCGACCCGTGCTGCCCTTGTGACCGCGGCCGCGCCTTCCGCCGAGATGCGGCTCAGGGATCATCCCGCCTTCGTGCTGTTCTGGATCAGCCGCGTCTCCTCGGCGCTGGCCTTCCAGATGCTGGGGGTGGTGGTGGGCTGGCTGGTCTACAGCCTCACCGGCAGCGCCGCCGCCCTCGGCCTCGTGGGCCTCGCCCAGTTCCTGCCGATCCTGTGCCTGACCCTGCTGGTGGGACATGCGGCCGACACCTTCGACCGGCGGCGCATCGTGCTGGCCTGCCAGACGTTGTCTGCGCTCACGGTGGGGGCTCTCGCCCTGGCGGAAGGGTCCGGCCATGCGGGGCTGCTGCCAATCTATGCCGCCGTCATCACGATCGGCGCCAGCCGTGCCTTCGAGGCGCCGACCATGGCGGCGCTGCTGCCCCGCCTCGTACCCGGCGCGGTGCTGCCGCGGGCGCTGGCGGTGGCCTCCTCCGCCATGCAGATGGCGACCATCGCCGGCCCGGCCGTGGGCGGCTTCGCCTATGTCTTCGGCCCGGCCGTGCCGCTGACGCTGGCAGCGGCCTGCTATGCGGTGGCGGCCGGCTCCATGGCCTTCATCCGCCACGTGCACGCGCCCGGGCCGCGCAGCGCCATGACCCTTGAGACGCTGCTCTCGGGCCTTTCCTTCATCCGCCGCAGCCCGGTGGTGCTGGGCTCCATCTCCCTCGATCTCTTCGCGGTGCTGCTCGGCGGCGTCACCGCGCTCCTGCCCATCTATGCGGGCGAGATCCTGCATGTGGGAACGCAGGGCCTCGGCGCCCTGCGCGCCGCGCCGGCGGTGGGGGCCGTGCTGATGTCCCTCGTGCTGGTGCGCCGGCCGCCCACCCGGCGGGTGGGACACATCATGTTCGCCGCGGTGGCGGTGTTCGGGCTGGCGACGGTGGTGTTCGCGCTCTCCTCCAGCTTCCTTTTGTCGCTGGGTGCGCTGTTCGTGCTGGGCGCCGCGGACAATGTGAGCGTCGTCATCCGCTCCTCTCTCGTGCAGCTCTCCACGCCGGACGAGATGCGCGGGCGGGTCAGCGCGGTGAATTCCCTGTTCGTCGGCACCTCCAACCAGCTCGGGGAATTCGAATCCGGCATGGTGGCCGCGCTCATTGGCGCGGTGGGTGCGGGGGTGGTGGGGGGCGTCGGAACGCTCATGGTCGTGGCGCTGTGGACGCGGCTCTTTCCCGCACTCTTCCATGTCGACGCGATGCCGGTGAAGGTTGAAACCCGGCGCTGATCCAAACCCCGCCGCGCCCGCGCCGCTGCTTGGTTTGCCGGCTTTGCTCAAGCTCTTCGGTTGACGCCGGGCTGCGCTTTTCCCATGGTGCGCCCGCACGCGCTTTGGCGCTGCCTTTCCCCCGCCGCGCCCGAGCGCGGCATCGTATCCACGCCGCGCCGATGTCACGGGTTGCCCCGTTGTCGCGCGTCCCGTGACTTTCGCGGCGCCGTGACGAGCCGGCGCTGCCACCCCGAGGAGTGTTTCACCATGAGCGACTGGCCGGTCCACGCAAAGATCGACGGCCCCATCGTGATGATCGGATTCGGCTCGATCGGCAGGGGCACCCTGCCGCTCATCGAGCGCCATTTCGATTTCGACCGCGAGCGCATGGTGGTGATCGATCCGGTGGCGGACCACCGCAAGCTGCTGGATTCCCGGGGCATTCGCTACGTCCAGTCGGAAGTGACCGCCGAGAATTATCGCGACCTGCTGACCCCGCTGCTCACCAATGGCGGCGGCCGCGGCTTCTGCGTGAACCTCTCCGTGGACGTGTCCTCGGTGGCGATGATGGAGCTGTGCCGCGAGATCGGCGCGCTCTATATCGACACCGTGGTGGAGCCCTGGAAGGGCTTCTATTTCGATGAGGCGATGCCCACCGCCGCGCGCACCAACTATGCGCTGCGCGAGAGCCTGCTCGCCGCCCGCCGCCGCAATCCCGGTGGCACCACGGCGGTGTCCACCTGCGGCGCCAATCCCGGCATGGTGTCCTGGTTCGTGAAGCAGGCGATGCTCAACATCGCCGCCGACACCGGCCTCGACCGGCCGGAGCCCAAGACCCGCGAGGAATGGGCGCAGTTCGCCCGCAGCCTCGGCATTAAGGGCATCCACATCGCCGAGCGGGACACCCAGCGCGCCCGCGAGCCCAAGGTGATGGGCCAGTTCTGGAACACCTGGTCGGTGGAGGGCTTCGTCTCCGAGGGCCTGCAGCCGGCCGAACTGGGCTGGGGCACCCACGAGAAGAGCCTGCCGGCGGACGGCCGCACCCACGAGGGGGGCTGCGGCGCGGCCATCTACCTGCTCTCCGCCGGCGCCGCCACCCGCGTGCGCTCGTGGACGCCGACGCCGCAGGCCCAGTACGGCTTCCTCGTCACCCACAACGAGAGCATCTCGATTGCCGACTACCTCACCGTCCGCGACGGCGACCAGGTGCTCTACCGCCCGACCTGCCACTACGCCTATCACCCCTGCAACGACGCGGTGCTGTCGCTGCACGAGATGTTCGGCAATGGCGGGCACTTCCAGGAGAGCTGGAAGATCCTCGATGAGCACGAGATCGTCGACGGCATCGACGAACTGGGCGTGCTCATCTACGGCCACGCCCGGAACGCCTACTGGTTCGGCTCCCAGCTCTCCATCGAGGAGACGCGCGAACTCGCCCCCTACCAGAACGCCACCGGCCTTCAGGTGACCTCCGCCGTGCTCGCCGGCATGGTGTGGGCGCTGGAGAATCCCGAGGCGGGCATCGTCGAGGCCGACGAGATGGACTTCCGCCGTTGCCTCGAAGTGCAGCTGCCCTATCTGGGCCCGGTGATCGGCACCTATACGGACTGGACGCCCCTCACCGGCCGGCAGAAGCTGTTCCCCGAGGATCTCGACCTCGAGGATCCCTGGCAGTTCAAGAACATCATCGTGCGGTGAGACCAGCGGAGGTCTCCCGTCCAAAGGAGACCTTCGATGGCGGTCGATGCCGCGCGTGTCCGGGAGATGGCCCTCGATCTGCCTGAGGCGAGCGAGACGCCGCACGTCGATCGCCGTGCCTTCCGCACGCCACGCAAGATCTTCGCGACGTTGGGGCCGAGCGGGCTCGACCTCAATCTGATGTTCGATCCCGACCTGCGCGATTTCTACTGTGAGCAGGTGCCCGACGCCTTCGCCCCGGTGCCGGGAGGATGGGGCAGGATGGGCGCCACCCGCTGCGACCTCACAATGGTGGACGCGGCGACGCTCGCCTCGGCTCTTCAGGCCGCGCATCGCCTCGCCGCCTCCAAAGCCAAGTCGAAGCCGAAGCGGCGAACGGCTTCGGAATCTGAGTCCTGACCCGGAAACAAAAATCCCCGGCTCGACGGATCGAGCCGGGGATTTTGTCGTTGGCTGTCGCGGCTTTGGCTGTCGCTGACGCGTCAGGCGGACTTCAGCAGCGCCGGCGCCAAAAGCTCTGCCAGAGACGGCAGGGCGATGCGGGTGCCCGTGGGGCTGATGAGGCCGCGGGCGCCGTCCAGCGCACCGGCCTTCAGCTCCAAAGCCAGCAGCCGGTTGCGGTCATAGGCGCCGGGCATCCAGAGCTGCCCAGTCTTCTCCGCGGAGAAGCCGAAGCGCTCGTAATAGGCCGCATCGCCCACCAGCAGGATGGCGCCGTGGCCCTTGGCCCGCGCCGCTGCGATGGAGGCGCGCATCATGTCGCCGCCGAGGCCGCGGGTGCGGAACCAGGGATGGACCGCGAGCGGGCCGAGCAGCAGCGCCGGACGGGCGGGGCCCGCCGTCACGTTCCACAGCCGCACGGTACCGGCCAGACGGCCGTCCGGGCCGTGGGCGGAGAAGGCGAGGCCATCCGCCGGCAGGCGGCCCTCGCGCAGACGCTCGGACGACTTGGCCTTGCGCCCCTCGCCCATGGTGAGGTCGAGCAGGGCCTCGCGGGGGGCCACATCTTCCACGGATTCAAGCACGATCTCGGTCATCGGCAGCTCCTGCGCCAACGTGAGAGGTGAAGAAGCCCGTCCCGGCTGCATCACAGCCAGGAAAATACCTTCGGGGCGATCGCCTTCGGGGACGGGTGCGGAAGACGAGGGGACACATCCCCTCCTCACGCCCCGGACGGCGGAAAGCCGATGCCGGGGGACCTTCTGCGGCCGGGTCGCGGAATACGCTCGGGCGCCGCGCGGGCGGGTCTCCGCGTGGCTCCGATCAGGGGCCACGGGGTTTGGATCTTTCGGCGGCGGAAGCCGCCCTCAGATCACGTAGGACTTCAGCGGCGGGAAGCCGTTGAACGCCACCGCCGAATAGGTGGTGGTGTAGGCGCCGCACGCCTCGATGATGATCTTGTCGCCGATCGAGAGCGAAAGCGGCAGCTCGACCGGGGTCTTCTCATACATCACGTCGGCCGAATCGCAGGTCGGGCCGGCCAGCACGCAGGGGGCGGTGTCGTCGCCGTCGCGCGGGGTGCGCAGCGGGTAGCGGATCGCCTCGTCCATCGTCTCGGCGAGGCCGCCGAACTTGCCGATGTCGAGATAGACCCAGCGCATGGCGTCCTGCTCGGACTTCTTCGAGATGAGGACGACCTCGGTCTCGATCAGGCCGGCATTGCCCACCATGCCGCGGCCCGGCTCCATGATGGTCTCGGGAATCGCGTTGCCGAAGTGACGGCGCAGGGAGGCGAAGATCGCCTCGCCATAGGAGATGGCGCCCGGCACGTCCTGCAGGTAGCGGGTGGGGAAGCCGCCGCCCAGGTTGACCATGGACAGCGAGATGCCCCGCTCGGCGCAGGCGCGGAAGATCGCGGCGGCAGAGGCGAGCGCGCCGTCCCAAGCGTGCACGTTCTTCTGCTGCGAGCCCACGTGGAAGGACACGCCATAGGCAGCGAGGCCGAGGCGATGGGCGTGCTCCAGCACGTCCGCCGCCATCTCCGGCTCGCAGCCGAACTTGCGCGACAGGGGCCATTCGGCGCCGGCACCGTCGCAGAGGATGCGGCAGAACACCTTGGCGCCGGGGGCGACGCGGGCGATCTTCTCGACTTCCTCGTAGGAATCGACCGCGAACAGGCGCACGCCCAGCTTGAAGGCGCGCTCGATGTCGCGCTCCTTCTTGATGGTGTTGCCGAAGGAGATGCGGTCGGCGCCCGCGCCGGTGGCGAGCACCATGTCGATCTCGCCGGTGGAGGCGCAGTCGAACGAGGAGCCGAGCTCTTCCAGCGCCGTCAGGATGGCGGCATCGGGATTCGCCTTCACGGCATAGAACACGCGGGTGTCCGGCAGCGCGCGGGCGAACGAGAGATAGTTGGTGCGGACCACGTCGAGGTCCACCACCACGCAGGGGCCATCCTCTCGTCGGGTACGCAGGAATTCGCGGATGCGATCGGTCATGGATACCTCCCCGTGACCTGAAGCCTCGTGAAGCGCAGGGAACTGCGCGACGACAGGACGGACGCTCCTTCTGGGAGAGCCCGGGGCACGCGCTCGCATTCGCCCGGCGATGTGGACACGCCGACCGTCTGCGGGCCGTACCCGCTTCGCCGGGGCTTTACCCGGCCGCATCATCGGACCGAACGGCAGCAGAACCGCCCGCTTGGCCACAGGGCTAAGCAGGGTGGAGACGACTGCGCACGATTGGAGAAGGGATATCCCGCTCCGCACGGCCGGCAAGATGTAGTGCCTCTTTAGTAACGCCGACCTTTGGAGGGCCGACCGAGACCAAAAAAGCCCTTACGTCGTTGCTTCAAGTCACGTCCCCCGCATTGAGGAGCGGGGTGGGCCGGTTCCCTCCGGCTTGTCGATCGTCCTGGCAGCTTTCCGGCCTCTTGTCCGGAGATCCTACCGACCGACACGCGACCACAGGCACGTGCGAATTTGGGCAACGCGGATTTAGGGGATTCGCCCCGCCCGTGCAAGAGGCAATTTGATGAAAATCAGTGCGCCGGCGCAGGGCAGGTCTGACGAGATTGCGCAGGTCGCGGCGCGATCCGCCGGAAGCCGCCATTTTCACGCAAGCTGCACGGAAGGCCGTTGCCCTACCTTGCTTCCGCGCGGCCTGTTGCGGTGCGGCATTTGTGCAGTTCCTGCACGGGGTTGCGCCGGATCGCCGCGCGTCGCGCTCAGCCCTTGATTGGCATCAATACAAGGAGCAAGCTTGCAGCATAATCTTAGAACAATGAGGATCCACCCGCGATCCCGTCTGCCGCCGCAGGGTTCGGAATGACCTACGACACCTTCTTTGCCGACGCCATCGACGCCCTGCGCAAGGAGCGCCGCTATCGCACCTTCGCCGAGATCGAGCGCGACGCCTCGCACTTCCCGCGGGCGGTGTGGCACTCCCCGGGCGGTCCGCGTGACATCGTGGTGTGGTGCTCCAACGACTATCTCGGCATGGGCAGCCATCCCGACGTGGTCGCCGCCATGTGCGACGCGGCCAAAGCGCGCGGCGCCGGTGCCGGCGGCACCCGCAACATCTCGGGCAACAGCCATGAGATCGTGATGCTGGAGCGCGAGCTCGCCGACCTGCACGGCAAGGAATCCGGCCTCGTCTTCACCTCGGGCTACATTTCCAACGCCACCGGCATCTCCACCATCGTCAAGCTGATCCCCGACTGCGTGGTGATCTCGGACGAGCTGAACCACAATTCCATGATCGAGGGCGTCCGCCACGGCGGCCGGCAGAAGGCGATCTTCCGCCACAACGACCTCGACCATCTCGAAGAGCTGCTGAAGGCGGCGGGCGATCGGCCCAAGCTCGTGGTGTTCGAGAGCGTCTATTCCATGGACGGCGACATCGCCCCCATCGGCGCCATCTGCGACCTCGCCGAGCGCTACGGCGCCATGACCTATCTCGACGAGGTGCACGCGGTCGGCATGTATGGCGAGCGCGGCGGCGGCGTCGCCGAGCGTGACGGCGTGATGCACCGGGTGGATGTGATCGAAGGCACGCTGGGCAAGGCCTTCGGCGTCGTCGGCGGCTACATCACCGGCAAGCGCCTCGTCATCGACGCCGTCCGCTCCTATGCGCCGGGCTTCATCTTCACCACCGCGCTGCCGCCGGCCGTTGCTGCCGCCGCCACCGCCTCGGTGCGCCACCTCAAGAACTCGCAGGCCGAGCGTACCGGCCAGCGCACCCAGGTGGCCAAGGTCAAGGCGGCCCTCGCCGCCGCCGGCCTGCCGCAGATGGAGACGCCCACCCACATCGTTCCGGTGATGGTGGGCGACGCCAAGGCCTGCAAGATGGCCTCGGACCTGCTGCTTGCCGAGTACGGCATCTATATCCAGCCGATCAATTACCCCACCGTGCCGCGCGGCACGGAGCGCCTGCGCATCACCCCCACCCCGTTCCACGACGACGCGCTGATCGCCCATCTGGCGACCGCTCTGTCGGACGTGTGGGAGCGGCTTGAGCTGCCCTATGCGGACCGGGTGACGCAGCACACCGCCTCCCGCAGCACCGCGGCCGGGGCGGCGCCCATCCCGCTGCCGATGGCTGGCGGCTGATCCGATCTCTCCCCGACTGAAAAGCCCCGGCTGTGCCGGGGCTTTTTGTTTTTGAGGCCTAGCCCGGCGTGCCGATGGCCTTGCCGTCCGGCCGGAAGAAGGGATGCGGGCCGGAAAAGCTGCCGATGAAGCTGCGGTGGGTCACGAGGTGCCCGTCTTTCAACAGGTGCAGCGACAGGCTCGGCGGCTCCATGTGGAAGGTCGGCGGCGCGTCCGGGTCCAGCGCGAGGCTGACCGAATGGGCCGGCGCCGGGGCGATGGTGGCGGCGATGCCGGCGAAGGTGGTCGTCACCGCCCGATGCACGTGGCCACAGGTGAAGCCGACAACCTGCGGATGCCGCCGCAGCACCGCTTCCAGCGCCGGAGCATCGAACAGGTTCTGCACGTCCATGTGGCGGATGCCGGTGAGGAACGGCGGATGGTGGGCGCAGACCAGCGCCGGCCGGTCCGGCGCGGCGGCGAGCGCCGCATCGAGGAAGGCGAGGCCCTCGTCGCCCAGCGTGCCATGGGGGCGGCCGTAGACGGTGGAATCGAGCATCACCAACCTGAGCGGGAAATCCTCCACCACATAGTTCACCCGCCCGCCCGCGCAGCGCGCGGCGATCTCGGGAAAGGCGGCCAGCAGCCCGGCGGAACTGTCGTGATTGCCGGGAATGGGAAACAGCGGCAGGCCGAGGGGCGCGACGATGGCGCGGAAGCGGGCGAATTCTTCCGGGTCGTCGAAATCGGTCAGGTCGCCGGTGACGATCACCGCATCGGGGCGCGGGTCCAGGGACAGGATGTGCGCCACCGCAGCTTCCAGATAGGTCGCGGTGTCCACTACCCCGTAAGCGAGCGTGCCGGGGCGGCGGATGTGGGTGTCGGTGAGCTGGGCGATCAGCATGGGTCAGGCCAGACTGTAGCGGTTGGCGTCGAGGACGAGGCCGATGGCGGTGCCGGCGCTCAGGGGCAGGTCGGCGGGCGCCTCGGCGATGATGCGTGTTCCGTCGCCCGCATTCAGCGTCACCCGCTGGCGTGGCCCCTGAAACTCCACCTGCGTCACCTGAAACACCAGTGTCGCGTCGGCCGGGCTCACGAGGCGCACGGCCTCTGGGCGGAACAGGAGACGCGCCTTGGCGCGGTCCGGTGCTGCGACGCGCAGGATGCCGGCGGCGGTTTCGAAGCGGCCGTTGCGCACGATGCCCTCCAGCCGGTTGGTGAAGCCGACGAAGCCGGCGACATAATCGTCCGCCGGCTGGAAGTACACCTCACGCGGCGTGCCCACCTGGGCGATGGCGCCGTTCTTCATCACCACGATGCGGTCGCCCAGCGCCAGCGCCTCGGCCTGGTCGTGGGTGACATAGACGGCGGTGATGGCGAGGCGGCGCAGCAGCGCGTCGATCTCGCTGCGCAGATGCTCGCGCAGGGCGGCATCGAGGGCGGTCAAAGGCTCGTCCAGCAGCAGCACGCGCGGCCGCACGGCGAGCGCCCGGGCCAGGGCCACGCGCTGGCGCTGGCCGCCGGACAATTGGTCGATGCGCCGCTCGGCCAGCGCCTCGATGCGCATCATGGCGAGCACGGAGGCCGCCTGCGCCCGCCGCGCTTCCGTTCCCACGCCGCGCACGCGCAGGCCGTAGGCCACGTTGTCGATGACGCTCATGTTCGGGAACAAAGCGTAGGACTGGAACACCATGCCCACATTGCGCTTCTCGATGGGCAGGGCCGTCACGTCAGCCCCGTCGAAGGCGATGCGCCCGCCGGCGTCGGGCGTCTCCAGCCCGGCGATGAGGCGCAGGAGGGTGGTCTTGCCGCAGCCGGAGGGGCCGAGCAGCACCAGCGTCTCGCCCGCCTTCACCTCCAGATCCACCGGCGAGAGCGCCCGCGTGCCGTCCGGATAGGTCTTGCCGCAGCCGGCGATGGAAATGGCGGCGCCGGTGGGGGCGGTCATCGCGCGCTCCCCGTGGTGCGGCCGAACAGCTGGAGGGCGAGGAGCAGGGGCACGATCATGACGAAGAAGACCAGCGTGTAGGCGCTCGCGATCTCGAGGCGCATGGAGGCGTAGCTGTCGGCGAGGCCCACCGGCAGAGTCTTGGTCAGCGGCGTGTGCAGCATCCAGGTGAGGTTGAACTCGCCGATGGAGAGCGTCACCACCATCAGCGCCCCGGCGAGGATGCCGCCCTTCGCATTGGGCAGCACCACATGGAAGAAGCGCTGCAGCGGCGAGGCGCCCAGCGACGCCGCGCCTTCCTCCAGCGAGCGGATATCGACGGCGGCGAGCACCGCCATCACCGAGCGCAGCATGAAGGGCAAAGTGTAGAGCACGTGGCCGGTGAGGATGAAGGCCGGGCTCATGCGGAACTCGCGGATGGCGCCATAGGCGAGGATGAGCGCCAGCGCCAAGGCGAGGCCGGGCACCGCCACCGGCAGCGTGACCACCTCTTCCACGATGCGGGCAAGCCGCGAGGGGCGCCGCACCAGCGCCCAGGCGGCGGGCACGGCGAGGACGAGCGTCGCCGCGAGGGTGCCGAGCGCGATGCCGATGGAAAGCCAGATGGTGTCGGAATAAAGCGCCAGCACCTGCTTCACCCAGTCCAGCGTGAGGCCGGAGGAGACGCCGCGGAAATAGTTGGCGGTGAAGCCGGCGAGGATGGAGGCGCCGGCCGGCACCATGAGGAAGGCGGCCGCCAGCAGGGTGACGAAGAGCTGGAAGGCGAAGGTGAGGCGATGGGTTTTCATGGATCGCCCTCAGCCCGCCGCCGCCACGCCGGAGCCGGCGAGGTTGCGCGAGAGGGCGAGCACCGCCCAGGTGATGAGGCCGAGGGCGATGGAGAGCGCCGCCGCGGTGGCGAAGTTCGCGTTGAGGGTGAACTCCGTATAGATGGTCATCGCCAGCACATCGATGCGCGTCGCCAGCGTGAAGGCGGTGCCGAACGCCCCCATGGCGGTGGCGAAGGCGATGGCCCCGGAAGCCATCAGCGCCGGGGCAATGCCCGGCAGCGTCACGTCCCTGAGCACCTCGAAGCGCCCTGCGCCGAGCGAGCGGGCCGCCTCCTCCAGCGCCGGATCAAGCTTTTCCACGGCGGCCATGAGCGTCACGAGCACCCGCGGCAAAGAGAAATAGACATAGCCCGCGAACAGGCCGGCCATGGAATAGGCGAACACCCATCGCCCCATGCCGAGGCCCATGGAGAGGCTGGCCAGCAGCCCCTGCCGGCCGGCGAGCAGGATCACCATGAAGCCCACCACCACGCCGGGAAAGGCCAGCGGCAAAGTGAGGCACGAGACCAGCAGCGGCCGGCCCCAGAAGCGGTTGCGGGCGAGGAACAGGGCGACGACGGTGCCGATGGCGAGGGTCGCCGCCGTCACCGCCGCCGAGAGCAGCAGCGTCGCGACCAGCGTCGCGACGTAGCGCGGGTTGGTGAGGATGGCGACATATTCAGCCATCCCGTTGGGGCCGGACCCCGCCACGCCGATGAGCCGCACCATGGGCAGCAGGAAAAAGGCCGCCACGAACAGGAAGAGCGGCAGCAGGAACAGGCGGGCGAGGCGATCGGCGCTGTGCATGGCGTCAGGCGTGAGCCCGCCTCATTTCACGTTGTTGAGGTAGGCGTCGGAGAAGGCCTTCTGTGCCGTCTCCATGCGGGCATAGTCCACGGGCTTCGCGCGGGCATAGTCCGCGGCCGGCAGGAAGCGGCTGGCGATTTCCGGCGGCAGCGCGATGTTGCGGGCGGGGCGCAGATAGGCCTTGGCCCACATGGCCTGTCCCTTGTCGGAGAGCACGTAGTCGAGCACCTTCTTGGCCGCCTCGGGGTGCGGCGCGCCCTTCACCATGGTCATCACGTAGGGAACGACGACGGAGCCCTCGCAGGGGATGGCGAAGGCGAAGTTGCCCTTCTCGTTGTACTTCGCGCGATAGGCGTTGAAGTCGTAGTCGAACAGGATCGGGATCTCGCCGGAGACCACGCGGGCGTAGGACGTCTGCTTGGGCACGATGGGCTGGTTGGCCTGGAGCTTCTTGAAGTATTCGATGCCCGGCTTGAAGTCGTCGAACGAGCCGCCCATGGCGCCGTTCACCGCCACCGCGCCCACATAGCCCACGAAGGCGGAGGTGGGGTCGAGATAGCCGACGAGGCCCTTGTATTCGGGCTTCAGCAGGTCCGCCCAGCAGGCCGGCACCGGCGCGCCGCCCAGCGCATCCTTGTTCACGAACAGGCCGAGCGTGCCGGAATGGATGGTGAACCAGTTGCCGTCCTTGTCCTTCAGGCCTTCGGGAATGTCGGCGAAGCCCTTGGGCTCATAGGGCTGGGTGACGCCGGCATCCTTCGCCTTGATGCCGAAGGTGACGCCGAGATAGGCCACGTCCGCCACCGGGCTCGCCTTCTCGGCGAGGATCTGGGCGAGGGACTGGCCGGAATTCTTGTTGTCCTGCGGCACGTCGATGCCGGTGTCGGCCTTGATGGCCTTCAGCATGGCGCCCCAGTCGGCCCATTCGGGCGGGCAATTGTAGCAGATGGCGTCCGCCGCAGCGGCCGGCCGGGCGGGCGCGACGGCGACAGCGGCGAGGGTCAGGACGGAAAGCGTCACGGCGGAAAGGGTCTTGAGGTGGCGCATGGCTGGGCCTCACGTGTTGGGCAGGGACGGCGGGGTAGGTTCCTGTCGGCGGGTCGGCTTCGGCGCGGCGGCAAGGGTGCCGCCGGACCGCAGGCTGAAGGGCAGCCGCTCCACGTGGGGGGCGGCGCCGGTCTCGATCATCTCGAACAGCAACTCCACCGCCTGTTCGCCCATGCGGCGGGTGGGGGTGTCCACGGTGGCGAGGCTCGGGCTCATGGCGCGGCCGAGGGCGATGCCGTCGAACCCGGCCACCGAGACGTCGTCCGGCACGCGGATGCCGAGGTCGCGCAGCGCGCCGGTGACGGAGAGGGCGAGCAGATCGTTGGAGCAGAGCGCCGCGGTGGGGGCGGATATGCCGCCGAACAGCCCGGCCAGCGCCGCGGCATGGCTCGGCGCGTCGCCCAGATAGTCGAGTTCCAGCGGCGCGGCGGCATGGAGCCCGGCCTTCTCCATGGCCGCGCGATAGCCCTCATAGCGCCTGAGCGAACGGTCGGAGGTGGCGAAGCGGCCGGCGAGATAGGCGATGTTGCGGTGGCCGGCTGCGATCATCGCCTCCGTCAGGGCGGAGGTGGCGGCCGCATTGTCCACGCACACGGCGGCGCGGGCATCGCCCTCCGGCTCGTTGTGGACGAGGACGAAGGGAATATTCTCCGCCTCCAGCAGGTCCAGCGTGGCGTTGTGGCTGGCGCAGGCGACGGTGAGCACGAGGCCGGCGACATTCTGCGCCACCAGCGTTTCCACCAGCTCCGCCTCGGCGGCGGGATCGTAGTCGGTGGCGGTCAGGAGCAGGGTGTGGCGGCGCTCGCGGGCGGCCGCCTGCATTCCCGCTACGGAGGCGGCGAAGACCGGATTGGTGAGGCTCGGAATCAGGACGCCGACGGTGCGGGTCTTGAGCGTCTTCAGCGCCCGGCCGATCTCGCTCGGGCGGAAGCCCAGCTCGTCGATGGCCGCACGGACCCGGGCCTCCACTTCGGCGCTGGTCGGCGCCGAGCGGTTGATGACGCGGCTGACCGTCGCGATGGAGCAGCCCGCCCGTTCGGCGACGGTCCTGATGGTGACGATGCGCGGCACGTCCGACCCCGGTGGGCTCCAATGGAGCGTGAAACCGTTTTCAGATCAATAGGTGCAACGCGCGACAGGCGTGTGACGGGCTGGGACGGGACGTGAAATGCGGACAGCGGGCGTGCCGAGGCACGCCCGCTGCGGGGAAGGGAAGATCAAGGGCGGCGAGATTCCCTTCCTTCTCTTGGCCTCACGGACGCGCGGGTGGCGGCGTGGGGCGATCGGGGTGGCCGCCGAACGGCACGCCGGGGGGCGGCGGAGGCGGCGGCAGAAGTGCGAATTCGAGGCGGCCCAGCTTCTCGATCTGGTCGGGCGAGAGGCGCGCCTTCAGGGCGTCCACGGCCTTGAGGAGCCGGGTACCGGCCTTGCCGGCCTCTTCGCTGCGCACGCCGAATGCGGTGACGAGGGAGAGCGGCGCGGCGCCGGGCTGAGGGGGCGGCGGCGGAGGCGGCAGGGCCTCCTGCAGCGCATCGGTGAAGTCGCGCCAGGCGTCCAGCTGGTTGGCGCGGATGCCGAGGGCGGTTTCGGCGGCGGCAAGGTGGCGGGCAAGGGTCAGCGGTCCACCGATCGGTCCACCCCCCGGGCCATGGGGCGGGCCGGGCGGGCCGAAAGGCACGGGCGGGCCGAAGGGCATGGGCGGGGTATCCGGCCCGGCCGCGACCTGGTCCTGCGGGGGCATGTGGTCGTCCACCTTGGCGTATCCCGGCGAGGACACGATGAAACCGGCCACCGCCAGAATGCCGAGGGTCGCCCCGGCGAGCATGAGGGCCCGGAAACTCTGGCGCGGCGTCTTCCGTATCGGTGCGTTGCACGTCATGGCGTGCCTCCTGTCCATCAGGTTGCCGCGAGGATGGAGGCGGCTCGTAGCCAAATGAGGTCGGGGAGGTATCGCTACTTGTCCCGCCGGGCGGAATTTGTAACGCAATGTTGCCGGGCACCCCGTGGCAACGCTGGGAAGCATGGATGCGTGCGGTGGCAGGGGAGGCGGGATAGCATCGGTCCGAACGGAGGAACCGGTGCAACAGGACGGACCGCATATTCTCGTCGTCGACGACGATCTCGAAATCCGCAAGCTGCTCAGCCGCTATCTCGCCGCGCAGGGCTTCCGCGTGACGGCAGCCGGCGATGGGCGGGAGATGGACGAGAAGCTCACCACCCAGCGCATCGATTTCGTGGTGCTGGATTTGATGCTGCCCGACGCCTCCGGCCTCGACCTCTGCCGCGCCCTGCGCGCCCGCTCGCGGGTGCCGGTGATCCTGCTCACCGCCCTGAAGGAGGACGTGGACCGCATCATCGGCCTCGAGATCGGGGCGGACGACTATCTCGGCAAGCCGTTCAACCCGCGGGAGCTGGTGGCCCGCATCCGCGCCGTCCTCAGGCGCACGAGCGTCACCGATCCCACGACCTCCGCCGTGCGCGCCTACGGCTTCGCCGGCTTCCGGGCCGAGCCGGACCTGCGCCGCGTCACTGCGGCGGACGGCTCGGAGGTGCCCCTCACCGGGGCCGAGTTCGACCTGCTGATGGCCTTTCTGGAGCGGCCCGGCCGCATTCTCTCCCGCGACCAGCTGCTCGACATCACCCGCGGGCGCGAGGCCGGCCCGTTCGACCGCTCGGTGGACGTGCTGGTCAGCCGGCTCAGGCGCAAGCTCGGCGACCAGGGCGCGTTCCAGATCCTGAAGACGCTGCGCAACGGCGGCTACCAGCTCTCCGTGCGGGTGGATATCGAGGAGGCCCCGTGAGGACCCTGCGCGCCCAGGTCACCGCCATCCTCGTGGTGGCCGTGCTGGTGGTGATCGCGCTGGCGAACGGAGCGTCCTTCTTCATCGTCCGTCCGGAGTGGCCCCCCTTCGGCGACCATGGCACCCATGCCGCCGACCTGCTCCTCATGGCCGATCTGGCGGCAGCCGTTCCGCAGGGCACCGAGGTCCGGTCGCAAATCGGCGCGGCGCTGCTGCGGCACGACCCGCCCGCGGGCGACATCGATCCGGTTGAGACGCGGCTGATGAGCGAGGCGCTGGCTCGGCTCGGCTCCACCTTGCCCGTCCAGGTGCTGCGTCGCCCACCGCCGTCCGGGCCGCCGGGTTCCGCCCCTCCCGACGATCCCGGCCCCGACGGCGCGGCGGGGGTTACGGCTCTGCGGTTGCCGGACGGGCGTTGGCTGGTGGTGGATGGCCGCCGGCCGCCCCGTCCGCCGCCCGGCCCGCCTGGCGGTGCGGTGGGCTTTGCGGTGTGGCTTGCCTTCATGATCCTCGGCGTCACCGGGGTCGTCATCCTCGCCGTGCACCGCCTCACCCGGCCGCTGGCGCTGGTGGAGGAGGCGGCGCGGCGCATCGGCCCCGATGGCGAGCTGCCTGTGCTGCCGGAGCGGGGGCCGGCCGAGGTGCGCGCCGCGGCGGCTGCCATCAACCGACTGTCGGCGCGGCTGAAGGCCTCCATGGACAGCCGGATGCGCATTGTCGCCGGCGCGGCCCATGATCTGCGCACGCCCCTCACGCGCATGCGCCTGCGCGCCGAATTCATCCCGGATGAGGAGGAGCGCGCCCAGTGGCTCTCCGACCTCGCGGAGCTGGACCGCATCGCCGACAGCGCCATCCGCCTCGTGCGCGAGGAGGTGGAGGGCGGCACGCTGGAGACGGTGCGCATCGACCGCCTCGCCGCCGACGTGGCGATGGAATTGAAGGAGATCGGGCTCGCCGTCGCGCTTCTCGCGGCGGTGCCAGCCTATGTGGCGGGGCGGCCATTGTCGCTCAAGCGCGCGGTGCGCAACCTCGCGGTCAATGCCGCCACCCATGGCGGCGGCGCGCGGCTCGCCGTCAGCGCGGATGCGGAGCGGGTGGTGCTGGTGATTGAGGATGATGGCCCCGGCATTCCCGAGGCCTTGATGGGGCAGGTGTTCGAGCCGTTCTTCCGGGTCGACCCGGCGCGGCAGGTGAAGATCCCCGGGGCGGGCCTGGGCCTCGCCATCGCCAACGAGATCATCGGCCGCCATGGGGGGCGGCTCACCCTCTCGAACCGTCCCGGGGGCGGCCTGTTGCAGCGGGTGGAACTGCCGGCGGCCGAGGCGGGGCAGGGCGCCGACGAATGATCGGGAGCCCGGCCGCCTTCGGCCGGGCGGATCTCAGGGAGAGGCCGGGGCTGGCCTCGCCATCCCAAGCCTCAGCGGGTGGGGACGGGCTTCTCGCCGCGATAGTCGTAGAAGCCGCGCTGCGTCTTGCGGCCGAGCCAGCCGGCCTCGACATACTTCACCAGCAGCGGGCAGGGCCGGTACTTGGAATCGGCGAGGCCCTCGTGCAGCACCTGCATCACCGCGAGGCAGGTATCGAGGCCGATGAAGTCGGCGAGCTGCAGCGGACCCATGGGGTGGTTCGCGCCAAGCTTCATGGCGCGATCGATGGAATCCACCGAGCCCACGCCCTCATAGAGGGTGTAGATCGCCTCGTTGATCATCGGCAGCAGGATGCGGTTGACGATGAAGGCCGGGAAGTCCTCGGCCACCGCATAGGTCTTGTGCAGGCGGGTGACGAAGGTCTTGGAGGCCTCGAAGGTCTCGTCGTCGGTGGCGATGCCGCGCACCAGCTCGACCAGCTCCATCAGCGGCACCGGATTCATGAAGTGAATGCCGATGAAGCGCTCCGGCCGGTCGGTGGCGGCGGCGAGGCGGGTGATGGAGATGGAGGAGGTGTTGGAGGCGAGAATCGCCTCCGGCTTCACCACCTGGCACAGCGCGGAGAAGATCTTGCGCTTCACCTCTTCCCGCTCGGTGGCCGATTCGATCACGAGGTCGCAGTCGGCGAGGTCCTCGGTCTTGTCCGCGGCGACGATGCGGGCGAGGGCTTCCTGCCGGTCGGTCTCGGACACGGAGCCCTTCGCCACCTGCTTGGCCATGTTGCCATTGATGGTGGCGAGGCCGGAGCGGATGCGGTCGGGGTCCGCGTCGTTCAGCGCCACGTCGTAGCCGGCGAGCGCGCACACGTGCGCGATGCCGTTGCCCATCTGGCCTGCGCCGATGACCCCGACCTTCTTGATCTCGAGCGGCATGATTCTCTCGTTTCGCCTTGTTTGCCGGTGACCGGGGCGGGCATCCCCGAAACTGCGGCCGGTGGTTCTCCGGCCGCAGCCAGAATGATCCTATCCCTTAACCTTGGCGATTTCCGCCTTGAGTTCAGGGATGACGGTGTTGATATCGCCGACGAGGCCGTAGTCGGCCACCTGGAAGATGGGGGCTTCCTCGTCCTTGTTGACGGCGACGATGACCTTGGA
>NZ_JABBHL010000004.1:0-536971 GCF_012932745.1 Xanthobacter sp. SG618 | reverse complement strand
GATCTTCGCCGCAATCGACACGATCGCCTGCCAGCGCGAAGGGTGTTCAGCCTCGTGATCCAGCACCATCCGCACCGCCCGGGCACGCACCTCAGCCGAGAACTTGTTCGTCGTCTTGCTCGTCATAGCCCCATCCTCTCAGGAGTTGGGGCCTCCGGAAAAGCCAGGGCGGTTCAGCCGGCCGATCGCGCCTGTTCACGATCGGGCTCCACGGAGTGTGGACACCGGAACGCGCGCGCCAGGAAGCCAAGGCGCAGTTGGGCCGGATCGCGCAAGGCGAAGGTCCGGCGGATGAGCGGCAGCTCGATCGCAAGGCCCTCACGGTTAAGAAGCTCTGCGACCTCTACCTCGCCGATCTGCAAGCGGGTCTCATCCTCGGAAAGGGTGGCCGACCCAAGAAGCCGGGCACGATCGTTTCCGATCTCGGCCGCATTCACCGTCATATCGTTCCCCTCCTCGGCTCGCGTCGCGTCAGGGACCTGACGAAAGCCGACATCACCAAGGCCATGAAGGATATCATGGCGGGGAAGACCCGCGTCACCGTCAAGACCAAAAACCTGCGCGGCAAGTCCATCGTGCGGGGCGGCGCCGGCACCGCGACGCGGACAACTGGGCTGCTCGGCGGCATCCTCATTTATGCGGTCGAGGCCGGGATCATCGAGACGAACCCCGCGCACGGTGTGCGGCGACCGAAGGACAATGTCCGAGCCCGGCGGCTGAGCGAAGCCGAATATCGCGTCCTCGGCGATCTCCTCAAGGCAGCGGCCGAGAAAGAGAGCTACCGGATGTCGGTCGAGATCATCCGCCAGATCGCGCTCACCGGATGCCGCCGCATGGAGATGATATCGCTGCAATGGGATGAAGCCGATACGGCTTGCAGTTGCCTGCGCCTGAAGGATAGCAAGGAGGGGAGCTCCGTCCGACCCATTGGGCTACCCGTAGTGGAATTTCTGGAGAAGCGTCGGAAAGAGGCGATCGGAGATTACGTCTTCCCCGGCCGAGACGGCGAGAATGCGTTCGGTGGCTTCCCCAATCATTGGAGGAAGATCTTCGCCAACTCGCCCTTAGCCGATGTCACCCCTCACATCCTGCGCCACAGCTTCGCCAGCGTTGCGAACGATCTCGGTTTCACCGAGGTCACCATCGCCGCCCTGGTCGGCCATGCGAAGGGATCGGTCACCAGCAACTACATCCATACGCTCGACACAGCTCTGATCATGGCCGCCGATACCATCTCCGGCTACATCCAGGGTCTGCTCGACGGCGTGGAGTTCAAGCAGACCGCCTATGCCCTGGATCGCGGCTCCCGGAAAGCGGCACTGGCCCGGCTTCTACAAAAGGCAGCCGGCGATGAGGGTGCGGAACGGGAACAGTGTGAGCCCCTTGCCGCATGAGTCGGACCGCCTTCCCAGAGCATCTTGCGCCCCGGGAACGAGGTGCCATACCACCATGGATTCTCCTACCCTAGTGGTCGGCTTCAATTTTCTGACAGGCTGCCTCTTGTTCCGCGGGAAGGACTGAGGTGGCCCCTGAAATCCGGACAGGGAGCTAAGCTTGGTTCGCCCTGCTGAGAGGACGAACCCGATGACGGGAAAGAGGAAGCGGCATTCGGCCGAGTTCAAGGCCAAGGTGGCGCTGGACGCGATCCGCGGCGAGCAGACGATCGCGCAGTTGGCCGCCAAGCACGGTGTCCACCAGACGATGATCAACGCCTGGAAGAAGCGAGCGATCGAGGGCATGTCCGGCGTGTTCTCGGGCAAGGCTGAAGCCGCCGAGGCGGCACGCGAGGGCGAAATCGATCAGCTTCACGCGAAGATCGGCCAGTTGGTGGTGGAACGCGATTTTTTGCGGCGGGCCTCCGGTCGATGAGCGTCGGACGGAGGCGGGAGATGATCGAGCCCAACCACCCGACGCTGCCGATCACGCGCCAGTGCGCTTTGGTCGACATCAGCCGCTCGGCGTTCTACGGCGGCCCTCGCATCGAGAGCGCCGAGACCTTGGCGCTGATGCGGGCCGTCGATGCGCAGTTCATGGAGACACCATGGTATGGCTCGCGGCAGATGGCCCGCCATCTTCGCCGCCAGGGCCATGCGGGTGGCCGCAAGCGTGTGCGCCATCTGATGGCGGGGATGTGTTTGGCGGCGATTTATGAGCGCCCGAAGACGACGGTACGCCATCCCCAGCATCGGGTCTGGCCTTACCTGCTGCGAGGTCTCGTCGTTGACCGCCCTGATCAAGTCTGGTGCGCCGATATCACCTACATCCCGATGCGGCGCGGCTTCCTCTACCTTGTCGCCATCATGGACTGGTTCAGCCGCAGGGTACTGGCCTGGCGGCTGTCGAACACCATGGACGCGGACTCCTGCTCGACGCCCTGCAGGAAGCGACAGCGTGCTTCGGGCGGTCGGCGATCTTCAACACCGACCAGGGCAGCCAGTTCACCAGCCCGCGCTTCGCCGAGGTCCTGGTGGAGGCCGGCGTCCGCATCTCCATGGACGGACGCTGGCGCTGGCTCGACGATGTGTTCATCGAACGGCTCTGGCGCTCGCTCAAATACGAGTGCATCTACCTCAACGCATTCGAGACCGGCTCGGAGGCACGGACGTTGCCCCTCCTGGCGAATCCAGATTGAAGTTCGTTCTGGCCCATTGCGAGGACCAGAACATGAGGCGCAGCCGCTTCACGGAAGAGATGGGGTATTCGGTCCTGATCTCTTGAGCCGTTTGCGGCGTTCGGCGGCGAAGAGGACGATCGGGGCCTGAACCCAGCGCCGGGAGGTCCCCATGGTGTACGTCGGCCTTGATGTCTCTTTGAACTCCGTAGCCGTCTGTGTCATCGACCGGGAAGGTCAAATCCTGAAGGAGGCGAGCGTGGCGTCGGAGGCGCCCGCCATCTCGCAGTGTCCCCAGCCCTGGCGGGATCGGATTGCGAAGATTGGGCTTGAGGCAGGGCCGATGTCGGAATGGCTGAGTGCGGGCTTGGCGGAGCTTAGGTTTCCCGCCATCAGTCTGGAGGCGCGGCAGGTGAAGGCGGCGTTGTCGGCAATGCCCGTCAAGACCGATCGGAACGACGCGCGCGGCATCGCCCAGGTGGTCAGGGCTGGCTGGTACAAGGTCGTGCACGTGAAGAGCATCGGCAGCCAGCATGCCCGAACGCTGGTGGCGGCACGCAAGCATCTGATCCGCTCCATCGCCGCGTCAGAGCAGACACTTCGCGGATTGCTCCGTGCCTTCGGCTTGAAGGTCGGCATCGTGTCGCGTGCCGGATTTGCCTCCCGTGTCCGAGATCTGGTTGGAAACAACGCCATCCTGGCTGAAGTGATGGCTCTCCTATTGGCAGCCCGGGACGCACTGATGCAGGAGTACCAGCGCCTTCACCGCCTGATCGTCCAGCCTGTCCGGAATGATCCGGTCTGCCGCCTGTTGATGACCATGCCCGGGATCGGGCCGGTTTCCGCTCTGACATTCAGAGCAACGATCGATGCGCCCGAGCGTTTCGCCCGTTCCCGGTCCGTCGGGGCTTATCTCGGGCTCACACCTCGGCGGTATCAATCGGGCGAGATCGATCGGACCGGACGGATCACCAAAGTGGGAGACGGGGAGACGCGAACTGCGCTGTTCGAGGCCGCCAACGTCATCCTGCGACCGAGCACATGCTGGTCACCGATGAAGGCCTGGGCGGTGCGCATCGCTCAGCGTCAGGGAAGCAAGCGGGCGAAGGTCGCTCTGGCTCGCAAGATGGCGGTCGTTCTTCACAGCATGTGGCGGAACGGCACGGAGTTCCGATGGACTGCGGCCGCGGCGTGATCGACCCGGCTGTGGTTCCCTGAACGCCCGTCGCGGGGCGTGGGATGATTGAGTTCGCATGATCTGTCGTCGCAGCCGCTGACGCGGCCGAGCGCGCCGAAGAGCTTGAACCGGGTCATTCCATCGAACACCATTATGTGGCGATCCTCGACCACGGACAGAAGCAAAGAACCCGCGGCGTGCCATCATCGGGGTTGACGACACCGGACCGAATACAGAAGCAGATCATCGGCATCCTGAAGGAGCACGAGGCCGGGGTGCCGGTCTCGGACCTGTGTCGCAAGCACGGGGTCAGTAACGCCAGCATCTACAAATGGAATGCCTGTTTCGGCGGGATGGACGTGCCGGAGGCCAAACGGCTGCGGGCGCTCGAGGACGAGAACGCCAAGCTGAAGCGCATGCTCGCCGATGCCATGCTGGACAACGTCGCGCTGACACCCGCAGGCCGCAGCCATAGGCGATGCTGAGCGCGGCCCGGTACTTGAGGTTCGGCGCACGGGCGAGCAGCAGCGCCACCTCCTCGGTGCTCAGCACCACCGGCAGGCGTTCGGGCGTCGGGATGCGGGCCATGCGATCACCGAAGCCGGCCCGCCCCAGCGTGATGTGGAAGAAGAAGCGCAAGGCCGTGCAGGCAAGGTTCATGCGGCATAGCTGGCACTGAAGCTCGCCAGATGAAGCTGGTAGCGCCGCAGATCCTCGGGCTCCGCCTGGTCCGGCGCCCGGCCGAGGAAGGCGGTGAACTCGGCGACCTGGCGGACATAATCGCGCTGGGTGTGCTCGCCGAACCAGCGGATGGTCATGTCCTCGATCATCCGCTGCCGCAGCGGGCTGACGGCCGGCCGTGTGCTGGTGGGGTGCTCCTGATGTTCCAATGGGGCTCTCCTGTCCCAAGAAACCCCGTGATGGTCCGCCCGCCTATGCCAGGCGCCCCATCGAAAACATCCGCACAACCCTTATGCAGGGCGGTTACCGCGGCAGCGATTTAGTCCATTGGCGGTGCGCGAGCTTCGGCTGGTTTGCCTAACATAGTTGCCGGAGCAACTAAATCGGGACTATCCAACCCGCCACGTTAAGCCAGACAGCGCCGGCTTCTGGCAGTTGTGTTGGAACAATCTCACGGACCGCATCATCGCCGCAGCCCTTCGGACCCTCTCCTTCGCATTATATTTGTCAGCCACCTCGAAACGGCCACCAACAGCCCACCCGGCCCACGCCAATACACCTGCCGGGCCTTCCGATCCGGCAGGTGCGATTCGTGACTGGCGCGTAGCCAACCGCTACGGAGAAAGCTCCTCCAGCACCCGGCCCTTCGTCTCGATGGCGAAGAGCATGGTGACGAGGGCGCCGACGATCAGGATGCCGGCGAAGGCAGCGAAGACGTACTGAATCCCTGCAGCGCCCATGATGGTGCCGACCACGATAGGGCCGGCCGAGGAGCCGAGGCGCAGCCATGCGCTGCCGAGGCCGGTGCCGATGGCCCGGAGTCGCGTCGGGTAGAGTTCCGCCGAATAGAGGTAGAGCGAGAAGGTGATGGTCTGCACGATCGCATAGGCGAGACCGGCGAGGATCAGAACCTCGGTCGGGGAGGTCGCCCCCATCCAAGCCAAGGCCAACAGCGGGATCGGCGCCGCGAGGAAGGCGAAGGTATACCAGCGCTTGCGGCCCACCTTGTCGATCAGGAGCGCGCAGGCCACCGAGGCCACCACGCCGGCCACCGAGGTCAGGAGCCCATAGAGCAGTGCCGTTTCCAGCGGCAGGTTGAAGGTCTGCCGGTAAAGGGTCGGCAGCCAGGCGATCATGCCATTTGCCACGAGGTAGGAGCAGAACCACATGGACCAGATGGTCAGCGTTCGCCGGCGATAGATGCCGGAGAACAGCTCCCGGACACCCGAGCGTTCGACCGTCTTCATGGGCACCGGCTTGGGCTCCGGCAGCACATGGCCCCGCGCCGTGGCGCTGCGCTCCAGATCCGAGACGATCCTGTCGGCCTCGGCGTAGCGCCCCTTGGCGGCGAGCCAGCGCGGCGATTCCTTCATGAAGAAGCGCAAGGGAATGAG
This sequence comes from Xanthobacter sp. SG618, assembly GCF_012932745.1. Taxonomy (NCBI): domain Bacteria; kingdom Pseudomonadati; phylum Pseudomonadota; class Alphaproteobacteria; order Hyphomicrobiales; family Xanthobacteraceae; genus Xanthobacter; species Xanthobacter sp. SG618. The sequence continues at coordinate 531,108 of NZ_JABBHL010000004.1, read as the reverse complement.
GATGGCGGCGGGCACGAGACCGACGATGAACATGGCCTGCCAGCCATAAACAGGCACGAGCGCGCGGGCGATGAGGCCGGCCCCCACGAGGCCGAACAGGAACATCACTTCGTACAGCAGGAAGAAGCGGCCACGCCCCTTCGAACCGATGTACTCGTTGATGTAGGCGCTCGCCACCGGCACCTCGCCGCCGGTGCCGATGCCCTGGATGAAGCGGAACGCCATCATTGAGGCAGCGCCCCAGGCGAACAGGCAGGCGATGTCCATGCTGACGAACAGGAGGATGGTGAACAGCAGCACGGAGAGCCGGCCGATGCGTTCGGCCAGCCAGCCGAAGAAGACCGCGCCGATGAGCTGCCCGAGGTAGCCCATGGAGAGGATCAGGCCCGTCTGCTCAGGCTTGAGACCCCACTCCCGCACCAGCACCGGCATCGCATAGGCGATGGCGATGACGGTATAGCCGTCGAAAAAGGTGGCGGCGCCGATGATGTTCCGGGTCCAGAACACGCGTCGGGTAATCGGGAGCCGTTCCAGGCGGGCGCTGATGTCGGCTTGCCGCTCGGCATCACTGCGCAAATCGGATGTCCCGCCAGCAGCAAGGTGCGGCGGCGTCTGCATGAGCATTGGCGTTTCCTCCAGGGATGATCTTGATTTTTCTTTTTGCCGGAGGCCAGAGGCGCACCCGGAGATAGGGCGCGTCCCGGCCTGATGCCGGCACGCGCTTCTCACCCGAAAGGGCGCGGAGGCGGCAGGAGCCGCCTCCGGGAGGGTCGTGATCAGGCTGCGAGGGCGTCGGCGACCGCGGTGAGGCCGGAGGCCTTCACCGCCGCTCGGATCTCGGCGTCGGCCGCTTCGCCGAGGGGCTTCAGGGGCTCGCGAATGTTCACGTTGTCGATGAGGCCGCGGGCGCGCAGCGCATGCTTGAGGGCAACCGTGCCCTCCATGTGCGAGCCGCGGTGGTAGACGGCGCGGGTCACGGGCAGGAGCTGCTCGTGATACTTGCGGGCGAGGGTGTAGTCCTGCGCCTTGCCGGCCTTGAGGTATTCGATGAGCAGCTCAGGCGCCATGTTGCCGTAGCCGACGAGCAGGCCGTCCACGTCGAACATGGTGGGCAGCAGCCACTCGTCATGGCAGGACATGATGGCGAGGTTCGGGAAGGCCTTCTTGAGGGCGGGGATCTCGTTGTACCAGCGCTTCATGTCGCGCACGCCGTTCTTGGTGGCGGTCACGCCCGGAATGGCGGCGATCTCGAGCTGGGTGTCGAGGTCGTAATTGGCCTTGGTCACGGCCGGGTACTGGAACAGGATGCACTCAAGGCCGGACTGGGCGATGGCCTTGTAGCGGTCCTGCGGGGCGCCCTTCTGGTAGCCGAAGCGCAGCCAGCCGTGGTTGGGATATACGAGCGCGCCGCTCGCGCCGGCGTCAAACTTTTTCTTGGCCTCGATCTCGGCGACCTTGGTGCCTTCACCGGTGATGCCGGCGATGACCGGCAGGGGAGTGGCATCCTTGTAGACGCGGATCAGCTCGATCTGCTCCTCGAAGGTCAGGAAGGTGCCCTCGCCGGCATGGCCGAGGATGACAAGGCTCTTCACGCCGGGGATGGCGGCCAGCCACTTGGCGAGGCGCGCGTTGCCGTCGAAATCGACGTCGCCATTGTCCTTGAAGAGGGTGACGGGGGCGGGGTTCAGGCCCTTCCAGTCGATAGCCATGGTTCCAGTTCCTTCCTTGGGATCGTTCAGACCGAAATTCGGTCCCGCTTCCTCCGACCCGCAGTCTCTTTAGGATCGTTAGCGGGAACGTTCCCATAATTGCCCTTGTGTCTGGCGTCTGTCAATCGCTAACGTGTCGCCGGGCCCCAGATCGAAGGACACACGCCGTTGAACGATGACGAACCGCAGGAGCGGCAGGGGCGCGTGACCATCCTGGATGTCGCGGCCGCCGCGGGCGTCTCCAAGTCCACCGTCTCGCGCATCCTCGACGAGCGCCTGCCGCGTTCGGAGAATGCGACCGCCCGGCGCGTGCGACAGGTGGCGGAAAGCCTCGGCTATGTGCGCGACGTGTCTGCCGCGAGCTTGCGCCGCGGCCAGACCAATACCATCGGCGTCATTGTCCCGCGGTTGACGGACACCGTAATGGCCATGCTCTACGAGGCCCTCGCCCGGGCCTGCGCGCGAACCGGACAGTTCGCCATCGTCGCTACCACCGACGACGAACCGCGCGCCGACCGCAAGGCGGCGCAGACGCTCCTGCAGCGGGGCGTGGACGGCCTCGTGCTCTCCACTGCCCGTCAGGGAGACGACTTCGCCCAGGAACTGGCGGAGCGCGGTGTGCCCTATGTGCTCGCCCTGCGCAGTGACGGGCGCAGTCTTGCATCCGTGGGCGACGACCGGCTGGGCGGATATCTCGCCACGCGACACCTGATCGATCTCGGCCATCGCCGCATCGGCCTCATTGCCGGCCCCTCTTATGCCTCCAGCAGCCGGGGGCGGGTCGAGGGCTACCGGCAGGCGCTCATGGAGGCTCACATTGTTGAGGACCCGGCGCTCGTGGTCCAATCCACCTTCGACATCGATTCCGGAGCGGATGCAGCCGAGCGGCTGATGCGCCTTCCTCAGCCGCCCACTGCGCTCTTCGCGGTCAACGACAATACCGCCATCGGCGCCCTTTCCACGCTCGCCCGGCTCGGGCTCTCGGTCCCGGGCGACGTCTCCCTGGTGGGTTACAACGACATCCCCATCGTCAGCCGCCTACCGACCCCGCTCACCTCGGTGCGTGTGCCGTTCGACCAGATCGCCGCGGACGCGCTGGATCTCCTGACTCGGGGCGCCGCAACGCGCGCCGACCACCTGCGGATCGCAGCGCCGACCCTCATCCCCCGTCAGTCAACGGCGGTTCCGGGTCCAACGCTCGGCAGAGCTGAAAAGGCCAGACACCGAGGGCGGGAACGCCACTAATTAACAGGCCCGGTGCCGACGGTTCATTTCCAAGTCTGATGAATTGGCGCCGGTTACTGGCCAAAGCCAATCGCAATACTGAACTGATGTTGAACTTCGAGCACGCTCGGCGTGCGGCGTACCCTCCGGTCGCCGTGATCGACAGTCAGTCGGCGAAGGCACCCAATGCCGGAGCATGGGGTTACGATGCCGGCAAAAAGATCGTCGGACGCAAGCGCCATATAAGGCGGGAGAACGAATGGCTGCGGTTGCAGCGCGGCGTAAAATAGAGCTGGGCCACCTTCGGAGCGCTCACCGATGAAGGGGCTCCCATGATACGCACAGCCAAAGGGGCTATGACCGATGGGTGAACTCGTAGGGGGCGTGTGGCAGCGCGGCGGTATCGGTACCGCCATAAAAGGCGGGCAACTGCGGCGCCCTCCGTCCCTGTTTCGTAACTGGATCGTCGACAGCGATGGGCCAGCTGCGTTTCCCGCTGAACCTGGGCGATATCACCTCTACGTGTCGCTCGCTTGCCCCTGGGCGCACCGCACTCTCATCATGCGACGGCTGAAAGGCCTCGAAGGGCTGATCGGCCTTTCGGTCGTGCACTGGCTGATGGGAGAGGATGGCTGGTCATTTCAGCCGGGTGTCGGCGTCGTGCCGGACACGGTAAACAGCACGCAATGGCTTCATCAGCTTTATACCCTGAGCGAACCGCACTGCACGTCGCGGGTGACCGTGCCGGTGTTGTGGGACAAGGTGACCCGGAAAATCGTCTCCAACGAATCCGCGGACATCATTCGCATGTTCAATACCGCCTTCGATCGCGTGGGCGCGACCGAGGACGATTACTATCCGTTGGCGCTCCGCAACGATATCGACGCCATCAACACGCGGATTTATGACACTCTCAACAATGGTGTCTATCGCGCCGGCTTCGCGACCACCCAGTCCGCCTACGAGAATGCCGTGGCGGATGTCTTCGCGACGATGGACTGGCTGGACGAGCACTTGGCGCAGCGGCGGTTCCTCGTCGGCGAGCGGCTGACCGAAGCCGACATCCGGCTGTTCACCACGCTCGTGCGGTTCGATCCGGTGTATTTCGGCCACTTCAAATGCAATCGGCGGGCGCTCGTCGACTATCCAGCGCTCTGGCGCTACACGCGCGCGCTCTACCAACACCCCGCCATCCGTCCGACTGTCGATTTCGAGCACATCAAGCGGCACTACTACGCCAGCCATTCCTGGCTCAATCCGAGCGGCATCGTCCCCGTCGGACCTGACCTCGACTTCGAAACGCCGGTCACTTGACGTTGCCCTCACGTTTCGCTCAGGCCTTGTAGAAATCGAGGAACATGGCAACGCCGCTATCGATCAGCTGATTGGCATCACGGGCGCGCGGGGGTGGAAAGGCGAGCGCGCCTGCGAGTTTTGCATCTTCTGCGACGAGTGCGAGAAACTGGTGCGCAGCCAGGTCGGGATCGGGGATGCGCACGCGCGCGGTGTCGTTGAGCGCAGCCAGATAGGTTGCGATCTGGCGGATCGATGCGCCCGGGCCCTCGTCGTAAAACACTTCCGCTAGACGCGGAAACCGGGGCGCGACCGGAATCAGAATGCGGAAGATGTCCAGCCCTTCGCGCTGGGCGAAGATGCGCCGGTAATTGATTGCGACCTTTCGCAACTCCCACTCGACAGAACCGTTCTGAGGGTCCGGCACATAGAGGTTCGCATTGACCGCGCGGCATTCGACACGGATCAGCTCCTCGAAGAGGGCGGCTTTGCTGGAGAAGTGCGCATAGAGCGTTGCCTTGGAAAGCGCGCCGACGCGGGCGATCGCGTCCATCGTCGCGCCGTCGTAACCCGCTTCGAGGAACACCGCGCGGGCGGCCTTCAACGCCTCCCGAGCTTTGGGTCTCAGGCTGCTGGAGGCTTGCGGCACAAGGGTTGATGCGTTGCATTCCGACATGCCTTCAACTTAATCGAACTGTACGGTTCAGTCCATATTGACTCTCGATTTATCTGGCCCTAGTCGTTTGTCGAACTGAACGGTTCGGTTCAGATCGGCTGTATGCGGGTGCCTTTGATATGCGAGACCTGTCTGCCCTCTCCCGGCTCGCCCCCCGCCTCAAGGGGGGCGTCGTCGCCGCTTCCCTGCTGCTCGTGAGCGGCTGCATGGTGGGGCCGGATTTCGAGGCGCCCGATGCACCGCGCGTCAGCGGCTACCTGCCCGAAGGCACGCCCCGTCCCACGACCTCAGCGGACGTCCATGGCGGGCGCAGCCAGGTCTTTCTTCGAGGCCGTGATCTACCCGGCGAGTGGTGGCGGGTCTTCCGCAACAAGCAGATCGACGCCTTCGTGGCGGAGGCGATCCGCAATCATCCGGACATCGCCGCCGCCCAGGCTGCGCTTCGGGCGGCGCGCGAAAACGCGCTGGCGGGAGAGGGCAGCCTGTTTCCGCAGGTGTCGGCAAACGGCAGCGCCACGAGGCAGGTCACCTCGCTGGCGAGCCAGGGCGAGAGCGGCAACACCAGCCCCTACAATCTCTACAATGCCTCGGTCAGCGTCAGCTATGTGCTCGACGTGTGGGGCGGCACCCGCCGGAATGTCGAGGCGCTGGAGGCGCAGGCGGACTACCAGCGCTTTCAGCTGGAAGCGACCTATCTCAGCCTCACCGCGAATGTGGTGACGGCGGCCATCACCGATGCCTCCCTGCGCGCGCAGATCGAGGCGACCAACGACATCATCAAGTCGGAGCAGGAGCAGCTCAAGCTTGTCCAGCGTCAGTTCGAGCTGGGCGCGGTGGCCCAATCCGACGTGCTCTCGCAGCAGTCGAACCTCGCCCAGACCCAGGCCACGCTTCCGCCGCTGCAGAAGCAGCTCGCCCAGCAGCGCAACCAGCTGATGGCCTATCTCGGCCGGCTGCCGAGCGAGGATCGCGGCGAGCACGTGACCCTCGCCAGCCTCACCTTGCCGCGCGATCTTCCCGTCAGCGTGCCGTCCGCCCTCGTGCGGCAGCGGCCCGATATCGGCGCGGCGGAGGCGAGCCTGCACAAGGCGACCGCCACGGTGGGCGTCAACGTGGCCAACATGCTGCCGCAGGTTCAGCTCACCGGCAGCTACGGCAGGGCCGGCCTCACCCCCGACAGCCTGTTCTCGCCGGGCACCGCCGCCTGGAGCATCGCGGGCAGCGTCGCACAGACGGTGTTCGACGGCGGGACGCTCTACCATGACAAGGAATCCGCCATCGCGAGCAACGAGCAGGCGTTGGCGCAATACAAAAGCACGGTCATCACCGCCTTCCGCGACGTGGCGGATTCGCTGCGCGCCATCGAGGCCGATGCCAGCACGCTGAAGGCCCAACTCGCCTACGAGAAGGCAGCGCAGGAGAGCGTGAAGATCTCCCGCACCCAGTATCTCGCCGGGGCGGTGACCTATCCCTCCGTGCTCACCGCCGAGCAGAACTTCCAGCAGGCGGTGGTGGCGCGGGTGAAGGCGCAGGCCGCCCGCTTCACCGATACCGCGGCGCTGTTCCAGGCCCTGGGGGGCGGCTGGTGGAACCGGGTGGACCAGACGGCGCAGGCCGAGCCCCGCACCAACGCCGGCTATTTCCAGGACCACTGAGAGGGCTGCAACGCCCCTCGCGAGCGCGCCCTCAAAACGACCCCTGCGCCGCAGCCGCAAGAAGAGACGTCAGATGAAGAAACGAATGATCATCATGCTGGCCGCCGTCGCCCTGGTTTTCGGGGCGCTGTACGGCTTCCAGCTCTTCAAGGCGAGCATGATCAAGCAGGCGCTGGCCTCGCTGCGCGACCCGCCACAGACCGTCGCCACCACGGTAGCTGCCCTCTCGCCCTGGCAGTCCACCGTCAAGGCGGTGGGCAGCGTGCGCGCCGAGGCGGGCGCAGATCTGGCGCTTGAGAGCTCCGGCACGGTCGCGAAGATCAATTTCAAGTCCGGTGACGAAGTGCGCGAGGGGCAGGTCCTGCTCCAACTACGCGACGAGCAGGAGGTGGCCAATCTCGCCGCCCTGAAGGCGACTGCGGATGTCAGCGCCATCATCCTCAATCGCGACCAGGAGCAGTTGAAGATCCACGCGGTCAGCCAGGCGACCATCGACAGCGACACCGCCAACCTCAAGAAGGCGCTGGCCCAGGTGGCCGAGCAGCAGGCTGTGGTGGACAAGAAGACGCTGAAGGCGCCCTTTTCCGGCCGCCTCGGCATTCGCTCCGTCGATCTCGGCCAGTATGTGAGCGCGGGCACGACGGTGGTGACGCTCCAGTCCCTCAACCCCATCTTTATCGACTTCTACCTGCCGCAGCAGGCCCTCGCCGAGGTGAAGGCCGGGCAGACGGTGAAGGCCACGGTGGACACCTATCCCGGCCAGGCATTCGAGGGCACGGTGACGGCCATCAGCCCCAAGGTGGACGTCACCTCGCGCAACGTGCAACTGCGCGCCGAATTCAGGAACGACGACCACCGCCTCACCCCCGGCATGTTCGCGACCGTCGAGGTCGCTGTAGGAACACCGGACGCGTTCGTCACCGTGCCGCAGACGGCCATCATGGCAAATCCCTACGGCGACATCGTCTTCGTCGTGGAGAAGAAGGAGGGTTCAGCCACGGGCCTCGCCGCGCGTCAGGTGTTCGTGAAGACGGGCGCGACGCGTGGCGACCAGATCGCCGTCCTCTCGGGCATCAAGGCGGGCGACCAGATCGTCGCCGCGGGGCAGATGAAGCTGCACAACGGGTCCTTGGTCAGCGTGAACAATGCGGTGCTGCCGGCCAACGATGCCGCTCCCTCCATCGTCGATCGCTGAACGGAGGCGCCCGTGTCATCCTTCACCGACATCTTCATCCGCCGGCCGGTGCTGGCGATCGTGGTCAGCCTGATGATCCTGGTGCTGGGCCTGCGCGCCATGAGCTCCATGCCCATCCTGCAATATCCGCGCACGCAGAACGCCATCGTGACCGTCTCGACCACCTATCCCGGCGCCGATCCGGACGTGGTGGCGGGCTTCATCACGACGCCGCTGGAAAATGCCATCGCCCAGGCGAACGGCATCGACTACATGACCTCCACCAGCACCACCGGCACCAGTACCATCACCGCCAACCTGCGGCTCAACTACGATACCGGCAAGACGCTGACCGAGATCAACACCAAGGTCAATTCGGTACTTAACCAGCTGCCCTCCGGTACTCAGCAGCCGGTGCTGACGGTCAAAGTGGGGCAGACCATAGATGCCATGTATATCGGCTTCCGAAGCGACGCCATTGCCGGCAACCAGATCACCGATTACCTGATCCGCGTGGTGCAACCGAAGCTGCAGGCGGTGCAGGGGGTGCAGACGGCGGAACTGCTCGGCAGCAAGACTTTCGCCATGCGCGCCTGGCTCGATCCCATCCGCCTCGCGGCCTATGGCGTGACCGCCTCGGAGGTCTCCACCGCGCTCACCCGCAACGACTACATTGCGAGCCTCGGCAACACCAAGGGCCAGATGGTGCAGGTGAACCTCACTGCGTCCACCAGCCTGCACAACGTGGAGGAGTTCAGGAACCTCATCGTCAAGGAGGCGAACGGCGCCATCGTGCGTCTGAAGGACGTGGCCAACGTCACCCTCGGCGCCGACGACTATGATTCCGCCACCATGTTCGATGGGCGGGAGTCGGTCTATATCGGCATCCAGATCGCTCCCACCGCCAATCTGCTCGATGTCATCAAGGGCGTGCGCACGGTGCTGCCGGACATCGAGAGCCAACTGCCCACCGGCCTTTCCATGGGCGTGATCTACGATTCCTCCGCCTTCGTGAATTCCTCCATCGAAGAGGTGATCCACACGCTGGTGGAGGCGCTCGCTATCGTGACCCTGGTGGTGTTCGCCTTCCTCGGCTCTTGGCGCTCGGTGCTCATTCCCGTCATCGCGATTCCGCTGTCACTGATCGGCACCTTCCTGATGATGCTGGCCTTCGGCTTCAGTATCAATCTGCTCACGCTGCTGGCCCTGGTGCTCGCCATCGGCCTCGTGGTGGACGACGCCATCATCGTGGTGGAGAGCGTCAACCACCACATGGAAGAGGGGATGAGCGCGCTGCAGGCCGCCTTCGCCTCGGCCCGGCAGCTCGCCAATCCGATCATCGCCATGACCGTGGTGCTGATCGCGGTCTATGTGCCCATCGGCTTCCAGGGCGGGCTTACGGGTGCGCTGTTCACGGAATTCGCCTTCACACTGGTGGGGGCGGTAACGATCTCGGCCGTGGTGGCGCTGACGCTAACGCCGATGATGTCCGCCTACATGCTGAAGCCGGTGGACCATGCGGGCGGGGATCTGGAATCCCGCATGGTGCTGGCAGTGGACCGGGTGATGGGCGCTGTCACCGCTGCCTATTCCCGCTCGCTCGGGGGCGCGCTCAATTACATGCCTGTCACTGCCGTGTTCGCCGGCCTCGTGCTGTGCAGCGTCTACTGGCTGTATGGCACAGCGCAGAGCGAGCTGGCGCCCGAGGAGGATCAGGGCATCATCCTCGCGCAGAGCATTTCCGCCCCCAATGCGACACTGCAGCAGAAGTTGCTCTACAATCGGCAGACTTACGAGACCTTCGCCAAGCATCCCGAGACCGAGACGGTCTTCCAGGTGGAGGGCACCGGCACCAGCATCGCCGGCTGGGTGCTGAAGCCCTGGGACGAACGCAAGGCGACCACCAAGACCCTCCAGCCGATGATCCAGCAGGAGCTGAACGCCATCGCCGGCCAGAAGATCGTTGCGTTCCAGACCTCGCCTCTGCCCGGCTCCAATGGCTTGCCCATGCAGATCGTGATCGGCACATCGGATGGGTTCGACAAGCTCAACGAGGTGGCCGCGAAGTTCATGCAAGAGGCGCTGGACACCGGCCTGTTCATCTTCCTCAACAACGATCTCAAGATCGACCAGCCGCAGGCCTCCATCGTCATCGACCGGGAGAAGACCTCCCTCCTCGGTCTCTCCATGAGCGACGTGGGCGGCGCCCTCTCCTCGCTGCTGGGCGGCGGATATGTGAACTATTTCAGCCTGGACGGGCGGTCCTACAAGGTCATCCCGCAGGTGAAGCAGGAGGCCCGGCTCAATACGGACCAGGTGCTCGACTATTACATGCGCATGAGCGACGGGACCATGATCCCGCTGTCGACGGTGGCGCGCATCGAGACCAAGACCGTGCCGGAATCCCTCAACCACTTCCAGCAGGTGAACGCCGCCACCATCGCCGGCGTCGTCGCGCCCGGGGTGACCACGGGTGATGCCATCACGGTGCTGAAGGATCTCGCCACGCGCACCCTGCCCACGGGCTATACGCTCGATTTCGGCGGCGCCTCGCGGCAATATGTGCAGGAGAGCGGCGGCTTCGTCACCACGTTCGCGTTTGCGCTGATCGTGATCTTCCTGTCGCTGGCCGCACTGTTCAACAGCTTTCGGGACCCGGCGGTGATCCTGCTGTCGGTGCCTATGTCGCTCGCCGGCGCGCTGCTGTTCATCAGCGTCGGCATCGGCGGGGCGAGCATCAACATCTATACCCAGGTGGGGCTCACCACACTCATGGGGCTCATCAGCAAGCACGGCATTCTGATGCTGGAGGTGGCGAACGAGTTGCAGCTCGACGGCAAATCCAAGCGCGAAGCCATCATCGAGGCCGCCACGCTCCGCCTGCGGCCCATCCTGATGACGACGGCGGCTATGGTGCTCGGCGTCGTACCGCTGATCTTCGCGTCGGGCGCGGGCGCCGCCTCGCGCTACAATCTCGGGCTCGTCATCGCCACAGGCCTCGCCATCGGCACGCTGTTCACGCTCTATGTGGTGCCCACCGCCTATGTGCTGATGGGGCAGACCCACCGCCGCGAGGAAGGCGAAGGCGCGGCGGTTCCGGCTGCCGCCCAATAGGCCCGACGGGAGCGCTCGAGTGATATCGGCCCGGCATCCCGTCGAGCGGGTGCTGGAAAATCCTGTACGCCGGGAGCTTGGCCGGCCAATCCGCAGGCATGGGGACGCCAACAATGGTCTCGAGCCAGGGCCTGTCGTTCCAGGGGAGCGCGGTGTTGTCCGGGCTCGGGCCCTTTTCCACCCGCCGCCAGTACTGGCTGTTCGGCATGGGGATGCGGTGGAATCCGCAGACCTGGCGGAGTTGCAACTCGGAAAGGCCGAGCCGCTCCGCGGCCTCAGCACGCGGCGAACTCCAAACGAGGTCGTAAACGTCCTGGCGGGTCAGGTTGTCGGGCATAGCTTACACCTCGCTCGATTTGCCACCGCCCTACCTGCCGCTCCGCCTCCTGAGCCCATCGACCGCCCGAAGGATCGCCTTCGCCTCCGTCTTGGCGTCGAACGGCACTGCATCTCCGCCCGGCCCGTAGAGCCGCGCGTCGAGGCGCGCAGTCTCTTGCCCGCTCACTGGCAGTCCGAGTGCGCGCCACCGGCACAGGTAGCGCTCCACCGCGCGGCGGAGCGCGAATGGCTCGCCGGACCGCACCGCTCGCCGCACGGCGATGCGGGTGGGGTCCACCAGCGAGAACCTCCTGAGCGCCCTCAGCACGTCGCCCCGCCAGCGCGGCCCGTGGCCTGAGAGGACCAGTACAAATGCCGCCATCAGTCCGCCCGTGACGGCCAGCGCCGCGACCCGCATCTGCCCAGCGGGCAGATGCCCCGCACCGCCGACCCCGGCATAGATGCTGGCATACCCGAAGGGAATCGCCGGGATCTCCGCCGTGCGCATCTGTCGTGTTTCGGTGTCAAACCAGGGGATGGCGATGGCCGGAAGCACGGCGGGATCGCCGGTGCTCGGCCGCAGGTGCCATTCCCATGTCACCGTCGTCACCGGCCCGTCAGGCGTCAGGCGCTGCGTGCGCGCCTCCGGCGCCGCAAAACTGATGAGCCAGGGCGCGCGCACAATGGGGCGCGGCGGCACCAGATGCGACGGCGCTCCCTGCGCCTCGATAGTGACCCGGCGGACGAGGGTTTCTCCGTCCTTCAGCTTGCCAGGCTCGGTCGACAACGCGTCGGTGACGGTGAGGCCCTGGGCCGCCAGCGTTGACCCCTCGGCCGGGAACGGCGCCACCGCCACCGTCACGGGCTCCGCCGTGACCGGCAGTTCCTCCCGCGGCGCATCCGCGCCCACCACGGTCAGACGGTGCGTCACCGGTCCGATGACGAGCGGACCGGCGTGGCGGGGGAACACCGCGATGCGGCGCTCGAACACGCGGACGGCTCGCCCGTCCACCTGCTCCGTCCGCCACTGGTCGCGGGCAAGCTGCATCCAGTCATAGTCGGGAGAATCGGGAAAGCTCAGCTTTTCCAGCGTGATTTGCCGCTCGTATTCGCCGCGCACGGTGATGAGGATCATCTCGCCCGTCACCGGCCGCATCTCAGGGATGACCAGTCGCAGGCTCTCGGCGTGGGCGCCGTCGGCCTGGGACAGAAGGAATAGGAGGCAAAGCGCACGGCGGATCGTCATGGTGCGTCTCCATCCCGCCCGATCAGGCCCAGAGCCGAACGGCGCTCGAACTCCTTGCGCAGGCGCAGGCGCAGGTACGCGCCGGGGTCGTCAGCTATGGTGTCGAGCCAGGCATCAGAGGCGACGATGCCGCGCGCGTCGATGGGCTTCTTCAACTCCGGGGCGGGGGTGGCCATCACGCCGTCGCCCTTGTTCGCGGATGCAGTTCCCACAGAAGTCGGGATGCGGCCGCGGACTATGCTAGCGCCCACCGTCTTGGGCGCCAGCGCGTCGATGATACCGCGCAGCCGGCGCGCCTCGGCGTCCGCCGGGTCCACGAACAGCACGGCGTCGAGATAGGCGACGGACAGCGCGTAGCGGCCGGTCGCCGCGAGGGTCAGGGCGCGGTTGAATGTCTCGGTGCGGCCGGCCTCCGCGAAGGCCGCGTCCGCGGCGGGATAATCGCCCTCCCGGTAGAAGGCGATGCCCCGTGCGGCGGCATCGTCCTGCCAGCGTGCAGTCCCCGGCGCCCCGGCCCAGAAGGCGAGCCGCGCCCAGGAGGACGGCCCCGCGAGCGTGAGGCAGGCGAGGCCCGTCGCCGCCATGAGGAGGATGCGCCGCGCTGGGGTGAAGCCGCTCATGCGCGCCTCCGGAACAGGGCGAGAAACGGGACGAGCGCGAGCGCCGCGACCAGCGGGCCGAGATCCTCGAACGTAAGCCCCGCCGCCCGCCCGTCGCGCGCGAGTGCCACCGAGCCGGACAGGCGGTCGATGACCGGAAGTGGCGCGCGGGCGGGAGCGGACGCGACGCCCAGCGCCTCCAGCGAGGCCCGTCCGTCACTCCCCGCGCCCAGTGCGAGGGTGAAGAGGCGGATGCCGCCCCTCCCGAGCCCCGCCGCCTCGGTTCGCGTCGCGGCATCGATGCCGCTGCCGTCCGAGATCAGCACGAGATCGGCGTCCGGCGTCCTCTCCAGCATGCGGCGGGCGAGCCGCAGCGCGGCGGCCGGCCGCGCGCCGCTGCTCGGCATGGTGTCGGGGCCGAGCACGGCGATCAGGCTCTCCAGCACCGCGGGATCGCCGGTGGGCGCCGCCACGTCATAGGCCTCGTCGGAATAAAGGATGAGGCCCACCGGCCGGCCTGCCGCGGCAGCCATGACGCTGGCAGCGGCGGCCTGCGCATCCGCCAACGCAGCTCCGGCGACGCCGGGAGACAGGCCGATGGCCACCAGCACGGCCCCGGACCCGGCGAATTGCGGGGCGTCCGCGCGCGGGATCGCGGGTCCCGCGAGGCCGAGCCCGACCAGCGCTGCCGCCACCACAGGCATCAGGCTGGCGCCGGCATCGTCGCGGCGCAGATGGCCGAGGGCACGCATGGCCGCCAGCATGGCGGGCGTCATCACCTGCCCCCACCCCCCGGCCATAGGGCCGCGCCGCCACAGCCAGAAGGCCAGCGCGGCGAGCAGCGGCAAGGCGGCGAGCCACCAGGGGCGGAGCAAGACGAAGCCGCTCATGCACACCTCCCCATGGCCGGCAGGAGGGCAAGAAGCGCGGCGAGGATGAGTGCCGCCGCCGCGGGCCACATCCAGAGGGAGCGCCAGTACAGGGCCGGGAGGCGGCGCATGGGGTTCGGCTCCAGCCGGTCGAGGGTCGCGGCCACGTCCACCAGATCGTCGAGGGTGCGCACCCGGAAGCTCGCTCCGCCGCCGGCCGCGGCAGTGGCCCTGAGACCGGCGACATCCACCGCATCGCTGGCGTCTGGCTGGCTCTCCAGATCCTCTGGCCCGAGGGCGATGGTGTGCACGCGGATGCCGTGGCGCGCCGCAAGCTGCGCCGCGTCGCTCGCCAGCACCTTGCCCGAGGTGTCGATCCCGTCCGACAGGAGGATCACAGCCTTGGACTTGGCATCGCTGCGGGAGAGGCGGCGGACCGCTAGGCCGAGCCCGTCGGAAATCGCCGTGGAAAGGCCGGAGATGCCGATCTGCAGCGTATCTACGGCGCGGGCCGTGGAGGCCACGTCGAAGGTGGGCGGCTGCGCCACATAGGCCCGGTCGCCGAAGATGACGAGGCCGACCCTGTCGCCCTGCCGGCCGGCAATGAAGCGCGCCGCGACCGCCTTGACCGCGTCAAGCCGCGACAGGGGGCGGCCGTCGAGCACGAAATCCCTCTTCGCCATGCTCCCCGACAGGTCGAGGGCGAGAATGATTTCCCGGCCGGAAGCGGTGGCGAGGCTCATGGGAGTGGGGACGCGCGGTCCGGCTAGCGCCAGGACCAAGGCGAACCACGCGCCTGCGCGCAGCAGGGCCGAGGCGGGGTCGTGGCGCAGGCCGGACGGCGCGGCTGCGGCGAAGGCGGCGGCATCGACGGCGAGCGAGGCCATCGCCGGCGCCCGCGCAGGGAGAAAGTGCCGCACCAGCCACGGCAAGGGGAGGAGCAGCAGCACGGCGGGAAAGGCGAGGCTCATCGGCGCGCGCGCCTCGCCTTCAGCGCGATGCGCTCGATGTCCTCCGCGCCGGGCGGCGGGGCGGCGCCGTAGGCGGCGGCGCGCAGTTCGTCAGGCAGGCGGCCGAGGATGCGGGCAATGGCGAGCAGCCGCGCCTCGGGCTCAAGAGAACGCAGCGCCCGGATCCGCGCCCCAAGCGGGACGGGCCGCGCGAGGAGCGGCAGCACGAGGGCGCAGCATAACGCGCCGAGGAGCAGGCCGCCCCCGAATAGGGCGAGAAGGTCGGTCGCATGGAGCGCCATCAGGGAGGGCGGCAGGCGCCCCTCCGGCAAGGCGGCGATCAGCTCAGCCTGCGTCATCCGGGAGCACCTCGATGCTGACATTCAGGCCGGCCATGCGGGCGGCCAGCGGCGCGAAATCGAACGGGCAGAGCCGCGCCAGCCGCCTCTCTGGACCGGCATGGATCGGCAGGGGAACGGTGGGCGGTGCCATGTCAAGCGGATCGAGCGGAAGCAGCACGCGCACCCGCCGTTGCCGCGCGAGCCGCGCCAGCACCACATCGTCGCCCGGCCGGATGCCGTCCGGACCGGTGGCGATGAGCACCTCCGCGCCCGACGGGACCATGGCCACCGCCCGCGCCAGCACCTCGCGCAGGGATGCCGACCCGCTTTCGGCCATCCCTTGGCTGGTGGCCAAGGCGCGGTCGTGGCTGTCGGCCAGCATGCGGCTGATGTGGCCCATCTGCGCGACTCCAGCGCCCACGGCAGCCACGGCGACGCCCGACGCATCGAGACTGATGGCGGCGAGGACGGCGTGGCGCGCCGCCGCCTCCCAGCCGCGCCGTACAAGGGCGCGGGCGCCGCGCACCGAGCGCAGGCTGTGCCCGGTGCCCCATAGCATCGCCGGCCGGAAATCAGCGATCAGCAGCATCGTGTCGTCGCGATCCTCGTGGAAGCTGCGGATGTGCGGCGTGCCGGTGCGGGCGGTGGCGGCGGGATCGATCCGCCGGAAATCGTCGCCCTCGGCAAAGGCGCGAATCTCCCGAAGGTCCATTCCGGAGCCGGCTGGGCGCGCCTGCACGGCGCCGGGGCGCCGCGTCACCGGGCGATGGCGGGCACGGGGCAGGCGCGTGTCGCGCAGCGCCAGCAGTTCCGCGGCGACGAGCCGGATACCGGGCACATTGAGCACCGCCGTCACCATGGCTCCACCGCCTTCAGGATGTCGGCGACAAGGCTGCGGCCGGTGCGCCCCTCGCCGACGGCAGCCCAGGTCGGCACCAGCCGGTGGGCCAGCGCGTCCGGCGCGAGGGCGATGACATCCTCCGGCAGGCCGTAGTCGCGCCCCTTCAGCCAGGCTAGGGCCTGCGCCGCGGCGGCCAGCGCCAGCGTGCCGCGGGGCGAGACGGGGTGTTCCACCCATTCGGCCACCGCGCCGCCGGGCCGCGAGGCCATCACCAGCCTGACGATAAAATCCTTAAGGGCCGGGGCAAGATGGACCTGCGCTACCTCCGCAGTAGCGCTCGCCAGCGTGTCCGGCGACAGCACGGCCTCCGCCTGCGCCGGACCCGCGATCCGCTCCGCGGCGACGAGGTCGAGAATCGCCCGTTCCTGCTCGGCGTGCGGCAGCCCTAATGACAGGTGGAGCAGGAAGCGGTCCATCTGGGCTTCGGGAAGGGGAAAGGTGCCCTCGTGCTCGATGGGGTTCTGGGTCGCCACCACCATGAAGGGCTGCGGCAACGGCCGAGTGACGCCCGAGGATGTCACCTGCCCTTCTGCCATGGCTTCCAGCAGTGCCGACTGCACCTTGGGCGGCGCCCGGTTGATCTCGTCGACCAGAACGAGCGCATGGAACAGCGGGCCGGCGACGAAATCGAAGCGTCCGGTCTCCGGTCGAAACACCTGGGTGCCCGTCAGGTCCGATGGAAGCAGGTCCGGCGTGCACTGGATACGGGCATGGCTTCCCGGCAGGCGGGCGGCGAGGCGCTTGACGGCGCGGGTCTTGGCGATGCCCGGTGGCCCCTCGATGAGCACATGCCCGCCGACCAGCAGGGCAATCATCAGCCGCTCAACTAGCGCCTCGTGGCCGATCAGCCCGGCGGCGACGGCGCTGCCGAGGCGCGTGATCGGATGGCTCATGTCGTTCATGCCCGGCGTCTCCCGATGGTGGGGGAGAATGCCGGTGCCCAGCGCCGCGCCGCCAGAGAGCCCTTCCCGGCCGGCTCGGGAAGATCACCCGGATCAGCTGGGAAGTAGTGCCATCGCCCGCATGCCGCCAGCCGACGGCAGCAGCGCGAAGCTGCCGCCCAGCGCATCGACCCGCTCGCGGATGCCGAGCAAACCGTAGCCGTCGCCCGCCCGGCTGTCGGGCGGCGCGGCGCCGTCGTCCTCGACGGTCAGGGTGATCGTCTCGGCGACCTCCAGCGTCAGCACCACGCTGCCGGGGCCGCCATGCCGGACCGCATTGGTGAGGCACTCCTGAGCGATGCGATAGAGGCTGAGGGCGAGGGTGTCCGGCACCGCCTCCATGTCACCCTTCAGCTCCAGCGCGAAGCGGATGGCAGGCACGCGGCTGCGCCAGTCGGCGACGAGGCGCTCCAGCGCATGGCACAGGCCGAGGTCGTCGAGGTCGGGCGGGCGCAGGCGGGACAACTCGGCGCGCAAGCTGTCCATCATCTGGCCGCTGATCTCGGCGATCCGCGCGCCGTCCTCGGCGGTGGTTTCCTTCGACTGCGCGATGGCCGTGGCGAGGGCACGGGTGGCGGTGAGGCATTGGCCGAACTCGTCATGCAACTCGCGGGCGAGCGCCCGCCGCTCGCTCTCCTGCATGGTGAACAGGCGACGCGTCAGCTCGGTGCGCATGGCCTGCGCCTCCTTGAGCGTCTCCGCCGTATGGTTCAAGGCGGTGCTCAGGCGATCGAACTCGGCGACGTGGAGCGGCGGCAGCCCGGCCGAGAAGTCGCGTCGCTGGAGGCGCTCGATGCCGCTCAGGATGATGCGGAACGGGGCGAGAAGCCGGACCATCAAAAGGCCGGTCAGGATGGAGCCTCCGAGCGCCATGCCCACCGCCACCCGCATCAGGTCGCCGGTCCGCGTCCAAGCACGGCTCATGACGACGCCGGTGTCCGCCGAAGCGGTGACATAGGCATCGGTAAGGTAGCGCGTGCGCACCGGCACGGACATGGGGTCAGGCATCAGGCCGAGGTGCCCCGCTAGCCAGACGAACCAGCCCGGCGGCGCCACATCGGCGGCGACATAGGGGCCGCAACGCCGGTGCAGCGGATTTTCCCGCGCGCCGAGTTCGACGCAGATCCCCGGTGCGATGAGGGTCCATGCGGGAAAGGCCTGCCAGTCACGGAACACCGGCACCGGCGCGACGCCGCCGAAGGCGAGCCCCTCAAAGCTCGGGCGGGCAGCGATGGCGTCGGCGACGCGGACAGCAGTGGTCGCCACATCCTGCCGCGCCGCCTCGGCGGTATCCCAGAGGACCCAGCCGGCGGCGACCACCACGGTGACGAGCCCCGCCGCCAGCACCCGCAGTACCAGCTGGGGCAGGAGCCGGCGCATCAGATGGCCGGGACGAGGCCGGACCTCTGTGCCTTCAGCACCAGGTCGGCGTCGCCGGAGGCCCCGAGCTTGGCCCGGATCAGCGAGAGGTTGTTCTGCACGGTCTTGGAGGAAAGCCCGAGGCTGCGGGCGATCGAGCGGCCGTTCATGCCGCGCACGACGAGAAGAAGTATCTCCTGTTCCCGCGGCGTAAGGTTGGCGAGGTCGTCGGTGCCGAGTGTGGTGCGTGCGAGCTCCTGCGCCATGTCCGACGATAACGCCCGCCGCCCCGCCGCCACTGCCGTGATGGCCTTGACCAACTCCTCCGGGGGGCTGCTCTTGGACACAAAGCCCCGCGCGCCCGCTGCCACCGCCTTCTGGGCGAAGATCGCCCCTTGGTGCATGGACACCACGATGATGCGCGCTCCCGGATCGCGGGCCACCATGGCCTCCACCGCCGCGAAGCCGCCGCCGCCGGGCATGGAAAGGTCCATCAGCACGATGTCCGGCGCATGGGCGGCGAAGGCGGCGAGCGCCGCGCCCCCGTCACCGGCCTCGGCCACGACCGAAAAGCCGGGCTGCCGGTCGAGCAGCCGACGGTAGCCCTCGCGCACGATCGGATGGTCGTCCACCAGCAGAATGCGGATCATGTCCATGGGGCGAGGATATCGCTCCGCGCCGCCGGCACAATGGGCGCCTGCCCAGGTCAGGATTCCGCCGGCGTCTTCGGCCGGCCGGGCCGCAGCCCCCCCGGGCCGGGCGATCTCCGCCAGGGCCACGGCGACGCGACCGAAGGCGCAGCCGAGAAACACGTTCTCCACCCGCTCCGCGGCGATGCCGCTGCCCATCCGGCGAAGGCGGCGGAAGGCGCGATGAAGAAGCAACGCGCGCCGAAGCCGATCACGTATCGCGAGAAGGCGATGAGGGTGAGCACAGCCGCGAGCACGCTGAAGGAGCTGAAGGAATAGCCGACCTCGCTCACCGGGAGCGCTAGCCCCCACGAGGAGCCCGAACGGCGCACCGACTAGCGCGTCCACGGCGCGCAGCTTCAGCTTGCCGGTAGAGGCGGAAACATCGCCCACCACCACGCTCTCGGCCTGTGGGGTTGGCAGGAATAGTACTCGCAACACTGAGCTACATGAGCCGCCTGTTGGTCCGCGCGGCGCCACCCTCAGGATAAGGAGGCTCTTGAGCGGGATTCTCAACTGCGTGGGGAACCTAAAGGTGGTGTCGGATATTTCCCCGCCCAACTGATGTCGGTGTGATCTTCGTGGCGGAGAACGGCGAACGGCCGGGGGTGAGTCTGAGGAAGGCCACTCAAGAGGATCACGCCTGACCCATGCCTTTAGAACGCTCACCGTCCTACGTCATTCGCTGAGAAGGTGGTGCCGCCTATGCCACTCCTCAAGGGTTTCGCTAGGCCAGGTGCCGCTTCGGTCATGATCGGGCCCGCTCGGCACATCCACCCAGTATGGTGCATAATCTAAGCCTGCTTCCACCACCTCGGGCGGCTTCGGCAGCGGCGTATCGATGGCCGAGGCGTGCGGGTGAATAAGTTCCGGCCATCTTGGATCCCAAAGCCACAAGGCGCTGCCACATTCCCCGCAAAAGTGACGTTCGGCTGGCGATCGCATTGCCCGCCGGCCAGGTTCGCGAAGAAGCGCATGGAATGCCTTCACATGCTTACGCCCGCGAACCTTCAGGCTCTCGACCTTCGCCCCGAGATTTATTGCGTAGCCGCCGCTCCCGGCAGTCTTTCTGCAGATGGAGCAATGGCAGTGCATGAAGGGTACCGGACAGTGCGCCTCCACGGTGAACCGGACGGCGCGGCAGTGGCACGAACCCTCAAGACGCATGGCTTTCTCCCATAAACAGCGAGAAAAACGCTCGGGACGGGATTGTGTTGCAGGGGTAGCTGATGCTGAGAGCCTCCCGCCCGACGTCGGTCCACTCAAGCGCCGATCATGTCCCGCGAGACGACAGCATCAGACTGCGCCGACTCTTCCCTGCCAGCCGCGCTGCTGGAGTTCGCCCTCGCCCCGCAGCTGCTTCAGGTGCTTGGGCGGCCCAATGTCCGTTGAGCGGGTGCTGGCCAGCAGGGTTCGTCAATGGAAATCTGAGCGTGCTGGTCTGGCCCATCTTTCCCTTGTCCTGATGCTCGTCTTCAAGGGCGACGCATTGCGCCTCATGCGCGCAGGCCATGGCGGGCGCGCTGCGCGAGCTTAAGGCGGCCTAAAGCAAGGCGGCCGGCGTCGGAGGGACGCCCGCGTCGATGATCTTAAAAAGCGCGCGGCGTGCCATCGCAGCACTGTCCGAATCCGGCACGATGACCGTGACCGCTGGCGTCGGAGTCGCACGACCAGTACGCCCGGATCCACCACCTGCCCGTTGTCCACGTCGCAAACTTAGCTCACATCGAATTTGGTGACCCCGGAACTATGTCTCGTCGGAGGCAAGGCTATCACTGTGCCGGGGCGCAGTCTCGACGCCCATGGGCGAACCTTGGTATTGATGAAAAAGCAGCGCTGCTCCGGCGCCCAGGGTCAGAATAAAGATCAGCATTATTAGGGCACTGAGGACCCGCTCATGCCGCCCCATTCGTCCGGATTCTAGCCACCGCATTTGGGCGGACGCTCCTGCTCTTGACCCGCCCATTCTTCATTTCTCTGCGTTTGGCAACCGACGCATACAACCACTTCAACCGATTGAATATGCCACCTTTCGTTATTACCCCTCGGAAGTCTTTCGGATTTTGGAAGGAAATGGGAGTGGCCGCGGTAAAAGGATGCGCTCGCCCCCATCATCGCCCTGACAGGGGCGGACGGGAGTCGGACGGTTGGCATCAGATCGTGCGGCCCTCTCTCATTTGAGGGTATCCGACTGCCAGGCTGTTGCTAAAAGCAGACGTCTGTTCTGACGTTGCGATCAGCCAGACGAAAAATCCAGGCGACCTCCCCACAAGGCGCTCGGTTGCCGCCCTCATACACCGCCGATGCACTCGCCGATCTCCGGCCTGATTGCGGTTGCGCGGCATCGTCGAAGCGATAGAAATGCGGCTCCGAGGAGCGAGCGACCGTGTCCCCTGAAGGCCACATCCTGATTGTCGACGATGACGCCGAGATCCGTCGGCTCGCCGGTAAGTTCCTGCGTGAGCACGGGCACAAGGTGACGTCGGCGCAGGATGCCCGCGAAATGCGGGAGGCGATGGCCGCCGGCCCCGTGGACCTCATCATTCTCGACATCATGCTGCCGGGCGTCAGCGGCCTCGATCTGTGCCGGGATCTGCGCCGTAGCTCCAACGTCCCCATCATCATGCTCACCGCGCGCGGGAGCGACGTGGACCGGATCGTCGGGCTGGAGCTGGGCGCCGACGACTACCTCGCGAAGCCGTTCAACCCGCGCGAGCTGCTCGCCCGGATCCACGCCGTCCTGCGGCGGACGCGGCCCTCGGACGCCGTTCCGACCGAGGGTGGTTCGAGCCTGAAGTTCTCCGGCTGGACGCTCGACACCCGCCGGCGGGAACTGACCAATCCAGAAGGCGCGGTGGTGGACCTTTCCACCGGGGAATACGACCTGCTGCTGACCTTCCTCGAGCACCCCCAGCGGGTGCTGAACCGCGATCAGCTGATGGACGCCGCCAAGAACCGCACCGCCACGGGCTTCGATCGTGCCATCGACATCCAGGTGAGCCGGCTGCGCAAGAAGCTCGAGTCCCACGGGAGCCCGGAGATGGTGAAGACGGTGCGCGGCGCGGGCTATTTCTTCGCTCCGGAGGTGGAGCGCTCGTGATCCGCGCCCTCGACAGCCTCGCCATGCGCACCGCCGTGGTCGCGGTGTTAGGCATCGTCGTGGTGCATGTGCTCAGCCTGTGGACCTACGAGCACGCCATGGAGCGCCAGCGCCACGCCGCCCACGCGGTGCGCCTCGCGGACCAACTGGTCTCCCTGCGCCGGTCGCTTGCGGCCGTGGCGCCGGAAAGCCGCGAGGATGTGGCCCACGATCTGTCCGGCGGTGCCATCGACGCGCATTGGAGCCGGGAGGCGATGGCTGCGGCTGGCGCCCGCGCGACCGAAGCCGCCCAGCGCCTCGCCGAGGAAGTTCGCGCCTTGGCGCCGGAGCTGCAGGCCGGCGACGTGCTGGTGAGTGCCTGGGCCGATCCGCATCTCAGCCTTGTGGCGGTGCGCCTGCCGGACGGCAGCTGGCTCAACGCCCGCCTGTTCGCCTCCGCCCCGCAGGCGCCGGGGGCGCATGGATCCCTGCTCTCCACCACGCTCATGGCGGCGGGCGTGCTGCTGCTCTCGCTCGCCATCGCCGCGTGGCTCACCCGCCCGCTCCGGGCCATGGCGCGCACGGTTGCGGCCCTGCCGCCCGCCGCCCCCCTCGTGCGTCTGCCCGAGACCGGCCCCAAGGAAGTTCGCGAGCTGGCCCATGCGTTCAACGGCATGCAGGCGCGCATCGCCGGGCTGGTGGAACGGCGCACGCAGGCCCTGGCCGCCGTCTCCCACGATCTGCGCACGCCCATGACGCGGCTGCGCTTCCGCCTGGAGGATGTGAACGATCCGGCGTTGCGCCACGCCATGGCCGAGGACATCGCGGAAATGGAGCAGATGGTGGATGCCACCCTCTCCTACCTGCGCGGCGAGGCCAGCGACGAGCCGGTGCGGCCGCTCGATCTGGTGGCGCTGGTAGAGACCATCGTGGACGGAGCGCGGGACCGGGGCCTTTGCGCCGATCTCTCCGCTCCGCCGCGCTTCGTGGTGGCGGGACGGCTCGTCAGCCTGAAGCGGATGGTGTCCAACCTCGTCGAGAATGCCCTCACCTATGGCGGCTCCGCCCATGTGACGCTCACGGACGAGGGCGTCGCAGCGTTGCTGGCGGTGCGCGACCACGGCCCCGGCATTCCCGAGGACCAACTGGCCGCCGTGCTAGAGCCGTTTGTCCGGCTCGAGGCCTCGCGCAGCCGCGCGACCGGCGGCGTCGGGCTCGGCCTCACCATCGCGCGCACCGTGGCCGAGGCGCACGGCGGCACGCTGACCCTCGCCAACGCTCCCGATGGCGGCCTCATCGCGACGGTGCGCCTGCCCAAGGCCCAGGCTGAAACAAACTGATACAGAAGCGATACGCGGCGTGACGCGCCGCACGCTATCGCTCACCCGTACCGGCATCACGAGCGGACGGGTTGAGGCATGGGGCGCCATTTCTTGCGGAACGTCATGTTCGGCCTGTGCGGGCTCCTCGCCTGCGCGGCGCTGTCCGGCTCCGCTGCGGCCCACGAAGGCCACGACCATGGGGGGCCACCGCCCCCTCAGGTGACGACGCTCGCCCCCCGTGTCGAGGCCGCCTCCTCCGATTTCGAACTGGTAGCGGTGCTGCGCGACGGCATCCTGACGATCTATCTCGACCGCTTCGCCGACAATGCTCCGGTGGAGGGCGTCACCGTCGAGGTGGACACGCCCCAAGGCTCGCAGCCCGCAAAGTCCTCCGGACCGGGGACCTATGTGTTGCCCGCGCCGTTCGCGACGACGCCGGGCGCGCACGATATCGCCTTCACCGTCACGGCAGGCGACACGGTGGACGTGCTTGCCGGCACCCTGACCATTGGGCCGGCAGTACCTTCATCCGATGCGAGGCCGCCCGCACCGGCGACGCTGGCGCTGATCGGCGGGGCACCGTCCGGCGCGCTCGCGGGCGTTGCGGCGGGCCTCCTCATCGGTTTCCTCGCCGGGGCGCTTGTCGTGTCGCGGCGGCGGGTGGGGGCGCTCCTGGTCCTTGGGGCGGTCGGCCTCGCGCTTGCCGGAGCACGTGACGCCCGGGCGGACGCGCCGAAGCCCGCTCCGCGCGACATGGCACAGCGCCTCCCCGACGGCTCGGTGATCGTGCCCAAACCGACCCAGCGCATTCTCGGCGTGCGAACGCTCGTCACGGCTTCTGGCGCCTTCGCCGGCACGGTGGAATTGCCCGGCCGCGTGGTGCCGGACGCCAATGCGAGCGGCCTCGTGCAGAGCGCGGTGGGCGGCCGCCTCGCGCCACCCGAGGGCGGCTTCAAGCCACTCGGAACCAAGGTCGCTGCGGGCGAAATCCTCGCCTACGTGCATCCGCCCATCGGCGCCTCCGACCTCAAGGACCTGGAGCAGCAGGGCTACGAGCTGGACCAGCAGATCGCTCTCGTGAAGCGCCGCTACGAGCGGCTTTCCGCGATTCCCAACGCCGTCACCCGCCGCGAGGTGGAGGAGGCGGAAATCGAGCTGAACGGCCTCAAGACCCGCCGGACCAAGCTGGAGCGGGTACAGCGCGAGCCGGAAGCCCTCCGCGCGCCGGTCGCCGGAGTCATCGCTGCCGCCGATGCCGTGGCGGGACAGATGGCGGACCCGAACACCGTGGTGTTCCGCATCGTCGATCCCGACCGGCTGTGGGTGGAGGCCCTCGGCTTCTCGCCGGATGCGGGCCGATCGGGCGCCACCGGCCGCCTGCCGAACGGACGCACCGTGGACCTCACCTTTCTGGGGGCGGGACTACCCGAACGCGCGCAGGCGCTCCCCATCCTGTTCTCGGTCGCCTCGGATACCGGGGAGCTGCGCCCAGGCCAGTTCCTGACGGTATTCGCCGAGGCCGGCGCCCCGCGCATTGGCATCGCGATCCCCCGCTCTGCGGTGGTGCGCGGGGCGAACGGCCAATCCATCGTCTATGCGCACGTCAGTGCCGAGCGCTTCGTCTCTCTGGAGGTGAAGACCCAGCCCCTCGATGCCACCCGCGTGCTGGTTCTGGCAGGCCTCGCCCCCGGCCAGCGCGTGGTCACCGACGGCGCCGAGCTCATCGATCAGATCCGCTGAGGCCGGCCGATGTTCACCGTCCTCGTCACCCAATCGCTGCGCAATCGACTGCTGGTGCTGGCGCTGGCTCTCGTGCTGGTGGTCTACGGCGCCTATGCGGTCACGCGGCTGCCGGTGGACGTGCTGCCAGACCTCAACCGCCCCACCGTCACCATCATGACCGAGGCCGAGGGCCTGGCGCCGGCAGAGGTGGAACAGCTCGTCACCTTCCCGCTGGAGACCACGGTGAACGGCCTACCGGGCCTCATCCGCCTGCGCTCGGTGTCCAGCGTGGGCCTTTCCGTCGTCTATGCGGAGTTCGACTTCGGCACGGATATCTTCCGCAATCGCCAGCAGATCGCGGAACGCCTCGCCCTCGTGCGCGACCGGCTTCCCGCGAACGTCGCTCCACAGATGGGGCCCATCAGCTCCATCATGGGGCAGATCCTGATGTTCGCTCTCACCAGCGACACCGCCTCGCCCATGGCGATGCGGGAGGCGGCGGATTTCGTCATCCGCCCGCGCCTTCTCGCCATTCCCGGTGTTGCGCAGGTTATCCCCATGGGCGGCGAGGTGCGGCAGTTCCGCGTCGCGCCGGACCTTGCTGCGATGCGCGCCCATGGCATCACCCTCGATGCCCTGGAAAAGGCGCTCCAGCAATTCGGCACCAATTCGGGCGGCGGCTTCACCGACCAAAACGGGCGTGAGTTCCTGATCCGGAACATCGCGCGCACGCTCGGCCTCGATGACCTGAAAAACCTCGTGCTGCCCCGCCCGGCGGGAGGCAACGTCTTCCTCCACCAGATCGCGCAGGTGGACTATGCCGCGCGGCTGAAGCGCGGCGATGCCGGCTATATGGGGCGCCCGGCAGTGATCCTCTCGGTGGAAAAACAGCCGGAGGCCGACACCCTCGCCTTGACCCGCGCGGTGGAGGAGGCGGTGGCCGATCTCAACCGCACGCTACCCGACGGCATCCGCATCTCCCCGCCCGTGTTCCGGCAGGCCGACTTCATCGCCGCCTCCATCGGCAACGTCGAGAAGGTGCTGATGGAAGCCATGGCGGTGGTTGCGGTGGTGCTGTTCGCCTTCCTTCTCAACTGGCGCACCACCGTGATCTCGCTCACCGCCATCCCGGTGTCGATCCTCGCCACGGCCATCGTGTTCCACGCCTTCGGCCTCTCCATCAACACCATGACGCTGGGCGGCCTCGCCATCGCCATCGGCGAGCTGGTGGACGATGCCGTGGTGGACGTGGAGAACATCTTCCGGCGTTTACGCGAGAATGCCGCCGCCCCGGCGCCCCGCCCCGTGTTCGACGTGGTGGTGGCGGCGAGCCGGGAGGTGCGCTCCGGCATCGTCTACGCGACGCTCATCATCGTGCTGGTGTTCGTGCCCCTTTTTGCGCTGCCTGGCATCGAGGGACGGCTGTTCGCTCCGCTGGGGCAGGCCTACATCGTCTCCATCCTCGCCAGCCTCGCCACCTCCATCACGCTAACGCCGGTGCTCGCCTTCTATCTGCTGCCGGCACTCAGCCGCCATGCGGAGCGAGACGGCGCGCTCGTCCGCATGCTGAAGCGCGGCTACGCAGCCCTCCTCTCCACAGCCTTCCGCCACCAGCGCCTGGTGATGGGCACGACGGCTCTCCTCTTCGTCGCCGCGCTGGGCGCCACCGCCGGCCTGCCGCGCGCCTTCCTGCCGCCGTTCAACGAGGGCTCGCTGACCATCTCCATGTCGTTCCGGCCCGGCCTTTCGCTGGCCGAGAGTCATCGCATGGGGCTCATGGCCGAAAAGATCATCCTTGAGGTGCCGGAGGTGAAGGCGGTGGGCCGACGCACCGGCCGGGCCGAACTGGACGAGCATGCGGAGGGCGTGCACGCCTCGGAGATCGAGGTCGACCTTCAGCCCTCCGTCCGCAGCCGCGCGGAGATCACCGCCGATATCCGCGACCGGCTGTCCGTCCTGCCAGCCTCCTTCAATGTGGGCCAGCCCATCTCCCACCGGCTGGATCACATGCTCTCCGGCGTCAGGGCCGAGATCGCCTTGAAGCTGTTCGGCGACGACCTCGACACCCTGCGCGCCACGGCCGAAACCCTGCGCCAGCGTCTGGCCGCCATTCCCGGCCTCGCGGACCTGCAGGTGGAGCGGCAGGTCCGCGTGCCTGAAGTCACGGTGCAGGTGGATTATGGCCGCGCCGCCCTTTACGGCCTCCAGCCCGCCCAGGCGACGGACGCGCTGGCGCGGCTCTCGAACGGTCGCGTGGTCTCGACCCTCGTAGACGGCAACCGCCGATTCGACCTGATCGTCCGCCTCCCCGACGCAACGCGGAGCGCCGAGGGCCTGGGCCGCCTCCTCATCGAGACCCCCTCCGGCTGGGTTCCCCTCTCGCAGGTGGCCGACGTGAAGGAGACGGACGGGCCGAACCAGATCCTCCGCGAGGGTGGGCGCCGGCGCATCGTGGTGCTGGCCAATACCTCCGGAGGCCGCGACACGGCGGCCATCATCGCCGACATGCGCCGCGTCATCGCCGCGACAGACCTGCCGCCCGGCATCTCTGCAAGTCTTGAGGGCACATTCGCGGCGCAGGAAGACTCCATGCGCACCATCGGCGGCCTCGCCGCGGTGTCGCTGCTGCTGGTCTTCGCCATCCTCTACAGCCGCTATCGTTCTGCGCTGTTCGCGCTCGTCATCATGGGCAGCGTGCCACTGGCACTCATCGGCGCTGTTACGGCGCTGTGGCTCGCCGGGCAGCCGCTCTCGGTGGCCAGCATGATCGGCTTCATCACGCTCACCGGCATCGCCGCGCGCAACGGCATCCTGAAGATCAGCCACATCATCAATCTCGCCATATCCGAGGGCCTGCCCTTCGGCCCGGCCCTCGTCATGCGCGGGAGCCTTGAGCGGCTGACCCCGGTGCTGATGACCGCCACGTCCGCCGGCATCGCCCTGCTGCCGCTCATGAGCGGGGCGGAAGTGCCGGGCAAGGAGATCCTCCACCCCGTCGCGATCACGATTTTCGGCGGCCTCGTCAGCGCCACGCTGCTCGACGCCGTGCTCACCCCCGTCCTCGTCCTCGGCTTCGGCCGCCGCCCGCTGGAGCGGCTGGTGGCCGCGGCCGGCGAGGCTTCTTCCCTTGCCGGCGCCGCCCGCGCGGACGCCTTCTGACGGAGCCTGCCATGATTTTCCGCCGCCTCGTTCCGGCCCTCCTCGCTATCACCCTCTCGGCCACGCCGTTGCTCGCGCACGAGCCCGGCACCGGCGCCAATGGCGGTGTGCGGGTGGATGCCGGCCACTATCACGCCGAGCTGGTGGCCGACGGCACGCCCGCCGTCGCGCTCTATCTCAGCGACGGATCCGACAAGCCCGTTCCGGCCGAGGGCTTCAAGGCGAATGCGATCCTCGTGGTGGAGGGCAAGGCCCAGCGATTTCCCCTGTCTCCTGCTGGAGGCAACCGGCTTGCCGGCACCGCCGCCGTGGCCATTCCCAAGGGGGTGAAGGGCGCCGTCCAGATCACGGCTCCGGATGGCTCCTCCGCCCAGGCCAAATACTGAAAACCCACATGATGCCCGCCTCGCCTCGTCTGCCCGGCGATGCCTCCGAGAGGCCCACCATGACCCGACCAATGCCAATACCCAGCCTCTCCCGCCGCGCCTTCCTCGCGGGCGGTGCCGCCGCGAGCGCGCTCGCCGTTTCCGGCGGGTGGAACCGCGCCTTCGCAGCCCCGCTCCTCACCGTCGAGAGCCTTATCCTCGATGTGAACGGCAAGGCCGCCAAGGTTTTCGCGGTGAAGGGCCCGGCGGGCGAGGGCATCTTCGCCAAAGAGGGCGACCGCCTCACCGGCGCCGTGCTCAACGCCTCCGACACCCCTGCGGTGATGCACTGGCACGGCCAGATCTTCGCCCCGCCGGACCAGGACCGGGCGCGACCCGACGGCGGCGAACTGGCGCCCGGCGGGACGGACCAGGTGGATTTCCCGCTCACCCCCGGCACCCACTGGATGCATTCCCACACCCTGAGCGAGCAGCAGTTGCTCGCCGCTCCCCTCGTCACCCGCGAGGCCGACGCCGGCGACGCGCAGGACGTGGTGGTGATGCTGCACGACTTCTCCTTCCGCAGCCCGCAGGAGATCCTCGCCGGACTCGGCGGGAGCAGCACCCACGGCAGCCACGGCATGGGCGGGACCATGCAGGGCATGCCGGGGATGGCCATGCCGGGAATGAACCATTCCGGGCATGGCATGAGCGGCATGGGCGGCGGGATGATGACCCACGCCAATGATGTGGACTACGACGCCTTCCTCGCCAACCGTCGCACCCTCGGCGATCCCGACGTGGTGCGGGTGGAGAAGGGCGGACGGGTGCGGCTGCGCATCATCAATGGCGGTACCGCCACCGCCTTCTTCATCTCGGCACCGGGCCTCTCGCCGCGCTGCATCGCGGTCGATGGCGTGCCCTGCGCGCCTCTTCTGGCGGAAGCCTTTCCGCTGGCGCAGGGCCAGCGCATAGACTTGATGGTGGAAATACCCGCCGGTGGCGGCGCCTTCCCCGTGCTGGCGCAGGTTGAGGCCTCGCCGCGCCGCACCGGCCTCGTCCTCGCGACCGCCGGCGCGTCCGTCCCGCGCATCCCCGAGGCCGCCGAGCGTCCACAGGGGCTGCTCGACCTCGACTTCGAGGCGCGTCTTTCCGCCGGCAAGCCGCTGCCGCGGCGCAGGGCCGACAAGGTCTTCCCGATCATGCTCGGGGAGGAGGCCGGCTACCGCTGGACCATCAACGGGCGGACCCATGCCGAGGCCGAGCCCTTCGTGGTGAGCCCAGGAGAGCGGGTGGAGATGACCTTCATGAACCCCACCGGCATGAGCCATCCCATGCACCTGCACGGCCATCATTTCCAGGTGGTCGGCATCGGCGGGAGACGCTTCTCCGGGGCGGTGCGCGACACGGTGATGGTGCCCCCGCACATGCCCGTCACCATCGCCTTCGACGCCGGACCGAAGGGCGAATGGTTCCTCCATTGCCACCACCTCTATCACATGGCCACCGGCATGATGGCGGTGCTGAAGGTGGCCTGATCCCGCAGAGGAGAGACCGTCATCCAGTACGATCAGATGATGAGCGGCGGCATGTGGGGAATGTGGCTCTTCGGCCTCCTCATCCTGCCCTTGTCGTGCTCGGCATCGCCGCGCTCATCAAGTATCTCAGGCGCTGAGGCGAAGCACTGCCCGGACAGGATAGGGGCGCCTCGTGAAGCTCGGTATCGTCTTTGCCCTCATCTCGGCTGGACTGTTCGGCGCGAGCACGCCGCTCGCCAAGCTGCTTCTCGGCGCCATCGACCCTTGGATGATGGCCGGCCTGCTCTATCTCGGGGCAGGCGCGGGCCTCGCCGCCATCCACCTGTCCCGGGCCGCGCTCCGGCTGCCGGCGGTGGAGGCGCCACTGCGGCGGACTGATGTATCCTGGCTCGCGCTGGTGATCCTCACAGGCGGCGTCCTCGGCCCGCTGCTGCTCATGTTCGGCCTCGCCCGAACCGATGGCGCGAGCGCATCCCTTCTGCTCAATCTGGAAGGTGTTGCGACCATGGCCATCGCCTGGGTCGCCTTCCGCGAGAATGTGGACAGGCACCTCCTTCTGGGCGCGCTCGCCATCCTCGCCGGCGCGGCGCTGCTGTCATGGCAGGGTCGGGCGACGTTCGACCTCGGCGCCGTACTAATCGCCAGCGCCTGCCTGTGCTGGGGCATCGACAACAACCTCACCCGAAAGCTCTCCTCTGCCGACCCCGTGCAGATCGCTATGCTGAAGGGCCTGATCGCCGGAACCATCAACCTGGTGATCGCGCTCGGCCACGGGGCGGCCTTCCCTTCTGCCGGGGCCGTGGCCGCGCCTGCCGTGGTCGGCTTCTTCGGCTATGGCGTCCGCCTCGTCCTGTTCGTGCTCGCACTGCGCCATCTCGGCACAGCGCGCACCGGCGCCTATTTCTCGCTCGCGCCATCCGTGGGGGCCGTGCGGCGGCCTGAAGGTGATCGTGGTATCCTCGCACGGCGGCATCTTCACCTCGGGCTCGCCTTATGCCGCCTTTGACCATCAGGAAGGCCACCTCACCGCCTTCTTCAGCTTCCTCAGCGTGAAGGATGTGCACTTCGTGCGCGCCGAGGACCTGGCGCTGGGCGGAGAGATGCAGAAGCGCGCCCTGGAAGCGGCGCAGGCGCAAATCCAGACCCTGGCCGCGTGAGCGCCGGAGGCGGAAACATGACCCTGAAGATCTCGCCCCCCATTCCGCTCGGGCGCAGGATTCACACGCCCCTGTTTTCGGTCAGCGGCATTGATCTGCTTGACGTCGCCGGAGCGGCCGGCTGCCGGTCCAGAGATGCGATGGCGTCCGCCAGCGTCACGCAGTGCGCTCCGACATCACAGCCCCCACGATGCGTAGCGAAAAGCAAGCCGCAACGCTTGCTACCGCCCCAGATCGGGCCGCACGTACCGCGTGAGGCGTAGTTGTAGAATGTGCGGACCACAAACCGCATCAGGCGCCACCCGCCGCATCGCAACGGGGCGAGCGCTCCGGGAGCACGATCCTCACCTCGCCGTAGCGCAGCTGGGTGGCGATCTCATCGCCTTCCAGCAGGAAGCGCCCGGCGCCATCGACGGGAGAGACGATGACATAGCCACGCTCCTCGTCTGCAAGGCGGCAGTGCTGAACCTCGCGTCCGTCGAGGTAGATCTTAGCGTTCCGGACCTCCCACGCGTGGAAGTCGGGAGAGGAACTGTCGGCGGAAAGGCGCATGGTCAGCCCAGCCTCGCTCGCACGAGGCAGTCCTTCGCCTCCAGCAGCTTGCGCAGGCCTGCGGACTTCTCGGCGCCGTCCGGCAGCGCCTCGTCCATCTGGCGCGCGAGTTCGCCGATGGGCTTGCTCACCTCCTGCAGGTGGGCCGGCAGGTGCTCGTAGGCGAAGTGCTTCATGATCGGGGATGCCATCGGTCTCTCCTAAAGGTTCGGTGCGGCTCGACCACGCGCTGCCCACCCCGGTTTGGATCCGTGCCTGGTGGTCCGAGCGGCGCGCCGGTAGCGCCCCCGCCCCCCCCTCCCACCGCCGTCATCTCCACACGGGCCAAAGCCTTGTCCGTCGGCCGCACCGAATTCTGATTGCCAGCCGTGCCTCCGCCCGCGTTGTCCCGTGTCTCCTGCCACCCGTAGGGGAGGATTGACCGCTCTCCCGAGCTGCCGGCGCGTCCCTGCTCTCCACGCTGGCGTGAGGAGGTCAAATAGGTTGCCACTGTTCCCGTCGAGCACACCAAACAATGCAAAGGCACGATTCCAAGATGTAATTCGAAATCGGATAAAGCGCACCAAACGTTACAGCAACATTACGACAGTGCTGGCTGCCCGAGGGCGCCGTCCTGCGGTGGGGTAAGGGGCATTCTCCGCATGATTCCGCTTGGCCTGGTGGCGCTCCCCGAGGAATTGTCGCGCTTCTAGCCCTCTGTGGAGGCGCCGTGCGCGCCGGCTTCTCGTTTCGGTCGCGTGCCCGACAGATCGGAAAACAGGCAATGACCTAGCCGGGCCTCCCCCGGCGCTGGAAATGTCGGCGCCCTACGGCACCACGACGGACCTGTTCGAGTCCAACATCGCCCGCACAGTCGCCAAGAAGGCGCTGCCTGTGTCGGAGCCACCGAGCCCGCCGACCCAGAATTCCTGCTCGCAGCCGGTTTCGTCTGGCTGTGCCGCTGTATCCGGTGCCAGTTATCCGCCGCGCTTGTCAGCGCTAAAGTCGCGCTGAGCGTTTCGCTCGCTTCCAGTCGATCGGAGCTCTGGCAGTTCCGGGCGCAGGGCCCGCTCAGCCATCAGGGAATGGAAAGGTTCGCGAGGAGGCAAGCTGCGGATCCAGGTGATCGAATGAGAACCATGGGGCCAGACGCGCGAGCAGCCATTGCATCAGGCGATTCCGATGGCGGAAGCGAATGGTTGAGGGGACCAGCCGGCTGCCGAAGCGCAGCTTGGAGGCGTAGGCGGTCTGCCCGGTCTGCAGCTCACCTATGGCACGCTCCAGGCAGAACCGCACGTTCGCCATCCAGCTGACTGCATAGACGTTGTGGTTGCGCGCCAGCGGGTAGCGCATACCCAGGAACTTGTCGATCACGCGGTCGGGTTCAACGAGCAGCAGGTTGAAGGCCGCGAGCGTATCGCCGACGAAGTAGAGGACAAAGACGGCCCGTTCCCCTAGCGCCTCGGCGACGGCCGCGAAATAGCCCGGCGGCAGGACTTCAAGTTCGCCGTAATCGAGGCCGCTACGGTCACGCGTCGCTTCGTAAAGGGCTTCGATCTGCCCCTCCAGCCCGACGACGCCGACGCGGTGCTCGATGCGCACCGCCCCGGCCTTCGCGAGCTTGCGGCGGATGTCCTTGCGCGTTGCCCCGGAGAGCGAGGCAAGGTAGCCCTCTGCATCGGCGAAGGGCAGGTCCAGCGTCGCGACCGGTAGGCTGCCGAGACTCGCGAAACCAGCACACCGGAGCATTGGCGCCAGCTCAGCATCCTCCCGAGGGGCGAGATCCTTGAATGCGACGAGATGCGCGGCACGTGCCCGCGCCTCGTCCTCCAGAGCAGTCAGTAGGACCTGCATCGCCTCGGCGCGGGCCGCCGCATCGAGGCGCGCGGCGAAGCCGAGGTGGCAGCGCTCCGCATAGGGTGAGCCGACGCACAGCACCCGGAGCGCCGCGAGGCCGGGCACCAGCCGGAAGGCCGCTTCCGCCCACCGCCGCGCACGCCCCTGCAACGGCGTATCCAACCGGTAGGTGAAGAGAAAGACCGGTGCCACGGCGACGACGCCGACCGAATCCGTGACGACCACCGCCCCGCAGCGCAAGCCGACACCGGAGGCGGCGGCCGCGCCGTCGCAGGCGCTGAAATAGGCATGGCATTCCGCCTCGCCCGGCAGGCAGGCGTCCCAGTCCGCCGCTTCGATCTCGGCGATGCTACCGACAACCCGCCCCGCGACCATCTTCATTGCGCGGCGACCACGCGCGCACGGCCGGGCCGCGCGGAGCCGCCCGCGGCCGCGAGGCGGTCCGCGAGGTCGAGCGTGCGGTCCACCACGATACCGCGCTGCTGGTCGATGGTGACGAGGTGATAGCAATCGTCGAGGATCACCGCGTCGACGAGGCCGCCGAGGCGATGCTGGATCTCGAAGGCATTGGAAAGCCCGGCGATATCGTCCTCGCGCGCATGCACGAGCAACGCCGGGCAGGTGACGGCGGGCATCCGCGCGCGCGTCGCCGCGACAAGCTGCCAGAGCTGCTGGAGCGCCCGCGCGGGCGTGCCCTCCAGTCCGGCCAAAGCAGCGTCGCCAGAGGCCATCGCCTCCATGATCGTCTGGCGGGTGCGCCTGTGCTTAATGCCGTAGGGCTCGCGCTCGGAAAAGCTGTAGCGGCGGCCCAGCGGCGTGTTGATCAGCCATTTCAGCAGGAAGGCGTAGCGTGGGATCGACCATCCGTCGTAGCGCAGGGTCGGCGCGTAGAGCGCGAGGCCATCCACCTGGGTCGGCCGTTCGGCGGCGACATGGATGGCGAGCACCGCGCCCATGGAGAGCCCGCCGACGATCACCCGGTCGCATTCGGCATGGAGCGAGGCCAGCGCATCGAGCGCGCTCTGTGCCCAGTCGCGCCAGCCGGTGGCGAGCAGGTCTCCCTCGCTGCCGCAATGGCCGACGAGCTGCGGGCAATGCACCGTGTGACCGGCCATGTTGAGCGCCCGCGCTATCAGCTTCAGCTCCACCGGCGTGCCCCCGAGGCCATGGAGCAGTAGGAAGCCGGTTCGCCCGCCGGCCAGCCTTATGCCGTGGTCGGTGCCGGCGAACCCGGGCGCGGGGCCGGCCTGTTTCCGCAACAGGTGCGCGTTCCGCGAACTCATGACAGCACCCGGTCAAAGAGGTCCATGAGTTCGGCATTCACCCGCGCATTGACGGCGAGGTCGGCGGCGTTGGGGCGCTCCAGCGGCGGATGGTCGAACCTTGCGAGGGCCGCGCGGAACGGGTCGGAGAAGCGCGACTCCGACCAGTCGCCGCAGACATCTACGCCGGCGATCCATCGCGTGCCGGAGAGGCGCTCGACGGCCGCCAGCAGATGGCCGAGGGGCAGGGCCCCCTGGTCCCAGTTGGTCAACGCCTCGCCGCGCGCGAGCACGTCCTTGTCGATGGTGATCCACACAGCACGGGTCGGAATTTCCTCGATGAGTTCGTCTAGGAAATCAGTCCAGCTTTCCTCGGCGAGATTGCGCCAGTGCAGATGGTCGCCCTCCTGCCGGTAACACCGGGTGTGGCCGTAGCGGCCCCAGACGCGCGACGGGGGATGCCGCCAGGGATAGAGCGCGATGCGCCCATCCCTCACCGCAGCCAGGTTCGCGAGCTGCAATTCCGGCCGCACCAGATCGCCGCTGCACGGGCCGATGGTGACCACTTTGTACACATGCCGGAGGCTTAGCGCCCGGTTGACCCAGGCGCCGCAATTGTGTGTGTCGGGGAACCGCACCCAGTCGGGGTGATTGTCGAAATGGACGATGGTTACAGGCTCGTCGAGCGCCGCCACCAGCCCAGTCGTGAGGTGGTGAAAGTCGCCCGAGCCGTAGAAGGTGACGGTCGCGCCCGCCATGCCCTGCGCCGGTGGCAGCCGGGCGGCGAGGCGGCGCAGCGCCCTGCGGCTCGCGACGATGCGCAGGCGGCCGGCGAGGTCGACGGCATCGATGCGGGTGGCCGTCCCCGCATCTATGCGCCGGCGCAGCGGCTCCTGCGCGGGCAGGCTGCCGTCCAGATCGATCACATGAAATCGAGCCATGGCCCCGCGCCTTTTCAAGCCGCCGCGACGCGGGCGAGCAACTGGTCGAGCAGTGCGATGGCGAGATCGATCTCGGCATAGCTCATGGTCAGCGCCGGCGCGAGGGTGATGACGTTCTTGTGGTAGCCGCCGATGTCAAGCACCAGCCCATAGCGGCGGCCGGCGACCTCGAGATCGGCCTTCATTCCCTCGTCGCACATGAGGTCCACGAGGCGCTTGGCCGGCGTATAGCTGTCGTGCGCCTCGCATATCTCCATGCGCAGCGCCATGCCGAGCCCATCCACGTCGCCGACGATCCTGTGGCGACGCTGCAAGTCCCTGAGACCCTCCAGGAAATACGCGCCCTTGGCCATGACCATGGGCTCGTACTGTTCCTCGGCCATCATCTTCATGGCCTCCAGCGCGACGGCGGTGCCGAGCGGATTGGCGTTGAAGGTGGAATGGGTGGAACCGGCCGGGAAGACAGTGGGGTTGATGAGCGCCTCCTTCGCCCAGACGCCGGACAGCGGATTGAGGCCGTTGGTGACCGCCTTGCCGAACACGATCACGTCCGGCTGCACGCCGAAATGCTCGATCGACCAGAGTCTTCCCGTCCGGTAGAAGCCCATCTGGATCTCGTCGACGACCAGCAGGATGCCGTGGTCATCGAGCACTTTCTTCAGTCCCTGGAAGAAGTTTGGCGGGGGAATGACGTATCCGCCCGTGCCCTGCAATGGCTCCACATAGAAGGCCGCGTATTCCGCCTGGCCGAGCTTGGGGTCCCAGACGCCGTTATACTCGCTCTCGAACAGTCGGGCGAACTGTGCGACGCAATGTTCGCCATACTCCTCCTTGCTCATCCCCTTCGGCCCGCGGAAATGGTAGGGAAAGGGGATGAATTGCGCGCGCTCGCCGAAATGGCCGAAGCGCCGGCGATAACGATAGGACGAGGTGATCGCGGACGCCCCGAGCGTGCGGCCGTGATAGCCGCCCTCGAAGGCGAACATCAGGCTCTTTCCGTTGCTGGCGTTGCGCACGATCTTGAGGGAATCCTCCACCGCCTGGGCACCGCCGACATTGAAATGCACCCTCCCCTTGGCCCCGAACTTGGCCTCGGCATCCTTCGCGATCATCGCCGCCAACTCGATCTTCTCGCGATGGAGATACTGGCTGGCGACCTGCGGTAGCGTGTCGATCTGGCGCTTCAGCGCAGCGTTGAGGCGTGGGTTGGCATAGCCGAAATTAACGGCCGAGTACCACATCTGCAGGTCGAGGAAGCGGTTTCCCGCCGCATCCAGCATGAAGGAACCTTCGCAGCCCGAGAAGATCTTCGGGAACTGCGTGTAATGCACCGTGTCGCCATGGGAGCAATACTCGGCTTCAAGGGCCAGGAGGCGTGCCTCCTCGGCGGCGAGGCCGGCGCGCGTCGCCGCGCTGGCGCCGGTCGAGCGGTCGTGCTGGAGAACGACGTTATCCATTGATCTTGTCCTCGCGTTGACGGGATGCGGCCGGCAGAGTCGCGCCGGCCAGAACGGCTTCGAGATGCGCGCTTGCGTCGGCGAAATCCGCGATGGGGTGATGGGGGATGCCCGCCTGCACGCAGTGTGCGACGAGGCTGGCCTTGGCGAAGACGAGGTCGGCTTCGCCCGCGATGCAGAAGTCCGAGCGCCCGTCGCCCACAAGCAGGTTCAGTGGCCGCGCCAGCTGCGCGGCGACGCGGCACTTGCAGGTGCCGCTGGCGCAGGCCCCGCCGGTCGCCGCATGCGGCGACAGCAGCCGCCAGCGGTCGCCGCCCCTCCACCGCAGCTCGTTGGCGACCACCGGGATAGGGCCGAGGCCGGCGCGCGCCATGACCGTGCGGATCGTCCTGTCGAGGCCGTCGGAAACGATGGTGAGGGGAATGGCGTGGCGCCGGCAAAGGCGGGCGAAGTCCGGGAAGCCGGGATCGATCTCCAGTGTGGCGGCGAAGGTGTCGAGCGCGTCGGGCGAAACGCGCAACAGATCGACCTGTCGGGCCATGCAGGCGCGCGAGCCGATCAGGCCGGCGTGCCATTCGGCCTCGATCTCCTCCCAGCCCGGCGCAGCGAAGCGTTCCAGGACGCGGTCGGTGGTGTCCTCCCGGGAGATCGTGCCATCGAAATCGACGATGGCCTGCCAGAGGGACGGCGGCGAGGATGGCGCAGGGGGCAAGGCGGACCTCACAGGGGCGCGAGCGGGAGCGCCTCGACGATCAGCGCGGCATTGACGCCGCCGAACGCGAAGCTGTTGCTGAGGCCGATCGCACCGGCGATGAGCTGGTTCTGGTCGCTGATGGCCAGCGGATATTCGGCCTGCGCCGCCTCGAAACCGAGGGTGCCCGGCGCGGTGCGGGACTGGAGAGCGAGGATCGTCGCGGCAAGCTCGATGGCGCCGGAGGCTCCCAGGGTGTGGCCATGGACCGGCTTGGTCGCGGAGAGTGGAATGCGCGACGCATCGGCGCCCAATACAGCCTGAAGGGCCTCGGCCTCGGCGGCGTCGTTCAGCCGTGTGCCGGTGCCGTGGGCGTTCACATGGCTGATCTCGTGCGGCGCGAGCCCGGCATCGTCCAGGGCGGCGCGGATGGCCGCCGCCGCGCCGCTGGCATCCGGGCGCACCAGATCACCCGCGTCGGAAGTCGTGCCGTAGCCGCGCAGGCGGGCGACGACCGGCGCGCCCCGGTGCGCCGCCGCCGCATCACTTTCCAGCACGAACACGGCCGCGCCCTCACCCAGCGCCATGCCGTCGCGATCCGTGCAGAAAGGCCGGCAGCGGGTCGAGGTCAAGACGCGCATCGCCTGCCAGCTCTCAAGGGCCGACGGCGTGAGCGAGGCCTCGGTTCCCCCCGCGAGTACGCGATCGGCAAGGCCCGCTCTGATGAAGCTCATGCCGAGCCCGATGGCCTGCGCGCCTGAGGCGCAAGCGCTTGATATGGCGAGGACGGTTCCGCGGCAGCCCCAGCGGCGGCTGAGCAGCGCGGGGGCCGCATGGGCCATCAGCCTGGGAATGGTGAGGGGATCGGGCCGGCGCTTCTCCACATAGAGCCCGTGGTGGCTGTCGTCGATGGAGGTTGCACCACCGATGCCGGTTCCCAGCAGCACCGAGGTCCGGTCCCCAGCCAGATCCTCCGTGTCGAGCCCGGCCGCCGCAACCGCTTCCTCCGCTGCCAGAAAGGCCAGCACGCTGAAGCGGTCATAGGCGCGCCGGTCGCCGGCCGTCTCCGCCGCGTTGCCGGGAAGATCGACGATCTGCGCGGCCCGGAAGGCACGGCGCCCGAAGGCCCGCGGCAGCACGACCGCGCCGATGGCGCTGCGCCCTTCGAACAGCGCGCGGGCGAAGGCGCGCCGGTCGGATCCTGCGGCCGACACGACACCGAACCCGGTGATCGCGACACTGCTCATGACTGCAGCGCAGGCGTCGCGCGCTTGACCGAATCCGCTAGCAAAGCCACGAGCTCGCCGAGATTGCGCGCCTCGCCCCAGCGCAGCCCGCTTCCGATCTCGATGTCGAAGGCCTGCTCGATGGCGTTGATCACCATGACCGCCTCGATCGAGTCGAAATCCAGCTCGTCGAGGGTAGCGGCGGGCTTCATCGCGGTGCGGTCCAGCATGCCTTCCTTTGCGATCAGGTCCACGAGGCGCGCGACCAGCTCGGGCTCGACGGAAGAAGGCCAGGCGTCAGAGGGCCGAGCGTCGTCGGGCAGATTGGCTGACAAAGGGGATCTCCGATCCGATTGCTTCTGACGAGATCGATGCGGCCAACGGATTACGCGGGCATTACGCGCGATTGCTGCACTTCATCTTCACGGACTGTGAAAGCGCACATAGACGCGCTGGCCGATGAGGAAGATCTCCGGCCGGTCGATTTCGAGGATGCCGTCCGCCACCCGCACGTCGGCGCGCTCGGTCGGCCCCTCGCCCGCGCGGCGGTTGTCGAGGAAGGCACCGACCCTCAGAACATGGCCGGGAGCGCTCGTGCGCTCGTCGCTCTCCGCGACAATCTCGGCAGTCATGCCCGGCTTCACCAGCCGCACGAAATTTTCCTGGATCTCGGCCCGCACGATCAGCGGCGCATCGGGGATGACGATGAACATCTCCGTCGCCGCGCTGGCGGACACGATGTCACCCGGTTTCACCGAGCGGCGCGCAACACGCCCGGCGAGCGGGGCACGTACGTCGCGGCGCTCGCGCTCATAGAGGGCGCTATCGCGGCGGGCGAGCGCGAGCGCGGACGCGGCCTCCGCGCCCTTCAGCTCGCCGGTCAGCGCAGCCATCGCCCCCTCGGCCTCGTCGAGGGCCTGCGCCGAGAGTGCCTGCTCCTTCGCCGCGCGGCGGGTGCGCTCGAGGCCGCGCTGCTGCAGGGCGCGCCGCCGCTCCAGCGCCGCCTGCCGGGCCTTCGCCTCGTCGAGCGCGGCCTCTGCGGCGGCGAGGGCGAAGGTGGCCTCGCGCGCCGCGAGCCGCGCCAGGACCGTGCCGACCTCCACGCGCTGCCCCTCGGCCACCAGCACGTCCTGAACCTCGCCGTCCCGCGTGGCCACGATGCGCGAGAGGCCACCCTCCACCTCCACGCGCCCGCGAGCCGCGGCGATCACCGACGCGCCGTCCGGCTGCGGCTCGGCATCCACCCGGCTGCTGTTGGTGACCATGACGATGCCGGCGGTGACGCAGACGGCGAGCGCCAGCACCACCGGGGCGATGGTGGCGAAACGCGAGAGCTTCATGGACAGGTCTCCGTGGCGCCGGATCTCGAAGCGCCGCGACTGTCGCGGCGGAGCCGGCCGTCCTCCATCTCGATGACGCGGTCGGCGCGGGCGATCAGGCGGGGGTCGTGGGAGACGCAGACGACGATGGTGCCGCTGCGGTGGGCGATCTCCCGCAAGAGGTCGGTAACGATGGCGCCGTTCACGCTGTCGAGGGCGCTGGTGGGCTCGTCGGCGAACAGCAGGCGGGGGCGCTTGACGATGGCCCGCGCGATCGCCACCCGCTGTTTCTCGCCGCCCGACAGCTCGGCCGGGCGCAGATGCTGCCTCCGGCCGAGCCCCACCATGTCGAGCACCCGGGCGGCCGCCCGCCGGCCCACTTCATGCGGGATGCCGCAATAGTCGAGTACGAGCTGTACCTGCTCCAGCGCGTCGAGCGCCGGAAACAGGTTGTAGCCCTGGAAGATGAAGCCGCAATGGACGAGCCGGAAAGCGTCCCGCGCGGCATCGTCGAGCGCGCAGAGATCCGTCCCGAACGCGCGCACCTCGCCGCGATCGGGACGCGACAGCCCGCTCAGCAGCGACAGCAGCGTGCTCTTGCCGCAGCCCGACGGGCCGCTGATGAGGGAAAGTTCGCCCGGATGCAGCGCGAGGGAGACCTCGCTCAGGGCCTGCGTCCGGATGGACTGGACGACGTAGGACTTCTCCAGCCCCCACGCGCGCAGCGAGACGTCCGCCGTCATCGCAGCAGCGCCGCAGGATCGGCATGGCGCAGTCGGCGCAGCGCGAGCACGCCCGCCAGTAGCGCGACCGACAGTACGAGCCCGCCGGACAGCGCCATGATGCCGGCCCCGAGCGCAAAGGGAATGCCGTTGACACAGGCCAGCGCGGCCGCGAGCAGGCTGCCGGCGAGGCCCAGCGCCAGACCGGCGGCGCCGACCCACGCCGCCTGCTCCACCACGATGCGGCGCAGCTTGGGGAACGGCACGCCGATCGCCCGCAGCGTGGCGTATTGCGGCGTCGAGGCCGCGACGGCGGCCGTCAGGGTCTGACTGGTGATGAGGGTGCCCACCAGAAGCGCGACGATGGTCGCGAAGATGAAGCCGACGCCGGCGCCCGATTCCAGCAGCCAGTAGCGCACCGAGCGGCCGGCCAGATCCTCCGCTGTCCAGACCTCGAAGCGCTTTCGCGTCTCGGGTTGGGAGAAG
Organism: Xanthobacter sp. SG618; assembly: GCF_012932745.1. Taxonomy (NCBI): domain Bacteria; kingdom Pseudomonadati; phylum Pseudomonadota; class Alphaproteobacteria; order Hyphomicrobiales; family Xanthobacteraceae; genus Xanthobacter; species Xanthobacter sp. SG618. Next base: position 489,216 of record NZ_JABBHL010000004.1, on the reverse strand, counting down.
CGGGCCTTCACCGCCCGCGCCGCGCCGGGGGAGCGCAGCGCCGCGAGATAGTAAGTGACGTCGCCGGCCGCTGCGAGCGACCGGTCGAGCGTCCTGACGGTGGCGATGGAGGCGACCACGTTGACGCCGCCCATGGCGCGCATACCGTCCGTGGTGCCCACCACGCGCACCCGCTGCCCGTTGATCTCGGCGGCGCCACCGATGGCGGTTCCGAGCTTGTCGAGGTCCGCCACGTCCACCAGCACGGTCGCCGGCTCCGTCAGCAATGCGCGCCCGGAGCGTGGCATCGCCTTGGCGAGCCCCAACCCATCCGGCCGCGTGTCGATGCCGATGAGGGTGACGCTGACGCCGCCGCCGCCGCGCGGGCCGCGCCAGTCCCCGGAGCCCAGAAGGAGGGGCTCGACGCGCAGGACGCGCGGATCGACCAGCAGCTCGGCGGCGGCGCCGGCATCGATGCTGCGGCCGAGATCGGCGCTCTGCGTTCCGGGAAAGCCGACCCACAGATCGGCGTGCGACTGCGTGACCGGCAGCGCATTGGTGCCGACGATGCCGAGCAGCAGCGCGCCCTGCACGATGATGAGGACGCCGGAAAAGCCCACCGACATCACCGCCGGCAGGAAGCGACGCCATTCGTGAACCAGCGTCTTGCGGGCGAGCGCCACCGCCATCAGCCCCGCGCCTCCTGCGCCGAAGCAGGCGCGGCTGCGCCCAGCGCCTTGTAGAGCGCGACGGTCGCCAGCCCCTCGGCCTCCCGCGCCGCTGCCAGCCGGCGCTGCGCCTGGATCAGGCCGGCGTCTGCGTCCGCGCGACCGCCCGCATCCGCGAGCCCCTCCCGGTATAGTATGCCGAGCCGGCGGGCCTGCCGCTGCTCGGCCTCGATCACCGCCGAGAGGCGCGTCGTCGCCGCGCGCGCGGCGCGCCAGTTCGCAAGCGCCCCGTCCGCCTCCTGATAGGCGGTGAGGATGGCCTGACGATAGGCGGCCAGCGCCTCCTCCAGCAGCGCGCGTCGGGCATCGACCGCCGCTTCCCGCCGGCCATGGTCGAACAGGGGAATCTGGAGGGATGGCCCGCCGGCGAGGCCCAGCGGCGAGCCGGGAGACGGGAGGCCGACGCCGATCGTGCCGCCGAGCCGCAGCTTCGGATAGAGATCCGCCTTCGCGATCCCCACGTCGGCGGCGGCCTTCAGCACCCGCTGCTCGGCCGCCCGCACATCCGGCCGCGCCCGCAGGAGATCGGCCGGCCGCCCGGCCTCGGGACCATCGGGCGGAAGCGGCTGGCGCCCGGAGGCGCACAGCCCAGCGTCGGTCAGCGTCGTGCCGAGCAGCGTCGCGATCTGCTGGCGGAGTGCCCCCGCGCGGGCATTGAGCCGGGCGAGCTCGGACTGCGTCTCGGCGACAGCGGCGCCGTCGGCATCCGCGCCCGGCGGCGCGAGGCCGCTCCGCGCCCGGCTGCGCGCGAGGCCCCTGCGCCGCTCCTGCGTGGCGAGAAGAGCAGCCAACAGCTCCCGCTGCCGCGTCGTGGAGCACAGGGAGATGTAGGCCGCCGTGACCTCCGCGGTCACCGCGATGCGGACCGCCTCCAGCTCGTCGCCGGCGATGGCGGCCGAGGCAGCCGCAGCCTGCTGGCTGCTCTCCGACAGGCCGAACAGGCCCACGTCCCAGCTCGCGTCGAACCCCGCGACGACCGGCTGCCGCAGGGGATCCTCGAACGGCTCCTCCGAGGTGCCGGCCAGCGCCTGCCCGCTGCTGCCCACGCTCGGAAGGAACAAGGCGGATGCGGCGCCCGCCTGGCTGCGCCCGGCCGCGAGCCGCGCCCGCGCCTGCGCGATGGAGAGGTTCTGGCGGGCGGCCTGCGCCACGAGCCGGTCCAGCGCCGGATCGCGGAAGCGGCGCCACCAGCCGTCGATATCCCGCCGTGGCCCCGGCGGGACCTCCTGGGCATAACGCGACGGCAACGTCGGCGCATCGGCGGCGACGGGCTCCAGCAGCGAGCAGCCCGCCAGCAGCCAGGCACACGCGAGCGCGAATGCCACGGGCGGGCCGGACGGCCGACCGGCCGGCGCACGACCATCGCGAGGCAGGGGAGAAGGGGGCAGAGGCATCGTCCGTTATGTGGCGCGGCGGCCTCCTCGCCAGCGGCCGGGCCATCGGCGCGAGGCGGGCCGGGGACCCGGAAGCGAGGAAGCCGGCGGTGTTGCGGTCTAGTGCGTGACGGCATCTTGCGCGGCGCGATTACGCGAGCATTACGCCCCATGGACCGCGAGAGGCGCCGCCGCGGCACCGGCCACGCGCGCGCCGCCGCTTTCGGTGGCGGTCACGCGCCCGCGCGCCATGTGGACGATGCGGTCGGCCGCGTCGAAATAGCGGTCGTCATGCGACACCGCAATCACGGTCCTGCCGGCCTGCCGCAGCTCCGGCAGGAGCTTGCGGTAGAACAGGGCCCGGAAGTCCGGATCCTGGTCAGCCGCCCATTCGTCGAACATCAGAATCGGGCGATCCTCCAGCACGGCGTGGATGAAGGCCAGCCGCTTGCGCTGCCCGGTGGAGAGATCGGTGGTGGCGAGGCGCCCTGCTTCGGCCGCCACCACCCCGGCAAGATCGAGCCGCTGCAGCCAGGCATTGACCCGTAGCGCGCCGCCCGGCCCGGCCAGGATCTCGTCGAACAGGTGGTAGTCAGCGAACACGCCGGAGAACAATTGCCGGTAGCCCTCCAGCCCGGCCGCCGACACCGGCCGCCCATCCAGCAGCACGTCGCCGGAGCACGGCCGGTACAGCCCGAGCAGAATCTTGATGAGGGTCGTCTTGCCGCTGCCATTGCCGCCGACGATGAAGGTGATCTCGCCCTGCCGGATGGTTAGTTGCGGAATGTCGAGCGCGAAACCGCTCGCGCGATCCTCGCCCGCAAAGCTGTGGCGCACGCCCCTAAGGGCGAGGCTGTCGCGGAAGGGCGGCGCCGAGTGCCTGCCCACGCCATCCGGAACCTCCTCGGCAAGGCCGGCAGTCAGGGCGCTGATGCGGCGCAGGGCGATCTGCGCCTGGCTGAACACCGGCAGCGCGCTGGCCAGCTCCTCGATGGGTCCCTTGGCGAACAGCATCACGATGATGAAGCCCGTGATGACCTCGCTGTCGATGCCGAGATGGGGCCGCAGCACCAGGACGATGCAGACGAACACGAAGATCAGCGCGATGCTAATGGTGTCGACGGCCCAGAACAGGGCGTAGGCCCGGCCGTTGACGGCGGCGATGCGGTTGGTGAGGGCGCCGATGCCCTGCCGCTCTACGCGCAGCCGGCGCGGACGGTTGAGGCGCAGTTCCTTGGCGCCTTCGATGATGCCGCGATACTGCTTCTGCAACTGGTCCTCGAGACCGCGCGCCTCGTCGAACCGGACTAGCCAGGCCCGCATGGCCACTGAGTTGAGCACCCCGCCCAGCACCACCAGCCCCAACCCGAAGCACAGCATCGGCACCGACAGCACGAACAGATAGGCGAGGCAGCCCAGAACCATCGCCAGCGCGGTGGTGTAGCCCGCGAAATGGTTGCCGAACTCGGCGATCTTCTCCACGTCGCCGTTGAGCACCGCCATGAGCCGCGGGCTCTTCATCCGCTCGATCTCGGCGAGCGGCGCATCGAGGATGCGGTGGCACACCTCCTGCCGCAGCCGCGCGACGATGCGCTGCCCCAGAAGGCTGTTGCCGATGCCGGCGATGAGCTGGCCGGCGAGGCTGAGGAGGCACAGCGCGGCAAGGCCCATCAGCATCCCCGCGGAGGCGGCGGAGGCGAGCGCGCCGTTGATGAGCGAGAGCGCCCAGGCCATGGCCAGTCCGCCCGCGCCGCCCGCGAGGCTCGCCAGCAGGATGAGCTGCCAGAAGGGGCGCAGAAGGCGCAGCACCTCGCGCAGAAGGTGGGGGGGCGGTTTGGCGGGAGAGGAGGTCATCGCAGGGTCGCAATCAGGTCTGGAACGGGAGATTTCGGCGCGCGGCGGGGCGGGGCCGGATCAGTGGCCCCAGTCGCCATCGTCACCGGGCTCCTCGTCGAAATCCTCGTCCCAGCCGTCCCGATGGAAATCCGGATGGTAGATCCCGATGGGCGGGGGCTGCGGCACGGGACGGGTCCAGCCGGGATAGGGGCCGTAGACATAGACCTGAGGCGGCGGCGCGGCGAAGACCGATCCGGCCCATGCACCGGCGGCAGCGCCCGCGATGGCGCCGGCGATGAGATCGTCACTGTCCGCGGCCGCGGGATAGACGCTCAGGGCGCTCGCGACGGCAGCACCGAGAAGAAGCGTGGCGATGGTCCGCATGATGAATCCTAGAAGAATGGAATACATGTGCCATTCTCGCCCCCAGGATTACCGACGCATTACACGGCGGGCCGGCGGAACATCATTGAGGAAAGCTCAAGGTCACCGTCGTGCCACCGCCCGGCGTTTCCTCCATGGAGAGGCCGGCGCCATGCAGCGCCGCGACCTGCGCAACGATGGCGAGACCGAGGCCCGTGCCGGCGGAATCCTGCTTGCCGCGCGCGAACGGCTCCATGACCGTGCGCCCGCCATAGGCTGTGCTGATGCCGGGGCCGAAATCGATTACCGAGACCCGTCGGGACGCGGCCACCTCGACCACCACCCGGCCTCCGCTGCCGCCGTGTTGGATCGCGTTGCGTACGAGATTGGACAGGCCGATGCCGATGGCCTGCGCCGAGCCGGAGACCATCACCGGCCCCTCGCCGCGTAGCTCGATGTCCACGCCGCTCGCCAGCGCCGTCGGCACCTCGCGGGCCGTTGCCTCGCGGACCACTGAGACGAGATCTATGGGCTGCATTTCCGTGGGCTGGGAGGTGAGCCGCGCGAGCTGCAGCAGCATGGTCACCGTCGCCGACAGCGATTGCAGCTCCCCCACCAGCTCCGCCTTGATCTCGCGATCCTCGACGCGCTCAAGGCGCGTGCGCAGGCGGGTCAGCGGCGTGCGCAGCTCATGGGCGGCGTTCGACAGGAAGCGCCGCTGCTCCGCCGTGGCGGCGTCGATCCGGTCGAGCGCGCGATTGAAGGCGAGGGCCAGCGGCTTCAACTCCGCTGGCTGCTGATCGACCGGCAGCCGCACGCCCTCCCGGGCACCAATCTCCTCGGCGGCGGCCGCCGCCCGGCGGACCGGCCGGACGATCAGTGCGGGCACCACGAGGATGGTTGTGAGGATGATGATGGTCATCACCGCAGCCAGGAGCGTCGAGGGCATGTCCGGCTCCCGCAGGAGCGATACGATGACTTCCGTGCTGGTGTAGACGGCCCCGCCGAGGGCGATGAGCATGGCCGGGTCGTCCTCGGCGCGCGTCGAGCCGAGGAGCTGCATCTCGGGACCGCTGGCGTCATAAACGGACCGAGCCTGCGACGCATCCGGCAGGCCAAGGCTCCCGCGCACGCGCGGGGGCACCTCGCCAAAGGAAAGGTTGCCGTGGGGCGTGCTGACCACATACCAGAGCTGCGGAAACTGCCGCTGAAACGCGAGCAGCCTCCCCGTCGGCGTCAGCAGGGGGCGGCCCGCCTCGTCGAGCCGGACCGAGCGCTTGATCTCGGTGGCGACATCGGATTGCGCGACGTCGCCGTCATCCCCGTAGAAGGCGATGAAGCCGATGAAGAGGCAGCACAGGAGGGCCGAGATCAGGCCTCCAAGCAGCATCGCGGCTGACGAGGCGATGGATCTCTTCAGCAGTATCCTCATTCGACCATCAGGTAACCGATTCCGCGCAGAGCCTTGATTTCCGCACGGCAGCCGGCCTCCCGCAAGCGCTTGCGCAAGCGCGACAGATGGGCGTCGATGGCATTTGACTGGATCTCGTCGTCGAAGCCGTAGACCGCATTGTCCAGGGATTCGCGCAGCACCACCTGCCCCGCCCGGCGCATCAGCGCCTCCAGCAAGGCGAGCTCCCGGCGCGGCAGGATCAGCGGCTGGTCGTCTACATAGGCGGTGCGCGCGAAGGTGTCGAAGCGCAGGTTCGACACGCTGGTGACGCCCTTCTGGTCGAGCTGGTTCCGCCTCAGCACCGCCCGCGCCCGCGCGATCAGCTCCACCGGCTCGAAGGGCTTGGCGAGATAGTCGTCGGCGCCGGCATCGAGCGCCCGCGCGATCTCGTTGGGATCGTCCAACGCGGTAAGCACCAGGATGCTCGGGCGCGGGCTGAGCATCCGCATTTTCGCGATCAGCGACACCGCGTCGCCGTCCGGTAGCCGGCGGTCCATCACCACCAGATCGAAGGGGCGCACCTTCAGGGCGGTCTCTGCCTCGTCGAGCGTCGCCACGCGATCGGCCCCGCCTAGCGCGGCCTCCAGCGCATCCCGCAGCCAGGGGCCGAGATCGGTATCGTCCTCTATGACGAGTATGCGCACGGATGAATGCCCTCTTCGTGTGGCGCCGCTTTCTGGGCGCCCGCTTCTTGGCCGCCATCGTTACATGAAGATTACACGTGCGCCGAGGCGGGGCCGCGCCGGTCGTCAAGGGAGTGTAATGTCCACGCAATGCAGCCCCGATTCATGGACGGGGCGCGGCCCGCCCCGCGTACGCGATGGCTTCGGGTGTGCGGGGGATCAATCGTGTCCGCAGAGCGGACACGATGCCATCCGAAGCCATCACGCCCTCTTGCGACGCCGGCATGTTGCCGGATCCAGCAGCGGGCCGAAGGCCGGCGACCGCGCCGCATCCCCCCAAACCCTGTGCCCGGACCGGGCCTTCAGCCGGATCATGATCTTGGATCACGATATTATGACGCTCGAGCCTGTGGCCCCCGCCGACCTGCCGCGCTACCGGCAGGATCTGCGGGAGGCCTTCGCCGTTGCCGCCGTGGCGGAATTCGGCGCGCTGGCGGAGGCCGCCATTCCACCGGACGAGACCATCATGGAATCCTGCGAGGCACCGGGCGCCGAGGTTCTTCACATCGTGCGGGATGGACAGAGGGTCGGCGGCGCCGTCGTGGTCATCGACAGGCTGACCGGGAAGAACGCGCTCGACCTGTTCTTCGTGGCCGTGGGCCATGAAGGCCAGGGCATCGGCAGGAGCGCCTGGAATGCGATCGAAGCCCGCTATCCGCAAACGAGGGTGTGGACGACCCACACCCCCTATTTCGAGAGGCGGAACATCCACTTCTACGTCAACACATGCGGTTTCACGATCGTCGCCTATTATCACGCCGGCCACCCCGATCCCCACCGAGACGATCAGCCCGCTCTGCCGGGCGGCGGCGGCATGTTCAGGTTCGAGAAGGTCATGGCCGGTCGGGACTAGACCAGCCCGCCAGGCTCGGGACGCCACCACACGGAACAGGAAAAGAGTCATGCCTCAATCGCTGCACGCCGGAGAGGGCGTCGTCTACCCGCGCTCCATGCGCATCCTTCATTGGGTGCGGGCTGTGCTGATCCTCGCGCTGATCGCAGCCGGCTGGCACATGACCCGCCTCGCCGAAGACGATCCGACCGCTGGATTCTTCTACGTGAACCACAAGCAGTTCGGCATCCTGGTCTGGCTCGTCGCGCTGGTGCAGCTGACCTTGCGCTGGCGCTACAGCGCCGTGATTCCCGGCCTGCCTCCGGCGCTGCGGAGCTGGGAGAAGATGCTGTCGCACGCCATCCACCGCCTGATGATCGCGCTCACCGTGCTCATCCCCCTGCTGGGCTACGCCATGTCGAGCAGCTTCACCCAGAGCGACGGCGTGCCCTTTTTCTTCCTGCCGCACCTGCCGGAGCTCCTGCCGAAGAACGACGCGGCCTTCGCGGTGTTTCAGGCGCTCCACAAATATGCCGCCTATCTGCTCCTCGCCTGCGTCGTCCTGCATGTGGCGGGCACGCTGAAGCACCGTTTCGAGGACAGGAACGGCCCCACCGACGTTCTGCCGCGCATGTGGCGCAGCCGCGCCTGACGCCCTAACCCGGCCCGGCCGGGCCGGTCAAAGGCTCAGCCGCCGCGCCGCGCCCGACCCGCCCGGCCAGCCGCTCCGCCAGCCTCGTCACCACGACGAAGAACACCGGCACGAAGAGGACCGCGAGGATGGTGGCGCTGATCATGCCGCCGAAGACGCCCGTGCCGATGGACTGCTGGGTCTCGCTGCCCGCCCCGGAGGCGACCATCAGCGGCACGATGCCGAGCGTGAAGGCGAGGCTCGTCATCACGATCGGCCGCAGCCGCAGCCGCGCCGCCTCCACCGCCGCCTGCGCCGGATCGAGCCCCCGCGCGCGGGCGGCCCGGGCGAACTCGACGATCAGGATGGCGTTCTTGGCCGAAAGCCCGATGATGGTGACCAGCCCCACGGTGAACAGCACGTCGTTCGGCATGTCCCGCAGCATCACGGCGGCCACCGCGCCGATCAGGCCCAGCGGCACCACCAGCATGACGGCGAGCGGCACCGACCAGCTTCCATAGAGCGCGGCGAGTACCAGGAACACAACCAGCATGGAGAGGGTGAGCAGCAGCGGCGCCTGCGCGCCGGCCTCCTGCTCCTGCAGGGACTGGCCGGTCCACGTGACGGTGAAACCCGGCGGCAACTGGCGAGCCAGCATCTCCAATTCCCGCATGGCCTCTCCGCTGGAGCGGCCCGGCGCGGCGGCGCCGGTGATCCGCGCCGCCGGATAGCCGTTGTACCGCACGAGCTGGAGCGGGCCGCTCTCCCACGCCGGCGTGGCGAGTTCTGACAACTGCACGGAACGGCCGGCGGCGTTGCGCACCTCGAGCCTCAGAATATCGTCGAGCGTCATCCGCGCCGCCGCGTCGGCCTGCACGATCACCTGCTGCACGCGGCCGAGATTGGTGAAGTCGTTGACATAGGAAGAGCCCATCGCCGCGCTGAGCGTGTCCGCAATGTCGGCGAAGGAGACGCCGAGGATGTGCGCCTTCAGCCGGTCGATGTGAAGCCGGATGCGATTTCCGGGCGGCAGGCCCTCCTCATAGACGCCGGTGAGCACGGGGCTCGCGGCGGCCGCCGCCATCAGCCGGTCCTTCGCCGCAGCGAGCGCGACCGGGCCGCGGCCGGCCCGATCCTCCAGCCGCAGCGCGAGGCCGGAGGTCGTGCCGAGCCCGTCGATGGCCGGCGGCAGCATGCTGACGACACTGCCCTCGCGGATCGACCGGACGGCCGCGTTGGCCTGCGCCACTTCGTCGGCGGCGCTCACGCCGTGGCGTGCGTTCCAGTCCGTCAGCATGGTGTAGATCATGGCCGCGTTCGGGCCGGAGCCCGAGAAGCCGAACCCCATGATGCTCTCGGTGTGCCGGACGGCCGGCCGCGTGGCGTTGTGCCGTTCCATGGTCTCCACCGCCTCGCGCGTGCGGCTCGCGGTCGCGTCCGGCGGCAGCTGGATGGAGGTGAGGAAATAGCCCTGGTCCTCCTCCGGCAGGAAGGCCGAGGGTAGCCGCGTGAAGGCGAGGCCGAGCAGCGCCACGATCACCGCGAAGCCCGCCATCACCCGCCAGGGCCGCCCCACCAGCCGGGCGACGCCGCGCGCATAGCCGCGCGTCAGCCCCGCGAAGCCCCGCTCGAACCAGCCGAAGACGCCCCGCTTCTCCCCATGCTCCCGCACGGGCTTCAGCATGGTCGCGCAGAGCGCCGGCGTGAGCGTCAGGGCAAGGAAGGCCGACAGCAGGATCGACACCGCCATCGTGAGCACGAACTGCCGATAGATGACGCCGACCGAGCCCCCCGCCAGCGCCATCGGCACAAACACGGCCGAGAGCACCAGCGTGATGCCGACCACCGCCCCGCTCATCTCGCCCATCGCCCGCAGCGTCGCCTCGCGCGGGGCGAGCCCCTCCTGCGCCATCAGCCGCTCGACAGTCTCGACCACGACGATGGCATCGTCGACGATGATGCCGATGGCCAGCACCATGCCGAACATGGTCAGCACGTTGATGGAATAGCCCGCCGCCAGCATCACCGCGAAGGTGCCGAGCAGCGCGATGGGCGCCACGATCGCCGGGATCAGCGTGCAGCGGACGTTCTGTAGGAACACGAACATCACCAGGAAGACCAGCGCCATGGCCTCGAGCAGGGTGACCAGCACCTTCTCGATGGAGATGCGCACGAAGGGGGCCGTGTCGAAGGGGATCGAGAACCCCATGCCCTCGGGCATCGCCTTGGCCAGCTCCGTCATCCGCGCGGCGATGGCCGAGGAGGTCGTCACGGCGTTAGCGCCGGGGGCGAGCTGGACCGCGAGCGTCGCCACCGGCTTGCCGTTGGAGCGGGTCGCGAAGGCGTAGGATTGCGCGCCCAGCTCCACCCGCGCGACCGCGCCGAGGGTGAGGCTCGATCCGTCCGGATGGGCGCGCAGCACGATGGCGCGGAACTCCTCGGGCGTCCGCAGGCGTCCATCGACCTCCAGCGGCACGGTGACCCGCTGGCCGGCGGTGGTCGGCTCGGCCCCGAGGGCGCCCGGCGCGATCTGCACGTTCTGCTGCGCGATGGCGGTGGTGACATCGCCGAATGTGGTTCCGTGGGCCGACAGTTTGACCGGATCGATCCAGATCCGCATCGCGCGCTCCGTCGCAAAGAGCTGGACACGTCCGACACCCGGCACGCGCTTGAGCTCGTCAGCGACGTTGCGCACGGCATAGTCGCCGAGGGTCACCTCGTCATACGCCCCGCCGGGGGCGATGATATCCACCAGCAGCAGGAAGCCGGAGGCCACCGCCTCGACCGTCAGGCCAAGCTGCCGGACCGCCTGCGGCAGGCGCGCCTCCACCGTCTTCAGGCGGTTCTGCACGTCCACCTGCGCGAGTTCCGGGCTGGTGCCGGGCTTGAACGTCGCGGTGATCGTCGCAGTGCCCGACATGTCCGTCGCGCTCTCGAAATACAGGAGATTGCGCACGCTCGACAGTTCACGCTCGATTAGGCTGACGACCCCGTCGCTCATCGCCTGCGGCGAGGCGCCGGGGTAAGTCGCATAGATACTGATGCTTGGCGGCGCGATGGCCGGATAGCGCTCGGTGGGAAGCTGTGGGATCGCGATGGCCCCCGCGAGCGCGATGACGATCGCGATGACCCAGGCGAAGACCGGCCGGTCGATGAAGAAGACGGCCATCAGCGATGCGGCTCCGCATCCGCCAGGCGCTCGCGCTGCCACGGCAAGGCGGTCACCTGGGCGCCCGGCTGGACATGGTCCTGCCCCTCCACGATCACCCGCTCGCCGGCGCGCAGCCCGCGCTCGACGACGATGCGCCCGTCGATCTGGGCACCGGTCACGATCTCGCGCCGCGCCACCCGGCCGGGGTCCTCGACGATGCTGACGTGTTCCATGCCGTTGCCGTCGCGCTGCACCGCCTGCAGCGGCACCAGCAGGGCCTCGGGTCGCTTCTCCCGCAGCAGCCGCGCCCGCACGAACATGCCCGGCAGCAGCAGGCGCCCGGGATTTTCTGCCTCGACGCGTAGGATCACCTCGCCCGTGCCGGGGTCCACGCTGACCCCCGAGAAAAGGAGTTTTGCGGCGACCGGATACGTATTGCCCTCCGCCGACAGGATGTCCACCGGGCCCGCATCCGGGCCGCCGGGCCCTGCCAGCCGCCGCAAGGCGTCGAGGCTGCGGGCCGGCTGGCGGAGATCGACATAGACCCGGTCGATCTGCTGCACGATGGCGAGTGGTGCGGGGCCGCCGGGCGTCGCCAGCGCGCCCTCGCTCGCCAGCGCATGGTCGACCCGGCCAGCGATGGGAGCGCGGAGGGTGGCGAAGCCGAGATCGAGCGTCCGCCGCTCCAGCGCAGCCCGGCTGTGGGCGACATCGGCGGCGGCCTGAGCGCGCGCGGCGATGGCATCCTCATGCGCCTGCTGGGTGGCGGTGTTGGTCTTGAGAAGCGCCTCGACGCGCCTCACCTGCGCCTCGGCCCGGTCGAGCACCGCCTCGGCCCGGCGCAGGACCGCAGCCGCCATGTCGACTTCCGCGGCGAACGCGGCCGGGTCGATCTGGAACAGTGGCTGGCCCGCCGCGACCTCGCTCCCCTCCCGGAACAGCCGGTGCTGGACGATGCCGCCCACCTGCGGCCGGATTTCCGCGACGCGATAAGCCGCGACCCGGCCCGGCAGCACGTCGTGAATCGTAACGGCCTCGGGCCTCAGCTGCACGACCGAGACATTGACGGGTTCGTGGGGTGCCGCAGGCTGGCTCTCCCCGCAGGCCGCCAAGGCGAGCGCCCCTGCAACAATCATGGGGTAGCACCGGGACCACACAAGGCCTCGGCGAGGAAGATCGGTTTTCATGGGCTGGGCTATTACGCAGCGTCATTGCCTAAAGATTACGATAGACAGAGAATTGCTGAAATCAGCGCCAAGATCGGCGGCGCGGTCTAGACGCTCAACGAATGGGCCATCGCTAGCTTGCCGTACCGTTTCCTCCACTCGTAGAGCGAGTACTTGCTGATCCCCAGCCGGGCCGCCACCTCCGCAACCGGATAGCGCCGTGCGGTGATCTGAACGACCGCGTCGCCCTTGAAGTTCTCGGTGAAGTTCGCTTTGCCCATCGGGGCCTCCTTGCCTCAAAATTTAGGGAAGAAGGCGGCCAAGAATCTAGAGGCGGTTCAGGCCGACCGATACTGAAGGACGTAGCTTCGCTTTCCGGATGTGAAAACCCGGAGGCCAAAGCCAGGGAGCTCGTCGTCCCAGATCACATAATCCTTGGCGCCGGCTTCTGCTGCGTCGACGGCTCTTTTGGTGAGCTTAGCCATGGTGTTCCGCCGACCTTACCGCCCCGTCTCGCGTAAGCGCCACGTAAGCAGCTGGGCGAAAATCGTAGCGAGCAGAAGGATAGACTCGGCTAAGATGCGTCTCAAAATTTTTTTTATTCGCAGTATGATAGAGATTTATTTAGCGCTCCATCGTAAATTCGACGGAGCTACTAGTACTCCCTCCGAAGGCAAAGGCCGCACGTTCGAATCGTGCCGGGTGCGCCATTTCAGTACAGAACCGCGAACCCCAAAAGCCGCCGATTGCCCGCTCGAAGCGGCGACGAGGCTTTGAAGCAGATTCGATTTCGTCCCCATGATGCGAACCTCATCGTTTGCGACCTCAACGCGTTGGGCAAACGCGCGCAGGTGATCCCGCCGATAGCCGCATCCTTCGATCCGCGGGCTGCTGCGCGCGGCTTGCGAAAGCGCGTCGATCATCTCCGGCGTAACGGCTCGGTCGCCGGAGCCGTCGAGTGTCGCCCGTATCCGCCCGGCGTCGGCCGTGGCCTGATCGCGGATCGCCTCAAGCACGGGCGACCCAACCGCGAAAGGTCAGCGCGGCATAGAACAGCTGCGGATCGGTGAAACCGGCCTTGCGCAGAATATCGACCTCCTCCTCCGGAGACAGGATGGGCAAACGCGCACCGACAACGCGCGCGCCTCCGCTCCGAGGGTCAAAAGCCACGCCATTGCCCGCGGCGAACGCGCCGAAGCGGTCGAACCACAGGTCCCGCGCCGGCCCGTCCGGCGCGCTGTGATGCGCTAACACGAACTGCGCGCCCGGCTTCAGCCTGCGTCGGATTTCCGTCAGGGTGGAAAGCCGGTCCTCGAGCGGGACGAAATGCAAGGTCAGAAGGCAGCACGCCGCATCGAATGGTCCTGTCGGCGCTGAGGCAATATAGCCTTCGTGCAGGTCTACCCGTTCGGCGAATGGCCCAAGCGTGCGGGTCGCCAGCTTCAGCATCTCGGCGGATGGATCAATGCCGACGAAACTCCAGCCAGGTTGCGCCTCGGCGAACGCCCGCAGCTCAAGCCCCCCGCCGGCGCCGACTACGAGAATGCGACCATCGGCCGATGCAGTTTCCGCCATGAGGAGGCGCGTCATACGCTGCAGGTCGCCAAAGCCCGGCACAAGGCGCGGCGGGTTTTCGGCGTAGCGCGCGACGGCAGCCGCATCGTCGAAACCATTCATGGCCGATCCAGCCCGCCGTTCGCCGAGTCCATAACCAGAGCCCGGTGCGCGGCTACGCCGGCCATGACGCCAGCGGCCGATGCCAGGGTGGCGTTATACATTTCGGTTGCCGCATCGCCGGCGGCAAACACCCCAGGCACACTGGTCTGCTGCTGGGGATCGACCTTGATATAGGGGCCGGTCATGCCCTCTGCGAAAGCGCAACCAAGCTGCTCTGCCAGCGGACTGGCCATCTGCGTGCGGGGTGCGGTGAATACGGCCTCGGCCGGGACCTCTCGGCCGTCGGCCAAGATCAGGCAGCAAATGTTGGACCCCTCTCCGACGAGCTCAACGACCGGTGTGCGTTCGATCTCGACGCCACGCGCGCCGAGCAGCGCTGCTTCCTCCGCGGTCGGTTCGAATACCCCCTGCGTATAGAAGGTCGTCGGGCCCCAGTCGGGCAGGATCATCGCTTGGTGCACCGCGCCCGCGGCGTTGGCGATGGCGGCGAGGCGACGGCCCCGCACCTCGTAGCCGTGGCAGTAGGGACAATGCAGAACGCTCACGCCCCAGCGGCCGATCATCGATCGCAGCGGCAGCGTGTCCTGGACTCCGGTGGCCAGGATGAGCTTGCGGCTCGCGACCTGCACGCCGTCAGACAGGGCCAGTGTGAACCTGTCGTCATGGACCTCGGCGGCCAGGGCCTCGGCATGGTGGAACGCGACGGTCGTGTATCGCGCCAATTGATCGCGTCCCTGACGCATGATCTCCGCCGGTGCGACTCCGTCCTGTCCGAGGAAGCCGTGGGAGGCCGCCGCGAAGCGGTTTCTGGGGCGCCCCGCGTCCACGAGCAGTACGCGGCGCTGCGCGCGGGCCAGCTGCATCGCGGCGGAAAGGCCGGCGAAACTGCCCCCGACCACAACGACATCGTATTGATCCATGACTCGTACTCGCAACTTTTAATGTTGCGTGAAGCATATAGGGCGGATCTCGACATGCAACTTATATTGTTAAGAATGATTCTGCTCTAGGATCGCGCCATGCCTGCCGACACCCGCCTGTCCCGAATGCTGCACGTATTGATCCACATGGATCATATCGGCGGCCCCGTGACCTCCGAGGTCATCAGCAGAATGCTCGACACAAACCCGGTTGTGGTGAGGAGGACCATGGGCTGCCTGCGCGCGGCGGGGTACTTGACCTCCGTCAAAGGTCACGGCGGCGGCTGGGCGCTGGCGCGGCCGCTCGACACGGTCAGCCTGCGAGACATCCACGAGGCGCTGGGCAGCCCCAAGATGCTGGCGATCGGCCTCGCCGACGACAATCCCAAGTGTCTGATCGAACAGGCCGTCAACGAAGCGCTGAAGGACGCCATGGCAGAGGCTGAGCACCTTTTGCTCACCCGCTTTGGCGAGGTGACGATTGGCGCCTTGTCGCGCAAGATCGCTCTGCCTCTCAGCAAATGAGGGGCCGGACCCTACGGATGGTCGGCGCGTCCAACTGTCTTACCGACTGCTGCAGTCATTAGATTCGCGGTGGGCGTGCGGCGCGGCAGGATTGGCTCAGAGTCATGCCGCCGTACTTCGCCTTCCACTTGCAGAGCGTGGCGCTCAAGATCCCGTGCGTGCGGCACACATCGACGGTCTTGATCCCCGGTTCGCGCTCCTTCAACATCGAGATGATCTGCTTCTGTATTTGGACCGGTTGTCGTCAATCCCGAGCATGGAGCGTCGCGGGTTCTTTGCTTCTGTCCGTGGTCGAGGGTCGCCACATGATGGTGTTCTATGGAATGACCGGTTCAACGACCGAAGCCCCGCAGGAGATGACGGCAGGCGGGCGCCTGCGCTCAACCAAACTCCGCGAGGCAGGTGCCGCCGCTGCGCCGCGCGGGGCTCCGGAGCCCGACCATGCGGTGGCGGGCGAGCTCCGGAGGGGTAGACGGACTGGTTTGCGCTTCTTGCCTCAGCTCAGCTTGCCCGTGGCTTCCTCCAGGAGGTCCCACGCCTTGTCGCCGAACTTCGCCCGCCAGTCGGCATAGAAGCCGGACTTGCTGAGCGCGTCGCGGAAGGGCAGGGGATCCACGGTGTTGAAGATCAGCCCCTTTTCCATCAGCACGGTGCGCAGGTTTTCATTCTGCTTGGCCACTTCTTCGCGCTCGTTCATGCACCAGGTGTTGATGGTCTTGGCCACCTTCTCCTGCATGTCCGGCGGCAGCTGGCCCCAGGCGCGACGGTTGATGAGGAACCACCAGCCGTCCCACATGTGGTTGGTTATGGAGCAGTATTTCTGCACTTCGTAAAGCTTCGCGGCCGAGATGATGGCCGGCGGATTTTCCTGTCCGTCCACGACCTTGGTCTGGAGCGCCGAATAGACCTCCGAAAAGTTGATGCCGGTGGGCGAAGCACCCAGCGACTTGAACAGCGAGGTCCACAAAGCGCTCACCGGCACGCGGATCTTCATGCCCTGCAGGTCGGCGGGGACGACGATGGGCTTGGTGGAGGTGGTGATCTGGCGGAAGCCGTTGTCCCAGATCTTCTCCATCACCACGATGCCGCCCTTGTTGATCTCGCCGCGCAGGTGCGCGCCGAGCTTGCCATCCATGGCGCTCCAGAGCGTCGGATAATCCTTGAAGGCGAAGCCGATGCCGGAGATCGCCGCGGACGGGATCATCGTCGACAGCACATTCACGCCGGAATTCAGGAAGCACTCCAGCGCGCCCGAGCGCAGCTGGGAGAGCATGTCGGAATCGCCGCCAAGCTGGTTGTTGGCGAACAGCTGGAGATCGAAGCGGCCATCCGTGGTCGTCTTCAGCTCTTCTGAAGCCTTGCGGATGTTGACGTTGAGGGGGTGGGACTCGGGCACGTTGGTCCCGACTTTGAAGACGAATTCCGCCGCCCGAGCCCGGCGGATCGGTACGGCGGCGCTGACGGCGGCCCCGGCGGCGAGGGTGGCGAACTGGCGGCGTGAAAGGGTGACGGACATTGTTTCCTCCTTGATCTGCTTTTGGTTTTGATCTGTCGCGACGTGCACGGCTCAGACCGGCGGCGCCACCTTGTCGGTGCCGAACATGAGGCCGGCGGTGCGGAAGCCGCCGTCTACATTGAGGGTGTGGCCGTGCACGTAGCGGCTCTCGTCGGAGCACAGGAACACCGCCGCGTCGGCGATCTCCTCGGGCGTGCCGTAGCGCGTCATGGGGATGAGGTAATTGTAAGCGGCGCGGGTCGCGGCATCGTGGGCAAACTTGGCCATCTCAGTCTCGATGGCGCCCGGGGCAATGTTGTTCACGTTGATGCCGTAGGGGGCGAGTTCCACCGCCATCACTTTGGTGAGAAGCTCCAGGCCGGCCTTGGCGGAGCCGTAGGCGGCGCGCCCGTTTCCGCCGCGCTGGCCGGACAGCGAGGCGATGTTGACGATCTTGCCGCCGCCGCCCTTCACCATTTCCCGCGCGCAGGCCTGCGCCACCAGGAAGGCGCCGGTGAGGTTGATGGAGATGATGCGGTTCCAGTCCTCGAGCTTGGTGTCGAGGAAGGGCGTGTTGCCGCCCACGCCGGCATTGTTCACGAGGATGTCGATGCGGCCGTACGCGCCAAGGGTGGCCTCGACCATGCCGGCGACGGAGGCCGGGTCGGCGACGTCCACCGCAACTGCCATGGCGAGTCCGCCGGCGGCAACGAGCTTCCCGGTGGAGGCCCTGGCGCCATCGACATTCACGTCCGCGATCACGATGGTGGCGCCCTCGCGCGACAGGGCCTGCGAGATGGCGAAGCCGATGCCCCGCGCGCCACCGGTGACGATGGCGATCTTACCTTCCAGCCTCATAAAGCCTCCCGTTGATTTTGGTTCGTTGCGTCAGGCGCGCCCGGCCCGGGCGGCGCAGAAGAAGTCGGGGCCGCCCACCTGCCCGCCCTTGAGCGCGAGCTCCAGCCCGTCCAGCGCCGGGTCGGTGGAATGGGCCCGGCAGAGCGGCGAGCCGGGGGCGAGCGGGGCGATGGCGGTGAGCGCGTCGATGCCCAGCAGCGATGCGGCATTGCCCGAGGTATCGCCGCCGGAGATGACTGCCCGGCTGAGGCGCGCGGTACGCACCACCCGCTCCAGCACGCGGCCAAGCCCGGCGCCGATGCGGTCGTTCACGGTTTCCGCCGGCACGCCGGATGCCACCACCGCCGCGCGCAGCGCGGCAACGGCCGTGTCGTCCGGCCCGCAGGCGCTGTAGACGAGGGGATCGTGGCCTTCGCCCAGCACGGCCAGGGCCTCTTCGGCCGCCCGGCCGGTCTCGTTCGCCCAGGCGTCCTCGTCGACCGCCCTGGCCGCATCGAGGCGGATGCCCGAAAAGCCGTGCGCCAGCGCGTGGGTGATCTGCCCCGCCGTGACCGGCGAGACCGATCCGGAGACGCACGCGATCCTTGCCGCCGCGCCGGGCCCGGCGGCGACGGGCCGCGCCGGAATCAGCCCGGCATTCCGCCAATACGCCACCAGCGCGGATTCCAGCCCCTGCGATCCGGCGGTGAACTGCTGTGCGCCGCCATGCTCCCATATAAGGCGGCCCGTCTCGGCCAGCGTCTCGGCGTCCAGTACATCGAAGGACACGATCTCCGCGCCGCCCGCCAGCGCCTCGGCGAGCTGCGCGTGGGCGCGCCCGCGCTTCATGGCCACGAAGTCCACGAGGCCGATGCGCTTCTCCGTCTGCTTCGCCAGATGCAGGGCGAGGTCGGCCTCGTCCATGGGCGTCACCGGGTGGCGCGACATGGTGGGATGGCGGTCGAGGCGATGGCCCCTGCCGTCCGCC
This sequence comes from Xanthobacter sp. SG618, assembly GCF_012932745.1. Lineage (NCBI taxonomy): Bacteria > Pseudomonadati > Pseudomonadota > Alphaproteobacteria > Hyphomicrobiales > Xanthobacteraceae > Xanthobacter > Xanthobacter sp. SG618. The sequence goes on along the minus strand of NZ_JABBHL010000004.1, from coordinate 470,579 downwards.
GCATTGGCGAAGAGATGGCCGAACGCCTGGAACCGGCCCATGCCAGCATCGCCCACCACCAGCGGCACCCAGCCGCCGAAGATTGCGGCGCCGATGTCGATGGCGCGGCCGATGGACCCCACGTGAGGCGCAGAATCGAAGGTGGAGCAGACCTTGTAGTGCGTCACCGGCGCGCCGAGCGATTTCAGCAGCGAGAAGACGGGCGGCAGGTTCGCGTCCATCCAGGCTGGCGCCCTGGAGCGGGCGACGCCGGCGATGCCGATGCCGCGGCAGCCGGCGAAGGCGGCGAGGCGCTCGGGCGTCGGCGTCGCGAGGAAGAGAACCGTTTCCAGCCCGGCAAACGCGAGGGCCTCCATTGAGGCGGACGAGCCGGTGAAGTCGTCGCCGTAGAAGGTGACGAGCGGTCCCTCGGGCAGGGGGCGCGGCGCGTTCACGCCGCCACCTCCAGCGCGCGGCCGAGTTCGGGATGGGCGCGCGCGTGCTCTTCCAGCGAGATGCCGGCGACGGTCGCCGCCCATGCCTCCTTGAGGGCGGTGACGCCCGCCGCAGGGCCGTCCGGATGGCCCATGATGCCGCCGCCCGCGGTGACGATGAGATCGGTGGAGCCGAGGCCCGCATAGGTCGCCGGGGCCTGGCGCGCCGATTGGCCGGAGGAGAAGACCGGCATGACGATGCAGGGCTTTTCCGGGAACAGGGGGGTGAGGCAGGTGCGGGCGGAATCCATCACGCTGGCGTCGCTCTCGAAGAACTTGTTCTGCAGTCCGTTGACATGCATGTGGTCAGCGCCGGCCAGCCGCCAAATTTTCTGCCACGCGACGTAGGACCAGCCGAGCATGGGGTGCCGGGCCAGATAGCCCCAGCCGTTGCGATGCGCGTGAATGGGCAGGGTGCTGAAGCGGGCAAGCTCGATCATGCCCACGAGGCCCACCGAATTGAGGCTGGCCATCAGGCAGGTGGCGCCGCTCTCGACGAGGTGGTCGTGGCGGCGGCGCATCTGGTCGAGGTCACCGGTGAGGTTGAAGGCGTACATGGTCTTCTTGCCAGTGCGGTCGGCCTCGGCCTCGATCACCCGCATCACCGCCTTCACCCGGTCGGCGAAGGGGCAGGCGGGGCCATCGGCCTGCAATTCGTCGTCCTTGATGAAGTCGATCCCGGCCTCGCACAGCTTGCGCACGAGGCTCGCTGTCTCCTCGGCGCTGAAGCCGACGCTGGGCTTGACGATGGTGCCGATCATCGCCCGTTTGTCGACACCGGCGAGCCGTCGTGTCCCGGCAATGCCGAACTGCGGGCCGCGATAGGCTGCCGCGAATGCGGACGGCATTCGGATATCGAGCAGGCGCAGCCCGCTGACCGCCTTCAGCTCGAACAAATTTCCCGCCACCGTGGCCACGAGGTTCGGCAGCGACGGGCCGAGGGTCTCCAGCGGCCAGGACAGGGTGACGAGGGCACGCCGGAAGCGCCCGTCGGCCGCCGGCGAAGCGCCGGGCAGCGCGGGGCTTGCGGCATCCTCGTCGAGGATGTCCAGCCGGATGACGCGGGCGGCGGAGCGGGCCTTCAGCTCGGGCGTCTCCCCGGGCACCGGCACGAAGGTGCCGCTCGACTGCTCCCCCGCGATGATCTCGGCTGCGACGCGCGGATCGATTGGGGTTTCCAGCAGGTAATCGGCTTCAATACGGTCGCCGGACATCAGCGCGCTCCGAAATAGAAAGGTGAAGGCCCGACGCGATCAGCTGGCGCGGCAGGAGAGGCCCCCATCCACCGGCAGGCTGACGCCGGTGATGTAGCCGGCCTCGTCCGAGGCGAGGAAAAGGGCTGCGTTGGCGATGTCCCAAGCGGTGCCCATCTTGCCCGTGGGGCAGGCGGCGTCGCGCGCCGCGACCATCGCATCGGCGTCGGCGTACTGGCCGGAAATCTGCTGGAATATCAGCGGGGTATTCATGAGGCCGGGCATGATCGCGTTCACGCGGATGCCGTCCTTGGCGTACTGGAGGGCGAGGCCCATGGTGAAGTTGTTCACCGCCGCCTTGGCCGCGTAGTAGGCGATATAAGGATAGCCAGTGTAGCGCACCGCCGCGATCGACGAGACGTTGACGATGGCTCCGGAGCGCCGTGCCAGCATATGCGGCAGCACGTGCTTGCAGGTGAGGAAGCAGCCGGTGACGTTGAGGTCGATGGTCCGATGCCAGGCGGCCTCGTCGAGCTCGATGGGGCCGCCCATCGTCGCGTAGCCGACGTTGTTGTGCAGCACGTCGATGCGCCCGTGGGCGGCCGCCACGCGCGCCACCACCTCGGCGACGGCATCGGAGTTGGTGACGTCGCAGGCGAAGGCGGAGGCGGCGCCGCCCTCCGCGGCGATGATCTCTACGGTGGCTTCGGCCGCCGCCGGGTGCACGTCCACGCACACCACGTGGGCGCCATTGCGGGCGAAGGTCACCGCCGTCGCCTTGCCGTTGCCCCAGCCGGGCCCGACGGACCCGGCGCCGAATACGATCGCGATCTTGCCTTCAAGGCGCTTGTTCATCTTGAAAGTCCTGGAATGATTTGCCGAGGTGCGATGCGCCGCAGCGGCGCTCGCGTCGAATGCTCTAGAGGAAACCCGTCGAGATCCACGGCACGGCGATGACCAGCGCCAGCCCGACGACAAGGGCCACCATGTAGCCAATGATGGGCTTCATGCCCGCGTCGGGATGGATGCGGCTGATGGCGCAGGCGGCGTAATACCCAACCCCGAAGGGCGGCGAGAACAGCCCGATGCCCATGGCGAGGATGACGACCATCGCATAATGCACCTCATGCACGCCCACCTGATGGGCGATGGGGAACATCAGCGGGCCGAACAGCACGATGGCGGGGATGCCCTCCAGCACCGAGCCGAGGATGATGAAGGCGATGGCCGAGACAATGAGGAACACCGGCGCACCGCCCGGCAGGCTCTTCATGGCCGCCGCCAGCGTGCTTGAGAAGCCGGACTGGGTGAGCGACCACGCCATGCCGGTCGCCGCGCCGATGATGAGCAGGATGGCCCCGGAGAGCGCGGCCGTCATGACCAGCATGGGGAACAGGCGCCGCAGCGGGAATTGGCGATAGATCAGGACGCCGGCGATGATCGAGTAGATGATGCCGATGGTGGAGACCTCCGTGGCGGTGGCGACGCCTTCCACCACCGCGGCGCGGATCACGAACGGCAGCAGCAGCGCCGGAAAGGCGATCACCAGCGCGCGCAGGATCGACTTGCCCGAGGGGCGGGGAACGGCGCTGAGATCCTCCTTGCGGTAGCGCCACCAGACCAGCCCGCATAGCGTGGCGCCCAGCACAGCCCCTGGCAGCAGGCCGCCGGTGAAGAGGGCCGAGATGGACACGCCCGTGACCGAGCCGATGGTGATGAGCACGATGGAGGGGGGAATGGTCTCGGTCTGAGCGCCGGTGGCGGAGAGCAGCGCCACGAGGTCCCCCTCCGAGGCGCCGCGTGCCTTCATCTCCGGAAACAGCACGGGCGCGACGGCAGCCATGTCGGCGGCCTTCGATCCTGAAATGCCGGAGACGAGATACATGGCTCCCACGAGCACATAGGAGAGGCCGCCGCGCACATGGCCGAGCAGGCTCGCGAGAAAGCCGACCATCGCCCGCGCCATGCCGGTCATCTCGATCAAAAGGCCGAGGAAGACGAACAGCGGCACCGCCAGGAGGATGATATGGCTCATGCCCTCGTCCATGCGCCCCACCACGACGATGGTGGGCAGGCGCGTGGTCAGCGCGAGATAGGCGAAGGTGGCGAGGCCGAAGGAGAAGGCGATGGGCACGCCGGCGAACACCATCACGCCAACGAGGCCAACGAAGAAGATCAACAAGTTGTAGTTGCCGAGCGGCTTAAGCAGCGGGCCGGCGAAATAGAGCCCCACTCCCATGGCAACCACCACGGCCACCGCCGTCGCCGCCGCCATGCGGTCTGGCAGTTCCAGGAGGCGCAGCAGCCCGAACAGGATCATCAGGCCGATGCCGATGGGCAGGGCCGAGGCGCGCCACGCATTGGAAATCTCCAGCGCAGGCGTGGTGATGATCTGTTCCTCGATGGCAAATTCCAGCGCCGGATGGAACAGGAGCAGGAGGAAGGCGAGGCATACGACGAGCGCGAGCGCATCGAACCAGTTGCGGGCCTTCGGTGGTAGCATGGCGACAAGCGCGGTCATGCGCATGTGCTCTACCTTGCGGAAGGCGATGACCGCTCCAAGCATGGCGAGCCACAGGAACAGCGCCGCCGCCAGCTCGTCCGACCAGATGAGCGGGCGATGGAAGACATAGCGCGCGAGCACGCCTGAAAAGAGGACGACGATCTCGGCCACCACCAACAGGGCCGCCGGGATCTCGATCAGCGCCCCGATGGCCTGATCGATACGCCGCAGCGACGACCCGGCCGGCGAAGCGTCCGCCGCCACTGGCGGATCGGGCGACGCATGCACGTAGTCGGACATGTCCTCTTCTCCTTTGGGCTTCTTGTTCCGATGGGCCGGACGTGCGGGCGCACGTTTCCCTTGCCCGTCGAGGGACGACGGGCTGTCGGCTGCGCGGCTACGCGAGGCGCGTCAGCGACGTGTGATGCAGGGAAAGTGTGCCGCGCGGGGAATCAGGTCCGGCCTCGGCGCGCGACGCGAGAGTGGCGATGGCCGCACGCGGCCGGCGCAAAACGAGCGATCAAGCATTTCCAACCTACCCAAGCTTCTTGCTTGTACTTGTTGCGGGGACCCTAGCCGCCTCCCACAGAACGCAACAGTGGATTTCGCCTCAGGCAGCTGTGAGAATTGCTCACAGCTGTATCGATTGACGGATCACGTGAGATGGCTCTGCCCCGCCTTCCTCTCAATGCGCTAAGGGCTTTCGAGGCCACGGCCCGCCTGCGCAGCATGTCGGCCGCCGCGAGCGAACTCGGGGTCACGCACGGCGCGATCAGCCGTCATATCCGAATGCTTGAGAGCCAGTACGGGCTCGCGCTGCTGCGGCGGCTGGCGAAATCGGTGGAGCCGACGCCCGCCGGGGCCCAGCTCGCCGCCAAGCTCGGCGAGGCGTTTGAGATGATGCACCTCGGCGTATCGCAGCTGACCCCTGGGCCGCTCACCCTGTCGTGCTCCGCGACCATCATGATGTACTGGCTCATCCCTCGTCTCGGCACCTTCAAGCGTGCCAATCCCGAGCTTGAGATCCGGCTGAACGTGAATTACGGCGAGGTCGATTTCGTGCGCGACGAGATCAGCATCGCGATCCGCAACAGTATGTTCCGCTCACCCGAGGACGTGGTCATCAAGACCCTGACGCCTGAGGAGATCGGCCCCATCTGCCATCCCGACTACGTGGCCCGCGCCGGCCTCAACACACCGGATGATCTCACTGGCGCTCACATCCTCTCCACCGCCACGCGGCCGACGGCCTGGCAGGAGTGGGCGGCGGCCGTTGGGCGCCAGGATATCTGCCTGGAGACGCACGAGAACTATGATCACTTCTACCTCGTGATCCAGGCCGCCGCCTGCGGGCTGGGCGTTGCCGTCGCGCCGCGACTTCTGGTGGAGAACGAGATTCGCAGCGGTCACCTCGCGGCGCCGTTCGGCTTCGCTGAGGGCCCCCACACGCTCAACCTGTGGATCGCCCCGCACATGCGCGCCCGTCCCGAGGTGCGCAAGGTGGCCGAATGGATCCAGAGCGAGATGGCGCTCTCGGCGCAGGGCGGTCCCGAGGTCGTCCCGGCGTGAGGCCTGCACCCCGTCGGCTGGCGTGGTCTCAGTGCTCAACGAATCGCCCATCGAGTCCTGGACGCCTTCTTCCCTGAATTTGAGGCAAGGAGGCGCCGATGGGCCAGGCGAACGTCGCCGAGGCCTGCAAGCGTGATGCCGTCATTCAGATCAGCGAGCGGGGCTATCCGGTTGCGGAAGGGGGCTGGAGGCCGTCTGGCGACGCGGGCCGACGGGCCGTGTGCTGGTGCATTCGGACCAGGGGAGCCGGTTCACGAGCATGGAGTGGCTGCGTTTCCGAAATACCACGATCTGCAGCCCTCGATGAGCTGCCGCTGACGTGCGCCCCTGAATCCGGAGAAGTGCCTGTTCCTGCTTGCGAAATCTCGGCGGGCCTGATGGCTCGGCAGTCGGTGTCTCGCCTTGACCCTACGTAATATGCTACGAACCGACATAGGCCGGTTCCATCCCGACAAACCCGGCGTGGCGAGACCGCGAGGGAGCGGCGATGATGAGAAACCTGTTGCTTCTGCTCGGGGAAAGCCCCGCCGGCACGGTTGCCAACGCGTATGCGAGAGCGCTTGCCCGGCGCGGCGAGGTTTCCCTGACTGCACTTAGCGGGATCGATCTTTCCTACATTGAAGCCCCCATGCTGGGGACCATTGGGGCCGCCGCCTATCATGCGCGCATGGAAAGCGGCCTCCAGACCGAGGCCGAGCGTGCCAGCAACACCCTGACCGAGGCGTTCGCGCGGGATTGCGCGCGCGAAGGCATCCCCGCCGCCCAGCTTGCGTTCAAGGGAGACCCCTTCGAGCAGGTCACAGCCGCAAGCGCGCTCTGCGATCTCGTCGTCACCGGCCACGACGTGACGTTCCGCGGCACCGGCAGCGAGCGCAATTCGGATACGCTGAGCCAGCTTCTCCACGCCGCGCCACGGCCCGTGCTGGTCTGCCCGGACGCGGCGCCGGCCGGAGGCGACGTGCTGGTGGCCTATGACGGCAGCCTTCCCGCCATGCGCGCGCTCCAGCTCTTCGTGCTGCTGGGGTGCTGGGCGGACCGCAGGATCACCGTCGTCTCGGTCGATACGCAGGGCGAGACGGCGGAACGCCTCGCGGCGGATGCTCAGACCTATCTCAGCCGACATGGCTACGAGGTGTCGATCAGGCCGATCACCTCAGGCGCCCATCCCTCCGAGGTCATCGATAGGCATGTGGTGGACGGGTTCGAGCTCCTGGTGATGGGCGCCTACGGGCGCCGCGGCCTCAGGGAGTTCATCTTCGGCTCCACCACGCAGACCGTGGTGGGCCTGCCGAAAACCTGTGTGTTCCTGTATCACTGAGGCGGGGGCGGTCACCTCCGCCGCGGGCACGTCCCGGCGGCTCCGCGGGGGCTTCGGCCTCTTCCACCTGACATCCCGCAGGCGAGACGAGACCTCGACCGCATGACACTCCTTCTCGTTGTTCTCGTGCCGTTTTTCGGCGCGCTGCTGCCGCCGCTGATGATCCGCTCGGGCCGCAACACCTGTGCGATGGCGACGGGGGCCGTCACGCTGCTGGCTCTCGCACTGCTGATGAGCCACGCGCCGGCCGTGTTCTCCGGCGAGGTTCCGAAAGCGGAAATACCATGGGTACCGGCCATTGGCCTGTCTTTCTCGGTGTTCGCGGACGGACTCGGCTTCTTCTTCGCCGCGATGATCCTCACCATCGGCCTCCTGGTCATCATCTATGCGCGCTACTACCTGTCGCGCGAGGATCCCATGGGCCGCTTCTTCGCCTATCTGCTCCTGTTCCAGGGGGCGATGGTGGGGGTGGTGCTGTCGGACAACGTCATCGCGCTGCTCGTCTTCTGGGAGATGACGAGCCTCACCTCCTTCCTGCTCATCGGCTTCTGGCGCAAGCGCGCCGACGCGCGGCAGGGCGCGCGCATGGCTCTGGTGGTGACAGGCGGCGGCGGCCTCGCGCTCATCGCCGGGTTGCTGCTGGTGGCGGAAGCCGCAGGCTCCTACCAGTTGTCGGAAATCCTGGTGCGGGGCGACATCGTGCGCGCCTCCCCGCTCTACCTGCCGGCGCTGCTGCTGGTGCTCCTGGGGGCCTTCACCAAGTCGGCCCAGTTCCCGTTCCATTTCTGGCTGCCCCACGCCATGGCGGCGCCGACCCCGGTCTCGGCCTATCTGCACTCCGCCACCATGGTGAAGGCAGGCGTGTTCCTGCTCGCGCGCCTTTGGCCGGTGCTCGCCGGCACGGATGCCTGGTTCCTGATCGTTGCGCCGGTGGGCCTTGCCACCATGCTGATCGGTGCGGTGATCGCCCTGTTCAAGGATGATCTGAAGGCGCTGCTGGCCTTCTCCACGGTGAGCCATCTGGGCCTCATGACCATGCTGCTCGGCTTCGGCACGCCCATGGCAGCGGTGGCGGCGGTGTTCCACATCGTCAACCACGCCACCTTCAAGGCCGCCTTGTTCATGAGCGCCGGCATCGTGGATCACGAGACGGGCACGCGCGACATCCGGCGCCTCGGTGGGCTCGTGTGGCTGATGCCCGTCACGGGCACGCTGGCGCTGCTGGCGTCCGCCTCCATGGCTGGCGTGCCGCTGTTCAACGGCTTCCTGTCCAAGGAGATGATGCTGGAGGAGGCCGCCCACACCGCCTATCTCGGCCTCGACTTCCTGTTCCCCATGCTGGCGACGGTGGCCGCGCTGTTCTCGGTGGCCTATTCGGCGCGCTTCGCCATCGGCACCTTCCTGGGCAAGGCGCGGCACGACTATCCCCACCAGCCCCACGATCCGCCGGCCGGCATGTGGCTGCCCGTGGCCGTGCTGGTGGTGCCGGTCATCGCCATCGGCATCCTGCCCGGCGCCGTCGCGGGCCCGCTGGTGGCGCTGACCGCCGGCGCGGTAATCGGCGGCCCGCTGCCGGATTATCATCTCGCTTTGTGGCACGGCATCACGCCCGCTTTGGTCATGAGCCTCGCCGCTTTCGCCGGCGCCGCCCTGCTCCTGCTCGGCTTCGGCCGCGCCGATGCGCTGCGCCTCCGCCTGCCGCGCCCGGATGCCAAGGCCATGTTCGAGACGGCCAGCGCCGGGCTGGTCGTCGCCAGCCGCCGCGCCGTGGCGGCGGTCCATGACGGATCGCTGCCGCGCTATGCCGGGGTGGTCCTCGCCACGCTGGTGGCGGTCGGCGGCTACGGCTTCTGGAGCGCGACGCATGCGTCCGGAACCCGGCCGCTGCTGCCGGTGAGCCTGCCGGCCGCGACCGCCTTCCTTGCCCTGCTCCTCGCCAGCGGAATGGTTTTGCTGCGCCATGGCGACCGGCTCACCGCGCTGATCCTCACCGGTGTTGTGGGCGTCATCGTCGCCCTCGCCTTCCTCCAGTTTTCCGCGCCAGACCTCGCTTTGACGCAGATTTCCGTGGATGTGGTGACGACCATCCTGATGCTGCTTGCCCTCAACCTGCTGCCGAAGACGACGCCGCCTGAGGAACGCCGTGCCGTGCGGTGGCGCGATGGTCTCCTGGCCGGGCTCGCGGGCCTCGGCGTCGCCGCTCTCGCCTATGGCGTGATGACCCGGGACGGCACCTCCATCTCGGACTATTACCTCGCCGAATCCAAACCCGGCGGCGGCGGCACGAACGTCGTCAACGTGATCCTGGTGGACTTCCGCGGCTACGATACCTTTGCCGAAATCATCGTGCTCGGTATCGCCGCCCTCGCCATCTATGCGCTGCTGGACCCGGCCCTGAAAGGCGCCGCCGTGCGCCGGATCAAGGCGATGCTGCCGCACGAGGAGGCGATGGACGCCCATCCCCTGCTCCTCGTCATGGCGACCCGCGTGCTGCTGCCGCTGTCGCTGGTGGTGGGCACCTACATCTTCCTGCGCGGTCACAACGAGCCGGGCGGCGGCTTCATCGCCGGCCTCGTGGTGGCCATCGCCCTGATCATGCAATACATCGCCTCCGGCTACGGCTGGGCGGCGGAGCGCATGCGGGTGGATGCGCAATCCTACATCGGCGCGGGCGTCGCCATCGCCGGCCTCACGGGCGTGGCGGCCTTCCTGTTCGGGCGGCCCTTCCTCACCTCCACCTTCGGCTATCTGACGTGGCCTGTGGTGGGCAAGTTCGAGGTCGCCTCCGCCATGGCGTTCGATCTCGGCGTGTTCCTCACCGTGGTGGGCGTGATGGTGCTGTCGCTGGCCCAGCTCTCCCGCGTCGCACGGCGGATCGATCCCGCCCCGGACAATCCGGAGCCCATGGATGTCCGGCTGGAGCCGGCCGCCTCCCGGGCGCGGGAGGGCTGAGCCATGGAGCTGCTTCTCGCCGCCGGCATCGGCATCCTCACCGCCGTCGGGCTCTATCTGGTGCTCCGGGCGCACACATTCCCGGTGATCCTCGGCCTCACCTTCCTGTCCTACGCGGTGAACCTCTTCCTGTTCGCCATGGGCCGGCTCGCCATCGATCGGCCGCCGGTGATCGTGCCCGATGCGGCCGCCTACACCGACCCGCTGCCGCAGGCGCTGGTGCTCACCGCCATCGTCATCTCCTTCGGCATGACCGCGTTGATCGTCGTCCTGGCGCTGCGCGGCTTCCTGGAGACCGGCTCCGACAGCTCCCACCTCGACGCGCCGCGCGGCGACAAGGGAGATGCGCCGTGACGCCCGCCATCTCCGCCGTCGACCACGCCATCATCCTGCCGGTGCTGCTGCCCGCGCTCACCGCCGCCTTTCTCGTGCTCGCGCTGCGCCACCACCTGCGGCGCCAGCGCATCGTCTCTCTCGCGGCGACCGGGCTGCTGCTTGCCCTCGCAATAGTCCTGTTCGCGCTCGCCTCCGATGGGACGGTCCGCGCCTATCGGCTCGGCGACTGGCCGGCGCCCTACGGGATCACCCTGGTGCTGGACCGGCTCTCGGCGACGATGCTGCTCCTCACCGTCGTTCTCGCCGCCTGCGTGCTGATCTATGCATCCGACGGGGTGGACGGGCGCGGACGGCATTTCCACCCGCTGTTCCAGTTCCAGCTCATGGGCATCAACGGCGCCTTCCTCACCGGCGACGTGTTCAACCTGTTCGTCTTCTTCGAGGTGATGCTGATCGCCTCATACGGCCTGATGCTGCACGGCGGCGGCCCGGGACGGCTGAGGGCGGGATTCCAGTATGTCGCGATCAACCTGCTCGCTTCCGCCGTCTTCCTGGTGGGCGTCGGCCTGATCTATGCCGTCACCGGCACGCTCAACATGGCCGACCTCGCAGTGAAGGTGCCGCAGGTTCCGCCGGCCGATGCCGCCTTGCTGAAGACGGGCGCGCTGCTGCTTTTCCTCGTCTTCGCCACCAAGGCCGCACTGGTGCCGCTGCACTGGTGGCTGCCGGCCACCTATGCCGGCACGTTCGCGCCAGCCGCCGCCTTGTTCATGATCATGACCAAGGTCGGAGCCTACGCCATCATCCGCGTCTATGGCCTGGTCTTCGGGGCCGGTGCCGGGCCCCTTGCGCTGGCGGCGGCCCCTTTTGTGATGCCCGCCGCGCTGGCGACGCTGGTGGTGGGGACGATCGGGCTCGTGGGGAGCCGGACGCTGCGCGATCTCAGCGCCTTCGCGGTCATCGCATCCATGGGCACGCTGCTGATCGCCGTCGGCTTGTTCGATGTCGAGGGTCTGTCGGCCGGCCTCTATTATCTCGTCCACTCGACACTGGCCGGGGCGGCGCTCTTCCTCATCGCCGGCATCGTGCAGGAGCAGCGCGGTGCCGCCAGCGACCGGCTGATCCCGGCCCCCGCCATGGGCGGGGAGACGCTGCTCGGCGGGCTCTTCTTCCTCGCCGCCATCGCCATCGTGGGCCTGCCGCCGCTGTCCGGTTTCATCGGCAAGGTGATGATCCTCCAAGCCGTGCGCACCTCCGCCATCTGGCCCTGGATCTGGGCCGCCATCCTCGGCGCAAGCCTCTTGACGACCTTCGGGTTTGCGCGGGCGGGCTCGGTGCTGTTCTGGGCCAGCGGGCCGGTCTCGGAGCGAAAGCCCCTGCCAGCGCTGCCGGGGCTTGCGGCGGTGATGCTCCTGCTCGCGGCCATCGTCGGATGGGCGCTCGCGGCAGGGCCGGCCACGCAGGCGCTCAGCCTTGCCGCCCGGCAGGCCCTCGACCGCAATTCCTACATCGAGGCCGTGCTGCCACCCGGCGCGCCCGCCGCACCGGAGAAGTGACATGCGCGCGCGGCTTCTCCCCCATCCCTTGCTGACGTTGCTCCTCATCCTCGTCTTCATCTTCCTGATGAACGAAGCGACGCCGGGCGTGGTGGTGCTCGGCATCGTCCTCGGCATCGTCATCCCGCTCCTCACCGCGCCGTTCTGGCCCGGCCGGCCCAGGCTGAAGGCGCCGCTGACGATCGCGAGCTACGTGCTGATCGTGCTGTGGGACATCGTTCGATCCAACATTGAGGTCGCCGGGATCATCCTGTTCCGGCCGGCCGACAGGCTGCGCACCCGCTATGTGACCGTGCCCCTCGACATCGTGACGCCGGAGGCCATCGCCGTCCTCGCCGGCACCATCACCATGACACCGGGCACCGTGAGCGCCGACCTCAGTGCGGACGGCAGGGCCCTTCTGGTGCACTGCCTCGACGCAGGCGACCCCGAAGGCTCCGTCGCCGCCATAAAGGCGCGCTACGAAAGCCGGCTGAAGAGGATCTTCGAATGATCACCATCGCCATCGCCATCGCGACGGGGGCCATCTGCGTCGCCCTCGGCCTCACCCTGTACCGGCTGGTGATCGGTCCCGATGCCACCGACCGGGTGCTGGCGCTGGACACGCTGGTGATCGAGGCCATCGCGCTCATCGTGCTGATCGGCATCGCCTACGGCACAGGCATGTATTTCGAGGCGGCGCTGCTTTTCGCCATGGTCGGCTTCGTCACCACCGTGGCCTTCTGCAAGTTCCTACTGCGCGGCAACGTGATCGAATAGGAGGGGCGCATGAACCCGGTCATCGAGGCTGTCGTCGCCGCGCTCATTCTGGTCGGCGCTTTCTTTCTGCTCGTGGGCGCACTCGGCCTCGCCCGCCTGCCGAACATGATGTCCCGCCTGCACGGGCCGACCAAGGCGACCACGCTGGGCATCGGCTCCCTGCTGATCGCCTCCATCGTCTATTTCACCGCGACACGGGGCAGCTTCTCCGTTCACGAGCTGCTCATCACCCTGTTTCTCTTCCTCACCGCTCCCGTCAGCGCGCAGATGCTGGCGAAGGCCCATCTCCTGCGCAGTCGCGAGGAGCAGAGCCGGCTTCCCGCAACCGGCCGGCCGGCGGATTGGGCGACGCTCGCAAAAGGTACCGACGACGCCTTGTAGGGGCGGGCTCTGTATGTCCGTCACACCGCTGCTGGGAAGTCTCCCTCCACGCTGGTCGGCATAAGGGGCGCAGCGTCTGCTTCCGGCCGTGCGCCGAACGTCCCCTTTCTGGCGCATTTCAACCTGTCGATGGCCTCGGAGCATCGCGGGCCTCACTATGCCGGCGCGCGAAGGTGGTGAATGCCTTGAACGCGGCGGTCGGATTGCGCCGGCTCGGATAGTAGAGGCTCAAGGGCGGCAGAGTGGGCGTCCAATCTTCAAGCACGGGCACAAGGCGGCCCGCCTCGATGTCGTCTCGCACGTCGGACTCCATCGCCAGGGTGAGACCGGCGGAGGCGAGGGCCGCGGTGCGTGCGAGGCTCGCCTCGTCGAGGGTGAGGGCGCCCTCGACGTCGATATGGACCGATTGTCCATCCTTCTCGAACGGCCAGCGGTAGATTGCGCCATCGGGAAGCCGGACGCGCAGACAGGAATGCCCGGCGAGATCCTGGGGGATCATGGGCGTCCCGTGCGCTTTCAAATAACTCGGTGTCCCCACGACAACATTGCGCCGCGCGCCCCCCAAGGGGAGGGCGATCATGTCGACTGGCACAAGGTCTGAGCTACGGACGCCGAGGTCGAAGCCGCCCGCGACAATGTCCACCAGGCGCCCCTCTGTGACGATGTCGATGTGGACCCGAGGGTGCACGCGCAGAAACGGCAGAATGAGCCAGGAGAAGATTTCCCGTGCCGCTGTCGGAAAGGCATTGATGCGCAGTGTTCCCGAAGGCGTGGCTTGTTGAGAGCGCGCGATTTCCATCGCCTCATGAATGTCCTGCACCGCCGGAGCGATCTGCGCGACGAACTTCTGGCCTGCCTCTGTGAGGGAGACGCTTCGGGTCGTGCGGTTGAAAAGCCGTATGCCCAGCGTGCGCTCCAGCTTTCCGACCGCATTGCTGAGCGCGGTCGTTGAAACCCCGAGCTCAAGCGCAGCCGTGCGGAACTTGCCCCGGCGGGCGACCATGAGAACGGCGTCCAATTCCGTCAGGCTGCTCTGCGCCATTATCCCGACTTTCGTGATGAAACATCCCAAACTGTCCTGATTATCGCATTGTCTGTCTATCTCTACCTTGCCTGGCAAGCGCACTTGCGGCCGCCGCGGCTGCGACCGCACAAGCAGGACACAGAACCATGACGCTCGAACTTCCATTCCCCATCGCCGCCTATGTGGCCGCGAACGCCCGCCTGGACGTTGACGGCATGCTGACGCCCTTCGCGGCCGACGCCGTCCTTCGCGATAACGGCGCCGCTTTTCGGGGACACGTCGAAATCAGGCGCTTGTTCGAAGAGGCGGTGGTCTCCGTAAAGGCGATCTTCACGCCGGATACTGCCCGGCACGAGGAGGGGCAGGTCGTCGTCGAAGGCCCCGCTTATGGCGATTTCAGGGGCAGCCCGATCCGATTCACCTACCGCTTCACGCTCGAAGACGATGCCATCAAGGCCCTGGAGATCACGGCATGACCATCAATGCTGATCCAGCCGCGTTCACGGCCAAGACCGACTGTCAGTGCTGGAACGAAGTGCGCGCGTGAAGGCTCTCTCATCCCGAATTCCGAGATGAATAACGACGGCGACGAGCGCTGCATTATAATGAATAGGTCTCATGAGTGCGTTTTGCCGAAAATAGTGCTCTTCCCAGATGGTGGTATCCGCAGTGCAGATATTTTTGAATTTCCGATAAAATCCAATGTCGAAAGGAGTGTATTTTTGGAATATTGGCATTGGACTTAAGATATAAAAGACTGTGGCAAACCATTCTGGGGCCTTCAAGGCCGAAGGGCGCAACGAAACTCCCGCTGCTCAACTCCCGCTCCACCAGGAGGCGGCTTTCGAGGCACACGCCGCGCCTGACCTGAGACCCTAATCCTCCTCCAGATTTAGGTAGAGTCCGTCGATCATGGAGACGGGCGATGCGAGCCTCACGGTTCACAGAGGAACAGATCATTGGGATGCTGAAGAAGCTGCTGGCCGAGCAGATGCTCGACAACGCCTTCTGAAGGATGTCAGCGCAAAAAAATGGTAACGCCCGATGCAAGGCGCAAAGCCGTGGCTCATGCCTGTGCCTCGCACGGGGTGAGCCAGCGTCGGGCTTGCCAGGCGCTGGGCGTCGATCGTACCAGCGTGCGCTACCGGAGTGTACGTCCCGATGACGACAACCTGCGGGAAGCCATGCGGGCCGTGGCCGGTGAGCGCGGTCGCTTCGGCTACCGGCGCATCCATACCATGCTAAGGCGCCAGGGCATCGTCATGAACCAGAAGAAGCTCCGCCGGCTGTATCGGGAAGAGAAGCTTCAGGTCCGTCGGCGCGGAGGGCGTAAGCGCGCGCTTGGCACCCGGCGTCCCATCCTGGTCCCGGATCGGGTCAACGTCCGCTGGAGCCTTGATTTCGTATCGGATGCCTTCACTGACGGTCGGCGTTTCTGGGGGCTGGCCGTCGTCGACGACTTCAGCCGGGAGTGCCTAGCGCTGGTGGCTGACACCTCACTTTCGGGCCTTCGGGTGACGCGTGAGCTCGACGCGCTCCTCGCCATCCGGGGCAGGCCCTCGGCCATCGTTTCCGACAACGGCACGGAGCTGACCTCGATGGCCGTTCTCAAATGGTGCCAGCAGAGCGGCGTCGAATGGCACTACATCGCTCCCGGCAAGCCGATGCAGAACGGCTTTGTCGAGAGCTTCAACGGTCGCTTCCGGGACGAGTGCCTAAACGAGACCCTATTCTCGAGCCTGGGCCGGGCCCGTTCCGCAATCGCCTCATGGAAGGAGGACTACAACCTGAACCGCCCTCATTCAGCTCTCGGCAATCGATCCCCCGCCGAGTTCGCCGCAACAATCCCACTGGAAACCCAGGCCGCCTGAGGCCACAATCAACCCTCGGACTCTCTTTAAAACCGGAGGAGAAAACGGTCTCAGGTCAGCCCCATCCTTTTCATTATCGCCGCCGCGACGGCCGTCGCATGGTGCCTTACGCAGTCCGGCTTCTCCCGTGCTCTTGCCCTCGCCATGGCGAGCCTTCCGGGCGGCGCGCCGGTTTTCCTGATGGTTTCGATCCTGACGTTCCTCGTCCTCGGAAGCGTGCTGGAGGGTATTCCGGCCATCGTGCTGTTTGCCCCTCTCGTTTTTCCCATCGCGAAGAGCCTAGGCCTCCACGAAGTGCACTATGCGATGGTCATCATTCTCTCCATGGGCGTCGGACTGTTCATGCCATCTTTCGGCGTCGGCTATTACGCTGCATGCGCCATCGGCAGGGTGGATCCGACCAAGGGCATCAAACCACTCTGGGGCTATATGGGCGCGCTTCTTCTGGGGCTCGCGCTGGTGGCTGCGATCCCTTGGATATCCATCGGGTTTTTGTAACCAGTTTATGAGCCCGACGAACCGGCGGCAGTGCTCACGGGAGTTGACCGGTGGCGGAGGCACGTTGAGCGCCTCACCCCGGGCCGCGAATGTCCGCTCTGTGTTGACCGGATTCCAGCTCTTTCCTGAGTTGCTGCAGCGCGCGGGACGCGGCGACCGTCAGCAAGCTGTTCGCACGGCAATAGATTGAGAAGCTACGGCTCGATTGCAGCTGCGCCTGCCTCACGTCGAGCGCGATGAACGGCGCGGCATCGCCTTCGAACAGCATCGGCGGAAGCCAGGTCAGGAAGCCGGCCCGCTCCACCAGGGCCTTCATGGCCAGCAAGGACTGCGTTTCGACGCGAACGACAGGTTCGGGCGAGCCATTTCGGGCGAATACTTCGGTCACCTGCGCGCGCACCGAGGTGCCTACGGGCGGGAGGACCCAGTTTTCCTTGCGGATGTCCTCAAGGGAGAGGTCCGCCCGGGCCGCCAGCACGTGGGCCCGGCTGGAGACGAAGCAGCAGCCATCGTGGGATGGACCGCTGACGAGGCATTGAATGTCCTGTCCCTCCGGCAGGTGAAAGGCGACCGCCAGATCGAGTTCGCCGTGGACGAGGCGCACGGCCAACTCATCCTCCAGCCCGACCGTGACGGAAAATACGGTCTCTGGAAAGGTCGCCGCCATCCGGGCGATCACCGGAGGAAGAAGAACCTCGGCCGCGCTGGACACGATGCCGAGCCGGACGCTGCCCTGGCCGATTCCGCGCAGCGCCCGGATTTCCGAGATCGTGGTCTGTGTCTCGCTTTCGAGAATGCGCGCCCGCCGCAGAAGCACCTCTCCGTACGCGGTCAGCGTCATCCCAGCGGGATGGCGCTCGAAGAGCGGCGCGCCCACCTGGGCCTCCAGGCGCTTGATCGTCCGGGTCAATGCCGGCTGGGTGAGGTTGAGCACCTGCGCGGCCCGGCTGAGAGAGCCTTGCTCGGCCACCGCGAGAAACGCCGTCACCAGTCTGGAATCCAGGGGCATGATTTTTGGTTATATCTCCGGCTCACACGGCATTGGATTTTGCGGGATGCGTGCTGCAGCTTCACCCGGCCTCAATACGGCCGGACGAGATGATAGGGAGCATCCTGCCTCATGAACAACGATAAAATGCTGCAGTCTCTGCAGCGTCGCGCGACCTTAAGGAACCGGGTCAGCGACGTGGAGTGGGCGGCGCGCGTGGAGTTGGCCGCCTGCTACCATCTGTGCGCCCACTATGGGATGACGGATATGATCTACAATCATATCTCCCTGCGCATCCCCGGAGAGAGCGAGCATTTCCTCATCAATGCCTTCGGGCTGCTTTATGAGGAGGTGAACGCCTCCAACCTGGTGAAGGTAGATATCGACGGCAACCAACTTGACGATGACCCGCTTGATGTCAGCCCCGCCGGCTTCGTCATCCATTCGGCGATCCACCGTGCACGGCCGGATGCGCGATGCATCTTTCACACCCACACGGCCGCCGGCGTCGCCGTGTCTGCGCAGAAGGAGGGGCTCCTGCCCATCTCCCAGCACGCTTTGCGCTTCTTCGAGCGGGTAGGCTACCATCCCTTCGAGGGCATCGCCCTCGATCTCGAAGAGCAGACGCGCCTTGTGCTGGATATCGGCGCGCACAATGCCCTCATTCTCGAAAATCATGGGCTCCTGACGTGCGGGAAGACTGTCCGCGATGCCTTCGAGCTCATGTATTATCTGGAGACGGCCTGCAAGATCCAGGTCGCAGCGCAGTCTGCCGGAGCATCGCTCATCTTCCCGTCCGAGGCGGTGGCCCACCGGACGGCAAAGCAATTCGAGGATATCGACCCCTTCATCGACGAGCGTGACTGGAAGGCGCTCCTCCGCCTGCTGGAGCGCCGGCAGTCCAAATACGCGGCGTGAAGGTTAAGAACGACAAGACAGGATTGGGGGAAACACCATGAGCTCCGAGACCGCCGCCACATTCAGCAGGGACCTGAGTGACGACGATAGCCGCCTGTTTGCCAGAATAAGCTGGAAGTTCATTCCATTCATAATGCTCTGCTACCTCTTCGCCTACATTGACCGGGTGAATGTGTCGTTCGCCAAAATGTCGATGGCGAAAGATCTTCAGTTCAGCGATTCAGTGTATGGGTTTGGGGCAAGCATCTTCTTCATCGGATACTTTTTTCTCGAAGTGCCGAGCAATCTCATTCTCGATCGCGTCGGCGCCCGGCTCTGGCTGTCCCGCATCATGATCAGCTGGGGGGCCATCAGCTGCGCGACCTTGTTCGTGCAGGGCGAGACCTCGTTCTACATCCTGAGATTTCTGCTCGGGGTGGCGGAAGCCGGCTTCTTCCCCGGCATCATCTACTTTCTGACCATCTGGTATCCGAGCAAGCTTCGCGGGCGTATCATGGCGGCCCTGATCTGCGCCATTCCCATCTCCGGACTGATCGGCGGCCCCGTCTCCGGGTGGCTTCTCGACGCGCTCCACCAGGTGGGGGGACTGACCGGATGGCAGTGGCTTTTCCTCGTCGAAGGCTTTCCGTCCATTCTCCTGGGGATTGCCTGCTTCTTCGTCCTGCGCGACACGCCTGAGCAAGCCGAGTGGCTGTCGCCGGCCGACCGCATGCGGCTGCGGCAAATCAAGGCGGAAGAGTTCCCGGAGGTGCCCGGACATTCCTTTCGCCACGCGCTGACATCCCCGTCCCTCTGGAAACTGACCTTCGTATATTTCTCGCTGGGAGCCGGCTTTCTTGGAATTGCGTTCTGGATGCCGACCTTGCTGAAGGAGGCCGGCGCGGGGTCGAATACGTCCATCGGTCTCCTCTCCGCCATCCCCCACCTGTTCTCCATCGTCGTCATCATGGCTGCGGGCTGGTCGTCGGATCGCTTCCGGGAGCGACGTCTTCATCTCGTCGTGCCGATCCTGATGGGAGCCCTCGGGATCGTCCTGGCGGTCAAGTCCGGCGGCGATCTTCACAGGGTGCTGGTCGGACTGACCCTGGGCGTGGCCGGAATCAGCACGGCGGTCGCGACGTTCTGGACGCTGCCGGGCCTCGTTCTCGGACCTCAGGCCCTGGCGGGCGGGCTCGCCCTCATCAATTCCGCTCTCGCCCTGGGCGGGTTCGCGGCGCCGTTCGCCATCGGGTGGCTGCGCGATCACGTCGTGGATGGTGGCAGTGTCGCCCTCTACAGCCTTGCGGGCATCCTCGTGCTCGGAGCTGCGATGGTGTTGACGTTCCGCAGCGGCGCGGTGAACCGGTAGTTCGGCAACGGCGGCTCGGTCCCGCGCTGCGGTTTCGACCCGGCGCGAGTCTGAAGCCGCCGCGCCGCGGAAGCAGTATCAAGACGTGGGAAACTGCGGAGACAGGAGGTCCGTCTTGGTGCCGAAGTGGCGTAGATGGTCCGCAGCACGGTCTTTTCAGGCCGGCTCGGCTGCGCTCCGTCCTTTGGTGCTCATGTGGGGCTAGAGCGAACGTCACACTGGATCAAGGACGACTTCGGCAATTCCCGAATTAGTCGGCTGGCCGGATTTTCCCGGCCTCGGCTGTTCGCTCGTACCAGCCCTTGGAGCGGTTCACGATCCAGACCACCGAGAGCATCACGGGCACCTCGATCAGCACGCCCACCACCGTGGCGAGCGCCGCTCCGGAGGTGAAGCCGAACAGCGAGATGGCCGCGGCCACGGCCAGCTCGAAGAAGTTCGACGCCCCGATCAGTGCAGAGGGCCCGGCGACGCAGTGCGCCTCGCCTGTGGCGCGGTTCAGCAAATAGGCGAGGCCGGCGTTGAAATAGACCTGGATCAGGATCGGCACCGCCAGCAGTGCGATGACCAGCGGCTGGGCGATGATCGCCTCGCCCTGGAAGCCGAAGAGCAGCACCAGCGTCGCCAGAAGTGCCACGAGTGAGAGCGGTCCGAGACGGGCCAGCAGGCCGTCCAGCGCCGCCTGCCCGCCGTGCGCCAGCAGCCGGCGGCGCAGCAGTTGCGCGACGATGACTGGAATGACGATGTAGAGCACCACGGACAGCACCAGCGTGCCCCATGGCACCGTGATGGCGGAGAGGCCCAGCAGCAGGGCGACGATGGGCGCGAAGGCGACCACCATGATGGCGTCGTTCAGCGCCACCTGCGACAGTGTGAAATGCGGCTCGCCCTTGGTGAGGTTCGACCACACGAAAACCATGGCGGTACAGGGCGCGGCGGCGAGGATGATGAGGCCGGCGATGTAGCTGTCGATCTGGTCTGCCGGAAGCAGAGGCCGGAACAGCCAGCCGATGAACAGCCAGCCGAGCAGGGCCATGGAGAAGGGTTTCACCGCCCAGTTGACGAACAGTGTCACGCCGATGCCGCGCCAGTGCCGGCCCACCTCGCCGAGGGCGGCGAAATCGATCTTCAGCAGCATGGGCACGATCATCAGCCAGATCAGCACGGCCACCGGCAGGTTCACCTGCGCGATCTCCACGGCCCCGATGGCGTGGAAGACCGACGGCGCCAGATGGCCGAGCAGCACGCCCGCGACGATGCACAATCCGACCCACACGGTGAGATACCGCTCAAACAGGGACATTGCTGATCTCCATACTCAGCCGGCGATGCGCCGGCCGGCCTCGTCCACCACGCGCTCGCCATCCTCCTTGGTTAAGGCGCCCTGCTGCTGCGGCAGCAGATCGAGCACCCGTTCGGACGGACGGCACAGGCGCACACCCAAAGGCGAGACCACGAAAGGACGGTTGATGAGGATGGGATGGGCCATCATGGCGTCGAGCAGGGCGTCGTCGGAAAGGGCGGGATCGCCCAGTCCGAGTTCCGCATACGGCGTGCCCTTCTCGCGCAGCGTCTCGCGAACGGAAAGACCGGCGCGACTGATGAGATCCTCGAGCCGCGCGCGGGTTGGCGGCGTCTTCAGGTACTGGATTACATGCGGCTCGATCCCGGCATTCCGGATCATCGCCAGCGTGTTGCGCGAGGTGCCGCAATCCGGGTTGTGATAGATGATGACGTCCATAGCTCAGGCCACGTCGGAGCGCGGATCGGTGCCACCTTCGAGGCGGCCGATCTCGCGCAGCTTGGTACCGAGGGCGAGGCGGTCGAGCTTGGTGATCGGCAACGCCGTGAACACCGAGATGCGGTTCTTGAGATAGCGGAAGGCGGCGTTGAAGGCCGCTTCCCGGACGATGTCGCTGCCCTCCACCGCGGCGGGGTCCTCGATGCCCCAATGGGCCGTCATCGGTTGCCCCGGCCAGATGGGGCAGGCTTCGCCGGCGGCGTTGTCACAGACGGTGAAGACGAAATCCATCACCGGCGCGTTCGGCTCGGCGAATTCGAGCCAGCTCTTGGAGCGAAAGCCATAGGTCGGGTAGCCGAAGGCATTCAGCGTCCGGATGGCGATCGGGTTCACCTCGCCCTTGGGGGCGCTCCCGGCCGAGAAGGCGCGGAACCGGCCGGCCCCGTCCTTCGAGAGGATGCTTTCCGCGAGGATCGAGCGGGCGGAATTGCCGGTGCACAGGAACAGCACGTTGAACACGTGATCGGAGCTCGTGTCAGGCATGGGTGTCCTCAGTCTTGGGTTCGCAGGCGCAGGACAAGGCAGCAACGGCGGGGGCGCAGACCTCGGGATGCCCGTTGCAGCAATCGCGCATCAGGAAGGCCACGAGATCGGAAAGGGCAGGGTAGACGGCGCTGTAGATGATGGATCGCCCTTCCCGCCGCGAGCGCACCAGTCCGGCCTGCTCCAGATGGTTCAGGTGAAAGGACATGCGGGAGGAGGAAGCGCCATCCATGGCCTCGCCGATGGCGCCAGCAGGCAGCCCCTCCGGACCGGCCTGCACCAGAAGGCGCACCACGCGGAGACGGGTTTCCTGAGACAGCGCAGCGAAGGAGGCGAGGGCACTCGATTCATCCATGAGTCAACATCTCAAGATTTATTGAGATGTTAAGTACGCCATTCCGCGGAAAACGACAAGCCCCGGGCACGGCGGATCTGGCCCGTTCAAGGGCACATTGCCGGATGGGAGCGTCAGGACTTGGTGGAACGGCCAGTGCCGGCCTATGGCGGGGTGGCGCCCATCAATCGTCCATCGATTGTGATGCCCACACGAGGTATTCACCGATGGACGTATGCGCCTCGGTGAAGGCCCGCACCTTTGCGCTTGGCGGGGGAGGGCGCGTAAGAGGCAGATGCGCGCCGCCGAGCGGCAAGCGCGCAAGCCTGCGGGCCCTCCTCACATCCGTACCCGTGACCCAGCGCGACAGACATGCGTCGCTACGGGCGGGGGCGATTGCTCCGAAAGCCAGGAATGGGCCGGAGCAGAACGGCTCCGGCCCCCTTGGTACTGTCGCCCTACATCTTCTTAACCAGCGGGCATTCGCTTTCGGCGAGGGGGCGGAAGGCCCGGTCGCCGGGAACGGTCGCCGCGAGCTTGTAATAGTCCCACGGCGCCTTGGACTCCGCTGGAGTCTTCACCTGGAACAGGTACATGTCGCGAATGACACGGCCGTCCTCGCGCACCTTGCCGTCCTTCGTCATGAAATCGTTGACGGGCGTGTCCTTCATCTTCGCCATCACCGGGCCCGCGGCATCGGTCTTCGCCGCCTTCACGGCCTTCAGATAATGGGTCACCGCGCCATAGACCCCCGCTTGATAGAAGGTGGGCATGGCCTTGCGCTTCTCGTAGAAGCGCAAGGCGAAGGCGCGGGTGCCGTCATTCATGTCCCAGTAGAAGGGGGCGGTGAGGCGGATGCCCTGCGTGGCCTTGAGGCCGAGGGCGTGCACCTCTGTATCGGCGAGGAGCAGGGCCGCAATGGTCTTGCCTGATTCCGCAAGGCCGAACTCCGCGGCCTGCTTGATGGCGTTCTGCGTATCGAGGCCGGCCGTCGCGAGGGCGACGACCTCGGCCTTCGAACTCTGGGCCTGCAGCAGGAAGGATGAGAAATCCGGCGCATTGGCCGGCATCCGTACCGAACCATAGACCTTGCCCCCCGCCGTCTGGACCACAGCTCCGGTGTCACGCTCCAGCGCATGGCCGAAGGCATAGTCGGAGGTCAGGAAGAACCAGTTCTTCAGGCCGGAGGCCACCACCGCATCGCCAGTCACGTGGGCGAGTGCGTAGGTGTCATAGGTCCAGTGGATGCCGTTCGGAGAGCAGGCCTTGCCGGTGAGGTCCGAGGAGGCGGGCGAAGAGAAGATGGCAATGCGGTCCTTCTCCCGCGTGATCTGCTGCACGGCCAGCGCCACGGCGGAGTTGGGCACGTCCATGATGGCGTCCACGCCATCCACCTCGTACCATTTGCGTGCGGTCGCGGCGCCGATGTCGGCCTTGTTCTGGTGGTCGGCGGAGATGATCTCCACCTTCGCGCCCTCGATGGGGCCGAAGTCCGCCACCGCCATTTCCGCCGCAAGGATGGACCCGGCGCCGGTGGAATCGGACAGCTGGCCGGACAGGTCGGTCAGGATGCCGATCTTCACCACCCCGTCCGAATAGGACTGGGCCCGGGCGCCGGCGAGCGGCAGGGCGATGGCCACCGCGCATGCGGCCGCCAGCATCGTCTTTTTCATTGTTGTCCTCCCTCTTATATCTGGTTCAGAGCGCCGTCTTCAGGCGCGGCGCGTATTTGGCCGCGGCGTTGAGGCCGGCGAGGCGGCCGAACACGGCGCCGCGCAGCACGGAGGTCGAGCCCGTATAGACCTGGTGATAGAGGCCCACCGTCTCGCCGGCGGCGTAAAGGCCGGGAATGACCTTGCCATCGCCGTCCAGCACCTGGGCCGAGGCATTCACCTTCACGCCGCCGAAGGTGAAGCAGGCGGTGGAGATGATCGGATAGGCGCGGAACGGCGCCGTCTCGATCCGCCGGCACCAGTGCGACTTGCGGGGCTCAAGGCCCGTGGTCGCCCGGTGGTCGATGGCGAAGGGCGTGAAGTCGCCGCTCTCGTCCGGACAGGCGGCGTTGAAGGCGGCGAGGGTGGCGAGGGTCTCGGCCGGCAGCCCCAGCTTTTCCACCAGCGCTTCCAGCGTGGGCGCCTCCACCGCCGGAACATCCGAGCGGATGGAGGTGCGCCAGCGCGGGATGTTCTCCACCTTGGCGTCGAAGATGACCCAGGAGATGCCGCCCGGCTGGTCGGCGATGGCCCGGCCGATATTGTCGTAGTGGGCATCCACCGTGCCGGGCGCCTCGTCGAGGAAGCGCCGGCCGTCGCGGTTCACGAGCACGCCGTAGGGATAGATGAACACCACCGCCTCGGCCTGGAGCGAGCGGGGATCCACCGGTTCGGCGTGGTAGGAGCCGAACTCCCCGGCGGGGGCCGCGCCGGCCTCCAGCATCATGCGAATGCCCTCGCCGCGATTGTAGTAGCCGCCCCGGGCCACGGGCCGGATGTTGGCCGCCTTCTGGCCGATATAGCGGGTCATCATCTCCGGATTGCCCTGGAAGCCGCCCGAGGCGAACACGGTTCCGCCCGCGCGGAGCTCCTCCCGCCGCCCGTCCGGACCGGTGACGGCGACACCCGCGACGCGCCCGTCGGCATCGCGCAGCAAGGCGGTCGCGGTGGTGCGGAAGCGCACCTCGGCGCCAAGCCGCTTCGCCTCGGCCATCAATCGCTCGATGAGCGCGAGGCCACCGCCCTGCGCGGCGATGCGCGTGGTGTTCTGGGTGAGGAGATAGATGGGCTGGGGGCCGAACTTCAGGCCGAAGCCCTTCAGCCAGGCGATGGTCGGCGGCACCTCGGCGGCAAAGGTGGAGATGACCTCGGGGTCCGGAAAGGGATGGGCCTTCACCACCGCCGGCCAGTCCGCATAGGGGCGGGCTACTTCGGTCAGGACGTTGGGATCGAGATTGGGGCCGGCATTGGCGGCGAAATGCTCCTCGAAATCGTCGGAGATCTCGCTGTCGTTCTTCATGCGCATATAGGCTTCGGTCCAGCGCGTGTTGCCGCCGAACTCCTCTTCCGGCGCGCGCTCGAGCAGCGTCACCGAAAGCCCGCCCTCGAGGGCGGACACGGCCGCGCTGAGCCCGGCGATGCCGCAGCCCACTACGAGCAGGTCCGGGCCTTTTGCTGTCACTGGCATGTTCTCCTCCCGGAGTTTGATTGTCTTTGTTCGGCTTCAGCGGGACGCGGCGGTGCCCATGGCGACGACGCCTTCCCGCGCCAGCGCGGCGATGGTGTCCGGCGCATAGCCGAGGGCTTCGAGGACGTCGGCCGTATCGGCTCCCACCTCCGGCGGGTCGCTGCGCAGCGAGAGGTCCGCCTCGCCCATGTGGATGGGCAGGCGTGGCAGGCGCGTTTCCACGCCGTTGGGCAGGCGCGTCGGCATCAGGCCGCCGGTGGCGGCGAGGTGGGGATCGTGGAACAGGTCCTCCGGCCGGGCGATGGGCGCGAAGGGAATGCGGGCCTTCTCGCAGAGCGCCACGGCCTCGTCCTGCGTCAGCGACCCGAACAGGCAGGCGAAGCAGGGCAGGATGCGTCCGCGCGCGGCGACGCGGCCGTTATTGGTGGCAAGGCTGGCATCGGCGAGCATGTCCTGCCAGCCGACCAGCGCGCAGAAGCGCTGCCAGTGCCCGTCGGTGGTGATGCCGACGAAGATCTGGCGCCCGTCCCTGAGCGCGAAAGGCTCGTAGACCGCCCAGGCCGAGACGCGCTCGGGCATGGGCGGAATGGGCTCGTTGGTCTGCGCCGCATAGGCGAGGTGCTGCCCCATGAGGAAGACGGTGGTCTCGAACAGCGCGGCCTCCACCACCTGTCCCTCGCCGGTCGCCTCGCGCTCGCGCAGCGCGGCGAGGATGGCGATGACGGCGAACATGCCGCCCGCAATATCCACCACCGATGTCCCCGCCCGCAGGGGCCGGCCGCTCGGCCCGGTCATGTAGGCGAGGCCGGACATCATCTGCACGACCTCGTCGAGGGCGAGGCGGTGGGCATAGGGGCCATCGAGGAACCCCTTCAGGCTGGCATAGACGAGCCGGGGATTGAGGGTGGTGGCGGTCTCCGCATCGAGCCCGAGGCGACCCATGGTGCCGGGGGCGAAGTTCTCCACCAGCACGTCGGCGCCCTTGATGAGGCGGCGGGCGATCTCGCGGCCCGCATCGCTCTTCAGATCCACCGCCAGGGAGCGCTTGTTGCGGTTGAAATAACCGAAATAGCCCATGCCAAAGCCCTGGAGCTGGCGGGTGGGGTCACCGCCCGGAGCCGGCTCGATCTTCAGCACGTCGGCGCCGAGATCGGCGAGGATCATGGCGCAGGACGGGCCCATGACCGTATGCCCGAAGTCGAGCACGCGGATGCCGGCAAGGGGCAGGTGCTTCTCACGGATCATGGCGTGGTCCCTCCCGCCTTGGTGGTCGTGCGGGGGAGGGCACGCGGCCCCGCGCCGTCGTAGGCGTAGGGCACCGCAGGCGGCATCGGCCCCTTGATGCGGCCGCCCTGCGCCTTCTGCTCCATGGCGTGGGCGAGGATGCCCACCGATCGGGAGAGGATGAACAGCCCGCGGCCCTCCTCCGGCGCGAAGCCGAGCTCGGACAGGACGACGGCGGTTGCACCGTCGATATTCATGGGCAGGCGCTTGCCCTTGGCCGTCGCGAGCGCATCTTCCACCGCGCGGCCGATGGCGGCGAAACGGCCCGTGACAGCGCCCCGCGCCACCGCTTCGTCCACCAGCGCGAGCAGCCGCCCCGCTCGCGGGTCCACCGGATGAAAGCGGTGGCCGAAACCCGGCACATGCTCGCGCCGCAGCAGGCGGGCACCGATCTCCGCACCGGCGGCGGCATCGAGGGCGATGCCGTGTCCGGCCCGGCCATCGACGGCGGCATACAGCTCCATGCATTGCTGGCCGGCGCCGCCATGGACATCGCCGAGTGCATTCACGGCCGATGCCATGGCGTTGTTCACCCCCACACCGCAGGTCATGGCCATGCGGGCGATGGCGATGGAGGGCGCCTGTGGACCGTGATCCACCGCCGCCACCAGCACCGCGCCAAGCAGCGCCGCTTGATCGGCGCTCGGCAGGTCGCCGCGCAACATCAGCCAGATCATCTCCGGAAAGGAGACAAAGCCGATGAGGTCCTCGATTGCATAGCCCCGGACGCGGATGGCGCCGGGCGCGATGTCGATGATGGCGGTGCGCCACCACTGGCCAGGATCGGGAGAGGATGTCACGGCGCCCTCTCAGCCCAGGATGAAGGGGTTGGAGCGGTTGGGCTTGGTGGTGATCCACACGCTCTTGGTCTGCAGATATTCCTTGATCGCCTCCACGCCGCCCTCGCGACCAAGGCCCGAGCGCTTGTAGCCGCCGAAGGGGGTGGCGAAGCTGGTGGAGCGATAGTTGTTCACCCAGACCGTGCCGGCCTTCAGGCGATCGACGCACCACAGGGCGCGATGCAGGTCCTTGGTCCACACGCCGGCGGCGAGGCCGAAGGGCACGTCGTTGGCGATGGCCAATGCCTCGTCCTCGTCCTTGAACTTCAGCACGCAGACCACAGGGCCGAACACTTCCTGCTGGGCGATGCGCATGTCGTTGCGCACGCCGGTGAAGATGGTGGGTGCCACGAACTGCCCCTGGCCGTAGCCCGGGCCGGACAGGGCATGGCCGCCGAGCGCGAGGGTGGCGCCGTCCTCCTTGCCCATGTCGATCATGCGCAGGATCTTCTCGAACTGGGCGCGGGTGGCGATGGGCCCCACCTGCGTCTCCATGAGCGCGGGATCGCCGATCTTCGCGTCCTTCACCACCTCGATCAGGCGGGCGAGGAAGGCATCGTGGATGCTCTCCTGCAGCAGCAGGCGGGAGCCCGCCATGCAGGTCTGGCCGGAGGCGCCGAACACGCCAGCCACCGCCCCCTTCACCGCCTGCTCAAGGTCGGCATCGTCGAACACGATGTTCGGCGACTTGCCGCCGAGTTCGAGCGTCACCTTCTTGAGGCCGGGGGCGGCCGCCTCGTTCACCTTCTGCCCGCCGATGTCGCCGCCGGTGAAGGCCACCTTGGCGGTGAGCGGGTGGCGGACCAGAGGCTCGCCGACTTCGGGGCCGAAGCCGGTCACCACGTTCACGACGCCCTTCGGAAAGCCTGCCTTTTCCGCGAGCTTGGCCAGCTCCAGCAGCGAGGCGGAGGTGTATTCCGAGGGCTTGATGACGATGGTGTTTCCGGCCGCCAGCGCGGGCGCCATCTTCCAGGTCGTAAGCGCCAGGGGCGAGTTCCACGGGGTGATGGCCACCACCACGCCCAGCGGCTCCAGCTTCGTATAGTTGAAGACGTCCGCCTTGTTGATCGGCACCACGTCGCCGCCGACCTTGTCGGCGAGCCCCGC
Organism: Xanthobacter sp. SG618; assembly: GCF_012932745.1. NCBI lineage: Bacteria > Pseudomonadati > Pseudomonadota > Alphaproteobacteria > Hyphomicrobiales > Xanthobacteraceae > Xanthobacter > Xanthobacter sp. SG618. Next base: position 441,864 of record NZ_JABBHL010000004.1, on the reverse strand, counting down.
ATAATAGTGGAACCACTGTGCGACGTTGCGGACCTGGCCCGCGACCTCGGCCATGAGCTTGCCGTTGTCGCGCTGCTCGATCCTGCCGAGCAGGTCCACATTCTCCTCGATCAGGCCCGCGAGCTTGCGCAGCAGCGCGCCGCGCTGGGTGGCGGTGAGCGAGGACCATTCCGGCGAGAGGAAGGCGCGGTGGGCGGCCTCGACGGCGCGGTCGGCATCGGCGGCGGTGCCGCGCGGGATCAGCGCCCACGCCTCTCCCGAGAAGGGCTCGCTGGTCTCGAACCACGCGCCCGATGCCGGATCGCACCACGTGCCGTCGATAAAGAGCTGGTAGCGCTCCACTCTTTCCTCCCCAAAATTCTGCTAGACAGAACTAGTTTCTTTCTAGTAGAACTATCGTCGCGGGTCAGGCGTGTCAACCGCCGTGGAGGCGTGCGTCGGCATGAACGGGGGCGGGATGTCTTCAGACGTGGAGAAGGACGCGAAGTCCGCAGGCGGGGTGGAGGCGGTGGACCGCGCCTTCCGCATCCTCGGTGCATTTCGGGATGGCGACACGGCCCTCAGCCTTCACGAGCTGTCCGAGCGGACGGGCTTCTACAAGAGCACTCTCCTGCGCCTTGCGGTCTCGCTGGAGCGCGCCGGATGCCTGGTGCGAATGCCGGACAAGACCTACGCACTGGGCTTCGAGGTGATGCGGCTCGGCAGCCTCTACCAGCGCAGTTTCAGGCTCGACCGGCACGTCCGCCCCATCCTGCGCGAGCTGGTGCGGGAGACCGGGGAGAGCGCTTCGTTCTTCCATCGCGACGGGCCGGTGCGGGTCTGCCTGTTCCGGGAAGATTCCAATCAGCCCATCCGCGACCATATCCGCGAGGGCGACGTGCTTGCCCTCGACAAGGGCGCCGCCGGGCACGTGCTGACGGCCTTCTCGCGGACCCGGGACATGGCGGAGCGTCGGACGCTGCTCGCGAATCTGCCCTTGGTGTCTCAAGGGGAGCGGGACACGGAAACAGCGGCCATCTCGGTGCCGGTTTTTTCCGGCGGCATCGCCCTTGCGGGCGCGCTGACGATCTCCGGCCCGCGCACCCGCTTCACGCCCTCTCAGATCGCCATCATGTCCCCCGTGCTCGTGGCCGCCGGCCAGGAGCTCACGGCCATCCTCGGCGGGCAATGGCGTTAGGGGATTTGCTGTCGCGTTGAAGCGCGAAGGAGTTCCAACTCCGTTCATGCAGGCGGCCGTTCCGCGATCTGCCGGACGGCGGCCTCCGGCATCGGCATGGCCTTTTTCCGATCGGCACGTCCCCGGACAAAATGGTGCGGCGCAGGTCGTGGCAGCGACGGGCTCGATCAGCCGGCCACGCGCGCCCGCGCCGGCTCGTCCATCATGGCGCCGTCCACGGCGGTGGCTCTTGCCCGACAGGGACCCCCAAGGTCTGCAGTCAGCAATTAATTGCTTCTAAAGCGGGGCCGGGACGCGCTCGATGGCTGCATCCTCAGACTGCAGAAGAGAGACCGGGCCATGCAGCATTTCAAGTTCTGCAGCGTTATTGCCGCCGCGATATTCTTGACGCCCGTCTCCAGCCTGGGAGCGGTAGAACTTCTGAAAGCCCGCCTCGCGCAGAATCTGGCGCCCATCTCGGCCCTCACCATCGTCGCCAAGGCGCAGGGGCTGTTCGAGAAGGAAGGCCTCGACATCTCGGTGAGCAACTTCACCAGTGGCAAGCAGGCCCTCGACACGGTGATCGGGGGCGGCGCCGATATCGCCACCACGGCAGAAGCACCGGTCACGGCGGCCGCCATGGCCGGCCAGCCCATCGCATTCGTGACGGGCATGGAATATTCGGACATCAAGACCCTGACGGCGAAGAAGGCATCCATCAAGTCGTTCGCCGATCTCAAGGGCAAGAAGATCGCCTACACCGCCGGGACCGGCAGCGAGGTCTACACGACCGAATTGCTGAAGAAAGCGGGCCTCACCAGCAAGGACGTCACGCTGGTCAATCTGAAGCCCCAGGAGATGCTGCCCGCGCTGTCGGCCGGAAGCATCGATGCCTACGACACCTGGGAGCCGCACATCGCCAACGGCAGGAAGGCGCTCGGCGACGATGTCGCGCTGCTCGATACCAAGGGCGTCTATTCCGAGACCTTCAACATCGTGGTGATGCAGGACTACCTGAAGGCCAATCCGCAGATCGTTTCCAAATTCCTCGCAGCGCTCATTGCCGCCGAAGCCTGGGTGAAGGCGCATCCCGAAGAGGCGATCGAGGTCGTCTCGAAGGCCGTGGGCATGAAGCCGGAGGATCTGAAGCCGATTTGGAGCGACTATGTCTATCAGGTCGGGATCGGGGCGAAGCAGATCGATGCCCTCAAGGCCCATGCCCAGTGGCGTCTCGATACAAAGAACCATCCGCCCGGCGTGACCGGCGTGCCGGACTTCGCCGTGGTTCTCTTTCCCGAACCCCTGCGTGCGCTGGATGCCGCCCGCGTCACCTACAAGCTCAACTGAAGCGCCGGCATCATGGCTGACATCTCCACCCCGGTGGCGCTCTCCCCACGCGGGGCAGGCGCGCTCCCCGCCGCGGGGGCGAAGCGGCGGCGCAGTGCCCGGCTGAGCCAGCGGATCAACATGGCGGTGGGGCTCGTCTCCATCCCGCTTTTCCTGATGGTCTGGCAACTGATCGCGCAGGCGAGGATCGTCAATCCCATCCTCTTTCCCGCGCCCACCGAAGTTGCGCGCGCGGCGATGGAATGGGTCACGAGCGGCTTGTTCGTCGAGGACGCGGTGGCGAGCCTGAAGCGCGTGGCGACCGGCTATTTCGTCGGGTCCGTCGTCGGCGTGGGATGCGGCCTGCTCACGGGTCGCTCCGCCTTCTTCTCCGGGCTGCTCGGCCCGCTGTTTCAGGTGCTGCGGCCTATCCCGCCCATCGCCTTCGTCTCCATCGTCATCCTGTGGTTCGGGCTGTCGGAGGGCGGGAAGGTCTTCCTGATCGTCTGGGGCGTGTTCTTCACCGTTTGGCTGTCCACCCATCTCGGCGTCCAGAAGGTGGATCAGGGGCTGGTGCGCGCCGCCCAGATGCTGGGCACGCCACGCCGCAGACTGGTGGGCGAGGTGGTGTTGCTGAGCGCGCTGCCCTTCATCGTCGTGGGCCTGCGCACGGCGGTGGGCATTTCCTTCTACACGCTGGTGGCGGCGGAGCTGGCGGGCGCCTTCGCCGGTATCTTCTATCGCATCCAGCTGGCCCAGCAGAACATGCAGACCGGCCTCGTCTTCGCCGGCCTCGCGGCGCTGGGCCTCATCTCCTTCATCGCCGATCGCTGTTTCGCGATGCTGGCGCAGCGCCTGGTGTGGTGGCGATGAGCATCATTTCCATGATCCGCAAGCCCGTGCCTGTCCCGTTGAGGGAGGCCGGCGAGGTCGAGATCGACGTGCGCGATGTCACCATCGCGTTTGAGCGGGATGGCGGCGAACTCGTTCCCGCCGTCGACCGGGTGTCCTTTCAGGTGCGCCGCGGCGAGTTCATCTGCCTGCTGGGGCCGTCCGGCTGCGGAAAGTCCACCCTCCTCAATGCCGTTGCCGGCTTCGAGACGCCCTATGAGGGCGAGGTGGTGGTGGGCACGAAGGTCGTCACGGGGCCGGGGCCGGATCGCGGCGTCGTGTTCCAGCAGCCCCGGCTGTTCCCCTGGAAGTCGGTGCGGGCGAACGTGGCGCATGGCCCGCGCATGGCCGGAAAATCGCGCGCCGACGCCGGCGCCATCGCCGACGAGCTGATCGAGATGGTCGGCCTTTCGCGGTCCGCCAAGGCCCTTCCGCACACGCTCTCGGGCGGTATGCAGCAGCGCGTCGCCATCGCCCGCGCGCTCGCCAACCGGCCGAACATCCTGTTGATGGATGAGCCGTTCGGCGCGCTGGATGCCCAGACCCGCACGGTGATGCAGGAGGGCCTGCTCCGGCTGTGGGCGCAACTGGACACCACGATCCTCTTCGTTACGCACGATATCGACGAGGCCGTGCTGCTGGCGGACCGGGTGCTCGTCATGTCGGCGGGGCCGGGGCGTATCGTCCGCGACCTTGCCGTGGACCTTCCGCGTCCGCGCACCATTGAAACAACACTGGGTGCCCGCTTCCAGGCACTTCGCCGGGAGTGTCTCGACCTCATCCGACAGCAGAGCCAGAAGGCCTTCGAAGGGACCCACGATGCTTGACAAGGTTGCCCCCACCGTCCGCCCTCCGCGCAGCGGCTTCGCGACCGCCCGTGCCGCTCTCGCCGATGGCGCCGATCCGGTGGCGCTGGTGCTTGATGCGGCGGATCGCGCCCAGGCGGCCGCAGGGGATGGCATTTTCACCGCTTTGGTCCCCCGTGCAGAGGTGGAGAGGAATGCGGCTGCCGCCGCTGCCCGCGCGCGGGCCGGCGAGGCGCTCCCGCTGCTCGGCCTCACCTTCGCGGTGAAGGACAATCTGCACGTGGCGGGGATGGCGACGACGCTCAACTGCCCCGTGGTCGCCATGGCGCCGGAGGAAAGCGCGCTGGCCATCAGCCGCCTGGAGGCCGCCGGGGCGGTGCTCATCGGCAAGAACACCATGGACCAGTTCGCGACGGGCCTGAACGGCACGCGCAGCCCCGATCCCCTGTGCCGCAATGCGCTCGACCCCGATTTCATCCCCGGCGGGTCCAGCTCCGGCTCCGGCGTCGCCGTGGCGGCCGGCATCGTTTCCTTCTCGCTGGGCAGCGACACCGGCGGCTCGGGACGTGTTCCCGCGGCCTGCAACGGCATCGTTGGGCTGAAGCCCTCGCTCGGGCTCGTGAGCACGCGCGGCGCCGTCTACAACAGCCGCCTGCTGGACTGCATCCCCATCTTCGCGGCCAATGTGGACGACGCGAGCGAAGTCCTCGGCCTGATCGCCGGCTATGACCCGCTCGATCCCTGGAGCCGCCGCGATGCGGACACCATCGGGACCGCGCCCATGCCGGCGCCTTCCACGCGCCTCGCCATTCCGCGCCGGGACCAGATGCGCTTCTTCGGCGACGCGGCCGCCGAGGCCGCGTTCGACACCAATCTCGATCGCCTGCGCGGGCTCGGCTACGCGCTGGAGGAGATCGATTATTCCCCCTTCGAGGAGGCCGGGCGGCTGGTGTTCCAGTCGGCGCTCGTGGCTGAACGGCTCGTCGAGTATGACGAGGTCATCACGGCCCATCGCGAAGCGATCCACCCCGCGGCGCTCGCCGCCATCGAGCCGGGGCGGGACTATTCCGCCAAGCAGGCCTTCGAGACGATCTACCGGATGCGGGAGCTGAAGCGCGCCGCGGAAATCGCGCTCGCCGACTATGCCGCGTTCGTGGTGCCGACAGTGCCGACCATCTACACCATCGACGAGATGCTGGCGGACCCCATGGTGCGCAACGCAACGATGGGCACCTACACCTATTTCGTGAACCCCATGGACCTGTGCGCCGTCGCGGCGCCCGGCGTCCCGGCCCGGGCGGGGCTGCCCTCTTCGCTCAGCTTCATCTCTCTTGCGGGACGCGATGGTGTGGTGGCGGGCCTTGCCCGGCAGTTTCAGGCAGAGGACTGAGAGGGTCGAGGCTCGCAGACACCGTATAGCCCCTCCGCCGAACACCAGCGTGCGAAGGCGGGGGCTACGAGCGAGCGTGCGACGGGGCCGGGGCAATCGCATCCCGTCCCCTCAGGCGATCACGACAGCGCCGTGGCGTTCTGCTGGTGGGCGAACGCCTTCAGCGTCTCCGACCGGATATGCGCGAAACATTCCCGCTTGATGGCGAGGAACGTCTCCGAGAACTGCACCTCCGGCGTGCGAGGGCGCGGAATGTCCACGCGGATGTCGGCGACGATGCGACCGGGATTGGCGCTCATCACCACCACGCGGTCGCCGAGGAAGATGGCTTCCTCGATGTCGTGGGTGATGAACAGCACGGTGGTGCGGAACTCCGCCCAGATGTTCAGGAGCGCTTCCTGCATCATCGCCCGCGTCTGGGCATCCAGCGCGCCGAACGGCTCGTCCATGAGCAGCACGCGGGGATAGTTGGCGAGCGCCCGCGCGATGCCGACCCGCTGCTGCATGCCGCCCGACAGCTCGGACGGATAGTGCTTCTCGAAGGATGCCAGCCCCACCAGGGACAGGAAGGTCCGTGCCGTCTGCTCGGCCGTCGAGGTGCTTCCGGTGGACATGAGGGGGCCGAAGGCGACGTTCTCCAGCACGCTTTTCCAGGGGAACAGCGTCGCCTGCTGAAACACCATGCCCCGGTCTGCGCCGGGGCCCTGGATGGTCTCGCCATCCACCTCCAGAAGCCCGCGCGCGGCGGTCACGAAGCCCGCCACCGCATTGAGCACCGTGGACTTGCCGCAGCCGGACGGGCCGAGCACGCAGACGAATTCGCCCGGCTCCACGTCAAGGTTGAAGCGCTCCACCACCGTGCGCCGCGCCGCGCCGTCTCCATAGGCGATGGACACATCCTTCAGCTGCAGCCGCCCGCGCCCCGGCGTCGGGGCGAGGTGCGTGGGCACGGGAAGAGGAGGGGACATCGACATCGCATCCCGGACGGCGCTCATTTGCCGAGCGCCTTCGCGAGGAAGGACGGATCGATGAAGGCCGCGTAGCCCGCCCGGTCCATCACCGAGGGGAGCCGCCCCTGGTCCTTCAGGAAGGTCGCGGTGGCGAGCACCGTGTCGGCGAACTGGCCGATCTGGCCGGGCGTGCCGAGATAGTCCTTCGTGATCTGTTCGGGGCAGGGCACCATGGTGGTGCCCTTCATCATGCGCTCGGCGTCCTCGGGCGGCAGGGACAATTCCTTGGCGATGATGTCCACCGTCTCCTTCGGGTGCTTCAGCCAGTAGTCGATGCCCTCGCATTCCGCCTTCACATAGGCGACCACCTGCTCGGGATACTTGGCGGCGAAGTCGTTCATCACCACCCCCACGTCCCAGGTGGGGTAGCCGCGCTTCGCCATCTCGCCGCTGGTGAGGAAAATCTCGCCGCCGTTCTTCACGATCTTGTCGAGGTTGGGCTCCCAGATCCAGGCCGCGTCGATGTCCTTGCGCAGCCAGGCGGCGACGGCATCGGAGGGCGACAGGTCGATGAGCTTCACGTCGGTGGGGTTCACCCCCGCCTCCTTCAGGGCGGCGATGAACAGATAGTGGGTGGTGGAGCCGAAGGGGGCGGCCGCCGTCTTGCCGGCGAGGTCCTTCAGGGACTTGATGTTCTTGTCCGAGCGCACGGCGAGGGATTCCACCGGGCCGAGCATGTTCAGCACGAAGATGCCCTTGTAGGGCAAGGCGCGGGTGGCGCCGATGGTGAAGGGCGGATTGCCGACGCCGCCGAAATCCACCTGGTTCGCGGCCACGGCGCGATTCATGTCGCCGCCCGAGCCGAACTTGACCCACTTGATGGGCACGCCGGATTTCTCGTGCAGGCCCAGTGCCTTGGTGACGAGCTGGGCATTGACGAGGTTGAGATAGCCGATGGTGATCCCCTCCGGCTTCTGCTGCGCCTGCGCGCCCGCCGAAAGGCCGAAAGAGAAAGCGGCGGCGAGCAGAAAAGAGGCCGTGCGTCGAAGCGATTTCATCTCAGTCTCCAGTCGGCGGGATAAGGATCAGCGGAAGCGCCAGGGCGTGAGCGCCCGTTCGGCGAGGCGGATGAGGAAGTCGAGCGCCATGCCGGTGAAGGCGAGGACGAACAGGCCCATGATGACGATGTCGCCGAGCAGGAACTTGCTTGCGTCCCAGATCATCCAGCCGAGGCCGGCAGTGGCGGCGACGATCTCGGCGGCCACCAGGACCGTGTAGGTGAAGCCGAGCGAGATGCGCATGCCGGTGCAGATGCCCGGCATGCAGGCGGGCAGGAAGACGTGCCGGAACAGCTGGCGCGAGTTGGCGCCGAGGCTCTTGGCCGCCTTCACATAGCGCGGATCGACGCTCGCCGCCGCGTGCATGGAGCTGATGGTCAGCGGCGGCAAGGCGGCCAGGAACAGGATGGCGACCTTGGAGGCGTCCCCAATGCCGAGCCACATGACGATAAGGGTGTAGAGCGCCAGCGGCGGCAGCGGCCGGTAGAATTCGATCACCGGATCGAACACCGCCTTCACGTCCCGGCTGAGGCCCATGACGATGCCCAGCGGAATGCCCACGAGGCAGGCGAGCGCATAGCCCGCCAGCACGCGGTAAAGGCTGGCAATGAGATGCTCGTGCAGCAGGCTGCCCTGGTAGCCCACGGTCGCGGTGCGAACGAAGGCGTCCCACACCGCCTTCGGCGAAGGCAGGAACAGGGGGTTCACCCACGCATAATGGGCTGCGAGCCACCAGAGAGCGAAGAGCGAGCCCGCGGTGAGGGTGGTGAGGAGACGTGCGCGGGGCAGGGCGGCCCGCAGCCGCGCCGGCAGCAGCTTCGGCCGTGCCGCCCTTTGCGCGCGCTCGGAAGCGGTCTCCACGGCGGTCATTCCTCGACTCCCAGAAGGTCCATGACGGTGAGGGCGAGGATGCGGGTTGCCGCGACCGCCTTGCCGATGTGGATGCTCTCGTTCACCGGCGCCCAGCCGTCTTCACCGGGGCCGAAGGTGACCGCCTTGAAGCCGCGCTCGGAGAAGCGGATCGTGTCGTTGAAGGCGTTCTTGCGGTAGAGCTTCGGCTCGCCGGAGAGCACCTCGCCATAGGCCTTGCGCAGGGAGCGGACGGGCTCGGCATCCGCCTCCTGTTCGCCGGTGCCGTCCACGAACAGCGCGCCGGGGAAAGGCCGGGCCTCGGCCTTCAAGGTCGGGTCGGCGGCAAGCGCACCGGCGATCACGCGGTTGATGTCCGCCATCACGCTGTCCCGCGTCATGCCCGGCAGGATGCCCACGACGCCCAGCACCGCCTTGCAGCTGTCCGGCGTGAACTGCATCTCACGCGGCACGCCCCCGGCGATGCGCAGCACCGTGACCATGGGCGGCGTGCCGCCCGCGTGCGGGGCGGGGGTGTGGGCGAAGCTCATCTTTTCGAGCTGCGGCAGCAGCTCCATCATCTTGGTGATGGCGTTGATGCCGGTATCGGGCCGCCACAGATGAGTCTTGATGCCGGAGGTCTCCACCTCCACGAGGAAGTTGCCGCAATTGGCGATGGCGATGCCCATGCCCCAGCCGCCATCGGGCGCGGTCCAGGCCGTGGGCTCGCAGACGATGGTGTAGTCGGCGGCAAGTCCGCATTCGTCGAGGAGGAAGATGGAGCCGTCCGGCCCGTTCTTCTCCTCGTCCGCCGTGTAGACGCATTTCAGCGTGCCCTTGAGGCGCACGCCGGCGGCCCGGATCGCTTCCACCGCAAGCAGCGTGCAGGCGAGGTTGCCGCGGGTGTCGGATGTGCCACGGGCATAGAGCAGGTCGCCGTGGCGCGTGGGCCTGAACGGATGACCGCCGGTCATGGTCCAGGCCGCCCAGTCGCCGGCGGGATAGGTGTCGAGGTGATCGTTGAGGATGAGGGATGGCCCCTCACTCGCGCCGGGAAGGTCGGCGATGACGTTGAGCCGGTGGGGTGTGCGAGCCTTCAGGTCCACCGTGAAGCCGAGGGCTGTGAGCTTGTCGGCGAGGAGCAGCGCGATGCCCTCTTCCTTCCCGCCCGGCAGGTCCGGGTCGAGCGGATTTTCCGCCTCGGGCTGGCCGGCCGGGATCAGCTCGCAGGCGAGATCGAGCCAGGCCTTTTCGGTGATGAAGGACAAAACCGCGTCGCGCAGGGGCAGGGCGGCGGGCTGGGAAGACAGTGCGACGGTCATGGCATCCTCGAAAGCGCAACAGAGCTCAGCAAGCGGGATGCCACTTGCCGGAATGCGGGTTATCCGATTGGAAGTTCGATGGATTTCGCCATTGCAAAGGAATTGCCTTTGAACGGCGTCCGCTCATTTTCGCGGCCGGGTTCGGGGCGGACATTAGTCAGTCGGCCATATATTTATCAAATCGATAATTTTGATATAAAAGCAATTCGTTGCTTGCGAGCCCACGTGCTGCGGTCAGCGCTCGCCGGCATGTTCCAGCTGCGCGGCGAGCGCTTCGGGCTTCAGGATGACCATCAGGCCGCGGCGGTTGGTGAGGATGCCCTCCTGCTGCATCCGGCCGAGCTGCACCGTCACCCATTGCCGGGTTGCCCCGATGAGCGCTGCCAGATCGGCATGGGTGAAGGCGGCGGCGATCAGAATGCCGCGCTCGTCCTTTACGCCATAGGTCTGGGCGAGGTGCTGGAGCAGTTGCACGAGCCGCTGCGCGACGGATCGCGTCCCCAGCATCTGCGCGAAGGCGGAGTAGCAGCGCGCCTTGAAGACGAGGGCGTCGATGATCCCGATGGCGAGGTCCGGCACCTGTCGCGCGAGCTGCCGCAGGCCTGCGCCGGGCAGGAACATCAGCCGGCTCGGCCGCATGGCGGTCGCGGCCCACATATGCGTGCCGCCGCCGAAGACATCCGGCCCGCCGACGAAGTGGCCCTTGGACCAATAGGCCAGCGTGATTTCGCGTCCCGAGGGCGCCACATAGAAGCTGCGGATCTGCCCGTCCTCGATCACCACGATGCCATCGTGGCGCTCTCCCTGGCGAAACAGGGGCTCGCCGGTTGCAAGGCGCATCTCGTGCCCATGCTGCCGGACGATGGCTTGATCGACCTCCGAGAGCCGTTCGATCAGGCTGGCCTCGCGGCGCAGAGGCATCTCCCATTCCGCCAGCAGAATAGGGGCGTCGAGACCCTCTCCCTCGACGTCATCTTTCGCCATTCGCCCTCGTCAGATGCTCTTTGCGCGCGTCCAGGTGCGCGAAGGTAGCGTGAAGGGCGGGGGATGACAGCCGCATCATCCCGAAAAAGTTCGGCATCCCATGGTGGATCGACGCTGGGCATTCCGTTTCGCCGGCGGGCGGGATATGAGCGGTCCCAACCTCACTCCACCACGAAGCGCTCATGTCCGATATGTCCACCTCCTTGGAACCCCGGGTTGCTCTTGTCACGGGCGCTGCGCGCGGCATTGGCCTTGCCGTGGCGCGCAAGTTCCTCGCCGATGGCTGGCGGGTGGCGCTGCTCGATATCGAGGCCCAGCTTCTGCAGGAGGCGGTCGCCGCTCTGGCCGAGCCGGAGCGCACGCTTGCTCTGGTCTGCGACGTGGCGGATGCGGCGGCGGTGGCGGAAGCGGTGCAGGCGATCGAGGCCCGGTTCGGCCGGCTCGACGCGCTGGTCAACAATGCCGGCATTGCCGTGTTCAAACCGATTCTCGAGACCACGGACGCGGAGTGGAGCCGCGTGCTCGACGTCAATTTGTCCGGCCCGTTCCACTGCACCAAGGCCGCCGCGCCGCTGATTGCGCGGCAGGGCGGCGGGGCCGTCGTCAACATCACCTCCATCTCCGGGCTGCGGGCCTCGACCCTGCGGGCCGCCTACGGCACCAGCAAGGCTGCTCTGGCCCACCTCACCAAGCAGCTCGCGGTGGAGCTCGCGGGCATCGGCATCCGCGTCAACGCCGTGGCGCCGGGGCCTGTGGACACCGCCATGGCGAAGGAGGTGCATTCGCCCGCGATCCGCGCCGACTATCACGACGCCATCCCGCTCGCCCGCTACGGTCTGGAAGAAGAGCTTGCCGAGGCGGTGCTCTTCCTGTGCGGCGACAAGGCGAGCTACATCACCGGCCAGGAACTCGCCGTGGACGGCGGGTTCGACGCTGCGGGCATCGGACTGCCGACCCTGCGCGGTGCCGCACGCAGAGGATGACCTCTCGGTCTCGACGGACCGCTATCGGCGTCCGGTGAAAAGGGGGAGGGCGTCTGGCGAGGAGCTTCACCCCCATTCGGCCCGTTGGGCCGCCGCCTGTCTGGTCTTCAGTCGTCGCCGCGTGATTGCAGGCTGAACGACGGCCCCCGGTCCAGATAGAGCTGAATACCGGGCGCCGCGCAGTGCGTCAGGAGCCGACTCACGCCGTCAGGTGCGTCGGGTCGGCTTGCCCTTGGGCTTTCCTTTGGGCCTTCCCTCGAACGTATTCGGACGCGGGCCTTTCGGCGGGCGTTCGCCCTTGCCTTGACCCGCCGGCCGCGCCTCGCGCGGCTTCTCGTACGCGGTTTTGCCGCGCTCCGCCCTGCCATCGGCAGGTTTGCCCGGCGCGGGTCCATTGCGAAAATTCCGGCCGCGTGCGGGCTTTTCGGATGGTGGCAGGCCGCCCGAGGGCCGCCCGCGGCCGGGACGCTTCGATTGTTCTGCGGGCTGGCCGGGCATCGGCTCGATGATGACGTCGTCGCCGTCCGCCTTGCGGGCCCCCTTGATGAAGCGGTCGGCGGCGGCGAGGCTCACCTCGAAGGCGGTCTCCTCGTCGAAGATGCGGATGACGCCGATCTCCTTGCGCGTCACGTTCCCGCGCCGGCAGATCAGCGGCAGCAGCCATTTGGGATCGGCATTGTTGCGGCGCCCGACATTCAGGCGGAACCAGACACTGCCGGCGCCCGATCCGCCGTCGAAATCCCGGCCGGCCGCCCGGTCGCGCGCGGCGCGGGGCTCGCCCGGGTCGGCGACCTCCTCCGGGGCCGGCAGGCCAGCCCGGTAAAGGCGCGCCAGCGCGGCGGCGAGATGCTCGGGCGAATGGGCGGCGAGCAGCGCAAGGCCGGCGCTGGCATCCTCTTCGCTCGGCTCGTCGGTGATGAGCGCATCGCTTAGCATGCGCTCGTGGTCGAGCTTACGAATGTCCTCGGAGGTGGGCGGGCCGGACCATGACGGCCGGATGCCGATCGCCCGCATGAGATCCTCGGCCCGGCGCCGGCGAAACGGCGGCACCAGAAGCACGCTCACGCCCTTGCGCCCCGCCCGGCCCGTGCGGCCGCTGCGGTGCTGCAGGCTTTCGCCATCGTTCGGCAGATCGGCATGGATGACGAGGCCGAGGTTCGGCAGGTCAATCCCGCGCGCCGCGACGTCGGTCGCGACACAGACCCGCGCCCGCCCGTCCCGCAGTGCCTGCAAGGCGTGGTTGCGCTCGTTCTGGCTCAGTTCGCCGGACAGCGCGACGGCTGAGAACTGCCGCTCCTGAAGCATGGCGTGCAGCCGCCGCACGGTTTCGCGCGTGTTGCAGAAGACGATGGCGCTGGGGGTATCATAATAGCGCAGCACATTGACGACTGCGTGCTCGACCTCGGTCGGCGCGACGCGCATGGTGCGGTATTCGATGTCCGCGTGTCCGCCTTCGGCTCCCGCCACCTCGATGCGCAAGGCATCGCGTTGATAGCGCTTGGCGAGCGCGATGATCCCGCGCGGCATGGTCGCGGAGAACAAGAGGCTGCGCCGCTCCGGCGGGGTGGCGTCGAGAATGAATTCGAGATCCTCGCGAAAGCCGAGATCGAGCATCTCGTCGGCCTCGTCGAGCACGGCCACGCGCAGCGCCGAGAGATCGAGCCGTCCGCGTTCCAGATGATCGCGCAGGCGTCCGGGCGTGCCGACGACGATGTGGGCGCCCCGCGCCAGCAGGCGTTGCTCCTGCCGCGGGTCCATGCCGCCGACGCAGGAGACGATGCGGGCTCCGGTCGCCGCATAGAGCCAGGCGAACTCGCGCTGGACCTGCAGCGCCAGTTCCCGCGTGGGCGCCACAACAAGCGCCTGCGGCACGCTCGCGAACTCGAAGCGCTCCTCGGCGCCCAGCAGGGTCTCGGCCATGGCGAGGCCATAGGCGACGGTCTTGCCGGACCCCGTCTGGGCCGACACCAGAAGGTCGCGACCCGACGCCTCGGGCGCCAGCACGGCGAGCTGCACCGGCGTTGGGTTGTCGTAGTCCCGTTCGGCCAAAGCGTGCGCGAGCGCTGGATTCGTCGTCAGGAAGGGCACGGCTGGTTCCGCCTATCTCGCAATATCGTCAGGCGTCGAAGGGGAGCCGTCGGAAAGCATCTGGAACGCCTTCCTAATAGGCCGGGAGTTCATATGCCACCGCCGCCAGGGTGCGCTTATAAGGCGCATGGCGGCATTCTCATAAAGCTGCCGCCAAAGATCGTCGACGGCAAGAGCCGGTCGCGGGCCTCATTCCGGACGCGCCGGCGGTAGTCGGCAGGGCTATTCGGCAGCCCCCGCTTGCAATTGCGCAGATACCTCACGCGCAATGGCGGCAGCCGTGCCCTGCAACGCCTCGGAATGTGCCGAAAGGGCATCGTCCAGGGAAAGCGCCGATCGGATCCAGATCATCGATACAACCGCCTCCACGCGGTCGCCGATCATGACGGGAGCCGCAATGCTGGAGGTCTTCGGCCGGAATTCGCCGCCATCGCGCACCGCAACGGCGCGCCGGCGCGTATCCTCGACCATGCGTTTCAGCCAGGTCTCATCGAGGAAAGGGCGGTCCTCGGGATCGTCGATGCGGCGCAGGTGATCGAGGATCATCGCCCGCTCCTCCGGCCTGCAGAAGGCAAGATAGGCCCGGCCCGCCGAGGTGCGCAGCATGGGCAGGCGATAGCCGATCATGCCCCGGTCGATGGAGAGGGGGCTGCGCGTGTGGGTGGTCTCGTGGATCACCATGGCGGCGTTCTCGTAGACCGTCAGGTCGAGCGGCCAGACGAGACGGGGCCCGTGCTCGCCGAACACCGGCCCCGCCGCCTGGCACACGCGGGAATGGGCGGCGTAGCCGTCGCCGAGGCTGGCGGAGAGGCGCGTGACCCTCACCTGCGACGAGGAGGCGGAGAAGGCCACATAGCCCTCTTCCTCCAGTGTCTGCAGCAGGCGGTAAACGGTGGGGCGGGGGATATCGAGGGCGCGGGCGATGGCGGCGGCACTGGTGCTGCCCACCGCATTGATGTGGCGGAGCACGGCGAGGCCACGGCGCAATGCGCGCACGCTGTCGGTGCGGTCCTGCGTCCCCGCGCCGTCGTCAGCCGGTCGCTGTCCCATGGTCCGGCCCCATCCTCGGCGCTCCCCCTCGGCCGGACGAACCGGTCGTCCCGCCATGCTACACGCGATGGGCGGGCGCTGCCCAGCCTGCGCCGGCCCGGGTGGCCCGGGCCGGCCGGGTTTGGCCTCAGGCCTTCTCGGCGACGACGGGGTTGCGCAGCACGCCGATGCCGCTGACTTCCACCTCCACCACATCGCCGTCCTTCATGAACAGCTTGGGCGTGCGCCGCGCGCCGACCCCGCCGGGCGTGCCGGAGACGATCACGTCGCCGGGCAGCAAAGGCAGGATGGTGGAGGTGTAGGCGATCAGCGTGGGGATGGGCGTGATCATCAGGTCCACGGTGGTGCGCTGCACCTCGGCGCCGTTGAGGCGGGTGGCGAGGGTGAGGCGGGTGGGATCGCCGATCTCGTCGGCGCTCACCATCCATGGGCCGAAGCCGCCGGTGGCGGCAAAGGTCTTGCCGGGCATGAACTGCGAGGTGTGGCGCTGCCAGTCGCGCACGCTGGCGTCGTTGTAGCAGGCATAGCCCGCCACATGGGACAGTGCATCGGCCTCCGAGATGCGCCGGCCGCCCTTGCCGATGATGACGGCAAGCTCGCCCTCATAGTCGAACTCGTCGGATTCCAGCGGCTTCACCAGCGCTTCGCCGTCGCCCACCTGGCTGCCCGCATAGCGCGCGAAGAGCATGGGATTGGGGGTCACCGTGCGGCCCGTCTCCACCACGTGGTCGTGATAGTTGAGGCCGACGCACACGATCTTGTCCGGGTCGGGAATGACCGGCGCCAGCGTTACGTCGGCGAGGGCGAAGTCCGCCGGCGCGCCGACCAGAGCGGCGGCGCGGTCGAGACCGCCGGCGATGAAGGTGCGCAGCGTCGGCGCGTCGGGGAAGCGGCGGGCGAGATCGACGATCCCGCCCTCGGTCACGAGGCCGTATCCGGCCTTGCCGGCATGGGTGAAGGACGCGAACTTCATGGGGGCAAACCTTTTCCTGGAACGTTTCGGGATGTGAGAGAGGTCAGGCGGCGGAGGCCTGTGCGGGGTCGGCGGGTGCCAGCGCATCGGCCATGGCGGCAAGGTCCGCCTCGTCGGCCGCGCTTCCGGCCACGTAGC
Source organism: Xanthobacter sp. SG618 (assembly GCF_012932745.1). Classification (NCBI taxonomy): domain Bacteria; kingdom Pseudomonadati; phylum Pseudomonadota; class Alphaproteobacteria; order Hyphomicrobiales; family Xanthobacteraceae; genus Xanthobacter; species Xanthobacter sp. SG618. The sequence continues at coordinate 425,900 of NZ_JABBHL010000004.1, read as the reverse complement.
GGTCGGGGCGGACGAGCACCGCCGCCGCGCCGGCCGCGTCCAGCAGCGGGCCGAGGTCGGGACAGTCGGCGACGGCGACGACGGCGATGCCGGACGCCTCGAAGCGCTGGCGCACCCGCTCGGCGGCAGCGCGCCAGAGCTGGTCGCGGCACAGCAAGACGAAGCCGAAGCCCACGGCGTCGTCCAGCCGGCGCCCGTCGGCGAGGCGGGGCTGGGCGAAGCGGCTGCCGGCGATGTCCACGCGGCCGATGGCGACGCCCGGTCCCAGCTGGGGCACCCGGCTGCGCAGGCGCACCACGCCGTCCGCATCGCGGAAGGCGGCGTTGAGGGCCGCCTCGGTGCCGCAGGTGTTGATGAGGCCGCCGAGCCGCACCGCGGTCTCGATATAGGCATGGGCGTCGGGCGCCCGCTCGCTCTGGTAGGTGTCGAGCAGGCTGTCCTGCGCCCGCCCCTTCACCACCGCCTCGAGCTTCCAGGCGAGGTTCGCCACGTCGCGGACGCCGGAGCACATGCCCTGGCCCATGAAGGGCGGGGTCTGGTGGGCGGCGTCGCCCGCCAGCAGCAGACGGCCAGCGCGCCAGCGCTGCGCCACCGCCGAATGGAAGGTATAGACCGCCGCCCGCTCCAACTCCGCCTCGTCGGGCCTGAGCCACGGCGCCAGCAGCGACCAGACCTTCTCGGGATGCACCATGACGCGGCCGTCCTCGTCGGGCAGGACGGTGATCTCCCAGCGGCGGCGGTCGCCGGGGCCGCGCACATAGGTGGCGGGGCGCGCGGGGTCGCAATACTGGATGGTGTGATCGCCCAACTCGGGCTTCGGCCGCCTGAGCACCGCGTCCACCACCAGCCAGCGCTCGTGGAAGCCCAGGTCGTCCATGGACGAGCCGATGAAGCGGCGGACCAGCGAGCGGGCGCCGTCGCAGCCCACCACGTAGCGGGCGCGTGCCTGCTGCAGGCGGCCGGTGGCGAGGTCCTCATAGCGGACCGTCACCCCCTCGCCATCCTGCTCGAAGGCGAAGGCGTCGCAGCGCGTGCGCACCTGCACGCTGGGGAAGCGCCGGAGGCCGTCGCGCAGGGTCCGCTCGAGGTCCGGCTGGTGGAAGCGGTAGCTGGCGTGCCAGCCGAATTCGCTCACCTCCTGCGGGCGCGGCCAGTCCATCAGCAGCGCGCCTGTCGCGTCGACGAAGCGCATGCCGGGATTGACCCGCAAAGACGGGATGATCTCGTCCGCAAGGCCGATGGTCTGGAACACGCGCATCACCTCGTCGTCGAAGTGCACGGCGCGCGGCAGGTGATAGGCCTCGGTCTCGCGTTCGAGTACGAGGGTGGAGACGCCCTGAAGGCCGAGCAGGTTGGCGAGGGTCGCGCCAACGGGCCCGAGGCCGATGATGACGACGTCGAAACGATCCGGCGTGCTGCCGTTTGCCTCGGGCATGGTTTTCCCCGTGTTTGGGCCGGACTGATCCCAGAGCGGGTCTCAGCCGGCAATGAAGCCGGCCCCGGCGTCCGCCTGGCGGACATCGGTGCGGTAATGAGGGCCCGCGGGAGGGCGGAAGCGGGGTCCCGCGGGGGCTTGGATGGGAAGGGCGGCGGTCAGCCCGCCAGCCGGCTGTAGAGCCAGGGGCAGTCCACCACGTCCGGCGACCTCAGGCCGTTCGCGGCCGCCGCGAGGCGCATGTTGCGCAGGCGGGCGCGCGGCTCCTCGGGCAGATAGAGGCGCTCGTGCCCCCAGAAGCTCGGGCCGGCGAAGGTCTCGTGCGGCTCCCATGTGGCCGGATCGATCACCCGCCCGCCCCAGCCGTTCTCCACGAAGAAGCCGGAGGGCGAGTTGGCGTAGAAGGAGGTCATGAAATCGTTGGTGTGGCGCCCCAGCGTGTAGGCGAGGCGCCCCTCCTGTAGTTCGGCGAGGTCGTAGCCCTGGCCCACGTCGTCGAGATTGTTGAACTCGATCATGAAGTGGTGAAAGCCGGTCTGCCCCGAGCCCACCATGGCGAGGCTGTGGTGGCGCCCGTTCACGTGGAAGAAATAGAGCGGGTAAGGGGTGAGCCCGTAGTCGCTGATGTGGAAGTCCAGCAGGTCGCGATAGAAGGGCAGGAGCGCGTCGATGCGCACCGCGTGCAGCACGGCGTGCCCCATGCCGAAGGGGCCGGTGCGAAAGCCCGAGATGGGGCGGCCGGGCACGAAGGGATCGCTCGCCCGCATGGGGTTGAAGAACAGCTCGACACTGTTGCCGTCGGGATCGGCGAAGGTGATGAGATCCTCGACGAAGCGCCGGTCCGCCAGCGACCGCGCGCCCCGCGTCACCGCGACGCCGGCGGCCTCGAGGCGCGCGGCGAAGTGGTCGAGGTCCGCCTTCTCCTCCACCTCCCAGCCGATGGCGGCGATCACCGCGCCCGGCTCGTTCACCACGAACAGCCGCTGGCGCTGGTCGTCCATGCGGAAGGTCGTCTGGGCGCGGGTCGCGTCCACCGCCTGCATGGCGAGGAGGCCCGAGGCGAAGGCGTTCCAGTCGTCCATCCTGTCCGAGCGGATGCCGAGATAACCGAGCGCGATGACGCCCATGACGGTGGTCCTCCGGGTGGGGGTGGGTCTTGGCGGCGGGGCGCGGCGTCAGGCCGGCGGCTGCGCCGAGGCCGAACGGGCGGGGATGAGGAAGCTGCACCAGAAGGTCAGCGCCGCGGACGCCGCGATGTAGAGCGCGGGGGCCGAATTCATCCCGGTCTGGGCGATGAGCGCGGTTGCGGCCAGCGGCGCGAAGCCGGACAGCAACGTGACGCTCACGTTGTAGGACAGAGCGATGCCGGTGAAGCGCACCTGCGTCGGGAAGAGCCCGGCGAGGATGCTCGGCCAGATGCCGCTCGCCAGCGAGAACACCAGCGAAAGCAGGCTCAGCACCAGGACGATGCTGGCGCCGTGGTTCGCCATCAGCGCGAACAGCGGAACCACCACCACCACCATGCCCAGCGATCCGGCCCGCAGGATGAGGCGTCCGGGCACGAAATCCCCGGCCCAGCCGGCGAGGATGAGGCCGACGGAGCTGACCACCAGCGCCACCGTCATGGCCAGGGCCACGTCGGGGGCGGGATAATGCAGCGTCTTCACCAGGAAGGCGGGCACGAAGCCGTAGAGCATGCCGTTGAAGCCGGCGATGATGGCGGCAACGCCCGCCGCCACCAGCACCGAGCGGCCGTGATGGCGCATCAGCTCCCGCAGGGGGTGCCGCGTGGCCTTGCCGTGGAGGTTCACGAACTCCGGCGACTCTTCGAGCTTGCGGCGCAGCGCGAAGCTCACGAGACCGATGACGCCGCCGAGCAGGAAGGCGATGCGCCAGCCATAGTCCGCCACATCCTGCGGCGGCAGGGCGTACTGGATGCCGAGATTGACCAGCGTCGCGATGAGCACGCCCACATTGACGCAGAAGATGATGAAGCCGCAGGCCAGGCCCGCGCGGGCCGGTGCCGCCTCCACCGCATAGGTCACCGCGCCCGGCAGCTCGCCGCCGAGGCAGATGCCCTGCACCAGGCGGAAGGCCACCAGCAGCAGAGGTGCCGCGATGCCCCAGGACTGGTAGTTCGGCAGCAGGCCGATGGCGATGGTGGCGAGCGTGGTGAGGCCCAGCGAGCCGATGAAGACCGGCCGGCGGCCATAGCGGTCGCCCAGAATGCCCAGCACCGCGCCGCCGAACGGCCGGGCGAGGAAGCCGAGGGCCAGCACCGAGAAGGAGAGGATCAGCGAGACGTAGGGATCATTCGCCGGGAAGAACTGTGCGGAGATATACTGGACGAAGATGCCATAGATGATGAAATCATAGAATTCGAGCGAGCCGCCGAGGCTCGCGAGGAAGATGATCCGCCACTGCGCCTTGTTGAGGCTGGGCGTGGCTTGCCCGGAAAGGGGATAGGTGGCGTGCGTCATGGATCCTTGGGGCCTCCATATTATCTATGGGCTGTGTTTGTGCTACGAGACATGCGCGGCGCCGTTGGCCCTCGCCGCTTCTGTGCAGGCGAATGCCGACGCCGCCTGACCGGAGCCAGGGTGCGATCTTTGGGAAGTCTCGATAGAGGGCGCGTGCGCCCGTGGCGTCCTTAGGTTCCGAACCTGCGCTGCATTTCGGAACATGGCAGCTTGGCGCGGCCACCAGTCATGTCGTCCTCCCCGTGTTCTTTTTCTTGTCTTGGGTTAGGACGCCGGGCGATCTGGCAACAGCGTATTATCTCGAGTGTCCGCGTGGCGGACACGCCGCGTCGCGGCGACGGTGTGAGCTGCGCCCCTGACGCTACCTGAGGTGTTGCCGGTGCAATCCCGGCTTCCAGACCCAACGGGACAAGCGGCGCGAAGGCCGGCCTATCGCAGCGCGCGCATGGCGCGGACGATCCAGTCGATCTGCGGCGCGTAGTGCGAGCGCACATCCTGGCTGCGGCAGGCGAGGTGGTAGGAGAAGATGCCGGGCACCGAGAGGTCGAACAGGCGGACCAGTTCACCCGTCCGCAGATAGTCCCGCACCACGAGGGAGCGCGCCATGGCGATGCCCTGGCCGGCGAGCGCGCCGCGGATGGTGAGGGCGATGTCGTCCAGCAGCGTCGACTGGGTGGGGTAGACGATGGGCAGGTTGGCCTTTTCCAGCCACAGGTTCCACGTCACCTGCGAATGCAGCAGCAGCGGCACCTCGGGCATGCGCTCCAGCGACAGGTCCGGGTAGCGGGCGAGGAAAGCGGGGCTGCAGACCGGAAACACCTCCTCGTCCGCGATCTTCTCCACGATCATGCCGGGCACGTCGCCGGTGCCGTAGACCAGCGCGATGTCGGTGTCATCCGGGCATTTCTCGTCGAGGTCCGCGAGGCTGGTCATGCGCAGCACGACGGGGCCGAGCACCTGCTTGAACTCATTGAGGCGCGGCAGCAGGAAATGCTCGGCCAGCGCCACTTGGAGCGACAGGTTCAGCATCTGCGGCCGCGGCACCGCCTGGGCATGGGCCACCGCATAGGCCTGGCTGAGATAGTCGAGCGCGCGCCGGGTCTCGGCCGCGAGCGTCCGCCCGGCGACAGTCAGCGCCATGCGGTTGCCCTGCCGCGTGAACAGCGGTTGGCCGACGGCCTCCTCCATGGCGCGGATCTGGTGGCTCACGGCGCTGTGGGTGATGCACATCTCCTCGGCCGCCGACGTGAAGCTGCCGAGGCGCGCCGCCGCCTCGAAGCAGCGCAGCGTCTGGAGCGAGGGCAGGGAGCGATAGAGTTGAGACATTCCAGTTTCACACGCGGCCACGGACAAATGCCCTTGAGGCATGGGGCTCCGCCGCGTGCATGTCAATTCCGCTCACATCCCGCTTGAAAATTGACCAATTGCGGCCCGCTCCCGCCATTCCTATCAAGGTCCAAAGCCCTGTCCGCCAAGGCATTTCGTGGCCGAGGCGGAAAGGCCCGCGCCAGGGCGCGGCAAGCAATAATCGTGGAGGAATACCGATGAGCCTCGATGTCTCCGGCAGCCGCCCCGCGGCCGCCGGCACACGCTGGTATGTGGGCGCCACCAAGGCCCAATGGCAGTCGTTCTGGTCCGCCTATCTCGGCTGGGCCCTCGACATCATGGACCTGCTGCTGTTCGCGATGCTGATCAGCCACATCAGCGCGGACCTCGGCATGGAGCGCTCCACGGCCGGCATGATCGCCTCGGCGAGCCTCGTGGCCACAGCCTTCGGCGGCCTGGTCTTCGGCTTCCTCGCCGACCGCATTGGCCGTACCCGGTCCATGGTGCTCTCCATCCTCTGCTATTCGGTGGGTACGCTGCTGTGCGGCTTCTCCCAGAGCATCGCGCAGCTGTTGCTGTTCCGCATGGTGGTCGGCCTCGGCGTCGGCGGCGAATGGTCGGCGGGTGCCGCGCTCATCACCGAGACCTGGCCCGCCCAGCATCGCGGCAAGGTGATGGCCTGGGTGCAGAGCGCGTTCGCCTCGGGCTATGCGCTGGCGGCCATCGTCGCGGCGGTGCTGCTGCCGACGATCGGCTGGCGCGGCGTGTTCTTCTTCGGCATCGCGCCGGCACTGCTCGCTTTCTGGATCCGCCGCCACACGCCGGAGCCGGAGATCTGGAAGCAGCAGACCCGCCGCCTGACCTTCGTGGAGACGGTCAAGATGCTGAGCGGGGAGCATGGACGCAGCACGCTGGTGTGCTTCGCGTTCACGGCGGCGGCCATGTGCGGCTACTGGGGCCTGTTCACCTGGATTCCCACCTGGCTCGCGACCCCCGTGGCCAATGGCGGCCCCGGCCTCGACCTCGTGAAGTCCACCACCTGGATCGTGGTGATGCAGGTGGGCGCGGCGCTCGGCTTCATCTCCTTCGGCTATGTGGCGGATTCGCTGGGCCGCAAGGTGGCCTTCATCGTCTATTTCGTGCTGTCGGCCATCGCGGTGCCGGCCTACACGATGATTTCGAGCCCCACGGTGCTGCTGGCCTTCGGCCCGGTGGTCGCCTTCTTCGGCACCGGCTTCTATTCCGGCTTCGCCCCCACCTTCGCCGAGCTCTTCCCCACCAACGTGCGGGCCACGGCGCAGGGCTTCATCTACAACGCGGGACGCGCGGTGAGCGCCCTCGCCCCCATGATGGTGGGCTTCCTCTCGGCGGGCTACGGCCTCTCCGGTGCGCTCGCCTTCACCGCCGGCTTCTTCCTGCTCGCCGGCCTCATCGTCCTCATCTTCCTGCCCGAGACGAAGGGAGCCAAGCTCCAATGAATGCCGTTACTCCCGCGCCGTCCCGCAGCTTCGATTTCGAGGATTGGCTCAAGGCCGCGCAGGCCGCCCGCCGGATCGACCTCAGCCACCCGATGCAGAAGGGCATGCCCATTCACCCGGCGCATCCGCCCTTCCACATCACCCTCAACAACCGGCACGGCGACGTGCTGCGCTCCTGCGGACACTCCTCATCCAACGAGCTGATGGTGACGAGCACCCACTCGTCCACCCACATCGATGCCCTGTGCCACGTCTCCGAGCACGGCGCGCTCTACGGCAAGTATGATGCGGGCCGCGAGCAGCAGGGCACCGGCCTGTTCAAGGTGCACGGGGCGGAGACCATCGCCCCCATCTTCCGGCGCGGCGTGCTGCTCGATGTGGCGCGCGCGCTGGGCGTGGAAGCTCTTGATCCGGCCCATGAAATCACCGTCGCGGAACTGGAGGCGGCCGAGGCCGCGTCCGGCACGCGGGTCGGGGAGGGGGACGTGGTGCTGGTGCGCACCGGCTGGGCGGCTTACTGGCAGGATTCGCCCAAATATCTCGGCCTCGATTCCGCCGGCGCCCCCGGCCCGGGCGTCGAGGGCGGGCGATGGCTGGCGGCGCGCAAGCCGTTCTCCGTGGGCTCCGATACGTCGGCGTTCGAGGTGATGAACCACCACAACATCACGTTGGAGGTGCACATGATCCTCATCGCCCAGAACGGCATCCACATCATCGAGAATCTCACGCTCGACGAGCTGGGCGCGGCGGGGCAGGGCTCCTTTGCCTTCGTCGCCCAGCCGCTGCGGATCACCGGCGCCACGGGCTCGCCGGTCCGTCCCCTCGCCCTTCTGTGACCACGAGCCGGAACACGCATCCATGATGACCGAAGAGGAGCGCCGCCTCGGCGCTGAATCGATTCTCAAGGCCGAGCGCGAGGGCAAGCCCGTCGTCCAGCTCAGCCGCACCTTCCCCCACATGGAGATCGAGGACGCTTATCGCGTGCAGGATCTGTGGGCCGAGGCACGCATCGCCAACGGCGCCCGCGTGGCCGGCCACAAGATCGGCCTCACCTCCCGCGCCATGCAGATGGCCTCGAAGATGACCGAGCCGGACTATGGCCGCATCCTCGACGACGCGCTGTTCAATGACGGCGCCCAGATCCCCGCCGCGCGCTTCATCAAGCCGCGCCTCGAGGTGGAACTGGCCTTCGTGATGGGCGAGGACCTCGAAGGCCCGGGCGTGCGCATCTATGACGTGATGCGCGCCACCGAGTTCGTCGTGCCCGCTCTGGAGATCATCGACTATCGCACCGAGGTGCCGCGCGCCATCGTGGACACCATCGCCGACAACGCCGCCTTCGCCGCCATCGTGGTGGGCGGCCGCGTCATCCGCCCCATGGACATCGACATCCGCTGGGTGGGCGCGACGCTGAGCAAGAACGGCATCATCGAGGAGAGCGGCGTCTCGGCCGCCATCATGGGCCATCCGGCCGCCGGCATCGCCTGGCTGGTGAACAAGCTCTCCGCCGTGGGCGCGAAGCTCCAGAAGGGGCAGATCGTGCTGGCGGGGTCCTTCACCCGGCCCGTGGACATCGCCGCCGGCGACGTGATAACGGCCGATTATGGACCGGTGGGCGCCATCAGCGTCTCCTTCACCTGAGGCTTTCACCCGAGGCTTTCCCATGGACCTGCCCCGCAATGCCTTCAAGGCGGCCCTGATCGAGGGCCGCCAGCAGCTCGGCCTCTGGTGCACCCTCTCCAGCGCCTATGCCACCGAAGTGGTGGCCGGCGCCGGCTACGACTGGCTGCTGCTCGACACGGAGCATTCCCCGGCCGAGTTGACGACGGTCCTCGCCCAGCTGCAGGCCGTATCGGCCTATCCGGTCTCCCCCGTGGTGCGGCCGGCCGCCAATGACACCGTGCTCATCAAGCGCCTGCTCGACATCGGCGCCCAGAGCCTGCTCATCCCCTACGTGCAGAATGCCGAGGAGGCCCGTGCGGCCGTGGCCGCCACGCGCTATCCGCCCGATGGCATAAGGGGCGTGTCCGCGCTGACCCGCGCCACCCGCTTCGGCCGCGTGAAGAACTATGCGCGCGAGGCCGCGCGCGAACTGTGCCTGCTGGTGCAGGTGGAGACGCAGGAAGCGCTGGACCAGATCGACGCTATCGCCGCGGTAGAGGGCGTGGACGGCATCTTCATCGGCCCCGGCGATCTCGCCGCGAGCCTCGGGCATGTGGGCGACCTTAAGAACGCCCGCGTCGTGGACGCCGTGGAAAATGCCGTCGCCCGCATCCGCGCCGCCGGCAAGCCCGCGGGCATCCTCACGGGCGACCCGGCCTTCGCCAAGCGCTGCATCGAGCTGGGCACCACGTTCACCGCCATCGGCGTCGATGCCGGCATCCTCGCGCGCCAGTCGGAGCAGGCGCTCGCGGCCTTCCGCTAGACGGGGCCGAAGCCCATCGCGGCGAGCGCGCCGCGATGTCGGCGTCGGGCATAGGGACGATCAGTAGAACCGGGGAATGGGCCCGACCTGCGGCGTCTGGTCGGGCAGGTCCACCTCGACCTCGTCGATGTAGCACCAGCCCCATCCCTCCGGCGGATCATAGCCCTCGATGATGGGGTGCCCGGTGGCCCGGAAATGCGCCCGGGCGTGACGATGGGGAGAATCGTCGCAGCAGCCCACATGGCCGCAGGTCCGGCACAGCCGCAGGTGGACCCAGGCACTGCCGATCCTCAGGCATTCCTCGCACCCTTTGGCGCTGGGCGTGACCTCGTGAATGGCTTTTGCGTGCGTGCACGACATCAGGCCGTCTCCCTGCTGGCTTCCTCGGCGAACATGGCATGGATCTGGGCGACCACCGCGGCGCCCTCGCCCACGGCTGCGGCCACGCGCTTGGTGGAGCCGGCGCGCACATCGCCGATGGCGAACACGCCGGGCGTGCTCGTTTCCAGCGCGCGGGCACCCGCCCCGGTGATGATGAAGCCCTTGCCGTCGGTCTTCACGCAGGACGCCGCCCATGCGGCGTTCGGGTCGGCGCCGATGAACAGGAACATGTGCCGAAGCTCGCGCCGGTGCAGCGTGCCGTCGCGCCGGTCGCGGAACGTTGCGGCAGTGAGGCCTGTGGTCCGGTTCCCCTCCAGGCTCGCGACCTCGCTGCCCACATGCAGTTCCACATTAGGCAGCGCATCGATGCGGTCGATCAGGTAGCGCGACATGGTGTCGGCGAGCGGACGGCGCACCACCACGTGCAGCTTCTTCACCTGAGGGGCGAGGTACACGATGGCCTGCCCGGCGGAATTGCCGCCGCCGACGAGGGCCACCTCTTCGCCCGCGCACAGGCGCGCCTCCACCGCCGAGACCCAGTAGGAAATGCCGGAGCCCTCGAACGTGGCGAGGTCGGGAACGTCCGGGCGGCGATAGCGGGCGCCGGAGGCGATCACCACCGCGCGCGCCCGGATATGGCGGTCCCCGGCGCAGGCGAGTTTCAGCTCGCCGCCCGCGCAGTCCAGCCGCTCCACCGCCACCGGAATGGCGATCTCGGCGCCGAACTTCAGGGCCTGGTTGAAGGCCCGCCCGGCCAATGCCTGGCCGGAAATGCCGGTTGGAAAGCCGAGATAGTTCTCGATCCGGGCCGAGGCGCCCGCCTGACCGCCCGAGGCGCGGGCATCGAGGACGATGACGGACAGGCCTTCCGAAGCCCCGTAGACGGCGGCCGCGAGGCCCGCCGGGCCGGCGCCGACGATGGCGACATCGTAGAGCTTGGCGGGATCCAGCGCCGGAACGAGACCGAGGCAGCCGGCCATCTCCTCGACGCTGGGGCGTCGCAGGATCGGCCCGGTGGGGCAGACGATCAGCGGCAGGTCATCGGGCGGAACACCCATGCGGGCGACCAGAGCGCGCCCCTCCTCGTCGCTGCGCACATCGAGGACGAGGTTCGGCAGACCCGCGCGGTTCAGGAACACCTGCAGGTCCAGGATTTCCGGGCTGTCCGGCACGCCGATGAGGATCGTCCCCGACCCGCCCTCGGCGATCAGGTTCACGCGGCGCAGGATCAAAGCGCGCATGATGGTCTCGCCGATTTCGGCGGAGCCGATGACGAGCGCGCGCAGGTGGGTCGCGTCGAAGGGCAGGGCGGTGCAGCCGTCGGGTCCGGCCCTGCCGGCGGCAATGGCGGGGCGGCCGTCCAACTGGTTGACCTCGCCCGAGAACTGCCCCGCATGGTGGACCGTGACCGGCGCCTCGCCGGACAGTCCATCGCGCCGGACCACCTCGATGGTGCCCTCGATCACCAGCCAGGTCGGCGCGCCCACGGCGCCGATGTCATAGAGGGTCTCGCCCGGCTCGAAGCGCTGCTCGGGCCCGTCCGCAAAGCGCCGCGCGGTGGCGACCTGCTCTGCGGTGAAGGTGGGATACATCTGGTGTTCGCGCGAGTTCGACGGCGTCACGGCATCCTCCAGTCGATCGCGCAGGCACACGACAGCCTGCGGGGGTCCAATGCTTGAGGACTTATCGCCGGCCCTATCGTTGGCGTCATCTATACGCAGGTGTGTATGGTGTTCCGATCGGCTGCGCCCGTACCTTTGGCATCGAGCCGCGCAGGGTATCGCGGTTACGGGCCGGGCGCGAAAAGCCAATGCTGGCGCCAATGTCCAAGCCCGCCACCGCATCCCGCAGGCAATCTCACTCAAGGGTCACAAGGAGGCTTTGCCAATGGCACGGAAGGTAGCGGATCTGGTCGTCGACGTGCTGGCCGAGGCCGGGGTCGAGCGCATTTACGGCGTGGTGGGCGACAGCCTGAACGGCATCACCGAGTCCCTCAGGCGCCATGGCGGCATCGAATGGTTCCACGTCCGTCACGAGGAGGCGGCGGCTTTCGCGGCGGCGGGTGAAGCGCAGATCACCGGCAAGCTCGCGGTTTGCGCCGGCTCGTGCGGGCCGGGAAACCTCCACCTTATCAACGGCCTGTTCGATGCCAACCGCAGCCGGACGCCGGTGCTGGCCATCGCCGCGCAGATCCCCTCGGCGGAGATTGGCGGGGGCTATTTCCAGGAGACGCATCCGCAGTCGCTGTTCGCGGAGTGCAGCGTCTATTGCGAGCTGGTCTCCGATCCCCGCCAGATGCCCTATGTGCTGGAGAATGCCATCCGCGCGGCGGTGGGCAAGCGTGGCGTTGCGGTGGTGGTGATCCCCGGCGACGTGGCGCTGCGCCCGGCGCCCGAGCGCGGCCCGTCCGCGGCCGGCGGCCTTCTGCCCCCGGCGCCTGTCGTGACCCCCGCCGCGGCGGAACTCGACGCGCTGGCGGACCTTTTGAACGGGGCGCAGCGCGTCACGCTGTTCTGCGGCCGGGGCTGTGCCGGCGCGCATGCTGAGCTCATGGCCTTCGCCGAGGCCGTGAAGAGCCCCATCGTCCACGCCCTCGGCGGCAAGGAATGGGTCGAGTACGACAATCCCTATGACGTCGGCATGACCGGCTTCATCGGCTTCCGGTCCGGCTACGACGCCATGCATTCCTGCGATCTGCTGGTGATGCTCGGCACGGATTTTCCCTACAAGCAGTTCCTGCCCACCGACACGCGGATCGCCCAGATCGACATTCGCCCCGAACAGCTCGGCCGGCGCTGCAAGCTTGACCTCGGCGTGGTCGGCGATGTGGGCGCGACGCTCAAGGCCCTGCTGCCGCGCCTGACGGTCAAGGACGACCGCAGCCATCTCGACAAGGCGCTCGACACCTACAAGACTTCCCGCGAGGGCCTCGACAGCCTCGCCACCGGCACGCCCGGCAAGAAGCCGATCCATCCGCAATATCTGGCCAAGCTTCTCAGCGACAAGGCGGACGAGGATGCCGTGTTCACCTTCGACGTGGGCACGCCGACCATCTGGGCCGCGCGATACCTCAGGATGAACGGCCTGCGGCGGCTGGTCGGCTCTCTCGTCCACGGATCCATGGCCAATGCCTTGCCGCAGGCCATGGGTATCCAGGCGTCCCAGCCGGGACGGCAGGTGATCTCCTTCTCCGGCGACGGCGGCCTGACCATGCTGATGGGCGAGCTGGTCACGCTTGTGCAGACGAAAACCCCCGTGAAGGTGGTGGTGGTCAATAACGGCGTGCTCGGCTTCGTGGCGCTGGAGATGAAGGTCGGCGGCTATCTGGAGACAGGCGTCGATCTGGAAAATCCCGACTTCGCGGCCACCGCCCGTGCCATGGGCATCCACGCGATCCGCGTCGAGGATCCCGGCGACCTGCCGGGCGCGCTGGACGACATCCTCTCCCATGACGGTCCGGCCTTGCTCGACGTGGTGACCGCGCGGCAGGAACTCTCCATGCCGCCCACCATCGAGGCCGAAGAGGTGAAGGGGTTCAGCCTCTGGCTGATCCGCGCCGTGATGAGCGGGCGCGGCGACGAGGTGATCGACCTCGCCAAGACCAACCTGCTGCCCCGCTGAGTTCCGCCCCCGCCCGGTTTGGCCGGGCTTCAACTGGCGGGCGGTGCGCCGCCCGCTCGCCGGCGTCCCCTTCCGGGGCGCCGGCGCGTTCATTTCGACGAAAAACTTGCCCCCTCGTCTCGCTCGTCCGGCGCGAAAGACGCCCGATGCGCGCTACGATCAGAAATCCCTGGAGACCGCCCATGCCAACCTTGTTCGATCCCATCCAGCTGGGCGCCATCGCGGCGCCGAACCGCATGTTCATGGCGCCCCTGACCCGCGGTCGCGGCACGCACGAGCATGTGCCCACCGCGCTCATGGCGGAATATTACGCCCAGCGCGCCAGCGCCGGGCTCATCATCTCCGAGGCCACCGGCATCAGCCGTCAGGGCCTCGGCTGGCCCTTCGCGCCGGGCATCTGGAGCGACGAGCAGGTCGCCGCCTGGCGGCCGGTCACCGATGCGGTGAAGCGCGCGGGCGGGCGCATCGTCTGCCAGCTCTGGCACATGGGGCGCATCGTGCATCCGAGCTTCCTCGACGGCGCGAAGGGGGTGTCCGCCTCGGCCACCACGGCGCCGGCCTATGCCCACACCTATGACGGCAAGCAGCCCCACGCCGAGGCCCGCGCCCTCGACGCTGGCGAGATTCCCGGCCTGCTGCTCGACTATCGCCGGGCGGCCCGCAACGCCCTTCTCGCCGGCTTTGATGGCGTGGAGATCCACGCCGCGAACGGCTATCTCATCGACCAGTTCCTGCGGGCCTCGGCCAATCACCGCACGGATGCCTATGGCGGTTCCATCGAGAACCGCGCCCGGCTGCTGCGCGAGGTGACGGAGGCGGTGGCCGGCGAGATCGGCGCCGACCGGACCGGCGTGCGGCTGTCGCCCAACGGGGAAAGCCAAGGCGTCAACGATCCCGATCCGGTGCCCCTGTTCCGGTATGCCGCGAAGCTCCTGTCGGACATCGGCATCGCCTTCCTCGAACTGCGCGAGCCGCCCCCGGAGGGCACCCGCGGCAAGCCCGACCACCCGGCTGTTCATCCCGAGATCCGGGCCGTGTTCGACGGGCCGCTGGTGCTGAACTCGGACTTCGACGGCGCCCGCGCCATGGCCACGCTGGAGAAGGGCGAGGCGGACGCCATCGCCTTCGGTCGCGGCTTCCTCGCCAATCCCGATCTGCCCTCCCGCATCCAGCACGCGATCCCGCTCGCGCCGGACCACATGGAGACCTGGTACACACAGGGACCGGAGGGCTACACCGACTATCCCACCGCAGACGTGGCGCTGCTCGACGAGGCGCTGGAGGAGACGTTCCCGGCCTCCGACCCCATCGCCACCGGCGATTTCCGATAGCTCTGGAGAGGATCACGTTGCGGGCGGCGGGCGACATGGTGATGTCGCCCCGCCGCCCCCACGGGTTTCGCCGGCCCCGACCACCGCTCCGGCGGTGATCGCAGCCCGGCGAGGGGGTATGCCGCGCTCACTTCACCAGCGGGCAGCCGCCTTCATTGAGTGGGCGGAACGCCTGCGCTGCCGGGATGGTGGCAAGGGTCTCGTAGACGTCCCATTCCCCCTTCGACTGGGCGGGGGTCTTCACCCGGAACAGGAACATGTCGTGCACGGCGCGGCCGTCGATGCGCACCTCGCCCTTGCCGAACAGGGGATCATCGATGGGCATGGCGCGCATCTTGGCGAGCACGGTGTTGGTGTCCTTGGTGCCGGCGGCCTCCACGGCCTTCAGATAGTGCATGATGGAGGAATAGACGCCGGCATGGACCTGCGTCGGCATCTTCCCCTTGTGAACGGCGGCGAAGCGCTTGGCGAAAGCGCGGCTCGCATCGTCGCGATCCCAGTAGAACGCCTCGGTCAGCACAAGCCCCTGCGCCAGCTTCAGGCCGAGCGCGTGGATGTCGGTGATGAAGGTGAACAGGCCGGCGATGGATTGCCCGCCCTGCACGATGCCGAATTCGGATGCCTGCTTGATGGCGTTGATCATGTCTTCGCCGCCGCTGGCGAGCCCCACCACCTTCGCGCCGGAGGATTGCGCCCGGACGAGGTAGGAGGAGAAATCGCTCGTTCCCAGCGGATGCTTGACCGAGCCCAGCACCTGCCCGCCGGCGGCCTTCACCACCGCCACCGTATCGCGTTCCATGGCGTGGCCGGAGGCCTGGTCCACGGCGATGAAGAACCAGCTGTTGCCACCCTGGCGCACCATGGCGCTGCCGGTGCCGTTGGCATTGGCCCAGGTGTCGTAGGTCCAGTGAATGGTGTTGGGCGTGCACTTGGAGCCGGTCAGGTCGGCCGTCGCCGCGCCGGCATTGAGCTGGATCTTGTCCTTGTCCTTGACGATCTGGCTGACCGCCAGCGCGACCGGCGAGCCGGTGACGTCGCCGATGACGTCCACGCCTTCCTGATCGATCCATGAGCGGGCGATGACGGAGCCGATGTCCGCCTTGTTCTGGTGGTTGCCCGAGACGATCTCGACCTCGATGCCCTTGTCCTTCCCCTTGAAGTCCTCCACCGCGAGGCGGGCGGCGGCAACCGAGCCCGGACCGGCAAGGTCCGAGTATGGTCCACTCATGTCGCTCAGGATTCCAATCTTGATCCGGGTGTCGGCCATCGCCGGCACCAGGCCCATGGCGATCCCCGACAAAAGCGCGTATATGCTGATATAATGACGCATGGCGTATCCTCCCTGGCGCTTTATCGAGCTGTCTTGTTTGGCGCCTATTTATGTCAATCACATTCCATATATTGTGTAAATATATTTGCCAATTTACGCGCCTGCGCTACGGTGCTCTCCCGCGCCAGTCGCGGGATATTCCGAGCGGAAAGGGCAGGGGGATGCAGGACTTCCATGTGAAGCCGGGAGATACGGCGGTCTTCACCAAGACGGTGGGTGAGAGCGACGTGTACCTGTTTGCCGGGATCACCGGCGACTTCGCTCCGAACCACGTCAACCTGGCCTACATGCAGCGCTCGCGCTTCGGCCGGTTGCAGGCCCATGGCGCGCTGCTGGTGGGCTTCATGTCCACGGTGGCTGGGATGATCGCGGCCCGGACGCCGCCCGAGGCGAACGAGATCGCCGTCGCGCTCGGCTATGACCGCATCCGTTTCATCAAGCCGGTCTTCCTCGGCGATACGGTGACGACGCTCTATCGCGTCGCGACGGTGGATGCGGCGCGCCGGCGAGCCAGCGCCGACATCGAGGTCACGAACCAGGACGGCACGCTGGTGGCGGTCGCCTCCCACACGCTCGCCTGGCTGGCGAACCCGCCGGCTGCCGGATAGCGGCCCTCACGCCTCGCGCAGGTGCGCGAAGCGCCCCAGCAGCGCGGCGCGGATGTGCTCGGGGACTGGGATTTGCTGTAGCTCGCCCTCCCGCACGAACACCGCCACGAAGCCGGCGACGAAGCAGGTCCGCTCCTCCTGTACGCCCGTCACACGAAACATGATGGAGGTCGTGCCGAGCCGCGCCGGCTCCACATGGCAGAACAGCGGGGCGCGCGGCGTGATGGGGGCCTTGAAGTCCATCTCCATGTGGACGAAGGGGCATCCGATGCCCAGGTCCACATTCATCCGGAACCAGTTGGTGCCATCCAGCAGGTCCTCCCAGAAGGCGTCGATGGCCTCGAGGGCGAAGTCGGGAATCTTGCCGGTATAGGCGATGCGCGCGGGGTCGCAGTCGCCGAAGCCGACCCGCCGCCGCCAGATGAATGCGTCCTCGCCCATGGGCCCTCGTCACATGTTGGGATAGTTCGGCCCGTCGCCGCCCTGCGGCATCGTCCAGGTGATGTTCTGCAAGGGATCCTTGATATCGCACGTCTTGCAGTGGACGCAGTTCTGGAAGTTGACCACGAAGCGCAGATCGCTGCCGTCCGCCTCCACCACCTCGTAGACACCGGCAGGGCAATAACGCTGGGCGGGTTCGGCGAACCTCGGCAGATTGACCGCCACGGGCAAAGCGGGATCGGCGAGCTTCAGGTGGGGTGGCTGGCTTTCCTCGTGGTTGGTGAAGCTGAACGCCACGTTGGTCAGCCGGTCGAAGGAGAGAATGCCGTCAGGCCTGGGATAGGCGATGGGCGCGAAATCCCTGGCCTCTCCGGTTGATGCGGCATCGCTCTTGCCGTGCTTCAGGGTGCCGAGCAGGCTCCGCCCGAAAAGGTCGTTGGTCCACATGTCGAGGCCGCCGAGCATCAGGGATGCGGCGAGGCCGTATCGCGACCAGAGCGGCTTCACGTTGCGCACCTTCTTGAGATCCTTGCCGATGGCGCCGTTGCGGACCTCCGCCTCATAGGCGGTGAGCGTATCGCCGGCGCGGCCGGCGGCGATGGCGGCGTGGGCCGCCTCGGCCGCCGCCTTGCCCGAGAGCATGGCATTGTGATTGCCCTTGATGCGCGGCACGTTCACGAGGCCGGCCGCGCAGCCAAGCAGCGCCACGCCGGGCGCCACCAGCGTGGGGATGGATTGCCACCCGCCTTCCGAAATGGCCCGGGCGCCGTAGGCCACGCGCTTTCCCCCCGCCAGCAGCTCCGCGACCATCGGGTGATGCTTGAAGCGCTGGAACTCCATGTAGGGCGACAGATACGGATTGGCATAGTTCAGGTGGACGACGAAGCCGACATAGACCTGATTGTTGTCAATGTGATAGATGAACGATCCGCCGCCCGCGCTGGAGCCGAGCGGCCAGCCCATGGTGTGGGTGACCGTGCCTTCGCGGTGCTTGGCGGGGTCGATCTCCCAGATCTCCTTCATGCCGATGCCGAACTTCTGCGGGCAGTGCCCCCGGCCGAGGTCGAACCGGGAGATGACCTCCTTCGTCAGCGATCCGCGCACGCCCTCGCCAAGCAGGACGTACTTGCCGTGGAGTTCCATGCCCGGTTCGTAGGAGGGCCCAGGCGTGCCGTCGGCGAGGCGGCCGAACTCGCCCGCCACCACGCCCTTCACCTCGCCTTGATCGCCGTAGACGAGCGATGAGCAGGCCATGCCGGGGAAGATTTCGACGCCCAGTTCCTCGGCCTGCCCGGCCATCCAGCGGCACACATTGCCCATGGAGACGATGTAGGCGCCATGGTTCGACATGAGCCGCGGCATGGGCCAGTTGGGGATGCGGACGCTGCCGGCTTCGGTGAGGAAGTGGAAGTTGTCCTCGCGCACCGGCACGGTGATGGGCGCACCGCGCTCCCGCCAGTCGGGGATGAGCGCATCGAGGCCGCAAGGGTCGAGCACGGCACCGGAGAGAATGTGGGCGCCCACCTCGGAGCCTTTCTCCAGCACCACCACCGACAGGTCAGGATCGAGCTGCTTCAGCCGGATCGCGGCGGAAAGTCCGGCGGGGCCTGCGCCGACGATGACCACGTCATAGGCCATGGCCTCCCTTTGAATGTCGGTCATGTCGTCCTCTCAGGCAGGGTCGTTCGGCCGGCGGCGGGTTCCGGTCTTTGGCCGGCGGGTGATGGGTTCCACGGGACGCCAAGCCTGCGTCACGCGCGCTTCAGATCCTCCGGGCCGAGCCCGTCACGCACCGCGCGGCGCAGGAGGTCAGGCACGCCCCAGGACAGCTTGTCCTGCGCCTCGAATGTCTCGATCCGGCGCAGGATCTCCGGGAAGCCGAGACGGCCGGCATAGTGCATGGGGCCGCCGCGCCAGCGCGGGAACGCGTAGCCATGGATCATCACGAGGTCGATGTCGGCCGGATTTGCCGCGATGCCTTCCTCAAGAATGCGGAAGCCTTCCTCGACCATGGCGGTCACGGCACGGGCGACAATCTCCTCATCCGGGAAGCTCCTGCGGGTGATGCCGGCGCGCTCGGATTCCTCCGCGACGATGGCGTCGATCTGCGCGGAGGGGGACGCCTTGCCGCCCTCGTAGTCGTACCAGCCCGCCGACGTCTTGCGGCCGAGCCGGCCGGTCTCCTCGACGATCCGGTCGGCGATGGGGATGTAGCGGAAGCCGTCCTTCGTGCGCCAGCCGAGCCTCTTGCGGTTGGCGTAGGCGATGTCGAGGCCGGAGAGGTCCTGCACCTCGTAGGGCCCCATGGCCATGCCGAAGCCGCGCAGCGCCTGGTCCACCTGGGCCGGCAGGGCGCCTTCCAACAGCATGATGTCGCAGGTCTGGCGATAGCGGGTGAGGATGCGGTTGCCGATGAAGCCGTCGCACACGCCGGCCAGCACCGGGATCTTCCTGAGCCGCGCGGCGAGGCGCAGGGCCGTTGCCAGTGTTTCCGCGGAGGTGGTGCGCGCCCGGATCACCTCCAGAAGCTTCATCACATGGGCGGGGCTGAAGAAATGGAGGCCGAGGAACCGCCCGGGATGGCGCAGGCCCTCCGCAATCCGGTTCACATCGAGATAGGAGGTGTTGGTGGCGAGGATGGTTGTCTCCGGAAGCGCCTGATCAAGCGCGGAGAAGACCTGCCGCTTGACCTCCATGTCCTCGAACACTGCCTCTATGGCGAAGTCCGCCGGTGGCAGCGCGCCATAGCCTTCGTGGAACGAGAGGCGCGTCGCCTGCTCGGCGGCGGCAGCCTCGGCCGTGGTCTTGCCCCGCTTGACCGCATCCGCATAAAGCCGCTCCACATTGGCCCGCGCCCGCTCGACGCCGGCCGGGTCGTTTTCCACCAGCGTCACGGAAATGCCGAGCCCGGCCAGCGCATAGGCGATGCCCGCGCCCATGTTGCCGCCACCCACGACGACGGCAGAGGCGATGTCCCGCCCACCCGCTTTGCCCTGCGCCATGGCGGTCCGTTCGGCGAAGAAGACATGGCGCAGGGCCGCCGCCTGATCGGAGGTCTTCAGGTCGAGAAAGGTTTCGCGCTCCAGCACCAGCCCTTCGTCGAGGGGCAGGCGGGTGGCGGCCTCGATGAGATCGATGGCCTTCAGCGGCGCGATCTGGCCGGGGCTGCGCTTGGTCGCCTGCTGCCGCGCCGCCTTGATCGCATCCGCATCGGGCTGGGGCGCGGGGAGCGCGCCGGTCGCCGGCCGCGCCGGGATCGGGATGGTGCGGGCCGACGCCACCGGATCCGTGGCGATGGCGTCCACCAGCCCGATCGCCTCCGCTTCCTGCGCCTGGATGATCCGGCCCTCGCCGATTAACGAGAGCGCAGGCCCAAGGCCGACGAGCCGGGGCAGATGCTGCGTGCCACCGGCACCGGGGACGATGCCGAGCGTCACCTCCGGCAGGCCGAGCGTCGCGCCTGGTGCAGCGATGCGCGCCCGGCAGGCGAGCGCGATCTCCAGCCCCCCGCCGAGGGCCGCGCCATTGATGGCCGCGACCACCGGAACCGGGAAGGTCTCGATCCGGCGGATGATATCCGGCAAATGCGGTTCCACGGGCGCGGCGGCGAACTCCCTGGCGTCGGCACCGGCGATGAAGGTCTTGCCGGCGCCCGTCAGCACCACCCGGCTCACCCCCGCGGCCTCGGCAGCATCGAGCGCGGCGGCGAGGCCCTGCCGCACCGCGTGGGACGTCACGTTCACCGGCGGATTGTCGATGGTGACGCGCGCGACGCCGTCGGCGACGGCGAAATGAACAGGTCCGCTCATGTCGGTCTCACCTGATGCCGAACGGCGATGACGAGCAGTCACGGCCGTGACTGCTCGTATTCCTCGCGCAGCAGGGTGCGCAGGGCGAACTTCTGGATCTTGCCGGAGGCGGTGGAGGGCAGTTGCTCGCGCACTTCCATCCGCTCGGGAAAGTACTGCTTGGCGAGGTGCTGGCTTTCGAGGAAGGCGATCATCTCGTCGAAGCTGAAGGTCTTGCCTGCCTTCGGCACGACGAAGGCGCAGGCCCGCTCGCCCAGGCGCTCGTCGGGATAGGCGACGATGGCCACCTGCTGGATGCTCGGATGCTTGTAGAGCACCGACTCGATCTCGACCACGGGCAGGTTCTCGGCGCCGCGGATGATGACGTCCTTGGTGCGCCCGCAGATGCGGATGTAGCCCTTCTCGTCGATGCGGGCGATGTCGCCGGTGTCGAACCAGCCCTCGGCATCGGTGGCGTTCCACTGCGGCCGCTTGAGGTAGCCGCCGAAATTGGAGCAGCCCCGCACGAACAGCGCGCCTTCCTGACCGACCGGGAGCGCCGCGCCGTCGGCACCCCGGATCTGCAATTCCATGCCCGGCAGCACGAAGCCATCGGTATTGATGGAGCGCTCGTCGGGGTCCGAGGGGGAGACGACCGTCACCGCCCCGTTTTCCGTCATGCCCCAGGCGGAGATGATCTTGGTGCCCAGAACCTTCCGCGCCCGCTCCACCAGCACGCCGGGAATGGCGGTGCCGGCGCACAGGAAGATGCGGAGCGAGGAGGAATCGGTGCCCAGTTCCTCGACCGTGTTGGTGATGTCCATGAGGAAGGGCGTCGAGGCCATGGTGAAGGTGACGCCCTCCTGCGCGATGAGCCGCGCCGCCAGCGCCTTGTCCCAGCTGTCCATCAGCACCATGCGGGCCTTGAGCATGAACGGCATCAGCAGGCCGTACATGAAGCCGGTCTGGTGGGCCATGGGAGACGCCATCAGCACCACGTCCGCATCGCCCAGCCCGAGCCGTCCCGCATAGGCGATCAGGTTGGAATACATGGTGTTGGCGGTGTGCATCACCCCCTTGGGCTCGCCGGTGGTGCCGGAGGTGTAGATGAGCTGGCACACCGCGTTGGCGTCGCTGCGGTCCCGGGCGCTGATCTCCCGGATGGCGGGCACCTCCGCATCCAGTGCGGGGTCGAGGAGGGAGGCTTCGAAAGCGTCCGGTCCCACGCCGCCCGCCACGACGAGGTGGCGCAGGTCGGGCAGGTCCGCCTGCAGCCGGTGTGCCATCGCCTCATGGTCGAAGCCGCGGAAGATGCGGGGCACGGCGAACACCTTGGTCTCGCCGTGGCGGAGCATGAAGGACAGCTCATGCTCGCGGAAGATGGGCATCACCGGGTTGAAGACGATGCCCAGCCGGAGGCAGGCGATGTAGAGCACCACGAATTCCCAGCCGTTCGGCAGCTGGCAGGACAGCACATCGTCCTTGCCGAGGCCGAGGCGGCGCAGTCCTGCGGCGGCGCGCCAGGCGAGGCGGTCGAGCTCGGCATAGGTCAGTTCGCGCCGCGCGCCCGTGCCGGTCAGCACGGTGAGCACGGCCACGGCGTCCGGCTTCTCGGCGAGGCAGATCTCGAAATAGTCGAGCAGGGTCTTGCCCTGCCAGAAGCCTTCGGCCTCCATCCGGGCGCGGCGGGGCGCGATGAGCACGGCGTCGAATTGCATGGTTTCCTCCCCTGTCTCCGGATCAGCCGTTGACCGCGACCCGACCCGCCCGTTCGCGGGCGATGATGTTCTTCATGATGTGCGCGGTGCCGTCGCCGATCTGGAGGCCCAGCACGTCGCGCAGCCGCTGCTCGAATGGCAGCTCGGTGGAATAGGCGGCATGGCCGTGGATCAGCAGGCAGGCATGGATCGCCTCATAGGCGAGCAGCGGCGGCCACCACTTGGCCATCGCCGCCTCCGCCACATGCGGCAGGCCGTTGTCCTTCAGCCACAGCGCGTTGTAGCTCAGCAGCCGGGCACCCTCGACGCGGGTGTCGAAGTCGGCGAGCTGGTGGGTGATGCCCTGGAAGGACGCCAGCGGCTTGCCGAAGGCGCGCCGCTCGCCAATGTAGGCCCATGCCTCGGCAAGGGACTGGCGGGCCGTTCCAAGGCATTGCAGGCCGATGAGCGAGCGGGAGAAGTCGAAGCCCTGCATCACCTGCACGAAGCCCTTGTTCTCCGCCCCGAGCAGGTGATCGGCAGGCACCCGCACATTGTCGAAGAAGATCGAGCCGCGGCCGATGGCGTGCTGGCCGAGGTCGGTGAAGCGGGTCGTCGAGATGCCGGGAGTGTCCATGGGCACGAAGATGGCGGACACGCCGTGCGCCTTGTCCTCGGGCCGTCCGGTGCGGGCGAAGACGACGGCGGCGGCGGCCTGGTCGGCGGCCGATATGGAGGTCTTCTCGCCGTTGATGACGTAATGCTCGCCGTCGCGCTCCATCCGCAGGCCGAGATTGGCCGCGTCCGAGCCGCCGCGCGGCTCGGTCAGGGCGATGGCCAGCAGGATCTCGCCGGCGGTCAGCTTCGGCAGCCAGTGGCGCTTGATCTCCGGATTGGCGAAGTTCGCGAGGATCTGGCCGTTGAGCGATGCGAGGACGTTCACATAGCCGAAGTTGAAGTCACCCCGCGCGATCTCCTCGATGATGACGCCGGAATAGATGGAGCCGGCGCCGCTGCCGCCGAATTCCTCGGGCAGCTCGGGCGCGATCAGGCCGAGGCTGCCCATCTCGCGCACCAGATCCTTGCCGAACGAGCCGGTGTGCTCGCGCGCCTTGTAGCCGGGCGCGAGCTTGTCGGCGGCAAATTTTGCGGCGAGATCGCGCAGGGCGACGAGGTCTTCGGTGTCGAAAACCGTTGGATAGGCCGTGGGAGTCATGGCTTGCCTGCCTTGGTTTCCTGGGTGCTTTTTCTTGCTGCCTGAGGGCTTCCGCGCCGGGCTCGGCCTGGCGTGCCGTGCGTCCGCCATGCCGCCGCCCTGACGGACGACATGGCGGCGCCGTCCTGTCCCTTGCGCCCCCTTGGCGGGACAGGACCGGACGACGGAGACGGCGCCCTACTTGCCGAACTTGCGGAAGTCGGGCTTGCGCTTCTCGCGGAATGCGACGCCGCCTTCCTTGCTCTCGTCGGTGTCGTAATAGAGGCTCAGCGCCCGCATCCCGAGGGCGGAGATGCCGCGGATGCTCTCGCTGTCGGCATTGAAAGACACCTTGGCGAGGGCGAGCGCCGTGGGCGAGCGCTCCATCAGCTCGGCGACCCAGCGGTCCACCTCGGCGTCGAGGTCTTCGTGCGGAACGACCGTGTTGACGAGGCCCATGGCCAGCGCCTCGGCGGCGCTGTAGCGCTTGTTGAGGTACCAAATCTCGCGCGCCTTCTTCTCCCCCACCACGCGGGCGAGATAGGCGGTGCCGAAGCCCGGATCCACCGAGCCCACCTTGGGGCCGACCTGCCCGAACTGGGCCTTGTCGGACGCAATGGTAAGGTCGCAGATGGTGGCGAGCACGTTGCCGCCGCCGATGGCGAAGCCGTTGACGCGGGCGATGACCGGCTTCGGCACGTCGCGGATGAGGCTCTGCAGTTCGTCGATGGGCAGGCCGATGACGCCGCGCCCGTCATACTGCCCGTCATGGGCCGACTGGTCGCCGCCGGTGCAGAACGCCTTGTCGCCGGCTCCGGTGAGCACGATCACGCCCACCTTGCGATCCCAGCCGGCGGTCTGGAAGGCGTGGATCAGCTCGTCCACGGTGTGGCCGCGGAAGGCGTTGTACTTGTCCGGCCGGTTGATGGTGATCCAGGCGGCGCCGCCGCGGATTTCGTAGAGGATATCCGTATAGCTCATGATTGATCCTCAGCCGTGCATGGTCAGGCCGCCGGAGACCGAAATCACCTGGCCGGTGATGAAGGCGGCGTCGTCGCTGGACAGGAACAGGATGGCGCCGGGCAGGTCCTCCGGATTGCCGAGGCGGCCGAGCGGCACGGCGCGGGTGAAGGCAGTGCGCAGCTTTTCCTTGTCGCCGGCCGCTTCCATGAAGCTTTCCAGCATCGCCGTCTCGGTCACCCCGGGGCAGACGGTGTTGAAGGTGATGCCGTGGCGGGCGTTTTCCCGCGCCAGCGTCTTCATGAAGGCGATCACGCCGGCCTTGCAGGCGGCATAGACCGCCTCGCCGGACGAACCGACCCGCCCGGCGTCCGAGCCGATGGACACGATGCGCCCGCCCTGTCCGCGTGCGACCATGGAGGCCAGCACCGGCTTGGTGATGTTCAGCACGGCGCGCAGGTTGATATCGATGATCTTCGACCAGAAGTCGGGCTCCGACTTCAGGAAGGGGACGAACAGGTCCCAGCCCGCATTGTTCACCAGGACGTCGATGGGGCCGAAGTCGGCTTCCACCGTGGCGATCGCCTTGGCCACGGCGGCGTAGTCGGTGAGATCGACCACCAGGGCAATGGCCTCGCCCCCGCCGGCCTTGATCTCCTCCACCACCGTCTCGGCCGCGGCAGCGCTGATATCCGCCACGATGACGCGCGCGCCATCCTCGGCAAAGCGCCGGCAGGTCGCCGACCCGATGCCGCCGCCACCGCCAGTTACAACAACGACTTTCCCTTTCAAACCCCGCACGACGGCATTCCTTCCCAAATCGCGATCCGGGGATGAAGTGTCCATAACCGCCACATTGCGTCATATCGTGGGATTACGGCGTCCCGGAACGGCAACCAACTCCGTGACATGAAACTACGGCCATCGCGGATTTTATGTCAATATATTTCCATTACTGCACCGCACGCGCGTCCCTTGACCGCGCGGTGCGGCGCGGTCAGAGTGCAGGAATGACAAAGGATGGCGGCGGTTCGCGGGGCATTTCGCCGGGCTTGAGCAACAGGCTCTTCTTCCGGCTCTATCAATGCGCCAACATGTTGCACAAAACAGGGACCCGGGCCCTGGATGACTACGAGATCACCACCCAGCAATGGGCGGTGCTCGGCGCGCTGACCCGCCCGGCCTTCGCGGAGGGCGTGGCGGTGGGCGACCTTGCCGCCTTCCTGCTGGTCACGCGGCAGAATCTGGCCGGCGTGCTGCAGCGGCTGGAGGCCATGGACTATGTGGAGCGCACGGTCGATGCCAATGACAACCGCTCGCGACTCATCCGCCTGACGCCCAAGGGGCGCAGCCTGTGGGACGCCAACATGCGTCCCGTGATCGCGGACTATTACGACGCGGCGCTCGCCGGCTTCTCCACTGAGGACCGGATCCACATGATCCATTACCTCGACAAGATGCTGACGAACTTCAAGGCTCTCGACCCGGAAGCCTCCGCCCGCCACGAGGAGGAGGTGCGGGCAGCCGCGCCCGCACCGGCGCCTAGAGTCCGGCGCGTGCCTTCGCCTCGGCGGTGAGGGCCTTGGCGATGATGATCTGCTGGATCTGGGTCGTGCCTTCGTAGATCCGGAACAGGCGCGCGTCGCGATAGAGCTGCTCGGCCCGATATTCGCGGATATAGCCGTTGCCGCCGTGGACCTGCACGTTGCGGTCGGCGATGCGTCCCACCGCCTCGGAGGCGAACATCTTGGCGCAGGAGGCTTCCACGCTCACATCCTCGCCCGCATCCCGCTTTCGGGCCGCATCCAGAACCATGCAGCGCGCCGCGTAGGCGTCCGCCTTTGAATCGGCGAACATGGCCTGAAGCAGCTGGAAGTCCGCCAGCGGCCGGCCGAACTGCCGCCGCCCGACCGCATAGGCGAGCATGTCGTCGAGGATGCGCTCGGACAGGCCGACGCAGGCGGCCGCGATATGCAGGCGGCCCTTGTCGAGCACCTTCATGGCGGTCTTGAAGCCCTGCCCCTCGACCCCGCCGATCAGCGCGGAGGCCGGCACCCGGCAATCCTCGAAGATCACGTCGCATACATGGGCGCCCTGCTGGCCCATCTTCTTCTCCACCTTGCCGGTGGAAAGCCCCGGCGTGCCGCGCTCCACGGCGAAGGCCGAAACGCCGGCCGCGCCCTTCTGGGCCGGATCGGTGCGCGCCATGACGGTGAACAGGCTGGCGTGCGGGGCATTGGTGATGAAGCGCTTGGTGCCGTTCAGCACATAGGTGTCGCCCTCGCGCCGCGCCGTGGTCCTCACCGATCCCGCGTCAGACCCCACCTCCGGTTCGGTGAGGGCGAATGAGCCGATGATGTCGCCGGAGGCGAGGCCGGGCAGATATTTCGCCTTCTGTTCGGGCGTGCCGTCGATGGCGATGCCCTGCATGCCGATGCCGACATTGGTGGCGAACATGGAGCGGAAGGCGGGGGCGGCGCGGCCCAGCTCGAACACCGCGAGCACCTCCTCCTCCATGGTGAGGCCGAGGCCGCCATAGTCCTCGGGCGCGGTGAGGCCGAACAGGCCGAGGTCGCGCATTCCGGCAACGATCTCGTCCGGAATGGCATCGCTCTCGGCCACCTCTGTCTCGGCGGGGATCAGCCGCTCATCGACGAAGCGGCGGATCGTGCCGATGAGCTGGGACAGGGTCCCGGGATCCAGAGCCATGACGTCCTCCCCATTATATGGAAATATATTTGCATATATAATCGACAACGGGGACCGTGCAAGCGTGGAGTTGGATGTCAATTGATAGCCCGGTGGCTGACATCGCGGCGTCTTGCCTGATGCGCAAGTATGACAATATATTTTCTGAAATTCGGGAGGAAAAGCCGTGAAGGCCATTGTTCTGACGAAACGCGGCGTCGATGGCGTCGTGCTGCAAGACATGCCTGAGCCTGCCGTGCCGAGCGGATGGGCGAAGGTGCGCATGCGTGCGGCCTCCATCAATCGCGTGGATCTCTACATGCGCGACTCCGGCGCGGGCATCACCCATGAGCTGCCCCTCATCATGGGGGTGGATGGGGCGGGCGAGGTGGTGGAAGTCCCGGACGGGTCGGGCTTCTCTCCGGGCGACAAGGTGGTTCTCTACCCCTATGAGTTTTGCGGCACCTGCCGGCCCTGCCTTGCGGGCGACCAGCCGCTCTGCCATTCCGCCCGCATCCTCGGTGAGCATCGCCACGGAACCTTCGCGGAATATGTCGCGCTGCCGACGCGCGCCCTGGTCAAGCTTCCCGATGACGTGGACATGGACCAGGCGGCGGTGCTGGGCGTCGCCTATCTCACGGCGTGGCGGATGGTGTTCGGCAAGGCGCCCGCAGGTCCCGGCTGCGTCGTGCTGATCCAGGGCGCCGGCGGCGGCGTCTCTTATGCCGCCATGCAGCTGGCGCGCATGGCCGGCGCACGCGTCATCGTTACGACCACGGGCGAAGACAAGATCGCCCATTTCCGCGATCTCGGCATCGCCACCATCGACTATCGCACCGAGGACGTGCCCAAGGCGGTGCAGGCTCTCACACGGGGCGAGGGCGCGGACCTCGTCATCGACAATGTGGGCGAGCGCACCTGGAGCAGTTCGCTCAAGTCTCTCGCCCGGGGCGGTCATCTCGTCACCTGCGGCGCGACCACCGGGGGCCATCCCTCGGCCGACATCCAGCGCCTGTTCGTGCGGCAGCTGTCCGTGCACGGCTCCACCATGGGCTCCATGGAGGAGTTCCGGCGGCTCATGCTCGCCTTTGTCGGCGGCGGTCTCGCGCCGCCCATTGACAGCGTGTTCCCGCTGGCCGAGGTGCCCGCGGCCTTTGCACGGCTTGAGGAGCCGGCGCGGCTCGGCAAGATCCTGATCCATATTTCGTGAGCGACTTATGACCTACGAAAGCATCCTCACTGCCACGGACGGCGCCGTCGGCATCATCACCCTCAACCGCCCGGAGGCGCTGAACGCACTGAACAGCCGGATCACCGCCGAGCTGTCGCAGGCCGCAGCCGCCTTCGATGCCGACCCGGCCATCGGCGCCATCGTCGTCACCGGCTCGGAGAGGGCGTTCGCGGCCGGTGCGGACATCAAGGAGATCAAGGACAAGACCTTTGCCGAGGTCTACGAGGAGCAGCTCATCACCGCCACCTGGGAAGGGCTCTCGCGGGTTCGCAAGCCCACCATCGCAGCGGTCTCGGGCCACGCTATCGGCGGAGGCTGCGAGGTCGCCCTGATGTGCGACATCATCATCGCATCGGAGACGGCGCGGTTCGCTCTGCCGGAAACCACCATCGGCATCATCCCCGGCGCGGGCGGCACCCAGCGGCTCACCCGCATCGTCGGCAAGGCCGTGGCGATGGACATGATCCTCACTGGTCGGGCACTTTCCGCCCAGGAGGCGCTTGCCATGGGCCTCGTCAGCCGCGTCGTGCCCGCGGGCACCCACGTCGCCGAGGCTGTCGCGATCGCGGCCCGGATTTCCGCCTCGTCCGGTCCGGTGGTGCGCCTCGCCAAGGAGGCCGTGAACCAGGCCTACGAGACGCATCTTCAGGAGGGGCTCTATGTGGAGCGCCGGCTCCTTTACGCGACCTTCGCCCTGGAGGACCGGCGCGAGGGCATGAATGCCTTCGCCGAGAAGCGCAAGCCGATCTTCCGCGGCCTCTAGCGGGGCCGGCCCCATCGGGTTGCGCCGCGCAATATCCCTGCATCGAAAGCGGCCCTGCGTCGTTCATACTCCGTGCTTCGAGGAGTCGGCAGATGGACAGGCGAAGGCTATTCGAGGTCGGCGGCGGTTCGCGTGCCGTCGACGCAGCACCGGGAACCGCCGCAGCCATGGCGCCCACTGGTGCCCGGCCGTGAAGATCGCGACCTTCAACGTCAATGGCATCAACGGTCGGCTGCCGGTTCTCCTGCGCTGGCTCGCCGAGGCCGCGCCGGATGTGGTCTGCCTTCAGGAGCTCAAGGCACCCGACGAACGGTTTCCCATCGGGGCCATCGAGAAGGCCGGCTATGGCGCCATCTGGCACGGCCAGAAGAGCTGGAACGGCGTGGCGATCCTCTGCCGTGAGGCGGCCCCCATCGAGACCCGCCGGGGCCTGCCGGGCGACCTGGACGATGCCCAGAGCCGCTACATCGAGGCGGCGGTGAACGGCATCCTTGTCGGCTGCCTCTACCTGCCCAACGGCAATCCGGCGCCGGGCCCGAAATTCGACTACAAGCTCGCCTGGTTCCGGCGCCTGACCGCCTACGCTGCGGGGCTCCTCGACCTCAAGGTGCCCGTGCTCCTCGCCGGCGATTTCAACGTCATGCCGACCGACCTCGACGTCTACAATCCCACGCGGTGGCAGGAGGATGCGCTGTTTCGGCCGGAGGTGCGGAGCGCGTTCCACGCGCTCGTCGGCCAGGGCTGGACGGATGCGCTGCGGGCGCTGCATCCGGACGAGCGCATCTACACCTTCTGGGACTATTTCAGGAATGCCTGGGGGCGCGACGCCGGGCTGCGGATCGACCACTTCCTTTTGAGCCCGGAACTCGCGCCGCGGCTCGCCGCAGCGGACGTGGACCGGGCGGTCCGTGGGTGGGAGAAAGCGAGCGACCATGCGCCGGAGTGGATCGAGCTTGCCGAGCCGGGGCCCAAGGCTGGCCGGCGATAGGGGCGGGGGCTGCCTTCCCCCTCAGCCCATCCCGTATTGCCTGATCTTGGCGTAGAGGCTGCTGCGCGACAGGCCGAGGCGCGCGGCGGCCTCGCGCTTGTTGCCGCCCGCCTGCGCCAGCGCATCGGCCATCATGGTGCGCTCCAGCCGAGCTACGGCGGACGCGAGGTCGAGGTTCGGTGTGGCTTCCAGCGCGGCTTCGGGCGGGGCGGGGAGGACGTCCGCGACGTGGCTCGCCTCGATCCGCGCGCCGTCGCTGCGCACATAGATTTGCTCGATGACATTGGCGAGCTCGCGCACATTGCCCGGCCAGTCATGGCGCTCCAGCCGCGCCACGGCGGCCGCCGTCAGCGGACGCACGGCGACGCCGAAGGCGGCGGCGGTCTGCTCGCTGAAGCGGGTGGCCAGCAGCTCCACGTCTCCCGCCCGCTCGCGCAAGGGCGGCAGGTGGATGGGCAGCACGTTGAGCCGGTAATAGAGATCCTGCCGGAACGTGCCCGCGCGCACCATGTCGGCGAGGGGGCGGCTGGTGGCGGCGATGATCCGCACGTCCACCCGCGACGGCTGGTTGGAGCCCACGGGCTCCACCTCCCCATCCTGCAGGGTGCGCAGCAGCTTCGCCTGCAGGGCCAGCGGCATGTCGCCGATCTCATCGAGGAACAACGTGCCCTCGTGGGCGATCTGGAATTTGCCGGGGCGCGGCTGGCGGGCCGCGCCGGTGAAGGCGCCCGGCGCCACGCCGAAAAACTCCGCCTCCAGCAGGTTTTCCGGCACCGCCGCGACATTGATGGCCACGAACGGCCGGCTCATGCGCTTGGAGGCGGCATGGATGGCATGCGCGGCCATTTCCTTGCCCGTGCCGGTCTCGCCGAGGAGCAGCACGGCAGACCCGACCTCGCCGGCCCGGCGCAGCAGGCGCGCCAGCTGCCGCATGGTGGGGCTCGCGCCGAGGATGTGCTCGGCGGTGAAACGCACGGCCCGCTTGGCGGAGAAAGCCTGCTCCATCCGGCTGAGGCGCGACTGCATCTGGTGGAGCCGCTCGGCAATGGGGCGCAGGTAGGGAATGCTGTCCTTGAGGGCGAAGGCGATGGCGCCGATGATCGCGCCGGTCTCGTCCCGCAGCGGAAGCCGCGTCACCAGCAGCCAGCGATCGCCATACTGGATGATGTCGAGGGGATGGGGATGGCCGGTCTCCACCACCTCGCGCATCCGGCTATGGGGGATGACGCGCTCGATCTCCTGCCCCACGAGCTCGGCAAGGTCCGTCTTGCCGAGCAGTGCCAGCTGGCCCTCGCTGAACCAGACGACCCGGGACTCCCGATCGACGAGGGTCGCCCCGTCGATCATGCCCTCCACCATGCCCAGAAGCGCCCTGGCGGCGGCGAAGCGTTCGTCGGCGATGGTGGTCATAGGGCCAATCCGGATGGATGGGTGTCCAAATTCTAGACAAGTGTGTCGGTGACCTGGACAGCAGGCGCGCCGGCCGTTGTCAATGCACAAATCGAGCCCTTCGCGGACAGGTCTCGGTAAGGTCGAGGCGCCTCAGTCCGGAATGCTGGACACATCCGCCACCGAGCTTGGCCGGACCTTCCGCGCAATCCCTTGATTCTGCTGGTTCGGCACGGCGCCTCCGCCGCTGGCACGCGCCTTGCGCAGGGAAAAGGCAAAACAGGTCGCCCCTGACGGCGGGCGCGCAAGACATCGGGACGAAATGCAGCCGAAGAGGATCGCCGTCATTGGCGCCGGCCTGATGGGCCATGGCATTGCGCAGGCTTTCGCCGGCGCCGGACTTGCTGTTTCTATTCACGACGCGGACCCGGCGCGCCGCACCGGCGTTCCCGGCCGCATCCGCGAGAGCCTCGAGCAGCTGGGTGCCGATCCGGCCGCCGCAGACCGGGTGACGCCCGTCGACACGCTCGCCGCAGCGGTTGCCGGCGCCGACGTGGTGATCGAGGCGGTGCCAGAAGATCTTGAGCTGAAGAAAAGGGTGTTCGCGGAGATCGAGGCCGCCGCCCCACCGTCCGCGCTGCTCGCCAGCAACACCTCGGTCATTCCCATCACGCAGATCATGGCCGGCCTTGCCCACCGGCGGCGGGCCATGGGCACGCACTGGTGGAACCCGCCGCACCAGATCCCCCTCGTGGAGGTGGTGCAGGCCGAGGGCACCGGCGACGCCGAAATCGAGGCCATGATGGCGCTTCTCGCCGGCATCGGAAAGAAACCGGTGCATGTGCGCCGGGACGTGCCGGGCTTCATCGGCAACCGGCTGCAGCATGCCATGTGGCGCGAGGCCATCGCGCTGGTTCAGGCCGGCGTCTGCGATGCCGCGACCGTGGACGAGGTGGTGAAGGAGAGCTTCGGCCGGCGCCTCGCGGTGCTGGGGCCGCTGGAGAATGCCGACCTTGTCGGCACGGACCTGACGCTGATGGTCCACCGCTATGTCCTGCACGACCTCGACCGCACGCCCGGCCCCCTGCCGCTGCTGGAAGATCTGGTCGCCGCCGGCCGCCTCGGCATGAAGACCGGCGGGGGTTTCCGGGACTGGACCGAGGCGGAGGCGCAGGCGGTGCGCGCGCGCCTCGCGGACCATCTGCGCCGGTTCGACGTTCACGACACATGAGAGAGACCAAGACATGAAAGGCCGCAACGCCATCGTCACCGGCTCCACCTCGGGCATCGGCCTCGCCATCGCGCGAGCGCTGGCGAGGGAGGGCTGCAACGTGATGCTCAACGGTCTCGGCGACGCGAACGAGATCGAGGCTGTCCGCGCCGATCTCGCCGCGGCCGCCGGTACGAAGATCGCCTATAACGGCGCCGACGTGAGCCGCCCGGCCGAGGTCCGCGCGCTCGTCGCGGCGGCGCGCGCGGACCTCGGTCCGGTGGACATCCTCGTGAACAATGCCGGCATCCAGCATGTCTCGGCGCTGGCGGATTTTCCGGACGAGCAGTGGGACCGCCTCGTCGCGGTGAACCTCTCTGCCGCCTTCCACGCCAGCAAGGCGGTCATCGCTTCCATGACCGAGCGGCGCTTCGGCCGCATCGTCAACATCGCCTCCGTGCTCGGGCTCGTCGGCGCGCCGCACAAGGCGGCTTATGTGGCCACAAAGCACGGCCTCGTGGGGCTCACCAAATCCATCGCCATCGAGGTGGCGGAGACCGGCGTCACCTGTAACGCCGTCTGCCCGGGCATGGTGATGACGCCGATCATCGAGATGCAGGTGGCCGACCAGGCGAAGGTCACGGGCCTGTCGCCCGAGGACGTGGTGAAGGAGGTGTTCCTCCAGAACCAGCCCATCCGCCGGCCGGTGACTGCGGAGGAGATCGCCGGGGCCGTCGTGTTCCTGTGTTCGCCGGCCGGCTCCGGTGTCACCGGTACGACGCTGGCGGTGGATGGCGGCTACGTCGCCCGCTGAGGGCGCGCAAGGCGCGTGACGCGTTCAGGTGCGGATCAGACAAGCAAAAGATCAGGCAAACATAAAGCAGGGAGGATACGCATGAAGGGTCTCATGGTTGCCGCGGCGCTCGGCACGGCTGTCGCCGGGCTCGCAGGACCGGCCTTCGCCCAGATGTCGGACGGCAAGATCAAGATCGGGCTTCTGTCCGATCTCGCCGGCGTCTATTCCGACATCAACGGCGAGGGCTCGGCCCAGGCGGCGCGGCTCGCGGCGGAAGAGTTCGGCAATGCCATAAACGGCGTGCCGGTGGAGATCATCGTCGGCGATCACCAGAACAAGGCGGACGTTGCGGCGAGCCTCGCCCGCAAGTGGATCGACACCGAGCAGGTGGACGTGATCGCGGACGTGCCCAATTCCGCCGCCGCGCTGGCTGTGCAGGCCATCACCAAGGAGCGCAAGCGCATCTTCCTCATGTCCGGCCCCGGCTCGGTGGACCTCACCGGCAAGGCGTGCAGCCCGTATGGCTTCATGTGGACGTGGGACACCCACTCGGTCTCCTCGGCCACCGCCCGCGCGCTGGTGAACAAGGGCGACAAGAGCTGGTTCTTCATCACCGCCGATTATGCCTTCGGCCATTCGCTGGAGGAGGAGGCGTCCAAGACGGTGAAGGCCATGGGCGGCACCGTGAAGGGCGGCGTGCGCGTACCCCTCGCGACGTCCGACTTCTCCTCCTTCCTGCTGCAGGCGCAGGCCTCCGGCGCCAAGGTGGTAGCCCTCGCCAATGCCGGCGGCGACACCATCAATTCGGTGAAGCAGGCGACCGAGTTCGGCCTGCCGCAGGGCGGTCAGACGCTCGCCGGCCTGCTCCTCAACATCAACGACATCCACGCGCTGACCCTGCCGGTGGCGAAGGGCCTGATCCTGTCCAACTCGTTCTACTGGGACATGAACGACGAGACCCGCGCGTGGTCGAAGAAGTTCGAGGAGAAGACCGGCCGCAAGCCCTCCATGAACCAGGCGGGCGTCTATTCCGCGGTCCGGCACTATCTCCAGGCGGTAAAGGACCTTGGCACGGATGACACCGACAAGGTGGCCGCCAAGATGCGCGCCACACCCGTGACCGACATGATGATGAAGGATGCGAAGATCGGCGAGAACGGGCGCGTGTTCAACAACATGTACCTGTTCGAGGTGAAGAAGCCGGCCGAGTCCAAGGGCCCGTGGGACTATCTCACCCTGCTCCAGACCGTGCCCGGCGCCGAGGCCTATATCCCGGTCAAGGACAGCGGCTGCCCGCTGGTGAAGTAGCAGGCGGCGCTCCGCCGCAGGAAAAGGGCCGCGCCATGCGGGCGCGGCCCTTCGCTCAGTTCGCCTTCTTCTCGCCGCGCGCGGCGATGATGGCCGGGCAGGTGCTTTCGGAGAGCGGGCGGAAGGCCTCGTCGCCGGGCAGGGTGGCGACCAGCTTGTAGAGATCCCACTCGCCCTTGGAGGCTTCGGGGGACTTGACCTCGAAGACGTAGAAATCGTGGACCATGCGTCCGTCGGGCCGGAGCTTGGCGTTGCGCACGACATCGTCCTTGATGGGCAGCTCGCCCATCTTCTTCACCACGGTCTCCGCGTCATCGCTCTTCGTCGCCGCCACCGACTTCAGATAGTGGAGGACGGAGGAATAGACGCCGGCATGGATGGCGGATGGGATCTTGCCGTTCTGCGCCTTGAACCGCTCGGAGAAGGCGCGGGTGCCGTCGTCGAGATCCCAGTAGAAGCCTTCCGAAAGCAGCGTGCCCTGCGCCACCGGCAGGCCCACGCTCTTCACGTCCAGCGCGGTGAGGAAGAAGGCGACGAGCTTCTGCTTCGAGGTGGTGATGCCGAATTCGCGGGCGGTCTTGATGCCCGTCACCGTGTCGTTGCCGGCATTGGCGAGGGCTATGATGTCCGCGCCGGAGCCCTGCGCGGTGAGCAGGGGCGAGGACAGGTCCACCGCCGGGAAGGGATGGCGCACGGAGCCGAGCACCTTGCCGCCCTTCTTGCCCACTACGGTCTTGGCGTCCGCCTCCAGCTGCTGGCCGAGGGCATAGTCCGCCGTCACGAGATACCAGGAGGTGCCGGGCTGGGTGAGGCGGTTGGCGATGCCGGCCACCTGCACGTAGGTGTCCCACATCCACTGCACCACATGGCCGGGCTGGCAGGCATCGCCGGTGAGGCGCGCGGTGCCGCCCGGGAAGAGCGCGACGCGGTTCTTCTCCTTCACCAGCGGCGCGATGGCGAGCTGGATGGAGGCGTTGGACATGTCGGCGAGAACGTCCACGCCGTCCTGATCGATCCACTTGCGGGCGGTGGCGGAGGCGATGTCCGCCTTGTTCTGGTGGTCGGCGGAGATCATCTCGATCTTCATGCCGGCGCATTCCGCCTTCAGGCAGTCGTCGATGGCCATCTGGGCGGCGATCACCGAGCCCTTGCCGGTGATGTCGGAGTAGACGCCGGACATGTCGGTGAGCACGCCCACCTTCACCGTGCCGCCGGAGATTTCCGCCGCTGCCGGGGCTGCGGCAAGTCCCGCTGCCAGGGCCAAGGCGAGGGGGCCGAGTTTCGCTGTCATGGATGTCCTCCCGTTCGTTCTTTTCATTGGTCGGCCGTCACCAGTGGACCATGGGCAGGCCCGCCACCGGTGAACGGAAGAAGGGAATGCGGGTGCCGCGGAGGCTGCCCACATAGACGGTCCGAAGGTCCGGCCCGCCGAAGGTGACGCTGGCGAACCAGGGGGCGATGGTGCCGCCGCAGGCGAGCATCAGCTCCGGCGTCACGGCGTCGTTCTCCAGCGCCGCCATCAGCGCCTTGCCGGCGGCGCTGCCGCGGTCGTCGTCGAGGATGATGCGCAGGTCGCCGTCCGGGGTGATGGCGAAGATGCGGTCCGTCATCACATGGGTGCCCCAGAGGTTGCCATGGGCGTCGAAGGCGATGCCATCGATGAAGGCGCCGTGGTCGGAGGGGCCGAACGTCTCGCGGTCCACCAGATCGCCATTGGCCAGGGCCCGCAGGCGCGTCACCCGCTTGCCGCCGGTCTCCACCACGTAGAGCCATTCCTCGTTGGCGTCGAAGCGGATCTCGTTGGTGAAGCAGAAGCCGTCCGCGACGATGCGCAGGTGGCCGTTCTCGTAGAGCGCCACGTAGCCGTCCCGCACGCTCGGGCTCATCGCCTGCATCCAGTTCTTGATGCGGGTGGAGATGGTGAGCCAGATGCGGTCGCGGCTGTCGCGCAGCACGAAATTGACCTTGCCGATGGGCGTGCCGTCGATGGTGTCGGCGAGCACGCGGGAGCGGCCATCGCGGGTCATCACCTCCAGCCGGTCGGTGCCGAAATTGGAGATGAGGATGTCGCCGTTGCGGGCGAAGGCGAGGCCGTTGGGCAGCGTGCCGGAGACGAAGCGCGTCTCCTCGTCGGTGGCGGAGGCGAAATGCGTCGCCTCGCTCTGCGCGATCAGCGTCTGCGTGCCGTCCGGGCGGATGTGGACGACACCGCCGCGCGCGTCGGCGCTCCACAGGGAGCCGTCGCGCTCGGCGAGGATGCATTCGGGACGCTGCAGGCCCTCGCCCACATAGGCGATGGCGGCGGGGTCTACCGTAAAGCCGTCGATGGGGTTGGGCGATGCCATGGCGTTCCTCAGGTTTTCAGAAGCTCACCTTGTCGGCGCCCTTGAGGCCGAGGGTGGCGCGGGCCTCGTCCGGGGTGGCGATTTCGTGGCCGAGTTCTTCCAGGATCCGGCGGATCTTCGCGACCTGCTCGGCATTCGAGGTCGCGAGCTTGCCGCGGCCGATGAACAGGCTGTCCTCCAGCCCCACCCGCACATTGCCGCCCATCATGGCCGCCTGCGTCGCGAACGGCATCTGGTGTCGGCCGGCGGCGAGCACGGACCAGTGATAGTCCTTGCCGAACAGCTTGTCCGCCGTGCGCTTCATGAACATCAGATTGTCCATGTCCGGCCCGATGCCGCCGAGAATGCCGAAGATCAGCTGCAGGAACACCGGCGGACGGAACCAGCCCTGGTCGAGGCAATGGGCGAGATTGTAGAGGTGGCCCACATCGTAGCACTCATGCTCGAACTTGGTGCCGTGCTCCTCGCCGAGCATCTTGTAGATGCGCTCGATGTCGCCGAACGTGTTGCGGAAGATGAAGTCCTTCGTGCCGGTGAGGTAGGGCTCCTCCCACTCGTATTTCCAGTTGGAATAGCGCTTCGCGAGGGGATGCAGCGCGAAGTTCATGGAGCCCATGTTCAGCGAGCACATTTCCGGCGCGGCCTTCAACGGCGCGGCGAGGCGATCCTCCACCGTCATGTTCAGGCCGCCGCCGGTGGTGATGTTGATCACCGCATCGGTCGCCTGCTTGATGCGCGGCAGGAATTCCATGAACACGGCGGGATCGGGCGTGGGCCGCCCGTCCTTGGGATCGCGGGCGTGCAGGTGCAGGATGGCGGCGCCGGCTTCCGCCGCGGCGATGGCCTGCTCGGCGATCTCGTTGGGCGTGATGGGCAGTGCGTCGGACATTGTGGGCGTGTGAATGCCGCCCGTCACCGCGCAGGTGATGATGACCTTGCTCAAGACATGTCTCCGCGAAAATGCGTTCAATCGGGAAGGATGGCGACGGCCCGCGTCCAGCCGGCGGAGGCGGCGCGCACCTTCACCGGGAAGCAGCTGATGGTGAAGCCGGTGGCGGGCAGCGCCTCGAGATTGTGGAGCTTCTCGATCTGGCAGTAGCCCTTCTCGCGCCCGGCCTTGTGGCCCTCCCAGATGAGCGAGGCATCGCCCGTCTCGGCGAAGCGGCGGGCGGTGAAGGAGAAGGGTGCATCCCAGCTCCAGCCGTCCGTTCCCACCACGCGCACGCCCTGGTTCACGAGGTGGAGCGTGGCATCGCGGCCGAAGCCGCAGCCTTTGTCGATATAGTCTGCCCGGCCATAGGCGGTGCCGGCGGCGGTGTTCGCCACCACGATGTCGAGGGGGCTCAGCGTGTGGCCGATGCGGGCGAGTTCCGCGTCGATCTCGGCGGGCGTCACCACATGGCCGTCGGGCAGGTGGCGGAAGTCCAGCTTCACGCCGGGGCGGAAGCACCAGTCGAGGGGAATCTCGTCGATGGTGATCGCGCGGGCACCGCCGTCCATGGTGGGGTGATAGTGCCAGGGGGCGTCCACATGGGTGCCGTTGTGGGTGGAGATATGCGCCGTCTCCACGGCCCAGCCCATGCCGTCCGGGAGCTGCTCGGGCTTCAATCCGGGGAAGGCGGCGCAGAGAGTGGCGGCGGTTTCCGTGTGGACGGAATAGTCGATGCGAACCCGCTGGAAGGGCGGGTCGGCGGGCACGTCGTTTTCCAGCGGAATGGAGATGTCGACGAATCTTGGCACGGCGTCTCGTCCTCCCGGCCCGTAGCGCGGGCATTGATATTGTGGTCTTCGTTTTGTACAGTCGTACAGGTTATTGTACGTATGTACAAGATGGTGCGCGCAGCTCCCCGCAGGCCATTGTCGCCGAGCGTGACACCGCGGCTGGTGCGGATGCAACAGCGACGCTAGAAAAGGCTCATGGAGACGACAAAGAAGACATCTTCCGCCAGGCGCTCCCCCTCGCCGTCCGGACGCGGGAAGGGCGCGCGCCGCTCGGCGGTGGCGCCCGGCGACCCGCAGCGGCCCGACCGCCGGCAGGACATTCTCGCCAGCGCGGAATTTCTCTTTGCCGAACGGGGCTATGCCGCGGTCTCGGTGCGCGACATCGCCGCCCGCGCCGGCGTGCCGGTGGCGCTGGTGGGCTATTATTTCGGCCGTAAGCAGGAATTGCTCGCCACGGTCTTCGCCCACCGCCAGGCCAATCTCGACGAGCGTATCTCCCGCATCCGCGAGATCGGGGCACGCGGCCCCGGGGAAGGGCGGGTCGCGGAGATCGTCACCGCCTGGGCGGAGCCGGTGGTGCGGCTGTACGGCTCGGCGAGCGGCGACAGCTTCTCCCTGCTGGTCGCCCGCACGGCCTGGGAC
Source organism: Xanthobacter sp. SG618 (assembly GCF_012932745.1). Taxonomy (NCBI): domain Bacteria; kingdom Pseudomonadati; phylum Pseudomonadota; class Alphaproteobacteria; order Hyphomicrobiales; family Xanthobacteraceae; genus Xanthobacter; species Xanthobacter sp. SG618. Next base: position 386,322 of record NZ_JABBHL010000004.1, on the reverse strand, counting down.
CCCGGCCCGGAAGCCACCGAGACCATCGAGCGCTTCTATGATCCGCTGGTCCGCGCCTTCCTGGAGGCCATGGCCGTCGCGCTTCCCGGTTGCCCGGACGACCGGCTGCTCTGGGCCTATGAATATGCCGTGGGCGCCCTGCTGATGTACGTGGCCGACAAGCGCATTGAACGACTGTCCGGAGGCCGGGCGACGGCGGGCGATCCGGCGCTGTTCGAGGATTTCGTGCGGTTCGTCACCGCCGGCCTCAATGCCATGTGCGGCTGCACGCCACCGCGATAGAGGCGCGGCCGGGTGGCGGGAGCAGCAGCAACGTGCCTGCCCCTTCGCGCTGCGCCGGACGCATCAACGTCACCGCGCCTGCATCCTCAGGCCGGCATCCAGCCGGAGGACGGAGCCGTTGATCATGGGGTTGGCGATGATGCTGAGGACCATGCGGGCGAATTCGTCCGGCCGGCCGGGACGCTTTGGAAACGGGATGACCTCGAAGACGCGGTCCTGCACCTCCTGCGTCATCGCCTCCACCATGGGGGTGCCGAACAGGCCGGGCGCGATGGCGGCGACGCGGATGCCGTGGCGCGCCAGTTCGCGGGCGGCCGGCAGGGTCAGGGACGCCACGCCGCCCTTTGCCGCCGCATAGGCCGTCTGGCCGATCTGGCCCTCATAGGCGGCGACGGATGCCGTGTTGATGATGACGCCGCGCTGGCCCTCGTCATCCGGCGCGTTCTCCACCATGGCGGCAGCGGCGAGACGGAGCCAGTTGTAGGTGCCCGTGAGATTGACGCGGACGATGCGCTCGAACTCGCTGAGGGAGCCCGGCCCCTCCTTCTCCACGATCCGGGCCCCGGGGGCGATGCCGGCGCAGTTCACCAGCAGGTGGGGACGACCGCGTTCCGAAAGGATCCGGGCGAAGGCGGCCTCGGACGCCGCGCCGTCGGCCACATCGCAGGCGAGGGCGAGCGCCCCGGTCTCTTGCGCGAGGGCAGACATGCCTGCCGCCTGCAAGTCCACCAAGGCAAGGCGGGCGCCGAGGCCGGCGAGGCGGCGCGCGGTGGCATTGCCGAGGCCGGAGGCGGCGCCGGTGACGATGGCAACCTTGTCCTTCAGATCCATGATGACCCCATTCATGTGACGGGCGCAGGTGACACGCGCAGGCGATCGCCCCGCGGCAGCGGGACGGACGAAACGATCGGGGATGAAATTGCGCGTGCGGCTCAGGCGATGGCGTCGACGAAACGCACGAAGCGCTCCAAGGGCTCACGTACCGTGGTGAAGGTATTCTCCGGGGCCTCGGGATCGGCGAAGCCAAGCGCCATGCTGCAGACGATCATCTGCGTGTCGGGAATGGCGAGGCGCTGCGCGATGACCGCGCCATAGGCGTTGAAGGCCGCCTGCGGGCAGGTGTGGAGGCCGAAGGCCCGCGCGGCGATCATGATGTTCTGGAGGAACATGCCGTAGTCGAGCCAGGAGCCCCGCTCCATGTCCCGGTCCATGGTGAAGATCAGGCCCACCGGGGCATCGAAGAAGAGGAAGTTGCGGGCGAGCTGCTGGCGCATCCGCTCGGTGTCACCCTTGGCGATGCCGAGCGTTCCATAGAGATCCCACCCCACCTTGCGGCGGCGGGAGAGATAGGGCTCGCGCCATTGCCGCGGGTAATAGGCAAATTCCTCCGTGCCGGGATCGCCGGCGAGGGAGAGGGCGTGGAGTTCGCCCGTCAGCGCCGCGAGCGGTTCACCCCTGAGCACCAGCACCTGCCACGGTTGGATGTTGGTGCCGGAGGGCGCGCGGGCCGCAAGCTCCAGTATGGCCCCAACGGTCTCGTCGCCGACCGGCGTCGGCAGGAAGGCTCGGATGGAGCGGCGCGAGCGGATGGCCTCCTCGGCGGAGATGGCGTCGGAGGTGACAGCAGCGGGGGAGGGAGCGGGCGCACTCATTTTTCGGGCATATCCACGGGCGTGGCCATGTCGAGATTGGCAAGTTCGTAGCCGCGCTTGAAGTCCAGGATGTGCTTCTCCATCCAGTCCCGCGCGCGCTTCTCATCGTGATCGCGGACCGCCGCGAAGATCGCTTCATGGGCCACCAGCAGGCGCTCGCCGGCATTGAGGCGCGACATCACCTTCAGGAAGGGCGGATAGAACAGCTCGGAAATGGGCAACCGCGCCATCTGGATGGCCCGGTTGCGGGTGGCGCGGGCGACCAAATCGTGGAACTCGATGTCGAGGGCGGTGAGGCTGGTGGAATCCTTCAACGCCTTGCGCGTCTCCTCGAGATTGCGCTCCAGGTCCTCGAGGTCGGCCGCATCGCTGCGCTGGGCGGCGGAGGCTGCGGCGGCAGGCTCGATGGCGTACATCGCCTCCCACAATTCCTCGAACGTCACCTGGTGCAGCACCATCGCCGCCGTGAGCCGGCGGGAAATGTCGCCGGACTGGGGGATGGAGGCATAGAGCTTCTTCCGGCCCGCCTCGCGCCTGACAAAGCCGTTCTGCTCCAGCACGCGGATGGCTTCGCGGATGGTGGAGCGGTTCACGCCCAGCTTCTCGGCCAGCCCCGCCTCTGAGGGCAATAGATCCCCCGGCGCGATTTCGCCGGCCAGGATCTTGTCCTCGATGGTGCGGGCGACGAGACGGAAGGCAGGCTCCACCTGCACCGGATCAAGCGCGAGCGACATCAGGGACCATCCTCTCGGCGGCGCGGGCCTTCTCCAGGTCGCGCAGCACCTTGCGTTGCACTTTCCCGGTCATGGTCTTCGGCAGCTCGCCGAGAAACTCGATGGCGCGGGGATATTTATAGGGAGCGGTGACACGCTTCACGTGATCCTGCAAGGCGCTGGCGAGGGCGTCGTCGCCGGTGAGCCCCGCGCGCAGCACCACGAAGGCCTTCACGATCTCGCCGCGCTCGGGATGGGGCGCCGCCACCGCCGCGCATTCCTGCACCGCAGGATGGTCGAGCAGGGCGTTCTCCACCTCGGAGGGGCCGATGCGGTAGCCGGCGGAATTGATGACGTCGTCATTGCGACCACGATGGTAGAAATAGCCGTCCGCATCCACCATTCCGAGGTCGCCGGTGACGAACCACCGCCCCTCCGGCCCTTCCACATGGGCGCTGGCGGTGCGCTCGGGCTCGTCGAGATAGCCGAGCATCATCTGCGGGTTGGGGGTGAGAAGGGCGATGTCGCCCTCCACGCCGGGCGGCAGGCGGTTGCCCGCGCCGTCGATGACGGCGAGATCGAGGCCCGGCAGGGGCTTGCCCATGGAGCCCTCGCGCGGGGCGACGCAGGGATAATTGAGCAGCGTCATCAGCGTCTCGGTCTGGCCGTAGGCTTCGAGGATGGGAACGCCGGTCGCCGTCTGCCAGCGTGCCGCGACCGCGGGGTTCAGCGTCTCGCCGGAGGAGACAGTGTGGCGCAGGCGCGAGAGGTCGTGCTCGGCGACGCCGGCATCCACCACCCGGAACAGCTCGGTGCCCGGCGCGCAATAGACGGTGATGCCGTAGCGCTCCAGCAGCCGCAGGCGCTCCTTGGGGTCGAACGGGCCGTCGTAGAAGAAGCTCGCGGCCCCGCAGCTCCACGGGCCGAAGAGGATGGAGGTGCCGGCCTTGCTCCAGCCGGTGTCGGCCGTGCACCAGATGGTGTCGCCGGGACGAAGATCCAGCCAGCAGATGGCCGAACCACGCCACGCATAGAGCCCGCGGGAGGCGTGGAGCACGCCCTTCGGCTGGCCGGTGGAGCCGGAGGTGTAATAGAGCACGGCCGGGTCGTCGGCCCTGACGGTCACCGGCGCAAAGGCCTCGTCACCGGAGGCCAGCGCCTCTTCCAGCGGCTCGAAGCCGGGGGCGCCGCCAAGGGGGCCTGTCAGCGCGAGGCGCACCGGCACCTCCCCCATCACGTTGGCGAACTTCGGTGCGTGTTCGGCCCGGGCCACCACGGCCCGCACGCCGGCATGGCGCACACGATATTCGATGTCCTTGGGGGTGAGCATCTCGATGGACGGGATGGGCACGGCGCCGAGCTTCAGGCAGCCCACCATGGCCACCTGCCATTCCGGGATGCGCGGCAGCATGACCAGCACCCGGTCCCCCTTCCGGATGCCGCGCGCTGCCAGCGCCGAGGCGAAGCGGCTGGTCAGGCGGGCCATGTCCGAGAAGGAGAAGCGCCGCTCCTCGCCCGCCGCATTGGCCCAGATGAGGGCCGGCCCGTCCGCGGTGCGGGCGAAATGATCCACCACGTCGGCGCCGAAATTGAACGTCTCCGGCACCTGCCATCGGAAGGTGCGGACCATCTCGGCATAGTCGGTCATGTTGGGCGCCATTTTGGTCGGCGCCATCTGGCTGCGGGCCATGGTTTCCTCCCGGAGCATTGTGCTCTCTTGGTGCTCTCTTGCGCGTATTGCCTCAGATGGCCCGGCTGGCCTTGAGCACGGCGATCTCCTCGGGCGCATAGCCGAGGCCCGCCAGCACCTCGCCATTGTGCTCGCCGAGCAGGGGCGGCGGCGAACGCAGCGTGCAGGGCGTCCCGGAATATTTCACCGGAAAGCCGAGCTGGGGAATGGTGCCCTCCACCGGATGCTCCATGGACATCAGCATCTGCCGGTGGCGGGCATGGGGATCGGCGAACGCCTCCTCCATGGAGAAGACGGGGCCGAAGGGAATGTCGGCGGCTTCAAGCTCGGCCACCCATTCATCGCGCGTCTTGCGGGCGAACAGCTCGGCGAGGGTGGCCTTCTGCGCCACTTCCCGCTCGCCCTCCGGCCACTGCTCGTCCTTCAGCGCGGGAAGGCCCACGGCGTCGCAGAAGCGGTGCCAGAAATGCGTCTCGATAAGGCCCAGCGCGACGTGCTTCCCGTCGGCGCAGGCATAGACGTTGTAGCAGGGCGCCTGCCCGATGAAGGGCCGCTCGCCGCCCTTCGGCTCGATACCGGCGAAGAGATGATCGGCGCCGTGCAGGGACAGCCAGGACATGGCACCGTCATGCATGGAAACATCCACGAACTGCCCGCGCCCGGTGGTCGCCCGCGCCAGCAGCGCGGCGAGGATTCCCGTGGAGGCCATGAGCGAGCCGCCGCCCACATCGGCGATGGAGAGCCCCGGCACGATGGGGCCTTCGCCCGCCTTGCCGAACAGCTGCAGCGCGCCGGCTTCGGCGAGGTAATTGAGGTCGTGCCCCGGCTTGAGCCGACTCGGCCCGTCCTGCCCATAACCGGAGATGGCGCAATAGACGAGGCGCGGATTGATCTCGGCGAGGGCGTCGTAGCCGAGGCCGAGGCGGTCCATGACGCCGGGGCGGAAGCCCTCCAGCAGCACGTCCGCATCCTTCACCAGCTTGAGGAGGATGGCCCGGCCGTCTTCCGACTTGAGGTTCAGCGTCAGGCTCTTCTTGTTGCGGTTGAGCAGCAGGAAGGAGCCGGATTCCGCCCGGTTCAGCGGCGGGAAGGTGCGGTTGTAGTCGCCGCCCTCCGGCTGCTCGATCTTGAGCACGTCGGCGCCGAGGTCGGCCAGCATCAGCGAGCAGAAGGCGCCCGGCAGCAAGCGGGTGAGGTCCAGCACCTTGAGGCCGGCGAGGGCCAAGGGTGTGGAGCGCGGCGTGGATGTGGGCGTGAGGGCGTTCATCTCTGGTCTTTCGGATCAGGCGGCGGTCCAGCCGCCGTCCACCGCCAGCGAGGCGCCGGTGATGTAGGAGGCCGCGGGCGAGGCGAGGAACAGGCAGGCGCCGACCAGCTCCTGCGGATGGCCGAAGCGGCCCATGGGGGTGCGTCCCGTGACACGCTCGGCGAGCTTGGGGTTCTGGCGCATGCCCTCGGTCAGCTCGGTTTCGAAATAGCCGGGGCCGACGGCATTCACCCGCACGCCCTTCTTGGCCCATTCGAGCGCGAGCTGGCGGGTCATCAGCTCCACTCCGCCCTTGGCGGCGCAATAGGCGGTGGTGCGCGCCAGCCCCACCCGGCCGGCGACGGAGGTGATGTTGACGATGGCGCCTTCGCCTTGGGCCAGCATCACCCGGCCCGCCGCGCGGGCGGCGAGGAATACGCCGGTGAGGTTGGTGTCCACCACCTGCCGCCACTCGGCGAGGCTCGTGTCCTCGGCGGTCTTGTACCAGGGGTTGATGCCGGCATTGTTGACGAGCACGTCGATGCGGCCATGACGCTCCGCCACCGTGCGGGCCAGCGCCTCGACATCCGTCTCGCTGGCCACGTCGGCGGCGATGCCTTCGGCCGATCCGCCCTGCGCGGCGATCGCTGCGGCGGCCTCGGCCAGCGTCTCGGCGCTGCGGCCGGTGAGCACCACATGGGCGCCGGCGGCGGCAAAGCCCTCCGCTACGGCGCGGCCGAGGCCCCGCCCGCCGCCGGTGACGATGACGACCTTGCCGGCAAGGCCGGGCATGGGCGCAGGCTGGGGCAGGGGAAGGGAGAGGCCCATCACGCCGCCCTCCCTTCGGGCAGGGCCTTCACGGCAGCGCCACGGACGAGCCGGCGCGCGATGTTCCAGCGGTGGACCTCGGACGGGCCGTCATAGATGCGGAAACCGCGCACATCGCGGAAGATGCGCTCCACCTCCGTGTCGCGCGTCATGCCGAGGCCGCCCAGCACCTGGAGCGATCGGTCCACGATGCGGAAGATGGCTTCGGAGGCGAACACCTTCACCATGGAGCTTTCCACGTTCGCCTTTTCGCCCTTGTCCAGCAGCCACGCGGCGTGGCGGATGGCGAGGCGGGTGGTGTGGAGATCGATCTCGTTGTCGGCCAGCATGAAGCCGACGCCCTCATGGGACAGGAGCGTGCCGCCGAACGCCTCGCGCCGGCTCGCATATTCGGTGGCGATGTCGTGGGCGCGGCGCGCGGCGCCGAGCCAGCGCATGCAGTGGGTGAGCCGCGCCGGCACGAGTCGCGCCTGCGCGTAGCGGAAGCCCTCGCCCACGGCGCCGAGCACGTCGGACGCGGGAACGCGCAGATTCTCCAGCGCCACTTCCGCATGGCCCCCGGTGAAGGAGCTGTCCAGCGTGTCGAGCGCCCGCACGATGCGCACGCCTTCCGCCGGCAGATCGGCGAGGAACATGGTGGCGCCTACGTCCCGTCCGTCCACGAGGGTCCGTGCCATGATGATGGCGAAGGCAGCTCCTTCTGCCCCGGTGATGAGCCATTTGAGGCCGTTGATGACGAAGTGGTCGCCGTCCTTCACCGCCGTTGTCTTGAGCAAGGACGGGTCCGCTCCGGCGCCGGGATGCGGCTCGGTCATCAGGAAGCAGGAGCGCGTCTCGCCCGCCGCCATGGGGGCGAGGTAGCGGGCCTTCTGCGCTTCGCTCGCCACTTCGGCGAGGAGATGCATGTTGCCCTCGTCCGGCGCGGCGATGGCGAGCGCGATGGGGCCGAGCATGGAATAGCCCGCCGCCTCGAACACCACGGCCTTGCCGAGGTGGGAGAGGCCGAGCCCGCCCCACGCCTTCGGCACGTGCGGGCTCAGCAGCCCGGCCGCGCGGGCCTTCGCCACCAGATCACGGCGCAAATCGTCGGTGGGGCCGTGGGCGGTGCGGCGCGGGTCGGTCTCGAAGGGCAGAACCTCGTCGCGCACGAAGGCCGCGGTGCGGGCCTCCAGCGCGGCGAGATCGGGGGGGAGCGCGAAATCCATGGGCCTCGCCTTCAGAAGGTCTTGTCGTTGATGATGTCGAGGGTGAAATCGAACAGCGCTTCGGCGAGCGTGCCGAAGCCGGCATAGCGCGGGTCCGCCGTCTCGCCGGCGAGGTGCCGCGCGTGGAGCTGGTGGAACACCACGCCGAGCTTCAGCATGGTGAGCACGCGGTAGACCTTGAGCTGGGACAGGTCCCGGCCGGTGGCGCGGGCATAGGCGCCCGCCGCTTCGGCTCGCGTCAGGAAGCCGGGGCGGGCCGTGGGCATCTGCGCCAGCTCGTGCATGCACGGCGGGTCGCCGGCCTCGGTCCAGTAGCTGAGCAGCGTCGCGAGGTCGAACAGCGGGTCGCCACGGGTGCCCATGTCCCAGTCCACCACGGCGACGGGGGCGCGGGTGGCGGGATCCAGCAGCACGTTGTCGAGCTTGAAATCGTTATGGAGAAGGGTCGGCTCCGATGCGTCCTGCACCTCTGCTGCGGCGAGCCAGCCGGCGACGGCGCGGGCGGCCGGGGAGAGCGCGCCCTGCGCCACCCGCTCGGCGCGGCCGATCCAGCCCGCGGCGGTGCGGGCGAAGAAGCCGGCGGGGCGGCCGAGATCGGACAGGCCGATCCGGGTCGGGTCCACCGCGTGGATGGCAGCCAACGTCTCTACCAGCTTGTGCGAGAGGTCCGCGCCGGTGGCGGCGGTTGCCGGGAAGGGCGTCAGGCTGTCGCCGCGCAGGGCGATGCCGGCGCGAAACTCCATCAGCTGGAACGGCGCGCCGGCGACGCTGGCGTCGGCACACAGATGCAGGCTGCGGGGGGCGAGCGGCAGCTCCCGCCCGAGATTTGAAAGGATGCGGTGCTCGCGCGCCATGTCGTGCGCGCCCGGGGGCAGGGGGCCGTCGGGCGGCCGCCGCAGCACCGCCCAGCCGTCCGACACGCGCAGGAGAAAGTTCAGGTTGGCGAGGCCGCCCGTGAACTGACGGGGCACGAAGGCGGGATCGAGGCTGATGCCGTGGCCAGCCAGATGACGACCGATCGCCGGCCAGTCGAGCGCCCGGCTCTCGGCCACGCTGCGCAGGGCGACACCGGCCGGCGGCGCCGGGCCCAGCACGGACGCGCCGACTTCCCCCTCTGCGGTGCCTCCGCCTTCCAGCACGTGAACAGCCTCGACCATGGACGCGTTGCCCCGTTTTTGTCGGACTAAAATTGTCCGACTGAAATCATGGGGTCAAGCGGAAATTTTCCGTCAGGCACCCATCGTGAGCGGCGGATGTGACGGAATTTCGTATGATATTCAGTGAATTGCCTGGAGAATTCGTCGTCTCCATCCGGAGATTGACGGCACGGCGATTTTGGATTTATGGTCCGATCATCAGATAAAGATGCCGGACCAGAATTCCGGCCTGGAGGATGACGCCATGCCTCAATGCTTCAGCCCGCGGCGCCGGAAGTCCGTCGCGCCCGCCTGTCTCCTTGCCTTCGTCGCGACGCTCGGTTGCGCTGCGCCGGCCGCCGCCCAGACGGCGGCACCCGCCGCTACGGGCGGTGCCGCGATGGAGCAGTTCGTGCCCATCGCCATCTATCGCACCGGCCCCTACGCACCGGGCGGCTCGGGCATCTACGGTGCCTATGCGGACTATCTCGCGCTGGTGAACGCCCGCGACGGCGGCGTGAACGGCGTGAAGCTCGTCTATGAGGAGTGCGAGACCGGCTACCAGCCCGACCGCATGATCGAATGCTACGAGCGCCAGAAGGCGAAGGGGCCGACCGGCGCCGCAGCCTTCACGCCCTCCGGCACGGGCGGCGTCTATGCCCTCATCGACCGCATGACGGCAGACAAGATCCCCTCCGTCACCATCGGCTACGGGCGGACCGATTCCTCCGATGGCCGGGTCTTCCCCTATTTCTTCCCGCTCATCTCCAATTACTGGAGCGAGAACACCGCCACCATCCGCTACATCGCAGAGCGCGAGGGCGGGCTGGAGAAGCTGAAGGGCAAGAAGATCGCCAATGTGGTGATGGACTTCGCCGCCGGCCGTGAGACCCAGGCCATCCTCGACGCCCAGGCCAAGCGCTACGGCTTCGAGGTGACGACCTTCCCCATCACGCCGCCCGGCCTCGACCAGCGCGCCGTGTGGCTTCAGGTGCGCCAGTATCGGCCGGACTGGGTGCTGTTCCGCGGCTGGGGCGCTGCCACCCCCACCGGCATCAAGGAAGCCGCCCGCGCCGGCATCGCCCGCGACCGCATCATCGGCTGGTGGTGGTCCGGCTCGGAGGAAGATGTAACGCCGGCGGGCGATGCGGCCAAGGGCTTCATCACCGCCCAGTTCCACGCCACGGGGCCCAACTATCCGGTGTTCGAGGACATCAAGAAGTACGTCTACGCCAAGGGCCAGGGTAATGTGGAGGAGAACCGCATCGGCTCGGTCTACTATGTCCGCGGCGTGCTCCACGGCGTGGCGGTGACGGAAGCCATGCGCACCGCCATGAAGAAGTTCGGCAATCGTCCCCTCACCGGTGACGAGGTGCGCTGGGGGCTCGAGCATCTGGTGATGACCAGCGAGCGCATCAAGCAGCTCGGCCTCGAGGGCCTGATGCCGGAAATCAAGGTCACCTGCGCCGACCACGAGGGCGATGGTGCCATCCGCTTCCAGCAATGGGACGGCGCCAAGTGGGTGATGATCTCCGACTGGATCAAGTCCGACCAGTCCATGGTCCGGCCGCTCATCGAGGCGTCCGCCGCCCAGTTCGCCAAGGAAAAGGGCATCACGCCCCGCGACTGTGCCGGCGAGACGAACTGACCTCGCAGGCCCCGTTCAGCCCTGATCCGTGACCTGCTGCGCGCCGGGGCGTTCTGCCCCCGGTGCCGGAGCCACCCCTTGGGAGAAGCACGCCATGAGCGCGCAAGGCCCCTTGCTGTCCGTCGCCGGCATCGAGGTGATGTATTCCCGTCTGGCCCTCGTGCTGCGCGGCCTCACGCTCAGCGTGCCCCGGGGCGGCATCGTCGCCCTGCTGGGCGCCAACGGGGCGGGCAAGACCACCACCATGAAGGCCATCGCCAATCTGCTGCGATCCGAGCGCGGCGAGGTGACGAAGGGCGCCATCCACTATGACGGCGCGCGCATCGACGGGCTCGACCCGTCCGACCTCGCCCGCCGTGGCCTCTCTCTGGTGATGGAGGGCCGCCATGCCTTCCCCACCCTGTCGGTCGAGGACAATCTGAAGGTCGGCGCCTATTCCCGCAGCGACGGCGCGGTCGCCGAGAGTCTCGAACGCGTCTACAGCACCTTTCCCCGCCTGAAGGAGCGGCGGCATCAGCCGGCCGGCCTCCTCTCCGGCGGCGAGCAGCAGATGTGCGTCATCGGCCGCGCCCTCATGGCCCGGCCGCGCATGATCCTGCTCGACGAGCCCTCCATGGGCCTCGCACCGCTTCTGGTGGAGGAGATCTTCTCCATCATGCAGCGGCTGAATGCCGAAGCCGGGGTGACCTTCCTCCTCGCCGAGCAGAACGCCGCCGTGGCGCTGCGCTACGCCACATACGGCTATCTCGTGGAGGGAGGCCGGGTGGTGCGCGAGGGGCCGGCGCGCGCCCTCGCCGCCGATCCCGAAATCCGCGCCTCCTATCTCGGGCTCGATGCCTCCGCCGAGGCGGACGGGGCGAGCCTTGCCGCCCGCCGTCGCCCGCGCTGGCTCTCCTGACCTCCATGGACGAAGGGATTCCTCCTGCCATGAACCGCGCCTTCGACCATGCCTCCGGCGCCGCGGAACGGGCCGATCCTTGCCCCGCAAACACGCTGCCCGGTGCCCTGATCGCCGCCGCCCGGCGCCATGCCGCGCGCCCGGCCTTGCGCCACAAGGTCGGCGGCATCTGGCGCACCTGGACGTTCGCCGATTATCTCGCCCGCACCGCCGCCATGACCCGGCTTCTTGATGGCGCAGGCTTCACCGGCGAAGGCCTGCTCGTGACTGTCGGCGAGAACCGGCCGGAGCTCTACGCCGCAGCCCTCGCCGCGCAAGGCCTCGGCGCTGCGGTGATGCCGGTGGGCCCGGAATTCCTGCGCCGCTTCGGTGCGCTGGCGGCCGATCCCGCCCTCGTCCTCTGCGAGAATGAGGAGGCCGCCCGCGCGTGGCGGGCTGCCAGTCGCTCGCCCGCCATCGTGCTGCGTCTCGACGAATGCGCGCCATCGCCGGAGGCCGCCCAGGACGAGGCCGTGGCCTGGTACGCCTGGCGGGCCGCCACGGCTGAGGGAAGCCGAACCGCCCTCATTCTCCACACCGCCGGTGTGGACGGGCCGCCCCGCCCGGTGGCGCTTACTCACCGGCGCCTCTTCGACGCCGGCACGGCGGTCATCTCCCGGCTGCAGCTGTCTCCCTCCGACCGGCTCATGGCATTTCTGCCCGTCTCGGGCATTGCCGACGCCGCCGGCAGCCTGGTGCAACCGCTTCTCTCGGGCTGTTCTGTCCATTGCGTGGAGGGGCCGGCGAGTTTCCCCAACGATCTGAAGGAGGTGGCGCCCACCGTGCTGGCCGCGCCGGCGCGCGTGTTCGAGCTTCTGGTGAGGGACGCCGGCGTTCGCTTGTCCGCCGGCGGGCCACTGGTGCGTGCCCTCGCGCGGGCGAGCGAGAAGAGGCTGCCGGGCACGGGTCTCGCCTTCGGGGCGCCGCTGCGCAACACCCTTGGCCTCGGCGCCTGCCGTCTGGCCTTTGTCACCTCCGGCATCCTGGATCCGACCACCGCCCGCCGCCTCGCGTCCTACGGGGTGCCGCTCGACGCGGATCTTGCCCTCGCCGATGACGGCAGCCTCCGTTCCCACGCCGTCGCCGCGGCCGACGACCCCCATCTGCTCCGGTCCGTCGAAGCCGCGCTCCGGAGCGAGGCCGTCATTGATCGCGCCCGCGTCACGCGCGTCCCCGGCGGCCTCAGTGCCCGGATCGCGCTCGCGCCGTCCGCCGCGGACGCGGAGGACACCGCGACGGCCCAGAGCCATGCATCGGCGGCGGTGGAGCGGGTGAATGCACGGCTGGCCGGGGAATTCCCCGGAACGTCTCTAGCCATTCGGACCTTCGACCTCGCCGCCGACGGCTTCGGTCCGCAGGAGCTGACGCTGGACGGCGAGGTGCGCGACGCTCCGTTCGCCCCGGCCGGCCGCGAGACGCAGGCACGGCCGACCGAGCGCTCAGCCCGCTCGCGCGGATCCGTGCTCATGCAGGTCAGCGGCGTCGCCGTCGCCTTCGGCGGGGTGAAGGCGCTCACCGACGTGTCCCTCGCCATCCATGAGGGGGAGATCCTCTCCATCATCGGGCCGAACGGGGCGGGGAAGACCTCGCTGCTGAACGTCATCAACGGCGTCTACCACCCGCGCTCGGGAACCATCACCTTCGCTGGCAAGGCGCGGGCCCGCATGCGCCCGGCCTTTGCCGCACGCTCGGGCATCGGCCGCACCTTCCAGCACGTCTCCCTGTTCAAGGGCATGAACGTGATCGACAACGTTCTGGTGGGCCGCGCCGCGCGCTTCGAGGGCTCGCTACTTGGCAAGCTACTGCGCCTGCCTTCCACGTCGGCGGAAGAGCGGCGCGAGCGGGAGGCGGCGGAGCGCATTCTCGCCTTCCTGGAGCTGGAGCATCTGCGCAAGGCGCCGGTGGCCAGCCTGCCCTACGGCATCCAGAAGCGGGTGGAACTGGCCCGCGCGCTCGCCACCGAGCCGAGGCTGCTGCTGCTGGACGAGCCCATGGCCGGCATGACCCACGAGGAGAAGCGCGACATGTGCGGCTTCATCCGTCGGGTCAATGAGAGCTTCGGCACCACCATCCTCATCATCGAGCATGACATCGGCGTGGTGATGGGTCTGTCCGATCGCGTCGCGGTCCTCAATTACGGCCGCAAGATCGCCGATGGCACGCCCGATGTGGTTCGTGCCGATCCCCAAGTCATCGCCGCCTATCTCGGCTCCGCCGCCCTCGGCGAAGCCGCCTGAGGGAGAACACCATGGGCGACTTTTCCTTCTTTCTCGAAGTGGTGGTGGGCGGCCTCCTGTCCGGCGTGATGTACACGCTGGTGGCCTTGGGCTTCGTGCTCATCTTCAAGGCCTCGGGCGTGTTCAACTTCGCCCAGGGCGCCATGGTGCTGTTCGCCGCGCTCACCTTCGTCGGCTTCCTGGAATTCGGCCTGCCCATGTGGGCCGCCTTCCTCCTCGCGCTCGCCGCCATGCTGGTGCTGGCGGTGGCCATCGAGCGCACGGTGCTGCGCCCCCTCGTCGGGCAGGACCACATGATCCTGTTCATGGCCACCATCGGCCTCTCCATCTTCCTCGAAGGCTTCGCCCAGCTCATCTGGGGCACCAAGGTGCGCGGGCTCGACCTCGGCATCTCCGACGAGCCGATCGAGATCGGCGGCATCCTCATCTCGCAGTTCGACCTTTCCGCGGCGGCCATGGCCGCGGTGCTGGTGGCGGTGCTTTCCGCATTCTTCTCCTACACCAAGGTGGGGCGCGCGCTGCGGGCAGTGGCCGACGACACCCAGGCGGCGCAGGTGGCGGGCGTGCCGCTCGGCTTCATCTGGGCCGTGGTGTGGGGCGCCGCGGGCTTCATTGCGCTTGTCGCGGGTCTGGTCTGGGGCGCGCGGCTCGGCGTGCAGTTCGCGCTGACGCTGGTGGCGCTCAAGGCGCTGCCGGTGATGATCCTCGGCGGGTTCAACTCCATCGCCGGCGCCATCGTGGCAGGGCTCGTGATCGGGGTCAGCGAGAAGCTCGCCGAGATCTATCTCGGGCCTTTCGTCGGAGGCGGCATCGAGAACTGGTTTCCGTACGCACTCGCCATCGCCGTCCTGCTCATCCGCCCCGCCGGCCTGTTCGGCGCGGCGCGCATCGCGAGGGTCTGACCCATGTTCCACCGTGACGCCGGCGCGCTGAAGACGTCCTATGGCGAGGAGCAGGCCATCTTCCCCGTGGCCCTCGACCGCTGGGCGGTGGTGGCCCTCGTGGCCGTGGGCGCGCTCGTGGTGCCGTTCGTGGCCGGGCCGTACTGGCTCGGCTCCATCCTCCTGCCATGCCTCATCCTGTCGCTCGCGGCGATCGGGCTCAACATTCTCACCGGCTATGCGGGCCAGCTCTCGCTTGGCTCGGGCGCGTTCATGGCGGTGGGGGCCTATGCGGCGGTGAACCTCGTCATCCGCCTGCCTTGGCTGCCGTTCCCGGTCTCCTTCGTGCTGGCGGGGATGGTGGCGGGCGCCGTGGGGCTCGCCTTCGGTCTCTTGAGCCTGCGCATCCGCGGCTTCTACGTGGCGGTGGCGACGCTCGCCGCCCAGTTCTTCATCGAATGGATCTGCACCCACATTCCGTGGCTGGTGCTGAACACCCCCTCCGGCGTCGTCTCCACCCCGACGCTCTTTTTATTCGGTTTCGGCTTCTCGTCCGTGCCGTCCCGCTACCTCGTCGCCTTCGTGACGGTCGTCGCCCTGGCCTTCGTGGCGAAGAACCTCATTCGCTCCTCCGCCGGCCGCGCTCTGATGGCGGTGCGGGACCACGAGACGGCCGCGGAACTGACGGGGGTCGACACCACCCGGGCCAAGCTCACCGCCTTCGCGGTCTCCGGCTTCTATTGCGGGGTGGCCGGTGCGCTGTGGGCGTTCCTCTATCTCGGGAACGTGGAGATCGAGGCCTTCTCGTTGCATCGATCGTTCCAGATCCTATTCATGGTCATCATCGGCGGCCTCGGCTCCATCCTCGGCTCCTTCCTCGGGGCTGCCTTCATCGTGCTCTTGCCGGTGGCCATCGCCAACGCCGCGACCCTGTTCGGCGAGGCCCTGAAGCCCGACGTCCTGGCCAATCTGGAGCTGATGATCTTCGGCGCGCTCATCGTCGCCTTCCTCATCATCGAGCCGAGCGGCCTCGCCCGTCTCGCCGTGAAGGCGAAGGATCGCCTGCGCCGCTGGCCGCTGCCCTACTGAAATCCGCCCCGCGGATGAACGACGCGCACCAACGCGCGCAAAGACTGGAGGAATACGCCCATGACCAAGACTGTCGGCCGCCTTCTCGGGGCGGCGATGATGACGCTCGCCCCCCTCGCCGCGCTTCCCGCCGTCGCCACGGCGGACGAGATGAGGCTCGTGTTCGACATCCCGACCAATCATCCGCGCGTGCCCTACTTCACGGCCATGGCGGAGGAGGTGGCCAAGACGACCTCGGGCCGGCTGACGATCGCCGCCAATCCAGGCGGCACCATCTATCCAGGGTTCGCCTCCATCGAGGCGTTGAAGGCCGGGAAGGCGGAACTCACCTTCGTCAATGCGGCCAATCTGGAGCGCCTCGATCCGTGCTTCGGCTTCATCAATCTGCCCTTCGCGCTCGACGACGCCGCCATGGCCCAGCCGGCCGCGCGTCGTGGCGTGGTGGACCTCCTCGATACGCTCGCGCAGAAGCAGGACCTGCGGGTGATCGGCCTGATGCGCGGCGCCGACCAGCTCTTCGTCTTCCGCGACAAGCGCGTCGCGACCCCGGCGGACCTCAAGGGGCTGAAGATCCGCGTGGCCGGGTCCGGCACCTACGAGGACATCATGCGCCGCCTCTCGGCGGACCCGGTGGTGCTGCCCATCCCCGAGATGAAGCCCGCCTTCGAGCGCGGCGCCCTCGACGGGGTTTTCACCTCTCCCGGTGCCTGGACCTCGCAGCTCGGCATGGCCGCCCCCAAGGCCACCCACGCGCCGGGGCTGATGATGATCACCTATGTGCTGGTGGCGCGGAAGGACGCGATCGATCGCCTCTCCACCGCCGATCGCGATGCGCTGCTCGCGGCCGCCCGCACCAACATCACCGAAGGCTGGGGGCGCATGGAGGCGGACGACGCGGCGATCCTCAAGGACATGGCCGCCAAAGGCGCCGCCATCGTCACCGTGACCGATCTCAAGCCCTGGCGCGAAGCCGTCTCGCCAGTAGCCGCCAGCTTCTCCGAGCGCTTCCCCGACACCTGGCGGGACTTCCGCGCGCAGATCGGGGCGGAGCGCAAGTGATGGAAAAACCGATGGGATACGACTTCATTCAGACCCGTGTCGCCGGCCGGGTGGGCTGGATCACGCTGGACCGGCCGGAGGCGCTCAATGCCCTGAATGCGGCGATGGTGGGCGAGATCGTGCGCGCCCTCGCCGGGTTCGGCGCCGATCCCGACATCGGCTGCGTGGTCCTCACCGGGTCGGACCGCGCGTTCGCCGCCGGAGCGGATATCAAGGAGGCGGCGGGGCGCAGCTACCCGGAGACGTTTCTCGAGGACTTCCTCGCCTCCTGGGATGCCATCGCGCACCTGCGCAAGCCTCTCGTCGCCGCGGTGGCGGGCTATGCCCTCGGCGGGGGCTGCGAGATCATGATGATGTGCGATGTCATCATCGCCGCTGAAACGGCGCGGTTCGCCCTGCCGGAGGTGAAGATCGGCGTGATGCCCGGCGCGGGCGGCACCCAGCGCCTCGCGCGGGCCATCGGCAAGGCAAAGACCATGGATCTCTGCCTGACCGGCCGGATGATGGATGCCGCGGAGGCGGAACGTCTGGGCCTTGTTTCACGGGTCGTCCCGGCATCGGAACTGCTCGCTGAGACACAGGCCGTAGCGGAGGGGATCGCCACCAAGTCCCGCATCAGCACGATGGCGATCAAGGAGGCCGTCAACCGTGCCTTCGAGATTTCGCTGTCCGAGGGGCTCCTGTTCGAGCGTCGGACCTTTCACGCCCTCTTCGCGACGCAGGACCAGAAGGAGGGCATGGCCGCCTTCGTGGAGAAGCGCGCGCCGCAGTTTCGCGACATGTGAACCGGCAGGACCGGCTTGAGGATGGACATCGGGTGATGATCCTCCCGCCCCGATCCCGTGGGGCGGGAGGAGATGATCGTGCCCGGCGACGACCCCGCGTCTCCCTCACATGCGAGGCGTGGGCAAATCGAGTTCCTGCGTGATCCAGGTGGCGAACATGCGCACCGCCCGCCGCGCCTTTGCAGCACGGGGGAAGACGAGGTAGTGCCCTACATAGGTCACGTCGTTGGCCCTGCCGGCCAGCGGCGCCACCAATTGGCCGCGGGCGATCTCGCGTTCGGCGAGGCGGGTGGATTCCAGCGCGATCCCGAGCCCGTCCACCGCCGCGGCGATGGCCATGAAGGAGCGGTCGAAGCGCGAGCCGCGCGGGCCGGGCGGGGCGACGCCGTTGGATTCGAACCAGTGGTTCCAGCGCACCCGCTTGTTGTCGCTCTCGATCAGATCGTGGTCGAGCAGGTCGAGGGGGCCTGAAATGCGCGCGGCCATTTCCGGCGCGCACAGGGGCGTCACCGTCTCCTCGCCGAGGGGAACGACGATCAGCCCCTCCTGCCGCGGCGGGCCGTAGCAGATGTCGGCGTCGAACTCGTCGTGCTCGAAGCGCGGGTAGTCGACGCCGGCCGCGAGCCGCACCTCCAGCCCCGGCTGCTTGGCGAGCAGCGTGCGCAGCCGTGGCAGCAGCCATTGGGCGGCCAGTGAAGGCGCGCAGTGGAGCCGCAGGAGGTTCACCGAGCGGGCGCCCACCATCTCGATGCCCTGCCGCATCTCATCGAACCCCGCCGCCACATGGCGCATCAGCGCCTCGCCCGCCGGGTTGAGCCGCACCGCGCGGCCCTCCCGCTCGAACAGCGCCGCGCCCATCAGGTCCTCCAGCTTGCGCACGGCGTGGCTGATGGCGCTCGGCGAGATGCCCAGCTCCTCGCCGGCGACGCGGAAGGAGCCACGGCGCGCGGCGGACTCGAAGGCCTGGAGGGCGGAGAGGGGAAGGCGCTTCATGTGAGCTCTCATGAAGGGGGCCGCAAGGGAACGGCGGGCAATTCAGGGCTTTAGATGAACATGATTCATCCATTAGCGCAATTTTTGCGTTTTTCAGCCGGGAAAAGGGGAGCCAGTATCACCCTTACAAAAAGAGGCCCCTCGTGGAGGAAACCATGTTGCTTCAGAACAAGACCGCCGCCATCTCGGGGGCGGCCAGCGCCCGCGGCATTGGTCTTGCCACGGCGAAGCTGTTCGCCGCCCATGGCGCGCGCATCGCCATTCTCGACATCGACGAGGCCGCCGCCAAGGCCGCTGCCGCCGAGCTCGGCCCGCAGCACATCGGCGTCGGCTGCGACGTCGCCAACAAGGCCTCGTGCCAGGCTGCCGCGGATGAAGTGATCAAGGCGTTCGGACACGTCGACATCCTCGTCAACAATGCCGGCGTGACCCAGCCGGTGAAGACCCTCGACATCGACGAGGCGAGCTGGGACCGCATCCAGGACATCAACTGCAAGGGCGTCCTGTTCCTCAGCCAAGTGTTCATCCCGCACATGCGCGAGCGCAAGTCCGGCTCCATCGCCTGCATGTCGTCGGTGTCCGCACAGCGCGGCGGCGGCATCTTCGGCGGCCCGCATTATTCCTCCGCCAAGGCCGGCGTGCTCGGCCTCGCAAAGGCGATGGCCCGCGAGTTCGGCGTGGACGGCATCCGCGTGAACTGCGTCACCCCCGGCCTGATCCAGACCGACATCACCGGCGGCAAGCTGACCGACGAGATGCGCAAGGACATCCTGAAGGGCATTCCGCTCAACCGCCTCGGCGATGCGAGCGACGTGGCCGGCATCTATCTGTTCCTCGCCAGCGACCTGTCCGCCTACGTCACCGGCGCTGTCATCGACGTCAATGGCGGCATGCTGATTCACTAATCCCGGTCCGCCACGGTGCGCGCGGGATGGCTGGTCGCATGGCGGCCGGACCCGTCCCGGCGCGGGCGCTCCTCGACAGGAACAGGGACATGACCATTTCACCTTCCAACGTCTCGCTGGAGCGGCGCGCCTGGAACATCCGCCGGCATGCGATCCGCATGGGCGAGGTTCAGGGGCAGGGCTATATCGCCCAGGCGCTCGACATCGCCGATGTGCTGGCGACCGCCTATTTCCATGCCATGCGCTATGAGCCCCAGAACCCCGAATGGGAGGGGCGCGACCGCTTCCTGCTTTCCAACGGCCATTATGCGATCGCGCTCTATGCGGCGCTGATCGAGGCCGGCATCGTCCCCGAGGACGAGCTGGAGACCTACGGCTTTGACGACAGCCGCCTGCCCATGTCGGGCATGGCCAGCTACACCCCGGGCATGGAGATGTCCGGCGGTTCGCTCGGCCTCGGCCTGTCCATCGCGGTGGGCAAGTGCCTCGGCCTCAAGCGCAAGGGCTCGGACAGCCGGGTCTACACCCTGTTCTCCGATGGCGAGCTGGACGAGGGCTCGGTCTGGGAGGCCATCATGTCGGCCGCTCACTACAAGCTCGACAACCTCATCGCCATCGTCGACGTGAACAACCAGCAGGCGGACGGCCCCTCCACCTCCATGCTCGGCTTCGAGCCGCTGGCGGAGAAGCTCGCGGCGTTCAACTGGTTCGTGCAGCGGGTGGACGGCAACGACCTCGACGCCGTGCGCAAGGCCTTCGACGCGGCCAAGGACGCCAATGGCGGCCGGCCCAGCATGATCATCGCCGACACGCTCATGGGCAAAGGCATCCCCTTCCTCGAGGCGCGCGACAAGAACCATTTCATCCGTGTGGATGCCCATGAGTGGCAGCTGGCCCTGGCCGCCCTCGACGAGAGGAAGCCCGCATGAAACCCGCCACGGCTCATCCCGCTCCCGCAGCCAAGGGCGCCGACGCCCCCGCCAAACCGCGCCTGACCACCTCCGCCATGATCGCGTCCATCGCGGGTGAGGGCCAGCGCACCAAGCCGGCTCCCTTCGGCCACGCCCTGGTGGAATGCGCGAAGACCGATCCCTCCATCGTCGGCATGACGGCGGACCTCGGCAAATATACGGACCTGCACATCTTCCAGCAGGCGTTCCCGGATCGCTACTACCAGATGGGCATGGCCGAGCAGCTGCTGTTCGGCGCCGCCTCGGGCCTCGCGGCCGAGGGCTTCACGCCCTTCGCCACCACCTATGCGGTGTTCGCCTCGCGCCGGGCCTATGACTTCATCCACCAGACGATCGCGGAAGAAGACCGCAACGTGAAGATCGTCTGCGCCCTGCCGGGCCTCACCTCCGGCTACGGCCCCTCGCACCAGGCGGCCGAGGATCTGGCGCTCATGCGCGCCATCCCGAACATGACGGTGATCGATCCGTGCGACGCGCACGAGATCGAGCAGGCGGTGCCGGCCATCGTCGCCCACAAGGGCCCGGTCTATATGCGCCTGCTGCGCGGCCAGGTGCCGCTCGTGCTCGACGAGTACGGCTACACCTTCGAGCTGGGCAAGGCGAAGATGCTGCGCGACGGCTATGAGGTGCTGCTCATCTCGTCCGGCATCATGACCATGCGCGCGCTGGAGGCCGCCAAGGCCCTCGAGGCGGATCGCGTGGACGTGGGCGTGCTGCATGTGCCCACCATCAAGCCGCTCGACACCGCGACCCTTCTGGAGGCCTGTGCCAAGCCCGGCCGCCTCGTCGTGGTGGTGGAGAATCACACCGTCATCGGCGGCCTCGGCGAGGCGGTGGCGGGGCTGCTGATGCGCGAGGGCGTCCACCCCGCCTTCCGCATGATCGGCCTGCCCGACGAATTCCTTGCGGCGGGCGCGCTGCCGACCTTGCACGATCGCTACGGCATCTCCACCGACGCGCTCTGCGCGCAGGTGAAGGGCTGGCTGAAATAGATCCATACGGCCCCAGCCTCCGGCAAGAGAGGCGGGCCGAGCGGGAGGACAAGATGAAGAAGATCGGCTTTGTGGGGCTCGGCTCCATGGGCCTGCCCATGGCCGGCAACCTCGCCCGCGCGGGGTTCGCCGTGACGGGCTTCGACCTGCGCCCCGAGGCCGGGGCGAAGCTCGCCGCCGCCGGGGGCGTGGCCGCAGCCAGCCTTACGGACGCCTTCGCCGGCCAGGATGCCGCGGTGCTGATGGTGGTGAACGCCACCCAGGCCGAGGACATCCTGTTCGGCGCGGGCGCATTGGCGCATCTGCCCGAAGGCGGCGCGGTGATCCTGATGGCCACCTGCCCGCCGGCCGCCGTCGCAGCCCTTGCCAGACGTGTGGAGGCCGAAGGCCGCCGCCTCGTGGACGCCCCGGTCTCCGGCGGTGTGGTCGGGGCCGAGGCGGGCAGCCTCACCATCATGGTGGCGGCCCCGTCCGACCTGTTCGCGCAGGTGAAACCGGTGCTGGACGCCATGGGCTCCAAGGTGGTGCTGCTGGGCGAGAAGGCCGGGCAGGGCGCTACTGCCAAGGCGGTGAACCAGCTTCTGTGCGGCGTCCATCTGGCGGTCGCCGGCGAGGCGCTGTCGCTGGCCGAGACGCTCGGCCTCGACATGGACGCCATGCTCGACATCGTCTCCGGCTCGGCGGCGTCCAGCTGGATGCTGAGGGACCGCGGCCCGCGCATGCTGGAGAGCAAGCCGCGCGTGACCAGCGCGGTGGACATCTTCGTGAAGGACCTCGGCATCGTGCTGGAAGCCGGCGCCGGCGCGAAGACCGCGCTGCCCCTCGCCGCAACCGCCCACCAGATGTTCCTCGCCGTCTCCGGACAGGGCAAGGGCGCAAAGGACGACAGCAAGGTCATCGACGCATACCGAGCCCTACAGGGCCGGGCCTAGTCCCCTCTTTCCAAACGACCAAGCCGCCTAAAGCGGCACACTAGGGAGAAGACACCATGAAACCGACCAAGACCGGCCTGACCCGCCGTCATGTGCTGGCCGCCGGCGCCGCGCTGCCCCTGTTCAGCATCCTCACCCGCCGGGGCGAGGCCGCCGAGTTCACCTACAAGTATGCCACCGGGCAGGATCCCACCCACCCGGTGAACAAGCGCGCGCAGGAAGCCCTCGACCGCATCCGCGAGGCCACCTCCGGCCGCGTCGAGATCAAGCTGTTCCCGGCCAACCAGCTCGGCTCGGACACCGACCTTCTCGCCCAGGTGCGCTCGGGCGGCGTCGAGTTCTTCAACCTCTCCACCTCGATCCTCGCGACGCTGGTTCCGGTGTCCGGCATCGTCAACACCGGCTTCGCCTTCCCCGATTATGCGACGGTGTGGAAGGCGGTCGACGGCGACCTCGGCAAGTACATCCGCACGCAGATCGAGAAGACCGGCCTCGTCGCTCCCGCCAAGTTCTGGGACAACGGCTTCCGCCAGATCACCTCGTCCACCCGCGAGATCCGCACGCCGCAGGACCTGAACGGCTTCAAGATCCGTGTCCCGCCCGCGCCCATGCTGACCTCGGTGTTCAAGTCGCTGAACGCCGGCGCCACGCCCATCAACTTCAATGAGCTTTACTCCGCGCTCCAGACCAAGGTGGTCGAGGGCCAGGAGAACCCGCTCGCCATCATCGCCTCCACCCGCCTTTACGAGGTGCAGAAGTCCTGCTCCATGACCGGCCACGTGTGGGACGGCTACGTCATCCTCGGTAACCGCCGCGCCTGGGGCACGCTGCCGGAGGACGTCCGCGCCGTCGTCACCCGCGAGCTGGACAAGTCGGCCGTGGACCAGCGCGCCGACATCGCCTCGCTCAACCAGAGCCTGCGCGCCGACCTCACCGCCAAGGGCATCACCTTCATCGACGTGGACCGCGAGCTGTTCCGCAAGGCGCTGGCCTCGACCCCCTTCTACGGCGAGTGGAAGGCGAAGTACGGCGATGAGGCGTGGGGCCTGCTCGAAGCCGCCGTCGGCAAGCTGGGGGGGTGAGCATGTCGCAGCACGTATCGCATTCCATGCCGCCGCCCGGGCACGCGCTGGATGAAACCCACGCGCTGCACGAAGCCTACGCCACCGAGGAGGCGCCGACCCAGGCGCTTCCCACCGGCTGGCGCCGCGCCGTCTTCGGTGTGGAGACGGCCCTCTGCCGGGTGGTGGAATATCTCGCCGCCGCCCTCGTGCTGGCCGAGATCACCGTGCTCTTCGTCGGCGTGGTGAAGCGCTATGCGCTGCACAGTCCCATCGTGTGGTCGGACGAACTCGCCTCGGTCCTGTTCATCTGGCTCGCCATGTTCGGCGCGGTGCTGGCCCTCCAGCGCGACAGCCACATGCGCATGACGGCCCTCGTCAGCATGGCCTCGCCGCGCGTGAGGTCGGTGCTGGAGACGCTGGCCCTCGCCGCGCCCCTCGTCTTCCTCATGGCGGTGCTGCACCCGGCCATCGAGTATGCCGAGGACGAAATGTTCGTCACGCTGCCGGCCCTCGACGTGCCCAACACGTGGAAGGCGGCCGCGCTGCCCATCGGCATCGGCCTCATGGCCCTCGTGAGCTTCCTGAAGCTGCTGCGCGCGGCCAATCCGAAGCAGGTGGCCGTGGTGTGCGTCTGCCTCGTCCTGGCGGTCGCCCTCGGCCATGTGGCCTCGCCCTGGCTGAAGACGCTGGGCAACTACAACCTGCTCATCTTCCTCGTCGGCCTCGTGGCGGCGTCGGTGTTCGCCGGGGTGCCCATCGCCTTCTCCTTCGGCCTCGCGACGGTGGGCTATCTCACCTTCACGACCACGACCCCCCTCGCGGTGGTGGTGGGGCGCATGGATGAGGGCATGAGCCACCTCATCCTTCTGTCGGTGCCGCTGTTCGTGTTCCTCGGCCTTCTCATCGAGATGACCGGCATGGCGCGGGCGCTGGTGGGCTTCCTCGCCAGCCTTCTCGGGCATGTGCGCGGCGGCCTCTCCTACGTGCTGATCGGCGCCATGTATCTCGTCTCGGGCATCTCCGGCTCGAAGGCGGCGGACATGGCGGCGGTGACGCCGGTGCTGTTCCCGGAAATGGTGAAGCGCGGCGCCAAGAAGGGCGATCTTGTGGCCCTGCTCGCCGCCACCGGCGCGCAGACGGAGACGATCCCGCCCTCCCTCGTGCTGCTCACCATAGGTTCGGTCACGGGCGTGTCCATCGCGGCGTTGTTCACCGGCGGACTTCTGCCCGCCCTGGTGCTCGGCCTCGCCCTGTGCCTCCTCGTGCGCTACCGCTACCGCAACGACGACCTCTCCAACGTCAAGCGCGTCTCGGCGCGGGACATCCTGTGGTCGGCGGGCATCGCGCTTCCGGCCATCGCCCTGCCGTTCGTCATCCGCGGCGCGGTGATGGAGGGCATCGCCACGGCGACGGAAGTCTCCACCATCGGCATCATCTACTCGGTGGTGGTGGGTCTTCTCGTCTACCGGCAGTTCGAGTGGAGCCGCGTGGTGCCAATGATGATCAGCACGGCCGCGCTCTCCGGTGCGATCCTGCTCATCATCGGTGCGGCGACGGGCATGGCCTGGGCGCTCACCCAGTCCGGCTTCTCGCAGAACCTCGCCAACGTGATGTCCGGCCTGCCGGGCGGCGCGGCGACGTTCATGGTGGTTTCCATCCTCGCCTTCATCATCCTTGGCTCGGTGCTGGAGGGCATCCCGTCCATCGTGCTGTTCGGGCCGCTCCTGTTCCCGATCGCGCGGCAGATGGGCATCCACGAGGTCCACTATGCGATGGTGGTGATCCTCGCCATGGGCATCGGCCTCTTCGCGCCGCCCTTCGGCGTCGGCTATTACTGCGCGACGGCCATCGGCGACGTGAACCCGGACGAGGGCATGAAACCCATCGTCGGCTACATGCTGGTGCTGCTGATCGCGCTGGCGGTGGTGGCCGCGGTTCCGTGGATCTCTATCGGCTTCCTGCCCTGAGGAGGGCGCCCGGCGCAGACCGGGCCCCGCTTCCCGTCTAAAAAGCTCCCTAGCCTGAAGGCCCGCCGGTTCGCCGGTGGGCCTTTTTTTGTGCCGGAGGGCGCCAGGGGCAAACGAAAACGCCGGCCGGAAGGGGATCCGGCCGGCGTTCTGCCAACACTGAAATGGTGCGAGCCGCCTCAGTCGGGCGAGACCACGTTCGTGGGGCTACCGGCGACGAAGTTCTCGACATTGTCGATGAGCTGGTCGGCCAGCGCCTGCTGGGCCTCCAGCGAGGCCCAGGCGATGTGCGGCGTGCAGATGACATTGCGCCGCCGTGCGAGCCGCATGAAGGCGCTGTCGGGCGCGGGCGGCTCCGGGAGGGTCACGTCGAGGCCGGCGGCGCTCACCAGCCCTTCGTCGAGGGCGACCTCCAGGTCTTCCTCCACGATCAGCCCACCGCGGGCGGTGTTGATGAGGATGGGCCGGTTCTTCATGCGCCGGAAGGCGGTCATGTCGAACATGCCGCGCGTCTCGTCGGTCAGCGGGCAGTGCAGGGTGATGGCGTGGGAGGTCTCGATCAGTTCGTCGAGGCTGACGACGCCCGCCGTGCCCGGCTTCGCCATGGGATCGTAGAACACCACGTCCATGCCGAAGGCCCGCGCGATGCCCGCCACCTGCGAGCCCAGCACGCCGGCGCCGACGATGCCGAGCCGGCGGCCGGCGAGGTCCACGATGGGGTTCGTGAAGAAGCAGAACTGCTGCGCCGCCTGCCACGCGCCCTCCAGCACCTCCTGCCGGTAGGGCACGATGGAGCGGGCGAGGGAGAGCAGCAGCGCGAAGGTGTGCTCCGGCACGGTGGCCTTGGCATAGCCGCGGATGTTCACCGTCGGCACGCCCTGCGCGGCCGCTGCCGTCTTGTTCACGCAATCGGTGCCGGTGGCGGCGATGGCGATGAGCTTCAGCTGCGGCAGCTGGGCCAGCGTGTCGGCGCGCAGGTCCACCTTGTTGTTGATGATGATGGTGGCGTCCTTGGCCCGGGCGACCACCTCGCTCGGGCTGGTGCGCGCATATTCCACCCATTCATGGGCAAAGGAGGGGCGGCGGACCTGGACCGCCGGCGCGATGGTGTCGCGGTCGAGAACGACGATCTTGTGCATGGTCTTGTTCTTTCCGATTGTCGCGACAGGCTCAGAGCCGCACGCGCGCGGCCTCGGCCACGGCCTCGGCGGTGATGCCGAAGTGCCGGTACAACGCATCGGCCGGGCCGGAGGCTCCAAAGCCCGTCATGCCGACGAAGCCGCCATCCTCGCCGATCCAGCGCTCCCAGCCGAACTTCACCGCTGCTTCCACCGCGACGCGCACGGTGCCCGTGCCCAGCACCGCCTTGCGGTAGGCGGCATCCTGCGCCTCGAACAGGCTCCAGCACGGCATGGAGACGACGGCAGTGGGAATGCCGGCCGCCTGGAGCTGCGCGCGGGCCTCCACGGCGATCTGCACTTCCGAGCCGGTGGAAATGAGGGTGACGCGGCGCGGGCCGCCCTCGGCCTCCTGGAGCACATAGGCGCCGCGCGCCGAGCGGTTCTCCGCGCCGCCATCGCGCCGCAAGGCCGGCAGGGACTGGCGCGCGAAGATCATCGCCACCGGGCCGGTGCGATGCTCCAGCGCGATCTCCCAGGCCTCCGCCGCCTCGATGGCATCGCACGGGCGCAGCACCATCATGTTCGGCATGGCGCGGAGCGAGGCGATGATCTCCACCGGCTGGTGGGTGGGGCCATTCTTGCCGATGCCGATGGAATCGTGACTGAACACGAACTTCACCGGCAGCCCCATGAGCGCCGCCATGCGCAGGGCAGGGCGCTCGTAATCCGAGAAGGGCAGGTAAGTGACGGCGAGCGGGATGACGCCGCCATGGGCGGCCATACCGTTGGCCAGCGAGCCCATGGCATGCTCGCGCACGCCGCAATGGATGTAGCGGCCGGCCCGGTCCTTGGCTGTGAAGGCGGAGAGCTGGCGCTTGTGGTTGGTGGGCGCTTCAAGGTCCGCGCAGGCGGTCATGATGTCGGGCAGCACCTCGTAGAGCGCCGCCGCGATGTCGCCGGAGGTGGCGATGGAGAAGTCCGCCTTCTCCTCGGCCGCCATCTTCGCCTTGTAGGCGTGGATGGCCTCGCGCCAGCCGGCGGCAAGCGTGCCGGAGACGGTGCGGTGAAATTCGTCCTGCACCGCATTGCCGGTGGCCGCCAGACGGTTGCGCCAGGCCGCGCGGGTTTCCGCACCCACCGCACCGGTGGCGCGCCAGGCGGCGCCGATGTCGGCGGGGATGTCGAAGCTGCCGGCTGACCAGCCGAAGCGCGCGGCCATCTGGCTGCGATCCTCGGGGAACAGCTTGCCGGAATGGCCGCCGCGCTGGCCTTCGAGGCGGGGGATGCCGCGGGCGATGGTCGTCTTGCAGGCGATCATGGAGGGGCGGGGATCCGCCTTGGCGGCGGTGATGGCCGCGTCCACGGCCTCGATGTCGTGGCCGTCGATCTCCACCACGTGCCAGCCGGCCACGCGGAAGCGATCGGCCACGTTCTCGGAGATGGACAGCTCGGTGGAGCCATCGTCGGTGATGGCGTTGTCATCCCAGAAGAAGGTGAGCTTGCCGAGCTTGAGGTGGCCGGCGAGCTGGATCACCTCCTGCCCCACGCCCTCCTGCAGGCAGCCGTCGCCGACGAAGGCCCAGGTGCGGTGATCGATGAGGTCGTCGCCGAAGCGCGCGTTGAGGTGGGCTTCGGCGATGGCCATGCCCAGCGCGTTGGCGATGCCCTGCCCGAGCGGGCCGGTGGTGGTCTCGATGCCGGCGGCGGGCTCGTATTCCGGATGGCCGGCGCAAGGTGAGGCGAGTTCACGGAAGCTCTTCACCGCGTCC
Organism: Xanthobacter sp. SG618; assembly: GCF_012932745.1. NCBI lineage: Bacteria > Pseudomonadati > Pseudomonadota > Alphaproteobacteria > Hyphomicrobiales > Xanthobacteraceae > Xanthobacter > Xanthobacter sp. SG618. The sequence continues at coordinate 358,220 of NZ_JABBHL010000004.1, read as the reverse complement.
AGCGAGATGTGGTGATAGCCGGTGAGGTGCAGCAGCGAATAGAGCAGGGTGGAGCCGTGCCCATTGGAGAGCACCACCCGGTCGCGGTCCGGCCAGGTCGGGTCGGCGGGATCGAACTTGAGGTGACGGCTGTAGAGCACCGTTGCGATCTCGGCCATGCCGAGGGGAACGCCCTGATGGCCTTCGCCGGCGGCGAGAATGGCGTCCACCGCCAGGAAGCGGATGGCGTGCGCCAAAGGCTGGAGCGCCTCGGCGAGGGGCGCGCCGGACGTGGTGGAAATAACAGGATTGCCAGTCTTGGCAGCGGCTTGGCCGGTCAAGGGTCGTCTCCTCATCGTGCCTTGGTCTTTTAGGGGCGCGATGATGCCGAAAGCCGCCGAAGGCCGGTAACGCGAAAAACACACCGATTGGTGAAGCTGGTTCATGGATGCGCCCGGCCCGCCGCGGATTTGCCGAGCCTTGTGTTCATCGCGGATGAATTTGGGGCCACTTAAGCGGGTGCGCGAAGGTCACTCCTGATCTCGCGAAGGCTCGCCTCGTGGGCGGGAAGGACGGCATCGAGGCGCTCGGCGCCTACCATCACCTCGCGAAGGGTCGCGGCGCATTCTTCCCGCGCGTGGTCGGCCGCAACGGCCACCCAATCCCGGATCTCCCGCTCCAAAGCGGCGTGGAGGCGTGTGGCGTCCGTCCCGGCGGACTGGAGGCCACCGTCCACCTCGATCATGATCTCCTCGAAGCCGATGTCCGTGGCGGGCTCGAACGGAGCAGGTTGCGCATCGCGGCCGAGGCGAAAGTCGCGGAAGTGTGCGTCCCGTGCCTCGCCCCACGCCGATTGCAGGGCGCGCGATACGTTGCGGCGGACGCCCTCCGCATCCCGCTCAGGGGCGTGGGCATCGAGCAGGTCCGGGAGACGGGGGACGACGGCGCGCCACACATCCTCCTGGACCTGCGCGCTCCGATGTTCGAGCTGGCCCGCCACGTCGTTCAGCGCGGCCTTCAGCTGCTCCAGCGCGGGCCGCAGCAGAGCTTGCAGGCCGCCGAGGACGGTTTCGTCCAGATGGCGCAGCCGCACCTCGGCCGGTTTGCGGCGCCGATAGGCCAGCGCCGGCGAAACGAGGGACTGCAGGGCGGCATAGAGACGATCCATGCCCGCCGCCGCCATGGCAGCGGGGCTCTCTCCCTCCGCCCGGGCCATATGGACGGAGACCGATACGGGCGGCCGCAGTTGCGCCACGTCCAGCCCTAGCGCAGCGAGCTTTTCGCGCGCACGCTCCGCCACATCAGCCTCCTGCCCGCTGCGGTCGGCCATCGGCTTGTTGCGCATGAGCTTCACCAGCGCGCCGTCGATCTCGTCTTCTTCATAGCGGTCGCTGCGGGTGATGACCGGCAGCAGGGGCTTGGCGCGGCGCAATTCGCTGGCAAGCTCGTCCAATTCCTGCACCTGCCCCGGCGTCGAGGAACTGGTGAGCCACAGCACCGCATCGGCGCAGTCGGCGAAGCGGCGGGTGAGCGCCGCGTGCTCGCCGGTGGCGGAATGGAGGCCGGGCGTGTCGAGCAGCACCAGCCGTTGGCCCAGCCGGATGCCCTGAATGCGCGATGTGGTCTCCGTCGCACCTTCCGTAAAGCGGTTGCAGGGCTCCAGGCGCCCGTCGGCATCGAGTTGAAAAAACGCGACTTCCGCGCCGTGCGCGGCGAAGCGGTCGGCCATGAGATTGCAGAGCGAACTCTTGCCCGCATTGAACTTGCCGAACACCAGCAGGACAACGGCCTGGTCCAGGCTCCGCGCCAGCGCCTCGACTGGGCGCAACGCGTCGCGTTGCCGGGGCTCATCCGAGACGCAAGCATCAACAGCGGCATTCGTCGCCGCGATGCGCCGGGCGATCTCGCTGTCCTCCCGCGATGCTGCGATGGAGAGGCGGGCGCTGGCAAGGCCCGTGCCCAGACCTGAAAGCCACCCGTCCAGACGGGCGAGCACGGGTCCAAGGTCTTCCGAGCCGAGCGCGGCCGCCTCGGCCTCGGCCTCGGCCATGAAAAGCTGTTCCTCGGACAGAGCCGCGCGTGTTGACGGCTCATTGCGTGCCGGCGAGGGGCCACCGCGGTCCATCGTCTCCGCCCTCATGGCGCGGCGTCCGGCGGCAGGGCGGCGAGGGCACGGTCGGCCGCATCCAGCGCGGCGGCGGTCTCGGTGATCCTGTCCCGCAGCACCGCTTGCGACCGCGACAGCTCGAAATAGTGCGCGAAGGCCGCCTGCAGCCGCGCCCGCCCCGACGCCTCGCAGAACATCCGGCGCAGGTCCGCCCGGAATTTTACCGAGACGCCCATGACCGCCACCATGACCGTGTTGAGGCTCCCGGCAGCGGTCTGCTGCTCCTGCGGCAAGCTGGAGACACCGTGACCCGCGAGGAACCCATCGAGGCGGATGCACGCCCTCGAATAGGCCACCTGGATGCGCGCGCGCTCCAGCTTCGCGGCGGTCGTGGCATAGCGATCGCGGCCCGTGTCGGCCACCAGCGCGAGGTCGGGGCCGGGGAGTGCCACGACCTCCTCCATGTCCTGGCCGATTGCCGCAAGCAGGGCCTTGAGCCCGTCGTCGAAGGCGTGCCGCTGGGCTTCCTGCTGCTGCCGAAGGGACGCGAGCGTCTCAGCCGCGGCACGCCGAACACTTCCAAGTTCCGCGCGCATCTCGCCCAGCAACAGGCGCGTCTCGTGAGCCCGCGCGGCCGGCACCCGCGCGAGCGCGTCCGCCAGAGCGCGCTCCAGCTCGGGAATCCCGCTGCGCTGGATCAGCAGGGTTTTGCCGTCCTCCAGTCCCCGGCGATGCCGGGTGGAGGAGACGACGTGAAGGCCTGCGCCCGGTACCTGATCCGCGATGGCCGACACCACGCGGCCGAGGGCGTCGTCGTCTTCCATCTGGTCCGCTTGCGTGACCACGATCAGCGTCTCGCGACCGGTGCGCTGGCTGTCGGCGCGCAGCGTCTCGATAAGCGCCCGTTCCGCCGCGTCCAGCTCGCCTTCGCGCGCGGCATGGACGAACAGGCGAATGTCGGATGACAGCCAGACGGCCCGGAGCGCATGCCGGTCGTCCTCCCCGGCCACGTCCGCATCCAGCCCGGGCGCATCGAGCCAGCGCACGCCGGCGTGCCGGCACTCGGCCAGCTGGACGGTCTGGCGCCGGTCGGCCACGGCGAAGGCGTCCCGCCGCATCAGCTCGTTGAGGAGCCGGCTCTTGCCGTGATTGTACTTGCCGATGACGGTGACGACGGGGGCATCCGCCGCCGCCAGTTCATCGAGGCGCGCGAGGTCGCCTTCCCGATGCGACAGGACGCAGAGCACGTCGCGCCACCGCGCCGGGTGGGCGCGTGTGGCGGGCTGTCTAAGAGAGCCGTCGGGCATCGTGGCTTCCCGTGCGTGTCCGGCGGCAGCATTCGCGCTGCCGCCGGTTTTCGCTCAGGCCGCGGCGCGGGCGCGCTCGACGATCTGGTTGTCCTTGCCGGCGACCTTCGGGGTCAGTTCGATGTTGAACTCGATATCCCGATAGCCGTCCTCCTCGAAGCCGACCGCCTGGCCGCCGGTGCGCTCCACCACGTGGGGGATGAGACCCTCGCGGGTGGCGAAGGCGAAGTCGTCCCAGATCAGCGGATCGCCCTCGATGTTGAACTGCGTCGTCAGCTTGCGGAAGCTGTCCGTGGTGACGAAGAAGTGCACGTGGGCCGGGCGGTTGCCGTGGCGGTTGAGCTGGTTCAGCAGGGTCTGCGTGGCGCCGGAGGGCGGGCAGCCATAGGAGGCCGGCATCCGGGTGAGCACCTCATAGCGCCCGTCGGCGCCGGTGCGGATCGCGCCGCGCAGGTTGAACTCGCTCTGCCGGCCCGTGGGGTCGAAATGCGAGTAGAAGCCCTTGGAATCCGAATGCCAGACTTCCACCAGGGCATCCGCCACCGGAGCGCCGTCCGGACCGGTGACGCGGCCGTGGATGCGCAGGGGGCCGGCGTCGGGATCGGGATTCTTGTCGAGGCGCGCCTTGCCCTTCTGCTCGGGGGCGCCGGCCACGTAGAGAGGTCCCTCGATGGTGCGCGGCGTGCCGCCGGTGATGCCGAGCTCGGCATCCTCGGCATCGAGGCGCATGTCGATGTAGTGTTCAAGGCCGATACCGGCCGCCAGCAGCGCCGCCTCGCCCTCCGAGCCGAGCTTGTTGAGATAGTTGATGCCGAGCCAGACCTCATCCGGGGTCAGGTCGAAATCCTCGATGGTCTTGAACAGATCGGAGACGATGCGGTGCACCACCTGCTTGGCCCGCTCGTTGCCGCCGGCACCGTCCAGATTAGCGATGATCCGCAGGAAGTCCTGCACGTCCTTGCCGTTGAAAATCTTCACGCCCATCCTCGTGTCCTCCATTTCGCTTTCTGGTGGCGCGGGCTTCAATTCGCCCATTGCGCCGGTGATCTTGTTCAGGTGTCCTCGTGCCCGATCGAGGCGGGGCCACTCCCTAGGCCGTCGCGACTGCGGTGACTGTCGCGGTGCGGCGCGCGGCGTTCACCGCGAACACCAGCATGGCGAGGGCCGAGAGCGCCGCGGGCACCGCGAAGATCAGGAAGTTCTGCTGCAGCGGCAGCTCCTGGGCCAGCAGCACGCCCCCCAGCGTCGGCCCGACGATGGCGCCGATGCGGCCCACGCCCGAGGCCCAGCCCAGGCCGGTGGACCGGATCGACAGGTTGTAGAGCTGCGCCACGCTGGCATAGAGCAGGATCTGCGTGCCGATGGTGGTGGCGCCCGCGATGAAGACCATCACGAACAGCAGGGGCGCCGGAAGGCCGAAGCCGATGAGCGCGATGGACACGGCGGCGGCGGTGAAGAAGCCGACCACCACCCGCGGCAGGCCGAAGCGGTCGCCGAGCCGTCCGCCGAGGATGGCCCCCAGCATGCCGCCGAAATTGAGCGAGAAGAGGCTCAGGAGGCTGGCGGTCTCGGCATAGCCGACTTCCTGCAGGACCTTGGGCAGCCAGGACGACAGCAGGTAAACCAGCAGCAGGCAGCAGAAGAAGGCGGCCCACAGCATCACGGTGCTCACCGCCCGCTGGTCGCGGAACAGCTCGATGACCGAGGCGGACGCGCTCTTGCTCTCGGTGAACACCAGCCTGTCGGAGGCCTCGAGCCGGGCGGAGGGGGCGACCTTCGCCCAGATCGCGCGGGCCTCGGCCTCCTTGCCCTGGCGGAGGAGGAAGCCGAGGGATTCCGGCAGCTTCCACAGCACCAGCGGCAGCAGGAGCAGGGGTACGGCGGCGATGAAGAACATGGGCTTCCAGCCGAATTGCGGGATGAGCCCGATGCCGAAACCGGCCGCCACCATGCCGCCCACCGAATAGCCGGAGAACATGACGGCCACCATGGTGCTGCGCAGGCGCTTCGGCGCATATTCGTTCATCAGCGCGACCGCATTCGGCATCAGGCCGCCGCAGCCGAGACCGGCGATGAACCGGAAGATGCCGAACTGGGTCGGCGAATTGGCAAAGCCGGCAAGCAGGGTGGATGTGGTGAAAAGGAGGAAGCAGATGGCGATGCCCTTCTTGCGGCCGATCCTGTCCGCGAGGGGACCGAAGACGAGCGCGCCGAACATCATGCCGAACAGCGCCCAGGCCTGAAGCGTGCCGGCCTGCGGCTTGCTGAGGCCCCACTCTTTCATCAGGGCGGGCAGCACCGTGCCGGCGACGAAGACGTCATAGCCATCCACCACCAGGAGCAGCCCGCAGAGCGCGGCCACCATCCATTGGAAGCGCCCGAACGGCGCCTTGTCGATGGCATCCGTGATATCGATGTTTCGCATGTGTTTCCTCCCCGGAGTGCTTTTGCACGTTGATCTTGTTCGCTGGCGCGAGCCCTAGGCGCTCTCCTTTAGCGGCGCGTTGGGCGTGAATTTCTCGTAGTGGAAGCAGTTGGGTGTCACGCCCGTCGCCTCGAAATGACGGCGCACCGCGTCGACCATGGGCGGGGGGCCGCACAGATAGACGCCCGGCGCCGCGCGGAGCATGTCGTCGGGCATATGCTGGGTGACCCATCCCTTGCGCGGATGGGCCGAAGCCTCGTCGGCCACCACGGTGGTGAAGCTGAAGCCCGGCAGGCGCGGTGTGTAGGCTTCGAGCGCGTCCACCAGCACGAGATCAAGATCGCGGGTCACGCCGTAGACGAGATGGATCTGCTGCTGCGAGCCGGCGCGGGCGAGCACTTCCAGCATGGAGAGGAAGGGCGCGAGGCCCGTGCCCCCGGCGAGGAAGAGCAGCGGCGCGCTTGTGTCGCGCAGATAGAAGCTGCCCAGCGGGCCGCTGAGCGTGAGCCTCTCGCCCGGCTTTGCCCGTGCCAGCCAGGAGCTCATGAGCCCGCCGGGAATCCTCTTGATGAGGAAGGAGATGCGCGTCTCGCCTGGTGCGGAGGAGAAGGAGTAGGCGCGGGTGAGGCACGTGCCGGGCACGTCGATGTTGACGTACTGGCCCGGCAGGAAGGCGGGCGCCGGGCCGTCCACGTCCAGTTCCAGGATGACCGCTGCGTCGTTGTGAAGGCTCACCTGCGCCACCGTCGCGGCGAACTTCTGTAGCCCTGTCTTGCAGGAGAGCGAGCTGACGGGCACGGCGATGATGCAGTCGCTGGACGGCACCATCTGGCAGGTCAGCACCAGCCCCTGCGCCGCCTCGTCGGCGGTCAGGGCGTCCTCGATATAGTCTTCGCCTAAATCATACGCGCCGCTTTCGGCGCGGCACTTGCAGGTTCCGCAAACCCCGTCGGAGCAGTCCATGGGCAGGTTGATCTTGTTGCGGAACGCCGCGTCGAGCAGCTTTTCGCCGGCCTTGCAATCGATGATGCGCGTGACGCCATCCTCGAAATTGAGCGCAATGGTATGGCTGGACATGGAACCCTCCCTGGGCCGGCTATCGATGCCTGTCAGACGTGATAGACGTCAATGACCTGGCGGATGTAGTCGTTCTTCAGAACGATCTTCTTGGCCGAGATGATGATCTGCCCCTGATCCTCGCGCAGGGTGACGAACATCGTTCCGAAGAACTGGTCCGTGACCTTGTAGCGGTGGCTGAGGGTGTGGAAATTGTACCGGAGGTCGACCTCGCTTGGCCGCGTGGCCAGGAGTTCGACATTGGTCACGTTGTGGCTGGTGCGCGGCTCCGGCGTGGAGGCGCCGGAGCGTTCGGTCTTGATGCGGAAGACGCGGTCTTCCAGCCCGTCGCGATCGGCATAGTAGATCAGCGAGATCTGCGACTGCGGATCTTCGGTGAGCCGGTCGTCGTCATCCCAGGCGGGCATCCAGTAGGTGACATCGGGCGCATAGCAGGTGAGCCATTCGTCCCACGCGCGGTCGTCCAAGAGGCGCGCCTCGCGATAGAGGAAGGCGCGGGCGGCTTCGAGGGAGATGCTCATGCCGCAACTCCCGTCTCGCGGGGCGACACGGCCTCGCGCATCACCTTCGCCCAGTATTCGTGCTGGCGCACGAACAGGCCTTCGTCCTCGCTGCGCTCGCCGGACAAGAGCGGGCGAATGCCCAGGCGCCTGGCGTTCTCGTCGGGACCTTCGATCCACAGGGGCGCGCCACGGGACAGGTCGTTCCACAGGGCGGAGATGCCGGCATAGCCCACCTGACAGGCGCGGAATTCTTCGAGGTCGTCCGACGTTCCCATGCCGGAGACGTTGAAGAAGTCCTCATACTGGCGGATGCGCAGCGCCCGGTCCTCCGCGCTTTCGCCCTTGGGGGCGAAGCAGAAGATGCTGATCTCCGTCTTGTCCACGCTGATGGGCCGCGCAACGCGGATCTGCGTGCTGAACTGGTCCATCAGGAACACGTTGGGATAGAGGCACAGATTGCGGGTCTGGTTGACGATGAGGTCCGCACGCTCCTGGCCGACACGGGCGGCGATCTCCTCGCGGTGGCCGTAGACCGGGCGCACCTCGGGGTTCATCGTGTTGGTCCACAGCAGGATGTGGCCGTTGTCGAAGCCGTAGACGCCGGCGACGGAACGGCTCCAGCCGTTGGCGTCGACCGCTTTGGTGCCTTCCACCTTGCGGCGGCCCATGGTCGCCGCATAGTTCCAGTGAACGGAGCTGACGTGATAGCCGTCGCAGCCGTTCTCCATCTGCAGCTTCCAGTTCCCGTCATAGATGTAGGACGAGTTCCCCCGCAGCACTTCGAGGCCGTTGGGCGCCTGATCGACGATCAGGTCGATGATAGCCCTGGTCTCGCCGAGATAGTCGGCGAGTGGCGCCACGTCCTCGTTCAGGCTGCCGAACAGGAAGCCGCGATAGCTCTCGAAGCGCGGCACGCGCTTCAAATCGTGGGAGCCGTTCTTGGCGAACTGGGGCGGGTACTGGGTGGTCTTCTCGTCCTTCACCTTGAGCAGCTTGCCGGTGTTGGAGAAGGTCCAGCCGTGGAAGGGGCAGGTGAAGCTGCCCTTGTTGCCGTGCTTGCGCCGGCACAGGAGCGCGCCGCGATGGGCGCAGGCATTGATGACGGCGTGAAGCTCGCCCGCCTTGTCCCGCGTCACCACCACCGGCTGGCGGCCGATGGAGGTGGTGTAATAGTCGTTGTTCTCCGGTATCTGGCTCTCATGGGCCAGATACACCCAGTTGCTCTCGAAGATATGCTTCATCTCCAGCTCGAAGAGATCTTCGTTGGTGAAGATGTCGCGGCGGCAGCGGAAGACGCCGGCCTCCTTGTCGTCCACCACGGCAGTGGCGAGCAGGCGGTCGAGATCGCGGGTCCTTTCGGCGGTCGCTGACATGGCTATCCTCCCTCGAGATGCTGCGCTTCGCCGGCGTCGGGGCGGAGATCGCCCGGGGCCGGCTGCGCGTTCGTGCAAATTGTTGAACCTATCCGGCGCGCCCTACACGGCGACGCTCGTAGTCTTGCGGGGCCGGCCCCGGGTGAAGAAGTCCACGCGATCCTCGTCGAGCGCGATGCCGAGGCCCGGTCCCGCAGGCACGGTCAGCTCGAAGTCCGCGTAGGTGAGGGGCGTGGCGAGAATTTCTTCGGTCAGCAGCAGCGGTCCGAACAGCTCGGTGCCCCACTGGAGATTGACGAACGTGGAGAACAGCTGGGCCGAGGCGATGGTGCCCACCGCGCCCTCCAGCATGGTGCCGCCATAGAGGCCGATTCCGGCCGCATCGGCGATGGCGGCGACACGCTGGGCCTGGAACAGGCCGCCGCTCTGCTCGATCTTGATGGCGAACACGTCGGCGCCGGCATGTCTCGCGATCTCGAAGGCGCTCTCCGGCCCCTGTAGCGACTCGTCCGCCATCAGCGCCACCGGGAAGCGGCGCACCAGCCGCGCCAGTCCGGCGGCGGTGGCGACGGGCTGCTCGACCAGCTCGCAGCCGGCATCGGCGAGTGCGGCCATGCCGTAGGCCGCCTCGGTCTCGCTCCAGGCCATGTTGACGTCCACCCGCACCGCGCCGCGGTCTCCGAGCGCGCGCTTGATGGCCGCGACATGGGCGACGTCGGCGGCCGGCGTCCGCGCGCCGATCTTCAGCTTGAAGATGCGGTGGCGCCGCAGTTCCAGCATCTTCTCCGCCTCGGCGATGTCCTTTGCGGTGTCGCCCGATGCGAGGGTCCACGCCACCGGCAGGCGGGAGCGCAGGCGACCGCCCAGGAGTTCGCTCACCGGCTGTCCCAGCCGCTTGCCCTGCGCGTCGAGAAGGGCGGTCTCGACGGCGCTCTTCGCGAAGCGGTTGTCCTTCACCATCTTGCCGATGCGCAGCATCATCGCGCGCACGGCGGTGGCGTCCTGGCCCACCATCAGGGGCGCGAAATAGGTATCGACCGCGAGCTTCATGCTCTCCGGGCTCTCGCCGCCATAGGCGAGGCCGCCGATGGTGGTTCCCTCGCCGATGCCCACCACCCCGTCGCTACACAGAACGCGCACCAGCATCAGCGTCTGGCCGTTCATGGTCGCGACCGAAAGCTTGTGCGGCCGGATGGTCGGAAGGTCGATCAGCGCCGTCTCCACCCGCTCGATGACGGCGCGGGCAGGAGCTGAGGTCGGGACGGGATGTGCAAAGGTCGCGTTCATGGCGACACCTTGCGGATGACGGGCCCCGCCGTCCAAAACCTTTTGTGTTTACAATTATACTCAGTGGGTATTATGTCGGAAAAAATGTAATGGAACGGCAGCTTGCCGCACCGCAGCATACCGTAAACGACCATAAAAATTGTGCCCGCGGAGGGGGCGTGGGATGGATCTTCGCCAGCTTCGGTATTTCGTTGGGGTTGCGCGGGAGCGCAATTTCACCCGTGCCGCCCAGCAGCTCAACATCGCCCAGCCCCCTCTGAGTCGCCAAATCCAGGCGCTGGAGGACGAACTGGGCGTCGCGCTCCTCATCCGCAACAGCCGTCCGGTGCGGCTGACGGAGGCGGGCCGGCTGTTCTACGAGCAGGCCTTGCAGGTGCTGGGACGGGTCGACCAGATGCGCGCGGCGACGCGGCGCGTGGGCCTGAACCAGAACAGCGTGCTGTCCATCGGCTTCGTGGCGTCCACCCTCTATGGCGGGCTGCCCTCGCTGGTGCGCAAGCTGCGGCACCGGGCGCCGGATATCGAGATTCAGGTGCTGGAGATGATGTCCATTCAGCAGATTCCGGCGCTGAAGGAGGGGCGCATCGACATCGGCTTCGGGCGCCTGCACCACAGCGATTCCGGCGTGGTGGAAATCGTGCTGCGCGAGGAGCGCCTGACCGTCGCCATTCCCCGGGACACGCCGCTGGCGCAGGACAGCGCGCCCCTGCCCATCGGCGCGCTGACCGGCCAGAAGCTCATCGTCTATCCCAAGGAGCCGCGCCCCGGCTATGCGGACCAGGTGCTGAATCTGCTGCACGGGCATGATGTCCGGCCGGCGGAGGTGCATGAGGTGCGCGAAATCCAGACCGCGCTCGGCCTCGTCGCCGCCGAAACCGGTCTGTGCGTCATTCCCTCATCGGCGCGGCAGATGCGCAGCGATGTGCACTACCGGCTGCTCGAAGGGGAACGCGCCACCTCTCCCGTCATCCTCTATCACCGGGTGGGCGATACGTCGCCCTACATCGATCTGGTGAAGGAGGTGATCAAGGAGATGTATGCGGAGAACCCCTCCTGGCTCAGCGCCGAGCACAATCTGCCGACGCGGCCGTCCTTCGCCGAATAGGCCCGGCCCTGCCGCCTGTCAGCCCTGGTCGCCGCCGCCCGCGGGCAGCACGGTTCCCGTGATGTAGGACGCATCATCGGAGGCCAGGAAGAGGATCGCGGCGGCGATCTCCGCAAGCTCGCCATAACGGCCGAGATGGGTCGCGCGCAGGGTCTGGTCGACCACCTCCTGCATCCACGCCTTGTCCTGCTCGGAGATGGGATCCGTGCCGCGCGGCACGCGGCGGGGGGGCGCCGAAACCCCGCCTGGCGCGACGGCATTCACCCGGATGCCCGTGCTGGCGAGCTCAAAGGAGAGGGAGGCGGTGAGGGCGTTCACGCCGCCTTTCGCAGCCGAATAGGGGATGCGGTTGATGCCCTTGGTGGCGATGGACGACACGTTCACGATCGCCCCGCGCCCCTCGCGCAGCATGTAGGGCAAAGCGGTGCGGCAGCCCCACAGGGTGGGAAACAGGGAGCGGCTGATCTCCGCCGTGATCTGGCGTTCGTCGAACTCCTGGAAGGGCCGCATCCAGATGGCGCCGCCCACATTGGTCACCAGAACGTCGATCTTGCCGAAGGCGGCGTCGGCCTGCGCCATCACCCGATCGTTGCCGGCGTAGGTCTCGAGATCCTCCACCATCGCCACGGCGCGCCCCGCGCCATGGGCCGCCTCGATCTCGGCGGCGACCTCTGCGACGATGGGCGAGCGGTCCACCACCAGCACGCGGCCTCCCTCGGCGGCGGCGTCCAGCGCAACCTGCTTGCCGACGCCCTGGGCTGCGCCGGTGACGACAAGGCTCTTGCCTGCGAAGCGTTGAGGGCGGGCGGTCTGGTCCGACACGGGTTTTCCCCTTCTGTGCGGCTGGATCTAAGACGGGCTTTGGCCTGCGGGGCCGCTGGAGGCCCCGCAGGCGCGCACTCAATGCGAGGCAACCGGCACGGCGGCGCCGTCGCTGGACGTCCTGCGCACCGTGAGAGTGGCGAACGCGGCCAGCGCGAGGGGGATCGCCAGCGCCATGAAATATCCCGAAGGACCGGCGCCGGACAGGAGCTGACCGCCGACCGCCGAGCCGACGATGGCGCCCGAACGGCCGATGCCGATGCCCCAGCCGGTGGCCGTGGCCCGCAGCTGCGTGGGATAGGCGTTGGCGATCAGGTAGTTCAGCACGAGCTGCTGGCCGCCGATGCCGAAGCCGGCAAGGGCAATCAGCGTGAAGACCACCGGCCACCGGTCGCCCGCAAGGCCGAGGCCGATCGCCACGGCAATGCCGACCATGAACATCAGCGTCAGGAGCTTGCGCGGATCAACCTTGGGGAGGAGCGCCGACAGCGGCAAAGCCATGGCGATGAACGCGGCATTGACCGTGACCGTGCCATACGCCGCCTGCGCCTTCTCGAGGCCCAGCGTGGTCAGTGCGGTGGGCAGCCACTGCAGCAGCAGGAACCAGGCGATCCAGTTAAACAGGTAGATCGCGGAAATCGCCAGCGTGACACCGCGATAGCGCGCCTCGAACAGTCCGGCGATGGACGCGCCCTTCTCCACCTGGACGGGGCTGATGATCTGCACATCGGCGGGCACGATCTGGCCGGTCATGCGGCCGAGGAGGCGCCGCGCCAGATCCTGGTCGCCGGCCTTGTTGCGGGACACGAGAAAGGCGGGAGATTCCGGCAGGAGGGCGTAGATGACAACCAGCAAGGCGAGCGGAAGCGCGCCGCCGAGCAGGAAGATGCCCCGCCAGCCGAGCACGGGCAGCCAGCTGGCCGCGATGAGGCCGCCCAGCATGGCGCCGGCGGGCAGGCCGAGCAGCACGGCGGTAATCATCAACCCGCGCTTGGGCGCCGTGCTGTACTCGCCGGTCAGCGCGAGCACGGAGGGCGTGGCGCCGCCCATGCCGAGGCCGATCAGGAAGCGCAGCACGATGATCTGCGTGGGCGAGGTCGCGTAGGCGCCCGCCAGCGAGAAGGCGCCGAACAAAGCGATCGCGATCATGATGGCCTTGCGGCGCCCGAAGCGGTCGCCGAAGCTGCCGAGCCCGATGGCGCCGATCGCCATGCCGATGATGCTTGCCGTGATGACCCAGGTCATGTCGGCAGGATTCATCTTGAAGTCCTGCGCGATGGCCGGCCCGATGAAGGCAATCGACTGGGTGTCGAATCCGTCGAGCAGGGCGATGACGAAACACAGTCCGACCACGGCCCACCGGCCAGCGGTCATCGATCCGGCGTCGATGATCTCCTTGACATCCCGCGTGAGCGGAAGGCGGTTTGGCATCGGGCTTTCCTCAATGGTTTTGCTTGTTGCTGATCGCTGCGACCTCGTCCGAGGGACGCCGTCAGCGACAGGTTGACCCCCGATGCCCACCTGTCGGTTGCCCTGCCGAGGCGGGAACAGACATGCGGGCCGGGTTCAGGCGAGGTGCCGCCATGGTGTTCCGGTTTGGAGGGGAGCGCTTCCAGTCCGGGTATGGCCGCAGCGTGAAGCTATACGCGCCGGCGCGCATTCTCTAAGATCAACTGGGTATTTTTCGATACTTATTGAGTATACAGCGGGCGCGACACCGCATGGTTGTCTTGCCTGTAACACTCAATATTGCGCTGCAATATTTTGGCTTAGGTGCCGGTTGTTCGGTGCTTTCCGCCGAAGCAATCTCACGCGATTTGTGCTGCGGCATCAGCCGCGCCTCAGCCTGCCCTACTTGGCGCACGAAGGGCATGGCGTGGTCCTGCGCGGTGGTGGTGGTGGGTTGGCTGAAGTCGGTCGCGGCGCGCGGGAAAGGCTTCGTCCGGGCGCACGCACTTGACCAATCCCCCGCCCCATACGGGCGGGGGCACCATTCTCATGTCGGACGGATTCGCGGCCTAATGGGTCTCGGCGATATCGTCGAGCGCGCTCCACTGGGGCACGTCGCCGAAGCCGGTGGGGATGCGCAGGGCCTTCACATAGGTGAATTCGTTCAGCGTCATCGCTGCCCGCTCGCGCCCGTAGCCGCTGGACTTGGTGCCGCCAAAAGGGGTGCCGTTGCCGCCGCGGTTGTAATTGTTGATGAAGACGATCCCCGCCTCCACCCCCCGGGCCACCCGGTTCGCCCGGGCCTGATCGCGTGAATAGATGCCGGCCACCAGCGCGAAGTCGGTGGAATTGGCGATGGCGATGGCCTCCTCCTCGGTGCGGAAGGCCATCAGCGCGGTGACGGGGCCGAAGATCTCCTCCTGCGCGATCCGCATGTGGGGCGCGACGCCGGTGAAGACGGTGGGCTGGACGAAATAGCCGTTCCGCAGCCGCTCCTCCTGCGGCATCGGAGCCTGCGCGAGGATGGTAGCGCCTTCCTCCAGGCCGATCCGGATATAGTCCAGGACTTTCTGCTGCTGGGGTTTGGAGATCAGCGGGCCGACATGGACCTTCGGGTCCGTTCCCTCGCCCAGCCGGAGCCGGCGGACGAATGCGGCAAAGCGCTCGGCGAAGGCGTCGTGGATGTCGGCGTGGACGAGGATGCGCGAGCCGGCAGTGCAGGCCTCGCCCTTGTTGAAGAAGGCCGCATCGACCGCATCGCGCACGGCGCGGTCGAGATCGGCATCCTCGAACACGATGAAGGGGTTCTTGCCCCCGAGTTCCAACAGCACCGGCACGTGCCGCTCCGCCGCCGCCTTCAGCACCGCCGTGCCGGTGGAGGGAGCCCCTGTGAAGGAGATCTTGCGGATCAGCGGATGCGCCGTGAGCGCCCGGCCGGTGGCGCCGGGGCCGGGCACCACGTGCACGAGATCGGGCGGCAGCACCGCGTTGATGATCTCGACGATGCGCATGATGGTGAGCGGCGCCTGCTCGCCCGGCTTCAGGACGATGGTGTTTCCGGCGGCGAGCGCCGGCGCGATCTTCGCGCCGGTGTGGATGGGCGGCCAGTTGAAGGGGATGATGCCGGCCACGACGCCATAGGGCTCGCGCACCGTGACCGAATAGACGTTGCCCATGTCCAGCGTCTCGCCGCTCATCTTGTCGGCGAGGCTGCCGAAATAGGCGAAGGCGTGGATCAGGGCGGAGACGTCGAAGGCCTTGGCGTCACGAACGGGTTTGCCGTTCTCGCGGCAGAGCAGCTCGGAAAGTTCGTCGGCATGTTCGGCGAGCTTGCGGCTGGCCTGGAGAAGGGCAAGCCCGCGCTCGCGCGCAGGCACCCGCCGCCAGCCGAGAAAGGCCGCGTGGGCCGACCTCACCGCCGCGTCCACTTCCGTCGCCCCCCCGCCCTGCACCATGGCGAAGACGTCGCCGGTGGCCGGATTGTCGACGGGAAAGCGGTCCTCGGCGTTCGTCGAGGACCAGCGGGTGGTGACGAGATCGAGCGATGCTGTTCCCATGGCGGGCCTTCCTCATCGGTGGCCATGCCCGAAGGAAGCCGGACACGGCAGTGCACCGGCCAGCCCCATCACGGGCTGGCCGGCGCCGGTTTCAGCGGGAGATGTCTTCGAGCGACCGGTTGGTGGTCTCGATGGCCAGCGCCGAGACCACGATGCCTGCGATGATCGCGGCTGCCGCGAAGACGAGAAACACCATGCCGATGCCATCGGCCACGAAGAAGCCCACGATCAGCGGGCCAACCATGGAGGCCAGCCGCAGCCAGGCGGTGCCGAGGGCGGTGCCGATGGCCCGGGCGCGGGTGGGGTAGATCTCCGGCGTGTAGAGATAGATGCCGAGCACCGACAGGCCCGCGAAGTAATAGGCGATGCCGCTGAGCACCACGAACTGGGGCACCGACGTGAGGCCCACGAACCAGATGGAGAGGAGCGCCGCCGCGGCCCCGAACAGGGCGACCATGAACAGCCTGCGCCGGCCGATCCGGTCGATAACGAAGCCCGCCGTCAGTCCGCCGGCCAGCTGCATCAGGCTGCCGATGGTGCCGAAGCGCAGCGCGGTGTCGAGCGGCAGGTTGAACACGCTGCGGTACAGGGTCGGCAGCCAGGTGCCGAGACCGTAGGTGATGAGGAAGGTGGAGAACCAGATCACCCACACGACCACGGTGCGCCTGATGTAGTCGGGACCGACCAGGTCACGCCAGGACGATCGACGCGGGTCCGCGGGCACCCATTCGGTGGGCGGCGCGAGCTTCTGGCCGGTGGAGGCCTCGATCTCGCTCTCGATGCGCGCCATGGCGGCCTGTGCATCCGCCACACGGTTGCGGCTCGCGAGCCAGCGGGGCGATTCCGGCAGCAGGAAGCCGAGGCTCACGCCGATGATGATCGGCAGGACGCCGATGAAGAACATGGCCTGCCAACCGAGGTGCGGCACCACGAAGGAGCCGATCAGGCCGGAGGCGAACAGCCCGAAGGTGAAGACGCATTCGTAGAGGATGAAGAAGCGTCCGCGCTTGTGCGCCTTGGCGATCTCGCTGATGTACACCGCCGCGATCGGCACCTGTGCGCCGAGGCCCAGGCCCTGGATGGTGCGGAAGACGAGCAGCGTCTCGTAGTCGGAGGCGAACGCGCAGGCGAGGCTCATCACCGACATGATGCAGATGGCGCCGATCATGGTCGGCAGGCGGCCGAAGCGCTCGGCGCACATGCCGGCCACCAGCGCGCCGACAAGCTGGCCGAGATAGCCGGTCGAGATCAGGAAGCCGACCTGCGGCCCGCTGAGCTTCCAGAGCGGCCGCAGCACCGGCAGCACCTGGGCGATGGTGAGCGCGTCGAACGCGTCAAAAAAGGTGGCCGTCCCGATCAGGATGCGGGCCTTCAGGTGCCAGCGCGAGAACGGCAGGCGCTCGATGCGCGCGGCGACGTCGCGGATCACCTCCGCATGCGCGCTGTCGGCCTTGCCCATACTGATGTTCTTCATCCAATCACCTCCCCGGCATTGCTTTGATCTGTGTTCTTGATGAGGGAGCGCGCCGATCGCCGGCACGCGTCCTCGCTGCGGCCGGTCTTCACGCCAGCTTCAGCAGCCTCTTGGCGTTGCCGCCGAAAATCTTCGCCTTGTCGGCGTCGCCCAGCTCGAACTTCCGCAGCCAGTCCACGCCCGGCGCGTTCTCCACGAAGGGCCAGTCGATGGAGAACAGGATGCGCTCCACGCCCATCTCCGCGATGCAGCAGGCAAGCGCGGGGTCGGAGAAGAAGCCGCTCGTCGTCACGTGGAAATGGTCGGTGAACAGCTTGCGGAAGGCCTTCGTCGGCGTGTCGCGGCTCAGGGCCTCGTCGATGCGGGCCATGAGGAACGGGATCCCCTCGCCGAGGTGCCCGAGAATGAGCTGGAGACGGGGAAACGCCTCCAGCGCGCCCGACAGGACGAGGCGCATGGCATGGGTGCCGGTCTCGATGGTGAAGCCCCACGCGGCCGTGGCGAAGGTCGGGTGGGTCTCGGCATATTTCCCCATGTAGGCCTGCCGCACCGCAGCCATCGGCAGGGCCGGATGGATGTAGAGCGGCACATCCAGCGCCTCGGCCCGCTCGAGGATCGGCCAGAAGCGCGCGTCGTCCAGAAAGAGCCCGTCCGTCGTCCCGTGAATCATGGCGCCCTTGAAGCCCAGCTCCCGCACCGTGCGTTCCAGTTCCTGCGCCGCCTGATCGGGCACGGACGTGGGCAGCGAGGCGAAGGCCGCGAAGCGGGACGGGTGCGCGGCCACCACCTCGGCGAGCCGGTCGTTGGCGCGTCGGGCGACGTCCGCCGCCGAAGCCGCCGGAACCCGTTGAAGCCCGGGCGGCGCATGGGAGAGCACCTGGATGTCGACGCCCGCCTCGTCCATCTCACGCAGGCGCCGAGCACCGAGATCGCGCATGCGGGTGGCGAGGCTGCCGCCGGCGCCGCCAGCGATGGCATACACCTCCGCATCGAGATAATGCTCCTCGATGGCAACGACCGGCCCTGGCGCAGCCATGGCGCGCCTCCTGCTGCTCGGATGCGTGTCGAAAGCTCTGGCCCGCCATCCCCCGCGCCAGCGGTGCCGGCGCGGGGGCGTGACTCAGGCACACAGAGCGGCGAGTTCGGCGTGGGTGGTCAGACGCGCCAGCGCCTCGTAGCGGCGGGCGAGGCGCAGCGACTCGATCAGCTCGATGATCCCGTAGGGGCGGCCGAACACGTGCGCGTGCACGGTGATGTCCAGGCAGCAGGGGCGCTTGGGGGCATCCGGCCACTGCGAGAGCAGGCGCTCCAGGATCTGGGTGAAGGCGCGCGGCTCGTTGCCGTAGCGGATGTAGAGCGGCATGTCGTTCACCTCCATGGTGAACGGGACGCCGACGACGCTGCCGCGCAGGGTTTCCAGCTTGTAGGGCACGTCCGTGTCGAAGATGTCGGAATGCCAGGCGAAACCCTGCTCCGCCAGCAAAGCGGAGGTGACGGCGCTGGGGGTGCAGCGCGGGCTGATCCAGCCCGCCGGGCGGCGGCCCGAGGTCGCCTCGAGGGTGGAGATGCAGCGCAGGAGGTCGGCGCGCTCCTCGGCCTCGGTCTGGTAGGCCGGCACGATGTTCTGCGCCCAGGCATGGGCGGCGATGTCATGCCCGGCCGCGACGATGGCCTTCATCAGGTCCGGGTAGCGCTCGGCGAGGATGCCGCTGACGTAGAACACCGCCTTCACGTCGGCAGCGGCGAGCGCGTCGAGGATGCGCCAGGTGCCAACCTTGGGGCCATAGTCCGCCCAGGAGCGGCCCTGCAGGTCGAGCACGCCAGCCTTGAGCGGGTTGCCCATGGGGCCGATGCCCGGCGCGGAATCGTCGCTCCAGGCTTCGAGCATCACGCTGACCGAAAGGGCGAGCGGACGATCCAGGGGCCAGGCGACGGGGGTGGAGGTTGCTGCGGTCATGCGGCGCGCCCTTTCAAGTGTCGCGGTTCGTTCAGCCGATACGATTCTGGAGCGTGCCGATGCCCTCGATATGGCAGGTCACGAGGTCACCCCGCTGAAGCGGGTGGGGCGGCGTCATGGCATAGCCGACGCCGGAGGGCGTGCCGGTGGCGATGATGTCGCCGGCTTCCAGCGTCATTCCGCGGGACAGATCCTCGACGATGCGCGGCAGGTCGAAGATCATCTGGGAGGTGTTGGCGGACTGGCGGCGCTCGCCGTTCACTTCCAGCCACAGGTCCAGCTTCTGCGGATCGGCGATGGCGTCGTCGGTTACGATGCAGGGGCCGATGGGGCAGCTGCCGTCGAGGCCCTTGCCCTTGAACCACTGGTCGTGGCGCCGCTGCAGGTCGCGGCCGGTGATGTCGTTGAGCACGGTGTAGCCGAACACGTATTTCCGCCAGTCGGCAGCCGAAATATCGCGGCCGTCGCGGCCGATCACGATGGCGAGCTCGATCTCGTAGTCGAGCAGGTTGGTGATGCCCTCGTGCAGCGGGATGGTGTCGCCGGTGGCGATGACGGTCGTCGGCGGCTTGGAGAAGAACTGGGGAAACTCCGGCAGCTTCAGGTCCAGCCCGCGCGCCTTGTAGCCCTCGGTGACGTGATCGATGTAGTTGCGGCCGACGCAGAAGATGTTCTTGGCCGGGCGCGGGATCGGCGCCAGCAGCGTGACGTCTTCCAGCGGGACGAGGCCCGGCGCCCCGCGGGCCGCCTCAGCCAGAGCCTTCGCGGCATCGACGGCGCCGGCACGGATCAGCGAGAGCATGCTCTCAAATTCAGGCTTGCCGGTCGCCGTGAGGTCGAACACGGCGTCATCGAGCACCACACCCAGGTGCTGATCGGCGGACGGCTTGCGAACAAAAGTGACCAGTTTCATCGGCAGTTCTCCTGGCCGCCAAAAAATATCGATTTTCTGAGTCCGTCAATAAAAATATCGATTTTTTGATTGTGCATCGCAATATTATCGATCATTTAGGCTTTACGAAGCGGCTGTGATCATCCAAGCTTCGCAGGCGAAGAACGGAGCGCGGCACTGTTGATGACGAAGAGCGCAACCCTGGCCAGCGAGGCCTATGGACGGCTGCGGAGCGATATCATCAACGGGGCGATCAAGCCGGGCGCCAAGCTCAAGATCCGCACCATCTGCGATCAATATGGCATCGGCGCCAGCCCGGTCCGCGAGGCGCTCAACCGGCTCGCCAGCGAGGGGCTGCTGGATCATCGCGACCAGCGCGGGTTCCGGGTCCACTCGGTCACCCTCCAGGACCTCGACGAACTGATCCTGGCGCGGTGCTGGGCCAACGAGGTCGGGCTGCGCAATTCGATCCGCAGCGGGGGCCTCGCCTGGGAAGAGGGGGTGACCGCGGCCCTTCAGCGGCTGGAAGCCATCCCGCGCTATCTCTCCGACGACACGACCGAGCGCAATCCCGCCTGGGAGCAGGCCCACGGCGCCTTCCATGCGGCGCTGGTGGCGGCGTCGGGATCGTCCTGGATCAATGATTTCTGTACGCAGCTGTATGTCGCGGCGGAACGCTACCGCCATGCGGCGCGAACCGTCCCGCGTGCCGGCCGCAACGAGCAGGACGAGCACCGGGCCATCGCGCAGGCCGCCATCGCGCGGCGCGAGAACGAGGCCGTGGAGCTGCTCATGGAGCATTTCCGGCTGACCGCGCGGCTGGTCCGCGCGGCCCTGCGCCAGGACGGCATGTGACGTGTGAAGTCGGGCCCTAGCGGGCGGGCCCGGTCCACACCGTCTTGGTGTTGGTGAACTCGCGGATGCCGTAGGACCCGAGTTCCCGGCCGTATCCCGAACGCTTGATACCGCCGAACGGCAGGCGCGGGTCCGAGGCCACCATGCCGTTGATGAAGACCGCGCCGGCATCGAGCTGGCGTGCGTAAACCGCGGCCTTCGCCACATCCCGCGTCCAGATCGCCGCGCCGAGGCCGAACTCGGTGTCGTTGGCGTACGCGATCGCATCCTCGGCAGACTTCACGCGGATGATTGCCGCGACGGGGCCGAACGTTTCCTCGTTGAAGGCCGGCATCTCGGGCGTGACGTGGTCGAGGATGGTCGGCTCATAGGTGAAGCCGGGACCTTCCACCGCCTTGCCCCCCGCGCGCAGCACGGCACCGGCAGCAACCGAACGCTCGACCTGATCGTGCAGCGTCGCGCGAAGGTCGGCGCGGGCCATGGGGCCGATATTGGTGTCGGCGGCCATGGGATCGCCGATCTTCAGGCGGGCGACGGCCGCGCAGAACGCCTCGACGAAGGCGTCCGCGATGCTCTCCTCGACGATGAAGCGCTTCGCGTTCACACAGCTTTGGCCGACATTGATGAAACGCGCCTTCACCGCGACTTCGGCTGCGGCTGACACATCGGCGTCGGCGAGGACGATGAAGGGATCGGACCCTCCGAGTTCGAGTACCTGCTTCTTCAGCGCCTTGCCGGCCTGCGCCGCGACGATGGCGCCGACGCCGGTGGAGCCGGTGAGCGTGACCGCCGCGATGCGATCATCCGCGATCAGGCGCTCGACCTTGGACGGGGGAATGAGCAGGGTCTGGTGCAGTCCGGCCGGGGCGCCGGCTTCCGCGACGATTTCGGCGATGGCCTTGGCGCACTGGGGCACATTGTTCGCGTGCTTTAGGACCGCTCCGTTACCGGCCATGAAGGCGGGCGCCGCAAAGCGGAAATACTGCCAGAAGGGATAGTTCCACGGCATGATGGCGAACACGACGCCGAGCGGATCGAACACCACGCGGCTGTCCGAGGCATTGGTCGCGATGACCTCGTCTTCCAGGAACCGGGGGGCATTCTCTGCGTAGAAGTCGCAGTTCAGCGCGCACTTCTCCACTTCCGCCACGGCCTCGGCGATGGGCTTGCCCATCTCCAGCGATATCATCTTTCCGTACTCGGACTTGTTCGCCCGCAGCACTTTCGCCATCGACACCAGCAGCTTGGAACGCTCGGCGAACGACGTCTTGCGCCAGGCGCGCTGGGCCGCCACCGCCTCGGCGAGCGCCTGCTCGATCTGCGCATCCGAGTGCTCCTCGAAACGGGCGATTTCCTGAGCGGTATAGGGATTGACGGAAACGATCATGGTTATGGCTTCATCGCAGGAGAAGGACGAGGTGGCGGGGACGCCCCGCCACCTGTAGAGGCGTGGTCTCGCTCAGGTGTGCGAGTACATCTTCTTGCCCGCGACCGGCATTTCGACCTTGAGGATCGTTCCGGTATCGGCCTCGGTGATGAACAGCGTCTTGTTGTCCTTGCCGCCATAGGCGACGTTGGTCAGATGATGTCCCACGCGGCCGGTGATGAGGTGCGTCGGCATGCCGTCGGAATCGAAGCGCCACACGCCGACACCGAGCTGGCACACGATCAGCGCGTCTTCCTCGTCGAGCGCCATGCCGTCCGGGCCGCCGTGGCCGCCGGAAAGCTGGATGTAGGTGCCGACCTTGGACATGGTGCCATCCGTCATGATGGGGCAACGCCACACGGCGTTCTGACGGGTGACGGCGAGGTAGAGGCGGTTTTCCTTCATGTTGAGCACGAGGCCGTTGGGGCTCGGCACGTTGCCCAGCAGCATGTCGAGCTTGCCATTGGGGTCGAGCCGGTAGACGCGCCCGGTCGGGTCGTGCATGCCGGTCTGGCCCTGGTCGGTGAAGTAGAGCGTGCCGTCGGCGGCGAACACCAGATCGTTCAGGCCCTTCCAGGCCTCGCTGTTGCGCGACGCCAGGAACGGCTCGATGACGCCGGTCTTGGGATCGAGGAGCAGCAGGCCCGCCTTGTAGTCGCAGATGAAGATGCGGCCGTCCTTGTGGATCTTCAGGCCATTCGGCCAGCCGTCATACTGGCAGACCAGATCGCAGTCGCCGCCGGGCGTCAGCCGGAAGACGCGGCCATAGGGGATGTCCACGAAGAAGAGGTTTCCGTCGCGGTCGAACGAAGGGCCTTCGAGGAAGCTGTCCACTTCGGCATTGGCCCGGTTCGGATCAGACCAGGCGGTGCGGCTCTTCTTCCGCCACTTCTCGGGAAGCTGGTAGTGAACTTCGGCGACAAGACGCTCAACTGGATTGGGGAACAGCATCGAAAGACTCCATTCGAAAGACCGTCGGTGGACGGGCCTCGAAGAAAGACCTATTCCTGATGGGGGCGCGCTGTTAAATACAATTTCGGCATGGCTCGCCATGCCGCTCCAGGAGGGGACCGCCTTGGACTTCAGGGCCTTGAACTATTTC
This sequence comes from Xanthobacter sp. SG618, assembly GCF_012932745.1. Classification (NCBI taxonomy): domain Bacteria; kingdom Pseudomonadati; phylum Pseudomonadota; class Alphaproteobacteria; order Hyphomicrobiales; family Xanthobacteraceae; genus Xanthobacter; species Xanthobacter sp. SG618. The sequence goes on along the minus strand of NZ_JABBHL010000004.1, from coordinate 335,023 downwards.
GCGAAAATCGCCGAGCTCGGGAGCATTACGCGGGCCGCGCAGCATCTCAACGTGGCGCAGCCGGCGCTCAGCCGTCAGGTCCGGCAGCTCGAAGATGAACTCGGCGCGCAACTTCTGATCCGGGAAAGCCGCGGTATTCATCTCACCGATCAGGGGCGCGAACTGTTCGAGCACGCCAAGACGATTCTGCGCGAGGTTCAGCGGGCCAAGGACGAGGTGCGCGGCTCGGCCGGAAGCCCCGGCGGCACCTGCGCGCTCGGGCTCGTGCCGACCATCTGTCCGCGTGTGGCGCCGGACCTCGTCTCGATCATCCGGTCGGACTATTCGCGCATCGACCTCACCATCAGCGAGGCCTACAGCCAGCCTTTGATGGATTGGCTGGACGAGGGGCGTCTCGATCTGGCGGTGCTCACCGAGCCCGCCCCCACGCGGCGGATGATCATCGAGCATCTGGTCTCGGAGGAGATGATGTTCGTCGCCGTGCGCGGATCGCGGAAGGCGGGGCCGATTTCGCTCGACGAGCTGGCCACCACGCCTCTGGTCATGTCCCAGGGCATCCGGACCATCATCGACAACCTGCTCGGCCACAAGGGGCCGCTGGTGACGGTGATGCTCGAACTCAATTCTATCGAGACGATCCGCCTGATGGTGCGCCAGGGAATCGCGACGACGATCCTGCCGCGCTCGATCCTCTACGAGGAAGCCCGGAGCGGGGAGGTCACGCTCCATCCCATTGGCCCGAAAGGGATCTTCCGTCGCCTCGCGCTCGGCTATTCGCGCACGCGACGGCTGTCGCGCTCCTCGCAGATCATCAAGGATTCGGTGATGAAGATCGTCGCCGACCTCGATGCGAAGCACACGTTCCGCAGCGAGGCCGACGTCTGAGGCGGGGGGCACCCCCTCAGGTGCCCCTATCGCGGGACAGGCACCTGATAGGTGCGCAGCGCATCCTCGTCGATGGTCACGCCCAGGCCCGGCCCTTGCGGCACGGCGACCGTGCCATCCGCCAGACGCAGGGGATCCAGCACCGGGTCGTGCTCCAGATAGACGTGGGTGAGGCTCAAGCCCCATCCGAAATCCCTGATCCCGGCGGCCACATGCGACGCCGCTGCGGAGGCAAGGCTCGATTCCGCTACCTTCGCGGCGACGTTGATGGAGAGGTTGAGGTCGGTTGCCCGCGCTGCGCAGTCGAGGGTCGCGATCATGCCGCCCAGCTTGATTAGCTTCAGCGAGATGCCGGCCGCGGCGCCCCGCTGGGCGTGGGTCTCGATATCCGCTCGCGAATGGATGCCCTCGTCGATGCCGATGGGCACTGTGCCGAGGCGATTGAGCTCTGCCAGCTCGTCGATGCATTCGGCAGGCAGCGGCTGTTCCAGGTAGAGCAGTCGGGCGGGACCGGCTTCCGCGATCAGGCGGCGTGCGGCGTCGAGCGAAAGGCCGCCATTGGCGTCCGCGCACAGTTTCGCGTCGGGGCCGATGGCCTCGCGGACCCGGGCCGCAGAGATGATGTCGTTCTCGATGGTCTTGGTGCCGACCTTCAGCTTGAAGAAGCTGTAGCCCATCGCAGACTTGGCGCGCGCCTCGTCCACATCCTCCTTCGGCGTCGCGTTGCCCAGCATCCACATGGGTTCGAGCCGGTCGCGGAAGCGGCTTCCCAGAATGTCGCCGGCGCCGATGCCGAGCTTGCGGCCGAGAAGGTCCAGCAGCGCCATCTCGATGGCGGATTTCACGCTGGTATTGCCATAGACAGCGCTCTGGATGCGGCGCGCGATTTCCATGTGCGGACGCGCATCCCGGCCCTTGAGGGCGTCCCATACGAGGCGCGCCGCGGCCGTCATGCCCCACAGGGTTTCGCCGGTCATGGTCGGGGCGGAGGCCGCCTCGCCCCAGCCGACGCTTCCGTCCACGGCTTCGAGGCGAACGAACAGGTTCTCGGCATGGCGGATGGTCACGCCCGACATCTTCATCGGCCGCGTCAGCGGGATGGCGACGGGAAACAGATCCATCCGCACCAGGCGAATGGTGCCGTCCGCTTCTGCGATGGGCGACCGTGACGAAAGGTGAGGGTCATAGTTCACGGGCGGAATCCTCGGTTGCTGACTCCTCCTAATCCGTTTCCGCGAGTGCCTGAAATATCGATCCTTTATGGCGTCGCAGACAGAAACGGCATGGCCGGGCGACGCCGGCCCGCTCATGCCGGACCGGTATGATGACGAATCGTAATTTGATATTGGCGGTATCGATGGCCGAGTGATGGATTGGGCAGCGAGCCGCCGGGCAGACGGCGGATTCGCCATTCCAAATCAGGGACCCTTTCCATGACCGCCGTCAATGCGATCCCAGACCTCAAGCCCGCGCTCATGCGACCGGACCAGATGCCCAGTGTCGATCGGGGCGGCGGCAACCGGACCATTCCGCTGGTCGGGCGCGGGACGGGGTCGCAGCAGATGCTCACCGGCATGACGATCATCGGCGCCGGCTCCGCCATTCCGTGGCACTTCCACAATTGCGAGGAAACAGTGCTCGTCCTCGAAGGCGAGGGTTTCGCCGAGGTCGGCGATGAGGTGCATCCGGTGAAGCCGATGGATGCGACGTGGATTCCCTGCAACCTGCCTCACCGCTTCCGCAATGGGTCCAGTGAGAAGCCGCTGAAGATCTTCTGGGTCTATGCGTCGATCGATGCAACGCGGACGATGCTCGAAACGGGTGAGACCCGGCCGGTCTCGGCGGAGCATGCGAAGAAGAGTGCGTGAGCCAATACACCAAGAACAAGAAGAACAGCACAGGACAATATGGGGAGATTTAGATGGCCGCTGTTATTAACGCCGTCGAGGACGATACCCTCGATCAGGGAGGCGTAACCTATCCGCTGGCGACCAGGCGATATCGCTGGTTCCAGCTCATCGTGGGAATCGCGGCCATCACTATGGTCGCCAATCTTCAGTATGGCTGGACGCTCTTCGTCCTGCCCATGGATCAGAAGTATCACTGGGGGCGTCCGGCCATCCAGCTTGCGTTCACGATCTTCATCCTCGCGGAATCCTGGCTTCTTCCGGTCTGCGGCTGGCTCGTGGACCGCAGGGGACCGGCGCAACTCACCTTCGTGGCCGGCCTGATGACCGGCGGATCGTGGGTGCTGAACTCGATCGCGTCCGAGCTTTGGATCCTCTACGTCTCGTCCGCCATCGGCGGCCTGGGGGTCGGTATCGTCGTGGCGGCCGCCATCGGCAATGCGCTGAAATGGTTTCCGAACAATCGCGGGCTCGCGGCAGGCCTGACCTCCGGCGCCTTCGGCGTGGCGTCCGCGCTCACGATTATTCCGCTGCAGACGATGATCGGCAACTCGGGATACCAGAACACGTTCCTCTGGTTCGGCCTGGCGCAGGGCACCGGTCTGCTGGTGCTGTCGCTGGTGTTCCGCGCGCCGCAGCGGGGTCAGGTCGAAAAGGCCACCAATACGGTGGTCAGCCACGCCAAGGTCGAGCGTGCGCCGCAGGAAGTCGTCCGCACCGGAATGTTCTGGGTGATGTACGCGGTGTTCGTGCTGGTCTGCACCGGCGGCCTCATGGCAACGGCGCAGCTCGCCCCCATCGCCCATGACCTCGGCCTTGAAAAGTCGCCGGTCACGCTGCTTTGGGTGACGCTGCCTGCGCTCACGTTCGCCCTGTCTCTCGACCGGATGCTGAACGGCGTGACGCGTCCGTTCTTCGGCTGGGTGTCCGACAAGTTCGGCCGCGAGAACACCATGTTCTTCGCCTTCCTTCTGGAAGGGGTGGGCATCTTCGCCCTGAGCCACTTCGGCACCAATCCCGTCGCGTTCGTGCTGTTGACCGGGCTGGTCTTCTTCGCCTGGGGCGAGATCTTCAGCCTGTTCCCCGCACTGACCACCGACGTTTTCGGTGCGAAGAATGCCGCAGGCAACTATGGCCTGATCTTCACGGCGAAGGGCGTCGCCTCGCTCCTGGTGCCGCTGGGCAATGTGGTCGCGGAATATTCGGGCGGCTGGCACACGGTGTTCTGGCTCTCCTGCGCCATGGATGTGGCGGCGGCCTTCATCATCCTGTTCGTGATGAAGCCCATGCGGATCCGGGCGACGTCGGGGGCCTGATCCCGGAAGCGACGCAACCTGAGATCATCCGGCAGCGGCAACGCCCTGCCGGATGGTCCGTTTTGGAAGCCTCACGGCATCCGCCTGTTGACGTTTTCACACTTTCTCCCGCGCTCGCATCGCGCAGGCTTCAGGCCAGTCGCAGATAGCCGTGCTGGAACGTCTGGCCCCGCCGGAGACTTCCTTCGGATAACCGACGAACCGGAGGAGCTAGCCATGGCCGAAGACGGATCCGACGCCGAGAGGACCCGCCACGCAACCGACACCGGCCAGAACCGCGACAAGGTGCGCGGGCCGGACTTTGCCGCCGCGCCCTTGGGGACGGATGACGAGGCGAGTGGCCACACCCCGCAGCAGGATTGGCGACCCCCGGAGCAGGGCGACCGCATCGCCGATGGCGATCCCAGTATCGGAGCGCTCTATGAGCCGCAGAGCGAGGAGGACAATCGCGCCCACGCCACCGCACCGCCGAACTGGGGCACCTGGGCACTGGTGGCGGCGGGCCTTCTGGTGCTGGGGCTGGCGGCCGCGAGCCTCGCGAGCTGAACCACGAAGGACAGGGCGGCCCCCCCGACGGCGGCCTCCGCCGGCGCAGCGCCGATCAGGGGCTAAGGCTGGATCTGTGAGTTTGCCCCAGCGTCAGGCAGGCAGCACCACAACCTTGGTCTTGACCGGGGTCTTCTCGTAGAGGTCGATCATGTCCTGGCTGAGCAGGCCGACGCAGCCGCTGGTGACGCCGGTGCCGATCGACTCGGGGTCGCTGCTCGCATAGATTGTGTACAGCGTGTATTGGCCGTTCTGGTAGAGGTAGAGCGTGCGCGCCCCGAGGGGGTTTTCCAGGCCGCCGGGCATGCCGTTGGCCCATTTGGCGGCCTCGGGCTGGCGCTTGATCATCTCCTTGGGCGGGGTCCAGGTCGCCCACTCGCCCTTGCGTCCCACATAGGCGTCGCCGCTCCACAGGAAGCCGGAGCGGCCGACATTGGCGCCGTAGCGGGTCGCCTTGCCCTCGCCCTCGATGCGATAGACGTAATAATTGCTGGGATCGACGATGATCGTGCCGGGCGCCTCATTGCTCTCGTAGGCGACGGTCCGGCGGTAATATTTGGGGTTGACCTTGCTGATGTCCGGCGCGGGGATCGGGAATTTCTCATTGGGCATCGGCCCATAGAGCTTCTGCGCCTCGGCGAGGCTCATGACATCAGACGAGCAGCCGGCCAGCCCGAGGGCACCAAGTCCGAGGGCGGAGCCGAACAGGAAAGAGCGGCGGCTGAGAGCGCCGGACCCGAGCCCGGACATGGCGACGTCGTCCGTCATGGTGATCTCGCAGTTTCCCTTTTGTCCCGTCGCCCGGCAGCGTGATGCGCCCAGCGAAGCTGAAACACAATTTTCGGCGCGGACTTTGCCGCCAAGCGGCGCGGCTGGCAAGCGCCGGCCTCAGCCGCGCAGGGCAGCCATGCGCCCTATGCGCCAGCAACGGCGCTGTTTCGCACGGTTGCCGCAGTGTCGAGCAGGGCTATTTCTGAGGGGGATGTGGCAATTCTGCCCGTCGCCACGCGGCTCCGTCATGCGGAGTCCCGGCATGCAACGCAGGCATTTGGACTTCAGGCCTTGCGGCGGGCCTTGGGGCGCGGCGCGGGAACGGGTTCGCTTTCGGTGGCCTCGCGCAGAGCCCGGAGACGCGCGCTCTTCTGGCGAACCGCTTCGAGCTCGCCCCTGTTGCGCTCCATGGCGCGCTCAATGGATTCATCCAATTGGCGGCGGCTCTCGGCGCTGGAGAGCGAGTTCTGATGTGTCGTTATTGGGGTCATTTCGAATGATAACACGACCCGGGGAGAAGCCCGAGAACTAAGATTCGAAACGGGAATAATAAAAAAGAAAAAGGCCCCGCCCGTGTGGGCAGAGCCTTTCGAAATGCATTGTGCATCAGTCAGCGGCCAGTACATCCGTGGTCCGCTGGCGCGATGTCACGCGGCCTGGAGATTTCCAGCCGAATTCTTGCCGGACTTGTTGTCACGGACGATGTCGAACTGGAGCTTCTGACCTTCGGCCAGGCCCTGCATTCCGGCGCGCTCGACGGCCGAGATATGCACGAACACATCCGCGCCGCCATTGTCGGGCTGGATGAAGCCGAAGCCCTTGGTGGCGTTGAACCACTTCACGGTACCGATATTCATGACGATTTCCTTTCAATCGCGCGTGGGTGCTCAGCCCGAGAAGATCGAGCTGCGCAAGAGTTAGAAATTGAAGGGAGGTATCGTCAGGCGCGGGCTATGGCGCCAGAAAATCAGCCGTCAAATTCAGACCAAATGAACATAAGAGGCTATTGTGGTGATAGCAAGGCCTGGATTTTTTGTATCCCGCCTAAACTATTCGCCGCCTATATTTCGCCGGGGCGCCGCAGTTCGGATTCCCGCGCGATGCGCTCGAATGCCTCGTGCTCGCCTTTTACGCGATAGCTCGGCTCGCCCTTGTCCTCAGGCATGATGCGGACGATCCGGAAGCGCCCTTGAGGCGATCGGAATCCTGCGACGAACTCGACCAGGCCATTGGCGTCAAATTTCGTATTCATTGGGTCCCTGTATCACGATTTTCGCGCGAGCGGGATCAATTCTCGTCGAGACGAGCGAATTTCTCCGGCAGTTTTCGGGCCGGGATGGTGCCGACTTATGCTAGGATCATCGCAGCTTCGATGCGGAAGCTGAAGGAGCTGACATGAAAAAAGCGTTCGTCCTGGCCTGCCTTATTTCGGCAAGCGTGCCGTCTGCCTGGGCAAGCGCCGCCGACATGACGCTCGATTTCACGTGGCTCGGAACCACCCTGTGCGCGCCGCGGCCGAGCAGCCCGGAATTCCAGGTGGACAACGTGCCGGCGGGCACCACCAAATTGCGGTTTGCGCTGATGGGCCCCACGGGCCGCGAGCTTGGCGGTGCCGATGTTCAGCTTCCCGCGCGCGGAGCCATCCCGAAAGGCGCGGTTACCTACAGGTCGCCCTGCGTCGGCGGCATCTACACATGGACGGTTGAAGCCATCGATGCGGATGGAAAGCGCCTCGGCTCCGCGAGCCTCGCGCGTCCGTTCTACTGACGGCGGGTGAGGGCCGGGGCGGGAAGCCCCAAACCCTCTCTTGGCCGCAGGTTCAGCGGGAGAATCAGCGGGTCGTGAAAGACGGCGCGGAGCCGGCGGCCGGGCCGCGGGCGTTGGTGGGCTTCACGCGGCGCTTGGGGGCGGCGATCAGGCCTTCCCACTGAGCCTTCTTGCGCGCTGCCTTGCGATGCCGGCGGATGGCCTCATCATGCTCGCGGGCCTTGCGCTCGGAAGGCTTCTCATAGGCCCGGCGCTGCTTCATCTCGCGGAAAACGCCCTCGCGCTGCATGCGCTTCTTGAGAACCTTGAGGGCCTGCTCAACATTGTTGTCTCTGACGAGAACCTGCAAAAGATATCCAATCTGAAGGTCGTCCCGGTTCCCCGGCCAGAAGTCTGGCCGCTCGCCCGGATGCCGGCCGAGGCCGGAATGGGGTTAGTGTAGAGGGGACAGGCCGCCAAAGCGATGGGGCAGCGTCCCCGATCATTTTACGTGGCTGCGGGAGCCTCGTCCGTTATCACCTTGAACGAGGTGAGGGTCGACGGACCAAAGGATGTCACGAGCGCCACGTCGGTCGCATCCCGTCCCCGTGCCATAAGAATGCGGCCGATGCGCGGCTTGTTGTGGCGAGCGTCGAATGTGTACCACCGCCCGCCCAGATAGACCTCGAACCAGGCGCTGAAGTCCATGGGCGCCGGATCGGCGGGAACGCCGAAGTCACCGAGATAGCCGGTGCAATAGCGGGCCGGGATGTTCATGCACCGGCACAAAGTGACAGCGAGGTGGGCAAAGTCGCGGCACACGCCCTGCCGGCTGGTGTAGGCATCGAACGCTGTCTTCAGCGGGCTGGCGTGTGCATAGTTGAAGACGATGTGACCGTGGACGAAATCGCAGATCGCCTGCACCAGTGGCCAGCCCTTGGGCAGATGGCCGAACTGCGACCAGGCGAACGCGCTCAGGCGATCGGTCTCGCAATAGCGGCTGCCCAGAAGGAAGAGGAGCACGTCCACCGGCAGGTCGCCGAGGGCATGCTGGGGCGCGTCGGGCGCTACGGCGTCGGGAAGGCCGCTGTCGCGGATCACGAATTCCGTGCGCATGGTGAGCCCGCCGGCGGGCGCGGAGATGACGTGGCAGAAATTGCCGAAGCTGTCGTGATAGGTGTTGGCGGGAATCGGCGGATCGAACATCACCCGGTCCGGATTCACCAGATCGTTGATCCGCGAGGGATGGACGCTCAGGGTCAGAATCATCGGTGTCGGCTGCGGGCAGCCATAGGAAATCTCGTAGCCGGCGTGAATTAGCATCTGGGCCTCAGCTCTGTGCGGACATGGCCCGCAGATCGGTTATGGTGCGCGCAGCTTCGGGGCTGTCGCGTCAGGTGCGTGGCCCGAGCCGGAAAGGTCCTGACGTGAGCGCGCCTGTTTCACTGTTGACGGCGGACGACATCCCGCCCGTCACTGTACTAAATCCCGAAGGGCGTTCCGCGTTCCTCATCGTCGCGGATCACGCGGGAAACCGGCTTCCCCGGTCAGTGGGAACGCTTGGCCTGGGGGCTGTGGATCGCGAGCGTCACATCGCGTGGGACATCGGCATCGCTGGCGTCTGCCGCGCACTTTCCGATTTACTCGATGCCACGCTCATTCAACAGAACTATTCTCGCCTGCTGATCGACTGCAACCGGCCGCTTGGCGCCGCGCAGTCCATCCCGGCGGAGAGCGATGCGACGCCCGTTCCCGGCAATCAGGGGATCGGTGCGGAAGATCGCCGGGCGCGCGAGACGGAAATTTTCCTGCCGTATCATGCGCGCATCGCGGCCGAACTCGATCGGCGGCTGGCGGAGGGCGCGCCGGCCATCCTTCTCGCCATGCACAGTTTCACGCCAGTCTTCGCCGGCTTCGTGCGGCCGTGGCACGCCGGCCTGCTCTATCATCGCGACGCCCGGTTCGCGCAGGCTTTGATGCCTCTGCTGCGCGCCGATGCCGCGCTGAACGTGGGCGACAACGAGCCCTATGCCGTCAGCGAGGAGACGGACTGGACCATTCCGGAGCATGGCGAGGGGCGCGGCATTCCCCATGTCGGCATCGAGATCCGGCAGGATCTCGTCGGCCGGCCGGACGGCCAGCAGCAATGGGCCGAGCGGCTCGCGCCGCTGTTTGCCGCTGCCGCCGCGCGGCTCGAGGAGACAGGCGCGTTGGGCGCGCACCGCACGGCGCTGCTTCAAGATTAGTCTCCAGCGCCCCCGCCGCGGCGCGATCCTTGCTTGCCCAAGAGGTCTGACTCTCGAGATCGAGGCTGATTTCCTCCGCTCGGCACTTCAGATGGCCGTCGCTCTCCTGCGCAGGCCATAGGCGCGAACGGGAAGTGTGAGCATGGCCACCTCGGTGCGGCAGCGCAGCGTCTGCGAATGGGACGATCTCGCGCCAGAAGATATCGCCATCGGCGCAATCCTCGCGGGCGAGGGCGATCATCTGCTGCCACCTTTCCATCTCCTGTCGACGCCCGGCGTGAGCGCGAAGCAGCAGCGGGCGTGCTCGGAATTGTGGACCCACGCGCGGCGGACCGCGGCCGGAGTGGCGGATCCCGGCCCTCGCTATGCCTTCGATGACGGGCGCGGCCGCAAGATGCGGCTCGGCTATCTCTCCAACGATTTCCAGGAGCACGCCACCGCCCACCTGCTGATCGAGGTGCTGGAGGCCCATGCCGGCGCGGATTTCGAGGTGCTTGCCTATTCCTTCGGCGCGGATGACGGCCAATCCATGCGCAGGCGGACCATGGCCGCCTGCGACCACTTCATCGACATCTCGGACATGGACGACCAGGCTGCGGCCGCGCGCATCCATGCCGACGGCGTGGACATTCTCATTGACCTGAAGGGGTTCACCTCCGGGGCGCGGAGCGGCATCGTCCTCCTGCGGCCGGCACCGATCATCGTGAACTATCTCGGCTATCCCGGCACCATGGGGGCGGGGATGTGCGACTACCTCATCACCGACCGCTTTCTCACGCCCGCCGCCAGCGCCCCGGATTATGCCGAGGCCCTGGCCTACATGCCGCACACCTATCACCCCCACGGCCGGCGGACGCCGCCCGGCACCAGGCCGGGGCGGCGGGAGGTCGGGTTGCCGGAGGAGGGGTTCGTCTTCTGCTGCTTCAACCAGCCCTACAAGATCTCCCCGGACATCTTCGCCATCTGGTGCCGGCTGCTGGCACTGGTGCCCGACAGCGTGCTGTGGCTGCTCGACCATCCGCATGCCGCCGGCAACCTCCGTTCGGAGGCAATCCGCCATGGTGTCGATGCGCGGCGGCTGGTTTTTGGCGCAAACCTGCCACAGGCGGCCCATCTCGCCCGGCTCCAGCTCGCCGACCTGATGCTCGATACCGCGCCGTTCAACGCGCACACCACGGCGAGCGACGCGCTCTGGGCCGGCGTGCCGATCGTGACCTGTCCGGGGGAAACCTTTCCGTCGCGGGTGGCGGGCTCCATCCTGCACGCGGTCGGCCTCGGCGAGCTGGTCGCCGAAGACCACGCAAGCTATTTCGAGCTGGCGTACGACATCGCCACGGATCCCGACCGCCTCGCGGCGCTCAAGGCACGGCTCAACGCCAACCGGCTGGAGACGCCTCTGTTCGACGTGTCGGCCTACACCCTGGCGCTCGAAAGCCTCTACCGGGCGATGATCGTCCGCCACCGCGACCGGCTGCAACCCGCCACCATCGGCGCGCCCGCGCCCTGAGCGCGGCCACCTTCGTCGCTCGCCGCGTTCGGACGCGCCCGGCGGGGCGGGATGCCGGCGTCAGCTTCCCAGATACGCCGCCCGGACGTGGGGATCGTCGATGAGGTCCGCACCCTTGCCGGACATGACGATGCGCCCGGCTTCCAGAAGATAGGCGTAGTCGCACAGTTCCAGCGCGGCGAAGGCGTTCTGCTCCACCAGGAGCACGGTGGTGCCGGCGTCGCGGATGGAGCCGATGATGGCGAACATCTGCTCCACGATGTTGGGCGCGAGCCCGAGGGAGGGCTCGTCGAACAGCACGAGGCGGGGCCTCGACATCAGCGCGCGGCCGATGGCCAGCATCTGCTGCTCGCCGCCGGAAAGGGTACCGGCCATCTGGTGGCGGCGCTCGGCGAGGCGGGGAAAGCTCGTATAGATGCGCTCGTAATCCGCCTTCAGCCCGGCATCGCTGGCGCGCAGATAGGCGCCCATGGCGAGGTTTTCCGAAACGCTCATGTGCGGGAACACCCGCCGGCCTTCCGGGCAGTGGGCGACGCCGAGCTTCAGCATCTTCTGCGGCCCGGCGCGGGTCACGTCGTCGCCCTGGAGGCGGATGGAGCCGGCGCGCGCTGGCACGAGGCCCGAGATGGTGCGAAGCGTCGTGGACTTGCCCGCGCCGTTGGCGCCCACCAGCGCCACCAGCTGACCTTCGCCGACGGTCAGCGAGATGCCCCTGAGCGCGGCGACCTGCCCATAGCCGCAGACGAGATCGGAAATCTCAAGCATGGGCCACCTCCCGCTGCTCCAGCTTCGCGGCGCTCTTGCCGAGATAGGCCTCGATGACCTTGGGATCGGTGCGGATGGCCTCGGGTGGGCCTTCCGCGATCAGGCGGCCATAGTTGAGGCAGACGATGCGGTCGGAGACCTCCATCACCATGGGCATGTCGTGCTCCACGAGGAGGATGGTGACGCCCTCGCCCCGCACCTTGCGGATGAGGCGCACGAAGCCCTGCGTTTCCGAGGCGTTCATGCCGGAGACCGGCTCGTCCAGCAGCAGCATCTTGGGTTCCACCGCCAGCGCCAGCGCGAAGCCCACGAGGCGCTGCTCGCCATAGGAGAGGGAGCCGGCCTTGTCGCCGGCGCGGGCGGAAAGGCCCACCATGTCGATGATGGCCTCCGCCCGCTCCCGCACCGCATTCTCCGCCCGCCGCGCAGCGGGGGTGGGGAAAAGGCGGTCGAGGAGAGCCGACGCGCGCGAGTCGTCGCCGAAGCGGTGGAGGCCGATGAGCACGTTGTCGCGCACGCTGTCGTCGGCGAACACGCTGGTGCGCTGGAAGGTGCGGGCAAGGCCCAGGCGGGCGATCTCGTTCGGCCGGGTCTGCGAGAGGTCGCGGCCACGGAACAGCACCCGGCCCTGCGTGGGCTTGAGGAAGCCGGTCATGATGTTGAAGGCGGTGGTCTTGCCGGCACCGTTGGGGCCGATGAGGCTCAGGATCTCGCCCTCATGCACGTCGAAATGCAGGTCGGCGATGGCCGTGAGGCCGCCGAACTTCATGCCCACGTGCTCCACGTTCAGGATGGCGCTGCTGCTCGTCGTGCTCATGGGTTCGCTCCCATCTTGGCAGGCATCGCGTCCGTCGGCTTGTCGCCGGCCTTGCGGCGTGCGGCGATGCGTTCGCCGAGGCCTTCCAGTGCCGGCACGATGCCGCGCGGCATCAGGAACAGGATGGCGATGAGGATGGCGCCGTAGACGATCCACTGCGCTTCCGGCGCCATCACCGGGCGCAACGCCACCGGCAGAAGGCCGAAGATGATGCCGCCCACCAGCGGCCCCGCCAGCGTGCCCTTGCCGCCGGAGACCACCATGATGACCATGGTGACGGTGTAGGAGAACAGGAACACGTCGGGATCGATGATGCGGATGTAGTGGGCATAAAGGCTGCCCGCTGCCCCCGCCATCGCGGCCGAGACGGTGGCGGCGACGGTGAGCGTGCGGGTGGCGTTGATGCCGAGAGAGAGGGCGAGGGATTCGTTCTCCTTCAGCCCCCGCATGGCGCGGCCGAAGCGCGAGGCGACGAGCCGGGCGATGAGCAGATAGCTCGCCACCCCCACTGCCAGCACCAGATAATAGTTCTGCATCTTGGAGCGCATCGCCACGTCGCCGAGGCTCGGCACCGGCAGCACCATGTTGGGAATGGCGGTGAGGGCGAGGGGGCCCTGCGTCAGCTCCACCCAGTTCAGCGCGACGAGCCGCACCACCTCGGCGAACGAGATGGTGACGATGACGAAGTAGGCGCCGCGCACCCGGAACGACAGCCGCCCGATGAGATAGCCGCACAGCCCGGTGAGCACGATGGCGAGCACGAAGCCGAGGAGTGGCGACCCGCCCTCGTGGGTCACGCGCAGGCCGAACGGCAGGCTCACGTCGAAGCCCAGCGCGGTGAGGGCGCTCACATAGGCGCCGATACCGAAGAACGCCACATGCCCGAGGCTGAGCTGCCCGGTGAAGCCGAGCAGCAGGTTGAGGCTCATGGCGCAGATGGTGAGGATGCCCGTGATGATGAGGGCATTCAGCAGATAGGGGTCGGTCAGGCCCAGCGGCAGCAGGGCGAAGACGACGAGGAAGAGGGGGGCGATGAAGCGCGTCATCCGATCCGCTCCGCACGCGCGAACAGGCCGGTGGGCTTCACCAGCAGAACCGCGATGATGATGAGAAAGCCCATGGCGTCGCGATATCCCGAGGAGATGTAGCCGGCGCCCAGCTCCTCCGCGAAGGCGAGGATGAAGCCGCCGATGGTGGCGCCCGAGATGGAGCCGAGGCCGCCGAGAATGACGATGGCGAAGGCTTTCACCGCCGCGAGGTCGCCCATCTGCGGCGTCACCACATAGACCGGCCCGAGCAGCGCGCCCGCCGCCGAGGCCAGCGCCGAGCCGATGGCGAAGGTGGCGGTGTAGATGAGGGAGACGTTGACACCCATCAGCGCGGCGGTGTCGTGGTCCTGGAAGGTGGCGCGCATGGCGCGGCCGAGCTTCGTGCCGTTGATGGTGAAATAGGTGATGGCGATGAGCGCCACCGCCGCGCACAGCACGAACAGGTTCACATAGGAGAGCGACACAGGCCCGAAGGTGAGCGGCTGCGCCGGGAAGGGCGTGGGCACGGCCTTGGCGACGCCGCCGAAGATCCAGAGCGTGCCGGACTGCATGATGATGCCGGCGCCGATCATCACCAGCATGGTGGTGTCGATGTCGGAGCGCCGCAGCGGCCGCAGCAGGGTGAATTCGATGATCGCGCCGAGCACGAGGCCGGCCACGAGGGCCACCGGGAGCGCGACGAAGAAGTTCAGCCCCAGCGCCACCGCCGCCAGATACATGGCGTAGCCACCGAAGGTGTAGAGGGCACCATGGGTGAAGTTCACCACGTTCATGATGCCGAAGATCAAGGTGAGGCCGATGCCCAGGAGCGCATAGGTGCCGCCGAGCACCAGCGCGTTGAAGATGTGTTGCAGCAATTGGTCCATCTGGCCTGTCCGGTCTGGCGTTCGGGGCAGGGTGAGGGACGGCTTTCGCCGTCCCTCACCTGAAGCGCCGCCCGAGGGCGGGGATTTGAGAAGTGCCGGCTCAGCCGCCGAGCTGAACCTGGTTCACCTTCCCGCCGGAGATTTCGATGATGTAGACGTTGGGCTTGGACTGGCCGCTCTCCTTGCCCGCCGGGCCGCTCTTGTTGAACTTGATGGGGCCGTTGAGGCCCATGAAGTCCACCTTCCAGAAGCCCTTCTGGATGGAGGCCGGGTCGGTGCCGCCGCCCGCCGCGATGGCGGCCGCGACCGTGCGGATGCCGTCATAGCCACGGAAGCTCTCGGTGGCGCCGGCGAAGTCGAAGCCGCGCTTCTTCCACTCGCCGAGGAAGTAGGCGGTGGCTTCGGGGTTCGGGGTCTTCTCCGGCCACCAGGGCAGGAAGGTGGTGAGGTGCATGGTGCCGTCCGCCGCAGCGCCGGCCTGGGCAATGATCTGGTCCGGGTTCTGCGAGCCGCCGGTGGTGATGATGCGCTTCTTCAGGCCGAGGGCCGCCATCTGCTTGAACAGCAGGGTCAGCTGGTCCACGGCGCTGGTCACCATGATGGTGTCGGCGTCGGATGCCTTCAACTTGGCGAGTTGGGCGCTCATGTCCTGGGCCGACTGGTCCATGGTCTCCACGAGGCCGACCTCGACGCCGTTGGCCTTCAGCATCTTGGAGAAGTCGGCGGCGGCGCCGCGGCCCCAGTCGTTGTTGATGACGAGGAAGTCCACCTTCTTCAGGCCGAGCTTCTTGACGCTGGGCTCGAACGCCTCGGCCTCGACGGAGGAGGGCGGCGAGATGCGGAAGATGAAGGGGTTGCCGGAGGTGGTGATCTTGCCGGAGGAGGAGGTCTCCACCAGCATCGGCACGGAATATTCTTCCAGCTTCGGCATGGTGGCCAGCGTCAGCGAGGAGCCCCAGGCGCCCATCAGCACCGGCACCTTGTCGGAGGTGATGAGCTTCTCGGCCACCGAGGCGGCCTCGGTCGGGTTGCTCTTGTTGTCCTCGATGACCAGCTCGACCTTCTTGCCGAGAATGCCGCCCTTGGCGTTGATCTCGTCGGCGGCGATCTTGGCGCCGTTCACCACATAGGTGCCGGACGCCGCGAAGGCGCCGGTGAGGGGCTCGTTCACGCCGATCTTGATGGTGTCGGCGGCGAAGGCCGTGCCGGCGAGAAGGCTGAAGGCGAGAGCGGCGAGTGTCGTCCGGCGTGACATCAACATGGTTGGTCTCCAGTCTCGAAAAGGGCAGTCAGGGTCAAGAAGTGGGGCCGCCGCGGCGCCACAGGCGGCCAAGGCGGTCGGAAACGAGCGAGATGAGAAGCTTGAGCGGGTCGAGGCCGCGCGCCTCGGCGGGCGGGGCCTCGCTACCGGAAAGGCGGGCCTCGAGGTTCGCGGCGAACTCGGCGATGAGACGTCCCGCCACCTCGCGCACGAGGCCGGGGCGGCCGAATTGGGCGAGCGGCCCCTTCAGCGTGTAGCCCACGTCGAGCGCCACGCGGGCGGTGCCGGGCGCAGCGCCGTCCGTGACGCGATAGCGGATGAGGCCTTCCGTGCGCGAGCGCCCGTCCGCCCCCGCGCCATGGATGGTGCCGCTCGTAGTCGCGTCATCGCGGCCGATGCGGGCGCTGCCGCGGAAGGTGGTGGCGATGGGGCCGAGCTTCACCCGCATCCCGCCCTGCACGTTTTCCGGCGAGGGCATGGCATCAATGACGGCGCCGGGCAGGCAGGCAGCGACCTCCTCAATGCGGCCGAAGAAGGCGAACACCTCGGCCGGCGGGAAGGGCACCTCGAAGCTCTGCTCGAAGCTGTGGGCAGGCGTGAAATCCTCGGCGAGGGAGGTGGTGACGGAGGATGGCAGCGCCGTGATGGCAACGCTCGCCGGCTGAGCCGCGGAAACCGCTCCCCCCGCCCGCGCGCCCACCGGGCCGAGCGGGCGTTCGGCGGTCATCGGGCCGATGCCCTGTGCGCGCCGCGCGGCGATGACGGAGGCCACCGCCTTCACGATGCCCGCATAGCCGGTGCAGCGGCAGAGATTGCCAGCGAGGCCGAGGCGGATGCGGGTCTCGTCCGCCTCGGGCAGGCGCAGCACGAGGTCGCGGGCCGAGACGAGCATCCCGGGCGTGCAGAAGCCACACTGGAGCGCGTGCTCGCGATTGAAGGCGGCGCGCAACTCGGTGGTGACGGGATCGTCGTCCAGCCCCTCAATGGTGACGACATCCGCCCCCTGGCAGGCGCCGGCGAAGGAAAGGCACGCGCGCGCCGGCTCGCCATCCACGAGGATGGTGCAGGCGCCGCACACGCCGTGCTCGCAGCCCAGATGAGTGCCGGTGAGGTTCAGCGTGTCGCGCACGAAATCGGCGAGGTTGGTGCGCCCCTCGGTCTCGGCCGTCACGGGACGACCATTGAGGGTCAGCGAAATCATGCGGGACGCGCCCATGGCGATGGTCTCGGGCCTTGGCGAAGCGGTCATGCCGCGCTCCGCGTGTCGGTGAAGAGGCTGGCGGCCTGCGTGGCGGCGCGGCGCAGCACCTCCACATGGACATGGCGGTCCACCGTGTCGGCCATGCCGGCTGCGATGAGCGCGGCATCGGCGGCGGAGGCATCGAACCGCATGGCGAAGCCGGCATCGATCTGGCCGCCGAAGAGCGGCGCGGCGTCGGCGAATACGAGGGGCGGCGCGTCGATGGCGCCCATCAGCGCGCGGCCGGTTCCGGTGGTGGGATCGATCAGCACGGCGCCGATGGCGTGGGCGAACTCGCCCACCTTGCGGCAGTGCTTCACATAGCCGAAGCGCGCGGTGGCGGGCACCTTGGGCACCCAAACGGAAACCAGGATCTCGCCCGGCTCCAGGGCCGTGGCCAGCGCACCGGCGAGGAAGGCGCTTATGGCGAGGCGGCGCGTGCCCGCCGGTCCGGCGATCTCCACCTCGGCACCGAGCACGGACAAAGCGTTCACCCAGTCGGCGGCGGGATCGGCATGGGAGAGGCTGCCGCCCATGGTGCCGCGGTTGCGCACGGCGCGATAGGCGATGCCGCCGGCCACCCGCCGGAGGATGTTCGCCCCCACGTCCGGGGCGCGGCCGTCCTCCACATCGGCGTGGGTGACGAGGGCGCCATAGACCATGTGCCCGGCCTCTTCGCGCATGGAGCGCAGCGTGTCGATGCCGGAGAGATCGACGATCAGGTCGGGTGTCGCGAGGCGCAGATTGAGCATGGGGCCGAGGGACTGGCCGCCGGCCATCACCTTGGCGCCGTCTCCGCCCGAGGCGAGGAGCGCGACAGCGTCGGCGATGGTGCGCGGGCGCTCGATGCGGAAGGGTGCGGGCTTCATGCCGCGCTCCTTTCACCGGCGCGCACCGCCAGCACCTGCTCCACGATGCGCCGGGGCGTCACGGGGGAGCGCAGCATCTCCGCGCCCAGCGGGCGCAGCGCGTCGTTGATGGCGTTGGCGATGGCGGCGGGCGGCGCGATGGCCCCGCCCTCGCCGATGCCCTTCACGCCGAACTTGGTATAGGGCGAGGGCGTTTCCATGTGGCCGATGAAGGGCATGGGCACTTCCGGCGCGCCGGGCAGCAGATAGTCCGCCAGCGTCGAGGCGAGCGGCTGGCCGGAGGCATCGAACGCCATCTCTTCATAGAGTGCGGTGCCGATGCCCTGGGCGAGGCCGCCGATGATCTGGCCGTCCACCACCATGGGGTTCACCAGCGTGCCGCCGTCTTCCACGATGGCGTAATCGAGGATCTCCACCTCGCCGAGCTCGGGGTCCACCGCAACGACCACCGCGTGGGCGGCGTAGCTGAAGGTGCCGCTGTCGCGCACCGGCTTGTAGCCGGCGGTGACTTCGAGGCCGTGGGGGTCCACGTCCGCCGGCAGGTCCTGCGGGCGGCGATACCAGGTGTGGGCCACCTGCTGGATGGTCACGTCGCCCGACGGGCCGATGACGCGCCCGGCTTCCAATCGCACATCCTCGGGCCGCGCCTGGAGCATGTGCGCGCCGATGCGGCGGATGCGCTCGGACAGCTCGGTGCAGGCGGTCGCCACGGCGCCGCCGGCCATCACCATCACCCGCGAGCCCCAGCTGCCGGTGGAATAGGGCGTCATGGCCGTGTCGCCATGTACGAGGCGGGTGCGGGCGACGGGCATGCCGAGGATTTCGTGGGCCACCTGCGCCAGCGTCGTCTCCAGCCCCTGGCCGTGGGAATGGGCGCCGATGCGCAGTTCCAGCCCGCCGTCTGGGGTCAGGCGCGCGCCGGCCTGCTCGTGGCCGGGCACCATGGGAATCCCCCAGCCGGAATAGACCGAGGTGCCGTGGGCGGCCTGCTCGCAATAGATGGAGAGGCCAAGGCCGATGCGGCGGCCGTCCGGCTCCCCCGCGAGCTGGCGCGTGCGCACCGCATCGGCCTTGATGGCGTCCAGCGCCTGCCGGAGAGCTTCCGGATAGTTGCCGCTGTCGAAATGCTTGTTGGTGATGTTGTCGAACGGCATCTGCTCGGGCCGCACGAGGTTCTTCAGGCGCACCATTTCCGGGGCGAGGCCGAGCTCGGCCGCCAGCGCATCCAGCGCCACTTCCAGCGCGAAGCACACGCCGGTGCGCGCCACGCCGCGATAGGGCAGGATCGGGCACTTGTTGGTGGCCACCGACCAGGTGCGGCAGCGATAGGCCGGGAAGTCGTAGGGGCCGGGCAGGATGCTCGCCACCTGCGCGGCTTCAAGGCACGCGGAGAAGGGATAGGCGGAATAGGCGCCGCTATCCACGCTCGCCTCGCAATCGATGCCGCGCAGCGTGCCGTCGCGCTCGGCATAGAGCGTGATTTCGTAATGGTGCTCGCGGCAGTTGGCGCTGGCGGTCAGGTGCTCGCGGCGATCTTCCAGCCAGCGCACCGGCCGGCCGATCTTCCGCGTGAGCCAGCCGAGGCAGACGTCCTCGCAGAGCAGGATGGCCTTGTAGCCGAAGCCGCCGCCCACGTCCGGGGAGATGATGCGGATCTGCCCCTCTTCCAGCCCCAGGCATTCGGAGAGGCCGGAGCGGACGATGTGAGGCATCTGGCTGGCGGTGTGGACCACCAATTGGTCGGAGCGGTGATCGAAATGCACCACCGTGCCGCGCCCTTCGATGGGCGCCATGCACTGGCGGGCGGTGGAGATGGTGCGCGAAATCTTCACCGGCGCGTCGAAGGCGGCCTCGATGTTGATGTTCACGAGGCTTTCGAGAAAGACATTGTCGCCCCAGTGCTCATGCACCAGCGCCGCGCCGGGCTTGCGGGCGTCCAGCATGTCGTGCAGGGCGGGCAGCTCCTCGAGGTCGAGTTCCACGCGGGCGGCCATGTCCTCGGCCTCGGCGCGGGTATCGGCGACGCACATGGCGATGAGCTCGCCCACCTGCCGCACCTTGCCGGTGGCGAGCACCGGCTGCTCCGACACCTTGAAGCCGGGCAGGCCGGAGACGGCGCGGATGGGCTTCACCCCGTCGAGGTCGGCGGCGGTGAAGACGCGGCCCTTCAGATCTTCCGGCACGTGGATGGCGCGGATGCGCGCATGCGCCAGCGGGCTGCGGACGAAGGCCACTTCCTGCATCCCGGCCATGCGGATGTCGGCGATGAACTGGCCGCGCCCGCGCATCAGCCGGTCGTCTTCCTTGCGGGGAAGACGGGCGCCGACGCCCTCGTGGGACCGGGGTTCGGTCATGCGTGGGCTCCCGGCATCAGGTCGAGCGCCGCGCGCACCAGAAGACCGTCGGGCCGGCGCAGCTCGTCGAGGATGGAGAAGTGGTTGGCGCCGAGGATGGGCAGTAAGGCACCCGGCGCATGGGCGGCCACGCGCTTTGCCGCCAGCGCGCGGGAATCATGCACCAGCGCCGGCACTTCAGCCGTGCCGTAGGCGATGGCCAGCGGCTTCGGCGACGGGTCGTGACGGAGCGGCGAGCAGGCGGCGATCTCCGCGTCCGAGAGATCGAGCGCGGTGTTGAGGAAGGTGTCGCGCAGCGGCGCCAGCTCATAGACGCCGGAGATGGCGAGGCCGGCCGCTACGGCGGGATGGTCCAGCTGCATCACCGCCAGCTGTGCGCCCGCCGACCAGCCGGAGATCACCACCGGGCCGGTGAGGCCATATTGCGCGCCGTCCTTGCCGATGAGGTCGAGCGCGGCGCCGATCTCATCGACGATCGCGCCGAGGCGCGCCTGCGGCGCCAGCGTGTAGCTGGGCATGGCCACCGACCAGCCCTGGGCGAGGAGGCCTTCCGCATAATGGGCGAAGACCTCGCGGGTGTTGCGCTGCCAGTAGCCGCCATGGATGAAGACGAGGCACGGCGCCCCCGGCTTGCCGGGATAGATGTCCAGCTTCTGCCGGGCGCCGGAGCCATAGGGAATGTCCAGATGGGCGGGCGTGGCAGCGCGGAAGAGCGGGGCGGCCTTGTCGCGCGCCTCGACCCATGCCGCGCTGTCCTTCACCGCGGCATTGTTGTTGTAGGCCGCATCCCGCTCGGCCTGGGACAGGGTGTCCCAGACCTCCTGCGGGGCCGGCCGAACGGCTGCGGATGCCGGGTTCACGCCGCCACCGCCTGGGGCAGGATGACGGCGTCGGCGCCGAACTTCTTGCCGGCGCGCAGGCAGAAGGCGGGGGTGAGCAGGCGCTCGGCCACCACTTTCGTGTCCTCGTTGTCGCGCAGCAGGAAGCGACCGCGATTGTCGTCCAGCACCGAGATGTCGGCCGCATAGCCCACGGTGAGCGAGCCGACGCGGTCGGTGAGGCCGATCATCTTCGCGGGATTGATGGTGACCATGGGCACCACCTGTTCCAGCGAGAGGCCGAGCGCCATCATGGAGCTCATCGCCTGCGTGAGGCTGAAGCGCGCCTGGCCCTTGAAGGGGTGGTTCTCGTCGTCATAGTGCTCCTCCGGCGTGCCGGCGGGGGCGGGGACGTGCGTATTGTAGCCGTGCATGTCGGCGCCCAGCGTATGGGGCACGACGCCGGCGGCGATGGCCTTCTTCGCGAGGCGGTAGGAGAAGTGGCTGCCGTGACCCACATCCACCTTCAGCCCGCGGTCGAGGGCCGCCTGGATGACGTGGTGGACCTCGCCCTTCTGGTTCACGAAGCCGCCGGGATGGCGGGTGAAGGGGTGGGCGAGCACGTCGCCTTCCTTCAGGAGCGGGATGACGCGCTCGAGGATGGTGTCGGCGTCCTCGCCGTTGGCGCCGCTCTCCGGCAGGCCCCACAGGGTACCGAAATGCACGTAGAGCGGAATTTCCGCGCGGCGGGCGATCTCGGCCGCCATCTCCATCACCCGGATGCCCCAGCGGGCGAAGCCACCGATCTCCGCATGGCCCTTGATGCCGCGCACGAGATCCCGATTGGCGATGGCGGAGCGCACGGTGGCGTCGATGTCCACGCAGTCCGGGCTGTAGAGGTTGGGGTAGTAATGGCCTTCGAGGCCGCCCACGAGATAGGCGGAGAGGAAGGCGTAGATGCGGGTGTCGGACGGCTCGGCGATGAACTTGCGGAAGCCCGGCAGGGTCATGCAGGAGGGGCCGCCCTGGTCGATCACGGTGGTGACACCGGAATGCACGCCCACCATATCCGGGTTGAGGCCGAAGCGGCCGGTCACGTACTGGTAGATATGGCCGTGGGTGTCGATCATGCCGGGCAGCACCAGCTTGCCGGAGACGTCGATGGTCTCCGTGGCGCTGGAGGGGAGGATCGTCTCCTCCACCGCAGCGATGCGGCCATCGCGGACGGCGACGTCGCGTATGCCGTTGATGCCGGTGGCGGGGCAGATGACATGTCCGCCCTTGAGGAGGATATCGTAGCCGGCGGGTTCAGCCATCATGGGTCTCCGTCCATGCATGTGCGGTCTCGGGACCGCCTTGGAAAAGCGAAGCATACGTCGCATTTTCCAAATGCAGGGCGCGTGCCAGTTTTGATTTAGATCAATTTTCCGAGAGCGGCGCCACGCGCCGGAGGGGATGGACGTGACGAAAACGCGTAAAAATTCAAAGGCATCCAAGGTGGAGCCCGAGGCCGTGGTCCATGAGGATTGGCCGCTCGCGGACCGCCCCGGCTTCCTCGCGCGGCGGGTGCACCAGATCCATGTCAGCCTGTTTTCTGAGCTGTGTGCCCCGTTCGGGGTGACGCCGGTGCAATACAGCCTGCTGTCCGCGCTCGCGGACCACGCCGAGGCGGACCAGACCACCCTGTCGCGCATTGTCGCGCTGGATCGCACCACCACCACCGGGGCCTTGAAACGCCTTGAGGCGCGGGGCCTCGTGCGGCGCGGCACGTCGGCCACTGACCGTCGCTCTCAAAGCTGCTCGCTCACCGAGGAGGGGCGCCGCCTGCTGGAGGAGATGGAGGCTGCCGCCCGCCGCGCCCATGCGGTGACGGTGGAGATGCTGACGCCCGAGGAGCGGCAGCAATTCATTGAAGCCATGAAGAAAATCGTCGCGGCCCATGGCGGACGGCAGGCCTCGTCCGATCTGCTCTGATTTCGGCAGCAGGCGCCTAAGAAATAGGCGCCCGGAAAACCGGCAGCGGCTACAGCACCGGGCCGAGCATGGCGATGGTGTTGTTCCACAGCCGGCGGGGCGCGCTGTAGGCGTCCGCATCGTCCTGCGTCACCGGCGTCGCGGCATCGAGGAACACCTGCTGGCGTTGCCGCAGCGTGCGGGTGAAGGCGGGGTCGTAGAGGAGGATGTTGTTCTCCGCATTCAGCTCGAAGCTGCGGCGGTCGATGTTGGCGGAGCCGATCAAGGTCACTTCGCCGTCGAGGGTCAGCGTCTTGGCGTGGAGCAGGCCGCCGACATATTCCCGGATCTCGACGCCCGCCTCCAACAGCTCGTGGTAATAGCTGCGGCTGGCGGCGGCGACGATCCAGCTGTCATTGCGCCTGGGGAACACGATGGTGGTCGCCACACCGCGCCGGGCGGCGGAGCAGAGGGCCGCCTGCAGGGGTTCGTCCGGCACGTAATAGGGCGTCGTGATGACCAGCTCGCGCCGGGCCGCATTCATCAGCGCGACGAACATCTCCGGCATGGCCGAGTAGCGCACGCCCGCCCCCGAGCCGATCACCTGCGCCACGAAGCCGGGTTGCGGCGGCGGCAGGGGCTCGGCGAAGAGGGGGGCGAGGTCTTCCTGAACCTGCGCCATCCAGTTGCTGGCGAACAGATGCTGGTTCTGGCGCACCACCGGCCCCTCGAACCGCGCCATCACGTCGACCCAGGGGGCGAACTTCGCCTTCACCGCGAAGGCGGCGTCGGCGCAGTTCTGGCTGCCGCAATAGGTGATGGTATTGTCGATCACCACGATCTTGCGGTGGTTGCGCATGTCGATGCGCCCCTTGAACGGACGCAGCAGCGGGTTGCCGATGGGCAGGGCCGTGGCGAGCCGCACCCCCGCCGCTGCCATGTCGCGCCACAAGGCGGAACGGATGAGGGCGCGGGAGCCCAGATCATCCGCCATGGCCCGGCAGGCGACGCCGCGCGCCGCCGCGCGCTTCAGCGCCTCCATCACCGATCGTCCGCTCGCATCATCGAGCCAGATGTAGAACAGCACATGCACGCTCTGCCGCGCGCCATCGATGTCCCGCACCATGGCGGCGATGGCGGAGGTGGAATCCGGGAGCAATTCGGCACGGTTGCCCGCGACCGGCAGGAAATGGTTCACCGACTGGCCGACCCGAAACAGCGGCACATGGCGCTCTGGGATGTCCGCCTCCGCCGAAGGTCCGGCGACACCCTCCGCCGGCGGCAGGGCGCGCACCGCCGCACGCAGGCTCTCCACGGCCTTGCGCCCCAGATTGACCTCGCCGAACAGGACGTAGGCGAGCATGCCCACCACGGGCGCCAGCAGGATCACCAGCACCCAGGCCATGCGCGAGGCGGGCTCGCGATGGGGGCGCAGCAGGGCGCGGATGACGAAGATGATCTGCAGGCTGAGGTGGGCGGCGTAAAACACCCAGGCGATGACGGCGGAGTCTTGCATGTCGGCGGCACGCCCGGTGAGAGGAGCGCTGCCGTTCTAGATCATCTTCGCCGTCCGCGCGAACGCCGTCAGGCGGCGTAGAGTCCCCGCACCCCATCGGCCGTGGCGAGCGGCCGGTTCAGCAGCCGCGCGCCCTCCGCCGCGCGCCGCACCTGCGCGGCATTGGCGTCCGCCAGGGTGCCGTCGGGCGCGAACAGGTTGTTCTCGAACCCGACCCGCACATGGCCGCCGAGGCCGGAGGCCGTGAGAGCGCAGGCATTCTCCTTCGGCCCGAAGGCGCACATGGCCCAAAGCCGCGGCGGCGTGCCGGCGGCGGCGAGGAAGGGCACGAGGTCGGCGGGCGTGGAGACCTGTCCGCTGGTGTAGCGGCCGAGAACGAAGAGCGGGAAATCCTCGCCGTCTCCCAGCACGCCGCGCCCCTTCAGCGCGGAATAGCGATGCACCTCCTCCGGCGAATAGAGGATGATCTGCACCATGATGCGCTCGCGCCGCAGCCAGGCGAAGAAGTCGGCGGCGGCCGCCTCGTGCGCCTCGTCCGGGATGATCTCGCGCAGAGCGAGGGAGACCGCCTCCGGCCGCAGGGCGCGCACCACGGCGATCTGCTCCGGCGCCTTGTAGCGTCCCGCCGCCTCGGATGTCGCCTGCACCACCAGCCTGTCCCCCACCTCGCGCCGGATGGCGGCGGTGGCCTCGCGATAGGCGTCCGCATCCAGGAGATGCCGCCCCTCGGCGTCGCGCACATGGATGTGGATGAGGGCGGCGCCCGCCTCGACGATTTCGGCCGCGTTCCGCGCCAGCTCCGCCGCGGTCATGGGCAGAGCCGGGTGGTCCGCCTTGGTGCGGGTGGCGCCGTTGGGGGCATTGGCGATGACGAGGGGCGGCCAGAGGAGGGCCTCGGCGGGGGCGGTAGCGGTCATGACGGTCCGGATGTGTCAGTCGGTGGTGGTGAGGCCCAGCCGCTTCATGCGGTCGTGCAGGGTCTTGCGGGGAATATTGAGGGCGAGCGCGGCGGCGGAGACGCGGTTGCCGGAGGCTTTCAGCGCATCCTCGATGACGAGGCGCTCCACCCGGTCCAGCAATTCGTTGAGGCTCGGCGCGGCGGCGGCGCCGCCGGTGAAATCGGGTGCGAGGAAGCCGAGCATGTGGCGCTCGGCGGCGTTCTTCAGCTCGCGCACATTGCCCGGCCAGTCCGCCAGCATCAGCGCGCGCCTGAGGGAGGGTGGAACCTCCACCACCGGCCGCTGATACTTCACCGCCGCCTGCACCAGGAACAGCTCGAACAGGAGCGGGATGTCCTCCCGCCGCTCACGCAGGGGCGGGAGGGAGAGCTTCACCACGTCGAGGCGGAAGAACAGGTCTTTCCGGAAGCGTCCGGCATCGGCGAGCGCGCCGAGGTCTTCCTTGGTGGCGGCGATGACGCGCAGGTCCACCGGCACCGGCGTGTTGGAGCCCAGGCGCTCGATGCGCCGGTCCTGCAGCACGCGCAGCAGCTTCACCTGCATGGCGAGGGGCATGCTCTCCACCTCGTCGAGGAAGAGGGTGCCGCCGGAGGCGTGCTCGATCTTGCCGATGCGCCGCTTGCCGGCGCCGGTGAAGGCGCCGGCCTCGTGGCCGAACATCTCGCTCTCGAACATGCTCTCGGGGATGGCGCCGCAATTGACCGCCACGAACGGCTTGTCGCGCCGGACGCCGCCCTCGTGCAGGGCGCGGGCGACCTGCTCCTTGCCGGCGCCGGTCTCGCCCAGCACCAGCACGTCGGCGCTGGTGGAGGCGAGTTGCGCCACGTCGTCCCGCAGCCGCCGGATGGCCGCCGACTGGCCGACGAGATGCCGCTCGATGGCATCGCCCCGGTCGAGGGCGGTGCGCAGGCGCCGGTTCTCCAGCACGAGGGCGCGCTTCTCCAGCGCGCGCTTCACCACCTCCACGAAGGCGTCGCTCACGAACGGCTTCTCGATGAAGTCGTAGGCGCCCTCGCGCATGGCGCTGACCGCCATGGCCACGTCGCCATGGCCGGTGATGAGCACCACCGGCAGCTCCGGATCGCGGCGGCGGATATCCGCCAGCAGCTCCAGCCCGTCGCGTGCGGGCAGGCGCACGTCGGTGACGACGATGCCGGGATAGTCCCGGCCGATGGCGGGCAAGGCGGCCTCTGCGCTGGCGAATGAGGCCACGTCGATGCCGGCGAGGTCCAGCGTCTGCTCGATGGAGAGGCGGATCATCTCCTCGTCGTCCACCAGCAGAACCCGGGGGCGGCTGGCGTGGCGAGGGGCTTCGGCCTCGGCGGAGAAGGCGCGTTCAGGAAACATGGCGCAGCGGCTCCGCGGGAAGGGGCAGGTGTGCTTCGGCCTCGGCCGCATCCATTGCGAGATCGAAGGCGGTGCCACCTTCTGCGCGGGTACGGGCGGTGAGGGTGGCGCCGAAGTCGCGGGCGATGGCGAGGGAGATGGGCAGGCCGAGGCCCAGCCCCTCGCCCGCCGGCTTGGTGGTGAAGAAGGGATCGAAGATGCGCTCCGCCGCGCCATCCGACAGCCCCGGTCCATTGTCCTCCACCGTGAGCACGATGCGGCCGCCTTCCCGGTAGGAGACGATGCGGACCCAAGCTTCCGGCCGCCCCTTCACCGCGTCGAGGGCATTGCCCACGAGGTTCACCAGCACCTGGCTGAGGCGGATGGGCTCGAACATCACCTGCGCGGCGTCGGGGTCCAGTGCGCTGACGACGCGAGCGCCGGATGCGCGCAAGCGCGGGGCGAGGATGGCGAGGCTTTCCGCCAGCACCGCCGCGGCATCCACCGGCCCCTTCTCGCTGGAGGTGCGGCGGGCGAAGGCGCGCAACTGGCCGGTGATCTTGCCGAGGCGGTCCACCAGCGCGGCGATGCGGGCAAGGTTCGCCTCCGCATCCTCCTCGCGGCCGTGCTGGAGCAGCTTGGCGGTGTTGTCGGCCAGCGCCCGAAGCGCGGTCAGCGGCTGGTTCAGCTCGTGGGTCACGCCCGCCGCCATCTGGCCGAGGGTCGCCATCTTGGCGGCCTGCACCAGCTCGTCCTGTGCGGCGCGCAGCTCGCTTTCGGCGCGGCGCCGCTCCTCGATCTCGGCGGCGAGCCGGGTGTTGGCGGCTGAGAGGTCGGCGGTGCGCTCCACCACCTTGCCTTCCAGCTCCCGATGGGCGGCGGCGAGGGCCGCCTGCGCGGCAAGGGTTTCGCGGGCGCGCTTGAGATGCTGGCGCCAATAGAGGCCGACGAGGCCGAGAATGACCAGCGCCAGTGTCATGCCGATGCGGGCGGAGCGCCCGGCCAGCACCACCGGCGCGGCATCGGTGAAGAGCTGCAGCTGCCAGTCGTAGGTGGGCAGGTCCTTCTCATCGCGGAGGACGAGGCCGGCGGGGCTGATGTCCGAGCCCGACAGCACCTTAAGGCCACCTTCGTCCTCGCCCCGCCCCATGCGCAGCAGGGGATAGGACTTGTGGCCATACTGGCGGGTGCGGGCCATTTCGGCGGCGGCGGTGGCGTCGATGGGCCGAAGCGCGCGGAACTTGAACTTCGGGTCCGAGGCAAGGAAGACGATGCCGTGCTCGTCCGCCACCAGCACGGTATCGGCGGCCTCATGCCAGACCGCTTCCAGCGGGTCGAGATTGACCTTGGTCGCCACCACGCCGGCCACCTTGCCGTCCACCATCACCGGCGCGCTGATGAAATAGCCGGGCACGCCGGTGAGGGTGCCCACCGCATAGAAACGGCCGGTGCCGCCCGCCATGGCCTCGGTGTAATAGGGGCGATAGCTGAAATCCGTCCCCACATAGGTTTCCGGCGTGTTCCAGTTGGAGGCGGCGATGGTCATGCCGCCCGGCGCCAGCAGATAGAGCACGGTGCCGCCGGCGGCGCGGTTCAGCGTTTCGAGATAGGCATTCACCTGCGCCACTTGTTCGCCATCCGAGGGGGTGGCAAGCAGGCGCTTCACGTTTTCATCGAGAGCGGCGGCGGCGGGCAGATAGCCGAACCGCTCGATGGCGCCTTCGAGGCTCTGGGCATAGATTTCCGCCCGGTGGCGCGCATCCGAGGCGAGGCGCTCGCCCACCCGCGCCTCGGCCATCTCTCCGGCTTCCAGAACGGCGAAAACCGCAGCCGCCGCCAGCAGGGCGGACAGCACGGCGCCGAGGGCCGTGATGCGGTTCGGTCGCATGGAAATTCCGCGTCCTCAAGGTCGTGCGGCCAGGCCTCGCGCGGCCCGGCCTGCAAGCATTTTCGAGCGAAGGGGATACCGGTTCGCGTGAAGAAAATGCGCGAACCCGGTAACCTGCCCGGTAACCTGGGGCGTTTCCCGATCCCCTGAAAAGACGGAAACGCTCCAGGCGGGGGATGCTGGTCCGCCCTCAGTCGGTGGTCAAGCCTTTGACCTCGACCTCCTCGAAGCGGTGCTGCTCGGCGGTGACGAGGGCGGACAATTCCCGCTTCAGCTCGTTGAAGGCGGTCGAAGCCGAATCCCGCGGGCGCGGCAGCTCCACCCTGATGTCCCGCTTGATGGTGCCCGGCCGGTAGGTGAGCACGACGATGCGGTCCGCCAGATAGATGGACTCCTCGATGGAGTGGGTGACGAACACGATGGTCTTGCCCGTCGCCGACCAGATGCGGATGAGTTCGTCCTGCAGCGAGCGGCGGGTGAGGGCGTCGAGCGCGCCGAACGGCTCGTCCATCAGCATCACCGGGCTGTCGAGCGCCAGCACGCGGGCGATGGCGACGCGCTGGCGCATGCCACCGGACAGGTCCTTGGGGAAGCGGTCGCGGAATTCCGCGAGCTTCAACATGGCGAGCAGCTCGTTCACCTTGGGCTCGATCTGGGCGCGGCCCATGCCCTTGATCTCAAGGCCGAAGGCGATGTTCTGCGCCACCGTCATCCACGGGAACAGGGCGTATTCCTGAAACACCATGCCCCGGTCCGGCCCGGGATCCTTCACCGCGCGGCCGTCCACCGTGATGGTGCCGGTCGTGGGTGCCGAGAAGCCGGCGATGGCGTTCAGCAGGGTGGACTTGCCGCAGCCCGAGGGGCCGAGCAGGCACACGAACTCGCCCTCATTGATGGTGAGGTCGATGTCCTTCAGGGCGACGATCTCGCCGCCGGGGATGACGAAGCGCTTGTCGACGTCCGACACCACGATGTGCGGCCGGGCGGCGTTCGCCAGCACGGCGGGGGAGGGGGCGGGCATGGTTGCGAGGGGCGTTGCGGTGGGCATGGCGTTCCCTACGATTCCAGGCCGCGATGCCAGCGCAGCAGATGATTGTTCAGGCGGCTGACGGCGAGATCGATGGCAAGGCCGATCAGGCCGATGGTCAGCATTCCCGCGATGATCTTGTCCGACCAGAAGTATTCCCGGGCCTCCAGGATGCGGAAGCCGAGGCCGTTATTGACCGCGATCATCTCGGCCACGATCACCACGATGAAGGCGGTGCCGATGCCGATGCGCGCGCCCGACAGGATGTAGGGCGTGGCCGCCGGCAGGATCACCCGCCGGAAGATGGTGAGGCGGCTCGCCCCGAGGCTGCGGGCGGCGCGGATATAGATGCTGTCCACGTGCCGCACGCCGGCGATGGTGTTCATCAGCACCGGGAAGAAGGCGCCGATGGCGATGAGGAACACCGCCGGCGCATTGCCGAGGCCAAACCACAGGATCGAGAGCGGGATATAGGCGATGGGCGGAATGGGCCGCAGCACCTGCATCAGCGGATTGACATAGCGATAGATGGAATCGCTCGTGCCCATGAATAGGCCGAGCGGTAGCGCGAGGCCCGCGCCCACCACGAAGCCCATGACCACCCGCGAGAGGCTGGCGAGGGAATCATGGATCAGCTCTCCGGAGAAGATCCACGCGATCTTCGATTCCGTTGCCGGGTCGAAGGGTTCGAGGGGGGCGAGGTAGCTCCACCAGCGCGCCGCGACGGCGGCGGGGGAGGGGAGCACCATGGGGTTCACCCAGCCGGCCGAGCAGGCGATCTGCCAGAGCAGCACCACGGCGACGGGCACAAGCAGCCCCTCGCCGAGCGCCTTGAAGCGCGAGATGTTCATGGGGCCGCCCTCACTTCACGCCGTTGGCCGACTTGGCAGCGTTGAGCAAATCGAGCTTCACCCAGTCCTCGGCCTTGGCGGGGGCGGACATCTTGCCGACGCCGTACTTGGCCATCACGTCCGTGGTCTTCTGGATGTGGTCGGCGCTCATGTCGAGGGAGTAGGGCGAGTTGGCGAGGGCTTCCTGGAATTCCTCGCCGGTGAGCTGGCCCTTGAATACGTCCTGCGTCACGAACTTCTCGGCGGCCTTGGGGTCGTTCATGAAGGTCTTCTGCGCCTTCACGAAGCAGTCCATCAGCTTCTTGGCCGTCTCGGGGTGTTCCTTGTAGAACTTCTCGCTCATCACCAACGTGCGGATGGGCGAGCCGATGGGCGTGTCGTAGGGCTTCAGCACTTCCACGCCGAAGCCGCGGGCGATGGCCTGCGCGGACTGCGGCTCGGTCTGCATGATGGCGTCCACCTGCTTCTGCAGCAGCGCCTGGTTCAGGTCGGGATAGCCGAGATAGACGATGGTGATGTCCTTGGCGGACATGCCGTTCTTGCCCAGTTCCGCGGCCAGCAGCACTTCCTGGATGGAGCCGCGGGTGACGCCCACGCGCTTGCCCTTCATGTCGGGCACCGACTTGATGCCGCTGTCGGGGGTCGCCAGAAGGCGCGCGCCCCCGCTGGCGAAGCCGCCGACGATGTAGATGGGCGCGCCGTTGCCACGGCCGGAAATCGCCGCCTCGGAGGCGGTGGCGCCTACGTCCAGCTCGCCGGCGAGGATCGCCTGCATCACGTCCGGACCCTTGGGGAAGAGCTTGAGGTCGATGGTGATCCCGCAGCTCGGCGCGATCTCCTTCATGTAGGAGACGCCGGCGAAATGGGCGAGCTTGAGGTTGCCCACCCGCACCGTCTCCTGGGCCGAGACCGCGCCGGCCGCCGCGGCGGACATCA
Source organism: Xanthobacter sp. SG618 (assembly GCF_012932745.1). NCBI lineage: Bacteria > Pseudomonadati > Pseudomonadota > Alphaproteobacteria > Hyphomicrobiales > Xanthobacteraceae > Xanthobacter > Xanthobacter sp. SG618. The sequence continues at coordinate 303,604 of NZ_JABBHL010000004.1, read as the reverse complement.
GGACGGCGGACACAAGGGTGGCGGTGATGCGAAGTCGTTTCAGCACGGCGTTTCTCCCAGGGAGCCCGGCATTGGTGCCGGTTCGGATGATGCGCCAGCCTTTGCACCGCGCATGCCACCCTTGCGGAAGGCGCGGGGCTTTCATGAGTCCTTGAAATGAAACAACGTTTTCCCGGGCTGCCCGCATGGGGATGGCGGAAATCCGCCACGCGGGGTGCGGGCGCGGCGGAAGTTCGCCGCGTGGCGCGCGCCCGTTCCCGTGCCCGAAACCACCTCAAATTCTCCCCGCCCTGACCGTTCGCCTGTAGGCGCGGCGTAAGCTGAGCCTTGCAACGTCCGTGACAGAGCATCAACGGACGAGCGGACATGGGATCTGCACTCGTGAGCAGCGCACGAATCTGGCGCCGGTCTTTTCCGTTGGGGAATGGATGGCCGCATCCGCAGCGGCCATCGATGGTCCTCATCAGCCCCGGGCGGGCGCAGCTTCGAGCCCGCGGCGGCCGCGCCGCAGCAGCAGGGTGAAGGCGAGGCCCGCGAGGGCCGTGCCCGCGCCGGCGAGGGAGACGGCGGGATAGCCGAGGCCGGCATCGATCACCGCCCCGCCCAGCGCCGCGCCCAGCGCATTGCCGAGGTTGAAGGCGCCGATATTCATCGCCGAGGCGAGGTGCGGCGCCTCGGACGCCTCGTGCACCACCCGCATCTGCAGCGGCGGCACGAGGGCGAAGCTGGCGATGCCCCAGAGGAAGACCAGCGGCACCGTGGCGAGGTGCGAGCGCATGCCCGGCACGAACAGCACCAGCAGCACCGCCACCGCCGTCAGCGAGCCGATGAGCGTGCCGTCCAGCGAGCGATCGGCGAAGCGCCCGCCCAGCCAGTTGCCCAGCGCGAGCCCCAGCCCGTAGACCACCAGCATGGCGGTGACGAAGCCGGAGGCGGCGCCGGTCTCCACCTGCAGGATCGGCGCGATATAGGTGAAGACGGTGAACATGGCGCTGGAGCTGACCACGGTCAGCAGCAGCGCGGCGAGCACCGGGCCGCGCATGAGCACCTTCAGTTCGGCGCGCATGTCGCTCTCGCCCTGAACCTCCAGCGGCGGAAGGGAGAGGCGCACCGCCACCATGGCGATGGCACCGATGACGGCGATGCCGAAGAACGCCATGCGCCAGCCGACCACCTCGCCCACCCACGCCGCGAGCGGCACGCCGCCGATGGTGGCGATGGTGAGGCCCGAGAACATGGCGGCGACCGCCCCGGCGCGCTTGTCCGCCGGCACCACGCTCGCCGCAACCACCGCGCCGACGCCGAAGAAGGCGCCGTGGTTGAAGGAGGTGACGATGCGGCCGGCGAGCAGCATCCAGTAGCCGTCGGCGAAGGCGGAGATGAGGTTGCCCACGGTGAAGATGCCCATGGACAGCACCAGCAGCCGGCGACGGGGCATGCTGGCGAAGGCGAGCGTCATGATGGGCGCGGTCACCAGCACGCCGAAGGCATAGGCGCTCACCAGCAGGCCGGCGGCGGGAATGGAGACGCCGAGGTCCGAGGCGATGATCGGCAGCATCCCCATGGGCGAGAATTCGGTGACGCCGATGCCGAAGGCGCCGATGGCGAGCGCCACCAGCGGCAGGTTGATCTTCATGGGAGGGAACTCCGGGGCAAATCGTGTTGCCACGGAATATGGTTGACATTGCAGTGCAGCAATAGAGACGATCCGGGTCCAGCATCTGTGCGCCGGAGTCACGAATGGACCGCCCCGACCGGACCGGAGAGATGGCCGCCTTCCTCAAGGTCGCGTGTGCCGGCAGCCTCTCCGGGGCGGCCCGCGAGCTGGGCCTCACCCCCTCGGCGGTGAGCCGCATCCTGGCCCGCATCGAGGCGCGGCTGGGCGTGCGCCTGATGGTGCGGACCACCCGCCAGTTGCGTCTCACGGAAGAAGGCGAGGCCTATGCCCGCGCCGCCCGTCGCATCCTCGCCGACATCGATGAGACGGAGGCGGCGCTGGCCGACCGCGCCAATCCGCGCGGGCGCATCCGGGTCAGCGCCTCCATGGCCCATGGCCGCCTCGTCATCGTGCCGCTGCTCGGCGAATTCGTGGCGCGCTATCCGGACATCGAGGTGGAGATGGAGCTGAGCGACGAGATCGCCGACGTGCTTGGCGGGCGGGTGGACGTGGCCATCCGCTTCGGCCCCCTCGCCGACAGCCCGCTGACCGCCCGCCGCCTCGGTGAGACCGGGCGCACCGTCATCGCCGCGCCGTCCTATCTCGCCCGCCACGGCACGCCCCGCGTGCCGGCGGACCTTGCCCGGCACAATTGCCTCGATTTCAGCTTCCGCCGCATCGAGCCCGGCTGGCCGTTCCGCGAGGACGGGCGCGACTACATGCTGGAGGTGAAGGGCAACATCACCGCGAACAATGGCGAGACGCTGGTGCAACTCGCCGCGCAGGGCGTGGGCATCACCCGCGTAGGCAATTTCCACATCGATGAGGCCAATGCGCGCGGCGAATTTGCCAGCGGCGCGCTGGTGCCGCTGCTCGAAGCGTTCAACCCGCAGGACCGGGAAAGCATCCACGCGGTGTTCGTGGGCGGCGCCAACACGCCGGCCCGCGTGCGCGTCTTCGTGGATTTCCTCGCCGAGAAGCTCCGCCGCGCGCCGCCGGCCTGAGCGTCGCGATCGGGCGGGGCGGATCAGCCCTCGGCCAGTTGCACGCGGTTGCGGCCTTCGGCCTTGGCCCGGTAGAGCGCCATGTCGGCGCGGCGCAGCGCTGTCGCCAGCGGCTCGCCCTGCGCGGCCAGGGCGGCGCCGAGGCTTGTGGTGACGCGATGCCCGGGGGGCAGGCCGGGCCAGCTCAAGTGCTCCGTCGCTTCCCTCAGCCGCTGGGCGACGCGCAGCAGGCTCGCCGCGTCGGCCGCAGGCATCAGCAGGCAGAATTCCTCGCCGCCGATCCTCCCGCACAGATCCGCGGGACCGGCGCACGACGCCAGCACCGCCCCGAATCGCCGGATCACCTCGTCGCCGGCCGAATGGCCGAACCTGTCGTTGATCGCCTTGAAATGATCGAGGTCGCAGATGAGCAGGCCGATGCCGGAGCCCGGCGGCGCGGCGTCCGCGAGGCGCTCCGCGCGTTCGAAAAAGGCGGTGCGGGTGAGGACGCCGGAAAGGCCGTCCCGCTCCAGCCGCCCGGTGGCCTCGGCGATAACCTCCGTTACCACGAGCGCGAGCAGCGCCACGCCGAGCATCAGCGAGAGGATGCTGCCGGCCGTCTGCGAATAGCGGGCATAGGCGCTCGTCAGATAATCGCGGACGCCGTTGTCGGCCCCGTCGAGCGGAATGAGAACCGCCTTCGCCGCGAACTGCAGCGCGCAGAGCCCCAGCACGCCGGCAAGCACAAGGTCCACCGCGCGCCCGGGCGAATGCCGCAGCACCGTGCCGGCGGCGAAGGCGAGCATGGCCGCGAAGGGCAGTTGATAGGTTAGCGCCTGCGCCCATCCTCCGCGCGGGAGATCGACGCCGGCGAGCGCCGTGAAGGCCACCGCGAGGAGCGCCGCCGCACCGGGCCAGCCAAGGCGCGAAGCGGGCCGGTAGTGGCGCAGCATTCCGGCCGCGATGAAGAAGACCGCCGCCATGAGCGATCCGAACGAGAGTGTGGACGCGAGCCTGACGGAGGGGATGCCGGGCGCCAGCGCCTCGATGAGGACGGTGGCGGCGGCGCAGGCGAAGGCGGCGGCACACCATCGCCCCAGCCGGACCGAAGAGCGCCTGGAGACGGCGAGAAACGCCGCAGCGAAGGTCAGGCCGATCGCGCAATTGATGAGCAGCAGAAATGTGGCGTCGGTCATGGGGAGTCGGTCATGGTGCGCCCGGGTGCCGTCCTTGGCTTCCTGTCGCCGGCGAGGCGCGTTGCATAGTTACCACAATCCCGGACGATCGATCATGCCCCTCGGTGACGCCGAGGGGGCGAGCGAGGTCGGCGGTAACGGATTGATGTCAGGCAAGCCCAAAGGATATCGAGCTTTTTCCGACGTAGGCCGAAATTGCGCCCGCATTTCGATACCGCCAGTTTAGAGATATTCTATATCAATAAGGGGGCTCCGCCGATTGACAAAGCGGGGCCGCTCACCCCCAATCCGGGCTCATTAGCGGCGATTTGCGGGCCCTTCGTGGGCCGGGCGGGTGCCGTTCAGGCTTTCGGCAGTCGCGCGACCCTGATCGGGGCTTCGCCGCTGGCTGTGATCTGGGGGATTTAGAGATGCTGGATACCGTGTTTCGGACCGCCGCCCGCGGCAGAAGCGGGGACCTTCCGGGCACGCGGACCCTTCTCGGCCGCTATCTTCTTGCCGGCGTCGCCGCCGGTGCGCTGCTGGGCGCGCCCATGCTCGGCACCGCGCACGCGGCCGACATGGCCACCAAGGCGCCGGCCGCTGCCCCTGCGGAAGAGGAGGCGGAGCCCTCCATCGCCCCGCAGCTCGGCTGGCTCGGCGACTGGGGCGGCTACCGTCCCAAGCTGGCGGAAGCCGGCATCAAGGTCGGCGTGAACTATATTGGCGAGCTCTGGCGCAACACCGAGGGCGGCCTCGGCACCGGCACCGCCTATAACGGCCGCTTCCAGTTCTCGCTCGATGCCGATCTGGACAAGCTGTTCAACTGGAAGGGCGCGACCTTCCACGCCAGCGTGCTGCAGATTCAGGGCTCGGGCTTCTCCGGCCAGTATCTCGGCAACATCATGGGCGTCAGCAATGTGGACGCCCTCTCCACGACCCGCCTGTTCGAGCTCTACATCGAGCAGGCGTTCGGTGACGGCAAGTCCTCCATCCGCTTCGGCCAGCTTTCCGCCGATTCGGAATTCGCCATCTCGGACAATGGTTCGCTGTTCCTGAACTCCACCTTCGGCTGGCCGGCTCTGTTCGCCGCCGACCTGCCGAGCGGCGGTCCCGCCTATCCCCTCGCCACCCCCGGCGTGCGTGTGAAGTGGGTGCCGAACGACGAGTGGACGGTGCTCGTCGGCCTGTTCAACGGCAATCCCGCGCCCTGCTGCGGCGACCCCCAGGAAGAGAACAAGTATGGCCTGAACTTCATCGTCGATCAGGGCGTGTTCGTGATCGGCGAAGTGGCCTACAGCTACAACAAGGCGGAGAACGCCGCCTGGCTGCCCGGCACCGTCAAGGTCGGTGGCTGGTACAATTCCAACTCGTTCAACAGCCAGGTCTACGACATCTTCGGCGTGCCGCTGGCGAGCCCCGCTTCCATCGGTCTCGCCAAGCAGATCCAGGGTGACTACGCCTTCTACGCCATCATCGACCAGATGATCTGGCGCAAGCCCGGCACCAAGGACAAGGGCATCAGCGTCTTCGGGCGTGTGACGGCGGCGCCCAGCGAGCAGAACCAGCTCGGCTTCTACTGGGATGGCGGCATCACCTTCAAGGGCCTCGTCCCGGGCCGCGAGGACGACGCGTTCGGCGTCGCCTTCGGCAATGCGCGGGTGACCAACGCCGCCCAGCAGGCCGACCTCTACACCGCGCTCTACAACGGGTCCTACTATCCCATCCGCAGCAGCGAGACGGTGCTGGAAGTGACCTATTCGGCGCAGGTGATGCCCGGTTGGACCATCCAGCCCGACTTCCAGTACATCTGGAATCCCGGCGGCGGCGTGCTCAACCCGAACGATCCCCTCGGCATCTCGCTGGTGAAGAATGCCGCCGTGTTCGGCGTGCGCACCACCATCAACTACTGAGCATTCCAAGAAAAAGCCGGGCGGCCGCGAGGTCGCCCGGCTTTTTTGCGTCTGGCGTAATGGCTTGCGCTCAGCCCGCGGTGGGAGCCACCTCGAACAGGCAGTGGTCGAAGCCCTCAGCGGCGCATTGCACCTCGCGGGCCTGAAGCCGGCGCGGCGCGCCCGCCTGCTCGCACACGAATTCCAGCGCCCCGGCAAGCCACGGCGCGAACATGTAGCAGAGCTTGCGGTCCGCCCCCTTCGTCGCGTCCGTGACGAAGGAGGAGTGATCGAGCCGGATCGTCGCCGTCCCCGCCGCCGGGTCGAGCGCGAGGATGGAAAAGCGCCCCCAGCCGCGCTGCGACAGCCGTTTCATGTAGTGCGCGAATACGTCGGCGCCGGAAAGGCCATAGACCTCGGCCTGCCGTTCGCACCACACGAAGGCCGAGAGCCGGCCTGCCGGCGCCAGCGCCGCGTCGAACGCCTCCGCCCCCAGTGCCGCCTCGATGGCGAGGTGATTGTTGTTGTAGAAGTGCTGCGGCACCAGGATCATGGGCATCTTGTCCACGAACCAGCGGCCTGTCTCGGGGTCCACGTCGATCTCGACTTCGGGCTTCGCCATGGGTTCCTCGCTCCGGCTTGATGCACTGTCATGCCCCGGCGTGTCCCGGGGGGCCACTTTCCCGCTCGCCCGGTTCACGAATGGATGCGCCGTTTTGTCGGCCCGGTGGATCCCCCGGACAAGCCGGGGGATGACGACCGTTCAAAGCACCACAGCGGGCAACCTCAAAGAGTCTTCCTCACTTCCCCCACACATCCTTGAGCAACTGCAGCCAGTTGCCACCCATCACCTTCTCGATGCGCCCGGTGGACCAGCCGCGCTCTTCCATCGCCGCAGTGAGGTTGGGGAAGTCGCCGATCACGCGGAAGCCCTCGGGATTGATGACCTCGCCGAAGTCGGTGAGCTTGCGGCCGGTGCCCTTGTCGTGGGTGATCCAGTCGAAGAAGGGCTTGCCATAGCCCTGGGTGAAGTCGGTGCCGACGCCCACCATGTCCTCGCCGGCGATGTCGATGACATATTCCATCGCCTCCACATAGTCGGCGACGGTGGAGGCCGGCCCCTTCTTCAGGAAGGGCGGGAACATGGTGACGCCGATGAAGCCGCCCTGGTCGGCGATGAAGCGCAGCTGCTCGTCGGTCTTGTTGCGCGGATGCGCCTTGAGGCCGGCCGGCAGGCAGTGGGAATAGGCGACGCGCTGCTTCGAGGCGAGGATGGTGTCTTCCGAGGTCTTCGGCCCCACATGGGAGAGATCGCACAGGATGCCGAGGCGGTTCATCTCCGCCACCACGTCACGGCCGAAGTCGGAGAGGCCGCTGTCGCGGCTCTCATAGCAGCCGGAGCCCACCCAGTTCTGGGTGTTGTAGGTCATCTGGATGATGCGCACGCCGAGCTCGTGGAACAGCTCGAGATATTCGAGGTGGTCCTCGATGGCGGTGGTGTTCTGCCAGCCGAGGATGATGCCGGTCTTGCCCTCCTGCTTCGCCCTGAGGATGTCGGCGGTGGAGTAGACCTGCGAGATGAGGTCCGCGTTGGCGGCGAAATCCTTCTTCCACCGAGCGATGTTGCGCATCGTATCGGTGAAGTTGTCCCAGATGGAGCAGGTGCAGTTGGCGGCGGTGAGGCCGCCCTTGCGCATGTCCTCGAACACCGGGCGGGAGAAGTCGGAGATGATGAGCCCGTCGATGACGATGAGCTTGTCGTGGAGGTCGGACACCGGGTTTCCCCCTTTATTGGACGCGAGAATGCAGGAAAGGCTCAGGCCGGCACCAGCGTGCCGGCGTCGGGATGCCAGGAGACGCGCACCGGCTGGCCGGGCTTGAGCGGCGCGGGGCCGCCCACCGCGGGCGAGGGGCGGCGCGCGATGAGGACGAGGCCGGAGGCCGTCGCCACGCGATAGTCGATGACGAGGCCGCGATAGGTGGCGAGGTCCACCACCGCCGAAAGGGCGTTGTGGTCGGGCTCGTCTGCGTCGAGTGCCAGCCGCTCCGGCCGCAGCGCGAGGGAGAGATCGCCACCGACGCCCACCGGATGCACGCGCACCTCCTCGCCGCTGGCGAGGCGGAAGCGGCCGACGCCGGCCAACTCTCCGGGCAGCAGGTTCGTCACGCCCATGAACTCGGCGGCGAAGCGCGAGGCGGGGCGGCCGAAGAGATCGTCCGGCGAACCCTGCTGCTCGATCTTGCCGGCGCGCATGAGCACCACCCGGTCGGCCACTGACAGCGCCTCGTCCTGATCGTGGGTGACGAAGATGGTGGTGATGCCGAGCTGCTGCTGCAGGGTACGGATCTCGGTCTTCATCTCGTGGCGCAGCTGCGCGTCGAGGTTGGAGAGCGGCTCGTCCAGGAGCAGCACGTCCGGCTCGATGACGAGGGCGCGGGCCAGCGCCACGCGCTGCTGCTGGCCGCCGGAGAGCTGCTTGGGCAGGCGCTCGGCGAGGTGGGAAAGCTTCACCCGGTCGAGGGCGGTCTTCACCTTTGCCATTATCTCGGCCTTGGGGAGCTTGCGCATCTCCAGCCCGAACGCGACGTTCTCCGCCACGCTCATATGCGGGAACAGCGCGTAGTTCTGGAAGCCGAAGCCCATGTTGCGTTTGTTCGGCGGCAGGTGGGTGAGGTCGCGCCCGCCCACAAGGATGCGCCCCTCGGTGACGGGGATGAAGCCGCCCACCATGCGCAACGTCGTGGTCTTGCCGCAGCCGGAGGGGCCGAGCAGCGCCACCAGTTCCCCCTCGCCGATGGTAAGGGACACATGGTCCACGGCGGTCATGGCGTCGTAGCGCTTGACGATGGATTGCAGCACGACATCGGACATGGAGCTCGCTCCTCAGAAGGCGCGGGAGAGGCGGGCGTAGCGATCCGAGACGAGGAGCAGCACGCCGATGATGAGGATCTGCACGGTGGCCACCGCCGCCACCGTCGAATCCAGATTCCATTCGAGATAGGAGACGAGCGCGATCTGCAGCGTGGTGCGCCCCGGCCCCACGAGGAAGATCGACTTCTCCAGATCGATGAAGGAGATGACGAAGGAGAAGAGCGCCGCCGCCACGATGCCCGGCTTGATGATGGGCAGCGTCACCCGGAAGAAGGTGGTGAGCCGGCCCGCCCCCAGCGATTGCGCCGCCTCCTCGTAGGAGGGGCTCATGCCCACCAGCGAGGCGGTGACGAGGCGCACGGTCCACGGCAAGGCGATGAGGCCGTGGGCGACGAACAGGCCCGGCAGGGTGCCGGAAATGTCCACGTCCAGCAGGATCTCCAGCTCGATGAAGGCCATGAACAGCGCGGCGCCGCCGACGATGCCCGGCACCACCATGGGCGACAGCAGCAGGGTCTGGATGGCGTCGCGTCCGGGGAAGCGGTAGCGCACCAGAGCAAGGCTCGCCGGCACGCCGAGCGCCAGCGAGAGGGCCACCGCCACCAGCGCCGTCTCGACGCTGGTGATGAAGCCGTTGCGGAAGGAGTCGAGCTGCCAGGCGCGCACATACCAGTCCAGCGTGTAGCCGGTGGCCGGGAAGGAGAGGATGCGGTTGGCGAAGAAGCTGACCCAGATCACCGCGCCCAGCGGCAGCACCACGAAGGCGAGCACGAGGGCGGTGATGGCGGCATAGATGCGGTTGACGGCGAGAAGTCCCATCGGTTCCTCACTCGCTCCAGCGCCGGTAGCGGCGCTGCACCAGGACGTTGGCGGTGGTGGTGAGCACCAGGGTCACCGCCATCAGCACGAAGGCGAGCGCCGCGCCGAAGGGCCAGTTCATGGCCTTGGCCACCTGCTGGTAGACGGTGGGCGCCATCATGTGGAAGCTCGGCCCGCCGATGAGCACCGGCGTCGCATAGGCGTTCATGGAGAGGATGAAGCAGAGCATCGTCCCCGCGAGGATGCCGGGCAGAGCCAGAGGCAGCACCACGCGGCGGAGAACCGTGAGGTGGGAGGCGCCGAGCGACTGGGCGGCGGACTCAAGGTTCGCGTCGATGCCCTCGATGACGCTTTGCAGCGTCACGATCATGAAGGGCAGCAGCACCGAGACGAGGCCGATGACCACGGCGGTGGGCGTGTACATCAGCTTCACCGGCGAGATGCCGATGGCGCCGATGACGGCGTTGAACAGGCCCTTGTCGCCGAGGATGACCATCCACGCGGCCGTCCGCACCGCATTACCCATGAGGAGGGGCAGCACGATGAGCAGGAGCAGCCGCCCCTTCCATTTGTCGCTTGCCTGCCGCACCAGGAAATAGGCGACCGGGAAGCCCGCCACGAGGCAGAGGAGGGTGGAGAGGGCGGAGATCCACAGCGTGGTGCCCAGCACCTCCTGATAGAAGCTGTCGGCGAAGAAGCGCGCGTAATTGTCGAGCGTCAGCGCCTCCACCATCATCTGCCCCGGCACGAAGCGGTTCAGCGAATAGCGGAACATGAGCGCGAGCGGCCCCATCAGCGCCAGCAGCACGAAGATCGTGGCCGGCGCCGTGAGGCCGTAGGCGGGGGCGAGCCGCCGCCCCTCCCGCCCGCGCAATGCGGGCGGGGAAGCTGTCGCCACCGGCGCAGTGGCGCCGGAGCTTGCGGAGGAGGTCATGTCGGCCTCGCTCAGCGGGCGATGTTCTTGTTCCACCACTCCAGCCATTCCGCCGTATTCTTGGCCACGTGCGCGTAATCGGGGAACTTCAGTGCGGCGGCTTCGGCGGCGGTGAAATCCACCTTCGCCTTGAGCTCGGGCGAAAGCTCCGCCTTGCTGTTGGCCGGGGCGTAGAAGCTGGCGCCGGCAAGGCCGGCCATGGCCTTGGGGTCCAGCATGGCGTTGAAATAGATCAAGGACAAATCCGGGCTCGGCGCCTTCTTGGGCAAAGCCGCGCCGAACATCACCGCGATGGCGCCCTCGGACGGGTAGCCGATGGCGAGGGGGGCGCCGTCATTGGCCCATTGCAGGCCGCGCGCCTTGTAGTTCACGGCGATGTCCACCTCGCCATTGACGAGGCCCGCGCCGAGCTGCTGGTGCGCGGCGTAGATGCGCGGCTGGGTGAGTTCCTTCAGCTCGATGAGGCGGGCCTTGCCTTCTTCGGTATTGGTGACGTTGCCGCCTTTGATGAGGCCGGCCATCATGATGTAGTTGAAATAGAGCTGGTTGGTAAGGCCGATCTTGCCGGCCCATTTCTTGTCCCACAGCTCGGCATAGGACTTGGGCGGGTTCGGCACCTTGTCCTTGTTGTAGATGATGGTCACGCCGCTATAGAGCCACGGGACGAAGAAGGGCTTGGACTTCAGCGCCGGCACCACGTCCGCATAATTGGGCACCTTGGAGAAGTCGATATTGTCGATCACTTCCTGCGCGTAAAGCTCGACGCTGTCGCCCTCGTTGATGTGGATGACGTCGATGGTGCCGCGCCGCAGCCGCTTCTCGGCGATCAGCTTCGCCTTGCGCTCGGGCTCCATGCCGAGGTCGCGGACGATCTTGATGCCCTGGCTCTCCACGAGCGGGGCTTCCACGAACTTGATGGTGCGCTCGTTCCAGTCGCCGCCCCAGTTGGAGACGACGAGGGTCTTGTCCTGCGCGCGGGCAAGGCCCGGCAGGGAGACGGCGGCCGCGCCCGCGCCGAGGCCGGCAAGGACGGCGCGGCGGGAGGGGGCGCCGGTGAGCTGGTCGATGAGCTTGGTCATGTTCGCCTCTGGATTATGATTTGAAGTCGAACGCAGAAGCCGGCGGCGCGGGAAGCGCCACCGGGAAGTCACTCGTGTGCGAACGCCCTTTCCCCACTTCGACCGACCGTCATCCCCCGGCTTGTCCGGGGGATCCACGGGTGGGCCGGGGCGGCTCCCGTCCTGCGGTGGTGGCTTGGGCGGCCGGGTGGATGCCCCGGACAAGCCGGGGCATGACGGCGGTTCGAGAAGGTCACGCGGCCGCCTTGGACTTGCCGCCCACCTCGTCGAGATAGGCGATGCAGCGCTCAAGCGGTTCCACGTCGGCGAACTTGGCGTCGATGTCGAACAGGTTCCACGCCACTGCGCCGGGCACGCGGTCACCGATGCATTCCTTCACCGCGATGGTGCGGAAGCCCTCGGCGAGGCCGTCGCACAGCGTAGTGCGCACGCAGGCCGAGGCGGTGACGCCGGTGACCAGGATGGTGTCCACATTGTTGGCGCGCAGGAAGCCGGCGAGATAGGTGCCGTGGAAGGCCGAGGCCCGCTTCTTGATGAGCACCTGCTCGCCCGCCACCGGTTCGATGCGGCTGTCGATGGCCCACAGCTCGGGCTTGGCCTGATCCACCACGTCGATCGGAATCTTGTGGTGCCACAGGCCCATGTCGGTGGCGGCCTTGGTTTCGTCGGTCACCTGGTAGCAGGTGGTGACGTGGACCACCGGATGGCCGTTGCGACGGCAGGCGGCGAGCAGCGCCTGCACGCCGGGGATGATCTCGTCATCGATCTTGTCGCAGGTGAACGGGTTGCCCGGCCGGGTCCACGCATTGGCAAGGTCCACATTGATGAGTGCCGGCCGCCGGCCGAAGCCGACCCGCCGCTGGAAACCGTTGCGCTGATAGAGCTGGGTTGCCTGCTCGAAGGCGCGCGTCAGCGCTGCGTCGAGGTCTTCCTCGAAGGCCATGTCCTTGATCCCTGATGATTTTCCGCCCGTTGCCACCGGGCTCGCAGGGCAAAGAGTGAGCGAGGTCGCGTGGCTTGGGAAATTCTAATTTCGGCGTTATTGATGATTTTTCCGGTATGAATTCTCATGCGCTTCGATCTTCGCCACGTCCGCTGCTTCGTGCTCCTCGCCGAGGAGCTGCATTTCGGCCGCGCCGCCCAGCGCGCCCACATGACCCAGCCGGGCATGAGCCGCCTCATCCGCGATCTGGAGCAGGACGTGGGCGTGCCCCTGTTTGCCCGCACCACCCGCACCGTGGTGCTCACCGAGGCCGGGAAGGCCTTTCTCGCGGAAAGCCGGGAGGCGCTGGCGCGGCTGGAGCGGGCGGTGAGCCGCGCGCGGCGTACGGCGGGCGGCGAGGTGGGCGTGCTGCGCATCGGCTACATGGACTTCGCCATCAACGGCCGGCTGCCGGAATTCCTCAACAGCTTCAGCCGCTACCGGCCGGAGATCCGGCTGGAACTGTCCTTCACCCCGACGCTGCAGCAGCAGGAGGCGCTGCTGGCGGAGCGCATCGATATCGGCTTCATGATCGGCCCGTTCGAGGAGGCGGGCATGGAGAGCTACGCCTTCGACGACAACCGCTACGTGGCGCTGCTCCCCATCACCCATCCCCTCTCCAACGTGCGGGTGCTGCGCCTCGCCGACCTCGCCGACCAGCCGTTCGTGCTGGGCTCCGGCGAGAACTGGGGCGCCTTCCGCACCGCCTTCTTCGCCGTCTGCCACCGCGCGGGCTTCACCCCGCGCATCGTGCAGGAGGCGTCGTCCTCCGAAGGCATCTTCGGGCTGGTGGCGGCGGGGGCGGGGGTCTCGGTCTATGCGAGCTGCGTGCGCAACCTGCAGCGGCGCGGCATCGTCATCCGCGATCTCGACGACGTGGCAGACAAGCTCGTCACCTGCGCCGCCTGGGCGACCCCAATTCGCGCGCCGGCCGTGACGGTCTTCACCGAATACATGCGGCGGGTGTGGGGCGGGACGTAGGGCGGGAGTTCGCGCCACGAGCATTCAGGCGACGCGGGTGTGCGTCGTTGCTTCCGCTCAATCGCCGCGCGGGCTTTTGGGGGCGGCGCAGCCCCCTCAGCGCGCCTTGGGATAGAGCGGGGCGAGACCCCGGGCGGTGCGCGCCTTGGCCGGCTTCAGGGCTGCCTTGCGCTCGGCGGCGAAGGCGGAGCGGAAGCCGTGGCCGTCCCACGTGTCCCCATCCCCCGCATACAGATGGCGGCTGATCTCGTGCAGCGCGGCCGCCATGGCCGGCGTGCGGGCCGAGGCGGTGCCCGCATGGCCCGGCCCTGAGGCACGGTTCCATTCGAGATAGGCGCGATAGGCGGCCGTGGCGTGGCCGGCCTTGCAGGCGGCCTCCACCGCGCCGGCGGCGGTCTTCTCGTCCGGCACTGCGAGCCGCGGCCGGCGCACGGCGGGGCGCGCCGGTGCCGGGCGGCCAGGGCGCGCGGGGCGGGCGGCAACCGGCCCGGGCGGCGGCTCGGCCATGGCGCGGGCATTGCGCCCGGCGCGCCGGCCGGAGAACAGGAGGAATCCGCCGATCATCACCACCACCAGCGCGATGGCTGCGATATCACGCAGAGGCAGGGGGCCGGCGTCGTCGGCCGGTGTCGCCTGCGGCTTGGGTGCGTCTTTCGCCGGCGCGGGGGGCGGGGTGATGCCGGCGGGATCGGCCGCTCCCGCCACCTGCAGCGTCACGGGCGGCAACTGGGCCGTCTCGGCGCGGTTGGTGGTGATGTTCCACCAGGGCACGGTGATGGCGGGCAGCGTGATCGATCCGGCACGGGTGGGCACAACGCTGATGTGGACTTCCGCGATGGCACCGGGCGCGCCGCCCACCTGCGCCGCCTCGGGATGCTCCTCGTCGGCATACTGGCGCACGCCGTCCGTCTCCGCCGGCTTCAGCGGCGGCAATTGGGCGGGGCTGGCGCCCTGCACCTCCAGCCGCAGCGTGCGGGTGAGGGCGACACCCACCTTCGCCTTGGCCGGCGGGCTGCTCCAGGTCTCCTTGAGGCCCACCGCGCGTGCCGGCAGGAACCAGCCGGTGACGCCGGCCGGGCGGGGCAGGATCGTCACCTCCACCGGATTGGCGAATACCGTGACCTTGCGGCCCGCATCGAAGCCGCCGCCGAGCCACGGCATGGCGGGGCGTCCCATAGCCCGCGCCTGCTCCTGCGCCCCGGGCGGGGACACGGGGATGGAGGCGCGCAGGGCCACCGAGGAGATCTGGATCGTGCCAGTGCGCTGCGGCCGCATGATGTAGCGCAGCTCCACCACACGGTAGCGCTGGCGGCCATAGATGCGGGAAAAGCGCTTCAGCGTCCCGTCGGGGGTGAAGGTGGCGCCCTCCGCCGCCGGCTGGTCGGCCGAGGCCTCCAGGGCGCCCACGCGGTCATACATGCGCACGACCACGGGAATTTCGCTCTGGAGGTAGAAGGGCGGCGTGCCCAGCACATCCACGGAGAGGGCGATGGGGCCGTCGTCAGGCGGCTCGGCGGTGGAGCCGGGCGCCACGTCCATCTCGATGGGCGCGCTCGTCTCGCTGCCGAGGGTGAGGGCCGGGATGACGAGATGGCCGGCCCGCTTGGGCGCCAGCGTCAGCACCCACTCGTTCACCTCCACCATGCGGCCGTTGACGCTCTCCATGCGGCTGCGCTTGCCGCGGTCGAGAATCTCGAAGTCCCTGTTGAGGGGGCTGATGTTGGGCGGCTCCAGGCTGTCCCGCCCGATCACGCTGAGCACCAGCTCGAAGGTGTCGCCCTGGTCCGCCGGCGGCTTTTCCACCGTAGCCTTGAACGATGCGGCGGGGGCGGCCGTCGCCCACAGCGCGAGGGCGAGCGCGAATAGGCAGGTGCGGAGCGCCGTGCGGATCATTGCGCATCCCCCTCGGAGAGGAATACGGGTCCGCCGGTATATTGGGCACGGATGCGCGCGCGCAGCAGTCCGCCGGGATCGTCCGGCACCTGCCGCAGCGCCTGCTCGCGGCTCTGGTCGTCGTCGCTGAAGGCCACGGCTGGCGGCGCCTGGGGCGTGGGCTGGGGCGGCTTCGGCTGCGCGACCTGGGAGGGCGCGGTCGGGGGCGCGGAAAAAGCGGCGTTGGGGTCCTGCTTCGCCGCGTCCTGCCCGTTCTCCTTGTCGTCCGGCATGGGCGGGGGCGGCGCCTTCGGCGTCACCGGCGCGGCGGGAACGTCGCCGGCCATCACCTCCGGCTCCTGCGGCGGCTGCGATGGGTCCTGCGGCGCCAGCGGGGGCGGAGGGGAATCGGGCGGCGGCGCCTGCTTGGCCTGTTCCTGGGGCGGCGGCGACTGGGGTTGCTGCTGGGGAGGCTGTTGCTGTGCCAGCTCGGACGGACGGCGCGGCGGCAGCGGCGCAGGCGGGGGGAGCGGACCCGGCTGCGGGCTGTTCTGCGCGTCCTGCGGCTTGTCCCCGCCGGGCTTCTGGTCCTGCTTCTGCTTCTGGTCGGACTTGGGGTCGGGCTTCTGGTCCTTGTTTTGGTCCTGCCCACCGCCGCCGCCGGCCTGGTTCTGCTTTTGGTCCTGTTTCTGCTTGTCTTCCTCTTGCTTCTTCTTCGCGTCGATCAGTTTCTGCACCAGATCGCGGTTGAACTTGGCGTCGGCATTGTCGGGGTTGGCGGCCAGCGCCTTGTCGTAGGCGGCCACCGCCTGCTCCAGCTGCCCAGCGCGCGCCAAAGCGTTGCCGCGGTTGTAATCACCGCCCGGCAGGCGGGAGAGCGCGGCGGCGGCGCCGGAATAGTCGCCGGCCTTGTAGAGCGCATTGGCCTTCCAGGTGGGGTCTTCGAACTTCTGCGCGGCGGCGGCGTAGTCACCCCGGGCGTAGTCCGCCGCGCCCTGCTGGTCGGGGCGCCACCACATGTCGGCCCAGCTCTGCGGCAGGGATTGCGTCAGGTTCTGTGGCAGCGTCTGCGCCTGCGCCCGCTGCGGCGCCGCGAGGCCGCCGAGGGCGGCAAACGCGAGGACGGCGATCCAGCCGCGGCGGAAGGCGAGGGGGGCGAGCAGCACGGCGAGGAGCAGCACGTAAGGCCCCATGTCCGCCCACACGTCGGCGGTGAAGCCCTCGCTGTCGGTGACGGCGCCGTTCGAGCTGGCTGCGGGGGGCAGGGCATAGGCGATGTCGCGGTCGTCGGCGGTGAGCGGCGTATAGGCACCCTGTCCGGCCGTGGCGATGGCCGTCAGCGCCGCCGTGTCCAAAGCCGGCGCGCCATTGGCGCCCTCCGCGCCGACGCCGATCACGTTCACTTTGTAGCCTTCAGCCGCGGCCGCCTTCGCCGCCGCCTGCGTCTTGGCCGGTTCGTCGCCCGGCCCGTCGGTGACGAGCAGGATGCGTCCGCTCATGGCGCCGGCGCCCTTGAGCAGGTCCACGGCCATGGCGATGGCGGCCTGCGGGCGGTTGGCATTGCCGCGCATGAGGCTGGTGGAAAGGTCCGGCAGCATCTGCGCCACCACGTGCGCGTCCTCGGTCAGCGGCGCGGCGGCGAACGGGATGTCGGAATAGAGCACCAGCGCCACCTCGCTGCCGCGCATGCGCTGCAGCACGTCGGCGATCTTGTAGCGGGCGGCGACGAGGCGCGAGGGGCTGGCGTCGGGGGCGTTCATGGTCGGCGCCAGATTGACCGCGATCACCAGCGGATCGAGCCGGCCCGTCACCGGCTGCGGCAGCTTCTGCCAGGTGGGGCCGGCCATGGCGAAGACGGCGGTGACCCAGCCGGCGAAGAGCAGCACGGCCGGCCATTGGCCCGAGGCACGCCGCCCCGGCAGAGCGAGGTGGGCGAGGAGGTGCGGGTCCACCTCGCGCGCCCAGTCATTGCTGCCCTCGCGCAGCCGGCGATGGAGCAGGGCGGCGAGGATCGCCGCCGGCAGCAGCGCCAGGAGCCATTCCGGCCGCAGGAAGTGGAAGCTCGCCATCAGCGCGCCTCCGCAACCGGCAGGGACGGGGCATCGGTCGCCGGCGCATCCTGCGGCGCGGGCGCCTCTGCCGCGCGGCGGGTCGGCATCCGCAGCAGCAAGGCGGCGGCGAACAGGAAGCTTGCGACCAGCGCGGCGCCGAGCGGCCAGAAGAACAGGGTGAGGGCCGGCCGCACATATTGCGGATCGCCGGCCACCGGCTCCAGCTTGTCGATCTCGGCATAGATGCCGGCGAGGCCCTGCTGGTCGCGGGCGCGGAAATACTTGCCGCCGGTGAGGCCGGAAATGGCCTTGAGCGCGCCCTCGTCGAGGTCCGAGGACGGGTTCATGGGCGCGCCGGGGACGAACTCCCCGGCATCGGAGCCGACGCCGATGGTGTGGATGCGCAGATGCTCCTTGGCGGCGATGGCCGCGGCCTGCAGCGGATCGAGCACGCCGGAGGTGTTGGCGCCGTCGGTGAGCAGCACCACCACCCGCTCTTTGGCCGGGCCGTCGCGCAGGGTCTTCACCGCGAGGCCGATGGCGTCGCCGATGGAGGTGTTGCGCCCGGTCATGCCGATGGTGGCTTGGGCGAGCAGATCGCGCACCACCCGGCGGTCGAGGGTGAGGGGCGCCTGCACATAAGCGCGGGTGCTGAACAGGATGAGGCCCACCCGGTCGCCGGCACGGCGGGCGATGAAGTCGTCCGCCACCTGCTTCACCACCTGCAGGCGGTCCATGGGCTTGGTGAGGGCGAGGTCGCGCTGCGCCATGGAGGCGGAGAGATCGATGACCAGCATGATCTCGCGCCCCTCCACCGGAACCTCTACCGGTCGGCCCACATAGATGGGCTGGGCGGCGGCGACCACGAGCAGCGTCCAGATGAAGGCGAGCGCGGCGAGGCGCGTCTTGCTCCAGGCCGGCCGGGCGGGCGTCACCAGCCCGGCCCGGGCGAGGGCGGCGAAGAAGGGCAGGCGCAGCGCGCCGGCCTTCTGCTCGCGGGCGCGCGGCACCACGAAACGGGCGAGGAGGGGGGCCGGCAGCAGCGCCAGCATCCAGGGCCAGGCGAGCGTAATCATCGGCGCGCCCGGATGTGGCGCCGCACCGCGTCGGCGAGGGCGGAGGGGGTGATGCTGCCGGCGGCCACCTGCTCCGCCGTCTGCGGGGGCATGTAGGGCGCCCGCGCGAGGAAGGCGGCCTCCCGCGGGGCGAAGGGCGCGCGGCCGGTGACGAGCTGGCGGGCCCAGGCCTCGCCGGTGAGCGTCGCCTTCGCCTCTCCGGATTCCGCGCGCACCAGACGGCGCAGCACGTCCGAGGCGGCGACCGCGACGGCGTGGGTGTCGTCCGGTCCGGCGCGGCCGACCTCGGCGTCGAACATCTTCAGGGCCTTGTAGGCGAGCGTCTGCCGCCAGCGCCATTCGCGCACGGCGAGGATGAGGAGCACCAGCACCACCAGCCCGGCCAGCACGTACCAGCCCGGCGCCAGCGGAAAGAGCGGCACGTCGGCGGGCAGATGGATGTCGCGCAGCGCCGCCAGCGGGTCCTCGGCCGAGCCCGGCACCGGCGGGGTGGGCGGCGCTCCGTTGAGGAAATTCGGCGTCTGGAAATTGGGCGGTGTCGCCGCCGGGGCGCCTCCGGGCGCGATGAGCGGGGTGGGGCCGGCGGCGGCCCCCGGCGCGGTGGGTGCGGGGGGAATGGCGGGGGTGGTCATCGCGCCACCGTCCGTCCTGCGCCGGGCGCAATGGCCCCGGCTGCGCCCGCCCGGGCCGAGGCCGCCGCCTGCCGCATCCGCTCGGGATTGAGAACTTCCGCCGGGTCGCAGCCGGTCTCGAGGTCCATCAGGGTGAGGCCGCGCTCGCGGCAGAGCCGCTCCAGCGCGCCGCGGCGTTCGGCAAAGCGGCGGGCATAGCCCTCCCGCTGCGCCGCGCGGCTGTCGTCGAGCCGGGCGACCGATACGCCGTCGGTGACGGGGAAGACGCCGCCGGAGGGCATCTGCGTCTCCAGCCGGTCATAGACGAACAGGCAGGTGACATGTCCGTCCAGCGCGATGCGGCCGAGTTCGCGGGCGGCGTGCTCATCGAGATCGGCGAAATCGGAGACGAGGAAGATGAGCGTGCCGGGCTTCACCAGCGGCCGCAGCCGCGCCAGCGCCTCCGCCAAAGTGGGTTCGGAGCCGGGCGGGCCGAGGCGCTCGGCGGTGGCGTCGGCGATGGAGCGCACGAAGGCGAGGATGCGCCGGCGGGTGCGCTCGGCCCGCAGTGCGATGATGCCGGACGGGGAGAGGACCAGCCCGCCCACCCGGTCGCCGCCGCCGATGCCGATCCACGCCAGCACGGCGGCCGCCTTGGCCGCCAGCACCGACTTGAAGCAATCGCGGGTGCCGAAGCGCATGGAGGCGCGGGCATCCACCAGCACCAGCACCGGGCGCTCGCGCTCTTCCTGAAACAGCTTGGTGTGCGTCCTTCCGGTGCGGGCCGTGACCCGCCAGTCGATGGTGCGCACGTCGTCGCCGGGATGGTAGACGCGCACCTCGTCGAACTCCATGCCGCGGCCGCGGAAGGAGGAGCTGTGGCCCCCGTAGAGCTGGCTGCTGACGCGCTTGCCGCCCGAGAAGCCGCCCTGGACGCGCGGACGCGCCGCCACCAGGTCAGCGAGGCGGGCAACGACGCCCCGGAGCGGATCGCGCTCGGCCATGGAGTGTGTCGCCTCAGCCCACCGGCACGCGGGCGAGCAGCAGGTCGATGAAGTCGTCGCTGGTCACGCCGTCGGCCTCGGCCTCGAAGGTCATCAGCACGCGATGGCGCAGCACGGGCTTGGCGATGGCCTGCACGTCCTCGGGGATCACATAATCGCGCTTGCGCCGCCAGGCGTGGGCGCGGGCGCAGCGGTCGAGGGCGATGGTGCCGCGCGGGCTGGCGCCGAAGCCGACGAGACCCTGGAGATCCGCGCCGTAAAGCTCGGGACGGCGCGTCGCCTGCACCAGCTGGAGCAGATATTCCTCCACCTGCTCCGCCATGTGCACGGCCAGCACCTCCCGCCGGGCGGCGAACACCACTTCCTGCGGCAAAGGCGCGCCGAAATCCGGCGATTCGCCCCGGGCCTCGCCACGCACGAGGCGCAGAATCTGGCGCTCGGCGTCGAGATCGGGGAAGTCGATGCGCACATGCAGGAGGAAGCGGTCGAGCTGCGCTTCGGGCAGGGGATAGGTGCCCTCCTGCTCGATGGGGTTCTGGGTCGCCATCACCATGAAGAGCGGCGGCAGGCGGCGGGTGGTGCGCCCCACCGTGACCTGACGCTCCGCCATGGCTTCCAGCAGTGCCGACTGCACCTTGGCGGGCGCGCGGTTGATCTCGTCCGCCAGGATGAAATTGTGGAACACCGGCCCTTCCTGAAACTGGAAGCTGCCGTCCTCGGGCCTGTAGATGTCGGTGCCGGTGAGGTCGGAGGGCAGAAGGTCCGGCGTGAACTGGATGCGCTGGTCGGTGAGGTCGATGGCGTGGGCCAGCGCCTTGATGGCCTTGGTCTTGGCAAGGCCCGGCGCGCCTTCCACCAGAAGGTGGCCGTCGGCGAGCACGGCGATCAGCAGCAGCTCCACGAAGGCCGGCTGACCGAGGATGCAGGCATTCATATAGACCGAGAGGTCGTCGAAGGCGCGGGCGAGGCTGGTGCGGTCGATGACCGGCGGGCGCGGACGGGCAGACGAGGCGGCCGGCGGCTCCCGGCGTGCGGCATCGAGGAAGGACGCGTCTCGGCTCGTGCTCATCTCTTGCTCGCGCTCGACTCTCGGGTTCGGCCACGGGGCCCGTCGGCGCCATGGCGGGGCGGCTGCTCCCCCTGGACCACCGCCGGGAGAGCGCCTCATCGGCTCCTTATAGCGTCGCGGCTTCCGCGTCACACCTTATCTTGCGTTCATTTTTGAGGGATGGCGCCATTTTCTGCCCGGCCGCGCCGGTGCCGGAGCGGCAGACGGCGCAGCGGTAGACGCAGCGGCAGACGGGCGTCTGTGTCGCCTCCATTCCAGTTTGCCGTCGCATTTCCACGAGAGCGGGGCAGCGGGCGGGCGCATTGTCACGGTCGAACAGGGGACACCCCCGGTTTCTCCATTCAGAGACCCAAATGCGCCGCTTCTCCCTTCCCACCCTCCTTTCCGAGGCGCTGAACGCCCATCAGGGCTGGAGCCGCCAGTGGCGCAACCCGACGCCCAAGCCGGCCTACGATGTCATCATCATCGGCGGCGGCAGCCATGGGCTCGGTGCCGCCTACTACCTCGCGAAGGAGCATGGCCTCCGCAACATCGCGGTGCTGGAGAAGGGCTGGATCGGCGGCGGCAATTCCGGCCGCAACACCACCATCATCCGCTCCAACTACCTCTATGACGAAAGCGCCGCCCTCTACGAGCACGCGGTGAAGCTGTGGGAAGGGCTCTCGCAGGAGCTGAACTACAACGTCATGTTCTCCCAGCGCGGCGTGCTGATGCTGGCCCACAACCAGCACGACGTGCAGAGCTTCAAGCGCCACGTCTATTCCAACCGCCTCAACGGCATCGACAATGAATGGCTGACGCGGGAACAGACCAAGGAGTTCTGCCCGCAGCTGAACATCTCGCCGGACATCCGCTATCCCGTGCTCGGCGGCGCCCTCCAGCGGCGGGGCGGTACGGCGCGGCACGACGCGGTGGTGTGGGGCTATGCCCGCGGCGCCGACGCGCTCGGTGTCGACATCATCCAGAATTGCGAGGTCACGGCCATCCATCGCGGGCCGGACGGGGCCGTGACCGGGGTGGAGACCACGCGCGGGCCGATCGGTGCGAAGAAGATCGGCGTCTCGGCGGCGGGGCATACCTCCATGGTCATGGCCATGGCCGGGGTGCGGATGCCGCTGGAGAGCTTCCCCCTTCAAGCGCTGGTCTCCGAGCCGGTGAAGCCGTGCTTCCCCTGCGTGCTCATGTCGAACGCGGTGCACGCTTACATCTCCCAGTCCGACAAGGGCGAGCTGGTGATCGGGGCGGGCACGGACCAGTACGTCTCCTACAGCCAGCAGGGCGGCCTCCACATCACCACCCACACGCTGGATGCCATCTGCGAGCTGTTCCCCCAGTTCACGCGCATGAAGATGCTGCGCAACTGGGGCGGCATCGTCGACGTGACGCCGGACCGCTCGCCCATCATCGGCAAGACGCCGGTGAAGGGCCTCTATGTGAATTGCGGCTGGGGCACGGGCGGCTTCAAGGCGACGCCGGGCTCGGCCCATGTGTTCGCCCACACCATCGCCCGCGACGAGCCCCACCCCGTCAACGCCCCCTTCACCCTCGACCGCTTCCGCACCGGCCGCCTCATCGACGAGGCGGCGGCGGCGGCGGTGGCGCATTGAGGTCCAAGATGCTGCTCGTTCCCTGTCCCTATTGCGGGCCGCGCCCCGAGGTGGAATTCCGCTGCGGCGGCGAGGCGCACATCGCCCGCCCGGCCGATCCCGATGCCCTCGATGACGCCGCCTGGGCCGAATATCTCTTCGCCCGCACCAGCCCGAAGGGCGTCCATGCCGAGCGCTGGCTGCATGCCCACGGCTGCGGCCGCTGGTTCAACGCGCTGCGCAACACGGTGAGCGACGCCTTCATCACCACCTACGAGATGGGCGAGCCCCGTCCCGACATCACGGGAGGCCGCTGATGGCGCAGGATTTCCGCATTCCCGGCCGTGGCCGCGTCGACCGGACGAAGCCCATCGCCTTCACCTTCAACGGCCGTACCGTCGAGGGCTATGAAGGCGATACGCTCGCCTCGGCGCTGCTCGCCAGCGGCATCAGGCTGATGGGCCGCTCCTTCAAGTATCACCGCCCGCGCGGTGTGCTGACCCATGGCGCGGACGAGCCCAACGCCCTGTTCCAGGTGGATCGCGGCCCCGGCCGGTCCGCCCCCAACAACCGCGCCACGGTGGTGGAGGCGGTGTCCGGCCTGAAGGTCTCCTCGCAGAACCACTGGCCGTCGCTGGAGCACGACATCGGGCAGGTGAACGACCTCGTCGCCCCCGTGCTGACGGCGGGCTTCTACTACAAGACCTTCATGTGGCCGCGGTCCTTCTGGGACAAGCTCTATGAACCCGCCATCCGCGCCGCCGCCGGCCTCGGCGTGGCGCCGGACGCGCCGGACGCGGACCGTTACGTCCATCGCAACACCCATTGCGACGTGCTGGTGGTGGGCGCGGGCCCGGCCGGCCTCGCGGCGGCGCTGGCGGCGTCGGAGGCGGGCAAGCGCGTGATCCTCGCCGACGAGCAGGCGGAGATGGGCGGCAGCCTCCTCGCCGATCTCACCGCCACCATCGATGGGAAGACAGCCTCGGCCTTCGTGGAGGAGGCGCTGAAGACGCTGGCCGCGCGGGCGAACGTGACCCTGCTCAACCGCACCACGGCGTTCGGCTATTACAACCACAACCACGTCGTCCTCACCGAGCGTGTCACCGACCACCTCGCCACGCCGGACGCCAAGCTGCCGCGCGAGCGGCTGTGGCAGGTGCGGGCGAAAGAGGTGGTGCTCGCCAGCGGAGCCCATGAGCGTCCGCTCGGCTTCGCCGACAACGACCGGCCGGGCATCATGCTGGCCGAGAGCGTGCGCACCTATGTGAACCGCTACGGCGTGGCGCCGGGCCGCCGCATCGTCTTCGCCACCAACGGCGCTTCCGCCTATCGCGCGGCGGCGGATGCCAAGGCGGCGGGGCTGGACGTGACCCTCGTGGACCTGCGCCCCGAGGCGGAGATCGGCCCCGAGCGCGCCCTCCTCTCCGGCATCGAGCTTCTCGCCGGCCACACCGTGGTGGGCTCCACCGGCGGCAAGGTGGTGACGGGGCTGATCGTGGCGCCGCTTGCGGCCGGACGCGTCGGCGCGCGGCGGACGCTGGCCTGCGATTGCGTCGGTATGTCCGGCGGCTGGACGCCGGCGGTGCATCTCTTCTCCCAGTCGCGCGGCAAGCTCACATTCCGCACCGAGATCGACGCCTTCGTGCCGGGCACGTCCGTGCAGGCGGAGCGCTCGGCCGGCGCATGCAAGGGCACCTATGACCTCGCCGCCGTCCTCGCCGAGGGCTGGGCGGCCGGCGCGGAAGCGGCCGGCGTGCCGTCAACCCGCGCCTTCGCGGCGGCGCCCGCCACCCCCACCGGCTTCAGGGCGGCGCGGGTGCTGCCCACCGATGCCGATCCAAAGAAGGTGCGCGCCTTCCTAGACTTCCAGAACGACGTGACTGCCAAGGACATCGGCCTTGCGGTGCGCGAGGGGTTCGAGAGCGTCGAGCATGTGAAGCGCTACACCACCAACGGCATGGCCACCGACCAGGGCAAGACCTCCAACATGGCCGCCCTCGGCCTCGTCTCGGAGATCCTGGCCAAGGACATCCCGCAGGTGGGCACCACCACCTTCCGCCCGCCTTATACGCCCGTCACCTTCGGTGCCATCGTCGGCACGGCGCGTGGCGAGACCTTTGATCCCATCCGCACCGCGCCGGTGCATGAGTGGGCGGTGAAGCAGGGCGCGAAGTTCGAGAATGTCGCCCTGTGGCGCCGCGCCTGGTACTTCCCCAAGCCGGGCGAGGACATGCACGCGGCGGTGGCCCGCGAATGCCGGGCGGTGCGCGAAAGCGTCGGCCTGCTCGATGCCTCCACCCTCGGCAAGATCGAGGTGGTGGGGCCGGATGCGGCCGAGTTCATGAACCGCATGTATCCCAACGGCTGGACCAAGCTCGAGCCGGGCAAGTGCCGCTACGGCCTGATGCTGAAGGAAGACGGCTTCATCCTCGACGACGGCATCGTCGCCCGCATGGCGCCGGACCGCTTCCACGTCACCACCTCCACCGGCGGCGCGCCGCGGGTGATGGCGCACATGGAAGACTATCTCCAGACGGAGTGGCCGGACCTCGACGTCTTCCTCACCTCCATCACCGAGCAATGGGGCGTCATCGCCGTGCAGGGGCCGCGGGCGCGCGAGGTGATTGCCCCCTTCGTTTCCGGCATCGACCTCTCGCCCCAGGCCTTCCCCCAGATGGCGGTGCGCGAGGGGGAAATCCTCGGCGTGCCGACGCGGCTCATGCGCGTGTCCTTCACCGGCGAGCTCGGTTTCGAGATCAACGTGCCGGCGGATTTCACTCAAGCCGTGTGGGAGGCGCTGTTCGCCTACGGCCAGCGCTTTGGCATCACGCCCTACGGCACCGAGGCCATGCACGTGCTGCGCGCAGAACGCGGCTTCATCATCGTCGGGCAGGAGACGGACGGCACGGTGACGCCGGATGATGTCGGCCTCTCCGGCATGATCTCCAAGGCGAAGAAGGATTTTGTCGGCAAGCGTTCGCTCGCCCGGCCGGACATGGCGCGGGCGGATCGCAAGCAACTGGTCGGGCTGCTCTCGGCGGATGGGCGCACGGTGCTGGAGGAGGGGGCGCAGATCGTCGCCGACACCAAACAGGCGCTGCCCATGAAGATGCTGGGGCATGTCACCTCCTCCTATCTCAGCCCCACCCTCAACCATCCCATCGCGCTGGCGGTGGTCTCCGGCGGGCGGGCGCGGATGGGCGAGACGCTCTTTGTGACGACGCCGGCCGGTTTCACGGCGGTGAAGGTGGTGGCCCCGGTGTTCCTCGATCCCGAGGGCAAAAGGGTGGAAGGTTTTGTGGAAGGAGGCGTTCATGCCTGAGCCGGTTGCCATCCAAGCGCGGCGCGCGCCCATCCTCGCCCCCTCGGCATCCGGTGCCGTGCGGGTGCTGCCGGCCGCCGACCGCTTCGTGCTGCAGATGAAGGCGCCGCGCGGCGCCGTGCTGCCGGCAGGCGCCGGGGGCTTCGATCTCTCCGGCTCCCTCAACAGCGTGCGCGGCACGCCGGAGCGCTTCGCCGCCCGCCTCGGGCCGGGGGAGTGGCTGCTGGTCTGTCCCGAGGGGGAGGGGACTGCCGCCGAGCCGGCGATCGCCGCCGATCTCGCCGGCCGCTTCTTTTCGCTGGTGGCGGTGGGGCACCGCAATGCGGCGTTCCTCTTGAGCGGTCCGCACGCGGCGGACATCCTCAATGCCGGGATCGCCCTCGACCTGTCCGACACTGCCTTCCCGCCCGGCTCGGCCACGCGCACGTTGCTGGGCAAGACGGAGGTGGTGCTGGTGCGGGTGGGGGAGGCCTTCCGGCTGGAGTGCTGGCGCTCCTTCGCGCCCTATGTCCACGCCTTCCTTCAGGATGCGGCGCGGGAATTCGCCTGAGGCTTCACTTCTTCAGCTGCCGCACCTCGGCGGGGCGCTGGTTGATGGTGGTGCCGGTGGCGTCGGGGATGAATTCCATCGGCACCGCCAGCATCTTCCCGCAGGCGGCGACCGTCCATGTCTCGCGCCATGGGCCGGTCTCCGGCGCCGACTTGTCGCCGGCGGAAAGGCCGAAGCCGTCGAAGGCGGTGTCCGCCACCTCCATGTCCTTGCAGTCGGCCACCTTGGTGCCGGCGCCGATGAAGGCATAGGTGAGCGCATCGCGCTGGAGCACGATGTTGGCGCGTGTACGGCCCGGCAGCGTCACCAGGAAGCGCACGCCCGAGGGCTCGGCCCGGAACAGGATGTTGATGATGCGCTCCGTGCCGCAGCCCTTGATGGGATAATGCCCCCACCACGCGCCGGACCTGGGCAGGCCCTTGGCATCGAAGGACACCTCCTGCTGCAGCGTCACCGAGACATCGCCATCGGTGAGGTTGGCGCAGGTGGGCAGCGAGGCCGGCGGCACCTTCTTCCACGCGTGCGCCAGCGCGACCCTGTAGGCGTCGGAATAGAGATAGCTCTGGAATTTCTGCGAATCGGTCGTCCCGGACGCCGGTGCCGCCAGGGTGGCGCTCGCCGGGACGAGGAGCCCCAAAGCAAGGGTGAGGCAGGCCCCGACAGTACGCATGCCCGCCATCGTCGTGCCCCCAAACATCCTGCGACCAACCGCACTACGCATACCACCGGCAGTTGAGGCCCGCCATCGGCGGTCGCCTACTGGTCCACCTCGCAGCGCAGTTCCTGCCGCCCGTCCGGCAGCGTGCGGCGGTGGGTGCGGTCGGCGAGGCGCTGGATGAGGTGGAAGGTGATGCCGTTGAGCATGGCGTCCTCGTCCACGCCGGTGTCGAAGCTCGGCGCCGGCCCCGGCTGGAGCGCACCGCCGGCCCAGGCGAAGGACACGTCCAGCACGAATTCATCGAACCGCGTCGTCACCTCCACCGGCCCCTCGGCGAGAGAGGGGGCGGCGGTGGCGAATTCCTCGGCGATCTGGGCGATGCGCCCCACCTCCTCGGTGCGGGCGCCATCGGCGGCGGCGGCGTCCATGAGGAACTGGTGCAGGGCGGCATGGCCCTCGGCCGGCGACCAGACCAGACGATGGCTCTTCACCGCGCCGATGCGGAACAAAGCGTTCAGCGCAAGCGCGGTGAACAGGCCGAGCACCAGCGAGGACGTGACCAGCTCCCGCGCCGATTCGGAGAGCACCCGGGCGTAGAAATCCGGAATCTCGTCGAAGGAGATGCCAATGAGGAAGCCGAGGCCCACCACGATCGTGCGCCGCGCATCCAGCATCCGTTGGCCGAGGATGGAAATGCCGGAGAGCACGATGAAGGCGGAGGCAAACAGCAAGGCCGCGCCGAGCACCGGCCGGGGAATGGCCATCACCACCACCGACGAGCCGGGAATGAAGGCAAGCGCGATCCAGCCGATGCCGACGCCCAGCCCCACCCGCCGGGCCTTGACCTCGGTGGCGACCGAAAGGCCCACGCTGGCGGAATAGGTGTTGAGGCCCATGGTGCCGATGAGCCCGGCAAACAGGGTGCCGAGGCCATCCGCCAGCACGCCGGCCTCGATATTGGCATAGTCCGGCCGGCGCCATTGCGGATCGTTGGCGCGCTGGCTCGCCACCATGTCGCCGAAGCTGCGCAGGATGCAGGCGAGGGCCCCGGCGAGGAAGCCGGGCAGCAGCCCGACGCTGAAGCTCGGCACCACCAGCGGCCAGCGGATCAGCTCCAGCAGGGGCTTTACCGACACCTCTGGCCGCGGCGCGCCGAAGCCGAGGGCGAGGTGCACCGCCGAGCCGGCGGCCAGCCCGGCCAGCACCGCCATGGCGCGCAGCGGCGGGCTGCCCCAGGCTGCGAGGGCGATCATGACCGCGAGGCCGGCCACCGCGCCGCCGGTGCCGGTGAGGGTCACCTGCGCCATCGACTGGCTGTAGCCCACCATCAGCTTGATGGCGACGACGCCCAGGATGATGCCGATGAGCATCACCACCAGCCCGACGATCTCGATGGGCAGGAAGGGGCGCACGCGATGCATGACGCGGCTGAACAGCACCTCGGCAAGGCCGGCCGCGATGGTCATGCCTGCCACCGCCTCCAGCCCGCCGGCGCGGGCGGCATAGAGGGCGGCGGGCAGATAGGCGGCGGTGAACACGGCGGGCAGCAGATAGCCGCAGCCGGTGCGCGGCAGAAACAGGATGGGCCGGCCCCAGCACTGGAAGAGGGTCGCCACCCCCATGGCCAACATGGCCAGATCGAGATAGCGCCGCTGCATCTCGGCATCAACGCCGGCCGCCTGCGCCACCAGCAGTGGGAACACCAGCGTCACCGCCATCAGGCCCATATGCTGGGCCACCGAGCCGATGAGCACCGGGAGCGGCGGATGAGACTCGAGATCGTAACGCAGCCTGCCGCTTCCCACGCGACTCTCCCCAACCCGGCCGCTTGGCGGCTCTTTGTCTGCCCTGCCGAGACCCCGCTCAGGGCGGCCCGCGCAACTCATCTCGAATGGCGCGTGACCGCATGAGGCGATCCGGCGGAAACCGGCCGGGCCAGCCTAAAGGGTTTGGGAAAAAGGGGAAAGCGCTCTGGAGGCCCTGTCCCGCGCGCCGTGCGCGGGACCCTTGCCAGCGGGGCAGGCCGCGCGGCTACAGCGCCACGTAGATGAACTTGTCGGCCTTGAGGGTGGGATAGTTGGCGCGCAGAGCGGTGGCGATCTTGCCGATCAGGTCCTTGTCGCCCGCGGCCGAGGGGCCGACGAAATCGGTTCCGGCCATCCAGGTCTCGAAGAAGCCGTGCAGGCCCTCGTCATAATCCGCGCCCGTGGGATTGGCGGATTTGTCGGCGAGGGAGGCGATGCCGTCCTTGCTCACTTCCAGACGCCAGTCACGGTCATCCACCACGGAGCCGATGAGGGCAGAAAGCTCCGCGTTCGTCCAGTCTGTGTTGAGGTCGAGGGCCATTGTCGCAAGTCCTACCCGAAGAGGTCTCGGGGAGGACGTCACGCAAGAAGCGGTCCATCGCGGATGCGGGATGGCCGGCGCTGAGCGCGCCGACACCGGACCCGATCGTTCAGCGGCGGTTGGGGAGATCGGCGGCCTTCACCGCTTCTTCGTGATACCAGCTGCTTCCGATCACGGCCTGCGCGGCTCCCACGGCGGCGATCTCGGCAGCCCATTTCGCCTCTTTGGCGAGCATGCCGTTCTTCGCGCCATTCTTCACTGGGAAGACATAGATTTTCGCCGTCTCGCGCTCGTGGTTCGCAGTCATCACTCCGCTCTCCTGTCCGATGAGCCTCCTGGGCGCCATCACTTGCAGATTTCATAACATGATTTGCACCCTACATATACATCAATGCGGGCATATTTTAGTTTAGTGCCTAAATTTTAGGCAAATATAAATTGGCGTCACTTGGCTCTTTTATTTCCGCGTTTGCTGCATGGCCCACGCGCGTCTTTCGCAGTGCAGCGGCGTGCTCACATCCAAGCGTGGCTGCCGCCCTTTTGTTCCCTCGCGGGGGGCGGATTTCGCTCGCGACCGGGCGCGTACCGAGCGGCTGCACACGCGGTGTGCGTTCCGCCCAAGAGAGTGGCCGATTCCTGATGCAGCAATGGGCAGCTGACGCTGCGGCCGGTCGGGAAAAGCCCTTGTCCGGCTATGGGCCCGCGGCTGGCACGCGGATTGCTAGATATGACCCGGCCCCCGCGGCCAGTGGATCCTTCACGGCCGGACGCTTCCTGAATCAAGAGTTCGAGAAACAAGGTCCCGAATTTCACGTCATCGGCTCAGAGAGACTGCAATGCCAAAGTTTAAGCTCGAGTATATCTGGCTCGACGGCTACACCCCGGTTCCCAATCTCCGGGGCAAGACCCAGATCAAGGAATATGACGTGTTCCCGAGCCTCGAGGAGCTGCCGCTGTGGGGCTTCGACGGTTCGTCGACCCAGCAGGCCGAAGGCCGCAGCTCGGATTGCGTGCTGAAGCCGGTCGCTGTCTATCCCGACCCGGCCCGCACCAACGGCGCCCTGGTGATGTGCGAAGTGATGATGCCGGACGGCGTCACCCCGCACCCGTCCAACAAGCGCGCCACCATCCTCGATGATGCCGGCGCCTGGTTCGGCTTCGAGCAGGAATACTTCTTCTACAAGAACGGCCGCCCGCTCGGCTTCCCCGAGGCCGGCTATCCCGCGCCGCAGGGCCCCTATTACACGGGCGTCGGCTTCAAGAACGTGGGCGACGTCGCCCGCCAGATCGTCGAGGAGCACCTCGACCTCTGCCTCGCCGCCGGCATCAACCACGAGGGCATCAACGCGGAAGTCGCGAAGGGCCAGTGGGAATTCCAGGTGTTCGGCAAGGGCTCCAAGAAGGCCGCCGACGAAGTGTGGATGGCCCGCTACCTGCTCCTGCGTCTCACCGAGAAGTATGGCGTGGACATCGAGTTCCACTGCAAGCCGCTCGGCGACACCGACTGGAACGGCTCGGGCATGCACGCCAACTTCTCCACCTCCTACATGCGTGAAGTGGGTGGCAAGGAGTATTTCGAGAAGCTGATGGCGGCGTTCGAGGCCAACCTCGATGACCACATCGCCGTCTATGGCCCGGACAACCACATGCGCCTCACCGGCAAGCATGAGACCGCGCCGTGGAACAAGTTCTCCTACGGCGTTGCGGACCGTGGCGCGTCCATCCGCGTCCCGCACTCCTTCATCCGCAACGATTACAAGGGCTATCTCGAGGATCGCCGCCCGAACTCCATGGGCGACCCCTACCAGATCGCCTCCCAGATCCTGAAGACCATTTCGTCGGTCTCCACCGACGTCTCGGCTGCGGCCTGACGACTTCGCCACGGCGCACCTCCGCGCGCGCCGTGGCGTTTTTTTGGACGGGTCGGCCTGTTCGTCCTGCCGACTGTCTCGCGCGTTTCCTCTCGCGCTCTCCCTCCGGCCTTCGCCGTCGAGCCCCGCGCATTTCGCGCCCCATCTTCCTTCCGATCTCCGGCAAGCCCATCCCCTAGGGATGAGAACCTGCGCCGTGCCGGTCGCCTCTGCGGTCAAGCTGGTATAAGCAGGGATATCCCTTGCGGCGCCGCGCCGTGGCGCTGCCTGGTCCCTCGCGCCCGGAGCCGCCGATGCCCGCCGACTGGAACGCCAGCCAATATCTGAAGTTCGAGGACCAGCGCACCCGCCCGGCGCGCGATCTTCTCGCGGCGGTGCCGCTTCAGAGCGCGGCGTTCGTGGTGGATCTCGGCTGCGGCCCCGGCAATTCCACCGACATCCTGGCGCAGCGCTTCCCCGGCGCCGAACTCCTCGGCCTCGACACCTCACCGGCCATGCTGGAGGCGGCCCGCGCCCGCCTGCCGGGCGTTACCTTCGCGCTCGGCGACGCCTCCACCTTCACCTTGCCGAAGCCGGCGGACCTCATCTACGCCAACGCCGTGCTGCAATGGGTGCCGGATCACGCCACCCTGCTGCCGCGCCTCATGTCGCTGCTGGCACCCGGAGGGGTGCTGGCGGTGCAGATGCCGGACAATCTGGAAGAGCCGTCCCACGTCGCCATGCGTGAGACCGCCATGGCCGGCCCGTGGGCGGATACGCTCCACACCGCCACCCGCGCCCGCACCGTGCTGCCGGAGCCGGGCGCCTATTACGACATGCTGAAGCCCCACGCGGGGGCGGTGGACGTGTGGCACACCATCTACAACCACCCGCTGGATGGCATCCCGGCCATCGTGGAGTGGGTGAAGGGCACGGGCCTGCGCCCCTTCATCGATCCGCTGGAAGGCGACGAGCGCACGCAGTTCCTGGAGGAATACGCCGCCCGCCTCTCCGATGCCTATCTACCGAGGGTGGATGGCAAGGTGCTCCTCGCCTTCCCCCGCTTCTTCATCGTGGCGGTGAAGTAGAACTTCACCCCCCACACATCACCAGCTCGGCAGAACCGCGCCCTTGAAGGTCTCGAGAATGAAGGTGCGCGTCTCCGGCGAGTGGTAGGTCTCGACGAAGGTCTTCACCCATGGCTTGTCCTTGTCCTGCGCGCGCACGGCGATGACGTTCACGTAGGGGCCCTTGGGCTCCTCGCGCAGGATGGGGTCCTTCACCGGGTCGAGGCCGGCCTCCTTGGCATAATTGGTATTGATGCCCGCCGCCGCGAGGTCGGGGAGGGAGCGGGGCAGCTGCGCCGCGTCGATCTCCACGAACTTCAGCTTCTTCGGGTTTTCCACCACATCGACCACGGAGGCCTTCACGCCCACGCCGTCCTTGAGCTTGATGATGCCCTTGTCGGCGAGCAGCAGCAGCACGCGGCCGCCATTGGTGGGATCGTTGGGAATGCCGATGGAGGAGCCCGCCGGGATGTCCTCGAATTTCTTGTACTTGGTGGAATAGACGCCGATGGGGAAGTTCACCGTGGTGCCCACGGGAACGATCTTGTAGCCGCGATCGGCGATCTGGTTGTCGAGATACGGCTGGTGCTGGAAGGAATTGGCCTCGATGTCGCCGGACGACAAAGCGGCATTGGGCACCACGTAGTCGGAGAACTCGATCACCTTGATGTCGAGCCCCTTCTTGGCCGCCTCTTCCTTCACCTTCTCCAGGATCTGGGCGTGCGGACCGGGAGTGACGCCGACCTTGATGGTCTCGGCGGCGGCGGAAAACGCGACGAGGGAAATGCCGGCGGCAAGCGCCAGCGCCAGGGCCTTCATGGAAACCTCCATCTGAATTTGAAAGGGTCGGTGCGCGCCGGGGCTCAGCCGCGGCTGCGCTTGTCGAGGCGGCGGGCGAGGAGATCGCCGAGCGTCTGTACCGCCTGCACGAGGAGAATGAGCACGATCACCACCGCCGCCATCACTTCGGGCATGAAGCGCTGGTAGCCGAAGCGGATGCCGAGGTCGCCGAGACCGCCGCCGCCCACCGCGCCCACCATGGCCGAGTAGCCGAGCAGCGACACCGCCGCGAGGGTGAGGGCCAGCGTGATGGCGGGCAGCGCCTCCGGCAGCAGCACCTTGGCGACGATCTGGACGGGGCTCGCGCCCATGGCCCGCGCGGCCTCCACCAGCCCTTGGTCCACCTCGCGGATGGCGGCCTCGATGAGCCGGGCGATGAAGGGCGCCGCCGCCACGGTCAGCGGCACGATGGCCGCGCTGGTGCCGATGGAGGTGCCCGCCACGAGGCGGGTGAAGGGGATGATGGCGACCACCAGGATGATGAAGGGCGTGGAACGCGCCGCATTCACCACGAGGCCGAGGGTCTGGTTGAGCCACGGCGCGGCGAACAGCTCGCCCGCCCGGCTGGTGGCGAGGAACACGCCCAGCGGCAGGCCGATGAGGGTGCCGAGCGCGCCGGAGACGGCCACCATGTAGAGCGTCTGCTGGGTGGCGTCGATGATGAGATCGACGATGGTGGGCGGCAGCAGGCCGAAGGTGATGTCAAACATAGCCGAGGACCTCCGCCGTCAGGTTGAGCCGCTCCACGGCATTGATGACGGCGCTCACGGTGGGGGCGTCGCCGGGCACCGAGACCACGATGACGCCGAAGGGCGTGCCGGCGATCTCGTCCACCTGGGCCTGGATGATGTTCACGTCCACCGAGAGCAGGCGCGACACCCGCGACAGAACCGGGTCCTGCGCGTGGTCGCCGGTGAAGACGATGCGCAGCACCGCCTGGTCGCGGCCGTCCCGCGGCTCGGCGGACAGGCGCTCGGCGACGCGGCGGGGCAGGCTTTTCGCCGTCAGCGCGGCGAGGAAGGAGCGGGTGGTGGGGTGGCGCGGGCGGGCGAACACCTCATAGGTGGCGCCGTCTTCCACGATGCGGCCGCCATCGATCACCGCCACCTTGTCGGCCACCGCCTTGATGACCGCCATCTCGTGGGTGATGAGCAGCACCGTGAGGTTCAGTTCCGCATTCACCCGGCGCAGCAGAGCGAGGATCTGCTCGGTGGTCTCGGGATCGAGGGCCGAGGTCGCTTCATCCGAGAGCAGCACGCGGGGCTTGGTGGCGAGCGCGCGGGCGATGCCGACGCGCTGCTTCTGGCCGCCGGAGAGTTCGGCGGGGTAGCGGTCGCGCTTGTCGGACAGGCCGACAAGATCGAGCAGGGGCTCCACCCGCGCCTTGATTTCAGAGCTCGGGACGCCGGCAATCTCCAGCGGCAGGGCCACATTGTCGAAGGCGGTGCGGCGCGCCAGCAGGTTGAAGTGCTGGAAGATCATGCCGATGGAGCGGCGCTCCTTGCGCAGCGCGGTCTCGTCGAGGGCGCCGATGTCCACGTCGTCCACCAGCACGCGTCCGCCGGAGGGCTTCTCCAGCCCGTTGACGAGGCGGATGAGGGTGGACTTGCCCGCCCCCGACCGGCCGATGACGCCGAGGATCGCGCCCTCGGGCACGTCCAGCGTGATGTCGGAGAGGGCATGCACCGCCGCATGGCCGCGGCGCGCCGGAAAGGTCTTCGCCACCCGTTCGAAGCGGATGATGGAGCGCGCGGGCACCGTGATGGCGGCGGCGGAAACGGACGGTTCGGGGAGGGTAGGCACGGCGGCCGCCAAAGTCAGGGGGGCATTCATGAAAGGCTCCGGCATCACCGGCTGTTCGTCAATCCGGTCCTGCGCCCGGCGCATTCAAGCGGCGGTAGGGGCGGAGGCGGGAACAGCCGGCTTGGGAAAGGATGGGTGTCGGCGCAACCGGGACAGGGCCGCGCTTGGCGCGGCATTCGGCGGTTTCACGCCGCTCCAGCGGCTGTCAGCGACACATCATCATGGCAGGGCCCATCCGTTCCGGGGCGAACATGGCGGCAATATCGTTCGGTTTATCGAACGCGTCAAGTCTGAATTAAGTTGATTATATTGGTGGTCTTATAGCCCGTCCAGCAGCCGCCGGCCCAGCCGCTCCAGCGCCCGGCCGAACACGGCGGGATCATTCAGCGCACGGGCCAGCACCAGCGCGCCCTGGATGGCGAGCACCGCTTCCTCCGCCCGGTCGTCCGCTTCAGCGGAAGGCAGGCCCGCGCGGCCGAGGGCGGCGGCGAGGGCCTCGCGCCAGCGGGCGAAGTAGGAGGCGACCTGTTCGCCGAACCGGTCGCGCACCTCGCCGAGGGCGAACACGCCCACGAGGCACACCCGCCGGCCGGAGCGGAAATAGGCATCGGTGCGGGCCAGCATGTCCCGTATCGCGGCGGCCGGGTCTTCGTCCGCGCGCAGCGGGGCGTAGACATTGGCCTCGAACCAGCCGTCGATCTCCTTGAGCACGGCGGCTGCCATCTCCTCCTTCCCGCCGGGGAAGAAGTGATAGAGGCTGCCCTTGCCGAGCCCGGTGCGGGCGGTGATGTGGGCGAGGCTCGCCCCCTCGTATCCGTGCTCGCGGAACACCTCGCCCAGGAGGGGCAGGATGTCCGCGCGCTCGGCCACCGTTCGTGCCATCACATCCCCAGTTCGGTGAGGCCCGGACGGTCCGCCGGACGCGGGCCGAGGGGCCACAGGAAGCGGCGGTCGCTTTCGGCGATCGCCACGTCGTTGATGGAGGCTTCGCGCCGGCGCATCAGGCCTTCGGCGTCGAACTCCCACTGCTCGTTGCCATAGGAGCGGTACCACGCGCCATCGACATCGTGCCACTCATACTGGAAGCGCACCGCGATGCGGTTGTCGTTCAGCCCCCACAGCTCCTTGATGAGGCGATAGTCCAGCTCCCGCCGCCACTTGGCGGTGAGGAAGGTGACGATCTCGGCGCGGCCGGTGAGGAAGTCCGAGCGGTTCCGCCAGCGGCTGTCGGGCGTGTAGGCGAGGGAGACGCGCTCCGGGTCGCGGGTGTTCCAGGCATCCTCCGCCATGCGCACCTTCTGCGCGGCGGTCTCGACGGTGAAGGGCGGCAGCGGCGGGCGGGCCATGGGTCTCTCCTGTACTGATCAGTCAATAATGTACTGAATGGTACAGATAGCGGCACGAGTCAAGCGGCCCTCCCGTCCGGATGGAGGGGAGGGCCGCTGGATGGAGGATGAAAGGAGCGCTACTCGCCGGCCGGATGGTGCAGGGCCGGAGGCATGTCGTGGCCGTCCGGCTCGTCCTTGCCGCCGATGAAGCGGCCGAAGATGCGGCCGAGGAAGTGGCTCAGATCGTCCATCACCGTGAACACCGCCGGCACGAACACCAGCGACAGGACCGTGGAGGTGATGAGGCCGCCGATGACCGCGATGGCCATGGGCGCGCGGAAGGCGCCGCCTTCGCCCAGCGCCAGCGCCGAGGGCACCATGCCCGCCACCATGGCGATGGTGGTCATGACGATGGGCTGCGCCCGCTTGCGGCCGGCCTCGATGAGGGCGGTGAAGCGGTCGACGCCCTGGTGCATGGACTCGATGGCGAAATCCACCAGCAGGATGGCGTTCTTCGTCACGATGCCCATCAGCATCAGGAAGCCGATGACCACCGGCATGGACACCGAATTGCCGGTGATGAGCAGCGCGATGAAGGCGCCGCCCACGCTCAGCGGCAGCGAAACCAGGATGGTGATGGGCTGCAGGATGTCGTGGAACAGCAGCACCAGCACCGCCAGCACCAGCATCAGGCCCGCCGCCATGGCCATGGCGAAGCCGGAGAACACCTCTGCCATGATCTCCGCGTCGCCGGCCTCCTTCAGGGTGACGCCGGCGGGCAGGTTCTGCGCCGCGGGCAGGGCCTTCACCTTGGCGAGGGCGTCGCCCAAAGGCGTGTCGCCCACGAGGTCCGCCTCCACCGCCACGCGGCGGGCGCGGTCGTAGCGGTCGAGCGCCGTCGGGCCCTTGCCGAACTGGACGTCCGCCACGGCGGAGAGCGGCACCGCGCCGCCGGAGGCGGTGGGCACCTTCAGCGCATCGAAGGTGGACAGCCGGGTCCGCGCGTTCTCGGCGAGCTGCACGCGGATGTCGATCTGCCGGTCCTTGGCGGAGAACTTGGCGAGGTTGGCGGAGATGTCGCCGATGGTGGCGATGCGCACCGTCTCGGCGATGGTGTCCACCGAGACGCCCAGCTCGGCCGCCTCGTCGAGCTTGGGCACGATGCGGATCTCCGGCCGGTCGAGGGCGGCGGAGGAAACCACGTTGGCGAGTTCCGGCACGTCGGCGCGCACCGCCTTCTCCACCGCAACCGCGGCCTCGGCCACCGCCGCGCCGTCGCTGCCGGAGAGGATGACCTGGAATCCGCGCTGGGTGTTCTGCCCGTTCTGGCTCCAAGAGACGCGCAGGTCCGGCATGGCCGCCAGCGTCTTCGAGAACTGGGTCTCGAAGGTCTTCTGGTCGATGGTGCGCTCGCTGCGCGGCTTCAGGTTGATGACCACCTGTGCCTTGCGCACCTCGCCGGAGGAAAGCGCGAGGCCGCCAGCCCCGCCGGTGCCGGCGGTGGCATAGACGCTCTTCACCTCGGGCAGGCTGAGGGCCGCGCGGGCGATGTCATCCGCCACCTTCTGCGTCTCGGCGATGGTGCTGCCGGGCGGCAGCTCCACCGAGAGGAGGGCGCGGGAGATGTCGTTGGTGGGCAGGAAGCCGGACGGCAGCAGGGTGGACAGCCAGATGGAGCCGGCGAAGATGGCGATGCCCATGCCGATGGTGGCGAAGCGGTGCCGCACCGACCACGCCAGCAGGCGCACATAGCCGCGCATGACCAGGCTGTCCCGGCCCTCGCGGTGGCCGGTGTCCTTCATGAAATAGGCTGCCACCAATGGCGTGATGAGCCGCGCCACGGCCAGCGAGAACAGCACGGCGATGGCGACCGTGAGGCCGAACTGCTTGAAGTACTGCCCCGCAATGCCGCCCATGAAGGACACGGGCGCGAACACCGCGGCGATGGTGAGGGTGGTCGCCACCACCGCAAGGCCGATCTCGTCCGCCGCCTCGATGGCCGCGCGATAGGGGGATTTCCCCATGCGCATGTGACGAACGATGTTCTCGATCTCCACGATGGCGTCGTCCACCAGGATGCCGGTGACGAGCGTGATGGCCAAGAGGCTCACCGCGTTCAGCGAGAAGCCCAGCATGTCCATGACCCAGAAGGTGGGCAGGATGGATAGCGGGATGGCGAGGGCAGTGATGAGCGTCGCGCGGATGTCGCGCAGGAACAGGAACACCACGATGACCGCGAGGATGGCACCCTCGATCAGCGTGTGCATGGCGCTTTCATAGTCCGACTTGGTGAAGCGGACCGTGGTGTCGATCTCGGTGATGGTGACGTCCGGATGCGCCGCGCGCAGCTTGGCGAGTTCCTCGGTCACGCGGTCATAGACCGTCACGTCCGAGAAGCCCTTGGCGCGGTAGACGCCGAAGGCCACCACGCTCTTGCCGTCGAGCCGCGCGAACACGCGCTGCTCCGCCGCGCCGTCCACCACGCTGCCGAGCTCGCCGAGCCGCACCGAGCGGCCGTTGGAGAGCACGATGCGGGTGTCCGCCAGCGCCTCCACCGAGGAGGCGCCGGCGAGCGTGCGGATGGGCTGCTCCTGCGTGCCCACCTCGCCGCGACCGCCGGAGACGTCGAGATTGGTGGCGCGCAGCTGCCGGCTCACCTCGGCGGCGGTGATGCCGAGCGACATCAGCCGGTCGGGATTGAGGGAGATGCGGATCTCGCGGTCCACGCCGCCCTGTCGCTTCACCTGCGCCACGCCGCGCACGCCCTGCAGGGCGCGGGCGAGGGTGTCGTCGATGAACCAGCTCACCTGCTCCGTCGTCATGTTGGGCGCGGAGACCGCGTAGGTGACGATGGGCAGGCCTTCGATGTCGATGCGCTGGATCTGCGGCTCGTCGATGGAGCGGGGCAGGTCCATGCGGATCTTGGTGATGGCGTCGCGCGTGTCGTTCACGGCGCGGTCCACCAGCGTCTCCAGGTGGAATTCCACCAGCGTGACGCTCGCCCCCTCGCTGATGGAGGAGGTGATGTGCTTGACGCCGGAGATGCCGGCGATGGCGTTCTCCACCTTCTTGGTCACCTGCGTCTCCAGCTCGCTCGGCGCGGCGCCGGACTGGGTGACGGTGACCATGACGATGGGCAGGTCGATGTTCGGCATCTGCGTCACCGGGAGTTCCCGGAAATGCACGATGCCGAGCGCCGTGAGGATGAAGAAGAAGACGAGCGCGGGGACGGGCTTGCGGATCGCCCAGGCGGAGACGTTGAGGGCCATCAGCGCGCCTCGCCCACGGAGAGCGGCGTGCGCACCGGGGTCACCCGGTCGCCGTCACGCAGGAAGCTGCCGGCCCGCGCCACCACGTCCGCATCGGCGGAGAGCCCCTCGGTGACGAGGATGCGGCCGTCCTTCTTCAGGCCGGGCGTGATGCGCTGGATGCCGACGATGCCGTCGGTGACGGTGAGCACATAGGCGCCCTCTGCATCGAACATGACGGCGGACTGGGGCAGGCTGAGGCCCTTCACCTCGCCGAGCGCGATCACCGCGCGGCCATACGCGCCGGACTTCAGGCGCGGGTCGTCGGGCAAAGCGATCTTCACCTTGCCGAGGCGCGAGGCGCGGTCCACCTCGGCGGAGACGAGGCGGACCTTGCCGCCAATGGGCTCGTCGAAGCCGGCCGGCACCACCTGCACGGAAAGCCCGTCTTTCATGCGCGGCATGGCACCTTCCGGCACGTCGGCGTCGAGGTCCATGGCGCCGTCCTCGGCGATGCGGAACAGCGGCGCGGCGCGGGTGGAAAGCGCGATGGCGCCGAGCTTCGCCTCACGCGAGAGCACGAGGCCGGAGGCGGGGGCGCGCACGTCGGTGCGCTTCAGCTTCACCTCGATCTCGTCGCGCTGCGCCTTCACGAACACCGCTTCCGCCTGGGCGGCGATCAGCGTCTCGCGGGCGGCGGCGACCTGGGCGGTGGCGACCTTGGCCGCGCGCTCGCGCTGCTCCAGCTGCTCCTGGGAGGAGGTGCCGGTCTTGCTGAGCTGGCGGGTGCGCTCCACTGCAGCGGTGGCCTCGGTTTCCTGCGCGATGGCCTGGTCGAGGGCCGCCTGCTGCTGGGCGATGGCGGCGCGGGCCTTGGCGGCGGAGGCGGTGTTCTGGGCGAGCTGGGTCTCCAGCACGTCGCGCGAGAGCCGCGCCAGCACCTGGCCCTTCTGGACCCGGTCGCCGGCCTCCACCAGGATTTCCATGAGGCGATAGCCCTCGATCTCCGGCCCCACCTCGATCTCCTCGCGCGGCTTGATGGAGCCGGTGACGAGGAGCGTGTCGGTCAGGGTATCGGGCCGGGGCTTCACCACCGTCACCGAGAGCGCGGCCGCGCGGGCCGCCTCGGCCGCCTTCGCGGGCTCGGCCGCAGCCGCAGGGGGCGCGGCAAGGGCGCCGGCGGCGAGGACGGCGAAGGCCGAGACGGCAAGGCGGGACGCCGCAAAGCGGGCGGGACGGAGCGCCGGACGGACGGACGCGGACATGGTGGACAGAACCTCGTTCCGGATGGGCGCGGGAAAGTGCGGTTGAACCGCGGCATTCCCGTGACGCAAGGCAAGGGCGATGCAGTTCTTGATTGTGCGTGTCATTCCGGCACCGCTTTCGGTTGGGCCGGGGCCAGCATCCGGCGCACCATCGCCTCGATGGCCGGCATCCGCGCGTCCAGCTTCCATTCGGGATGGAGCTGATGATGCAGCAGTACGCCGTCGCCGATGAGCTGGATCAGGATGCAGACGGTGTCGAGGTCGAGGGCGGGATCGATCTCGCCTTGCTTCACCGCGGTGGCGAGGGCCTGGGCGAGGAGGGTGCTGGTCTCCGCCTCGCAGGGCTCGACCGCCTCGCGCAGGTCGGCGTTGCGGATCGCCTCGGCCATGATCTCCGGTCCCAGCCGCGCCGAGGCGATATTGTCCTCGGTCAGGAGGGCGCCGAGGCAGGAGGCCAGCGCGCCGAGCACGGACGGCGCCTTGGTGATCATGTCGAACATGCCGAGCCGTTCGGCCCGCTCGCCTTCGACGATGGCGGCGATGAGCGATTCCTTGGAGGGAAAATAGCGGTAGAGCGCCCCCGGGCTCATGCCCGCCTCGGCGCAGATCTTCTGCATGGACGCGCCATGGAAGCCGTCGCGGCCGAAGCAGACCATGGCGGCATCAAGGATGCGCTTGCGCTGCTCCTGCTTGTGGTCGGGGCGCGGGGCGGCGGCTTCGCGCAGCGCGGTCTCTGGCATGGGGCGTGACATCTGCGCGGTCGGCACCTTGAGACAGGAGTGAGAGCGAATGTTCGTTCGCATACTGCGGGCACGATTGCGGCGCAAGAGTGAACGTTCGTTCGCGGCTTGGGGCGGCGGCCGGTCCCGTGCTCCCGGCGGCGGGTGCTTGCGGCCGGGCGAAGGGCCGCCAATGCTCAGGCTTCCTTAGCGGAGCCCTGATTCCCGATGCCGCTTCCGACGCCCTTTTCCGCCCGAGGACGCGAAGCGTGGCGATGCGCCGCGCTTCTGCTCGCCTGCCTCCTTCTGCCCACCGGCGCCCGCGCGGAGGAGGCCGCGCCCGCGACGCTCAAGCCGGGCATCAGCGTGGTGATGATCGAGACCAAGCTGCTCTTCGGCCTCGCCAGCGCCGACGGCAGCGGGGTGAGCGACCAGGAATGGGAAAGCTTCCTCGCCACCGAGGTGACACCCCGCTTCCCGGATGGCCTCACCGTGGTCGCCGCCTACGGGCAGGTGAAGGGCGAGGCCCACGGCACCGCACAGGTGGTGCGCGAGGGCATGCGCCTCGTGCTCATCTATCACCCGGACACGCCGGAGGCGGCGGCCAAGCTCGCCGAAATCCGCAAGGTCTATTCCGAACGCTTCCACCAGTGGGGCGTTCTGCAGGTGACCAACGCGGTGCGCGTCACGCTGTGACCACTTGAGGGGAAGGGCCGCACACCCTACCTCTCACCCGCGCCCCATCAGGAACGACCATGCTCGCCGCCGCCATCCTCGCCTTGCGCCAGACCTTCTCGCCGCTGCTGCGCGGCGTGCTGCTGAAATCCATGGGGCTGGCGCTGGCGCTGCTCATCGCCCTCGCCGTGGGGCTGGAGGCGGCGCTCACCCACTTCGTGGAGATCTCGTCCTATCCGTGGATCGAGACCACTTTGGCCGTGATCGCGGGACTGGGGCTGGTGTTCGGCATCGTCTATCTGATGCCGGCGGTGTCCTCGCTGGTGGCGGGCCTCTTTCTCGACGAGGTGGCCGAGCGGGTGGAGACGACGACCTATCCCAACGATCCGCCCGGCCAGCCGCAGCCTTTCCTGCGCGCGCTGTTCTATTCCGTGCGCTTCTTCGGGCTGGTGCTGCTGGTGAACCTCGCGGCGCTGCTTCTGCTGCTGGTGCCGGGGGTGAATGTCATCATCTTCTACGTGGCCAACGCCTATCTCATCAGCCGGGAATATTTCGAGCTGGCCGCCATGCGCTATCGCACGCCCGAGGAGGCGCGGGCGCTGCGGCGGGCGAACGGGGTGACGGTGTTCGTCGCCGGCCTGCTCATCGCGCCGATCCTGTTCGTGCCGATCCTCAACCTGATCCTGCCGGTGTTCGGAACGGCCTTCATGGTGCACCTCCACCGCCGCCTCGCCCCGCTGCCGGCCGCGCGCGGCGCCGACGGAGCGCTGGTGATCGAGGGGCGGGCGGGATAGCCAGCCACAGCGCGGTCATGCCCCGGCTTGTCTGGGGCATCCACCCATACGCTGGTGGGCTGATCCAGAAGGAAAACCGATCTCGCGGCCCGGTGGATCCCCCGGACAAGCCGGGGGATGACGGTGACAGCGAAAGCCGCGCGCCTTAT
Organism: Xanthobacter sp. SG618; assembly: GCF_012932745.1. Taxonomy (NCBI): domain Bacteria; kingdom Pseudomonadati; phylum Pseudomonadota; class Alphaproteobacteria; order Hyphomicrobiales; family Xanthobacteraceae; genus Xanthobacter; species Xanthobacter sp. SG618. The sequence continues at coordinate 260,347 of NZ_JABBHL010000004.1, read as the reverse complement.
TGCAGCCCCGCGACCTTCATCGCCTCCGCCTGCCGCGCGGCGACGCCCTCGGCGGAGAAGTCGGCGATGGCATCCTCGAACAGGCGATGGAAGTTCAGCTCCGCCTTGAGGTGCAGGAAGACGCCGCCGAGGCCGATGGCGGCGCGGTCCATGAACACGAATTCGCGCGGCACCGTCACCGGCCCGAGTTGCTTCAGCGCGGTGTGGACGGTGAAGGCCTCCTTGCGGCCATAGGCTGAGGGAGACACCCCGTCGGCGATGGTGCGCACCCGGTCGTCCATGAGCGGGCCGTAGATGAAGCGCGCCCAGATGTTCAGGACATCGATCAATTCGCGCTTCAGCCCTTTGAAGCCCCACGTCTCATAGGCATGGACCACCCGCGCGTCGTCGCCGGCCATCAGCCCGCGATAGAGGTCCACCACGCCCGCCACGAAGGCCGGCGGGAAGATGCGGATGCAGCCATAGTCGAGCAGGTTGATGCCCGCAGGCCGCCCTTCCACCGAGAAGACCGTGTAATTGCCGAGGTGGGGATCGCCATGGATCACGCCGAAGCGCGAGAAAGGCTGCCACCAGGCGGCGAACATGGCTTCGGCGAGGGCATTGCGCTCGGCCAGGGGATGCTCGGTGAAGCCGAGGATCTTCTCGCCGTCCAGCCAGTCCATGGTGAGGAGCCGGCCGGTGGAGAGATCGGCGTGGGTACCGGGCACGCGGACCTTGGGCTCGTCCTTCAGGATGTGGGCATAGAGCGCGGCGTGCTTGGCCTCGCGGCGATAGTCCAGCTCCTCGCGCACCCGCTCACCAATCTCGCGGGCGATCTCGCGGGTGTCGATGGCGCCATCCATGCGGCGGTGGATGGAGAAGAGCACGTCGAGCTGGGAGAGGTCCGCCTCCACCGCGGCCTGCATGTCCGGATACTGGAGCTTGCAGGCGACGCGCGCGCCCTCCAGCGTCACCGCCTTGTGCACCTGCCCGAGGGAGGCGGCGGCCGAGGGGGCGTGCTCGAAGCTCGCGAACTTCCGCTCCCAGTCGCGGCCCAGTTCCGCCATCATGCGGCGGCGCACGAAGGCCCAGCCCATGGGCGGGGCATCGCTCTGCAGCTTCTGCAGCTCGGCGGCATATTCGGGGGGCAGCACGTCCGGAATGGTGGCCATGAGCTGGGCCACCTTCATCAGCGGCCCCTTCAGGCCGCCGAGGGCGGAGGCGAGGGCGGCTGCATTGTTGCCGTCGCGGTCGAGCCCCATGAGGCGGGCACCGGCGATGCGCGCGGCGACCCCGCCCACATTGGCGCCCACCCGGGCATAGCGCGCGGCCCGCGCGGAGAAGCGGTTGCGTTCCTCGTCCACCATGCCCGTCTAGGCGCTCCAGCTATCTCCCGTCCTACGGGCGCGCGGCCCGGTCGGATCGGTAGGTCAGGACGAGGAGGATGACGAGCAAAAGCGGCGTGAGCAGGTCCGTATAGAGAATGGGGCCGGCATTGCCTGCGGCCAAATTGCCGGTCTTGGCGATCTCGACCATGTGGTTGATGCCCGCCCCGCCGAGGAAGCCGGCCATCATCACCGCCACGGCGGCGCGGAAGCCCCAGTCGCGCCAGAAGGCGGCGATGACACCCGCGAGCCCCATGCCGAGATTGGCGAGGCCCACCTCGGTCTGGAACGGGCTGGTCGCCCAGCCGATGGCGGCGGCGGCCTGGGCCGGGAAAACGATATGCCCCAGCGCGCCCCACAGCCCCATGAGGCCCACGGGGAAGAGATTGATGTAGCGCAGCAGCGCCCGCGCGAGATCGATCAGCCGGCGCGGTGCCGGCTGGCGGGCGAAGGACAGCGCCGTCAGCAGGATGACCGCCGCATAGGCGATGAGCGGAACCCAGAAGACCATGGCGCTCTCCCTGTCAGCCCGTCACTTGTGGGCGCACTCACTTGCGGGCAAAGGTGCCGAGCCCGTTGTCGTTGAAGATCTCCACCGTCATCCGCCCGTCGGCGAACTTCACCTGCGAGACCGTGCCCGGCGGGAACGTCTCCTCGCCCTCGGGGTGGAAGGTGAAGCTGTCGCCGCTCCAGTGGGCGAGGGTGTAGCGGCGGGGCAGGGGGCCGATGATGAGCACGAGGCCGCCGGCCTCCTCCGCCACCGTGGCATCGCCGAAATAGGCGTTGGCATAGGTGCCGGTATAGTTCGCCAGCGGCTTGGCCGGCTCCGGCTTCTGCGGCGGGGCCTTGCCAGCCAGCGCGCCGGCCGGCTTGTACATGGGCATGATGAGCGGCTGATAGGCCGCGTACCAGTCGCGCGTCAGCCCGCCGAACTGCACGATGTCCATGAAGCTCATGGCCAGCGCCTCGGGGGCGCCGGTGGGCTGGGCATTGGTGAGGACAACGATGCCGAGCTTCTCCGAGGGCAGCAGCACGAAATTCGTCGCAGCGCCGAGGATGAACGCGCCCGAATGGTCCAGCGTCACCCGTCCGGCCGGCGAGACGCCGACGCCGAAGCCATAGCCATAGGTGCCGGGGCGGGCATCCACCGCATAAGCGGGGGAGGAGATGGTCTCGCCCCGCATGGCCGGCAGCAGCGCGGCGGCGGGCACGATCTCGTTGCCCTCGAAGGTGCCGTTGCCGAGCACGAAGGCGAGCCACTTCCCCATGTCCCGCGCGGAGGAGGACACCCCGCCCGCCGGCGCCTGGGCATCCGGGTCGCGCTGGAATTTGGAGACGAAGCCGCCGTCGGTCTTCACATGGGGGAAGGCGCGGTTGGGCCGGGCCATGAAATCGGCGAAGCGCGAGGAAGTGGCCGCCATGCCGAGGGGCTTGTAGAGCACCTCCTGCGAGAGGTCCGCCCACTCCTTGCCGGCGGCGGTGGCGACGGCCTCAGCGGCGGCGGTGAGGCCGAAATTGGTATAGAAATAGCTCGCGCGGAACGGCGCCAGCGGCAGCAGCCTGATGCGCTCCAGCACCTGCCGGCGGTCGAAGCCGATGCTCTCCAGCTCGTCGCCCGCATGGTCCGGCAGGCCGGAGCGGTGGCTGTAGAGATCGGCGAGGGTGACGTGCTCCGACACCCATGGGTCGCTGAGGGCGAACCAGGGCAGCAGGGTCCGCACCGGCGTGTCCCACTTCACCTTGCCACTGCCCGCTTGGCCCGTCCCCTTTAGGCCCTTGCCCACCTCATGCGCCACCACGCCCGCGCCCACCGCCTTGGAGAGGGAGGCGAGCTGGAACACGGTGTCGGCATCCACGGTCGCGGGCTCGCCCGCCTTGCGCACGCCGTAGCCCTTGAGCGCGAGCACCTTGCCGTCCTGCACCACCACCACGGCGAGGCCGGGCACGCCGGAGCGCTCCATCATCTCCTTCGCCAGAGAGTCGATCTCCTTCACCGCCCGCGCGATCTGGCCGGGCGGGATGGACACGCCCGATGTCTGCGGCGGCGGCCGCGAGCCGTCGATGGGGTCGTGGGCGAAAGCGGGGAGGGGGGAGATGGCGAGGAGGGTGGCGAGGGCGAGGAGGGGGCGGGCGAGGCGGTGCGGGTTCATCGTGGGCGGCCTCCGGTGGCGGGCATCGTGCCGTGCGCCCGCACACGACAGGCTTAATAGCTGGGCGCGGTCGCACGCAAGGGCAGGTGCCGTTGTGGCGCTACGGGACGGGGGCTAGCCACAAATCCGCGTACCTCTCTGGCCCCGAAGTGGATCGCCCGCACGAGGCGGGCGATGACGGCTGAGGGGGCGGATGCAACGGTGTCGGGCGCGGTAAGGCGGGGAGGGACGGCGTGGGCAGGGGCGGTCTACCCCTCACATCACCGCCGCGAGCCTCGGCGTCTCGTTGGAGTTCGCGGCGCGTCCATCCACCGGCAGGCGGACGAAGACGGTGGTGCCGGAGCCTTCGATGGAGCGGATGCGCATGGCGCCGCCGTGCAGCTCCACCAGCGACTTGGCGATGGCGAGGCCGAGGCCGGAGCCCTTGTGGGTCTTGGTGAACTGGCTTTCCACCTGCTCGAACGGCCGGCCGATGCGGGCGAGCGCGCCCTTGGCGATGCCGATGCCGGTGTCCTCGATGGCGATCACCGCCGCCGCCCCGTTCACCCGCGCCTTCACCGCGATGCGGCCGCCCTCGGGGGTGAACTTCACGGCGTTGGAGAGGAGGTTGAGCAGGATCTGCTTCAGCGCGCGGCGGTCGCCCTTGATGACGAGGTTGTCGGCGGCCTCCATGGTCATGGCCACGCCCTTCTCGTCGCCGTTTACCGCGGTGACGCGCATGGCGTCCGCGATGATCTCGCCGAGGGCCACGTCCTCCACCTCGAGCTGCATGCGGCCCGCCTCGATCTTCGACATGTCGAGGATGTCGTTGATGACGTCGAGGAGGTAGGTGCCCGAGCCCTTGATGTCGGAGCAGTATTCCGCGTACTTCGCCGAGCCGAGCGGGCCGAACATGCCGCTCTCCATGATCTCAGAGAAGCCGATGATGGCGTTGAGCGGCGTGCGCAGCTCGTGGGACATGTTGGCGAGGAATTCGCTCTTGGCGCGGTTGGCGTCCTCGGCCTTGTTGCGCTCTTCCGAATACTTCTCGGCGAGTTCCGCGAGCTGCTGGGCCTGATGCTCCAGCGTCTGCTGGGATTTCCTGAGGTCGGCGACCAGCGCCATCAGGCGCTTCTCATTGTCCATGAGGCGCTCTTCGTGGCGCTTCATGGTGGTGATGTCGGTACCCACCGAGACGTAGCCGCCATCCTTGGTGCGGCGCTCGGCGATCTTGAGCCAGCGGCCGTTGGAGAGCTGCGCCTCGAATGCGCGGGAGCCCTCCTCCGGCTTGTCTTCCGGCTTCAGCGGGGTGCGCGTCACCGGGTGGCGGCCGACCGAGGCGATGGTGTCGAAGGGCGTGCCGGCGACGATGGTCTCGTCCGGCAGCTCATGCAGCGACTGGAACTTGGAATTGCAGAGCACGAGGCGGTTCTGGCTGTCCCACAGCACGAAGGCCTCGGAAATGCTCTCGATGGCGTCGCGCAGGCGCATGTCGGCGGTGACGGTGCGTTCCGCCATGCGCTGCGCCTCGGTGACGTCCATGGCGATGCCGATGAGGTGGGGGCCGTCCTCGCCCGCCTGCTGCACCACTTCGGCGCGCATGCGCAGCCACACGAAGTCGCCCTTGGCGGTGCGCATGCGGAACACCCGGTCCACCGGCGTGCCGGGCCGCTCGGCGAGTTCCTGCGCCAGCTCGTAGAGGTCGCCGTCGTCGGGATGCACGAGGCGGGAGATTTCGCCGAAGGAGACCAGCTCGTCCCGATGCTCCAGCCCGAGAATCTCGAACATGGTGTCGGACCAGTACATGCGCCCGCGGGCCATGTCCCAGTCCCACATGCCGCAGCGGCCGCGGTTGAGGGCGGTGTCGATGCGGCGGCGCACCGTCTCGTAGATGACGTCCGCCTCACGCGCCCGGCTCGCCTGCCAGTGGAAGGAGAAGCCGAGGATGAGCAGCACCGCGCCGGTGGTGGTGAACAGCGTCACCGTGAGGGTGGTGGTGTCCGACCACGCGGCGAGCGCCTTCTCGGTGGGCTGGAGATAGACGATCTGGCCCAGCGGTGCCTGGAGGTTGCGCACGGTGGCGAGCGCCGTGCCGGTGCCGTAGGGCACTTCGAGCACGCCCGCCCGCTCGGCGAAGATGACGAGGGGCTGGGAGGGATCGAGGATGTCGGAGAGATTGGCCGGCGCCTCCCCCGGAGGCGCGGCGGCGACGACGTGGCCCTGCCCGTCGGTGACGAACACCCGCCGTCCGCCCTCGGTGGCGCGGGGCGGCAGGCTCTCGGCGAGGGCGCCGGGCACCTTGGCGAGCGAATTGCCCGCGCGCAGCGTCAGCGCATCGGCGGTGGCGAGGGCGAGAAGGGCGATGTCGTCCTTGGCGTTGTTCAGCTCGGCCACGCGGTGGGCGTGCACCTGCACGACCGCGCCGACGCCGATGACGCCGAGGAAGGTCACGATGAGGGCCGGGACGATCCGGCGCAGGACCGGCTCCGCATCCAGCAGGCGCTGGTAGGCAGGGCGCGCGATCGACCTTGCCAGGCCCCGCATGGCTTGGTCGCGCGCGCCTACGCTCGCAGCGTTGGCGCGTGCCATCGCCGGTCTCCTCCGGGTCTCCGGGGGCACCGGACGGCCTAAGTCCCACGCCCCCACGTCCTCGATCTGGAGGGACGTGCCGCATCTCTCCGAATCAAGGCCATTGGAATCGAATCGGAGGGCTGTTGTCTAGAGTCCGCGTGAGTCAAGAGGCATAAAACTGCGGCCACGCCTTGGTTTGTGAAGCGCGCAAAGCCTTGCGGCGGTAGGCCGGGAGGGCGATTCGGGCGCAGCCCCTCGCGCGCCCGTCGGCTGGGGACGGAGGGGGCCTCCGGGCGCCTGGGCTGGGGACAGCCCTGATTGCCCGCTCGCGCGGCGGATGCTAGAGCCGCAGGCTCGGCAAGGGTGGAATTCCCTGAGGTCCGATCCCCCATCCGCCCAGAGAGCGCCCCTGAACGAGGACCCCCCGGTGCACACGCAGAAGTTCCCCGAGCCCCGCACCGGCGAGACCGAGACGGCGGGGTCGATCTCCTCCCCCGAGCTTCTGCGACGGCTCGGGCGGCGCTCCATCGTGCTGGTGGGGATGCCGGGCGCCGGCAAGTCCTCGGTGGGGCGGCGCCTCGCCAAGCGGCTGGGGCTCACCTTCGTCGATGCCGACGAGGAGATCGAGCGCGCTGCCTGCATGAGCATTCCGGAAATCTTCGCCCGCCACGGCGAGGCCGAGTTCCGCGAGGGCGAGAAGCGCGTGGTCGCGCGTCTGCTGCAATCCGGCCCGTGCGTGCTCGCCACCGGCGGCGGCGCCTTCATGAATGCCGACACCCGCGCGGCGGTGGGCCGCCACGGCGTCTCCGTCTGGCTGCGCGCTGATCTCAACACCCTGCTGCGGCGCGTGAAGAAGCGCACCGACCGCCCCCTCCTCGCTCAGGGCGACCCGGCGCAGAAGCTCGCCGCGCTGCACGCCCAGCGGGCCGACACCTACGCCCTCGCCGATGTGACCGTGGACAGCCGCGACGTGGTCCACGAACTGGTGGTGGAAGAGGTGATCAGCGCCGTCCACGCCCACCTCCTCGCTTTTCCCGAAGGCAGCACCATGGCGCCCCTCTCCTCCGCCACCGCCATCTCCGCCGAGGCCGAGGGCCTCCCCATGGGGGAGATTACCCGCAGCACCGTGCGCGTGGACGTGGCCGGCAAGCCTTATGACATCTATATCGGCCCCGGTTTGCTGGCCGAGGCCGGCACCCATGTGACCGCCCTGCGCAAGGGCGCGCGCGTCGCCATCGTCACCGACGAGAACGTGGTGGCCGCCGGCCATCTCGCCACCGTCGCCGCCTCGCTCGATGCCGCGGGCATCACCCACACCGCCATCGTCGTGCCGCCCGGCGAGAAGACCAAGGGCTGGCCGGGGCTGGAGCAGGTGGTGGAGGGGCTGATCGCCGCCCGCATCGAGCGCCGCGACCTCGTGCTCGCGCTGGGCGGTGGCGTGGTGGGCGACCTCGCGGGCTTCGCCGCCGCCGTGCTGCGCCGGGGCGTGGACGTGGTGCAGGCGCCGACGACGCTGCTTTCCCAGGTCGATTCCTCCGTGGGCGGCAAGACCGGCATCAACTCGCCCCAAGGCAAGAACCTCATCGGCGCCTTCCACCAGCCGGTTCTGGTCCTGGCCGACACGGCGGCGCTCAACACCTTGCCCGTGCGCGAGGTGAAGGCCGGCTATGCCGAGGTGGTGAAATACGGCCTGCTCGGCGACTACGCGCTGTTCGAGACCCTCGAGCGGGACTGGCCGGGCGTCATCGGCGGCGGGCAGGAGCGGATCACCGCCGTGGCCGCGAGCTGCATGGCCAAGGCCGCTATCGTCGCCCGCGACGAGAAGGAGACCGGCGACCGCGCGCTGCTCAATCTCGGCCACACCTTCGGCCACGCGCTGGAGGCCGGCGCCGGCTATTCCCAGCGCCTGCTCCATGGCGAGGGCGTCGCCATCGGCATGGCGCTGGCGTTCGCCTTCTCCGCGAAGCTCGGCCTGTGCTCCGGGCAGGACGTGACGCGGGTGGTGCGGCATCTGGAGGCCGTGGGCCTGCCGACCAAGATCTCCGACGTGCCCGGCGAACTGCCCGACACGGACGGGCTGATGACCCTCATCGCTCAGGACAAGAAGGTGAGCCGCGGCGCGCTGACCTTCATCCTCGTGCGCGGCATCGGCGAAGCCTTCATCGCCAAGGACGTGAACCCCGAAGAGGTCCGCGCCTTCCTCGCCGAGATGCGGTGAGGCCGATCCCCGGACAAGCGACGGCGACCGCCGGAGCGCTGATCCGGGGGCCAGCGCAAGACTCCCGCGCAGCGGGCAACTCCTGAGGGCGCTGGGGTTCGGCAGCGCCTTCGGCGGTCCCTTGCGCTGGGCCCCGGCTCGCATTCCGCTGCGCTGCATGCGTCCGGGGCGCGAGATCCCTCACCGCGTCGCGGGCGGCGCCTGCAGCACCGGCGCGGCGGCGGCGAACAGGGCGTCTTTCGTGGGCGGCACAGGCGGGTAGATGCGGCTGCAATTGATGGTCTGCTTCACCGTCTTGGCGGCGGCGCCGGAGGCGACCAGCGTGCCGCGGTCCCAGCCGGAGGTGTAGACCGCGCCTTCCGGGCCGAGGTCCATCACCGTCACATAATCCGGCGCGGAGAAGGCGACGCGGTCCTCCGGCCGGCCGGCGAGGTCGCACACCGCATTGTGACCGGCGAGGCGGCCCATGGGGCGGGCGTGCTGGCACGACATGACGGTGACGTGGCCGAGATCATCCGCCGCCGCCACCGCGCAATCCCCGGCGGCGTAGATATCCGCGACGCCTTCCACTTTCAAAAAGGCGTCCACGGCCACCCGCCCCAGCCGGTCGAGCGGCACGCCCAACTGGGCAGCAAGGGGGCTCGCATGGGCGCCGGTGGTGAAGACGACCGTGCGGGCGGGGATGATCGTGCCGTCGGAAAGGGTCACTCCATCCGCCTCGACAGAGGCGACGCCCGCATGGTCGCGTGCCTCCACTCCCGCCGCCGCGAGGGCGCTGCGGACTGTGTCCGCCCCCGCGCCCATGGCGGCACCGATCTCGCCGTGGTCCACCAGCACGACGCGCACGGGCGCGCCGACGCCTAGCAAGGTGCGCAGCCGGCGCGGCAGCTCGCAGGCGATCTCCACCCCCGCCAGTCCCCCGCCGATGACCACGGCGGCATGGGCCGCTGCGTCGAGCGGGCCGGAGGCGAGGGCGCGGAGATGGGCGGCGAGGCGCTCGGCGCCCGCATAGCTGTCCACGTCGAAGGTCGGCTGGGCGCGGGGAATGTCCGGCATCCTCAGCGCGCTGCCGGCGGCGAGGATCAGCCGGTCATAGGCCAGCGGCCCGGCCCCGGTGGCGAGGCTGCGCGCGGCGGGGTCGATGGCGGCCACGGCCGTCTCGATGCGCGTCACCCCCATGGGAGCGAGCAGGTCGTCCAGCGGCAGGCGGATGGCGGCGAGGTCGTCCTCGTAGCAGCGCACGCGAATGGTGTGGAACGGGTCCGGCGCCACGAGGGCGATGTCCAGCGCGCCGGCATCGAGGCCGAACAGCTCCCGCGCCCGCGCCGCAGCGGCGGCGGCCCACAGGCCGGCGAAGCCGCCTCCGATCACGACGATGCGCTGTGTCCCCGAGTCTTGTGTCATTGCCGGAGCCTCCCGGCCCCAGCATAGGACAGGCGCGAAGAGCCGGCGACGGGGATCAGGCGGGGATCAGGCGGGGGCGCGGGCGGGCTTCACCGGGCCGACATCCACCTGGATCTCGTCGCCCTCCACCTTCACCTCATAGGGGTGCAGCGCATTGCGCACGAGGTGGGTGGAGCATTTTCCGGTGGCGCAGTCGAAGCCCCACATATGGTGCGTGCACATGAGGGTCTTGCCGTCGAAGGTGGCCTCCGTCAGCGGCATGTCGGCATGGGGGCAGCGGCCGCGATAGGCCTTGATCTCCCCGCCCGCCGGCCACACCAGCAGCACGCTCTTCTTGCCGACCTGGAAAAGGCCCATCGCGCCCTCGGCGAGGGCATCCTTGTTGCAGATGACAGTGAAGGCCATGGCGCTCGGGTCCTGTCCTTTGAAGCTTCGGCAGGGCGCATCGCAAGATCAGGGCCAGCCCGGAATCCTTCCAATTGTCGGAAATCCGACGCTCCTATTTCGCCTCGTCGGCGCGGGAGAGGGCGTCATAGAGCCAGCGCCTGAGGTCGCCCGCGAACATGGCGCCGGCCACCCGCGCCACCTCGTTGCGGTTGGCGATGAAGCTCAGCGTGGGGATGGAGCTGATGCGGAAATAGTCGGCGAGCTCCCGCTCCTTGTCCGTGTCCACCTTGGCGAAGCGCACATGGGGCTCGAACTCCGCCGCCAGCGCCTCGAACACCGGCGCCATGGTCTTGCAGGGGCCGCACCAGTCCGCCCAGAAGTCGATGACGAGGGGCAGGTCGCTCTCGGATGTATGGGCGGTGAAGCTCTCGGCGGTGAGCGTCATGGGCTTGCCGGTGAAGAGCGGCCCGCCGCAGGCCGGGCAGGAGAGCGCGCGGGCATCCGCGCCGGCCGGCACGGGCGTCACCGTGTGACAGGCGGGGCAGGCGATGGCGCGCAGGCGGGCGGAGGTGTTGGCTTCGGTCATCACGGCTCCTCGGGGCGCGGGCGTGTGGGACTGGCCGAGCAAGAACGGGGCCGCCGAAAGGGATGCGTCCCGCGGGGCTTGCGCTATGGTGGCGCCGGCCGCGCCGGGCGGCCGAGATCGAGACCGCGTTTCCTGTCCGCGAACCGGTACCCACTTCGCGGGGAAACGCTTTAGGGATTTGAGACATGAGCGCAGCGCCCCTCACCGTCATCGCCATCATCACCGCGCAGGAGGGGCAGGAGAGCGCCCTGCGCACGCTTCAGGAAAAGCTGGTGGCGGAGACGCGCACGGAAGACGGCTGCCTGCGCTACGAGCTGAACCAGTCGCTGGACGACGGGCGCATCCTCATCTTCGTCGAGACCTGGGAGACGGAAGCCAAGTGGCGCGCCCATATCGATGGTGCCGCGCTGGCCAATTTCGCCGCTGCGGGTGGCGGCGCGCTGATCGCCGACAAGGTGATCCACCGCATGGCGCAGGTGGCGTGACGAGAGAGGCGCGTAACAAAAAGCGCCCGCCGTGTGGGGCGGGCGCCGTTTCTCTCCGGGCGACGATCAGTGGTCGAGATCGCCCTGGGCGAAGAAGTGCTTGCGGATCTCCTGCGTGTAGCGGACGAACCGGGGCTCGCCCATCACGGTGAGGTCGCGCGGGCGGGGCAAATCGATGTCGTAGACCGCCTCGATGCTGCCCGGCCGGCTGGACATGACCACCACCCGGTCGGCCAGGAACACCGCCTCCGGGATGGAGTGGGTGATGAGCAGAACGGTCTTGCGCGTCTCGTACCAGATGCGCTGCAACTCGGCGTTCATCTTTTCCCGCGTCATGGCGTCGAGCGCGCCGAAGGGCTCGTCCATGAGCAGCACTTCGGGGTCATGCACCAGCGCCCGGCAGATGGCGGCGCGCTGCTGCATGCCGCCGGAGAGCTCCCACGGAAAGCGCTCCTCGAAGCCGTCGAGGCCGGCGGTGTGGAGGAGGCGCGCGGCCGCCTCGCGATAGGCGCTCACGGGCCGGCCGCGCATCTCCACCTGCAGCAGCACGTTGTCGCGCACCGTGCGCCAGGGCAGCAGCACCGGGCTCTGGAACACCATGCCCACCCCGTCCGGCGGCTGCGTGACGCGCACGCCGCCGATGGTGATGCTGCCGCTGGTGGCCGGCAAAAGGCCGGCGACCAGCTTGAGCAGGGTGCTCTTGCCGCAGCCCGAGGGGCCGACGATGGCCACGAACTCGCCCTTCGAGATGTTGAGATCGATGGGCTTGAGGGAGGGCACCGAGCCGCCGCGCGTCTTGTACGTCTTGGTGAGGCCGGCGATGGCGATATGGGTGCCGGAGGCCTCGGCGCGCGGGGCGGGGGTGCGGGTGTCGATCCTGTGCAAAGCAGCGCTCACGGAAGGAACTCCAGCGTGAAGTAATCCTGCGCCTTGCTGCGCGCGGAGGGGTCGAGGCCGCCATACTGGGTGAGGATTTCGAGGCTCTCGTCCATCAGCGCCGGGTTCATGCGGAAGGGGCGGGTGCTCTTGTCGTCGGAGGCGCGGTAGAGCGCCTGCGAATATTGCAGGCTGCGCAGTTGCGCGTCCGGCAGGCCGATCTTGGGATAGGCCTCCATGAGGATGTCGATGGCCGCCTTGGGGTTCTTCTCCGCCTCTTCCACCGCCCGGGTGGTGGCGCGCATGAAGCGCTTCACCATGTCGGCGCGCTTGGTGAGCGTGTCGGTGTTGGCGACGATGCCGAGGGACACGAGGTTCACCCCCGCATCGGTGTAGCGCAGCATGGTCACCGGCTTGTTCATGATGTCCGGCAGGCGCGCGCCCTGCTCGGTGGTGAAGCCGATGAGGCCGTCGGCCTGGTTGTTCACCACCGCGTTGAGTTTGGCCTGCGCATCCGCCGCCACCATCTTCACCGCGCCCTCGGGGATGCCGAGCTTCTTCAGATAGAGCGGCCAGATGGGCGTCACGGCGTCGCCGGGCGTGAACATGATGGTCTTGCCGGGCAGGTCCTTGGGGCCGTTGATCTTGCCCTCGGGGGCGACCACCGCGCCGGGGGTGCGCTGGAGCAGCACGCCGATGGTCTTCACCGGCGCGCCCTTGGCCACCGCCTTGATCATCACGCCGATGTCGGCGAGGCCGAAGGTCGCCGTGCCGGCGCCCACCGCCTGGATGGTCACCGCCGAGCCGCGGCCCTCCTGGATGTCGAGGTCGATGCCCTCTTCCGCGTAATAGCCCTTCTTGAGGCCGAGGATGAAGGGCGCGTGCTCGCCATAGACGTACCAGTTGAGCATCAGCACCGCCTTGTCGGGCGTCTTGCCGGCCTGCGCGGCAGCGGGCAGCGTGGATGCCGTGGCAAGGCCGAGGGCGAACGCGCCGGATAACAGGTGCGTGGCGAATGTCCTTCGAGAGATCTTGCGCGAGATCATGGTTTCCTCCACCGGTTTTTCTGGTTTTGCTTGGGTCGTCGTGTTGCGTCTTTGCTTGGGGCGTCTCTCGCTTTCGTCATGCCCGGGCTTGTCCCGGGCATCCACGTCGGGCCGATGGGACCGAAGCCGGGCGGGTGCTCCCGGCCTCGCCACGTGGATGGCCGGGATAAGCCCGGCCATGACGGCCGCCTATTTCCCGACCAACGGCGGGAGGGGGCGCTCCTTACGCCCCGCCGTTGATGTCCGGCCGGCGCGAGGCGTGCCAGGGGATGAGGAAGTGCTCGATGGCATCGAGCGCCATGAAGAGGATCACCCCCATCATGGAGAGCACGAACAGAGCGGCGAACATGAGCGGCAGGTCGAAATTGCCGTTCGCCACCTGCAGCACGTAGCCGATGCCCGAGTTGGAGCCGACGAACTCGCCCACCACCGCGCCCACCACGGCAAGCGTGATGGCCACCTTCAGCCCCGAGAAGATGCCGGGCAAGGCATGGGGCAGGCGGATGCGGATGAAGGTGCGCAGGCCCCCGGCGCGCATGGAGCGGGCGAGGTCGATCATCTCCTTGTCCACGCTCTTGAAGGCGAGCACGGTGGAAACCACCACCGGGAACACCCCGAGCAGGAAGGCGGAGATGATCTTCGGCAGCACGCCGAAGCCGAACCACACCACGAACAGCGGCGCCACCGCGATCTTCGGCACCGACTGGGAGAAGACGAGGAGGGGATAGAGATAGCTCTCCACCGTCTTCGAGGAGGCGATGAGCATGGCCAGCGGAATGCCCACCAGCGCACTCAAGGCGAAGCCGCCCAGCGTGGCGTAGAGGGTGGGCATGGTCTCGCGCAGCAGCATCGGCCACTGGGCGATGACCTGCTCGATCACCAGGGTCGGCGCGGGGATGAGATAGGGCGGGATGCGCAGCAGGCGCACCGCCAGATCCCACCCCACCAGGATCACCGCCACGAGGATGAGCGGGCGGATGGCATCCATGCTCATGAGCTTGGACAGCACGTTGGCGCGCGTGGACTGGACGAGAAGGGTGTCGGTCATGGCATGCCTCCTCAGACCACGGATTGTCGCTGCTCGCCGAGGCGGGCGATGCCGAGGCGCACCTCCTGCCCGCGGGCGAGATAGACCTGCGGCTTCAGGCCCAGCCCCACCCCCGCCGGCGTGCCGGTGATGATGAGGTCGCCGGGCTCCAGCGTCATGAAGCGGCTGACATAGGAGACGATCTCCGCCACCTTGAAGATCATGTCGCCGGTGGAGCTGTTCTGGCGCATCTCGCCATCCACCGAGCACCACAGATCGAGGGCCTGCGGGTCGCCCACCTCGTCCGCCGTCACCAGCCAGGGGCCGATGGGGCAGAAGGTGTCGTGGCTCTTGCCCTTGGTCCATTGGCCGCCGTGTTCCAACTGGTGGGCGCGCTCGGACACGTCATGGGCGATGCAATAGCCGAAGACATGAGCCAGCGCGTCCGCCTCGGACACCTTGCGGGCGGTGGTGCCGATGACGACGCCCAGCTCCACCTCCCAGTCGGTCTTTTCCGAGCCCTCCGGCAGGCGGATGGCATCAAAGGGGCCGCAGAGCGAGGTTGTGGCCTTCATGAAGAGGATGGGCTCTTCGGGAATGGGCAGGCCGCATTCGCGGGCGTGGTCGTGATAGTTGAGGCCCACCCCCACGATCTTGCCGATGCCGGTGAAGGGCGGCGCGAGGCGCACCTCCCCCTCCACCACGGGCAAGGAAAGCGGGTCCACCGCCTTCAGCGCATCGAGGCGGGCAGGATCGGCGATGAAGGCGGCGTCGATGTCAGCAACGACACCGGAGAGGTCGCGGACCGTGCCGTCGGCGGCGAGGAGGCCGGGCCGCTCGGCGCCGGCCGCGCCATGGCGCAGGAGCTTCATGGGGTGAGCCTTTCGGGAATGCGGGTGTCCGCAGCTGCCGCCACTGGTGCGGCGACGGGCCGGCGCAGTTCGGCGGACTGGATGCGGTTCTCCAGCCAGTAGAGGCCGGGATTGATCTCGCTGGCGCCCTCGGCCATCAGGGCGTCCAGACGGCGCCCGGCCGCCTCCGCCTGGTCGCGGTCGAGGGCTTCGATGGTGAAGAGATATTGCTGGCGCCCGGGCCCGCCGGAATAGATGCGGCGCTCGGCCGTCATGATGCCGGAAATGGCCTCGTCCACCTCATAGAGCCCGCCGGACAGCGTGCCGGAGGTGTCCTCCGCCACGACCGCGCGAACCATCCCCGCCAGCGTCGCGGCATCGGCCTTATGGTCGAACCGGCGCTGGAGGATGTAGGGGGCATAGCCCCCCGCACGGCCCACCCGGCAATGGTTGCGGTACAGCGAGCGCACCGGATTGCGAAAGTGGGTGAGGGCTTCGCTGGTCCAGGGGGTGGGGCGGTTCAGCGCGGCGAGATAGGCCGGGCTGCCCAGCACCTCGGGACCATCCGTGACATAGCACATGAAGAAGCGCGGGCTGCCGAGGAGGGCGCGATAGCGCCGCCCCTCGATGAAGCCGGGAATCCCCACCCGCTCCGGCATGTGCTCGCAATTGTGCCATTCCTGATAACGGAGCTCGTAGTCCGCATCGATGTCGGCCCAGAAGCCCATAAAACCAAGGGCTTCGGCTGGTGCTTGGCCAGTGGCCGGAGCGGCGTGGGGATCTTCGCTTGTCATGGCGCCGGCCCCTCAGAAGAGGCCGTCGCGGACTTCGTACCGCGTGGGCTTGCCATAGATGGCGCCGCCCTTCTCCACCCAGTGGGCCACCCAGTCGATCATCCGGGCCAGCGGCACGTTGGGATAGCCGAACAGGCGCTGGGCCTGGTAGGTGCTGTTAGCCCAGCCGGTGGGCTCCTCCTCGCCCTCGAAGATCGGCGCCTTGCCGAACTTTTCGCCGAAGGCGTGGGCGATGGCCCGCACGCTCGCCTGCTCCGGCCCGCCGATATTGATGGGGCTGGTGGGCACGGTGCAGTGCTTCAGGCAGCGCAGGATCTGCGCGTTGGAATCCCCCTGCCAGATCACGCTGGCATGGCCGGTGCGGATGGGGATGGGCTCGCCGCGATGGACCCAGCTGGCGATGTCGTGCAGCACGCCGTAGCGCAGGTCGATGGCATAGTTCAGCCGGGCCAGACGGCCGGGCGTGCCATGCACGTGGGAACCGTACTCAAACGCCCGCTCGCGACCGACGCAGGAATTGGCATAGTCGCCAACCGGGCGCGGCTGCACCCGCTCGTCCCAGCCATTGTGGGCGACGACGCCGAACGGATAGACGCACAGGGTGGAGAAGGCGACAATCCGGCTGTCGCGGAAGTGGGAGGCGACGGTCGCGGGCACCATGGTGTTCATGGCCCAGGCGAAGGAGGGATCGTCATTGGTGCCGAACTTCTTGCCGGCCATGTAGACGACGTTCTTCACCTTGGGCAGTTGCGCCACCGCCTCCGCGTCCAGGAGGTCGCAGCGGATGGTCTCGATGCCGAAGCCCTCCAGCTCCTCCTTGGACCCCGCCTCCGAGAAGCGCGCCACCCCGATTACCCGCTTGTCCGGCGCGGCGCGCTTGGCCATGCGGGCGAGGGAGGGGCCGACCTTGCCGGCGACACCCAGAACGATGATGTCCCCGTCCAGGGTGGCGAAGTCGTCCACCAGCCCCTGGGTGGGACGGGAGACCAGCTCCTCGAGCTGCTCCTCGGTCTCGATCAGGTCCGGCACGGTGTCGAAGGTCAGGCGTTCACTCACGAATCCACTCCCATTTTCGCTGACAGGCCTCGAATGGCACCTGAACGGTGGGGTGAACCGCACCGAACCGGGGCCTGAACCGCCCCGAACATGGAGGGGTTCGGGTGCCGGCCTGCTCATCTATTGGGTAACGCCGTTACCCATATCTATAGGGCTAGATTCGTCCAAAGTCGGAGTCAAGCGGGTATTTTCAGAGGAAGGCCACTGTTTCGGCGCCGATCTGGCCTTGCCACGCTCGAAATCATGGATAACATCGTTATCAGTGAAAGCGTGGCGCGTCGAAGGGTAGATGAGATGGCGAAAGTTGCGGCCGGGGCCCGTCCCGAAAAGATCGACGAGACCATCGTCTCCGTGGAGCGCGCCTTCGACATCATCGGGATGCTGGCCGATTCTGTGGATGGCTTTCCCCTGGCGGAGATCGCGCGGCGCCTGGACCTCAACAAGGCCATCGTCTCCAAGCTGTTGAACACGCTGGAGTCGCAGATGCTGGTGTGGCGCGATGAGCGGGCTCAGCGCTATTATCTCACCTACCGCATCAGCAATCTGGGCCTGCGCCACCTGCAGACCAGCCGGCTGCTGGACCAGTGCTCCGCCGCGCTCCGCCAGCTGGCGGAGGAGACCGGCGAGCTGGTGCGCCTCGCCATCGTCGAGCCCGGCGGGCAGAGAATCGTGTGGGTGCAATCCTTTGCGGGCAGCAAGAGGTCGCTGCGCATCGATCCCAACTACACGCTGGAGATCGGTCTCCACACCCACGCCACCGGCAAGGCGTGGCTCTCGACACTGCCCTTTGCCGATGCGCTCAAGTTGTTGATGCATCAGGGAATCGAGGCGTCCACCGCCTATTCCAAGACCTCCATTTCCGACATAAGGGAGGAGCTGGAGGAGGTGGCGCGGCGCGGCTTCGCGCTGAGCTATGAGGAAAACGAGCTGGGCGTGGGCGCCGTCGCGGCCCCCATCCTCGCTTCCACGCTGGGCGGCGCACCGGAATGCGTAGGCGTGGTGAGCCTTGCCGCTCCCACCAACCGCATGAGCCGGGCGGATCTCGAAAGCTGCGGTTCCTTCGTGATGGCGACCACACGGCGCCTGGGCGAGACCTGGCCGCTGGAGGCCCGCGCCCGCAGCGGCGCCTTCCCGCGCATGGTGGAATAACCGGCTCACTTCAAAGGATAAAATCATGGGAGCGAACGCGGCGCCGCGTGTGCGGCTGGCCGAGGCGAACCTGCGCGAGCGCGCGGCGAAGCTGCGGATGCCGTTCCGCTTCGGCGTCGCCACGCTGCGAGAGGTCCGGCAGGCCGAACTCACCGTCCGGATCGAGGCGGCGGACGGGCGCGGCGCGGTCGGCATCGCCGCCGAATGCCTTCTGCCCAAATGGTTCGACAAGAATCCCGCGCTCTCCGACGACGACAATGTGGAGCAGCTGCGCACGGCGCTGAACGTGGCGCTGGAGCTTTATGCCGGCCTGCCCGCCGACACCCCGTTCGGCCTTTCCGCGGCGGTCTATCGGGAGCAGCAGGCGCGCTGCGCCGCGCTGGGCCTCAATCCGCTGGTCGCCTCCTACGGTCCCGCTTTGGTGGACCGGGCCATCCTCGACGCCACCGGGCGGATGCTGGGGATGTCGTTTTCGCAGATGATCCGGGGCAATGTAGCGGGTATCACCGTTAGCTCCGGCTTGACGGAAGATCTCCAAGGCTTCGACCTCGCCCAATTCCTGGGCAATCTGCGGCCTCAGGATACCATCGGCGTACGCCACACGGTGGGCATGGTGGACGCCCTCACGGCCAACGACCCGCTCGAAGGCCCTGCCGATGGGCTGCCACAAACCCTTGAGGATGTTGTCAAAACCTACGGCTGCCGCTTCTACAAGCTGAAGGCGGGCGGCGACATCGCCGCCGATCTCGACCGCCTCACCCGCATCGCCGCCGTGCTGGATGCCGGCCCTGCCGACTATCGCGCTACCTTGGACGGCAACGAGCAGTATTCGGATGTGGATGGTATCGTCGAACTGTGGCGGCGCATGTTGGAAAAGCCAGCGCTTTCAAGTCTTTGTGCCTCTACCCTCTATATCGAGCAACCCATCCGCCGCGCCGTCGCACTGGAGCGGGAGGTGGGGGCTTTGGCCGTCCTCAAGCCCGTGATGATCGACGAATCGGACGCCACCCTGGATGCCTTTCCCCAGGCTATCTCATTGGGATATCACGGCGTTTCCAGCAAGACCTGCAAGGGCTTCTACAAATCCATCCTCAACGCCGCCCGCATCGCCAAGCGCAACGCGGCACTGGGCGAAAGCCGATTTTTCCTTTCCGCAGAAGACCTTTGCACCTGGGCGGGCATCAGCACCCAGCAGGACCTGGCCCTCGTCTCCCTGCTGGGCCTGACCCACGTCGAACGCAACGGCCACCATTATCTGGACGGCATGTCCTTCGCCCCGGAGGACGAGCAGTGCGCCTTCCTCGCCGCCCATGGCGATCTCTATCACCGGCCTCCTGGCGGCCCGGTGCGCCTCGCCGTCGCCAATGGGAGCGTGCGGCTGAAGTCGCTGGATTGCCAAGGCTTTGCGGTGGGCGTTCCGCCCGTCATGGGTGGATGACCAGCCCCCACCACATCCATGCCGTGAGCAGGGAGAGGGGCACCCCGACGCCGATGACGAGCGCCACGAGGTCCGGCTCCAGATCGTGATCCAGCGCGATGATGCTGGCCCCCAGCATCGGCGGCATGGCCATTTCCAGCATGGCGACTTGCGCCACCGGATCGCCGCTTCGTCCGAGCGCCGCATACATCAGGAAGATGGCCAGCGGCGCCAGCAGCAGCCGATAGCCGAGCCCCACCGCCAGCGCCCCCACCCGGCCGGAAATGCGATCAAGTCGAAGGGCATAGCCCACGGCCGCAAGGGCGATGGGGGTGAGCGTCCGGGCCAGCGCCTCGACCAATTGGTCGAGCCATTCCGGGCGCGGCACATCGTTCGTGGAAAAGGCGATCAGGATGGCCCAGAACGGAGGGAAGGTCGCGATCCGCTTCGCCACCGCCCGCCCGTCGAAATGCCCCGCGCTCGCCACGGCGGCAATGGCGAGGCCCAGCGTCGACAAAGCGAGGTAGGAGCCGAAGAGGTCGATGACGATGCCCAGCCCCAGCCATTGGCTTCCGGCGAAGGCCGCGATCATGGGCAGGCCGACGAAGGAGGTGTTGCCCCAGCCGCCCACCAGCAGCAGTGCGCCGGCCCTACTGTGCGACCAGCCGAAGGCGCGGCAAAGCGGCACGATGACGAGGATGGCGAGGATCGCGCCGATCCAGGGGGTGGCCGCAGCCAACCACCAGCCGTCGTCCATCTTCAGCTGATGGACGCTGCGCAGCGCGGTCGCCGGCAAAGCGACGTTGATGACCCAGCCGCCGAAGGCCTTCGTGGCGGTGTCGGGCAGTCTCCCGGACCAGCGCAGCAGGACGCCGATCACGAGGCAGGTGACGATCAGAGAAATCTCGTGCATCCCGATGCCCATACGGACCGCGCCGCCGATCCCGCGGACAATGGCGTGAGCCTCGCCGCAAGGGAATAGGTTGGGCGCAGTGTCATCCGCCGAGGAAGGCGCCGCTCGAACCGATCATCGAGGATGAGCGACGGCGGTGGCCAGGGCGAGCAGCATCTCGTCCTTGCCGCGCGGGGCCATGGCGGAGAGCCCGAGCGGGCAGCCCTCCAGTGTCGCCAGCGGCAACGAGATCTGCGGCGTCCCGGCATGGCCGGAGAGGCACAGAAGCTCGATTGCGCGGGCGCGGAAGGCTTCAAGATCGGCCAGAGGCGTGCCGCGCCGGGGCGCGATGCCGGGGGCGGTGGGCAGCAGGAGAATGCCGTCGTCGCCCAGCAGGGCATCGATCCGCGCCCGCACCTGCGCCCGCAAGGCCCGCGCCTCGGCGACCTCAGCCGGATCGAGCGTCGCGGCGGCGGCAAAGCGCTCCTTCACGCCGGGGCCGAATTCCGGCTGCGCGGCACGCACCCAGTCGGCGTGCTCCGCCCAGGCATCGGCCGACTGGAGAATGCGGAAGGCGTTGCGCCAATGGGGCAGGGCACCATGGGCCACGTCCACTTCTTCCGCCGCGCCATACAGCGCCGTGATCCGCGCCAGGGCCGGTGCCAGTGCCGCCGTCACCTTGGGTCCGGCGGCCTCGAACAGATCGCGGGCCAGCAGCAGCCGCGGCGCGGGCATCGCCGCAAGGCCCCCCAGCAACACGGCACCGACTTTCTCGAAGGTCTGCGCATCGCGCGCGAACCAGCCCACCGTGTCGTAGGAAGGCGCCAGCGGGACAGCACCCGCGATGGAGATGCGGCCATGCGTCGGCCGCAGCCCGAACAGGCCGCAATAGCTGGCGGGCAGCCGCACCGAGCCGCCGGTGTCGGAGCCGATGGCAAAATCCACCAGCCCGCCCGCCGTCGCCGCCGCCGAGCCGGAGGAGGAGCCGCCGGGAATGCGCCCCGGCGCGGCGGGGTTGATGGGTGTGCCGTAATGGTGGTTCTCGCCGTTGAGGCTCCAGGCCATCTCGTCCGTGTGGGTCTTGCCCACGAGGCGCGCGCCGGCACGGAGCAGCAGGTCCACCACCGGCGCGTTCGCGTCCGGCACGCCATGGCTCGCCAGCCACGCCGGGCTCCCGGCCGCGGTGGGCACGCCGGCGACATGGAACAGGTCCTTCAGCGCGAAGGTGAGGCCGTCGAGCGGCCCCGCGCCCGTGG
Source organism: Xanthobacter sp. SG618 (assembly GCF_012932745.1). Classification (NCBI taxonomy): domain Bacteria; kingdom Pseudomonadati; phylum Pseudomonadota; class Alphaproteobacteria; order Hyphomicrobiales; family Xanthobacteraceae; genus Xanthobacter; species Xanthobacter sp. SG618. Next base: position 238,839 of record NZ_JABBHL010000004.1, on the reverse strand, counting down.
GGGCAAGCTCGAAGTGGCCATGGGAGACGAAGGCGTCGAGCGTGTCATTCACCGGCATGAGCGATCCGTGGGCGGCGGGTGGCGAGAGGGCAGGGTGAGGCGACAAGGATTATCCGATCCGCGCGCCCGTGTCTTCGCGTGCCGACACCTGCAACCGGGACGGGGTTGGGCGGGGCGCCTCGTGCTGCTATCACCGGGCGGGCGCTCGAGGATCTTCAGCCATGTTCAACTGGAACGACCTGATCTTCTTCCTCGAACTGGCGCGGCAGGGCCGGCTGATGCCCGCCGCGCGGCGGCTGAAGGTGGACCACACGACGGTGTCCCGCCGCATCAGCGAGCTGGAGAAGGACCTTTCCCTCAAGCTGTTCGACCGCAAGCCTGACGGCTTCGTACTGACCGAGCCGGGCCATCGCCTGTTTGCCGTGGCCGAGCGCATCGAGCAGGAGGCGGTGGGCGTCGAGGAAACGCTGCAGGCGGCCCCCAGCGCGCCGCGTGGGCATGTGCGCGTCGCCTCCATGGAGGGCATCGGCGCCTTCTATCTCGCCGAACGGTTCGCCGAGCTGGCGGAGAAGGAGCCGGGGCTGGTGGTGGAGTTGGTCACCGAACGCCATCTCATCAACCTCACGAAGCGCGAGGCGGACATCTCCATCTCCTTCGTGCCGCCGCAGGGCCAGCGCCTCGCCGTGCGCCGGCTCGGGGCCTTCCGCCTCGCGCTCTATGCGGCGCCGGACTATGTGCGGCGCTTCGGCATGCCGAGGACGCGGGCGGAACTGCCCTCTCACACCTTCGTGGACTATGTGGAGGATCTCGTCGCCATCCAGCCGGTGCACTGGCTGCTGGATGTGCTGGAGCCGCTGAAGGTGTCGTTCCGCTCCACCTCCATGCACGCCCAGCAGAATGCGGTGGCGCGCGGTGCCGGCATCGGCCTCCTGCCGTTGTTCTCGGCCAAGAGCAATCCCCGCCTCATTCCCATCCTCACCGACGAGGTGGTGGTGATGCGGGACATCTATGTGAGCGTCCATGAGGATCTGGAATTCATGGGCCGCTTCCGCGCCGTGCTTCAGCACCTCGCCGAGGTGGTGCAGCGGGACGCGGCCTATCTGACGGAATTCTGAGGGGGGCGCGTGAGCGCCCCTAGACCCGCTCCCCCGGCAGGAAGCCGAGCAGGCCCGTTCCGGGCGCGCAGTTCACATATTCGAACTGGTGCTTGTCGCCCTCGGGCAGCACGAACACCTCGTGCCAGGTGCGCAGCTGGTTGGCCTTGCCGTATTTGCGATAGCGGGCGATGGCGGCGGAGAAGATGGCCTCGTGGGTGGGGTGGTGCTCTGCCCAATTCTCCAGATGGCCCAGGGAGAGGAAATAGCCCAGCGCATGGGTTTCCAGCACCGGCGTGCCGGCCGCGTCGCAGGTCTGCTGGAAGCGCAGGGAGGCGCAGCCGGAGGCTTCGCCATTCTCTTTGAGGAAGTCCATGCCCTTCATCAGCGGCGTGCGCAGCTCGCGCATGTAGTTCTCCGCCTGCTCGGGATCGCACCGGCCCCAGAAGGCGGCGGAGCGGATGACCGCGAAATTGTGGGGAATGGCGAGCCGCCAGCGCGCCCCCTTCGTCTCCCGCTCCACCGGCACGAGCGCGGCAAAAGAGCTTTCCAGCGTGTCTGCGGCGGCGAGCGGGATGCGGTCGCGCATGGCGCCGTAATAGCCGCACCACGGGGTGGGATAGAGCGCCACGTCCGGCGCGGCGGAAAGGCCGCCGGCATAGTCCTGCCAGTAGATGCTCTCCTGCCGCTCCACCGGCACGGTCATGCTCTCGCGGAAATAGCCGGTGGGTTCGCTGAGGCGGGCGGCGTCCTCCCACCAGCCGGCGACGACCGGGTCGGCGAGGAAGCGGTCGCGCTTGGCCTCATCCAGCCAGTAGGCGGCAAGGATGTGGGTATAGAGCCCGTTCTGGTCCACGAAGGCGGCATGGTCGCTGACGGTCGGGCCATCCGGCAGGGCAAGCGCCTGTTCGATCCAGCCGAAGAAGGGCGAGGCGTGGACCTCCTCCGCGCTCTTGCCCTGCACGCCATGGAAGGCGACGCAGAGCGCGCGGCAGTTGTTGGCGAAGGCGGTGGACCAGCGCTGCACCACCGGCTCGAAGCCCTTCGGCTTGCGCAGGGGGTGGACGCGGTCATAGACGGGCATGGCCATGGGTGTCGTTTTCCTCTTTTGCCATCGGCCTCGGTCTTCGACCGATGCCAAGTGGGCCCGCTCATGCGCCGCGCGGGCTGTTCGTGATCTTGGTCAGTGAACGCCGAAATAGGCCTTGTGCAGCTCGCCATCGGCGGCGAGGGCGGCGCTGGTGCCGGAGGCGACGACGCGGCCCTGGGCCAGCACATAGCCGTCATCCGCCACATCCAGCGTCTGCCGCACGTTCTGCTCCACAAGGAGGACGGTGTAGCCCTCCTCCTTCAGCTGCCGCACGATGCGGAACACCTCCGAAACGAACAAGGGCGACAGGCCGAGGGACGGCTCGTCGAACACGATCAGTTCCGGGTCGGTCATCAGCCCGCGGGCGATGGAGAGCATGGAGCGTTCGCCGCCCGAGAGGGTGCCGGCCAGCTGGTTGCGCCGTTCCTTCAGCCGCGGGAAGGTCTCGAACATGCGCTCCATGCGCGCAGCGAGACGGTGGCGGTCCTTTTCGAGGAGGCCGCCGACCTTGAGGTTTTCCAGCACGCTCATGCGCGGCAGCACGCGGTTGCCCTCCGGCACGGTAGCGATGCCCAGCGCAGCGATGCGATGGGTGGCGAGATTGGTGATGGTGTCGCCCCCGAACGCCACCGATCCGCGCCGCACCGGCGTCAGCCCCAGGATGGAGCGGATGAGGGTGGACTTGCCCGCCCCATTGGCGCCGAGGATGCAGGTGATGCGGCCGGGCTTCGCCTCGATGGAGACGTCGTGCAGCACGTCCGCCCGGTCATAGCCGGTGGTGACGCCGGAGACGGAGAGCCGGCGGGAGGCTTCGGGACGGGGACCCTGGGTCCGGCTCATTGGGCGCCTCCGAGATAGGCGGTCTGCACTTCGCGATCGGCGATGAGGGCGTCGAACGGCCCTTCGAAGATCTTCTTGCCGAAGTTCAGCACGATGCAGCGGTCCGAGATGCGGCGGATGACGTCCATCTCATGCTCCACGAGGACGATGGCGAGGTCCGGCATCTCCTCCCGGAAGGCGAGCAGGTCGTCCATCAGCGCCCGCGTCTCCTCATGGGTCATGCCGGCGGAGGGCTCGTCCAGCAGCAGCAGGCGCGGGCCGCCGACGAGCGCGCGGCAGATCTCGATGCGCCGCTGGTCGATCATGGTGAAGCTGCCGGCCGGCTTGAACAGGTTCGCCGCGATCTGCGGGTTGAAGCGGCGGGTGAGGGCCGTCGCCCGTTCCACCAGCTCGGAAAGCTGGCGGCGGAAGCGGCCGCGCAGGACGAGGGCGGAGAGGAGGCTGAGGTCCAATCTGTTCAGCGCCCCGAGGGCGATGTTGTCGAACACGGTCTGGTCCAGCATCAGCCGCGAGCGCTGGAAGGTGCGGGCGACACCGGCCCGGCCGATCTCCTGCGCCGAGCGGGCGAACAGGTCCTGCTCCGCGAGTTGCACCGCCCCGGCGGAAGGCTTGTAGAGGCCGGTGAGCACGTTGAAGAAGGTGGTCTTGCCCGAGCCGTTCGGCCCGACGAGGCCGATGGTCTCGCCCTTGCCGACGCTGATGTCGAGGGCGTCCAGCGCCGTCAGGCCGCCGAAGCGCATGGTGAGGCCGGAGCAGGCGAGCAGCGGGCTCATCGGGAGCCTCCCTTCACGAGCGCGGAGAAGTCGCGGACCGCGCGCGGCATGAGGCCGGAGGGGCGGAAGCGCAGGATGGCGATGACCAGCAGGGCGAAGATGACGAGGCGGAATTCCTGGATCGCCTGCAGTTTCTCGGGGATGACTAGGATGACCACCGCCGCCACCACCGCGCCCCAGAGATTGCCGAGCCCGCCCAGCACAAGGATGGACAGCATGATGAGGCTGTCGCCGAAATTGGCGCTGTTGGGGTTCACGAAGCCGTTCATCATGCCGTAGAGCGCACCGGCGACCCCGATCATGGCGTTGCCGAGCAGGAAGGCGGTGGCCTTCCAGCGGGCGATGGAGAGGCCGAACACGCTGGCTGCCACCTCGTCCGAGCGCACCGCATCGAGCGCCACGCCGACGAACGAGGTCTCCAGACGCCGCACCAGGAAGAAGGCGAGGGCGAACAGGGCGCAGGAGGCGAGCGCGTAGGGCAGATAGAAGGAAACGTCGTAGGGCCCGATCTCGGTCACCCGGCTGAAGTCGAGGCCGAACAGGGAGAAGGATTTCACCTTCATGCCCTGGGGGCCGCCCAGCACGTCGTTCACCTCCAGGAAGGCACGCAGCAGCAGGCCGAAGGCGATGGTGACGAGGGCGGCATAATGGCCCCGCGTGCGCAGCACCGGTAGCAGCAGGACGAGCCCCAGCACCGCCGCCGCGAGGCCGGCGATGAGCAGGACGAGGAGGTGCGGGATGCCCGTATGCCCCAGCAGCGCCGCCACATAGGCGCCCACGGCGAAGAAGGCGGCGCCGGCGAAATTGGGCACGCCGGCAAACGCCATCTGCAATGTGAGGCCCGCGGCGGCGGTGGCGAACAAGGCGACGGTGGCCATCATCAGCAGCGTGTAGTGCTCCTCGCGCAGCGCGGCGGCGATGGCGAGGGTGCTGAGGGCGGCGGTGAGGTTCACCGTGCCGGGATGGGCGCGGCAGAGGCCGACGATACGCCGGCCCACGGGCACCTTCTCCGCCAGCGCGAACACCCCGACGAAGGCGGCGAGCAGCGCGATCACCTGGCCCTGCTGTTCGGCATGGAGCAGGAAGCCGCCGCCGGCGAACAGGAGGGCCACAGTGGCGGCCACGGCGAGGCGCGCGAGACCGCCGGTGCGGGCCGTATCAGCGGGAAGGGAGGGGGCAAGGTCCGCCATGCTCATCTCACACCCGCTCGCTGGATTTCTCGGCGATGAGGCCGGTGGGGAAGAGGCCGATGAGGGCGATGATGACGGCGAAGGCCACCACGTCCTTATAGGCGCTGGTGAAGGGCAGCACGACGGTGACGAGGGTCTGCACGCCCGCGAACAGGAAGCCGCCGATGATCGGCCCGATGAGGCTTCCGAGGCCGCCCACCACCGCGCAGGCAAAGCCGATGATGCCGAGCATGACGCCCATGTTGAAATTGATCTCCCGGTAGTAGAGCCCGAGCATCAGCCCCGCGAGGCCGGCGAGCATCGATCCCAGCGCAAAGGTGCCGAGCACGGTGCGGTTGAAGCTCACGCCCGCGAGCTGCGCCACCTCCTCGTCCTGCGCCACCGCGCGGATGGAGAGGCCGAGGCGGGTGCGGGTGATGACGAGATGGGTCGCCAGCACCACCGCGAGGCCGGCGAGGAGGATGATGACGCTGTCCACGCCGACGCTGAAGGAGCCGGCCTTCAAGACGCCGTCCGGCAGCAGGGCCGGGAAGGGCTTGGGATTGCCGCCATTGGGTACACCGAGGCGGATGGCCTCGCGCAGCACGGTGCCGGCCATGAGGGTGGCGAGCAGCACGTTGACACCCGGCGCGTTCTTCAGGGGCAGCACCAGCAGCCGGCCGATGATGACGCCGGAGAGCGCGCCCGCGCCCAGCGCCGCGATGAGGCCCACCGCCAGCGCCAAGGGGCCGGAGAGGGTGACGAGCGCGGCCATGAGCCCCGCCGCCCCGAAGGCGGAGAAGGCGCCCACCGTCACCACGTCGCCGTGGGAGAACTTGATCACGTCCAGCACGCCGAAGAACAGCGAGAAGCCGACCGCGACGATGGCGTAGATGGTGCCGAGCATCAGCCCGTTGAACAGGTACTGGGCGAGAAGTCCGGGGTCCATGGCGGGTCTCTCAAGGGGAAGCGGGAACCGGCGCGCTGCAAGAAGGGCGCCGGGGAAGGGGAGTGTCTGCCATCGGCGCCACCCTCGCGCCTCGGCGGACTGAAACGGAGCGCAGCGCAGGGGAAGGAGAGCCGTGGCCCAGCGCAACCGTTCGCCGAAGGCGGCTCCATTCCTCCGGCCGTGCGAGGCGGTTGCCGGCTTCGCCGACCTTTCCCCTGGACCCCGGATCGGCGCTCCACCTGCGGTGTCGCGGATCCGGGGAACAGGGAGGGCGTCAGTTGCTCGCTGCCTTGCCCGGCAGCTTCTTGGTGCCCGTCGCATAGGCACTGTCCGGCCAGTAGACCCACTTGCCGTCCTGCGAGACATAGACGTTGGCGGAGACGATGTTCTGCCGGTGGTCGTCGAAGTTGATCTCGCCGACCAGCGCCTTGTAGCCCTTGGTGGTGTTGAGCACGTCGCGCACCTTCTTGCGGTCCGGTCCGGCCTTCTCGATGGCGTCCATGATGAGGTTGGCGGCGGAGAAGGCGAACGGGCCGTAGGCGTCCGGGTCCTCGCGGTAGCCGGCCTTGGCGTAGGCGTCCATGAAGGCCTTGCCGTCGGCATACTTGGTCAGCGGCGCGCCGTTGTGGAAGGAGACAGTGCCCTCCGCAGCGGGGCCGGCGCCCTCGATGAAGCCGGCGCTCATGATGCCGGAGACGCCGGCGAGCTGGGCGGGGATGCCGAGCCGGTCCATCTGCGAGCGCACGCGCACGCCGAGCGGGGTGAGCCCGCCGATGAACACCACGTCCGGCTTCAGCTCCTTCACCTTGGTCAGTTCGGCGGTGAAGTCCTGCTGGTCCGGCGGCACCGGGAAGGTGGCGAGGATTTCGCCGCCCTGGGGCTTCAAATTCTCGGCGAAATACTTGTTCTGGCCCTTGCCGTAGTCGGTGGTGTCGTGGATGACGACGAAGGTCTTGAAGCCCTGCTTGGTCAGGAACTCCGCGGCCATCTTGCCTTCATTGATCATCGTGCCGTTGACGCGGTGGATTTCCTTGTAGTCGTTGCCGTAGGTGATTTCCGGCAGCACCGCGCCCCACACCACCACCGGCAGGCCGAAGCGGTTGTAGGTGTCCACCGTGGCGATGGCGACCGCAGAGCAGTAGTGGGTAATGCCGGCGATGATGGACTTGTCGGAGGCCGCCTTGGTGGCCACCTGGACGCCCACGTTCGGCTTGCACTCGTCGTCGAAGGGCACGAGCTCGTAGGTGTATTTGGCGTCCGGCTTGGCATTGTGCAGGTCCACGGCGAGCGCCGCGGAATTGCGGCCGCCGAGGCCGGTGGCGGAATTGCCGCCGGTGAGCGGGCCGATGAAGGCGATCTTCACCGTGTCGCGCGCCAGCGCCGGAGACGCGGCGAGCGACACCGCGGCGAGGGCCGCGCCGGCGAGGGTGAACAGTTTTCGGCGGGCCAGCTTTTGATCCGTTGCCATCTGATGATCCTCTGGAAGGGTTTGTTTGTTCAGGCCGTACGGCGCCGGTCGTTGCCGGCTCCGGTGGATGGGGAGGGAAACTCAGGCCGCCCCGTCGGCGAAGAGCACGTCCGCCGCGGGGTCGAGCGCCCCATCCTCGGCGGCATGGGCGATGGCGGCGCCCTCGGAGAAATAGGCCGGCTCGCGGGCGGAGCGGTCCACCTCCAGGTGGAACACGTCGAAGCGGTTGTAGTAGCCCACCACGTCGTGGAACTGCTTGGGCTCAACGCAGCGGGCGGTGTCGATCTCGGCGTAGAGGATGCCCTCATGCTCGCCCAGCACTTCACCCAGCACCTGCGAGGTGGGATCGAGCACCATGGAGATGCCGCGCGGGGAATTGTCCATCACCTCGAGGCTGGCCTTGCCCAGGCTCGCGTGGCCCATTGAGCCCATGGCCTCGCGCATGGCCGCATCGACGAAGCCGGACACGACGATGTTGAACACCTTCGCCTCGAAGGCATGAGCACCGGCGCGGATCTCGATGGCGCGCTTCAGGTCGTAGGCGCCCTCTTCCTCGGGCGGACGGGTCGGCCAGATCGGCGGATAGGAGGAGATATGCACCTGCTCCCCCTGCGCCATCAGGGCATAGCGCGCGAGGGGATTGGTGTTCTCTCCGCAGATCAGCATGCCGACCCGGCCGATCTCGGTGGCGGTGACGCGCAGGCCGCGCGCGTCTCCGTTCGCCCATACCAGCTTCTCGTAGAAGGTGGGGACGAGCTTCCTGTGGTGGTTGAGGATCGCGCCGTCCGGCCCGATCAGCACGTTGGAATTCCAGATGCAGCCGACGCTCGCGTCGGTGCCCTCGGTGAAGCCGAGGGAGACGTGGACGCCGTGCCGGCGCGCCGCCATGCGGATGGTGCGGATGGCGCCGTTCGAGAGCTTCTGGGCCTGCGCCACCAGCGCGCAGAAGAAGCCGTGATTATAGATGGGCGCCTGCAGCGCCGCCCACACCGGGAAGCCGGGCAGGAAGGATTCCGGGAACACCACCAGCGCGGCGCCGTTCGCGGCGGCCTCGGCGATGAGGTCGCAGGCCTTCTCGGCGGTCTTGTCCGCATCGAGGAACACGGACGAGGCGTGGCAGGCGGCGGCCTTGAAGCGGGGATATTGGACGGTCATCGGGCTCTTCTGCCAGTGGGGCGGCGGTGATTACGCCGGCTCATGATGGCGCGGTGTCCCGTGCGCGGAAGGGCGCAAATGTGCAGGGGCACTTGCGCATATTCCCATGCGGCAGGTTTGAGCGGGGTGCCCGGGCCGGTGATGGAGCCGCTCTGCCTCGAGAGGGCGCAATTGCCCGGCTTCGCGCCGCCTCTCGATGAGGCGCGGTGCGCAAAGGGTGGCCTTCGAGCCGACCGCCGCCCGCTTTGTGCACCGCGCCTTGCACGATTTCCGATGGTGCGGCGACGTTCGGGAGCGGCCCATGTCCCCATGGCGCGGCCAAGCGCCCCGCCTGCGCCCATTGCCTTGCGGGAAGCGGCGAAGAATGATCCTTGCGAAAAGTGCGTGCGTCGCCCGTCCGGGGTGTAACGTTCGGGTGGGCGCCTGCGAACTGACCTTCGGGAACGTATAGATGGACGACCGCGAACTGCGGTGGGCGCAATTGATGCGGAGCGCGCTTGCCGGCGACGGCGCGGCCTATGAGCAATTGCTGCGGGAGCTCGCGCCCGCGCTGCGCACTGTGGTGCAGCGCCGCCTTGTCCGCCTTGGCGCGCCCACGGCGGAGACGGAGGACGTGGTGCAGGAGACGCTGCTGGCGGTGCATCTGAAGCGTCACACCTGGCGCACCGAGGACCCCCTCGGGCCCTGGCTGTGGACCATCGCCCGCAACAAGATGGTGGACCATCTGCGCCGGCGCGGGCGGCGGGTGGAGGTGCCGGTGGAGGATTTCGCCGAATTTCTCCCGGCACCGGAGGAGCGGCCCGACACCGGGGCCATGGAGGTGGAGCAGCACCTTGCCCTGCTGCCGCAGAAGCAGCAGGCGGTGCTGCGCTCGGTGGCGGTGGAGGGCGCCTCCGTCGCCGAGACGGCGGAGCGGATGCGCATGACGCCCGGCGCGGTGCGCGTGGCGCTGCATCGCGCCTTTGCGAGCCTTTCGGCCCGCCTGAGGGAGGAGTGAAGGAACGACGTGAAGACGGATGACCTCATACGCGCCCTCGCCGCCGATGCGCGGCCGGTGCGCAGCTTCAGGAGCACGCTCGCGCTCGCGCTCGTCGTTGGCGTCGTGGCGGCCGCGTGCGTGTTCGCCCTGCGTCTTTCGCCGCGGCCCCACCTTCTCGCTCTGCTGGTGGAATGGCGCCTCGCCTTCAAGTTCGCGGTGACGCTCTCGCTCGCCGCAGTCGCTTTGGTGTTGGCGCTGCGCCTGTCGCAGCCCGGCGCGCGGGTGGGGCGTGCGGCGCGGGCCCTGCTGGTGCCGGCTCTGCTGCTCGCGGCGGGTGTTGCGGCCGAACTGGTGACGACGCCCGCAAGCCAGTGGCGGCACGAACTCGTCGGACGCTACGCCATCTATTGCACGACGCTCATTCCCATGATCGCCGCTCCGGCGCTGGGCGCGCTCCTGCTCGCCCTGCGGCGTGGCGCCCCGACCCATCCGACGCTGGCCGGCGCCGCCGCGGGCCTCGCGGCGGGCGGCATCGCCGCCGCCCTCTACGCCCTCCATTGCGTGGACGATTCCCCGCTCTTCTTCCTCACCTGGTACAGCATCGCGGTAGCGGCGGTGACGGCAGTGGGCGCGCTCGTGGGTAGCCGATTGCTGCGCTGGTAGGGCCGGAGCTTGGGTTCCCGCGCAGCAATTGCAGCGGGGTGCGAGCGGGCGGCCCCTTGGCGGCCGGGGCTGCCGCTCCGCACTGTTGCCCTTTGGTCGCTTGCCGGCTCTGTCTTCCGCCTGCCGTTCCGTCACCGCCTAGACCGCGCCCCGACGCTTCGCTACCCCTAATTGCAACTCTGGTCAGGGAGAGTTGCGGTCATGGCGGCAAAGGCGAAAACCGGCTTCAGCGGGCTCGATAGGAGCAAGACGCTGGCCGAGAACACGGTGAATGCGGGTCCGGTGGTGCTGGATTCGAATGTGACGTTTGTGGCGACATCGCCTGATATTTTCACCCAAGGATACTTTCTTGTCGATGTTGCCAATTTTGGTGGGAATGACCATTTCTACCTTAAAGATGGTGGGGGGATAAAGGTCGTTTACGGACAAGATTTTGGATCTGTTTATTATAATGATGTGCTGGTCGGAACAGTCATGTCAGGCGGTCCGTACATATCGGTCACTCTTGAGCCGAACGTAACAGCAGAATCTATGACCGCTATGGCGAGAGCGGTCTCATATTACTACGATGGCGACACGCCCTCAGCGTTCGGTCGCGTTGTCACTTATAGAGTTTTAAACTCGTCCGGTGCAGATACCTCAGCCACCATGCTGCTCAAGCTGAAGCCCGAGAACGACGCGCCCGTCTTCTCCGGCCTCGATGCCCAGTCGGTCCATTCCGCCTCGCAGGCCGCAGTGGGCGTCGTCATCGACGCCGACGTCCATGTCGCCAATCCCGATCTGACCGGCTTCAAGGGCGGCAAGCTCGCGGTCCATCTCGCCGGCGCGACTGCGACCGATCAGCTTTATCTGTCGGACGGGCATTTCAGCATCACCGGCAAGAAGCTCTATCTTGATGGCAAGCAGGTCGGCACGGTCTCGGCCGATGGACACAACGGGCACGACCTCGCCTTCACTTTCTCGTCCGCCATTTCCGATGCGCAGGCGAGCCAACTCGCCGAGCAGGTCTCCTATCGCTCCACCGCCGCGTCCGCCCCGAGCGGCGCGCGGGATGTGACTTTCACCGTCACCGACACCGAGAAGAGTTCGACGAGCGCGCACACGACGCTGGCTTTCGAAGCGGAAGCGCCGACCCTCCTGTCCGCCAATGCCATGGTCTCCGACCCCTTCGCGACCCTGAAGGCGGCCGTCTCCGGCGCGCCGGACGATCTCTCCGCCGTGTTCGCCACGCTGGAAGCGCGGGCGGCGGGGTTGTTGGAGGCGGCGTCGCACGCCCATGGGGCGCTGGGCACGGATCACCTGCCGGACCTCCATCTCTCAGCGGCGGTCGTCGACTATCTCGATGCCATCGGTTCATCCCTCCTCGACCATGCGCAGTCGGCGCACCCCGTGCTGGTGCACGAGCTGTCCGACCGGGCGCAGGCCCTGGCGTCGCATGTACATGAGGTGCTTCATCCCGTGCACGGGAGCGCGGATGCGCTGATCTGATCTGCGGCCGTCATCGGTCGGTGCCCTTGCCAGAACGGCGCGCGCCGTGCCCATCTAGGGCGCGGCTGTTCCGGGCGGGAGGCAGGCGATGACGCAAGGCGAGGGCCGGGCTGGAGCGAGGGAGGCAGGCGGCCTTGATCGCCGCAGCCTGCTGAAAGGCGCGGCGGCGCTGGCGGTTGCCGGCGGCATCGGTTCGGGCGCACGGGCTGCGCCCGGCGGGCTCATCGATGCCCACAGCCACAGCTGGGGCGGCGACCCCGCCCGCTATCCCATGGTCAACGGCCAGACCGCGCGCGACCGCGATCCGCCGGACTACGATATCGACACCGTGCTGGCGCGGGAGATGGCCATCGGCGTCGCGCGGGTCGTGCTGGTGCAGCACATCGGCTATTTCGGCTTCGACAGCTCCTATCTGACGGATGCCGCGCGGGTGCACCCCGGCACCTTCGCCGTGGTCGGTGCGGTGGACGACCGGCGCGCCGACGCGGCCGAGGCCATGCGGGCGGCGAAAGCGACCGGGGTGAAGGGCTTTCGCCTGAGGGGCGTCGATACCCGATCCTGGCTCGCCTCTCCGGTGATGGCGACCATCTGGGCGACGGCGGCGGAGGAAGACCTCGTTTTGTGCCCGCTTCTGCGGGACAGCCCTGATATGAGCGACGATGCGCTCCTCCACATGGCCGAGATGTGCCGGCGCTATCCGGCAACGAGCGTCTGCCTCGATCACATGGCCCATGTGATGCCGGGCGACACGCGCCAGCTGGACCGGCTTCTGGCGCTCTCCGCCTTTCCGGGCGTGACGGTGAAGGTGTCCGGCCTCAACAAGTTCGACACGCCCCCTTACGACCGGGTGATCCCGCAACTCGTCGCCCTCATTGCCGCCTTCGGCGCGGGCCGGCTGATGTGGGGCAGCGACATGCCGGTGCTGGAGCGCGAACCACCCAACACCCTGCAGGCCGCCTTCGATTTCATCGCCCGCCGGGCGCCCCTCGACGACGGGCAACGGGACTTTCTGCTGCGGGGAACGGCCGAGCGGGTGTTCTTCGGCGGATAGGGACTGCGCGCGCTCAGGTTGTGTGGGGGAGGGGTGACGTAGTTTTACCCAGCGTCATTTCCTGTTTTTCTCTGTAATTCGACGAATGCCGCAAGACGAACCGGGCCATTGGTTGCGTCAACCTCATCTTGGCTGGTATTCTCGCGGCCTTCGGGACACGAACACACGCAGGGTGGGATGGGAGGCGGGGCAGGCAGTGAGGCGCGACACCGCGCGGCCGGATGGGCCGGACGCGCGCACGCGGCTTTGCGCCTTCCGGTCGTGCTGCGTCTTGCCGTGGTCCTGCGCCTGCTTTTCGTCGTCCTGCTTCTCGCCAACGGTGTCGCGGCCTTCGTTCAGGCGGGCAATGCCGCCGGCCTCAGATGGAATGCGGTCCAGGTCGAAGGGCTCGTCGCCGCCGGCCTCCTGTGCGAGCACGAAAACGGGCAGGCCGGCCCCCCCGCGCCGGATCAATCCCCGGCCCATCCCTGCTGCGCGGATTGCATCGCCTGTCCCTGCGCAGACGGGATGCTGGCGCCGCCGCCTGCCCCCGTCGCGCTCGGCGCCGTGGCCGGATTCCACATGGTGCGCGCCGATCTTCCGGCCGCCCAGCTCACCACGCAGCTTCCCTTCAAGCGCGGCCCGCCGCCGCGCGCACCTCCCCACCTCGTGACCGCCATCAAGGCCGCCTGAACCGGCGCGCTCGCCCGCGCCTTGGGTTTCTCACGAGGATTTTTTTCATGACCAGGCTTCCCAAGGCCGTCAGCCTTTGCGCGCTGACAGGCCTTCTTCTCGCTGCGCATCCCCCCTCCGCGCACGCCCATGGAATCGCGGGCGACCGCGTGTTCCCGGCGACCCTCACCTTCGACGATCCGGCCGTGGCGGACGAACTCGCCTTGCCCACCGTGCAATATCTGAAGGATGGCGACGGGGTCGGCGGCACCTCCTATTCATTCGAATATGCCAAGACCATCACCCCGTGGCTGGGCATCTCCGTCGAGAGCGGCTGGCTGCAGAATACGCCCGGCCATTCGGGCTTCGACAATATCGAGACGACGCTCAAGTGGATGCTCCTCAACAATGCGGAGCACGAATTCATCTTCTCGGTGGGCCTCAGCATCGAATGGGGCGGCACCGGCAATTCCAAGGTGGTGGACAGCTACACCACGGTGTCGCCCAACCTCTATTTCGGCAAAGGCTTCGGTGACCTGCCGGACAGCCTCGCCCTGCTGCGGCCCTTCGCCCTCACCGGCCAATTGGGCTACGGCCTCCCCACCCAGCTCACCGACCCGCTGACCTTCGAATCCAACCCGCGCGTGCTCACCTGGGGCCTGTCGCTGCAATACAGCCTGCCCTACCTCAACCAGAACGTGCGCGAGATGACCGGGCAGCCGGACTTCATCAAGCAGCTCACGCCCATCGTGGAAGCAAGCTTCCAGTCCCCGGTCTCCAACATCGGCGACGGCGCGCGCATCACCACGGGCACCATCAATCCCGGCGTCATCTGGTCCAACGGCGCGGTGCAGGTGGGCCTTGAGGCCCTCATCCCCATCAATGCCCAGAGCGGCAGCCATGTGGGCGTGATCGGCCAGTTGCATTTCTTCCTGGACGATATCTTCCCTAACGGCATCGGAAGGCCTCTCTTTCCCTGAGACGCCGTTCCCTTCCCCGTCCCCTTTCGCGAGATCCATCATGAAGCGCATCGCAACCCTCGTCGCCGCGGCCGCCCTCGGCCTCCTGTCCGCCACGGCGGCCTTCGCTCATGCCCATCTGGAAAAGGCGGTGCCGGGCGTCGGCACCACCGTTTCGGCCGGTCCCAGCGAAATCCGCCTCGTCTTCAGCGAGGCGGTGGAGCCCCGTTTTTCCTCCATCGTCGTCACCCGCGCGGACGGTTCCGCCGTGGCCTCGGGCGCGGCGGCCGATGGCGCCGATCCCAAGGCGCTGGTGCTGAAGCTGGGGGCCGCGCTGCCGGCCGGCGCCTACAAGGTGCAGTGGAAGATCGTGTCCGTGGACACCCACAAGACCGAGGGCAGCTTCGGCTTCCAGGTCGGCAAATAGGGTGGACGTGTTTCCCCTCATCCTCGCCGCACGGTGCACGCATTTCGCGGCGGGGCTGGTGCTGTTCGGTGCGCCGCTGTTCGTGTTCACCGCCGTGCCGGCATGGGCCGGGGCAGCGGGCGCCTCGGCCGCGCGGGCGGCGGAGCGGATGGTCTTGCTCGCGCTGCCGGTCGCGCTCGTCTCGGCTCTCGTCTGGGCGGGGGCGGCGCTGGTGGACATTACCGGCACGCCGGCAAGCCTGGCCGACCCGAGCCTCGTCTCCGGATTCCTGCTGGAAACCGGCTTCGGAAAGGCCATGGCGTTCCGGCTGGCCGTGCTCGTTGTGGCTGCGTTCGCCGCGCTTGCCCTGCGCGGACGGCGGAGGCTGGCGGCAATCGCGGCGGCGGGGGGCGTGCTGATGGCGAGCGAAAGCCTGCTCGGTCATCCCGGCGCCGCCGAGGGGGCGCGGGCGGTGATGCTGGTGGCGGTCCATGCCGTCCATGGGCTGGGCGCGGCGGTGTGGATCGGCGGGCTGCTGCCGCTCATCGTGCTGCTGGACGGGTGGGCGAAAGCGCCGGAGGAAGCCGGAAAGGCACCGGGCGCCGTGCTCCGGCGCTTCTCCCGCATCGGCATCGGAGCGGTGCTGATGGTGGGCGTCGGCGGCGGGCTGGCCGCCATCCTGCACATCGAGACGCCCGCCGCACTGCCGGGGACGATCTATGGCCGCATCGTCGTCCTGAAGGCCTCGGTCTTCGCCGGCCTTGTCTGCCTCGCCCTGCGCAACCGCCACATCGCTTTGCGCCTCGCCCGCTCGCCGGCGCGGGGGGCAGACCTCGCGCGCATCGCGGTGAACAGCAGGATGGAGGTGGCGCTGGCCCTTGTCGCCGTCTTCCTCGCGGCGCTGCTGGGCATGAGCGATCCGCAGCTCTAGAGCACGCGCCGATCTGATTGCATCGCAATCAGATCGGATAACGCGTTCTCTGTCTAAGCGTTAGAGGGCGATTCACCGATCAAGTTGTTTCAACTTGATCGGATCGCGCTCTAGCCGGCGGCGCTCATTCCGGCTCCGCGAGGCGATAGCCGACACCGGTCTCGGTGCGGATGTAACGGGGCTTTTCGGGATTGTCCTCCAGCTTCTGCCGGAGCTGGCGGACATAGACGCGCAGATATTGCAGATCGTGCATCTCGCCCCACACCTGCGAGAGCAGGTAATGGTGGGTCAAAACCTTGCCTGCATGCTGCACCAGCACCCGCAGGATGGCGTACTCCTTGGGCGAGAGCTTCACCTCCCTGTCCTTCACCTTCACGATCCGCCGCACCAGATCCACCGAGAGATCGCCCACCACGAACAGCGGCTTCTCACCCTGCTGCTGGAGGCGGTGGCGCAGGGCGACGCGGATGCGGGCGACCAGCTCGTTCATGCCGAACGGCTTGGTGACATAGTCGTCCGCCCCCGCCTCCAGCGCCTCCACGATGCCCGGCTCGTCGGTGCGGCTGGAGAGGATGATGATGGGGCAGGTCTGCCCCTCCTCGCGCCAGCGGCGCAGCAGGTCGCGGCCGGGAATGTCGGGCAGGCCGAGGTCGAGGATGACGAGATCCGGCGCGCCCGCGGCCATGAGCGCCAGTGCCTCGGCGCCGGTGGCGGCGCTCTCCACCCCGTAGCCCTGTGTCGGCAGGCCGGTGGCGAGCAGGCGGCGGATGGCGGGTTCGTCGTCCACCACGAGGAGCTTCACGGCCGCGCTCACGGGGTGGTCTCCAGCATGGGGGCGAGCGCCCGCGCGGGCAGGTCGATGGTGAAGACGGCGCCGGAGCGGTCGGCCCTGTTGGCCACGGAGATGGTGCCGCCCAAAGCCTCGATGAAGCCGCGGCAGATGGCGAGGCCGAGCCCGGTGCCAGCGCGCACCTGATCCTGCTTGCGGGCGCGGAAGAACTTGTCGAACACTTGGTCGACGTCATCCGCCGGAATGCCCGGCCCCTCGTCCAGCACCTGCAGCGTCACATGTCCGCCCTCCGGACCGTTCTCGGCCCAGCCGTGAAGCGAGACGAGGGAGCCGGCGGGCGCATATTTGGCGGCATTGTCGAGGAGGTTGAACAGCGCCTGCTCGAACAGCACGGGATCGACGTTCAGCATGGGCAGGTCCGGCGCAAGGTCGATCTCCACCCGGTGGTCCTTGAGGATGGCGGCCGCCCGCCGCATGGCGCTGCCGACGATCTCGGCGAGGTCGTTGGGCGAGGTGTTGGGCACGATGGCGCCGGATTCCAGCCGCGTCATGTCCAGCAGGTTGGCGATGAAGCGGTTCAGCCGCTGGGCCTCCTCCTCGATGGTCGCGAGCATCTCGCCGCGCTGGTCCTCGGTGAGCGAGGCGGCGAAGCTCCTCAGCGTGCCCGCCGCCCCGAGGATGGAGGCGAGCGGGGTCTTCAGGTCGTGGGAGATGGAGGTGAGAAGGGCCGAGCGCAGCCGGTCGGTCTCGGCGTCGAGCCGCGCCTTCTCCACGTCGGAGACGAGGTTCGCCCGCTCCACGGCGAGGGCCGCCTGGTCGGCGAGGGCATCGAGCAGTCGGCGTTCCTCGGGCGAGAGGGGCGGGCCCTCCTTGTCCTTGTCGATGCCCACCACGCCCACCGCCCCGCGCCCCGTGTGCATGGGCAGGAACAGGCGGCGCGCGCCGGGCAGCGTGTCGGCGCCGCGGCCGGCGGGGCGGTTGTTCTCATAGGTCCAGTTGGCGGCGGCGAGATCCGCCGCGTCGATGGCATCTTCCGGCGGGTAGCCGGCCTTCACGGTGAGCGCGCCATCCTCCGGCAGCAGCATCACCACGCGCACCTTCAGCATGGAGGCGATCTGGAAGGCGGTGGCCCAGAGCAGATCGTCCAGGCTCACCGCGCTCGCGAGCTTCTTGGAGAAGAGATAGAGGTCTTCCGTCGTCTTCGCCCGCGCCCGTGCGGCCAGCGCCTGCCCGCGCACCCGCGCCGTGAGATTGCTGGCGATGGCCGCCACCACCAGGAAGAAGAACAGCGCGATCACGTTTTCCGGATCGGCGATGGTGAAGGTGTAGAGCGGCGGGATGAAGAAGAAATTGAACGCCAGCATGGCGGCGACCGAGGTCGCCAGCGCCGGCCACAGGCCGGAACGCACTGCGCTCACCAGCACGGCGGTGAGGAAGACAAGGGCGACGTTCTGCAGCCCCAGCAGCCGTTGCAGGGCGACGCCGACGAGGGTCGCGGCGGCGACGAGGAACGCGCCCTCCGCATAGGCCCGCACCTCCCGTCGCACCGGCAGCGGGGCCACCGTGCGCGCCTCCTCGGAGGCCGGCTGGCCGGCATCGCCGGCGATCACATGCACGGAGATGTTGCCGGAGCGCCGCACGAGGTCGTGCACCACCGAGCCGTGCAGGATCTCGAACCAGCGCGAGCGGTCGGACTTGCCGATGACGATCTGGGTGACGTTGGCGGCGCGGGCGTAGGAGAGCACGTCGTCGGCGATATGCGCGCCGCCGGGCACGGTGACGGCCTCAGCCCCCAGCCGCTCGGCGAGGCGCAGCACCTCGGCGATGCGGTCGCGGTCGGCGTCGCCGAGCTGGAAGCTGCGCTGGGTCTCCACATAGAGCGCCACCCACGGCGCCCGCAGCCGGTCGGCGAGGCGCTTGGCATAGCGCACCAAAGCGGCGCAGCGCTTGTCCTCGCTGATGCAGACCAGCACCCGCTCGCCCGCCGCCCACGGGCCGGATATGGCGTGGGCGCGCATGTGGCTCCGCAACTGCTCGTCCACCCGCTGGGCGGTGCGGCGAAGGGCCAGCTCGCGCAAAGCGGTGAGGTTGCCGGGGGAGAAATAGTTGTCCACCGCGCGCCGGGCGGTGTCGGGCACGTAGACCTTGCCGTCGTGCAGCCGCTGGATGAGATCGGAGGGGGTGATGTCGATCACCTCGATCTCGTCGGCGCGGTCGATGATGGCGTCGGGCACCGTCTCGCGCACGCGGATGCGGGTGATCTGCGCCACAACGTCGTTCAGGCTCTCCACATGCTGGATGTTCAGCGTGGAATAGACGTCGATGCCGGCGGCGAGCAACTCCTCCACGTCCATGTAGCGCTTGGCGTGGCGGCTGTCGGGGGCGTTGGTGTGGGCGAGCTCGTCCACCAGCACGAGGTCGGGCTTGCGGGCGAGGATGGCGTCGAGGTCCATCTCCTGCAACTGCCGGCCCTTGTAGGCGACGGTGCGGCGGGGGACGATCTCGAAGCCCTCCACCAGAGCCTGCGTCTCGCGGCGGCCGTGGGTCTCCACCACGCCGATCACCACGTCGGCGCCTTCCTTCAGGCGGGTGCGGCCGGAGGCGAGCATCTCGTAGGTCTTCCCGACGCCGGGGGCGGCGCCGAGGAAGATCTTCAACTGGCCACGGCTCTCCCGCTGCGCCTCCTTCAGGAGGGCGTCCGGCGAGGGGCGGTGGTCGCTCTCGCGCTCTTCGGGCATTGCCGTCTCCCGGCCGGGCCGCTGCGGTCCCGCCTGTTCTATTTGGCGCCGGCGAAGCGGTCCAGCGCGAGATTGATGGCGACCACGTTCACGCGGGGCTCGCCGAGGAGGCCGAAGGTGCGCTCGCTCGTCTCGTGCGCCACCAGCCGGCGCAGCACGTCCTCATTGAGGCCGCGCGCCTTGGCGATGCGCGGCACCTGGAACAAGGCGGCCTCCGGGGAGATGTCCGGGTCGAGCCCCGAGGCGGAGGTGGTGACGAGATCGGTCGGCACCGCCGCGCCGGGGTTCTCGGCCTTCAGGGCCGCCATGTCGGCCTTCACCCGGTCCATGAGGGCGGGGTTGGTGGGTCCGAGGTTGGAGCCCATGGAATTGGCGGCGTTGTAGGGCTGCGGCACGGTCTTCGAGGCATCCGCAGGATCGGCGCCGGTGGTGGCGGAGGGACGGCCGTGGAAGTAGCGGTCGGAGGTGAAGGCCTGCCCGATGAGGGCGGAGCCGACCACGGTGCCGTTCTTCTCGATGAGGCTGCCATTGGCCTGCGCCGGGAACAGCACCTGCGCGGCGCCGGTCATGGCGAGGGGGTAGGCGAGGCCCGTCAGCGCCGTCAGAAGGACGACGATGACGAAGGCGGGACGGAGGCTGTTGAGCATGATGGCTCTCCTCAGACGAGGTGAAGGGCGGTCACGGCGACGTCGATCAGCTTGATGCCGGCGAACGGCACCACGATCCCGCCGAGGCCATAGATGAGCAGGTTCCGCTGGAGCAGCGCCGCCGCCCCGATGGGCCGGAACTTGACGCCCTTCAGCGCCAGCGGAATGAGGGCGATGATGATGAGGGCGTTGAAGATGATGGCCGAGAGGATGGCGCTCTGCGGCGAGGCGAGGCCCATCACGTTCAGCGCGCCAAGCTGCGGGTAGAAGGCCACGAACATGGCCGGGATGATGGCGAAATACTTC
Organism: Xanthobacter sp. SG618; assembly: GCF_012932745.1. Lineage (NCBI taxonomy): Bacteria > Pseudomonadati > Pseudomonadota > Alphaproteobacteria > Hyphomicrobiales > Xanthobacteraceae > Xanthobacter > Xanthobacter sp. SG618. The sequence goes on along the minus strand of NZ_JABBHL010000004.1, from coordinate 218,692 downwards.
GCCACGTCGTTGGCGATGGAGAAGGTGGTGAGCGAGCCGCGCGTCATCAGCAGCGCCTTGCCGATCTCCACGATCTCGATGAGCTTGGTCGGGTCGCTGTCGAGGTCCACCATGTTGCCGGCCTCGCGGGCGGCCACCGTGCCGGTGTTCATGGCGACGCCGACATCCGCCTGGGCGAGCGCCGGGGCGTCGTTGGTGCCGTCGCCGCACATGGCGACGAGCTTGCCCTTGGCCTGCTCGTCGCGGATGAGCTTCAGCTTCGCCTCCGGGGTGGCCTCGGCGAGGAAGTCGTCGACGCCCGCCTCGGCGGCGATGGCGGCGGCGGTCAGCGGGTTGTCGCCGGTGATCATCACCGTGCGGATGCCCATGCGGCGCAGCTCGGCGAAGCGCTCGCGGATGCCGCCCTTCACGATGTCCTTGAGGTAGATGACGCCCAGCACCTTGCCGTCGCGCGCGACGGCGAGGGGAGTGCCGCCGGCCTTGCCGATCTCCTCGGCGATGGCCTGCACCTCGCGCAGCGTCTCCGGCGAAACGGGACGCACGGCCGAGCCGGGGGACTGGAGATCCTTGAGGATGGCGTCCACCGCGCCCTTGCGGATCACGGCGCCGTCCACGTCCACGCCACTCATGCGGGTCTGGGCGGTGAAGGGCACGAAATGGGCGTTGAGGGTCGCCATGTCGCGGCCGCGGATGCCGTATTTCTCCTTCGCCAGCACCACGATGGAGCGGCCCTCCGGCGTCTCGTCGGCCAGCGAGGCGAGCTGTGCCGCGTCCGCCAGCTCCTGCGGGCTCACGCCGCGCACGGGGCGGAACTCGGCCGCCTGCCGGTTGCCCAGCGTGATGGTGCCGGTCTTGTCGAGGAGCAGGGTGTCCACGTCGCCCGCCGCTTCCACCGCACGGCCGGACATGGCGAGCACGTTGAAGCGCACCAGGCGGTCCATGCCGGCGATGCCGATGGCGGAGAGCAGCGCGCCGATGGTGGTGGGGATCAACGTCACGAACAGCGCCACCAGCACGACCACGGAGATGGTGCCCCCCGCATAGGCGGCGAAGCTCGGGATGGAGGCGGTGGCGAAGACGAAGATCAGCGTCATGCCCGCGAGCAGGATGTTGAGGGCGATCTCGTTCGGCGTCTTCTGCCGCTCGGCACCCTCCACCAGGTGGATCATGCGGTCGAGGAAGGTGGAGCCCGCCGCCGCCGTGATGCGCACCTTGATGTGGTCGGAGATGACCGTGGTGCCGCCGGTGACGGCGGAACGGTCGCCACCGCTCTCGCGGATCACCGGGGCGCTCTCGCCGGTGATGGCGGCCTCGTTGACCGAGGCGACGCCCTGCACCACCTCGCCGTCGGAGGGGATGACGTCGCCCGCCTCCACCAGCACCACGTCGCCGACCTTGAGCGAGGTGCCGGGCACCTCCCGCCAGTCATCGCCGGAGCCGGTGAGGAGCTTCGCCTGCGTCTCCGTGCGGGTGCGGCGGAGCGAATCCGCCTGCGCCTTGCCGCGCCCTTCCGCCACCGCCTCGGCGAAATTGGCGAACAGCACGGTGAACCACAGCCACAGGATGATCTGGAAGGAGAAGCCGAGGCCGCTCCCGCCGGTGGCGAGGTCGCGGATGAACAGGACGGTGGTGAGGAGGGCGACCACCTCCACCACGAACATCACGGGGTTCTTCACCATCGCGCGCGGATCGAGCTTCTTGAACGACGCGCCGATGGCCGGCACCAGGATGGCCGGGTCGAGAATGCTGCTGGAACGGGGCTTGGCCATGGATGGCTCCCGGAAAGGATCAGGGTTTCGCGACATCGCCGGCCACGAGCACCACCATCTGGATGGCAGCGACGAGGACGAAGGCGGCGAGGGTCGCGAGGAGGATGAGTTCGGAGGTGCGCAGGGCCTGGACCCGCGCGGAGAGGAAGCGGCGTGCCATCTCAGCCCCCGAAGGTCTGGCCGGCCACGGCCGCGAGGTGCTCCACGATCGGCCCGAGCGCGAGCGCCGGGAAGAAGGTGAGGCCGCCGACGATGAGGATGACGCCCACCAGCAGGCCGACGAACAGTCCGCCATGGGTGGGGAAGGTGCCCGCCGAGGCCGGCACGGTCTTCTTCGCCGCGAGCGACCCCGCCAGGGCCATGGCCGGCACGATCATCATGAAGCGGCCGATGAACATGGAGACGGCGAGCGTCACGTTGTAGAAGGGCGTGTTGCCGGAGAGGCCCGCGAAGGCCGAGCCGTTGTTCGCCGTCGCCGAGGTGAAGGCGTAGAGGATCTCGGAGAAGCCGTGCGGGCCGGGATTGCTGATGGCCGCCACCGTTCCCGGCAGCACCGTCGCGACCGCAGTCCAGCCGAGCATCATCAGGGGCAGGACGAGGATGGCGAGCATGGCCATCTTCACTTCCTTGGCCTCGATCTTCTTGCCGGCATATTCGGGCGTGCGGCCCACCATGAGGCCGGCCACGAACATGGCGACAACCACGAACAGCAGCATGCCGTACATGCCCGCGCCCACGCCGCCGACGATGATCTCGCCCAGCTCCATGTTGATGAGCGGGATCATGCCGCCCAGCGCCGTGAAGCTGTCATGCATCGCATTCACCGCGCCGCAGGAGGCGGCGGTGGTGATTACGGCGAACAGGGCCGAGGCGACGATGCCGAAGCGCAGCTCCTTGCCTTCCATGTTGCCGCCGGTGAGGCCCAGCGCGTTCAGCCCCGGCGTGCCGGCGGCTTCCGCCCAGTAGGTGACGGCGACGCCCGCGACGAAGATGACGCCCATGGCGGCGAGGATGGCCCAGCCCTTGCGCTCGTCGCCCACCATGCGGCCGAACACGTTGGTGAGGCCGGCGCCCAGCGCGAAGATGGAGATCATCTGCACGAAGTTGGCCAGCGCGGTGGGGTTCTCGAACGGGTGGGCGGCATTGGCGTTGAAGAAGCCGCCGCCATTGGTGCCGAGCATCTTGATGGCCACCTGCGAGGCCACGGGGCCGACCGCGATGGTCTGCTTCGCGCCTTCCAGCGTCGTCGCATCCACATAGGGGCCGAGCGTCTGCGGGATGCCCTGCCACACCAGGAACAGGGTGTAGGGAATGCACAGCGGCAGCAGCACGTAGAGAGTGCAGCGGGTGACATCCACCCAGAAATTGCCCACCGTCTGCGCCGAGGCGCGGGAGAAGCCGCGGATCAGCGCCAGCGCCAGCGCGATGCCGGTGGCGGCGGAGAGGAAGTTCTGGTGGGTCAGCCCCAGCATCTGGGCGAGATAGCTGAGCGTGCTCTCGCCGCCGTAATTCTGCCAGTTGGTGTTGGTGAGGAAGCTGATGGCCGTGTTCAGCGAAAGGTCCGGCGGCATCGCCGCCATCTCCTGCGGGTTCAGCGGCATCAGGTCCTGCAGGCGCAGCACGGCGTAGAGGATGAGGAAGCCGACCACGTGGAACAGCAGCATGGCGAGGGTGTATCCGAGCCACGTCTGCTCGCGCTTCGGGTCCACGCCGCCGAGGGCGAAGATGGCGCCCTCGATGGGCCTGAGGACGGGCGAGAGAAAGGTGCGCTCGCCGGCGAACACGCGGGTCATGTAGCCGCCGAGGAGCGGCGTCAGCGCAAGGATGATCGCGCAGAAGAGGGCGATCTGGATCCAGCCGTTGGGGGTCATCGGGGCCTCCTCAGAACCGCTCGGGCTTCAGCAGCGCGAGGGTGAGGTAGAAGAGGAGGCCCACGGTGATGAGGCCTCCCAGTGCGAAATCGAGGGTCATGGAGTTTTCCTTTGAATCCGGCCGCGTAGACGGAAGGTCTTCGGTGCACCTAGAGCCGCTCGCAAGCGTAACCGTAGCCGATGGCCAAGGCGAACAGCCCCGCCGCCAAAGCGAGCATCAGAATGTCGAGCATGGGACGTCAGTCTCCAGAGCGCGCGCCGATCGGATTGCATCGCAATCAGATCGGATCACGCGTTCTCTTTCTTCGAGTCAGAGGTCGATTCACCGATAAAGTTGATTCAACTTGATCGGATCGCGCTCTGAGGGTTTCGGGCCGCGAATACGCGGGAAGACCTGCGTTGCGGTCGGCCGCAGCGCCGGGGACCTTTCTCCCGGCCGCTGGTCAGCGATGGAAAGGTGTCACCTTGCGCATAAAGATTCGAGACGGGCCGCGATGGCCCGAAATAAAAATCCCATAAAGAAAAGTGCGCCAGCGAAGGCCCCGCAAAAACAAAAAGGGCGCCCGTCGGGGCGCCCTTCGCATGGAGTTCAGGCGGCGGCCCTCAGTGGGCGTGGCCGAGATAGGCGGCGCGCACGGCGGCGTCGTTGCGCAGCGCCTCGGCCGGGCCTTTCGCCGCGACGCGGCCGTTTTCCAGCACATAGCCGAAGTCCGCCACCTCGAGCGCAGCGGCGGCGAATTGTTCCACCAGCAGCATGGTGATCTTCTGCTCCTTGAGCCGCGCGATGGTGGCGAACACCTCCGCCACCAGGCGCGGGGCGAGGCCCATGGAGGGCTCGTCCAGCAACAGCACGCGCGGGTTCAGCATCAGCGCGCGGGCCATGGCGAGCATCTGCTGCTCGCCGCCGGAGAGGGTGCCGGCAAGCTGTGCGCGGCGCTCGGCAAGGCGCGGGAAGAGGGTGAACATGCGGTCGAGGTCGCCCTCCACATCGCCGCGCTCCCGCGCCCCGGTGAGGCGGGGGAAGGCGCCGAGCAGCAGGTTGTCCTTCACGCTCTGGGTGGGGAACACGCGCCGTCCCTCGGGCGAGTGGGCGAGGCCCTTCTTGGTGATCTTGAAGGAGGGCAGGCCGGTGAGGTCCTCCCCGCCGAGGTGCACGGTGCCGCTCTCCGGCGGGATCATGCCGGAGATGGCGCGTAGCGTGGTGGTCTTGCCGGCGCCGTTGGAGCCGATGAGGGTGACGAGCTGCCCTTCCTCCACCTTGAGGGAGAGGCCATGCAGCACCTTCACCTTGCCATAGCCGGCGACGAGATCGTTCACTTCGAGCATGGCGATCTCCTCATTCCGCCGCAGCGGCGGCGCCGCCGAGATAGGCCTCGATGACGCGCTCGTTGGCCTGCACCTCGGCCGGCTTGCCCTCGGCGATCTTTTGGCCGAAATCCAGCACCGTCACGGTGTCGCACAGGCCCATGACCACATCCATGTGGTGCTCGATGAGCACGATGGTGAGCCCCGCGTGGCGCACCTTCCGGATGATCTCCACCAGGTGCTTGATGTCCGGCGCGGTGAGGCCGGCGGCGGGCTCGTCGAGCAGCAGCAGGGCGGGGTCGAGCGCCAGGGCGCGGGCGATCTCCAGCAGGCGCTGCTTGCCGTATGGCAGGTTGCGCGCCTCCTCGTTGGCGAGGTCGGCGAGGCCGACGAAGTGGAGGAGGCTCATGGCCCGTTCGCGTGCCGCCTTCTCCTCCCGCCGGATGCGCGGCAGGCCCAGCGCCACCTCGGCGAAGGTCGCCTGATAGGTGTGGTGGAGGCCCACCAGCACGTTCTCGATGAGCGTCAGCTCGGCGAAGAGCTGCACGTTCTGGAAGGTGCGGGCGATGCCGTCCCCGGCGATGTCGGAGGAGGTCTTGCCCGCCATCTCCTGCCCCTTGAACCGGACGGCGCCGGCGGTGGGCACGTAGATGCCGGTGAGCACGTTCATCATCGTGCTCTTGCCGGAGCCGTTCGGCCCGATGAGGCCGTGGATGGTGCCGGGCTTCACCTCGATGGACACCTGATCCAGAGCCCGGAGGCCGCCGAACTGCATCACCACATTGTCCACGTGGAGCAGCACGCCCGAATGGCCTTCGTGGGAGGCGGTGACCGCCTTGCCGTGGGTGTCGGCATGGATGACGGCGTGGGTCTGCACGAGGCTGGGCCACAGCTGGGCCACGGCCCGCTTCAGGAAGCCGACGATGCCGTCCGGCAGGTAATAGACCACGAACAGGATCATCACGCCGAAGACGGCGAGCTTGTAGTCCGTGATCTTCTGCAGCAGCATCGAGAAGACGAAGAAGGCGAGGCACAGCACCACGGGAATGGCGTTGCGCACCCGGTTCTCCGGATCCTTCACGAAGGCTCGCGCGCCGGCGATGACGGCGACGAGCGCGATGCCGCCGGCGATGTAGCGGAACAATTCGATGTCCGAGAGCAGGTTCGGCAGGAACACGATGATCACCGCGCCGAGGATGGGCCCCAGCCGTGACTTGCGCCCGCCCACCGTGACCGCCAGCAGGAACTGCACCGAAAGCTCAAAGCCGAAATTGTTCGGCGCGATATATTGCTCGGAATAGGCGAACAGCGCCCCCGCAAGGCCCGCGAGGCCGGCGGAGACCACGAAGGCCAGCACCTTGTGCTTGTAGACCGACACGCCCATGCAGTCGGAGGCGATCGGGCTGTCGCGCAGCGCCTCGAACGCCCGGCCGAGATGGGAGGCGAGGATGCGGTTGATGATGATGAGCGTCAGCACCAGCGCGATGGCGGCGATATAGTAATATTCCACTTCCTTCATGCGCTTCAGCGACATGTCGAACAGCGGGATGCTGTCGCCGAGCCAGCGCAGATCGATGAAGAGGGGCGTCGTCAGCTTGATGCCGAGCGGGCCGTTGGTGAGGTCCGTCATCTCGTTGATGAGGATCTGCACGATGGTGCCGAAGGCCAAAGTCACCATGGCGAGATAGGGGCCGGTGACGCGCAGCGCCGGCAGCGCCAGCACCACGCCGAACACCGACGCGACGATGATCGCCAGCGGCAGCGCCGGCCAGAAGCCGATGCCGAAATGCATGGCGAGGCAGCCGGCCGTGTAGGCGCCGATGCCGAACAGCGCGGCATGGCCGATGGACACCTCGCCCGTATAGCCGAACACCACGTCGAGCCCGAGCAGCAGGATCGAGAAGATGGCGATGGTCACCAGCAGGTGGAGATAATAGGGGCTCGTCACCACGAACGGCAGAACGACGAGCACCGCGAGGCCGATGAGCGACCCCGTGGAGGAGAGGAGGCGGCGCGCGAGCATGGGGCTCAGACCTTCTTGATGGTGGCGCGGCCGAACAGGCCCGAGGGCTTGAGGGAGAGGACCAGCAGCAGGAGGACGAGCCCGGGCACGTCCTTGTAGCCGGTGGAGATGTAGTAGCCGGTGAGCGTCTCGGTGATGCCGAGGATGAGGCCGCCGACGATGACGCCCATGCCGCTCGACAGCCCGCCGATGATCGCCACCGCGAACGCCTTCAGCCCCAGCACCGCGCCCATGGTGGCGCCGGTGAGGGTCACGGGGGCGATGAGCACGCCAGCGAAGGCGGCGGTCATCGAGGAGAGGGCATAGGAGAAGGTGATGACGCGCCGCGTGTCGATGCCCATCAGGCCCGCCGCGTCGCGGTCATTGGCGGTGGCCACCACGGCCTTGCCGAAGATGGACCGCCGGTTGAAGATTTCCACCGCCAGCATGATGGCGAGCGCGCCGATGACGATGGCGATCTCCATGGGCTGGATGCGCACCGGCCCGATGGTGAGGGCGGCCTCCGGCAGCGGGGAGGGGAAGCGCAGGGCGTCGCGGCCCCAGATGTTCTCGGCGAGATTGCGGAAGATGATGCCGAGGGCGATGGTCGCCATGATCCAGCCGGCTTCCGACTTCGCCTTCACCGCCTGCCGCACGCCGAGCCATTCCACCACCGCGCCCTGCGCGAGGCCGAAGGCGAAGACGATGGGCAGCATGAGCAGATAGGCCCACAGCGTGCCGATGGCCTGGCCGATGAGGAAATTGATGGTGGTGAGGCCCACCAGAGCCCCCAGCATCAGGGCTTCGCCCTGGCCGAAGTTCAGGGTTTTCGAGGTAGCGAAGGTGAGCTGGTAGCTGAAGGCGATAACGCCGTAGATCATGCCCACGGCGATGCCGCTCACGATGAGCTGCGACAGGACGTTCATGACGGTCTCCGGAAGGGGGCGCGGCCCCCGCGTCGGGGCAGGGTTCCGGGCGAACCGGCCGCCGCGCTCGATGGCGCGGCGGTCCGAATGGTGTGGGGCGATGAGGTGGATGGATGCTCAAACGGGGCCGGGAGCCGCGCCTCAATCATCCGTCATGCCCCGGCTTGTCCGGGGCATCCACGTCGCCGCCGGACCGGCTCCATCCGGTCAAGCAGAGCGCCCGGCCGGCCCGTGGATCCCCCGGACGAGCCGGGGGACGACGGCGGACGCATGTCGGGGCGGTTGCCCCGGACGCGGCCCGGTCAGCCTCAGTTCTTGGGCTTCACACGCACCGCCTTGTCGCCGGCGATGTCTTCCGGATGGGCGGCGACGACGCGGCCGTCCTTGACGAGGCCGAACACCGGGATGTTGGCGGTGATGGCCTCGTGGTCGGTGGCGGAGAAGGGCTTGTCGTAGACGGTGACGACGCCCTCGACCTTGGTGTTGAGGTTTTCCAGCGCGTCGCGGACCTTGCGGCCGTCGGTGGAGCCCGCCTGCTTGATGGCGGCGGCGAGCAGCAGCACCGAGTCATAGCCCTGCGCGGCCGAAACCGGAGAGGGCATGCGATCGATCTTGTACGCGGCCTGATAGGCCTCGATGAACGCCTTGCGCTTGGGGGTGTCGGGCAGCTGGATGAAGGTCTGCGGCATCATCGCGCCGTTGCCGTTGGCACCGGCGGTGTCGATGAAGTTGGCCATGGAGAGCGTCCACGAGCCGATCATGGGCACCTTCCAGCCGAGCTTGGCCATGCCGTTGGCGATCTGCGCCAGCTCGGGGCCGATGGCGTAGGTGAGGATCACGTCGGCGCCGGCTTCCTTGGCGCGCAGCAGCTGCGCGGTCATGTCGGTGTCGCCGATGTTGAACTTCTCTTCGGCAACCGGCTTCACGCCCATGGTGGCGAGGGCCTTCACCAGATCGGCGCGGCCAAGCTGGCCGTAATTGGTGGAGTCGGCGAGGATGGCCGGCTTCTTGAAACCCTGCCGCTTCACCGCTTCGTCGGCGATCATGGCGCTCTGGATGGCGTCATTGGCCGAGGTGCGGAAGATGTAGTTGTTCTTGTTGTCCGGCGGCACGAACTGCTTGGAGATCAGGGTGCCGGTGGCCACGTTGTTGATCACCGGAATCTCGGCTTCCTGATAGAAGCGCTGGGAGGCGAGGGCGACGCCCGTGTTGATGTAGCCGAGGGTGGCGACGACGCCTTCCTTGTTGATGAGCTCCTGGGCGATCTGCACGCCCACCTCGTTCTTCGCCTCGTCATCGCGCTCGATGAGCTGCAGCGGACGGCCCAGCACGCCGCCGGCCTTGTTGACCTCGTCCACGGCGAGCTTCACGCCGTCGCGCATGCTGACGCCCATGGAGGACGAGCCGCCGGTGAAGGGGCCAGTCAGGCCGATTTTGATGGGGTCGGCGGCGTAAGCTGCGCCGGAAAAGGCAAGCCCGAAAACGGCAACGCCTGCGGCCAAAGCCGCAACCATGCTCCTCAGTCGCATCTTCTACTCCCTGTGTTCCCGATTATTCGGTTATTATACTTTTGTAGTACCCGCTCTCCCGCAGGGCGGGGCGGCTCTCAATCGTTTAAGCGAATTGAGACGGGTGCGCCACCATAACCTAGCGGAATGTCGGGTGCGGCCTTTGCTGCTGCCGTTTTTGCAGGCAGTCGCACGCCTCAAATACGCGCGCACGGCGATTCCGGACCACGCACTTTTGAAGCAATGAGCAAGATGTGATCGGTCGATCCCGCACCGCGTGCGGTCATTCCGCAGTTGCGCGCAGTCTTTCGCATTTGCGAACGTGCCGTTGACGCAGGGGGCGGGCGCCGCCTATGGTCTGCGGGACGGTTCCCGAAAGGGATCAAAAGGGAACGCGGTGCTTCGGCTTGGCCGGAAATGCCGTGGCTGCCCCCGCAGCTGTAAGCGGCGAGTCCTCTGCCATCAGCCACTGGGTCGCAAGGCCTGGGAAGGCGGCAGACGGGCGGTGACCCGCGAGCCAGGAGACCTGCCGTCAGCCGTGGTCACGCGCGAACACGTCGGGCGGGGTTCTCCCGATGCTGGTTTTGACTTCGGCCGCTCGCGGCCGGGCAAGCCTCGTTCGCGGTGACGGACCACCCGTGCCGTCGAGTTTCCCATGTCGTCCCTTGCCCCGTCCCGATCCCGCCGCGCGCTGCCGGCCGCGGCTTTGCTCGCCTTTGCCTGTGTGCCGCCCGCTTTCGCCCAGACCGCAGACGATCAGAATGCCGGCGACCTGCCCACCATCGTCGTCAGCGCCACCGGCATTCCCACGCCCGAGGACGAGGTGGCGAGCTCCGTCAGCATCGTCACGGAGCAGGACATCGCCCGCAACCAGCAGCGCACCCTGCCGGACGTGCTGCAATCGCTGCCCGGCCTCAACGTGGTGCAGACCGGCGGACCGGGCGGGACCACCTCGGTGTTCATCCGCGGCACCAATTCCAATCATGTGAAGGTGCTGATCGACGGCATCGACGCCGGCAATCCGGCCGCCACCAACGGCGCCTTCGACTTCGGCAAGCTGCTCGCCTCGGACCTGGAGCGGGTGGAGGTGCTGCGCGGCCCGCAGTCCGGCCTCTATGGCTCGGACGCCATCGGCGGCGTCATCTCCGTCACCACCAAGAAGGGCGAGGGGCCACCCAAGGTCACCGCCTATGCGGAGGGCGGCGCGCTCGGCACCTTCAACCAGTATGCGAGCCTGACCGGCGCCACCGAGAAGCTGGCCTATTCGTTCAACGTCACCCACTTCTCGTCCACCGATACGCCGGTGACGCCGCAGAACATCGTGCCGCCCGGCTGGCCCATCAATCCCAACGCCTACGACAACTGGACCTACTCCAGCCGGCTCGACTGGCAGGCCACCGAGACCTTCGCGGTGAATTTCGTCGCGCGCTACATCGACACCAGCCTCGCCTTCACGCCGGACACCTATCCCCCGCCCACCTATGCCGGCATCCCGGCGGCGCTGCGCTCCACCGCTTATGCCAGCATGTTCTTCACCAAGGGGGAGGGCGTGTGGACAGCGCTGGACGGAAGCCTCGTCACCACCTTCGGCGTGAGCGATATGTCCAGCTCCAACCCGACGGTGGGGCCGAACCCGGACGTGAACGGCACCTATGACGGCGACCGGCAGGTCTATTATGTCCGCTCCAACTATCTGGTGGCGCCGGGCCAGAACCTGCTGGTGGGCGCCGAGCGGCGGAACGAGTCCATGACCTCTTCCACCGCCTATGCCAGCGTGGACGCCTCCACCGGCGACACGGGCGTCTATGCCGAGTACCAGGGCAACCTCTGGAACCGGCTCTTCTTCGCCGCCAATGTGCGCTACGACGCCGACGACAGCTTCGGCGACCACACCACGTTCCGCCTCGCCCCGGCGCTGCTCTTCGACGAGACGGGCACCAAGCTGAAGGCGAGCTACGGCACCGGCTTCAAGGCGCCCACGCTCTACCAGCTCTACGCGCCCTATTACGGCAATCTGAACCTTGAGCCGGAGGAGAGCGAAGGCTGGGATGCCGGCTTCGAGCAGAAGGCGTTCGGCGAGCGGGTGCTGTTTGGGGTGACGTATTTCCACAACAACATCACCAACCTCATCAGCTACGATCCGGCGACGTACCAGAACGTCAACATCCCCAGCGCCGTGTCCCAGGGCGTGGAGGCGTTCGTGGCGGTGAAGGTGACGGACCGCATCGATGCGCGGGTGGACTATACCTACACCGACGTGGTGGGCTACGTGCCGCCCGGCCAGCCCTTCGGCGCCGCCTGCGCGCCCATCAATGCCACCTCCTGCTATCCCCTGCGGCGGCCCAACAACAAGGTGAGCCTGACGCTCGGCTGGCGGCCCACCGACGAGCTCGATCTGTCGGCGAGCCTCGTCTATGCGTCCTCGTGGTGGGACATCGTGCGTCTCACGTCGAATTACATCGACCAGCCCGGCTATACGGTGGTCAATCTGGCCGCGAACTACCGGCTGAATGCCGTCACCACCGTGTTCGGGCGCATCGACAATCTGTTCAACCAGACCTACGAGAACCCCAACGGCTTCCTCGCCCCCGGCTTCGGTGCCTATGGCGGGGTGAAGCTCACATGGTGAGGCCCGAGCGGTGAAGCGCCCATGGTGAGGCAGTGAGGGTCGCGGCGGCCGGGCTGATGCTCGCGGCCCTTCTCGCCTCCGCTCCGGCGGGGGCGCAGGAGACGCGTGTTCCGCCGCATGCCCGGCCCCGCATCGTCTCCCTCAATCTGTGCACGGACGAGCTGGCCCTGCGGCTGGCCGATCCGGGGCAGGTGCTCTCCGTCACCCATCTCGCGCTCGACCCGCTCGCCTCCAACGTGGCGGACCGCGCGCGCGACGTGCCGGTCAATCGCGGGCTGGCGGAAGAGGTGGTGCCGCTGAAGCCGGACCTCGTGCTCGCCGGCGCCTACACCACCCGCACCGCCACCGCCGTGCTGCGCCGCCTCGGCTTCGAGGTGCTGGAACTCGGCGATCCGCAGACCCTTGAGGAGGCCTATGCCCAGATCCGCATGGTGGCGGAGCGGCTCGGCGTGCCGGAGCGGGGCGCGGCCATGGTGCGGCAGATGGAGGAGGCCTTCGCCCGCCTGCCGCCGGTCGCGGGACCGCGCCCCACCGCCGTCGTGCTGCGCCCCAACGGCTTCACCACCGGCCGCGGCTCGCTGGCCGATGAGTTGATGGAGAAGGCCGGTCTTTCCAACCTCGCGGCGCGCCTGCCCACGGACAAGATGGGCCAGCTCGCGCTGGAGGAGATCGTGCGCGCCGCGCCCGACCTCGTGGTGGTGAATGCCGAGGCGGAGGCGCCGCCCTCCCTCGCCGACGCTTTGCTGCATCACCCCGCCCTGGCTCCCTTCAAGGACCGCACGCTGGCCCTGCCGCTCAGGCTGTGGACCTGCGCCGGGCCGGACCTTGCCGAGGCGGCGGCCCTGCTGGCGGCGGCAAGGGCCCGTCTGTCCGCCCCGGAAGCCGGGCGGCCTGTCGGGGGCGTCCATCACGCCGCCGCCGAGGGGGGGCGCTGATGCCCTCGCGCATCGTCCTCGGTCTCGGTCTTCTCGTGCTGGTGCTGTTCTGCGCCTCGGTGGCGGTGGGCTATGCGCCGCTCGACCTTGGTGCCGCCTTCGGCGATCTTCTCGCCGGCCGGCAGAGCCTCGCGGCGCTGGTGCTGTCCGAGCTGCGCCTGCCGCGCGCCATCCTCGGCGCGGCGGTGGGCTTCAGCCTCGGCCTCACCGGAGCGGCCTTGCAGGGGCTGATGCGCAATCCCCTCGCCGATCCCGGCGTGGTGGGCGTGTCCGGCGCGGCGGCGCTGGGGGCGGTCATCGCCTTCTATTTCGGCTTCTCCGCCTCCTTCGCGCTGGCGCTGCCCCTGGGCGGGCTGACGGGCGCGGCGGCGGCGACCGCCGTGCTGCTCGCGCTTGCGGCACGGGGGGCGGGAACGGTGATGCTGATCCTCGCCGGCGTCGCCCTCTCCAGCCTCGCCGGCGCGCTCACGGCGCTCGCGCTGAATCTGGCGCCCAGCCCCTATGCGGCGCTGGAGCTGGTGTTCTGGCTCATGGGCTCGCTGGCCGACCGCAGCCTGGTGCATGTGGCGCTGGCGCTGCCTTTCATGGCGGTGGGCTGGGTCTTGGTACTCGCCACCGGCCCGGCGCTCGATGCGCTCACATTGGGCGAGGATGCCGCCGAAAGCCTCGGCTTCCCGCTGCGCCGGGTGCGGCTGCTGGTCATCGGCGGCACGGCGGCGGCGGTGGGGGCGAGCGTGGCGGTGGCGGGGGCCATCGGATTCGTGGGGCTGGTGGTGCCGCATCTGGTGCGCCCGCTGGTGGGCCACCGGCCGGGCCGGCTTCTGGCGGCGAGCGGGCTGGCCGGCGCGGCGCTCACCCTCGGCGCGGACATCGTGGTGCGGCTCGTGCCCACCCGGCCGGAGCTTCAGCTCGGCGTGGTGACGGCGCTCATCGGTGCGCCCTTCTTTCTGTTCCTCCTCGCCCGGCTGAGGGGGGTGGACTCATGAATCTCGCCGCCCGTTCCGTCACCGTGACCCGGGGTGCCGCGACCCTCGTGCGCAACCTCAGCCTTGAGGTCGAAGGTGGCACCTTCCTCGGCCTGCTCGGCCCAAACGGCGCCGGCAAGACCAGCCTGATGCGCGTGCTCGCCGGCCTCGAAGCGCCCGCCTCCGGCCATGTGCTCTATGACGGCCGCGACGCCGCCGAGATCGGCCGGCGCGGGCTCGGCCGGACCATTGCCTACCTGCCCCAGGACGGGCGCATCCACTGGCCGCTGCCGGTGGAGGAGGTGGTGGCGCTGGGGCGCCTGCCCCATGGCACGGCAGTGGTGGATGAGGCCGCGCGGCGGGCCATGGCGGCGGCCGGGGTGGAGGCGCTCGCCCGGCGCTCCGCCGATACCCTCTCCGGCGGCGAGCGGGCGCGGGTGCTGCTGGCCCGCGCGCTGGCGGTGGAGGCGCCCATCCTCCTCGCCGACGAGCCCTCCGCCGCGCTCGATCCGCTGCATCAGCTGGAAGTGATGGCCCTGCTGCGCGACACCGCCCGGCGCGGCGCCGTGGTGGTCGCGGTGCTGCACGACCTCACCCTCGCCGGACGCTTCTGCGACCGCCTCGCTCTGATGAAGGACGGCCGGCTCCTCGCCGAGGGGACCGCGGCGCAGGTGCTGGACGACGCCCATCTGGCGGACGCCTTCGGCGTGGATGCCGTTCGGCTCACTCATGCCGGCGAGACGGTGGTGCTGCCCTGGTCCCGACGGGGATAACGCGGCGGGACCAGGGCCGCGCTTCAGCCGACCCCGTGGGCCATGATGAGCACGCTGATCATCACCACGGCGATAAGGCAGAAGAGCCCGATCAGCCCGTAGATCATCACCTTGTCCGAATAATCGGGCGCCGGCGGCAGGTTCTGGGCGGGCCGCCGCACCGGCGCGGCGGGACGGGGGCGGGGGGCGTCCGCCGCGATTTCCGCGCGGGCGGCGATGGGTGCGGCCGGGATGGCCGGCTCGGCCGTGCGTACGGGTTCGGGCACGGGGACCGCAACGGCCATGGCCATCGCGGCCGGCACGGGGGCGGCCATCGCCACGGTGGCGGGCGTCGGCTGCACCGGCAGGAGGCGCGCGCGCTTCGGCGGCGCCGGCTCCCTCTTCCCTTCGCCGGACAGGCGCGCATCCGCCGTGAAGCGGGCATTGGCGAGCACGAAGATGGCGGCGGCCGGCGGCACCAGCACGAACAGCGCTTCCGCATTTGCCGCCACCCAGCCGGACCACAGGGGATCGGTGACGATGAGGCTGCCGGCGATCCAGCCGAGGAACGCCGTGCCGATGAAGGTGAGGGCGGGAATGTGCTTCATCGCCTCGGCCATCACGAAGCTGCCGAAGAAGATGAGCGGCACCGACAGGAGCACGCCGCCCACCAGAAGGCTGAGGTGGCCTTCCGAAACGGCGGCGAGGGCCACCACATTGTCGAGGCTCATGATGGCGTCGGCGATGAGGATCACCAGCGCCGCCCCCAGCAGCCCGCCCCCCTGGCCGAGGGAGGGGTCGAGCTCGACCGGCCGGTCGCCTTCCCGCCGCCGCCGGTATTCCCCCGCCAGCAGGTTGATGGAGATGACGGCCAAAAGCAGCCCGCCGCCGATCTTCAAGAGCGGGATCGCCATCAGCGTGCCGGCGAGCGCCGCGATGACCAGCCGGAAGAAGACCGCTCCCGCCGCCCCGAGCACCACCGCCTTGCGCACCTGCTCTGCCGGCAGGCTGCGGCAGGCCAGTGCGATGAGCAAGGCGTTGTCGCCGCTCAGCAGGATGTCGATCAGGAAGATCTTCAGGCTCGTGCCGAACCAGGAGAGGTCAGCGCCGAGATCCATCGCCGGGTGTCCTTCTCAAATGCGTCGGGGTGCGGCCGGTCAGGGCTTAGCCGGGTTCTTCGCGGGCTGGCCGGGGGCAGGCGCGGTGGCGGCGCCCGCACCATCGGCGAGGGTCGGCCCGCGCGTCAGGGCGCCGAGGAAGTCGGCGTCGGGCGACAGCAGCAGCATGGGCGAGGCGCCCGCCAGCGTCTGCCGGTAGGTCTGCTGGGTGCGCAGGAAGGTGTAGAAAGCGGGGCTGTGGTCGTAGGCCTCGCCGAGGATCTGCGAGGCCTTGGCGTCTGCCTCGCCGCGCGTGATCTTGGACTTCTGCTGCGCTTCCGCGAGGATGACGGTGCGCTGGCGGTCGGCGCGGGCCTGGATCTCCTGTGCCCATTCGAAGCCCTGGGCGCGCAGCTCCTTGGCCTCGCGCTGGCGCTCGGACTTCATGCGGTCGTAGATGGCCTGGCTGGTCTCGGCCGGCAGGTCGGCGCGCAGCAGGCGCACGTCCACCACGTCCACGCCGAGGGACCGGCTGCGCTCGATGACCTCGTTGCGGATCTTGTCGATGATGCGGTCGCGCTCGGTAGAGAGGAGATCCACGAGCTTGGCCTGTCCCAGCTCGCGCCGCACCGCCGAATTGACGATCTGCGCGATCCGCGACTGGCCCTGCTCGATGCCGCCCACCGCCTGGTAGAAGGCGAGCGGATCGTTGATGCGGAAGCGCGTGTAGGTGCTCGCCTCGATGCGCTTCTGGTCGCCCAGGATGATCTGCTCGGCGGGGGGCTCCAGCGAGATCAGGCGGCGTTCGAAATAGATCACCGTGTCGATGAGCGGTGCCTTGAAATAGAGCCCCGGCTGGTCATGCACCGCGATGGGCATGCCGAGCCGCACCACCAGCGCGCGCTGGGTCTGCTGCACGGTGAAGGCGAAGGAGGAGGCGAAGGCGACGAGGAGGATGCCCGCCGCGAGCGCGATGAAACCGGCGCGCTTCACTTGGCGCCTCCCGCGCTGGCCTGATCCGCGACGGGCGGGGCGGGGAGGGGGACGGCGCGCTTCTCCGCCTCGGTGAGCGGCAGGTAGGGCACGATGCTGCTGCCGTGGGCGGAGAGGTCCACGATGACCCGCCCGGAATGCTTCAGCACCTCGTCCACGCCTTCCAGATAGAGGCGGCGCAGGGTTACGTCCTTGTGCCGCTCATAGGCGGCCTCGACGGCGAGGAAGCTCTGCGCCTCGCCCTTGGCGAGGTCCACCGCCTGCTCGCCATAGGCCTGCGCCTCCTGCACGATGCGCTCGGCCTCGCCGCGGGCGCGGGGCAGGATGTCGTTGCGGTAGGCCTCGGCCTCGTTGCGCGCCCGCTCCTGATCGGCCCGCGCGCGCTGCACGTCGTTGAAGGCGTCGATGACGGCCGCGGGCGGATCGATGCGCAGTAACTGCACCTGAGTGATGACAATGCCGGCCTGATACTTGTCGAGCAGGCGCTGGAGCACGATTTCGGTTTGCTGGGCGATCTGCTGGCGCTTGTCGGAGAGGGCCGCCTGAATGGGGTTCTGGCCGATGACTTCGCGCAGGGCGCTCTCGGCGGTGACGCGCAGCGTGCCTTCCGCGTCGGCAACGTTGAACAGGAACTGGCCGGCATCGCGGATGCGCCAGAACACCACGCAGTCCACCTCGACGATGTTCTCGTCGCCGGTCAGCATCTGGCTGCGCTCGCGCCGTCCGTCGCGGGAGCCGAGGACCATCTGGTTGATCTGCGTGGTCTTGGGCAGGAGGATGGTCTCGACGGGATAGGGCCAGTGGTAGTGCACGCCCGAGGGCTCCGTCGCCACCCACCTGCCGAAGCGCAGCACGATGCCCTGCTCGTCCGGCTGCACCCGGTAGAAACCGCTCGCCGCCCAGAGCACCGCGACCAGCCCCACCGCCACCAGCGCGCCGCGCCGCCCGAAATGGGGCAGCCGCAGCATCTCCGACACCTGCTCCCGCGCCAGCCCCTCGAACGGCTGCTGCTGAACCGGTTCCGGAACGCGCGCGGACGGCGGGGGTGTGTCCTCGGTGGGCGTCTCTTGGGTGGGCGTCTCTTGGGTGGGCGGCGCGGCTTCAATATTCGCCATTCAGGCTGACCTCAGGTCAGGTAATTTTTGATATTACCTAAAGTAATGGGCGGTGCAGGCCCAATGGATGGCGACGGACCATAGAAGATTTCAATCTGCATTCGCAATTGCTTCCGTCTCGCGCGGGTGCGGCATCTCGCGGCTGCTGGGATGGGCCGGCGCGGGCATATATTTTCTTTTCCTTACAATGACTTGTTTCAGGTGCGGCGGGCGTCGCGGGCGGTGGGGCGCACGGCTTCCGTTCCGCGAGGTGGCGCGGCGAGAGCAGCCGGCAACCGCCGGTGCGCAAGTCTTCCGCAGCGGCACTGCGGTGACAACGCGCACCTCGCCCGGTTTCGTCGCGCGGGCGAAGCAGATAGCAAGGGGCGCCTGTCGTCGCGCGCGTCCGCGTGCATCGTTCCGCAGGCGTCACGCCGTCCTCACAGCAAGCGGAATTCGACACCATGGCCAGCGTCTGCACCAGCGGGGTGGACACCGGGTTCGTTGCCCTCGGCACCGGCAAGGTCGCCGTCCTCGGCGTCGTCCAGGGCATCACCGAGCTTCTGCCCATCTCCTCCACGGCGCACATGCGTCTCGTGCCGGCGCTGCTCGGCTGGCCCGATCCCGGCTCCGCCTTCTCGGCGGCCATGCAGCTCGCCGCTCTGTTCGCGGTGGTCACCTATTTCTGGAGCGATCTGCGCGCGCTCGCCTGCGGCTCCATCTCGGCGGTGCGCGCCGGCGATTTCAGCGCCCATGCGCCGAAGACCGTGCTGGGCATCATCCTCGGCACCATCCCCATCGTCATTGCCGGCGTGCTCTTGAAGAGCAAGCTGAACGCCTGCGGCTCGTCCTTCCGCGACTTGTGGGTCATCGGCGCGGCGAGCCTCGTCATGGGCCTGCTGCTGGGCATCGCGGAAATGACCAGCCGCCACACCCGCACCTTCGCGCAGATCAAGCTGCCGGACGCTCTGGTGGTGGGCCTCGCCCAGGTCGGCGCGCTGATCCCCGGCGTGTCGCGCTCGGGCTCGACGCTGACGGCGGCCATGTTCCTCGGCCTGCGCCGCGAGGATGCCGCCCGCTTCTCCTTCCTGCTCGGCCTGCCGGCCATCTTCGCGGCGGGCGTGAAGGAACTGCTGGAGCTGCACCATGCCGGCCTCGACATGCAGGGCTGGGAAGTGCTCGGCGTCGGCCTCGTCGCCGCCTCGCTCTCCGCCTTCGTCGCCATTTGGACGCTGATGCGGGTGATGGAGCGCCTCTCCTCCTGGCCCTTCGTGTTCTACCGCATCGGCATGGGCGTGTTCCTGCTGGTCGCGGTGTGGCGGGGCGTGCTCTCCTGAGCGCTCGACACGGCTCACGCCTCGGGTAACCCTGCGGCACGACCGCAGGGCATGATGACCGAGGGGCGCGATGACGGGCGTTGATGTTGCGGCCCATGCCGGGCTGCGCCGGACCGTGCTGGTGGTGGCGCTGGCGAACCTCGCTTATTTCGGCGTGGAGTTCGCGGTGGCGCTGGCCATCGGCTCGGTCTCGCTGTTCGCGGACAGCGTGGATTTCCTGGAAGACGCCAGCGTCAACCTCTTGATCTTCGTCGCCCTCGCCTGGTCGGCGCGGGCGCGGGCGAAGGTGGGCATGGCGCTGGCGCTGATCCTGCTCATTCCCGGCCTCGCCACGCTCTGGACCGCCTGGGACAAGTTCCTCGATCCCGTGGCGCCGCAGCCCCTCGCTCTGTCGCTCACCGGCCTCGGCGCGCTGGTGGTGAACCTCACCTGCGCCTTCCTCCTCGCCCGCTACCGGGACCATCGCGGCAGCCTGACAAAGGCCGCCTTCCTCTCCGCCCGCAACGACGCCTTCGCCAACGTGGCGATCATCGCGGCGGGCGCCGTCACCGCCTTCCTGTGGCGCTCGGCCTGGCCCGACCTCATCGTCGGCCTCGCCATCGCCGCCTTGAACCTCGATGCCGCCCGCGAAGTCTGGGAAGCCGCCCGCGAGGAGCACCGCGCCGAGCCGTGAGGGGCGGGCATCGCAATCTTGAGCAGGGGCGGGATCTGGACAGTGGCCCGCGGCGTTGTCACGCTGCCGCTGCTTCCCGCCGTGATGGCGGGTTGCTTCGGCCGCTTTTTCCGCGTTGGGGAACGACGAATTCGGGGGGCTGCCGATGGTCGCGGGTGAGGTTCAGGGGGTGGGGCAGGGCGGCGTTGCGGCGGATGTGCCGGCACAGGGGCCGTCGCGCCGCGCGATGCTGGGGCTGGATGCGCTCAATTTCTTCCTGGCGGATGTGCGCGACGGGCTTGGGCCCTATCTCGCCATCTATCTGCTCGCCGTGCGCGGGCCGGAGCAGGGCTGGACGGAAGCCACCGTCGGCTTCGTGATGACCATTGCCGGCCTCACCGGCCTCCTCGCCCAGACCCCGGCCGGCGCGCTCATCGACAGCAGCCGCAACAAGCCGGCCATCGTCATCGCTGGCGCGCTGGCCGTGACAGTCGCCTGCCTCTCGCTGCCCTTCCTGTCCAATTTCTATCTGGTGGCGGGAAGCCAATCGCTGGCGGCGATGGCGGGGGCGATCTTCCCGCCGGCGCTCTCCGGCATCACCCTCGGCCTCGTGGGGCCGAAGGCGTTCGCGCGGCGCATCGGGCGAAACGAGGCGTTCAACCATCTCGGCAATGCGGTCTCCGCCGCCATCGCCGCCGGCACGGCGGTGCTGTTCGGGCCCATCGTGGTGTTCTGGCTCATGGCGGTGCTGGCCGCGCTCAGCATCGGCGCCATGCTGGTGGTGCCGCGTCGCGAGATCGACGACACGCTGGCGCGCGGCCTCGCCCATGATGCCGCCCACCATGAGCATCCCTCGGGCCTGAAGACGCTCCTGTCGAGCCGGCCGCTGCTGATCTTCGCGCTCACCTGCTTCCTCTTCCACCTCTCCAACGCCGCCATGCTGCCCACCACCGGGCAGTTGCTGACCTATGTGGTGGGCAAGGAGCAGGCGACCTCACTGATCGCCTTGTGCATCGTGGCGGCGCAGTGCGTGATGGTGCCCATGGCGATCATGGTCGGCGCGAAGGCGGATGCGTGGGGCCGAAAGCCCATCTTCCTCGTGGCCTTCGCGGTGCTGGCGCTGCGCGGCGCGCTCTACACCCTCTCCAACGATCCGTTCTGGCTGTTCGCCGTGCAATGCCTCGACGGCGTGGGCGCCGGCATCTTCGGCGCGCTCTTCCCGGTGGTGGTGGCCGATCTCACGCGCGGCACCGGGCGGTTCAATGTCAGCCAGGGCGCGGTGGCGACGGCGCAGGGGCTGGGGGCGGCCTTCTCGGCGTCCATCGCCGGCGTGACCATCGTGGCGGCCGGCTACAGCGCCGCCTTCCTCACCCTCTCCGCCATCGCGGCGGCGGGCTTCCTGCTCTATCTCTTCGCCATGCCGGAGACCGGCGCGGCGGCCGCCGAGGCGCCCGCTCAGCCTCCCGCCGGCAGCGCGGCCGTGTCGCCATAGAGCGCTTCGGCCTCGATCTTCAGCCCGCCGCGAAAGACGAAGATCTCGCACGCGCGGCGGGTGGTGTCGCCCAGCGTCGCCTCGTAATGCACCACCATGCGCTGGCCCGGCTCGTCGCAGATGGCGGCGAGGAGGCGGAACTCCAGCCGCTCGATCCGCGCCAGCGCCTGCCGCCAATAGGCCTCGATGGCCGGGCGGCCCTCCAGCGCGGCGCGCCCCGTCACCTGCAGGGCGAAGGGGCTGCGGAACCGCGCATTGTCGGCGAAGGCGGACAGGACCGCCTCCACGTCGCGCCGGTTCCAGGCGGCGATCCAGGCTTCGGCATGGCGGAGCATCTGCTCGCGCGTGAGCGTCACGTCTGTGCCCTCGGAATGAGTCATGGCGCCGCCGTCTCTTCCGGCTCGTGGCAGCAGACGCAGATCTTGTTGCGGTCGAGATCGCGGAAATAGGCGCCGTAATAGTTGGGGTGATAATGGGGCCGCAGGCCCGGGCCGCCTTCGTCCGTGCCGCCGGCGGCCAGCGCCATGCGGTGGATGTCGTCCACGCTCGCCCGGTCCGGCGCGAGCAGGGCGACCATGGCGCCGTTGCCGGGAACGGCCGGGCCGCCGTCAAAGGGAAGGCGCAGCAGGAACAGGGGAAACCTGCCCGTCGCCGGCTGCCATCCCGCCTGCCCTGCGGGCGCATCGAAGAAGCGCAGGCGCCAGCCGAGGCGCACCATCAGCGGATCGTAGAAGGCCTGCGCGGCAACGATGTCGTTGGTGCCGACATTCACGTGGGAAATCATGCGGGCCTCACCATGGGGTTCCGTCCTTGCGGGTGAAGGACCAGCCCGTGGCGGAGAAATGCGCCACGAGATCGTCCTCGGGATATTCGCCCGCATCCTGAGGGTCGCGGTCGCCGATTTCCAGATAGCGGACCTCCTCCTCGCTGCGGTTGACGAGATGATGGGCGAGGCCTTCAGCGGGAAAGCCGACGCACATGCCGGGGGCGAGCAGGAACTCGCCCTCGTCCGTGCGCAACGTGGGCGTGCCGGCGAGGATATAGACGAACTCCTCCTGCCTCGAGTGCCGGTGCAGCAGCGCGGACTGGGCGCCCGGCGCCAGCGTCGTGAGGTTCACGCCGAAGCGGGAGAGGCCGAACGCATCGCCGAGCTGCCGCTTCTCCCGGCCCGCCATGCGCGCGGCGAATGGGGCGGGATAGTTGGAAGGCTTGCGCCGGGGCGGCACGTCCTCGGCGGCAAGCGGCGTGCGGGCGGGGCCGGTCATGGCACACTCTTCATGGAGACGTCCTCATCAAGATCCTGCTGGAAGCTAGCGGATGTTTGGTCTCAAATGGGTGAGAAATTCTCACCTGTCCGGTTCGTGCGGGGAAGCGTCCATGGCATCCAGCAGGTCGTCCAACCTGCCCTCCCTGCGGGGCCTCGCGGCCCTTGATGCGCTGGCGCGGCACAAAAGGCAGGGGGCGGCCGCCGAGGCGCTGGGCATCTCGCGCTCCGCTCTGTCCCACCGCATCGCGGATCTGGAGGCGGAGCTGGGCGCGCGGCTCGTCACCCGCTCCGGCCGCGTCTCCATGCTGACCGACGAAGGCACCGCGCTCCTCGCCGCCATGGGCGATGCCATCGGCAGGATCGAGGCGGCGGTGGCGCCGTTGCAGCGGCGGCTGCGGCAGATCCGGCTCTCCACCGTGAACACGCTGGCCGCCAACTGGCTGCTGCCCCGCCTGCCGCGCTTCCAGCGCGCCCATCCGGACATGGAGATCGCGGTTCTGACCACGCAGCGCGTGGTGGACCTCGACGGAGAGGATGTGGACTGCGCCATCCGCAACGGCATGGGGGACTGGCCCGGCACAGAGGCGCGGCTGCTGTTTCGCGAGACGCTGGTGCCCGCCGCCGCGCCGGGTCTGGCGCTGGGCCGGCCCTCCGGCTGGCCAGTGATCCGCGCCCGTGCCCGCTTCCGCGACTGGCCGCTTTGGTGGCAGCAGGCGGGGCAGAAGGGCGAAGCGCCGGCCGGCGGCATGGTGGTGGAAAACCGGGCGCAGGCGCTGGAGGCGGCGCTGGCCGGCGCCGGCGTCGTGCTCACCGACGCGCGTTATCTGGACACGCACCTCGCCGCCGGCCGCCTGCGGGTGCTGGGGCCGGTGATCGGGCTGGACACCGGCTTCCACTTCGTCCGCAGCCGGGCGCCGCGCAATCCGCGCAATGTGGAGGCCCTCGTGCGCTGGCTGGAAGAGGAGGGCCAAGCGCCTCCGCAGGCCGGGTGGCCGCCGGGCGCTTCGGACTGAGGGAGCGGCGCGGCACCGGGCGATGCCGCGCCGCCCGTCACCCGGCAAAGCCGGTGCCGGCTAGCAGGGGATCGAAGCGCACGAGCCGGCTGTCGGCGACGCCCGCCTGCCGGTGCGCCATGGCCTCGCGATAGCGCGGATCGCGCAGCATCTGCACGAAGGCACCGGGGCTCGGATATTCGGCGATGAAGGCGATGTCCCAACGGGTCTCCGGCGGCCCGACGAGGGACAGCTCGAACGCCCCGCGCCACACGATGCGCCCGCCGATCTCCGCCAGCACCGGCGCGCTGAGGCGGCTGTAGGCCTCATAGGCCTCCGCGCCGGTGGTGATGCGCCCGTCCGCATAGGCCACTTCATGGCGCAGGCGGATGAGGTTCAGCAGGTGCACCGGGCCGGGGCGGTCGTTGGCGGCGAAGGCGGCGAACGTCTCGCGGGTGAAGCTGGTGTGTCCCTCCATGGCTCAGCCCTCTGCCACCGCCGTCCACAGGCCGGGATAGGCCGGCGCGCGGCGGGCGATCCAGGCGTCGAGCCCCTCGCGCAGATCGGCGGTGGGGGCCATGCGGGCGAACTGCTCGGCCTCCACCAGCAGGCCCTCGGCGATGGGCAGATTGATGCCGCGCGTCACCGCCGTGAGGATGGTCGAGACGGCGAGCGGGGAGTGGACGAGGATGCGCTCCAAGAGGTCGCGGGCGCGCGGCAGCAGTTCGTCGTGGGGCACCACGGCATTCACCAGCCCCAGCTCCAGCGCGCGCTCAGGCGTGAAGGTCTCGCCGGTGAGCAGCAGCTCCATGGCCCGCTTGCGGCCGGCGAGGCGCGGCAGGCGCTGGGTGCCGCCGAAGGTGGGCGGCATGCCGAGCAAGATCTCTGGCTTGGCGAACACCGCGCGGTCGCTGGCGATGGCGAGCGGCGCCGCCTCGGTCACCTCGCACCCGCCGCCATAGGCGAGGCCGTTGACGGCGACCACGAGCGGCTTGCGGAACGCCTCCACCCGCGCCGTCAGCCTTTGGCCGCGCGCCACGAAATCCCGGAGCGCCGCCTCGGGGCTCTCAGCCACCGAGCGGGAGAATTCGGGAATGTCGCCGCCCGCCGAGAAGGCGCGGCCGGTGCCCGTGAGGATGACGCCGCGGATGCCGTCGTCGCCCTCGATGGCGTCGAGGTGGCGCAGCAGCGTCTCGATGGTCTCGTAGCTCAGGGCGTTGAGCTTTTCCGGGCGGTTGAGGGTGAGGGTGGCGATGGCGCCGTCGACCGTCTTCAGCACAAGCGCCGTCTCGTTCGCGTTCATGGATGGCTCCTCGTTCAGCGAGGCGCCGACCATGCCCGCAGCGGCCGGTTGAGTATACTCACTGTACGGTATACCTTGCGGCCATGCAGAAGCCCCCGAATGCCCGCGTTCAAGACAAGCGCGCCCAGGAAAAGCGCGCCCACGATGCCCGCTCCCAAGACAGGCGCGCCCAGGACGGACGCGCCCAGGACATCCGCGCCAAGGACACGCGGGCGAACATCGTCCAGGCCGCCTCCAAGCTGTTCTATGGGGAGGGGATCGGCCGCGTGAGCATGGATGCGGTGGCCGAGAACGCGGGCGTCACCAAGCGCACGCTCTATTATCATTTCGACAGCAAGGACGACCTCGTCGCCGCCTATCTCGATGCCCGCGACCAGCCCAACCTGACGCAGATGGCCGGGTGGTTCGCCGCCGCCGAGGGCGGGGTGGACGAGAAGGTCGCGGCCATCTTCACGGCCCTCGCCAAGAGCGCGCGGCATCCCAAATGGAAGGGCTGCGGCTTCCTGCGCACCACGGCGGAACTCGCAGCGCTCCCGGGACATCCGGCGGTGAAGATCGGCGCGCGCCACAAGGCGGCGTTCGCCACGTGGCTGGCGGGCGAACTCGAAGGCGCGGGCCTTGCCACCCCCGCCGCTCTGGCGCGGCAGATCCTGCTGCTGCTCGACGGCGCCTTCTCCGCCTCGCTGGTGCATCGGGATGCGAGCTGGTTCGAGGAGGCGGGCGCCGCCGCGCGTGCGCTAGTGCGCGCCCATCCCCGGCAGGAGCGTGCGAGCGCGGTATCGTGATACATTGAGTGCTTGCAAGTCCGCGCCCGGCGGCCATGGTGGGCGCCTCTATCGCGGGAGACAGGCAGTGGACTACGTGAAATTCGGCGCGACGGGCCTCGAAGTCTCGAAACTGTGCCTGGGATGCATGACGTTCGGCGAGCCGAACCGTGGCTCCCACGCCTGGACCCTCAAGGAGGAGGAGAGCCGCCCGCTCATCCGCCAGGCCCTCGATCTCGGCATCAATTTCCTCGACACCGCCAACGTCTATTCGGACGGCACGTCGGAAGAGATCGTCGGCCGCGCGCTGAAGGATTTCGTGCGGCGCGAGGAAGTGGTGCTCGCCACCAAGGTGTTCAACCGCATGCGCCCCGGCCCCAACGGCGCCGGCCTCTCGCGCAAGGCCATCATGGCCGAGATCGACGCCAGCCTGCGCCGCCTCGGCACGGACTATGTGGACCTCTATCAGATCCATCGCTTCGACCACGCGACCCCCATCGAGGAGACGCTGGAAGCGCTTCACGACGTGGTGAAGGCGGGCAAGGCGCGCTACATCGGCGCCTCCTCCATGCCGGCTTGGCGCTTCGCCAAGGCGATCTACATCTCCCGCCTCAATGGTTGGACCCGCTTCGTGAGCATGCAGAATCACCTCAACCTCCTCTATCGCGAGGAGGAGCGCGAGATGCTGCCCCTTTGCATCGAGGAGGGTGTGGCGGTGATCCCGTGGAGCCCGCTGGCGCGCGGCCGGCTGGCGCGGGCGTGGGACGAGGCGACCTACCGGCTGGAGAGCGACGAATTCGGCAAGACGCTCTATGTGGCCGGCGATCGCGAGGTGGTGGACGCGGTGGGCGCCATCGCCGCCAACAGGGGCGTGCCGCGCGCGCAGGTGGCCCTCGCCTGGCTGCTGCAGAAGAAGGGCGTCACCGCGCCCATCATCGGCGCATCCAAGCCCGGCCATCTCACCGATGCCGTGGCCGCCCTCTCGCTGACCCTGACGGCGGACGAGATCGCTGCGCTGGAAGCACCCTACGTGCCGCACGGCGTCGCCGGTTTTACTGACTAGGTTCGCAGCAAAGCCGCCGCTTTCCCGTCGAAATTCCGCCGGGCGTCAGGAGCATCACAGCGTGGCGGGCATCTTGGCCCGTCAGCACCGTGTTTCTGGACAAGACCCATGAAGGGCATCGCCTTCGGAATTCTCCTCACCGCCGTCGCCGCGCTCATGAGCGTCTGCCTCACCTTGATGTTCGGCGGCAGCGGCGGCTTGAACTTCCTGTTGGCGCTCGGCGGCACGCTGATGGCTCTCGCCCTCGACGTCCCCGGCGTGGCCTGACTCCCCGCTCCGGCGAGGCCTTCAACCCGCCCGCGAGGCGGCGAGCGGCGCAGAAGAGGCATCGAGCGTGCGGGCGAACCCCGTAAGCAGCACCGCCACCTCTGCCGGCGCCTGAAGGGTCGGCACATGCGCGCAATCGGGGATTTCGTGGAAGGTGCCGTTGGGCACGAGATCGGCGAGTTCCTGCGCCATCACCGGCGGCGTCGCCGCATCCAGCGCGCCGGCGCAGGCGAACACCGGCACGGCGAGCCGCCGGGCGGCCTCCTTCAGATCGAGCGTCGCGAGAATCCCGCAAGCTTCGCGGAAGACATCCGGATCGGTGGCGACGAAGGCGGCGCGCCGCTCCGCCAGTGTCTGCGGCACCCGCGCCGCCATGGCGGCCGGAAACAGGCGCAGCATGGCGGTCTGGGCAATGGATTCCAGCCCCTCTTCGCCGGCCTTCGCGGCCATGAAGCGGAAGGCGCCGCGCCCTTCCTCGGTGAAGCCGGCGCCGCATCCGGCCAGGAACAGGCCGCTCGACAGCTGCGGATGGCGCAGGGCCGTGGCGAGGGCGAGGAACGAGCCGTAGCCGTTGCCGAACAGGATCGGCGTCTCGCCCGGGCAGGCCTCCGCCACCGCCGCCGCCACCGCATCCGCCTGACCGTCCAGTCCCCCCTCGACGCGCGGCGAGCCGCCGAAGCCCGGCAGATCGAGCAGCACCAGCCGGAAGCTGTCGGATAGCAGCGGCACCATGGGCTCGAGGCTGCCGCGATCGGACAGCAGGGAATGCAGGAACACGATGCTGGGACCGGTGCCGGTGATGTGCGCGGAGAGGCCGGCGGCGCGGGTGTTGGCGGTGAGCATCAGTGCACTCCCAGATGTTGGGCCATGAGGGCGGGATCGTCGGCGAGGACCTGAGGCGGTCCGCGCCAGACCACCTCCCCCGAGGACAGGACGACACAGGTGTCGGCGAGCCGCAGCGCCAGCGGCAGATTGTGTTCCACGAGGAGGATGGAGAGACCGGCTGCCTTCAGCGCGGCGATGGATTCCGCCACCTCGGCGACGATCTGCGGCGCGAGCCCTTCCGCCGGCTCGTCCAGCAGCAGCACGCGCGGATTGGTGACCAGCGCGCGGGCGATGGCCAGCATCTGCTGCTCGCCGCCGGACATGGAGCCGGCGAGCTGCCGGCGCCGTTCCTTCAGACGGGGAAACAGCGTCTCCACCGCGGCGATGTCGAACACCCGTTCCGCCTTGTGGCGCGGTGGCCGGTAGGCGATGGCGAGATGTTCCTGCACGGTGAGGGAGGGAAAGATGCGCCGCCCCTGCGGCACCAGCCCCACGCCGAGCCTGCAGATGGCTTCGGGCTTGCGGCCCTCCAGCGCGGTGCCGAACAAATCGATGCGCCCCTGCCGGGCGTCGTTGAGGCCGGCGATGGCGGAGAGCGTCGTGGACTTGCCCGCGCCGTTGCGGCCGAGCAAAGCGGTCACCGCGCCCTCGGCGCAGGTGATGTCCAGTCCGCGCACGGCGCAGATCTCGCCGTGATAGACGTGGAGGTTGGACAGGGTCAGGGCTTCAGGCACCGAGATACACCTCCCGTGTGCGGGGATCTGCGGCGATGTCGGCGCGCGATCCGGTGGTCACCACCCGGCCGTGGTGGAGCAAAGTGATGCGCTCGGCGAAGGCGAGGGCGACATCCATGTCGTGCTCGATGAGCACCACCGTCATCTCCTCGGGCAGATTGGCGAGCAGTTCCTGCACCATCACCCGTTCGTCGCGGGAGAGGCCGGCGAGCGGCTCGTCCAGCAGCAGCACGCGCGGGGCGAGGGCCAGCGCCATGGCGATTTCCAGCCGACGGCGATCGCCATAGGCGGTCTGGGACACCGGCCGGTCCGCGAGGTCGGCGAGCTTCACCCGGTCGAGGATGGCGAGCGCCTCGGACCTCAGCGCCGCATCCGCGCCGAACGGCGCCCACGCGCGCCACTTGTCGCGGCGCAGGCCGTTCAGGGCCAGCATCACGTTCCGGCAGAGGGTCTCGTGCGGGAAGAGCGTGAGGATCTGGTAGGTGCGGGCGAGGCCATGGCCGGTGCGCTTGCGCGGCGGCAGGCCGACGAGTTCCGATCCGAACAGCCGGATGGAGCCGCCGGTGGGCGTGAGGTCGCCGCAGATCAGGTTGAACAGCGTGGTCTTGCCCGCGCCGTTGGGGCCGAGCAGCAGGTGCCGCTCGCCGGGCATGATGTCGAGGCTGACGTCCGCGACGGCCGGCAGGCCGCCGAACTGCTTGGTCAGGCCATCGATGCGCAAGGCGGGCTCAGCCATCGGCGCGCTCCCGGGGCACGAGTTTGGGGGCAGGCGTCGGGCGCAGCCGCTTCAGCCAGGCGGTGAGGCGGGAGAAGCCGGGCACGATGCCATCGGGCATCAGCAGGACGATGACGACGAAGGTGAAGCCGAGCAGCATCACCCAGCGGTCGATCCAGATGGAGGCGAGGTTCTTGAGCAGCACCACCAGCGCCGCGCCGATGAGCGGGCCGGCGAGCGTGCCGGCGCCGCCCGCCACCACCATCAGCAGCACCTCGGCGGAGGCGGTCACCGCCATCATGTGCGGGCTGACGAACTGGTGGTACCAGGCATAGAGCAGGCCGGCGGCGGCGCCCCAGGCGGCGGCCAGCATCCAGGCCACGAAGCGGATGCGCCACACGTCATAACCCACCGCGCCCATGCGGCGCGGCTGGTCGCGGGTGCCACGCAGCGCCACGCCGAGCGGGCTGTCGAAGAAGCGGCCGAGCTGGATGAGCGCCAGCGCCAGAACGGCGAGGCACAGCCACAGGAAATATTCCGGCTTTTCCAGCGGCAGCCACGCGCCGCCGGGGCGGGGCACGCCGGACAGGCCGTTGTCGCCGCCGGTCACCGAGGTCCAGCGATAGGCCGCACCCCAGACGATCTGGCAGAGCGCCATGGTGATCATCACGAAGCCGAGGCCGGTGGTGCGCAGGGCGACGAGGGCGAACAGCGCGGACACCATCATCGTCCCGCCGAGGGCGAAGAGGGCGGCCGCCACCGGGTCGATCCCGCCCACGGTGGAGAGCCACGCCACGAGATAGGCTGTGAGCCCGGGAAACACCGCGAAGCCCAGCGAGTTCAGCCCCGCATGGCCCACCAGCACGTTCAGCCCCAGCGCGCCGATGGCGGCGATGGCCACCTGGCTGGTCAGGTTCACGTAGAAGGGCGAGGTGGAGAACAGGGGCACCATGGCCATGGCGGCCAGCGCCACCGCGAAGGGGAGGACGCGCGCGCTCATCCGAGCCTCCGGCCGAACAGGCCCTGCGGCGCTACGGAGAGCACCGCGATCATGGGCAGGAACAGGATCACATAAGCAAGGTCGGGCACGAGCACCTGTCCGAACGTGTAGATGAAGCCGATGGCGTAGGCGCCGACGAACGCCCCGACGAGGCTCCCGGCGCCGCCGAGGATCACGACCAGCAAGGCCAGCGGCAGCATGTCCTGGTCGAGGCTGGGATAGACCGAGAGGATGGGGCCGCCGATGACCCCGCCGAGGCCGGCGAGCGCCGTGCCGAGGCAGAACACGGCGGTGAAGAGGGTGGAGGCGGAGACGCCGATGGCGCGGGCCATGCCCACGTCGTCCACCGCGGCGCGGATCATGGCGCCGGCGCGGGTGCGCTCCACCAGCAGCCAGAGCCCCAGCGCCACCGCCGCCGAGGCGCCGATGACGAACAGCCGGTAGCGCGGGAATACCGCATCGCCGATGCGCACGGCGCCGGAGAGTTCGGGCGGCGGAGGCAGGCGCATGGGGTCGCCACCCCAGGTCATCAGGCAGGCGTCGGCGATGATGAAGGCGAGGCCCAGCGTCAGCAGAACCTGCGGCAGGGTGCGGCCGGCAAGGCGGCGCAGCAGCGTGCGCTCGATGATGCCGCCGAGCAGCCCCACGGCCACCGCCGCCGTTGCCGCCGCCGCCCAGAAGCCGAACCCGGCCTTCACCGCGGCAAGGCCGAGATAGGCGCCCAGCATGAACAGCGCGCCATGGGCGAGGTTCGCCACCCGCATCAGCCCGAAGATCAGGCTGAAGCCCGATGCCAGCATGAACAGGAGTCCGCCGAGCGCGAGGGCGTTGAGGCTTTGGCTGACCCAGAAGGTCATGATCGGTCCTCGGAAAAGAAGGAGGGGCCAGGCGGATGGCTAATGGGCCGTCATCCCCCGGCTTGTCCGGGGGATCCACAGTGTGGCGGGGCGGGCTACAGCAACTCATGCACCGCGCGTGCGGCGGAGTGGATGCCCCGGAACTCGGCTGTTGCCGAGTTCCCACTTCACGAACGGAAGTCGGCAACAGCCGACTTCCGGACTAGCCGGGGCATGACGCCTCTTGGAAGTTCCCGAACTCACTGCCCCAGATTCTTCGCCGGCGGGTAGTCGCGGCTGTAGACGGGATCGGCGAGGAAGGCCTTGGGATCGTAGATCCAGAACTGCGTCACCTTCGGATAGGTCTTGATGACGACGTTCTGCAGCCGGCCGTCCTTCTCCTCGGTCTTGCGGATGGTGACGTTCATGATGGGGTTGCCGTATTCGTCGAGGGTCACCTCGCCATACGGTCCCTTCTCCAGCTTCACCGACCGCAGCGCCTTCATCAGCGCCTGCTTGTCCTCCACCTTGCCGTCGACGGCCTTCACGGCCGCATCGAGGAAGGCGCAGGCCGCATAGGCGCCGGCGGTGTAGTAGCCGGGATCGGCGCCGTACTTGGCGCGGATGCCGGCGGCGAATTCCTTGTTGCCGGGCACGTCCTGGGTTGCCGTGTACCAGCCGGAGGAGATGACCCCGACGGCTTCCTTGCCCATGGACTTGAGGATGCCCTCGTCCACGGTGGTCATCTGCGCGATCACCTTCACCGGCGCGCCATACTCGGCATATTGCTGGAGGAAGCGCAGGCCGTTGCCGCCGGCGAAGGCGGCGTAGACGGCGTCCACGTCGGTGCGGATCTGGCTGATGTAGCTGCCGTAATCGGCGACGTTGAGCGGCGGCCAGAGCTTCTGCACCACCTTGCCGCCATTGTCCTCGAAGGCGCGCTGGAAGCCGGCGGTGGCTTCATGGCCGAAGGCGAAGTCGTCGCCGATGGTGACGACGCGCTTCAGCTTGAGATCCTTGGCGGCATATTCGCCGAGCGCATGGTTCGCCTGGGCCGAGGTGCCCACGGCGCGCACGAACCACGGGTTCTGCTTGCGCTGGGTGAGGTCCTCAGCCGCCGCCGAGGGCGAGATCACCGGCACGCCCACCTGGCGGATGTAATCGTCGATGGCCAGCGCCTCGAAGGCGGCGAGCGGGCCGATGATGGCGTTGACGCGCTCGCGTTCCACCAGCTCCTGGGCGCGGGTCTTGGTGGTGGCGGGCTGGCCGGCGGTGTCCACCGTGATGAGCTCAACCTTGCGGCCGCCCATCATGCCGTTCCGCTCGGCAAGGCAATATTCCATGCCCTGCTCCATCTGCTTCCCGCCGGCGGCAAGCGCGCCGGAGCGCACGGTCATGAAGCCGACCTTGATGGGCGGCTGCTGCGCCGCCGCGGGCAGGGCCGCGAGCGCCGACAACGCCGTCGCGGCGAGCCACGAACAGGCGACGGTGCGCTTGGTGAGTATGGGCATTTTTGCTCTCCCTGAGATGCTCTTGACGGCTAAATTTTTTGTCGTGATATTTCACGCAGAACCCAAAACCGCCGTCAAGGGCTAATTTTCCGTTGTTTTGTCGTTATAACTCCTTCAGGATGCCGCCAGTTCGTCAGAGCATGAAATATGTTGATTGATCAAAATATCGCCTCTGATAAGGCCATGGGGGGCTCCGGCCTGCTGCGGGACGCGGTCTATGCGCGGCTGAAGGACGAGATTCTCGGCTGCCATCTCCAGCCCGGCGAGGAGCTGCGCGAGCAGGAGCTGGCCGGCCGCTTCGAGGTGAGCAAGCAGCCCGTGCGCGAGGCACTGCTGCGGCTGGAGCAGGAGCGCCTCATCACCGTGCTGCCGCGCCAGGGCTACCGGGTGAACCCGGTATCGCTGGCCGATGCGCGGGACATCTTCCGCTTTCGCGAGGTGATGGAGCCGGCCTGCGCGGCCGATGCCGCCCGCCACGCGCCGGACGCCGCGCTGGCGGCGCTGGACGCCTTCCGCACCTTCGATCCCGAGAAGTCGGATTTCATCCGCTACAACCGCGCCTTCCACGTGGCGGTGGCCATGTGCTCGCCGCACCGGCGGATGCGGGAAGAGGTGGTGGATCTGGTGGCGCAGGCCGACCGGCTGGTGCTGGTCAGCATCGGCACCATGCAGGGGCGCGACCCCGATCGGCTGATCGCCGAGCACGGCGCCATCATCGAGGCGCTGCAATCCCGCGATGGCCGCAAGGCCGCCCGCCTGTTGCGGGACCATATCGCCGATGCCGAGAAACGGGTGGTCGCGGCCCTGTCGCGCCACGCCGTCGTCCTTTGAGAAAAACCGGAGAAACGCCATGAACGCCAAAGCCGAGATCGCCATCGCGGCGCGCGGCAATTTCATCGACGGCCGCGAGGTGGAAAGCATCGGCGGCGGCTCGGTGGAGGTGAGGAATCCCGCCACCGGCGCCGTCATCGCCACCATTCCCGACAGCACCCGCGAGGACGTGGATGCGGCGGTCAAGAGCGCCCGCGCCGCCTTCAATGGCGATGCCTGGGGCGGCATGGCCATCCGCGAGCGGGTGAAGCTCATCAACCGCATCGCCGACGCCTTCGAGGCCGCGCTGCCGGAGCTGTACCAGCTCGAGACCCAGAATAACGGCCGGCCGGTGAACGAGACCCGTGCCCAGCTCGGCCGCCTGCCGGACTTCCTGCGCTATTTCGGCGGCCTCGCGCTCGCCCGCCGCGACGACGTGATCCCGGTGGAAGGCAATTATCTCAACTACACCCGCCGCACGCCCATCGGCGTGGTGGCCAATTGCACGCCCTTCAACCACCCGCTGATGATCCTGTGCAAGTCGCTGGCGGCGGTGCTCGCCTCCGGCTGCACCACGGTGGTGAAGCCCTCCGAATACACCCCCCTCACCACGCTCCGCCTCGCCAAGCTGATGAGCGACAACGGCCTGCCGCCCGGCGTGTTCAATGTGGTGAACGGCATCGGCGGCAATTCCGGCCGCTTCCTCGCCGAGCATCACGACATCAACAAGCTGGTGCTCACCGGCGGCACCGAAGCCGGCCGCATCGCCGGCTCCGCGGCGGCGAAGGTCTTCGCCCATCAGACGCTGGAGCTGGGCGGCAAGACGCCGGTGATGGTGTTCGACGATTACGATGTGGAGCAGGCGGTGAACTATGCCGCCTTCGGCGCCTTCGTGGGTGCGGGCCAGACCTGCGTCTGCGCCGCCCGGCACATCGTGCAGAAGACCATCTATGACGAGTTCGTGGAGCGCCTCGCCGTCAAGACCAAGGCCATCCGCATCGGCGATCCGCGCGATCCCGAGACCCAGCTCGGCCCGGTGGTCTCCCAGCGCCAGCTCGACCGCGTGCTCTC
Source organism: Xanthobacter sp. SG618 (assembly GCF_012932745.1). Taxonomy (NCBI): domain Bacteria; kingdom Pseudomonadati; phylum Pseudomonadota; class Alphaproteobacteria; order Hyphomicrobiales; family Xanthobacteraceae; genus Xanthobacter; species Xanthobacter sp. SG618. Next base: position 184,207 of record NZ_JABBHL010000004.1, on the reverse strand, counting down.
CTTCGTGCAGGCGGGCCATGACGATGGCGCCCGCCTCGTGGCCGGCGGCCAGCGGCGCATCGTGGCGGGCCACGAGAACGGCTTCTTCGTGGAGCCCACCGTGTTCGCCGATGTGGCCCCTCACATGCGTATCGCCCGCGAGGAGGTGTTCGGCCCCTTCACGGTGGTGATCCCCTTCGAGACGGAGGAGGAGGCGCTGGCCATCGCCAATGACAGCCCGTTCGGCCTCGCCGCCGCCATCCGCACCCGCGACGTGCACCGCGCCCATCGCGTGGCGGCGAAGGTGAAGGCCGGCATCGTTTGGATCAACGACCACCACCGCCTGGACCCCGCCTCGCCGTGGGGCGGCGTGGACGACAGCGGCATCGGCCGGGAGTTCGGCATCGAGAGCTTCAACGACCATTTCGACGTGAAGTCGGTGATGCTCTCCACCGAGGGCAAGCCATTCGACTGGTACAAGGGCACGTCGCAGCAGCCGCGCCTCAACTGATCGGGGTTGCCCTCAGGGGTTTACGGCGGCCGGGTCGTGCTTTGCGCGATCCGGCCGTCGCCGTTTCAGCCCTGCGGCGCCACCGCCGGGCACGGCTGCGCCTGCATGCGCAGCAGCAGCCTCTCGACAGGGGCCGGCGACACCTTGATGGGGCCGGTGAAGGGCTGGCCCATCTCCATCACCAGGAAGATGGCGGCGGAGATGCCCACCATGCCCAGCGCATGGCCCGTCAACACCAGCGCGTTGCGCGGCGCGAACACGCCGGAATAGAGGAAAATCAGCGCGAACCAGCAGATGACCACGAAGATGAAGGTGACCGGCGTGGCGGTGCGGGCGACGCCCGTGACCTTCCACCGATATTCCACCAATTGCCGCGACAGGCCGAGCAGGGTGCTGCGCACGTCCTGCTGGTCGGAGGTCCCGGCCTTGAGGTTCCGGATGCCCGTATCGAACTTGAGCAGCGCCGCCAGAGCCGAGACCTGCGCGGCGCCGGACGAGGCTTCGTCATCCCCGCTGGTCCAGGTCTCCGCCACCAGCTGGCGCGCATAGGCCTGAAGGTCGCCCCGGAGCGGGCAGGCCGGCGCGCCGAAGCTCAGCAAATTGAGATCGGTGATCTGCAGCACGGCCGCGTATTTCTGCACGTCGGAATAGGCGTCGCTGAAATTGTAGCGGGCCGAGTTCACCATCAGGCCCAGCAGCAAGGACGACATGGTGGCGATGATGGCGACGCTGGTGCGCAGGTTCTTGACCGAGCCATCCTCGTAGCGCGTCTCCGACAGCCGGCTCCCGATGGCCATGCCCACCGCCATCGCGACGGCCATCGTGACGAATGCAACCGCGGATGCAACCCAGGCGTTCATGTGCGACTCTTCATCCGTTCCGGGCGGGGTCTGGCCCGAGAACCGGACTCGTGCGCTAACTGCCCCGCTGACACCGACCTGAACATACCGATTCCGGTGGTGAAAGGGAGCCGAATCCGGCCGTGCCGGTTCGGTTCAGGGCACCACAGCCATCACGCGCGGACCGTCGCAGACCGGCGTGCGGGTCACGATGGAAAAATCATCGAGATTCAAAGCAGTTACGCGGTTGGCGAACCATTCGGCGACGTAGGCGCGCCCCGCCGCCGTATCCACCACCACCTCCTCCGGGGAGCCGCCCAGGCGGACTCGCTTGATGATGGTTTCTGTCGCAATATCAATGATATCGAGGGTGCCCGCCTGCTGGTCCGTCGCCAGCAGCAGCCCCCGGCCGGGCACGAACGCGACGCCATAGGGCATCTTCATCCCGCCGATGCGCCGGACATCGTGTTTGTCCTTATTTATCAGTGCGATATCCCCACTCCGCACATCCGCCACCGCCACCAGCTCCGGATGGGAGGCATCCAGCGCATAAGGTGCCCGTCCGACCGGGACGACGGCCGTGCGGATGAAGTCTAAGGTATTGATAATGCTCACTTCGTCGCTCTCCCGATCGGCGCTGTAGAGCGTGCGCCCGTCAGGATCGATGGCGAGATGGGCCGGCGACCGCCCCACGGCAAGGGTACTGGTGACGGCAAGGCTGCGGGCGTCAATGCGCAGAATTCTGTCGCCAGACCAGTCACTTACATAAATCACCCCGCCCTCCGGCGCCGCCGCGATGCCGAACGGCTGGCCCCCGATATGTGCCGTGGCTGCGACCGTCCGTGTCTTGATATCGAGGCGGGTGAGAAGCCCGATATCCGGATGGGTGATGTAAGCGGCTGTGCCGTCAGAAGAAATCGCGATCCCGGCCGGCACCTTGTCCACCTTCACCCGGGCCGAAACCACGGCGGATGCCGTGTCGATCACGTCCACCTCCGCCGCGCCCTGGCACAGTGCCAGCAGCGTGCCGGCGGTCACCGGCGCACTCCAGGCCAGGGCCAGAACCGCGAGCGCGGTGGCCCATCTCACTTGCCTTCGGCCTTCGCCTTGAGCCCGTTGACGCCGGCCTCGAAGAACGCCGTCATGGCGGCGACGGCGGCTTCATCATTGAGTTCGTCGGGTGGGAAGTTGGAGGTGTCGCCGCGATAGAAGCGGCCGGCCATCACCACCTCGCTCTTGCCGCCGCCGGCATCGTTCACGCTGAGCGTGATGGTGTAGAAGCTCACCGGCAGCGCCTCCACATTTTCGGTGTTGAGCCGCCAGGAAAGGCTGCGCTGGGCCGCGTCCACGTCGTCGAGCCCGTCGGTGATCTCGCCCTTTTCCAGCACCAGCACGCGCTCCGCGCCGGCCGCATTGCCGCCCTTGGCCCGCACCGCCTTCACCATGGGGTGCCAGCCCCCGATGCCGGCGAAGTCGCCGGCGATCTTCCACACGGCGTCGGGCGTCGCGGCAATGGTGGCCTTGGCCTCGGCTTTCTGCGGAGTCGGTCCGTGGGCCTGTGCGGGCGCAGCAAGCGCGAGGAAGACGCCGAGGGAGGACAGGAGGGCGCGACGGGATAGACAGGCAAAGATCATGAAGCGGAAATCCTTCGGTTGCGCAGGAAAAGAGGGCGCCGGTCCCATAATTGGGCGAGGTAGAGCCCGGCGAGCAGCAGCAAGGCGAGCGCGGCCGGCAGCGGCGCGGTGTCCATGGTGCCAGCGACCGGATGGGGGCGGGCCGATGCCTTGACTTCGGCGGCGAGGGTCCCGGCATCGGCCAGCGGGGCATAGGTCAGGCCCGTCGCTTCGGCGAGATCCTTGAGGTGGTCGGTGCGGACGGCGCTGAGATGTTCCTGCCCGGCCGCCTCGTCGGCGCCCCACGGGGCGTTGCGCGGGTGCCAGCCCTCCCGCTGCTCGGAGCCGGTGGGCGGCAGGCCGTGGCGGTTCTCCTGCGGCACGTCGGTCATGGCGTAGAAGCCGATTTCCCGCCCGTCCCGGTCGAACTTGGGGATGGGTGCCGGCTCGATGCCGCCGACGCCGACGACCAAGCCGCGCACCTTGCCCCGCTCGCCGGCAAAGGCAGGCGCGCCCGAGGCCGGCAGGGGCGGCGCCTCCTGTCCGTCGGTGAGGAAAATGAGGTCGGCGTCGAGCGGCCCGGCGAGGTCGACGGCCGAATAGAGGCCGGAATAGATGTAGCTGTCGCCCTCCCACGCCATCCGCCAGTTGAGCGCGCCGATGGCGCCCTCGAGCGGGGCAAAGGCGGTGCAGACCTCGACCGGCTCGAACAGCAGATAGGTGCGCCGCTCGGTGAAGATGCCCAGTCCCATGCGCGAGCCGCACGGCAGCCGGGCGGCGAGGCCGCTGAGGGTACGCTTTACGGTGTCGAGCCGCGAGGCCGGGCGGCCCTCGAAGCTGTAGTCACGCACATTCATGGAGCCGGTAATGTCCACCACTGCCAGCAGCCGGTAGGCATCGGTCGGCCGTTGGAGCTGCGGCGCGACGATGGCCGCCAGCGCCAGAAGAAATGCCGCGGCGAGGACGAGCGTGCGGGCGTCCGGTCGCCCCATCACGGCAGTCCCTTGGGCAGGCCGGGAAGGTCGGTCCAGAGGCGTTTCGGCGTCTCCTGTGCCTCGTCCTGTTGGTCCTGCTCGATCTGCGGGAAGTCGCGCACGAGGCGCATGGCGATGTCGAGATTGTACTTGGCGTCCCAGAAGTCCGGCGCGCGCACCAGCGCCGCGCGATAGCCGGCCTTGGCGAGGCGCACCTGCGGCACGGCGGGGTCGATCTCCGTGCGCTCCAGAAACGAGATGGCGGTGGCGAGGCGTGCATTGGCGAGATCGTAGAGCGCGGCCACCGCCAGCGGGCTGCGGTCCGCCGCGAGCCGGTCCACGAGCGGCTGCGCCTCGTCCAGCCGGTCGCGGATCATGAGGAAGTGTGCGCGGGCCATGAGCAGTCGATCGGGTGCGTCGAGTTCGACCGGCAGATCGCGGCCGGCAGCGAGCCCCGCGATCGTGCGGTTGGCTTTGGCGTGGAGGGCCATGCGGATGCCCGTCATGGCCAGCGCCGCCAGCGCCACGGTCAGCACCACGAGGGAGGCCAGTGCGACAATGCGGCGGAGGCTCACGCGGGGCAGGGGCAGCTTCATGCCGCCCTCCGCGTGTTGATACCCGTCAGATCGGAACCGGCGCTTCGCCGTGCGCCGAGGCCACGTTCTGCGAGGCGGGCGGCCAGCAGCAGCGCGCACGCCGCGGCTGCGACGGCGTAGCACGGGCGGGCGAGGTCGCGGCGCGGGATGCGTTCCAGATAGGGGATGGGCTGGCTCTCCTGCCGGTCGATCTCCGCGATGGCGTCGGCCACAGCCTGTGGGCTACCGGCTTCGAAGGCGCGATAGGGCACGCCGAGGCTGGCGAGGAAGAGATTGAGGTGCCGTTCCGGCATGGCCTGCGGCGTGTCCTCGCCGGGAACGCGCGGCTTGTCGAAAATGCCGGGCGAGCCAACGGTGCGCAGGAAGAGCCAGTAGAGCCGCACCGGCGAGCGCTTCAGGGAATCGCGCAGCGCGGCCTGCACTCGGGGATCGATGACGGCCGCACCGTCCGACACCAGCAGAACGGCGCGTGAGCCGCCGGAAGCCGCAGATGCGTCGAAGCTGTCGAGTGCGAGGGCAAGGCCGCGCCCCACGTCGGTCAAGGCGAGGCCCGGCCGGTCGATGGCAGCCACCGCCGCGGCCACCGCCTCGTGGTGGTCGGTCAGCGGCAGCACCGGGATGGGCGATGTGGAGAAGGCGGCGATGCCGATGCGATCCCGCGGGCGGCGGCCGAGAAACTCCGTGAGCAGGCGCTTGGCGGCGGCGGACTTCGATTCCTCCCCGGCGCCCGGCGCCCGATCGGCGAAGGTGTTGTCCATGCTGGCCGAGCGGTCGATGAGCAGCATCAGGTTGGCGCCGGAGCCGATGCGCTCGACCTCCCGCGCCTTCAGGTTCAGCCCCGCGAGGCCGAGCACCAGTGCGGCAAAGGCGAGCGCGCCGGCGAGCCTGATGCCGAGGGAAACCGCGATGGAAAACCCATCGCGCGGCACCAGCGACACCGCCGGCAGAGGCGTTCCGTGCAGGGGCGATGTCGCGAGCGGCAGAAGGGCCAGGAGAAGCAGGAAAAGGAATGCAGGGTGGTCCACATCGAGGCCGAACATCACGCGGCCTCCTTCCGGACGCCGCTCCGCCGCTCGGTCGCGGCGAGTCGGCGGGCGAGATCGATGAGCGCTTCTGGCGGCAGCAAGGCCATGGCCGTCTCGGGCGCATCACCGAAGAAGGCGAGGCGGGAGGCGGTAAAAAAGCGGTCTATGGCCTCGGCCTCGCCGGTGAGTGCGGGCCTCGCCGCGAGGAAGGCGGGCAAATCCTCGCCGAACAGCCGGTACCCCGCCGCATCGTCGAAGGCACGGTGAAGGAGCTGGAGGGCATCCTCGTAGCCGAGCTGTGCGTCGAGGTCGGGAAGCCTCCGCATGTGGCGCAGAGCGGTCGCGAAAGGGCGGTGCCTGCCGGCGAACGGCCCCCAGCCCGAAGCCGCCGCGAAGGCGAGGAGGCTCGCCGCGGCCATGGCTGCCGCCACAGCGGCGAGCCGCGCGTCTCCGGCGAGGGGGTAGGGGCGGGGGCGGATATCCGGCTGGAGCGCCATGGGGTTGCCCCGCTGGCTGGCGACCAACTCGCGCAAAGGCGAGGAAACGAAGGTCCAGGCCGGGATGGTCAGCGTCTGCCGCGCGTCGCCGTCGCGCGCGGCGAGCGGCACTGCGGGGATGTCCAGCGCACGCGGTTCCAGCGGGGAATAGAAGGTCTGGTAGGTGAGCGTGAGGCGATAGCGCGGGGCGCCGTCCGACGCGGTCTCCGGCTTTACGTCGAGGCGCTTCAGGTCGAGCCAGTAGGTAACGGGGCGGGGACGGGGCAGGGCACTTTCGTCGAGCCGCCAGCCGGCATCGAGGGTCACGACCGCTTCCAGCGTGATGGTGTCGCCGATGAGATAGCCGAAGGCGCGCGGTGCGTAGAGGTCCACTCCCGCCGCCTGGGCGGGCGCGCCTGCGAGCAGCGCGCCGACGAGCGCCAGGGTTGCCCTGCGGCAGGGCCTAACGGCTGGCAAGGAACGCGACCAGCGCATCTGCATCGAACCGGTTCACGAGGTGGAAGGGCGCGTATCCGCGCGTGACGAAGCGGGCCTCCAGGGCGGCGATCCTGTCCCGCGCCGTCGCCTGCCACCTTGCCCTCAGGCCTGGGCGCATGAACACGAGCCGGCGCCCGCCGGTCTCCGCATCGGCGATTTCCATCAGACCCCAGGCCGGAACGTCGCCTTCGGAGCGGCTGTCGCGCACCAGCACCGGCACTACATCGTGCCGCCACAGGGCGTCGAGAGCCAGGTCGAGATCGGCTTCGGGCATGAGGAAGTCGGAGACGAGAAAGACGAGGCAGCGCCGCCGCGGCAGGCGCTCGGCTGCGGTGGCGAGGCCCCGGGTGCTCGTCCCGGACGGCGCCGCGTCCGAGATGACCGCCGCCACCTGCGGGCCGAGCCCCCGGCGTCGCGTGGCGGGAATGAAGGCGTCCTCCCGCAGGTCGCCACCGGCGCCGATGAGGGTGAATTCATCCCCCGTCGCGGCGGCCGAAGCGGCGAGTGTGGCGGCGAGGCGCGCGACCTCCGCGCCTGTCCCATCAAAGCCCATGGAGCCGGATAGATCGGTGAGCACCGCGACCGTCGTGGCGCGTCGGGGGGCGAAGGTGCGCACATGCACGCCCTCGAACGGGTCGCGCAGCGAGGCGCGCAGGTCAATGCGGCGCGGATCCGGCCGCGCCACCAGCGGCACGAGGGTGCGGAAGGTGCCGTCGCCGCCGTCGCCCTGGCCCGGGTGCGCGCCGGGCCGCACCCCGCGCGGGCGCCACTTGAGGCGATAAGGCACGACATTGCCGCCGTATTCCCCTTCGGGCTCCCCGGTCATGGCGCGGGCACCGTGGCGAAGGCGGCGCGGCAGAGATCGGCTGAGATCTCCTCTCGCCGCATCTCGTAGACCGGGTCGAAGAAGATGCGATGCGCCATCACCTCCGGGAAGACGGCGCGCAGATCCTCTGGAACGATGATAGCCCGCCCCTCCAGCCAGGCGCGGACGCGCGCGGCACGGATGAGGTAGGACATGCCGCGCGGGCTACCGCCGCCCTGAACGAGGCGATCCATCCGCACGCCGGGAAGGGCAATGCCGGCCTTGTCGGGGGTGCGGATCGCATCCCACAGCGCGATCGTATAGGCGACGATGGCGTCGCTGGCGGGGATGGCGCTCTGGATCTCGCGGGAGACCTGATCGAGGCTCCGGTAGTCGATGATCGCCTCCGGAACCTCCGCGATCAGCAGGTCGGTGTCGTGGAAGCGGGGATCGAACACCAGTGCGCGGCGGGCGGCGAAGTCCTCCGGCGCTTTCACCTGCACTTCCATGAAGAAGCGGTCGCGGGCGGCGGCGGGCAGCTCAAATGTCTCCTCCCGTTCCACCCGGTTGCGGTCGGCGAACACCTGGAGGAAGGGGAAGATGTATTCGCGCCCGAAGGCGGAGACGGTGCGCTCGGCCATCAGCCTGAGCAGCATGGCGTGGACCTGCGGCCGCGCCCTGTTGATCTCGTTGAAGAAGAAGACGGAGAGCTCCGGCCCCCGGCGCAGCAAAGGGCCGGGATCGACCCTTGGGCGTCCGTCCTCGCCGACGCGGGCGTCATAGACGAGGTCGGCCGGCATGAGGTCGATGGTGCCTTCCACCCGCTCATAGGCGCCGCCGATGGCGCGAGCGAGCGCGCGCAGCAGCGTGGTCTTGCCGACGCCGACGTCGCCTTCCAGCAGCACGTGGCCGCGGGCAAACACCGCGATGGTCAGGAGGCGGATGACCCGCTCCTGACCGAGCACGATGCGCCCGACCGCCCGTTCGAAATCGAGGGCGCGGGCGCGCCACTGGGCGAGCGCGCCGTCCGGATCGGCGATGGCGTGCATCAGACGTCCCCTTGGCCTTGCGGCAAGAAAGGCGCAGCCGACGGGAGCGGGGGATTTTGGTCCCGCGCGGAGGTCCCGAGCGGCCGCGCCAGTTGCCCACCATCCATCGGAGGATTGCCCGGCTTTGCTGAAGGCTCAGCCTTGCTGGTGGGGGTCGGGAAAGGCCGTATCAATTGGACGGGATCTTGCTCACGTCGTAGACGAACTGGCCGGTCTTCTGGAAATAGTCGACGCGCTTCTTGTTGCGCTCTTCCATCTGGGTGATGGACTCGCCCTGCTTCGCCAGCTCTGCCGGGTTGTGCTTGGGGTCGTACTTGCTGCCGGCGACCTTGTCGGGGTAGCCGGGCTTCGGCTCCCAGCAATTGCCGGGCGCCCTGCAGTTGGTGCCGTCATAGGCGGCGGCACCGCCGGCAGCGAGGGCCGTGACCGCGAAAGCGGCGGCGGCGGCGAGCACGGACATGCGAACCTTATGCTTCATCTGTTGTCCTCCCTTCTCACTTGCTTCCGGCCGCGGTCGCGGCCGTCGCCTTGCACACCGGCGCCTTGTCGAGATCCGGCGTTTGATCTTCCTTTTCGTTGAAGCGCTTGAAGGCCGCGCGCTGGGCCGGGGTCAGCCACACCGCGTCGTTGGGATCGTCCTTGTAGACGTGGCGTACCCAGGCCATCACCAGCAGCATCTCGTCGAGATTTAACGCGCCATACATGGGACCCATCTGCCCCTGTGCCCCGCCGAAGATGGTCTCGAACAGGCCCTGGTCGGTCATGTTCTTCGGGTAGGTCCAGTAGCTGTCGTTGAGGCCGGGGCCGATCTTGCCCTCGCCGTAATGGCCGTGGCAGCCCGAGCACATGGAGAGGAACAGATCCTTGCCCTTTGGTAGGCAGGTGGCATTCTCCACGTAAATGTTGACGCCGGTCGCGAGGAACTTCTTCACCGCTTCCGTATCGCGCCCCTCGGTCGGCGCATCTGACAGATCGAGGGGCTGGCCGGTCACCGTATTGGTGAAGTTGAGTGTGGCCTGCGCGGCGAGCGCGAAGCCGGACACGAACGCGACGGCGAGGAGGGCCTTGACGCCCCGCGACAGAAAACGGCTTTGCATTGGACCTTCCAGAAAAATTCCGATGGAAAAGACGGCTCTGGGCCGGGTCAGGAATTGGGCTTGAGCAGGGGAATCCCCTCGTCGGCCAGGATCTCGTCGATCTGCGGCCGGGCCTTCACCAGCGCCGCGTCGATCTCGGCGAGAAGCGCCGTGTCGCCAAGCCGCACGGCGACGGACTGGTCGTAGTGGAGGGGCATCTCGGTGCCGTCGAACTTGGTGACGGAGTTGCCGGCAAGGCTCATGCGCAGCGGCACCTGCGAGGACTTCACATAGCGCGCCACTTCCGGAGCGAAGGCGAAGGCGATGTCGGCCTCGCCGTTGGCGACCTCGGAGATCACGCGCTCGCCCGGCACCTGCACATACTGGTTCCGCGGCGAGCGGAAGTTCACGAGGCTATAGAGATAGGCGGCATTGTCCTCATACTTGCCGAGGCGCTTCAGCACCGTCTCGCCGGGAGAGTAGAAGCGGACGACGAAGCGGTTGAGCGCCTTGACCTGCGGATCGTTCCAGTCGGCGGCGGTGATGTTGCGGTCGGCCTTCGTCACCAGCACATAGGACGTGCGGTAATAGGGCTTGGAGCTGAGCACCCGCGCGTCGCCCGTGTCGACGCCCATCACCACGTCGCAGAGCTTGGCGTCGAGCTGGTCGCGCACCTGGTAGATGGCGGGCTTGGAGGTCCAGACGAAGACGGCCTTGCGGCCCATGGCCTGTGCCAGCACCCCGGCAATGCGGTTCTCGAAGCCCTTGCCGTCCTTCTGCGAGAACGGGGCTTCCACCTCTGAGGCGCAGACGCGCAGGATCGAGGGATCGGGCGGCGTCGCGGCCTGCGCCGGCGCGGCCGAACCCCCGGCGGCTGTCTGCGGCGACATCTTGCCGGATTCCGCCGTCTGGGCGAGCGCCGGCACGGCGAAGAGAGCCAGCGTCCCGGCGAGAAGGGCTCCGGCGACGAAATGGCTGGTGGCGGACGTCGCGGCGTGGCGCGCGGGTGTGCTCGCAGAACAGGTCATCGGTTCGGCCTCCGTCTGGTTCGCGTCCGGTCGCGCCGCCGTGCGGCAGGCGATCAGGGGGCGATGGATGCGCTTATGGCGAAAGAAGAAACCGGCCGCCGCCGAGGTGACGGCGGCCGGCAAGGGGCGGTTGTCGGAGGTCAGCCGCCGGAAGCGTATTCACCCACCTTCGGGTCGTCGTAGGGGCCCTTGCCGTCGAGCGAGAACACCATCACGCCGCCACCCATCTGGGTGTAATTCTGCAACTGCTTGAACGCGCCCACGGAGCCGAGGCCGGCGGTGGGATCGTTGAGGTCGAACACAAGGCCCACGCCCGGCCAGCCGCCGACGCCGTAATAGATGGCGACGTACTGCACGCCCTTGTGGGTGTAGGTCATGGGATGGCCGATCACGCCGGACGGCAGCTTGAACTTCCACAGAAGCTCGCCGGTGTCGCTGTCGCGGGCCTTGATGAAGCCGTCGAGCGTTCCGTAGAACATCACGCCGCCGGCGGTGGCGAGCGTGCCGCCCCAGGCCGCAAAACGCTCCATCACTTCCCACTTGTACTTGTTGTTGATGGCGTCGTAGGCCTTGACTTGGCCGAGGCCTTCATAGGTCTGCTTGTTGCCCTTCGGGCCGGGATACATCCACAGCGTGGCGCCGACGAAGAACTGACCCGCGCGGTAGGGGAGCATGAAGGGCTCCCAGTCCATGCAGATGTGGTTGATGCCCATGAAGAAGGACTGCCGCTCCGGGTCGTAGCTGTCGTGACCCTGGTTGTGGTAGCCCATCGCCGAGGGGCAGATGTCGCGGCCCTTGTGGTCCATGCGCGTCGCGTATTCCGGATCGCGCTGGGGCAGGCCGGTCTTCAGGTCCACCTGCTTCACCCAGTTCACCGTGTCGTCGATCTTGTCGGCGGACACGAGCGAGCCGTCGGTGCGGTCGAGGGTGTAGACGATGCCGTTGCGGTCCGGATGCGTCAGGAGCTTGCGCATCTTGCCGGCTTTGTCCTTCTGCTCGGAGAGCATCATGACGTTGACGCCGGCATAGTCCCATTCGTCGTGCGGGGTCTTCTGGTAGCCGAAGTGCGCCTCGCCCGTGTCGATGTCGCGGCCCCAGATGGTCATGGTCCACTTGTTGTCGCCGGGACGCATGGTCTCGTTCCACGGCGCGGGGTTGCCGGAGCCGTAGTAGATCATGTTGGTGCCGGGATCGAAGGCGTACCAGCCCCAGTTGGTGCCGCCGCCGATCTTCCAGGCGTCGCCTTCCCAGGTGCCGGTGCCGAGGCCCTTCTGGCCGTACTGGGGGTTGGCCTTGTTGAAGTCGTTGGCGAGCTTCACCTGCTCGTCCGGGCCGGTGGCATAGGCCCGCCACTTCTGCGCGCCGGTTTTCACGTCATATGCGGTGACGTAGCCGCGCACGCCGAGCTCGGCGCCCGAGGAGCCCACCAGCACCGTGTCCTTCACCACATAGGGCGCGATGGTGAGGGTGGAGCCGACCTTGATGTCCGAATTCTCCAGCTTCCAGAACTCCGCGCCGGTCTCGGCGTTGAGCGCCACGATATGGCCGTCAAGCTGGGTCTTCAGGATGAGCGCCGGGGTCTTGCCGTCGCCGGGCCAGTAGGCGAGGCCGCGGTTCACCACGTCGCAGCAGGCGACCGCGCGGGCGGTGGGGTTCTGCTTCGGCTTGTGCTGCCACAGGATGTGGCCGGGATCATCCAGGCCCACCGCGAACGTCGTGTTCGGGTAAGGCGAGTGGATGTACATCACGTTGTTGACGACGAGCGGGGTGCCCTCGTGGCCGGACAGCACGCCGGTCGAGAAAGACCAGGCCGGGCGAAGCTGCTTCACGTTCGCCTTGTTGATCTGCTTCTGCGGGCTGTAGTTGTTTGCGTCGTAGTTCTTGCCGGTCATCGGCCAGTTGTCGTCGCTCTTGGCGAGTTCGACGAGCTTGTCGTTGGCGAGCGCCTGCGAACTAACGGCCGCCGACCCCGCCGCGAGGGCGAGGGTCACGGCACAGAGGGAGACGGAAGAAAACAATCTCGTCATTTGGCGTTTTCCTTGGGTGGTTCCTCACTCGGTTGGACTTGTCCCTCCAGCACCCGTGCATTCCCCCGCGCAGCCGGGCGGCAGCGGGAGCGGCACGGGAGCCGAAGCTTCCCCTCCGCTTGCGCACATGGCTCACCCCCGCCCCAGGGCCGGGACGCAGGAGATCGCACCTTGCGGGCAGCAGAGCTGGTGATGGCCAGGGTGGCGGTCGTCCTCCGATTGCGACCTGAGACCCGTTCTTCTTTTTCTTATTGAATTCTTATGGTTCGTTATCTTGTGTGGCATCAGTTGAAGCGGTATCGGCACCGTTGTCTGCCGATCATTCGGCAATTCATTGTGGGAACAGTTGGCAAAGACGGTTGCCGGACTTCCATAAGTGTCTGATAAGTATGTTATTTGCCGACAGATGCCGCAGCGTTCCGAGTCCCGCCCGGGTTCGTTTATTTGTGCTGTTGCCGGGGGTGTTGTGCTTTATATCGCTCGTGTTTTCGGAAAGATGGAATCTTGATCCGTCTTGTTCTGAGAAAATATTCAGAGATCGTCGCGGTCCATGCAGGCGGACGGGTGGTGAAGATGTCGGCAAATTCGTCAGAATACGCGGGGGAGACTGCTTTGCCGATGCGCCATGGCCGTGTTTCCAATCGGCTGCCTATCGCCCGGCTTTTCGCGATGTGCCTTCTGGCGGCGTTAGGCGCGCTCGCGCTGGCGTCGTGCGGTGAGGAGGAGGAGCGCCGACCGGTTGCCTCCAGCGCAGCTTCGGCTCCAGAGGCCGCGCCGCCGTCCGGGGGCGGGAGTGCCAAAGGGGTCGCTGCCCGGGGCGGTCCGGCGCGCGAATGGCTTGATGTGGGTGATGACACCCCGCCCGAAGTTTTTCTTGCCACGCGGTCTGCGCCGGCCGGAGCGCCCGCGTCGGCCGAGGCCGTGGCGGAGATCGCGACGCTTTTGAGCGAGGCCGACGCCGTGTTCGACGAGAACCGTCGCATGCTGGCCAACCGCACGCTCCAGCTGGAGCGCATGCTCGGCGAAATTTCTGTGGTCGAAAGCCCGCAGGCGCTGCTCGGGGGCTTCATCCAGGTCGGTCGCGCGATCAGGCGGATCGGCTATAGTGATTTGTGCCAGCACTATTTCAATCTGCGGGCCGCCGGGGCGAGCCGTGACGACGCCCTCGCCACGCTTGCCGCGCCGGCGGCCGAACGGAGGAACCCATGAGCGTCCACCCCGCCACGCGCGCCTCCTTGCCGCGGGGCATCGCGGGCGCGGACGATCAGGCGGGCGCAGCGGCGGCGGCGGTGCGCCGGGTGTCGCTGCGCACCCGTGTGCTTGGCGCTGTGCTCGCCATCAATCTGGTCGCCGCCGTGGTGGCGGGCGCCGTGGTGGTGGTGAATGCGCGGGTCGCGGCCGGACGCGAGATGGTGGCCTCCGTCGAAATGGCCGAGAACATGGTCCGCGAGGTGGCCGAGCGCGTGGCCAGCGAGCAGGGCACGACCCTCGCGGCGGCCTTTCCGCCGCATCTGCGTCACCTGCGCCATGTGCGTATCTCCCTCGAGGGACCGGACGGGCGCCCGGCCGTGCTACCCGCCGACGGCGCGCCCGCGAATGGCGAGGCGGCGCCCTCCTGGTTCGCTCGTCTGATCGGCGTTTCGCAGGTCACGCGCCGGATCGACGTGGTGGCCGATGGCACCCTTATCGGCCGGGTGCGGATCGAGGGCGTTCCCGACGACGAGGTGGCCGAGGTCTGGGACGACGTGTTCGATTTCGCCAGCGTCGCGCTCGCGGTGAATTTCGCCATTCTCTCGGCCCTGTTCGTCGCCCTGGGACAGGTGAGGCGGGATCTCTCGCGCTTCCGCGGTGCTCTGGACGAACTGGAGCACATTGGGTTCGCCTGCCGCGTCGAGCCGCCCCGCACCCGCGAACTCGCCGAGGTGGCGGAGCGCTTCAACGCCTTTGCCGAAACCCTCGGCGCGGCGCGAGAGGAGAATGCTCACCTCTATGCCCGTCTCGTGAGCCTGCAGGAGGACGAGCGCCGCCAGATCGCCGGCGATCTGCACGACGAGCTGGGGCCGCTCATGTTCGGCCTGAAGGCCAGCGCCGATTCGCTCGCTCGCCTCGCGGCCACGGCCCCTGCTGAAAATGCCGAGCGCATGGTGGCGCGGGCGAAGAGCCTCATCGAGATTGTCGAGCGGATGCAGGTCGCCAACCGCCGCCTGCTCACCCGCATCCGCCCCGCCGCGCTCGACCACGTGCCGCTGAAGGACGTGCTTTCCAGCCTCGTCGCCGATTTCCGCCAGCACGATCCCGAGCGGCGATTCGCACTGGAGACCGGGGTGCTTGCCGATCACTACGAGCCGTCTTTCGACGCGACCGTCTATCGCTGCGCGCAGGAGGGTGTGACCAACGCGCTCAAGCACGGCAATGCCCGTTCCGTGCGCATCATCGTCGGCGAGGAGGTGCGACGCGGCGCAGGGGGGATGCTGCGCCTTGTCGTCGCGGACGACGGGAAGGGGCCACCGGCCATCCCATCGATGGGCCACGGCCTCTCGGGCATGAAGGAGCGGGTGCGCGCGCTGGGCGGCAGTTGCCGGCTGGAGCGGGGCAACGAAGGAGGGGCGCGCCTTTTTGTGGAGCTTCCCATCCCGTTGGGGCATTCTACCTCCGCGTCCCCGTCCTCCGCCGAGGGTAGGCGCGTGCGTTCAGGGCCAGGGCATCCGGTATGACCAGCGTTCTCCTCATCGACGACCATCCCATCGTGCTGCAGGGCTGCCGGCACCTGCTGGAGGATGCGGGCGTCTCGGACCTGATGGAGGCCCAGACGGCGCTGGCCGGCTATCGCCTATTCCGGCGCAAGCGGCCGGACGTGGTGATCGTCGATCTCGCGCTCAACGGCAGCGGCCTCGCCGGGCTCGCTTTGGTGCGGCGGCTCAGGGCGCAGGCGGCGCGCATGCCGATCCTGGTCTTCAGCATGCACGCGGACCCGGTGATCGCCAGCCGCGCGCTGGAGGCCGGCGCGACCGGCTATCTCCTGAAGGACACCTCGCCCGACGATCTCCTCGAAGCCTTCGAAAAGGTGCGGCGCGGCCAGCCCTACATCAGCCACGACCTGGCGCTGGAGGTGGCCCTGCTCGGCACGCGCGGGCGGAGCGGCGTGATGGCTGACCTCACTCCGCGCGAGTTGCAGGCGCTGGCGCTCCTTGCCGAAGGCAAGGCCTACGGCCAGATCGCCGACGAACTGGGCGTGAGCTATAAGACGGTGGCCAATACCTGCTCCCAGCTCAAGGCCAAGCTCGGGGCGACAAACCTCGCCGAGCTGATTCACCGCGCCATCCAGTACGTGGCCGGAGCCCCCGTGGGGCGGATGAAGAACTAGTCTCGCCCCTCTCGGCGAGTCCGAACCTGACAGCCTTTGCCGTCGGCAGCGGACATCGCGATAGCCGCTCTCGGCCAACAGGTTGGACGCGTCACCCGAAAGCCATCCGCAGATTTGGTACCTGACCGCCGAACACATGGACGCGGCAGATCGCCCTTCGTCCACAAGCCATTGAGATTTGGTGGGCCCGGAGGGACTTGAACCCCCAACCTAACCGTTATGAGCGGTCAGCTCTAACCATTGAGCTACAGGCCCCCAAGTGCGGCATGTTCCTGCTGCTCTACCAATCCTGCCTCCCGGGAACAACAGATTCCCGCCCGGCTGCGAGACGCATGCCCTTAGGGTGGGGACGGGGGCGGGCCCGCCGCAATGGCGCCGTGTTCGCGCTGTCGTCTGCGCATCCAAGTCCCGGTGACAGAAAATCCGGGGCCGAACGAGGATACTTCCATGCGTCATTCGCCGGCCCGCATCGTTTCCCTCCCGCGCGCCGCGGCCAGCACGGCGGCCGTGTTTGCGGCGGCCTTGGCCGCAACGCTTGCCGTTGCGGGGCCTGCGGCAGCTGCGGCCACCATCACGGTGGTGGGCGAGGCGAAGCGCACCGCGCCGCCGGATATGGCGGTGCTCACCACCGGGGTCGTCACCAACGCCAAGACCGCTGATGACGCGCTCGCCGCCAATTCCAAGGCGGTGTCGGAGGTGATTGCGGCGCTGAAGGCGGCCGGCATTGCGCCGAACGACATATCCACCTCCTCCTTCTCCATCCAGCCGCAGCAGTCCTATCCGCAGCCGCCGTCGCGCGAGCAGCCCAAGCTGATCGGCTTCGAGGTGCGCAATTCGGTGCGGATCACGGTGCGCGATCTCGGCAAGCTCGGCGGGCTCCTGGACAAGGTGGTTCAGTCCGGTGCCAACCAAGCCTCAGGCCTTTCCTTTTCCCTCGCCGACACCGACCGTCTGGAAGGCGAGGCGCGCGCCGCCTCCGTGAAGGATGCCATAGAGCAGGCGAAGGGCGTCGCGGCGGCCGCGGGGCTTCGGCTCACGCGCATCATGTCGATCCAGCCCGAGGGGCAGAGCGGCGGTCCCATCATGCCGGCGCCCATGATGATGAAGGCGGATTCGGCCCGCATGGCCGTGCCGGTCGAGGCCGGGGAGATCGAGGTGCGGGCCCGCACCGTCCTGGTCTATGAGGCCGAGCCCCAGTGAGGGGCCGGCCGCTGGCCGGCGAAATTTCGTCGCTGCAACGCTTTATGATAGATCAGTCTTGATGACCGATTCTGCCGTCGGCGGGCGGAGAAAGAGGTCCTCGGTCGCTTAGGCTCCTCATTCCGCTCCCCCCGCTCCTGGATCGCCCATGGCGCCTTGGTCGGACTGGCCCCATCTTTCGGTCGCCAAGGGCGCCTCGACCGGGCGCAGGGTTCAGTATGCCGCCTTGCCGTATCGCGTCAGGCGCGACGGCGAGGTGCAGATCCGCCTCATCACCTCCCGAGAGACGCGGCGCTGGGTGATTCCCAAGGGGTGGCCCATGAAGGGCCTCACACCGCCCAAGACCGCCGCGCGCGAATGCTATGAGGAGGCTGGCCTCGTCGGCGTGGTCTCCCGCGAGCCGCTCGGCTCCTACACCTACGAGAAGCGCCTCGGCACCCGCTCGGTGCTTTGCGACGTGCTGGTGTTCCCGCTCAAGGTGAAGCGCCTGCTGCAGAAGTGGCCGGAACGGTTCCAGCGTTACGGCTTCTGGTTCTCCATCGAGACCGCTGCGGCAGCGGTTCAGGAGGAGGACCTCTCCGAGCTGATCCTGTCCTTCGGCGCCATCATGGGGCGACGCTGGGAGGAAGCGCAGGCCGAAGCCGCCAGCTCCGCTGAAGTGCCTGCGGCCAAGGAGAAGCCCGCGAAAGCGAAGGCGACCAAGGCCCGGGACGGCAAGGCCAAGGTCGCCAAGGGCAAGGACGCTGCGACCGAGGAGGCCGATCTCGAGGCGCCGAAGGGAAAGCCGCCGAAGGAGCCGAAGCCGGCAAAGACTGCCGCGAAGTCGGCAAAGGCTAAGGAGACCAAGGCGAAAGCGGGTAAGGCGAAGTCCGCGAAGGGCGGCGCGGCGCTTGCCATGGACCCGGAAAACCTATCGTTGGCTGATAGGGCGCAGGAGAACGACGCTGCGCCGGTCGCTCGGACCAAAGGCGCCAAGAGCAAGGCGACCAAGGCGCTTGCAGCAGCAAAGGCGAAAGCAGCCCCGGTCCCTGTTGCCGATGCCGGGGCGGCAAAAACGGGGGCGAGGGCCAAGGGCGCTGCCAAAACGACGGTCGCCAAGGCCTCCAGGACAGCGACGGTCGCCAAGTCGGTGAAGCCCAAGGTGGCGAAGGCCAAGGCGGCAAAGTCCAAGGCCTCCCCGAAACCGGCAAAAGTTGCGTCCGCCAAATCCGCGTCGGGCAAAGCTGCGCCGGTCAGGAAACCAGCTGTGAAGACCGCGTCGACCAAGACCACGACGGCCAAGACCACGACAGCCAAGTCCGCGAAGTCGCCGCTCGCGTCCGCTGCGGAGAGCGCTGCCGCCAGTAAGAAGGCGCGGGCGCGCAAGGCCGCCGTGCCTAAATCGGCGCCCAAATCACCCCCTAAGCCGAAGCGCTAGGCGGGGTGCGCCGACGCGCCTCCGCGCCGGCGTGGCCGTATCAGGGAAGCGGCGCCACGGCCCGGCGGTACAGGTGCCACGTGGCGTGCCCCAGAACCGGCAGCACGAAGATCAGCCCGAGGAAGGCCGGCGCCGTGCCGATGGCGATCAGCGCCACGACGCAGATGCCCCACAGGATCATCGGCCCGGGGCTGGTGAGCACCGCCTGCACGCTGGTGATCATCGCGGTCACCACGTCGAGATTCCGGTCCATGAGCAGCGGGAAAGAGATGACGGTGATGGAGAAGAGCCCCAGTGCCAGCGCCGCACCGATCACGTGGCCTACCGCCAGGAAGGCGATGCCGTCCGAGGTGGTGAACAGCACCTTCAGGAAGTCGTTGAGCGTGGCGAAGGAGGCGAAGCCGAGGAACAGCGCGAGCAGCAGCCGCACCTGATACATCCAGATGATGAAGGCGAAGATGGTGACGAACGCCATCCACCCCAGCTCGCGCTGGCGCTGGGCGAAGATGGTGGACAGGACGCCGTTCCACGTGGGCTCGCGCCCTGCCTCGAGTTCCCGGCTGACATCGTAGAGCCCGGCCGCCACGAACGGACCGATCAGCACCGATCCGGCGAAGAGCGGATAGGCGAGATAGCCCAGCTCGAAGAAGAAGACGCAGGCGACGATGGCGAGACCACCCGCCGCATAGAGCGCGCCGAACGCAAGGCCGAAGGCCGGGGCCCGAGCGAAGTCCGACAATCCCTCGATGAGCGAGGCCTTCACGTCCGCGAACGTCACCGCCCGGACCGCCGGCATCGCCTGCACGGCCTGTGGCCGGTTCTCCACCGTATCCACCATCTTCACCTCCCGAATTCTTCTCTTTGGAAGAAGACTGGGAGGGGAACGGGGGGTTGTAAAGGGCTTCGCTCAAGGCTGGCCGAAAGTGCTAGGCGGGGAGCGCGAGCGGAAGGCTTTATCCGGTCAGCATCTCGATGCGGGCGGTCGCCATGCGCATCCGCCCCGCGAGCAGGATGGCGAGGTTGCGCATGATCCGGTCGGCGGCGCGGGCGTGGGTCTCCTGGAAGGCGCGGAACTGGTCCGCCGTCACCTCCACGCACACCGCCTCCGTGTCGGCCCATACGTCCGTGCTGCGCGGCTGCTCGATGAGGGCCATTTCCCCGAACACCATGCCGGGAATCATGGTGGAGAGCCGCACGTCTCCCACCGAGCGTGCGCTAACCATGCCCCGCAGCAGGAAATAGACCCTGGCCGGCGGCTCGTTGGCGGAGATGATCCGTGTGCCGGCTGGGAATACGACGCGAGTGCCGAGCCGGGACAGATCAGCCAGCTCCTGGGGGGAAAGGCCCGCCAGCAGCGCCTGTCGGCTGAGGTCCGCCTCCACTTCGATGCGCGAGAAGCCGCCGTGGCGGTACACCACCTGATCCTCGGCCCATTCCACCGCCGCGTCATAGGTGGGGAAGATGCGCACGCGCACACCCTGCTCGCGCAGGGCCTTCAGCTGGGGCGTGAGCGGGGAGGCGGCTTCGACGCCGGCGATGACCGCGGTGGTGGCGGCCGGCAGCTGGTTCTTGATGAGGCCGGTCAGCAGCCTCAAGCCCGCATCGGTGATGGTGGCGACGCGGTGCAGGTTGAGGATAAGGAATTCCGGCACGCCCGCGGGGTCGGTGAGGCGCCGGGTCACGTAGTCCATGGAGGCGAAGGAAAGCTTTCCGGCCAGCTCGATGGCGCGGATGGCGCCGGAACGGGCGGAGAGGATGTCCTGCTCGTGCGGCTGCCGGCCCGGCTTGGACGGCACGGTGCGGAAATCATAATCGGCGACGATGCAGGTGCGCACATCGTCCCGCCGCGACAGCATGTGCAGGTCGAAGGCTTCGGAAATCGCCTCGCAGGTGCGGATGCCGCGCACGCTGTTGCCGTGCATGTCGAGCCGGGGCGAGAAGGTGCCGAGACCGAGCTGGGAGGGCAGAGCGGCGAGGATGCCGCCACCGACGCCGCTCTTCGCCGGCACGCCCACGCGGTAGATCCACTCGCCGGCGAAGTCGTACATGCCTGACGAGCTCATGACCGCTAGGGTGCGCGCCACCGCATAGTTCGATGCCACCGTTGCGCCGGTGAGCGGGTTGACGCCGTGGTTGGCGAAGGTCGCGCCCATCACCGCAAGGTCTCGGGCGGTGACCAGCACGGAGCACTGACGGAAATAGACATCGAGCAGCCGGTCCACGTCGCCCGTGACACCACCATAGGTGCGCAGGAGGTAGGCGATGGCGCGGTTGCGGTCGCCGGTGGAGCGCTCGCTCTCGAACACCGCCTCGTCCACGCCGAGGTCGCGCCCGGCGAAGCGGCCGAGGGCCTGGCGGATCAGTTCGAACGCATCCCCACCGGTGCTTTCCGCAATCAGACCCGAGCAGGCGATGGCGCCCGCATTCACCATGGCGTTGAACGGCTTGTTGTCGGCCCGAAGGCGGATGGAGTTGAACGCCTCGCCGCTCGGCTCCACGCCGATGGCCGCCTCCACCCGCTCCGCCCCCAGCAGATCGAGCGCGAGGGCGAACACCATGGCCTTCGACACCGACTGGATGGTGAAGGGCACCTGCGTGTCGCCCGCCTCATAGACATGCCCGTCCGTGGTGGCGACGGCGATGCCGAAATGGTCGGGATTGGCCTTGCCCAGCTCCGGGATATAGGAGGCGACCTCGCCCTCGTCGATGCGGGAGAAGTCCGCGTGCGTGTCCTTCAGGAACCGCAGCAACGGGGTCTCGAGGGTGGTCGAGGGATAGGGCAAGGTCAGGCTCCGCAAATCACCTCCAGTGAAACGCGACCTGAGCCATGATGCAATGCCGCAAAACCGCCGTCGCGTTGACGGAGGGAGAGCGGAGGAAGTCAGCGCGCGCCGCCCGTGCGCTGCGAAGAGGCGAGGGCGGTCGCGTATCCTCAAGCCGACTTTCCGGGCAAGATCGCAGCCTCCAGCTGCGCCTATGCCGCTTACGGCCGCCGGAGAGGCGGTCCGTCTGAGTTACGTAGCAACAGTGGGAAATGCCAGCCTCGTGGCGCTCGCCTAAGGCCGGCTCAGGCAACTACTTCTTGCTGAGGGCACCGAGGGCGGCCTGACAGGGCGGGGTTGCCTGCTCCTTCTTGCCCTGCATGCACTGGACCACGCGCCCGCCGCCGGGCTGCACGTCGCCGCACAGCTTCTTCACGTCCGCCGAGCAGGCGGTGCGCAGGGCCTGGGCCTGCTCTGCGGTGAGGGTGGCGGCGGTCTGCGCCGGAGCCGGGCCGGCGCAAAGGGCCAGAAGGGGGAGCGCGAGGAAGGAGGCGCGGAGCGAGAGGGTCATCGGCAGGATCCTCGTGTTGTTGCGTCGGGTCGACGCCTGACCCTCGCGGGGCGAGGTTGCACGGGCGTTCCCCGAGGGTAACGAATCGCGACGGAGTGTAACCTCCCTGCCGCGGCAGAAAAGCGACACCCGCGGCGCCTCAGTTCCCCTCACCGGGCAGCTTCGTGCCGGTGATTCGGGCATAGAGGCGGGCGACGGAGGCGTCGTCGTCGCGGCCCATGCCGGCGGCGGAGGTGGCGAGGAACATCTGCAAAGCGGCGGCCGAGACCGGCACCGGGAACTTCGCGCTGCGCGCCATGTCCTGGATGATGCCGAGGTCCTTCACGAAGATGTCCACCGCGCTTTTCGGCGTGTAGTCGCCATCGAGCACGTGTGGCATGCGGTTCTCGAACATCCAGCTGTTGCCGGCCGAGGCGGTGATCACCTCGTAGACCTTTTTCAGGTCCAGCCCCTGCCGCGCGGCGAAGGCCATGGCCTCGCTGGCGGCGGCGATGTGCACGCCGGCGAGGAGCTGGTTGATCATCTTGAAGGCGGCGCCCTGACCCGGCGCGTCACCCAGCGCGTAGAGCTTGGCGGCCATGGCGTCGAGGGCCGGCTTGGCTTTAGCGAAGGCGGCGGCGCTGCCGGAGGCGAGGATGGTAAGCGCCCCTTCCGCCGCCCTTCGGGCGCCGCCGGAGATGGGGGCGTCGAGATAGTGCCGCCCGGTAGCTTCCAGCCGCGCGGCAAGGCTGCGGGCGATGTCTGGGTCCATGGTGGCGGAAGAGATGAAGACCGCGCCTTCGGGCAGCGTCTCGGCGACGCCGGAAGGCCCGAACAGGATGGCCTCGGTCTGCGCGGCGTTGACCACCACACTGACCACCATGTCCGCCCCTTCGGCGGCCTCTGCCGGAGAAGTCGCACCACGCCCGCCCGCCGCGACGAAGCGCTCCACCGCGGCCGCGCCCACATCGCAGCCGGCGACATCAAGCCCCGCCCGCAGCAGCGATTGCGCCATGCCGAACCCCATGGAGCCGAGGCCGATCACGCCCGCGCGTCTGGCGCCCTGGTTGCCCGCTGTTCCTTCCGCCTGCTCGGCCATGGCCGTTTCCCCGTGTCTCGGCCGCCTGTTGGCCCGGCGGCATCCGGAGCCTTTTGTAGGAGCCTGCCGGCAGGGGATCAAATCGTTTTAGCCGCGGTGCTGTTCACGCTTGCCAAGGGGGGTCCGCTTCGCTTTTGTGCGTCGGCGGAACAAGCGGAGGCCGGCCATGGACGAGACCAGACTGCGGGAGGAGATCTGCCGCTTCGGGCGCTCATTGTTCGAGCGGGGGCTAACTCCCGGCTCTTCCGGCAATATCAGCCTGAGGCTAGACGACGGCGGATGGCTGGTGACGCCCACCAATGCGTCCCTCGGCTTCCTTGATCCCGCGCGCATCTCCCGCCTCGATGCGGCCGGACGGCTCCTGAGCGGCGATCCGCCCACCAAGGAAATCCCGCTGCATTCGGCACTCTACGAGACCCGCGGCACGGCGCGGGCCATCGTGCACCTACACTCGACCCACTCGGTGGCGCTCACCATGCTGCCGGAGATCGATCCGCGCGCGGCCTTGCCGCCCATGACGCCCTATTACCTCATGCGTGCCGGGCAGACTGCGCTTCTGCCTTATTATCGGCCGGGCGATCCCGCCGTCGCTGACGCGATCCGGGGCCTTGCCGGCCGCTACACTTCAGTGCTCTTGGCCAATCACGGTCCGGTTGTTGCGGGAGACACGCTGGAGGCTGCTGTCTTCGCCACCGAGGAGCTGGAAGAGACGGCGAAGCTCTATTTGCTGCTGCGCGGCCTCAACCCGCGGTACTTGTCGCCGGCGCAGGTGGACGATCTAGTGAAGACCTTCGGCCTCACCCTTCCGGCGCCGGATGCCCATCATGACCACGACGACGCGCACGGCGGTCATGCCCACCCGGGTGAGGACTGACCGGCCCGGAACGAAAAACGGCGCCCCAGGGACCGGAGCGCCGTTTGAGGGGATGAACCTGTTGCGTCAGTAGACGCCGGCGCTGCGAGCCGGGGCCGAGGACGCGGCCGGTTTTGGCGCGGCGGCGACCGGCTTGGGCGTGCCGGCCGGCTTGGCTGCATCGGGCTTCGCGCCATTGGGCTTCGGCTTCTTGGTGGCGGCGCCGGGGGCGGCGAGGGCCACCTTCAGCGGCTTGTCCATGGCCACCATCTGCGACAGCGTGGCGAACTTGTAGCCCTTGGCGGCCAGCTCATCGAGGATGCGCGGCATGGCATCCACGGTGGTGGCGTAGATATCGTGGGAGAGCACGATGGCGCCCGGCTTCACCTGCGCCATGATGGCGTCATGGACGGCCTGGCTGTTGCGGTTCTTCCAGTCGTTTGGGTCCACTGACCAGTTGACGATGGTCAGGCCGTATTTGTCCTCGATGTAGCTGCGCAGCGTCGGCTTCATGGAGCCGTAAGGCGGGCGCAGATAGATCGGGCGCTTGCCGGTGACCTGGAAGATGGCTTCGGAGGTGTTGCCCAGCTCCTTGTCCACCGCCGCCTGGCTGATGCGGGTGAGCTGCGGATGGCTCCAGGAATGGCTGCCGATCTCGTGGCCCTCGTCGGCGATCATCTTGAGCACTTCGGGGTGCTTGGCGACCATGTTGCCGAGCACGAAGAAGGTCACCTTGATGTTGCGCTCGCGCAGGATCTGCAGGAGCCGCGGCGTCGTCTCCGGGTTCGGGCCGTCGTCGAAGGTCATGGCGATGTAGGAGCCATCCACGTCGAACGACTTGTAGGTGTAGTTCTTGCGCGGCGTGACCGGCGGCGGGGCGGCAGGCTCCGGCGCGGGGGCCGGCACCGGCTGGGCCGCAGCGGCCGCGCTCTTCTGCGCGGCGGTCGCACCCTTGCCCTGGGCGGCCTGTCCGGAAGCCGGGTTCGCCGGCTGGGAAATGGACTGGGTGGTCGCCGGGCCGTCATCCCTGGCCGACAGAAGCGGGCTGATGGCTATGCCTGCGCCAACGGCGGCGGCGGCCACAAATCCGGTAACGATGAGGAGCGGCTTCACGGCGGCGGTATCCCGGCCTTAGGTTCCATCTGTCTCGAAGCCTCACGTGTTTTTGTGGATAAATCGTGAAGTGCGCGGGGCCCTCGTGCCTTTTTTGCCCGATTTGTCGGGTTTTCACCTGCCCCCTTACGGACTTGGGCTGCTGGATACCTCTGCGGCATCGCGGGCGTGGTGCTCAGTGAAAGTCCCGCGACTTGGGAAGCACCCTTACGTCACGTGGATGCTTGCGCGGATGCTGGGGGTGGGCGAACTCGTCGGCCCGCGCCACCTCCATCCGCGGCTGCCGCACTCTCGAGAGCAAGGCGAGGTCGGCGGTTCGGTCGGTGAGACGCTGGGCCATGAGGTGGACGACCCCCTCCGGGCTCTTCTGGATGCGTCCTTCCACCAGCAGCAGGCGCGCGCCCATCACCTCGCGGCGGAAGCGCTCCAGCGTCCGCTCCCACAGGACGATGTTGGTGATGCCGGTCTCATCCTCGATGGTGATGAAGATGGCCTTGCCGTTGCCCGGCCGCTGGCGCACCAGCACCACGCCGGCATTGCGGACGAAGGCGCCGTCCTTCAGCGCAGACGTCTCGGCGCAGGTGAGGATGCGCTCTTTCCGGAAATGGTCACGCAATTCGCCCATGGGGTGCCCCTTCAGGGAGAGGCGTACCGTCTGGTAGTCCGCGACGATGTGCTCCGAGCGCGCCATGCGCGGCAGCGTCACCTCCTCCTCGACGCCCAGTTCGCGGGCGTCCGCCGCGGCGAACAGGGGCAAAGCGTCGTCATCCGGCAGGCGGCGGGCGTGCCAGAGCGCGGCGCGGCGGTCGAGGCCCATGGAGCGGAAGGCATCGGCATCGGCGAGCAGTTTCACCGCACGGGTGGGCAGGCGCGCGCGGCGGGCGAGGTCCTCGATGCTCGCGAAAGGCCCGGATCGTGCCGCTGCGAGGCGCTCGCCCCATTCGGCGTGGAAGCCATCCACCTGCCGGAAGCCGAGGCGCAGGGCGAGCGCGCCGTCGTCCCGCCGCTCCAGCGTGTTGTCGTGATGGCTGAAATTGACGTCGATCGGGCGCACCTCCACGCCGTGCTCATAAGCATCGCGCACGATCTGCGCCGGAGCGTAGAAGCCCATGGGCTGAGCGTTGAGCAGCGCGCAGGCGAAGGCGGCCGGGTGGCGGCATTTGATGTAGGAGGAGATGTAGACGAGCTTGGCGAAGGAGGCCGCATGGCTTTCGGGAAAGCCGTAGCTGCCGAAGCCCTTGATCTGCTCGAAGCAGCGCGCAGCGAAGTCGCGCGTGTAGCCGCGCGCCACCATGCGCTCCACCATCATGCTCTCGAACTCCTGGATGGTGCCGAGATTGCGGAAGGTAGCCATGGCCCGGCGCAGGCGGTTCGCCTCCTTGTCAGAAAAGCGGGCGGCGACCATGGCGAGCTTCATGGCCTGCTCCTGGAAGAGCGGTACGCCGAGTGTCTTGTCGAGTACGCTGTGCAGTTCGTCCTTGTCGCCGAGATGCGGAGCGGGGGAGGGATAGTCCACCTTCTCCAGCCCGCTGCGCCGGCGCAGGTAGGGATGGACCATATCGCCCTGGATCGGCCCCGGCCGCACGATGGCGACCTGGATGACGAGATCGTAGAATTTTTGCGGCTTGAGGCGTGGCAGCATGTTGATCTGCGCCCGGCTCTCCACCTGGAACACGCCGATGGAATCCCCGCGCGAGAGCATGGCGTAGACGTCCGCCTGCCCGCTGGGCACGTCGGCGAGACCCCAGTCGATGCCCTCGTGGTTGCGCATCAGGTCGAGGGCTTTCCGGATGCAGGTGAGCATGCCGAGCGCCAGCACATCCACCTTCATCAGGCCGAGCACGTCGATGTCGTCCTTGTCCCATTCGATGAAGGTGCGGTCCGCCATGGCGGCGTTGCCGATGGGCACGGTGTCGTCGAGCCGGCCACGGGCCAGCACGAAGCCGCCCACGTGCTGGGAGAGGTGGCGAGGCGCGCCCATCAGTCGGCCGGCCAGCTCCACCGCACGGCGGATGAAGGGGTTTGACGGGTCGAGCCCCGCCTCGCGGATGTGCGCGTCTGAAATATCGCGGCCCCAACTACCCCACTGGGTGGAGGCGAGGCGCGCCGTGACGTCCTCGGTGAGGCCGAGGGCCTTGCCCACGTCGCGAATGGCGCTGCGCGGGCGGTAGTGGATGACGGTGGCGACGATGCCGGCGCGGTGGCGGCCGTATTTGTCGTAGATGTGCTGGATCACCTGCTCGCGCCGCTCGTGCTCGAAATCCACGTCGATGTCGGGGGGCTCGCGCCGTTCCTCGGAGATGAAGCGGGCGAACAGGAGGTTGTTGTCGGCGGGGTCCACGGCGGTGATGCCGAGCACGTAGCAAACGGCGGAATTCGCCGCCGAGCCCCGCCCCTGGCAGAGGATGCCCTGGCTCTCGGCGAAGCGCACGATGTCGTGGATGGTGAGAAAGTAAGGCGCGTACTCGAGCTTGCGGATGAGGGCCAGTTCGTCTCTCAGCAGCTTTTCCACCTTCTCCGGCACCCCTTCGGGATAGCGCACGGCGGCACAGCGCCAGGTCAGTTCCTCAAGCCACGCCTGCGGCGTCCAGCCGGGGGGCACCGGCTCCTCGGGATAGTCGTATTTCAGCTCCTTCAAGGTGAAGTCGATGCGGGCGAGAAGCGCCGCGCTCTCAGCCACCGCCTCGGGGGCGTCCCGGAACAGGCGCGTCATCTCGGCGGCAGGCTTGAGGTGGCGCTCGGCATTCGCCAGGAGCCGCCGCCCGGCTTCGGCGATGGTGGTGCCCTCGCGCACGCAGGTGAGGATGTCCTGCAGGTCGCGCTCCTTGGGCGTTGCGTAGAGCACCTCGTTCACCGCCAGCAGCGGCACGCCGGCGGTGCGGGCGATGGCTTTGAGCGCGGCGAGACGGCGGCGGTCGGCGCCGGAGAATGGCATGTCGACGCCCAGCCACACTGCCCCGGCGGCCGCCTCGTCAAGGCGGGAGAGGAGGGGCGGAAGATCGCTTCCGTCTTCGCCCGGCATCACGATGAGCATCAGATCGCGGACATCGGCGAGGAGGTCGGCGAGGGAAAGATGGCAATCGCCCTTCTTCGCCCGGCGGTTGCCGGTGGTCAGCAGGCGGCAGAGCCGGCCCCAGCCCTCCCGCGTCGAGGGATAGGCGATGATGTCCGCCGTGCCGTCGCAGAAGACGAGCCGCGCGCCTGTCACCAACCGGAAGGCGCGGGCGCGGGCGGCGACGGCGCGCTTGGCGTCCGCCTCGGGATCGTCGGCTTCCAGATCCTCGTCGAGGGCGCGCAGATCCTCCAGCGCGCTATAGGCCCGCACCACGCCGGCCACCGTATTGCGGTCGGCAATGCCGAGCCCGTCGAGGCCGAGGCCGACGGCGGTGCGCACCAGATGGGCCGGCGCGCTGGCCCCCCGCAGGAAGGAGAAATGCGAGGCCGCCGCCAGTTCCGCATAGACGGGCGCGCTCACGGGAACAGCCCGTGGAGGAACCATTGCGGCGCCGACGTCTCCCGCCCGTAGGTGCCTTCGCGATAGAGCCAGAAGCGCCGGCCCTGCGTGTCCTCCACGCGGAAATAGTCGCGCGTCAGGCCCGGCCGGTTGCCATCGAGGGCAGTCCACCATTCCGGGGCGATGCGCTCCGGCCCCTCGGCTCGCGCCACCTCGTGCAGCACGCGCCGCCAGCGGAAGCGCAAAGGCGGGCCGTCCGGCACCTGGGCCAGCGTCTCCACCGGCTCGGGCACGGGAAACAGGGCCGGCGGGCGGGCGAGGGGGGCGTCCGCAGCCGTCGGCTCGGCCCAATCGTGTGCCAGCGCCTCCCGGCTGCGCCACGCCTTCTGCGCGGGCACCCGCACGGCGGCCTGCTCGGGAATATGGCTGTTCTGCGCGGCAAGGCAGGTGACGCGGCGCGGCCCCAGCCGGGCGGAGAGGGTGTCCACCAACTGGTCGAGCCCCGCGCCGGCCGGCTCGGCACCGAAGCCGGACTGGGTGGCGGCCAGCGGTTCGGCCGCAGTGACGGACAGGCGGATCACATCATAGCCGAAGCCGGGGTCCAGCGGATCGGCCAGCGCCGCCAGCCGTTCGCGGAACAGGCCGGCGAGGCGTGCCCCGTCGCGCAGGGGCGCCGCCGTGCCCGCCGCCACACGTCGCACGGCGCCATCGCTGCGGAAGAAGGCGGCCTCGAAGCGCCGTCCGCCCTCGCCATGCCGTTCCAGCACGCCGGCGAGGTCGCGGGCGAGGTCGGCGAGCACGGCGCGGGCGGTCGCCTCGTCGCCCATGGGCTCGGCGAAGCGCCGCTCCGCCACATAGACGGGCAGGGGATTGAGCGGGGAAATGGGCGGCGAGGCGGCGCCGCACAGCTCGTCCAGCCGCTCCACCAAGGCACTGCCGAAGCGGGCGGCAAGCGCCGCGCGGGGCTTGCCGGCGATGTCGCCGATGCGCACAAGCCCGAGATAGGTGAGGCTCCGCCCCGCCTCCGCATCGAGGCCGAGGGCGTCCACCGGCAAGGGCGCGACGGCTTCCCGCTCGCCTCCCGCCGTCACCACCTGTCCCGGCCGCCAGCGGGCGAGGGCGAGAGCGGCCCGCGCAGTCCCGGCCACCGCGCCACAGGCGGCAAGCCCGGTGGCGGCGAGCCGTTCCGTCATGGCAGACAGTAGGGCCGCCTCGCCGCCGAACAGATGGGCGCAGCCGGTGATGTCGAGGACGATGCCGTCCGGCCCGGACACGGCGACGAAGGGCGTCCAGCGCTCGCACCACGAGGCGATGGCGGCGAGCAGTGCCGCATCCGCCGCCGCATCCGCCTCCACTGCCTCGGTCTGCGGCACGCGCGCCTGCGCATCTGCGAGCGTGAGGCCGGGATGAAGGCCGAGGCGGGCGGCGGCCGCGTCCACCGCGGCGAGGCGGCGGGCATTGGCTTTCACCTCCACCGTGACCAGCGGCGGATCAGCCGGTGCGGCGCCAGCCGGAAACGACATGCGACGCCCCCGCCGGCTGCGGTGCAGCCGGTCGGTCGGCAGGCGCGGCAGGTAGAGCGCGGCGAGGCGCCGGGGTGAAGCGTCGGGCATGGGCATTCCATTCCACGGTGAAGCGGCCGGTGGGTCCGAGGCGGTTGCGCTCGATTTCCAGCGCGAAGGCGGGCAGGCCGAGGCAGAAGGCCGGCACATCCCCCGCCACGCGAGAGGGGGCCGCAGCAACCCGCCAGCGGGTAGCGGCGGCGGAAGGGCCAGGGTCCGCCCCCGGCCGCAGCAGGAGGGACGGCACGCCGGAACGCTCGCTGCGCAAGGCGAGCCGGCGGGTGGCGGTGAGATCGATGAGGCGCGGGGATCCCCAGGGCTCGGCCACCACCAGCCCGAGGGCGCCATGGCCAAGGGCTTCCTCTGCGGCGCCCAGCGTGTCGGCGGCGTCTGCGGCGGCCACCAGGATCAGGCGGGAGGGATCGAGCCCGAAGGCGGCGCAGCCGGGGCCGTAGATATCGCCCCCCTCCAGCGCTGCCATGTCCTGCCGCACCCACAGCACCGGCTTGCGGGTGCCGGCCGCGAGCGCGAGGGCGAAACCGAGCACGGCAGCGGCATTGCCCTTCTCGGCCGGGAAGGCCTCGTGCAGCGCATCGCGGGCCAGCCCGCCCCCCAGCACCTCGTCCAGGCCCCCCCCAAGCGACAGGCGCGGCCGGGCGGGACCATCCGGGAGGCCGGACAGCCGTTCCATCTCGACGATGCGGCGGCGAAGAGCCGCCAGATCCTCGCGCTGGGCCTGCTGCGGGTGGGGAAAGGAGGTCATGGATGGGCGCCAAATGTTCCTATTTTGTTCTATTTTAAAAAGGACTCCAGCAGGGCTGAATGTCAACCGTACGGAGGTCCGGCAGCAGGGCCTGCGGGGGCTGGAGCGGACCCGGCGCAGGCGGGTGCAGTGGTGCGGGCTTGTCCCCATGATTCACAGATAAGGTATCATGAAACCGTTGTGGTGAGGTGCAAACCTCCCCTTAACGCCCCCCGCCCTAGTGTCCTCGAAACGGCGCCGGTGCTGCGGATTTCGGATTCCCATGTCTTCCTTCAACCGTCCTCCGAGACCTTTTGCGTATCCTTCCTACGCTCCGGACGACTCGTTCGATCCACCTCCCGCCGATTCTGGCGCAGAGCGCGGCCTGCCCTCGTTCTACGAGCGGATTCCGGAATACGATCCGGCCATCCACGACGGCGCCTTCGAGGCTGTCGAAACCAATAGTTGGATCGACCTGGAGCTGGTCCCGAGCTGGCTGCGGCCGTTCACCCTCGACGCCAACACCCGCTTCACCCGCACCCCGGACCATCTGCTGCGCCCCCGCGAGCCGGGCGCGCCCCCGCTGCCGAGCATGCCGCCCGTCCTGCCGCAGGTGCCCACCCCGGTCACGACCCAGGGGTCGAGCCGCGGCTGGCACTTCCTGTTCGAGCCGGCGGACGATGCGGTCCAGCCGGCAGCGCAGCCCGTCGCCAAGCATGCGGATATCCCCGAGGAGACCGGCTTCGCCGCGCCCGCCGCCGCGCCGGAAGAGGTGACGGCGGCCCCCGTCGTCCTGCCTCCCGTCGAGGAGGAAAACGTCGCTGCGGCCTGTGAGCCCTCCGCTTCCGAGGTCGCGCTTGCGGAGGCTGCTCCGGGCGAGGAGATTCTGACGGAAGCGGCCGCGCCTGCGCTCCTTGAGGCTGACATTGCGCCGCAGGCTGTGGCTGAGGCAGCTTCGGAGGTCGATACGGCCGATATCCCGGATCACCTGTGGAGCCTGCTGCGCCTCGTCGTCCTAGGCCGCGCCGCCACCCCGCCCGCTCCGGCCGGGGAGCAGGACCTTGATCCTGCGCCCGCAGAGACGGGCAATGCGGAAGACGACCTGGTGGAGAGCGAGGACCCGGCGTTCGAGGCGTTGTCCGACGCCGAGGAGACTGCCGACTTCGACGAAGACGAAGTTTCCGAGGAGGACGCCTCCGAAGACGACGAACTCGAGGACGAAGACTCCGAGGACGATGAGGTCGCCGAACTGGAAGGCGACACGGACGACGCCGAGGAGGAGGGCGAAGAGATCGACCTTTCCGAGGACGACGACGAACTGGACGAGGACGACGGGGCACTCTCCTCCGAGCTGGAGGACGATGAACTCGAAGACGACGAAGTCGAAGACGATGCCTTCGAGGACTCGGACCTTACGGAAGAGGAAGACGGGGAACTCGACGAGGAAGAGCCGGAAGGCGCCGCCGCGCTTGAAGACAAGGATCAGGGCGAGGCCGAAGCCGAGGAGGAATCCCTCCCCCTAGCGGCCGCGCCGAGCCTGTCGGGCGAAGTGTTTGCGTCCTGGAGGCCCTACCAGCAGAGCATCAGCGCCCAGTTCTTCGGCGCCCTGCATTCGGCTGCTACGTCCGCTCCCGCGGTCTCGGCAGCAGTGCCTGCAACGTCGGATGCCGTCGTCCCCGTTCCGGTGCAGGCCGTTGCTACCCTCCCGCCCGAGCCTGCTCCTGCAGCGGCGGAGGCCGCGGAAGGCCCCTATTTCCTTCCCCCCCTCGACCTGCTGCGCGAGCCGCCGGTGGTGGAGCCGGACTATGAGTTGTCCGAGGAATTCCTCGACCAGTCCTCCACCATGCTGCAGCAGGTGCTGCGCGATTTCGGCGTGCGGGGCGAGGTGATCGACGCCAATCCCGGCCCGGTCGTCACCCTCTACGAATTCGAGCCGGCACCGGGGGTAAAGTCCTCCCGCGTCATCGGCCTGTCGCCGGATATCGCCCGTTCCATGAGCGCGGTGTCGGCCCGCGTGGCGGTGGTCGAGGGGCGCAACGTCATCGGCATCGAGCTGCCCAACCGGCGGCGCGAGACCGTGTGGCTGCGGGAGCTTCTGGCTAGCCACGAATTCGCCGATACCCACCCCAAGCTCGGCCTGTGCCTGGGCAAGACCATCGGCGGCGTTCCGGTGATCGCCGACCTCGCGCGGATGCCGCACCTGCTGGTCGCCGGCACCACCGGCTCGGGCAAGTCGGTGGCCATCAACACCATGATCCTGAGCCTGCTCTACCGGCACACGCCGGAAGCCTGCCGGCTCATCATGATCGACCCGAAGATGCTGGAGCTCTCGGTCTACGAGGGCATCCCGCATTTGCTCACCCCCGTCGTCACCGATCCGAAGAAGGCGATCATCGCGTTGAAATGGGCGGTGAAGGAGATGGAGGAGCGCTATCGCAAGATGAGCCGCCTCGCCGTGCGGAACATCGACGGCTACAACGCCCGCGTCCGCGAAGCCGCGGCGAAGGGCGAGATCATCACCCGCAACGTGCAGGTAGGGTTCGATCGCGAGACCGGGGAGGCCCTGTTCGAGGAACAGGAGATGGACCTGACCGCGCTGCCCTACATCGTCGTCATCGTCGACGAGATGGCGGACCTGATGATGGTGGCAGGCAAGGAGATCGAGGGCGCCATCCAGCGCCTCGCGCAGATGGCCCGGGCCGCTGGCATCCATCTGGTGATGGCGACGCAGCGCCCCTCCGTGGATGTCATCACAGGCACCATCAAGGCCAATTTCCCCACCCGCATTTCCTTCCAGGTGACCAGCAAGATCGACAGCCGCACCATCCTCGGCGAGATGGGCGCGGAAACGCTGCTGGGGCAGGGCGACATGCTGTTCATGGCCGGCGGCGGCCGCATCAGCCGTGTCCACGGCCCCTTCGTCTCTGACGGCGAGGTGGAGAAGGTCGTCGCCTTCCTCAAGGCCCAGGGCGGGCCGGATTATATTGACGAGGTGGTTCTGGACGAGGATGCCGTGGCCGAGGACGATGACGAGGCGGTGTTCGACCGCTCCAGCATCGCTGATGCGGGCGGCGACCTCTACGAGCAGGCGGTGGCCATCGTCATGCGGGACCGCAAGGCCTCCACCTCCTACATCCAGCGCCGCCTGCAGGTGGGCTACAACAAGGCCGCTTCCCTCATGGAGCGCATGGAAACCGAAGGCATCGTCGGCCCCGCCAACCACGCCGGAAAGCGCGAGATCCTCACCTTCTCCCGGCCGGGGTGAGAGGACGCGCGACCGGCGATCCTCCACCTTTGCCTCCCGCGCGCCCTCGGCTACCTTGTCAGCTTGATCCGGGCCAACCGGACGCGCGGTCGGGCCGCGGGATCGGGAGACGTTCAGTGGTGCAACCCTTCAGCGTGGTCCAGGGAGGCCGCATGGCTCAGGCATGCGCGGTCGGGCTGCGCGACATCTCCATCGCCTTTCCCGGCGCCAGCCGTGCGGCTTCGCCCTTCGTCGCGGTGCAGGGCGTCAATCTCGATGTGGCGGATGGCGAGTTCGTCGCCATCGTCGGCCCCACCGGCTGCGGCAAGTCCACCCTTCTCAACGCGACGGCTGGCCTGTTGAAGCCGGCCTCCGGCACGGTGACGATCCACGGCAAGCCTCTCGCCGGCCTCAACCGCGCGGCCGGCTATCTCTTCCAGGCCGAGGCCCTGTTCCCGTGGAAGACGGCACTCGACAACGTGGCCATAGGCCTTGAGGTCGCCGGCACCGACACGGACGAGGCGCGCGCCCGTGCCCGCAAGTGGCTGGCCCGCGTGGGGCTCGCTGCCTTCGCCGATCGCTATCCCCACCAATTGTCCGGCGGGCAGAGGAAGCGCGTGGGCCTCGCCCAGGTGTTGATCCGCGATCCCAAGATCCTGCTCATGGACGAGCCCTTCGGCCCGCTCGATGCCCAGACCCGGCAGATCATGGGCAACCTCCTGCTCGATCTGTGGAGCCAGGACCGCAAGGCCGTGATGTTCGTGACCCATGATCTGGAGGAGGCGATTTCGCTGGCCGACCGGGTGGTCATCATGGGCGCGGGGCCAGCCTCGCGCATCATCGGCCAGTGGCGTGTGCCCATCCCGCGCCCGCGTGACATCGACGTGCGGCTGGAACCTGCCTTCCACCACCTTCACCGCGAGATCTGGGCGGCGCTGAAGGATGAGGTCGTGAAGGGCTATCGCCAGTCCGAGGTCGCGAGCTGAACCATGCGCAATCGTTTCACGCTGTTCACCCTGCAGGTGCTGGTGGCGGTGGTGCTGATCGCCATCTGGCATTTCGGCTCCACGGTGAAGGTCTCGATTCCGGCGCTCTCGCCGAAGCCCTTCTACCCGCTCGATCCCTTCTTCTTTTCGACGCCGCTCGCCGTTTTCGAGCGCACCTTCAAGGACTTCTACACGGGGGTGATCTGGTATCACCTCGGCATCACCCTGCTGGAAACCATGCTCGCCTTCGCCATCGGCGCGCTGGGCGGGATGCTGGTGGGCTTCTGGTTCGCGCGCAAGGCGGTGATCGCCGCAGTGTTCGACCCCTATGTGAAGATGGCCAATGCGCTGCCGCGCGTGGTGCTGGCGCCCATATTCGCCCTGTGGCTGGGACTCGGCATCTGGTCCAAGGTGGCGCTGGGCGTCACGCTGGTGTTCTTCATCGTTTTCTTCAATGTCTATCAGGGCGTTAAGGAAGTCAGCCCGACGCTGCTCGCCAACGCCCGCATGCTGGGCATGAGCGAGCGCCAGCTGATGCGGAACGTGTTCTGGCCCTCCGCGCTCACCTGGATGTTCTCCTCGCTTCACACGGCGGTGGGCTTTGCGCTGGTGGGGGCGGTGGTGGGGGAATATCTCGGTTCGGCGGCGGGGCTTGGCTATCGCATCCACCAGGCGGAAGGGGTGTTTGACGTCACCGGCGTGTTCTCGGGCATGCTGGTGCTTTCCATCTTCGTCATCATCATCGACACGCTGGTGAGCGCAATCGAGAACCGCCTGTTGGTGTGGCGCCCCGCGCCGGCCACACAGGCGTAGAGAAAAACGGGAGGAAAATCATGAGGTTGCTCAAGCTCGCGGTGGCCGCCATCGCGCTCGCCTGCGCCGTGCCCGCGGCCGCCCAGCCGGCGGCGAAGGCGGAGAAGCCGAAGCTCACGCTGGGTGTCGGCGGCAAGCCGCTGCTCTATTACCTGCCCCTCACGATCGCCGAGCGGAAGGGTTTCTTCAAGGATGAGGGGCTGGACGTCGCCATCAACGATTTCGGCGGCGGAGCCAAGTCTTTGCAAGCCCTTATCGGCGGCTCCATCGACGTGGTGACGGGCGCCTACGAGCACACCATCCGCATGCAGGCCAAGGGCCAGGACATTGTTTCCGTTATCGAATTGGGCCGTTTCCCGGGGATTGTCCTGGTGGCGCGGAAGGATCGGCCGATCAAGTCGGTGAAGGATCTCAAGGGCGCGAAGATCGGCGTCACGGCGCCGGGCTCCTCCACGAATTTCTTCGTCAATTTCCTCATGGCCAAAGAAGGCCTGAAGCCGGATGATGCCTCCTACGTAGGTGTCGGCGGCGGTGCCTCGGCCGTGGCGCAGATGAAGCGTGGCGAAATCGATGCCATGTCAAATCTCGACCCTGTCATTACAAAGCTCGAGGATGACGGTGACGTCATTATTCTGGCAGACAGCCGCACGGAAGCCGGAAACGAAAAGATCTTCGGCGGGGAAAATCCGGCCGCGGTGCTCTACATGAAGCGCGACTTCGTGGAGCAGAATCCGGTCACCACGCAGAAGCTGGTGAACGCTTTCTATAAGGCGCTTCAATGGCTTAAGACCGCTACGCCCGAGGATGTGGCGGCGGTGGTGCCGGAGGAATATCTGCTCGGGGACAAGACGCTCTACCTCAACGCGGTCAAGAACTCGCTGCCGATCTATTCGCGCACCGGTTTGATCCCCGAGCGGGGCATGAAGAATGCCCTCAACATGTTGGTAGAGTTCGATCCTGAGCTGAAAGCGGCGAAGATCGACCTCGCCAAGACGTTCGACGGCGCCTTCGTGGCGAAGGCCGCTTCGGCCAAATAATCCGGCTGCGGTTCAGGTGTGTTTCACCACCTTGCCGGGGGGCGTTCACCCCCGGTATCGGCGGGGTTCGGCGACAGGTTCGGGAGCGGCGGGCGAAAAACTTAGGTCCCCGCCCTTGAACCGCCGCGATTGACGCTTATCTCTGCATCAACCCCAGCCGACGGATGCGGCGCGCTTTGAGCGCAGACGCTTCCGGGAGACGGACGGATGTACTCCGATCCCGACCGAGCAGATCGCACCGCGGCAAGGGGCGTTCGTTCCTTCGCTTTCCATTTCATGGATGAGCGAAGGGGCGAGCCGAGCGGACAAGTTCGTCGACGGCCTCTTCTTCGTTTCCTTCGGGCCGCGACGCAAAAGCCTTCCCACAAAGCGAACCTGTCCTGAACTGCGCCCCGCTGCGCCGCGCACTGTCATGGTCGCGTGCCGCCGGGGCGATCGGCGCCTTCGGGAAGTCCCGGAGAGCGTTCCCACAGGAGGCCTCACATGGCCACGGGTACCGTCAAGTTTTTCAACGCCCAGAAGGGTTTCGGCTTCATCGTTCAGGATGAGGGCGGCCCCGACGTGTTCGTCCACATCTCCGACGTGGAGCGGTCCGGCATGTACAGCCTCAACGACGGCCAGAAGGTCTCGTTCGATGTTGTCCCGGACAACCGCGGGAAGAGCAAGGCTGCGAACCTCGCCGCCCTCTGACGCGCTTAAGCGTTGAATTAAATGGCCCGGCTGTCTCACGACGGCCGGGCCATTTTCGTTTCAAAAGGGCCTCAGCGCAGGACGTAGACGGTCGCGCCCACGCGCACGCGATTGTAGAGGTCCACCACGTCGTCATTGGTCATGCGGAAGCAGCCGGACGACACCGCCTGCCCGATGGTCTCCGGCTCGTTGGAGCCGTGGATGCGGTAGAGGCTGGAGCCGAGATACATGGCGCGGGCGCCGAGCGGGTTGTCGATGCCGCCGGGCATGTAGCGCGGCAAATCGGGACGGCGCCGCAGCATCTGCGCCGGCGGGGTCCAGGAGGGCCATTCCTTCTTGGCGCTCACCGTCTTAACGCCGGACCAGCGGAAGCCGTCGCGGCCGACGCCGACGCCGTAGCGGATGGCCTGGCCACGCGACGTTACGTAATAAAGGCGGCGCTCCGACGTGTTGATGACGATGTTGCCGGGCGCATATTTCGGATCGATGGAGACCATCTGCCGGCCGATGGGCGAGGTGCTGCCCACCACGCCGACATTTCCGCCGCCGAAGAACTTGTTGAAATTGAAGATGTCGTAGCGATCGTCGGCCTTGGCCGAGCCCGTCGCCACCAGCGCGGCGATGCCTGCAAAAACAAGCGATTTCAGCTTCATCATGGCTCTGCGTCTCGGATGGACCGGAGCGCGAACGACCATCGAGCACGCCCGGATACGTCGGCAACACCGCTTTGTCGCCACAAAACGGACAAGACTGCAACCGCTTTGTGGCGAACGGGTTCCCGTCCCACGGGAGTGTGAAGATGTTTTCTCCTAACGCGCTACCGCCCCCGAAGTTGCTGCCGCTGCGGCAGCAAAGGCCGCCAGCGCGGCGTTGAAGCGGTCCGCCGCCTCGATGAAGGGGGCGTGGCCGATGCCCCCATAGAGGTCCAGCCGGGCGCCGGGAATGGTCGCGGCGATATGCTCCGCCATGGCCGGGGCCACCACTTCGTCGAGCGCGCCCTGCACCACCAGCGTGGGCACGTCCAAGCGCTTCAGCAGGTCCTCATAGTCCGCCGTCCGCCCGAACAAAGCGGAGCGCACCTGCGGCGGCACCATCATGTTCACCGCCAGCAATTGCTCGAACAGCGGCTGGGAAATGGGGGCGGCGAAGCAGCGGCGCAGGAAGGTGCGGGTGGCCGCGATATTCTCCTCCACGTCCGTGCTGCACATGAGGCGCATGAGCTTGTTGCAGGTGCCGTAGAAGCGGCGCTCGTTGGCGGTCACGGCATCCACGAAGACGATACCGCCGATGCCGGCGGTGCCGTGGACGGCCAGATAGTCGCCGATGATGCGCCCGGCATAGGACCAGCCCACCAGAACCGGCCGCTCCAGCCCCCAGCCGCGGATCACCGCATCCAGCTCCCCCGCCCACACCTCGGCCGACTGGTAGGCGGCGGGATCGGACGGGCGGTCGGAGGCGCCATGACCCCGGAAATCGTAGGTGACGAGCCGCAGGCCGGCCAGCGCCGGGCTCGTCGTCTGCCGGTTCCAGCACAGGCCGGACTGGGAGAAGCCGTGGATGAACACCACCGGTGTCCCCTCGGGCGGGCCGAAGGCGGAGCTGGCGATGCCGATGCCGTCGGGGGTGAGGATGCGGCGGACCTCGCGGTCGGCGGGGATGGGGGCGGTCATGGTCGGGTTCCGGCGCGAGGTGTTCGGCGCCCGCTTTAGCATCGCCGGGGCGCCGGCTTAAGGGGCAGGTCAGAGCAACCGGTCATGCCCCTTCTCCGGGCCGTCATGCCCCGGCTTGTCCGGGGCATCCACACCTCAATTTGCTCGGTGCTCCAAAACCGAAAGCGGACCCAGCCAAACCGTGGATCCCCCGGACAAGCCGGGGGATGATGGTGCAAAATGGAGCAGTGCGCTCACTCGTCCTGACCGTGAGGAGCCCTCTCCGCCCCCGCCAGCCGCCTTTGGGGCGCCATGCGGCGGTGCTATAGATCGAGCCCACACAGCACCGCTCGAATCGAAGCCATCATCGCAAAGAGAGGCGACGGAATGCGCACCTCCGTGACACGCACCGCCCACCGCCGGACGGTTCTCGCCGCCCTTTCCGCCCTCGCGCTCGTGCCCGCGCTTGTTGTGGCACCCACGGCGGCCAGCGCCGCCTCGGAGCGCTTCATGGTTCTGGGGCTGCCCTTCTTCAAGCCGTACCGCGCGGCCATCGCCTCGCTCGATGTGGACGGCGCCGGCAAGGTCACCGGCACCCTCGCGCCGCCGGCGGGCGATGCGCGCGCCGCGCTGCCCGTGTCCGGCACTCTGGCCAGCGGCGCGCTGCGCCTCACCATCGGCCAGGGGGATGACAGCTATGCGCTCTCCTTCACCGAGAACCAGCGCGGCCTGCACCATATCTATGAGGAGACGGCGGCCATCCCCGGCCTCACGGCGGTGACGGTGTTCCGCCCGGAAGGCGGCTTCTCCGAGCCGGCGCTGGTGCTCCAGCATGACGAGGACAATTGGTGCGGCCTCGTCACCGGTGGCCTCACGGTGGACCTCAAGGCCGCCGAGCTCGGCCGCACGCCGGTGGCGCCCGCCGGGCTCGCCGAGATCGACCTCGTGGTCACGCCCCAGCAGGGCGGCACCGCGAAGGTGAAGATGAAGGATTACTGGAGCCGCCTGCGCCTCGCCGCCCGCGACGGCGACGACGTTTCGGTGGACGTGGCCGTGCCGTTGGGCACGGAGGCGAAGATCGCGCAGGATCTGCGCAAGGTGCCGCTGGTGGCGACCGTCACCCTGCCGTCTCTGTGTGGGGAGATGGCGCTCGCCGCCATTCCGCGCGCCAAGGTGATGGACGCCGACAAGGTGTCCGAGGCGAAGCTCAAGGCCTATGGCGACACCATGCTGGCGCGCGTCCTCTCCGGCGCCGCGCCCGAGGGCGGCACCGGCACCCGCAAGTTCAAGGTGGCCGGCGCGGTCGTGCCCGGCGAGGCGGGGCCGGCCTACAAGGCCACGGTCTCCGCCGAATCCGAGGCGAGCCGCCTCGCCAAGGGCAATTGGGACCAGTTCACCGTGCTGCTCCAGCCGGTGGTGACGCCGGCCGACACCGCCACCTCCGTCTCGCTGGTGCCCCTCGTGACCGATCTCAAGGTGGCGAAGAAGTCCGGCCCGCAGGCCCCGGCCGATGCCGCCTTCAAGCCGGCGGATGATTCCTCCCAGGTGGCGGCCATCAGCCACCGCCTCGTCTCCTACATCGCCGCCGCCGAAGGCACGCGGTGCAGCTTCCTGACCCAGACGGCGTTCGACGAGCCGGACGGCAGCCTCTCTTGCACCAACCTCGCCCTGGACGACGTGAGCCCCGCCGACGACAACTGAGGCGCGACAGGCGCGGCTTAAGCTGCGCTGATCTGTGTTTTCGCGAGATGCCCGGCCGCGTGCCGGGCATTTTGCGTTTAAGGGCTAATGTCGCGCTTAGGTTTGGCCTTGAATGGTCAAGTTTCAACGGCATAGCTTTAGCGATATCGGTCAATATTACTTATCGATATCTGATCCGGTCGGGCTCAAGCTGCGCATTTATGCCATGATTGCTTGAGTTTTGCCATGTTCCGAGCCGGAACCATCCTCCCTGCCTCCCGTTGTCTGCCGGGGGCACAAGAGAGGATACCAACCGATGAACACTCGTCAGCAGGGCGGATCCGGAAACTTCGAGAACGACCGCGAGCGCGCCGCCGAGGCGGGCCGCAAGGGCGGTGAGGCGAACGCCCAGAACCGCCAGCAGGGCGATCAGCCGGGCGGTGCCAACCGCCAGCAGAGCCAGCAGGAGCACGGTCGCGGCCAGCAGGGCGGCGGCAACTTCGCCCAGGACCGCGAGCGCGCGTCCGAGGCGGGCCGCAAGGGCGGCCAGAACATGCAGGAGGAGAAGCGCTCCTCCCAGGATCAGGACGCCGCGTCGAACCCGGACCGCAAGGGCGGCCAGCGCTGACGCTGTCCCCAACACAGGGCGCGGCCTTTCGGGGTCGCGCCCCTTTCCCTTCATATTTACGGGAGTTGCCACATGGGCCTTTTCTCCAAGGACATCCACTCCATGGACGACCTGTTCGTCCATACCCTGCGCGACATCTATTATGCCGAGAAGCGCATCCTGAAAGCGCTGCCGACCATGATCGAGAAGGCGCAGAATTCCACCCTCCGCCAGGCGTTCCAGAGCCATCTCGGCGAGACCGAGGGGCATGTGAAGCGGCTTGAGGAAGTGTTCCGCATGCACGGCGTCGAGGCCAAGACGGTGAAGTGCCAGGCCATCGACGGC
Organism: Xanthobacter sp. SG618; assembly: GCF_012932745.1. Lineage (NCBI taxonomy): Bacteria > Pseudomonadati > Pseudomonadota > Alphaproteobacteria > Hyphomicrobiales > Xanthobacteraceae > Xanthobacter > Xanthobacter sp. SG618. Next base: position 142,544 of record NZ_JABBHL010000004.1, on the reverse strand, counting down.
ATCATCGAGGAGGCCGAGGACGTCGCCTCCGAGGTCGCCGATCCCGAGGTGCTGGACGCGGCGCTCGCCGCCGCCGCGCAGGCGGTGGAGCATTACGAGATCACCCGCTACGGCACCCTCATCGCCTGGGCCAAGCAACTCGGCCGCAACGACTGCGCTTCCGTGCTCCAGCGCAACCTGGACGAGGAGAAGGCCGCCGACGCCAAGCTCACCGGCCTCGCCGAGGCCAAGCTGAACATGCGCGCCGCCGAATAGGCCGCCGCACCTCCCCACGCGAAAACCCCGCCGGTCCGCCGGCGGGGTTTTTTATTGGCCCGATCGGCCGCTCGATTGCCCACGCTCAAGCCTGGTGCATGATGCCGATCTCCCTGCGCCATGCAGGGGTCGATTCATTGGGGGAACGATGAAAATCCTGAAAGCCCTTCTCGTCGCCGCGACCCTCGCCGCGCCGATCCTGCCCACCGCCGGCTTCGCCGCGGACATTCAATGGAAGCCGGCGAACGGTGGCTCCTGCGATCAGGTCTGCAGCGCCGCCCGCCTCACGGCGCTGTACTCCGGCGTCCACGCGCCCGGCAATCAGGTGACGCAGGACAAATTCTACATCTGCGCCACCAACATGAACGGCTACCGCCCCGGCTACAATCTGAAGCCCAAATGGAGCAGCGCCTGCTGGGTGGGGTATGGCGGCAAGGAAGTGGCCGCGAAGAATTACGAGTGCGCCTGCCAGTGACGGGGAGCGGGCGCTGCGCGAAATGCGCGGCGCCGGTTCGGGTAAAAGATGTTTTGAGGATGTCTCGACGGCGCGGAATGGTGGGCGATGCAGGGATTGAACCTGCGACCCCTCCCGTGTGAAGGGAGTGCTCTCCCGCTGAGCTAATCGCCCGCGCCATTGCGAGGAGGGCCGTTTAGAGCCGCAGGGCCTCCCCTGTCAAGGGCGGGCACGAGGATGGCCGCGTCCGCCTGTGGATCATTTGGCTGGGGGACGCGCCCCGGCCGGGGCCGGAGCCCGATGGAGGCCTAGGCGGAAGCCTTGGCCAGCAAGGCGTCGACAGCCTCTTCCAGCTGGTCGAAATGGTGGATCAGACGGTCGGCGCCGAGTTCGCCGGGGGGCGTCTCCGTATAGCCGAAGGAGACGGCCACCACCGGCACGCCGGTGGCGCGGGCGGTGAGCACGTCGGTGATGCTGTCGCCCACCATGATGGAGCGCCCCACGTCCGCCCCCGCCGCCGAGATGGTGGAGAGCAGCGGCAGCGGATCGGGCTTGGAGCGGGGATAGGTGTCGGCGCCGGTAATGACGGCGAAGCGCGGCGTCAGCTCCAGCGCGTCGAGCAGCAGGCGGGCGAGGTGCTCCAGCTTGTTGGTGCACACGGCGAGCGCCACGCCCTTGGCCTCCAGCCGGTCCAGCGCCTCCATGAGGCCGGGGAAGGGGCGGGAGCCCACGGCGATGTTGTCGGCATAATGGGCGATGAAGCGCTGCGTCATGGCGGCGATCTCGTCGTCCGGCAGCTCGATGCCCTCGCTCTTCAGCGCCCGCACGATGAGGAGGCGCGCCCCGCCGCCGATCATGTTGCGCGCCTCGGCGCGGTCCACGGGGGGAATCCTGTGGCCGGAGAGCACGAGGTCGAGGGCGTCGAGCAGATCGGGCGCGGTGTCCACCAGCGTCCCGTCGAGATCGAACGCGACGAGAGGACGGGGGGCAGGCTGTGTGAGGCTGGTCATCGGGCGCGGTCCTTCCGGAAGCGGTATCGGGGCAGGCGATATCCGCGGGTTCTGGTTCGGCTGCCCCTTCCGGTGCGCTCGCGCCGGCAGCGGGGAAAGGGTCGGCCGGAGGATATCCTCGCCTTCTGCCTTAAATCCTGCCGCTTTTTCGCGCCAGCGTCGCGGGGATTCGAGGGCTGCGGCCCCGGCGCGCAGTTTAAGGCTGCGCCCGAGGTTGCGGCCCATCGTGGCCTGGACGGCTGCGGCCGGGCCACAGCCCATGGGCCATCAGGAGGCATGAATGCGGACCACTCCCTTTCGCACCGGGCGCGCGGCGCGCCGCAACCCGGCGGTGCTGCTCGCGGTGGCCGTCGCGGCCGCGGGTCTCGGCGGGATCGGAGCCGCCACCGCCCAGCCTGCGGCGGGACAGGCCGGCGCCGCCGCCGGATTCGAGTTCGCCGCGCCCCCCTCCGCCCAGGCCAACCGCGTCTACGGCATCAACCGCCAGACCGGCGAGATGAATGTGTGCCAGTTCGAGCGGCCCAACGCGGCCGGCGTGGGCGTCACCTTCTGCTTCGCCCAGGGCGAGGGCGCGGGGCCGCAGAAGGCCGGCAACTACGCGCTGATGCCCACCCATTACGAAGGGGAAACCGGCATCTTCCGGGTGAATCGCGACACCGGGGAAATGAGCATCTGCTACGTGCGCGAGACCGCGCGCGCCGCGGGCGGCACGGATTCCAGCCTCGTCTGCACCCCGGCTGCGCGCTGAGGCGTCGCGCCGGCTTGTCGGCGGCTCCGATCGGGGCTAGAGCCGGAGCAGGGCGGTTGAAGCCGTTCCGCCAGAAAAGAAGCGCCGCTGCGGCAGGACCCATCCGGGCCGGCGCGCGGCGTCGAGGCAAGGAAATCCCATGGTCCACGCCGAAGACCTGAAGCGCCGCGCCGCCGCCCACGCCTTGACCTACGTGACCGACGGCATGCGCCTCGGCCTCGGAACCGGGTCCACGGCCCGGCATTTCGTCGAGCTTCTGGCCGAGAAGGTGCACGGCGGCCTCACCGTGCTCGGCGTGCCCACCTCCGAGCAGACTTTAGCCCAGGCGGTGTCCCTCGGCGTGCCGATCGCCACGCTGGACGAGGCCGGCCCGCTCGATCTGTGCATCGACGGCGCGGACGAGATCGGCCCCGGCCTTGCCCTCATCAAGGGCGGCGGCGGCGCGCTGCTGCGCGAGAAGATCGTCGCCAGCGCCGCGCGCGAATTGATCGTCATCGCCGATGCCACCAAGAAGGTGGACGTGCTCGGCCGCTTCCCGCTGCCCATCGAGGTGGTGGATTTCGGCGTCGCCGCCATCACCCGCCAGGTGGTGGAGGCGATCCGCAGCGCCGGCTGCGCTGGTGACATTACCGTCCGTCGCGATGGCGACGGTCATCCTTTCGTCACCGATCAGGGGCACCTGATCCTCGACGCCCATCTCGGCCGCATTCCCGACCCGGCAGCGCTTGCCGCGGCGGTCGCGCAGGTGGCCGGTGTCGTCGAGCACGGCCTGTTCATCGGCCTCGCCCGGCGCGCCGTGCTCGCCGGCAAGGACGGCATCACCGAGCTGGAGCCCGGCAGCTTCTAGCTTTTTCCCTTTCCGGAGAATTCCATGCGTCATCCCATGTCCGGCCGTCTTGTCCGTCAGCTTCTTCTCGCTGCGGCCCTGTCGGTTCCGGCCGCCGCGCTCCTCGCGCCGGTGGCCGAGGCCCAGACCCGTCCGGTTCCCCCCGCCGCCGCGCCCGCAGCCAAGCCCTCGGCCGCGCAGCTCCAGCTCGCCCGCGATCTCGTGACCGCCAACGGCGAAAGCCGGGCCTTCGACGGCGTCATCCCGAACATCGTGGACGGCGCGGCGCTCTCCTTCCTCCAGACCAACCCCGACCTCGCCAAGCAGCTGCGCGAAGTCGCGGTGCTGGTGCGGCCGGAATTCGAGAAGCGTCAGGCCGAGGTCATCGACATCCTCGCCAATTCCTACGCCACCCGCTTCACCGAGGCCGAGCTGAAGGAGGCCATCGCCTTCTATCGCAGCTCCACCGGCATCAAGCTGGTGCAGGACCGCCCGGTGATCGTGCAGGAAGCGGTGCAGGGCATCCAGGCATGGGGCGCCCAGATCAACGCCCAGGCCATGGAGCGCGTGCGCGCCGAGATGAAGAAGCGCGGCGTCGATCTCTGATCGATCCGGGGCGGTTTCAAAGTAAGGAAAAGGCCGGTCCCCATGGGGCCGGCCTTTTGCATTTGTCCCACCGTCATGTCTTTGCGCCGTCATGCCCCGGCTTGTCCGGGGCATCCACCCGGCCGTTCGTGCGGTGCCAATAACGGAAAGCCGGCCCGGCCACCCCGTGGATCCCCCGGACAAGCCGGGGCATGACGGCCCGCTCCCCGGTCACTCGCTCTCCGGCCCTTCGCTGCGGCCCCCTAGACCCCGCTTGTGCGCGGCCCGCGCGGGCCCTCGGGCGCCTCGGCCTGGGCGGCGAACAGGCTCTTGCGGTCGAGGTTTGAGCTGTAATGGGGGTCCACCAGCGTGGAGGTGTGCCAGATGGCCTCCATGCGCGCCCGCTGCGCCTTCAGCCGCGCCCGGTGCTCGCGCGAGCGCTTCTTGCCGCGTGAGGCGGATTCGTAGTGGAGCAGCGTGGCGAAGGGCGTCCACACCACGTCGTAGCCGGCCCGCCGTGCCCTCAGGCACAAATCGATGTCGTTGCAATCCTCGGCGAAGCGCACGGCGTCCAGCGGGCCGATGGCGTCCCACACGTCGCGGCGGATGAGGAGGCAGGCGGCGGTGACGGCCGAGAGGTTCTGCCGCACGCGCAGGCGATCCTCATAGCCCGGCGCATCGGCGGCGCTGTGGGCGAACCAGTGGTCCGCATAGCGGAACAGCCCGGCGATCACGCCGGCATGCTGCACCGTGCGATCGGGAAACAGCAGCTTCGCGCCCACGATGCCGGCGCCGGGGAGGGATGCGAGGGCGACCATCTCGTCCAGCCAGCCCGGCTCGATCACCTCCACGTCGTTGTTGAGCAGGAGGATCATGTCGCCGCGCGCCGCATCGACGCCGAGGTTGCAGATGCGGGGGAAGTTGAAGTCCCCGTCGTCGCGCACCACCTCGGTGGCCGGCCATAGGGCCTTGATCTCCTCGAACAGCGCGAAGGTCGCCGGCTCCACCGAGCCGTTGTCGACGATGATGATCTCGAAGGCGCGATAGGCGGTCCGCGCGATGAGCGAGCGCAGCGCCACCGAGAGCAGCGCCGCGCGGTCGCGGGTGGGCACGACGATGGAGACGAGCGGGCCCGGCGCGGGGGTGGGATAGAGCGGGCGCAGGTGGCGGCCGATGATGTCCACCCCGACGCCGCGCAGCCGCGAGAGCGCGGCGGCCGCCGCGTCGATCTCCTCCGGCGCGAAGCCGGGCGGATGGCCCTTCAGCCCTACCGCCACGCGGGGCACATGGCGGATGTGCGCCTCGGGCAATGCGGAGACATGGCGCAGCAGCAGGTCGAACACCGCGGCCGCCCCGGCTGCGGGATCGAGGCCGAGGCGCAGGGCATCCGCGCGGGGCAGGGCGGCGAAGCGCCTGACATAGCCCGAGGACTCCATCAGGTGCCGGTTGAAGGCAGGGTGATAGACGCCGTGGAGCGGCGCACCGGCCGCATCCAGCCGCTCCTCATCCGCATAGACGAGGGCGCAGTCGGGATGCCCGGCGAAGGCGTCGCGGATCAGCGCCACCGCGTCCCGCGTGGGCTGCGCGGCAGCATCGAGGAACAGCACCAGCCCGCCCTCGGCCGCGTCCAGCGCGGCGGCGAGGCGCGCGGCGGAACCGCCCTCGGCCGCCACCACGCGCGCACCGGCGGCGGCTTGGGCGAGCGCGGGCGGCGCATCGGGCGGGAGGGCCACCACCCACTCGAAATTCCGGTCGGTCTGGGCGGCGAGGGCAGTGGCGCAGGCGGAAAGGTCCGCTGCGCTGGCGCTGCCGCCATCGGTGAGCAGGCTCAGCCGGGGCGCCGCGTTGGGAGCGGGCACCTCGGCGAAGTCGCCGACGAAGCGAGCGCGGAAGGCGCGGTAGCGCGCGGCCTCGGCCCGGCGGCGGGCGGGGGCGGCGGAGACGAGGGCATGGAGCGCCCCGCGCAGGGTGCGGGCGGCGACGCCCGCCGCCTTCCAGCGGCGCGGCAGGCCGAGGCCGTCAAACCGGCCATTGGCGAAGGCGTGCAGCTTCAGCGCCACCTTGTGAACGGGGTAATAGCCGAGCCGGAAGCCGGGCGGCGCGCCCGCGACCTCGATCCGCGTGGCCCCCGCCGGCACCAGCGCCACCGTGGGCACGCCGGGCAGCAGCGTCTCGCCCTCCGCCGCGCCTCGAGCCGCGCCCGTCGCGGTGGCGAAGGTGAAGGGCAGGGGGGCGTCCGCGCCCTCGCCCGCCAGCACGATGGCAAGGGCACCCCGCCGCGCACGCAGCCGCAGAACGGCGGGCAGGGCGAAGCCCGCGCGGCCCGTGGCGGCCGGCGCGCTCTTCAGCCAGAGCGGGGGAATCTCGGTGTCGTGCATGCCTTACGTATCGATGGCTTTCCGTATCGCCCGCCGCCTTGAAGCACCGAAGCGCGCGAGCGGCAAGCCGCCACCCCACGGTGACTTGGCTTGACGCCCCGGCGAGGCTCCTTCAAGTCACCCGCCACGCATCGGGATCTGGCGGGAGCCAAACATGACACAGCGCGAGGTGGACCTGTTCGTGATCGGCGGCGGCTCGGGTGGCGTGCGCGCCGGCCGCATCGCCGCCCAGCATGGCGCCAAGGTGATGATGGCGGAGGAATACCGCATGGGCGGCACCTGCGTCATCCGCGGCTGCGTGCCCAAGAAGCTGTTCGTCTATGCCGGCCGCTTCGCCCATGACATCGACGACATGGCCGGCTTCGGCTGGCGGGTCAGCGCCCCCGAATTCGACTGGCCGACCCTCGTTGCCAACAAGGACAAGGAGATCGCCCGGCTCGAAGGCATCTACAAGCGCAATGCCGAGGCCGCGGGGGTGGAGATCGTCGCCTCCCGCGCGGTGGTGGCGGGGCCGAACCGCGTGCGCATCCTGGAGACGGGCGAGGAGGTGGCGGCGCGCCACATCCTCCTCGCCACCGGCGCCCATCCGGCGCTCGGGCCGCAGATTCCCGGCTGCGAACTGGCCATCACCTCCAACGAGGCGTTCAACCTGCCCCGCTTCCCCGACCGCATCCTGATCCAGGGCGCGGGCTATATCGCGGTGGAATTCGCCGGCCTGTTCCGTGCACTGGGCGCCGAGGTGACGCTGGTCTATCGCGGCGACAAGGTGCTGCGCGGCTTCGACATGGAAGTGCGCGAGCATCTGGAAACCGAGATGACCCGCGCCGGCATCAAGCTCGTCAGCGGCAAGACGCTGGCTTCCATCGAGGCCATCTCCGGCGGCAAGCGCGTGGTTCTCTCGGATGGCTCGGAGCTGGAGGTGGATGAGGTGATGCTCGCCATCGGCCGCATTCCCAGCACCCGCAATCTCGGCCTCGAGGCGGTGGGCGTCGCCCTGGACGAGCTCGGCGCCGTGGTGGTGGATGCGCACAGCCGCACCAGCGTGCCCTCCATCTATGCGGTGGGCGACATCACCAACCGCATCAACCTCACCCCCGTCGCCATCCGCGAGGGCCACGCCTTCGCCGACACGGTGTTCGGCAACAAGCCGTGGACCGTGGACCACTCCCTCGTCGCCACCGCCGTCTTCTCCGAGCCGGAGATCGGCACCGTGGGCTGCACGGAGGAGGCGGCCCGCGCCGCCGGGCGGCCGGTGGACATCTACAAGACCAGCTTCCGCCCGCTGAAGGCGACGCTCTCCGGCCGCGAGACGCGCAGCTTCATGAAGCTGATCGTGGATGGCGAGACCGACCAGGTGCTCGGCGTCCACATCATGGGGGAGGCCGCCGGCGAGATGATCCAGCTCGCCGCGGTGGCCATGGGGCTGAAGGCGACAAAGGCCGATTTCGACCGCACCATCGCCGTCCACCCCACCGCCGCCGAAGAGCTGGTGACGCTGCGCACCAAGGCGTCGTGATCAACCACCGTCATGCCGGGATATGATGGTGAGATCGTCGGCCATCGCCGTCGTCCTCCGGCTCGACCGGAGGACCCATCCCTCCGCCGGCACCAGCCTGCGAAGTCCAGGGACAAAAGGCGCCATGGGCCCTCCGGTCGAGCCGGAGGGCGACGGCGGTTCGGGCGACGGCGGTTCGGGCGACGGCGGTTCGGGTGACGGCGGAGCGGAGGGCCCCGCCCCCTCACAGCCGGCTGAGCAGCTCGGCCTTCTTGGTGCTGAACTCCTGGTCGCTGAGGATGCCCTTGGCGTGGAGATCGGCCAGCTTCTCGATGGCGGAGATGATCTCGCTCTGGCCCAGCGGCTGGGCGCCGCCATAGGTCTGCGGCTGCGGCGCGAAGGACTGCGGCTGCGGCGCGGGCTCGTAGACGGGCGCCTGCGGGGCGTAGGAGGGTGCGGGTGGCGCATAGGCCGGGGCCTGCGGCGCGCCGCTCACGACGGGCAGGCTGGAGACGAACACCGTGCCGTACTGGCTGGTGAAGGTCAGGCTTCCCGATCCGCCCTGCTGCTGGGAGAAGCCGCCGATCTGGTGATCGAGGCTGTCATAGACGGTCACCTGCCCGTTGAGATCGATGGCGAGGCGGAGCGTGCCGGGGAAATAGGCGTAGCGCACGCCGTTCTGCGCGCCGGTGCTGGCCGGCTGGCCGAGATCGGCCGGCCACCAGTTGAAGCTGCCGGAGGCATCCGGCACGAACAGGCTGGGCTGGCTGCCGCCGAAGCTGCTTCCCATCGCGCCCCCGAACCCGCCGCCACCGCTCGTCTGCCACTGGCCGCCGCCGGAATAGCCGCCGCCCTGGTTCTGGGACTGGAAGCTGCCGGTCTGGGTGAGGCCGGGCTGGCTGGCGACGAGGCTCGACAGCTCGCTGCACAGGCCGTCCACCCGGCCCTTGAGGTAGCTGTTGAACATGTCGGAGACCATGGTCATCCCGCCGGCCATCCACTGGCCGGAGCCGCCGAATTCGGGATGGTTGAACTGGGCCATGGAGCCGTTGCCGGCGATGACCGAGTACAGCATGGAGGTGACGGCATCCGGGCTGAAGCCGGTGCGCTGGGAAATGGCGTTGATGGCCGCCTGGCCTTCGGGCGAGAGCTGGGGCATGGGGGCTCCTGAGGTCGTGCGATCGGCAGGCGCGGAAGGGCGCAGGCGTGTCGTCTTTGGCGCGTGTTCTACCACGGCTTGCGGACAGTTCCCCGACACACTTGAGCGTAGCCGGCGCAGGGCAGCCATGCCGCCTAAGCGCCCGCCCGCCTTCGGCCGCCTAGGGCTAGTGGCCGAACAATTTGCCCTTCTCCGCCCACAGCACGAACAAGAGCGCGATGGCGCCGAGCACCAGATAGCCCAGAGCCAGCGGCAGCACGGTGCCGTCGAAATTGCTGCCGACCACGAAGCCGAGCACGGCGGCCAGCAGCGTGGTGAAGCCGCCGATGAAGGAGGAGGCGGTGCCCGCCACCGCGCCCAGCGGCTCCATGGCCATGGAATTGAAGTTCGGCACGGTGAGCGCGAACAGGAACTGCCCCGCCGCCACGAGGCCGCAGAACAGCACGAGCGGCGGCTTGCCGTCCCAGATCACGCTCGATGCCACCATGAGCCCGCCCGCGGCGATGAAGCCGAGGATGCCGGCATGGGACAGCCGCCGCATGCCCAGGCGATGCACGAGGCTGGCATTGAGGAAGGACGCCACCGCCATGATGCCGGCCACCGCCGCGAACGCGATGGGGAAGAGGTTGCCGAGCCGGTAGACGTCGGTCTGGAACACCTGCGAGGCGGAGCCCACATAGGCCATCAGCGAGCCCATCATCAGCCCGATGGCCACCGCATAGCCCACCGAGCGGCGCGTGGTGAGCGTGAGCATGGCCGCCTTGCCGATGGAGCGCATCGAGAAGGGGATGCGGTATTCGGGATGCAGCGTCTCCGGCATCCGCAGCCCGAACCAGGCGAACAGCGCGAGCGCCAGCAGCAGCATGGCCACGAAGATGAGGTGCCACGAGCCGAAGACGAGGATGAGGCTGCCCAGCGCCGGCGCGATGATCGGCACGGTGAGGAACACCATCATGCTCAGCGACATGATCCGCGCCATGTCGCGCCCCTCGAAGCGGTCGCGCACGATGGCGATGGCCAGCACCCGACCCGCCGCCGCGCCCATGCCCTGGATGAGGCGGGCGACGATGAGCACGTTGAAGTCGCGGGTGAACAAGGCGATCAGGCTGCCCAGCGCATAGACCGCAAGGCCGGCGAACAGGATGGGCCGGCGCCCCAGCACATCGGAAATGGGGCCGTAGAAGAATTGCGCGCCGCCGATGCCGATGAGATAGGCGTAGACCATCACCTGAACGTGATTGGCATTTTCCAGCGCGAAATCGGCCCGGATGGCGCCGAAGGCGGGCAGAAGATTGTCGATGGAGAAGGCGGTCATGCCCATGAGCAGGGCGATGAGCGCGACGAACTCCACGAAGCCGGGACCGACCGCGCCGGGCTGTCCGGGCGCGGGGCCGCGCGGACGCGAGGCAGAAGCGGAGGCCGGCGCCGGCGCGCGATGGGGCTGTGACATGACAGGCTCGGGCGTTGGCGTGTCCCGCAACAGACACGGACATTCAGGGGGTGCCGGAGGTGGACGGCGGGAGCGCGCTGGCGCGTTCCCCCTCATAGGCGAAGGGCGTGGCCAAGAGAAGGCCCGGGTGGAAGGCCCGGGTGGAAGGCCCGGGTGGAAGGCCTGCACGGAAGGACGTGCGCCCGTCGGGCTTCAGCCCTGCTTCGGGGTCATGCCGCAGAGCGGCATACCACCCTTGCGCCGCATCCTTTCGGTACGCACTTGCTTCGTGTATAAGCCCGCCTTCCGATCCCGCGAACACAAGAGGAACGCCGGAGGCGCACCAGCGGGACGGACCGACCGGAGGACCCGGCCGGCCTTATGCAAATGGAGAGTCAAATGGTGACCCGCCCGCAGTCCGCTCCCGTCCCTGGCGCCGAGGCTTCCCGCCGCGCCGAAGGCTGGCGTCCGGATAGCTGGCGATTTTATCCCGGCCTCCAGATGCCCTCTTATCCAGACCAGGCGCAGCTTGAGGAGGTCGAGAAGAAGCTCGCCTCCTACCCGCCGCTGGTTTTTGCAGGTGAGGCGCGCCGCCTGAAGGCCGAGATCGCCAAGGTCGCCCGCGGCGAAGCCTTCCTGCTGCAGGGCGGCGACTGCGCCGAGAGCTTCGACGAGCATTCGGCCGACAACATCCGCGATTTCTTCCGCGTCTTCCTGCAGATGGCGGTGGTGCTGACGTTCGCCGGCGGCTCGCCCGTGGTGAAGGTGGGCCGCATCGCAGGCCAGTTCGCCAAGCCCCGCTCCGCCGACACGGAGACGGTGGACGGCGTGACGCTGCCCAGCTACCGCGGCGACATCATCAACGACATCGCCTTCACGGAAGCGGCCCGCGTGCCGGATCCGCGCCGGCAGCTCGACGCCTACCGCCAGTCGGCGGCGACGCTCAACCTGCTGCGCGCCTTCGCCAACGGCGGCTATGCCAACCTCGCCAACGCCCATGCTTGGATGCTGGGGTTCGTGAAGGATTCGCCCCAGTCCTCCCGCTACCAGGAGCTGGCGAACCGGATCACGGAGGCGCTGGACTTCATGCGCGCCTGCGGGATCGATCCCAAGAGCCATCCCGAGATGAGCTCGACGGATTTCTTCACGAGCCACGAGGCGCTCCTGCTTGGCTATGAACAGGCCCTAACCCGCGTCGATTCCACGTCGGGCGACTGGTACGCGACCTCCGGCCACCTCTTGTGGATCGGCGATCGTACCCGCCAGCCGGACCATGCGCATGTCGAGTACTTCCGCGGCATCCGCAACCCGATCGGCATCAAGTGCGGCCCGTCCATCTCCCCGGAGGGCCTCATCCGCCTTCTGGACATCCTCCAGCCGGACAATGAGGCGGGCCGCATCACGCTGATCTGCCGCTTCGGCGCCGACAAGGTGGGCGACTATCTGCCGGGCCTCATCCGCGCGGTGGAGAAGGAAGGCCGCACCGTGGCGTGGTCGTGCGATCCCATGCACGGCAACACCATCAAGGCCGCCTCCGGCTACAAGACCCGCCCGTTCGAGCGGGTGCAGTCGGAGATCCGCTCCTTCTTCGACATCCATGCGGCCGAGGGCACCTTCGCCGGCGGCGTGCATCTGGAGATGACGGGCAAGAACGTCACCGAATGCACCGGCGGCGCCCGCGCCATCTCGGACGAGGACCTGCGCGACCGCTACCACACCTATTGCGATCCGCGCCTCAACGCCGAGCAGGCCATCGAGACCGCCTTCCTGGTGGCCGAACTGCTCAAGCGCGAGCGCCTCGCCCGCGGCCGGCCGCAGGTGGAAGCGGCGGAGTGATCCGCCGCGTACACAGACGCCACGAGGTGGAAGCGGCGGAGTGATCCGCGGGTTCGACACGCGAAGAGAATGAACGGACGGCGGGCCTCGGCCCGCCGTTCTTCGTTTTGGACTGCGATGCCAACGTCGCGGGCGTGTTTTTCAGCGCTCTCGACCCCCCATCGCCGTCATGGCCCGGCTCGTCCGGGCCATCCACTTCGCCGTTTGCCGGCGCTTCGATGCCTTGGAGCCGGGCCAGCCCCACGGTGGATCCCCCGCACGCGGCGGGGGATGACGCAGCAAATCAGGTCAGCGTTCGCTAATGTGGAGGGGAACGCCATCTGGCAGCCTGTCGGCTGACAGGCGCCGCCGGAGCCATCCCCCATGTATCTCGCCGCCATCCTCGTGCTGATGCTGATCGCCCCGCTCGCGAGTATCCTCGTCGAGGCGCTGGTGGCGGGTGGGCCGCTGGCGGGACTGGTGTTGAAGTGGTTCGTGTTCTGGGGCGTCGGCGCGCGGCTCGGCCTCGCCGGGCTGAAGCAGGTGACGCAGCCGGCCTTTACGGCGCAGACCATCTTCGAGATCGCCGATCCCAAGGCGCAGGTGATCGTTCAGGAACTGGGCTTCGCCAACCTCGCCTTCGGCCTCCTGGGCCTCCTCTCCCTCGCCTTTCCGGCCTTCCTGCTGCCGGCGGCGGTGGGCGGCGGGCTGTTCTATCTCCTCGCCGGCGTGAAGCACGCGCTGCGGGCGGGCAAGACCCGCACCGAGACCATCGCCATGGTCTCCGACCTCGGCATCGTCGCGGTGCTCGCAGTGGCGGCGGTGCTGTAGGGGTGAGGGGGCTTAGGGGCCGTCTAGCTCGAACAGCTGCCGAGCCGCCTCGAAGACCGGTCGCGGCAGCATCCTGAGGTCGTCGGCCACATACGGCAGGTGGGTCAGATATCGCCCGACGATGCGCCCGACGGCGGCCGCCTGGGCGGCGTCGCGGCGTCGCTTGAGCGGGTCGCGGTCGGGTTGTGCCGAGAGCCAGAGCTTATGGGCTGCGAAGACGCGGGGGTCGGCGGCGACGATTCTCAACGGCGCCCCCCTTTCGTCTATGGCCACCGCCTCGAAGGCCGGCGCGCTTTCGAGCCAGGCGAGCCCGTTGATGGGGATGGCGGTGAGTTCGTCTTCGGCCGTGCCGATGCGCACCTCGCCCGCGCGCCATGGCGGCTCGGCCTGCGGGGTGATGAGGTCCACAAGATAGCCGTCGCGGTTGGCCGCGCGGAAATTCTGGCGTGTCCGCTCGAACGAGCGATCAATCTTGCGCAGCAGCGAGATCAGAGCGCCACCGGCGATATCGGCGGAGGCAGCGAGGCGTAGCGCGCGGCGTGCATCGACGAGCAGGTCCATGTCCTCGGTCGTAGTGACGCTCGCATCCACCATCACTCCGGCAGCGGCCTCGTAAGCATAGACCGCGTTGGTGCCGACGATGCGGATGCCGTGCCCGAGCAGGCCCGCCGCATCCAGCGCCCGGATGATGCGCGCCCCCAGCAGGGGAACACGGCCAAGCAGAAGCGCGCGGTTGATGGCCGTCTGACGGTCGAGGACGGTCTGGAGCGATTTTTCCCGTTCGGTGGCGGCTTCGCGCTGGGCATCCCATTGCGCCTTGAGACGTTCTGTCTCGGGCGAGCGCGGGCCTTCCGTCTTCTGGCGGCGAACGCCGGAACCGTCGTAATAGCTGCGCAGCAGATATTCGCTGCTGCCGCTGTAGTGCCAGACCAGCGAGCCGCGAAATCCGGCCCTCTGGTCGCGCGCTTCCCGCCACGCCTGATAGCGTTGCGCGGTGTTCACCCGCTCGCGCAGCTGATCCTTATTTAATTCATTTATTTCAATTACTTCAACAGGCATAGCGAATTTCCGGCGGAAGTGTTGCAATCAGGATCGGGCAAAAAAGCCCCTGTTGCAACACTCGCGTCTAAAACGCATGTCGTATGTTGATGTAATTGAAAAGAAATAAAAAGGCCGGCGCAACCCCGTTCGGAGGCGGCGCCGGCCCGGCTGTATCGGTGCTTACTTCACCAGCGGGCAGTTGCCGTCCTTGAGGGGGCGGAAGGCCTCGTTGGCGGGGATGGTGGAGACCACTTCGAACAGGTCCCACTCGCCCTTGCTGTCGGCGGGCTTCTTCACCTTCAGCAGGTACATGGGGTGGATGGCGCGGCCGTCGATGCGGATCTCGCCCTTGCCGAACAGCGGGTCATTGATGGGCGTGGCGCGCATCTGCTCCATCACCTTGGGCGCGTCCTTGGTCTTGGCGTCCTTGATGGCGTTCAGATAGTGCATGGCGCTGGAATAGACGCCGGCCTGGGCGCTGGTGGGCATCTTGCCGTTGAACTTGGCCCCGAAGCGCTTGGAGAAGGCGCGGGTGTCGTCGTTCAGGTCCCAGTAGAAAGCGTCGGTGAGCACGAGGCCCTGCGCCGCCTGCAGGCCGAGGGCCTTCACGTCGGACGAGAAGATGAGCAGGCCGGCGAGCTGTTGGCCGCCCTGGGTGATACCGAACTCGGACGCCTGCTTCACCGCGGTGATGAGGTCGTTGCCGGCATTGGCGAGGCCGATGACCTTGGCGCCGGAGGACTGCGCCTGCAGCAGGAAGGAGGAGAAGTCGGTGTTCGAGAGCGGGTGCTTCACGCTGCCCGCCACCTTGCCGCCGGCCGCCTTCACCGCCGCGGAGGCGTCGCGCTCCAGCGCCGCGCCGAACGCGTAGTCGGCGGTGATGAAGAACCACGGCGAGCCGCCCTGCTTGGTGAGGGCCGATCCGGTGCCGTTGGCGAGCGCCCAGGTGTCGTAGGTCCAGTGCACGGTGTTGGGCGAGCACTTGGCGCCGGTGAGGTCGGACGTGCCGCCGCCGGAGACGAGGAAGATCTTGTTCTTCTCTTTGGTGATGTCGCTCACCGCCAGCGCCACCGAGGAGGTGGTCACGTCGAGAATGGCGTCCACATTCTCCTGATCGTACCACTTGCGGGCGATGGAGGCGCCCACGTCCGGCTTGTTCTGGTGGTCGGCACCCACGACCTCGATCTTGAAGCCCTTGTTCTTGGCCATGAAGTCGTCAGCCGCCATCTGCGCCGCGACCACCGAGCCGGGCCCGGAGATGTCGGCGTAGACGCCGGACATGTCGTTGAGCACGCCGAGCTTCACCGTGGTGTCTTCGGCCTTGGCCGCGCCCGTCAACAAGGCGCCGATCGCCGCCGCCGCCAACAGGGCGCGCGAGTGCCGCATGATCCCAGACGTCATCGTCCTTCCTCCCTCTTTCATCGCGGATGCGGTGCGCGGGAACGCCTTTGGCGACACCGTGGCGGTGCCGTCCTTCCCGTCGTCCGGTCGGCCTGAGGCCAAACCGTTTCGCATCTCGCTACCACGCTAACGGAGCGCGAGCCGCCCCGCCAGTTGTGCCTTAGACCAAGGGCGTAACCGTCGCGTGTCAGCGGCTGCCGCTGACCATGCCGGACACGCCGGCGAAGGCGCCCTCGACCAGCTCGGCCACGAGCAGGCGGCCGGGGTCCACCGGGCCGGGCAGCGTCACCTGGCCGAAGGGCACGCGGCGGAAGCCGAAGCGGGCGTAATAGGGCTCGTCCCCCACCAGCACGACCAGCCGGTGGCCCTGCTGGCGTGCCACGTCGAGCGCATGCTCCATCAGCCGCGCGCCGATGCCCACGGACTGGAACGGCGGCTCCACCGTGAGCGGGCCGAGCAGAAGGGCGGGCGTCGTGCCGATGCTGATCCGCGTGAGCCGGACCGATCCCACCAGCATGGTGCCGACCCGCGCGGTGAAGGAGAGGGCGCGCTCGTGGCCGGTCTGCTCCCGGATGCGGAAGGCGGTGCGGGCGAACCGGCCGGGGCCGAAGGTGCGCTCATGCAGCCGGTCGATGGCCGCGTCGTCGGCGGCCGTCTCCACGGCGATGGACAAGGGAAGCTCGGTCATGGGGAAAACTCGCGAGGCAGGGCAGAAGGCCCGCGAGTTCGGCGGGCCGGCTTCAGGCGGGCGTGACGGCGCGGGCGCGGATGCGCAGCGTGTCCTGTCGTCGTCGCTGAAGCCGAAGGCCCATGGTCCCCTCACGAGAATGGGGCGGGCGGATAGCATGGCACGGGCGGAAGGTCCAGCGGGGGGAGAATGCCTCCCCTCTCCCCTCGCGGGAGAGGGGGCGGGGGTGAGGGGGCTGCCTGGGCTGGGGGAAGCGCGGGACAAAGGGCGCCACACCCCTCACCCCAGCCCTCTCCCGCAAGGGGAGAGGGGGCTCATTCCCCCTCAGGCCCGGTAGATCCACCCGTAGCGGTCCAGCAGCGCCGGGCCTTGCCGGCGCAGCACCAGATCGCGGGCGAGGCGGGGGGCGCCGGAGAGGTGGTAGACCATGCCGTTGCGCCGCGCTTCCGACTGGATGCGCGCGGTGCGGCCCAGCCGCTCGGCCTCGTAGGCCTTGAGGGCGGTGGCGGCGTCGGTTTCCTTCTGGAGCGCGCGGGCGAGGGCCGCCGCATCCTCGATGCCCTGCGCCGCGCCCTGGGCGAGGAAGGGCAGCATGGCGTGGGCGGCATCGCCCAGCAGCGTCACGCGCCCGGTGCTCCAGCGGGGCAGGGGATCGATGTCGTAGAGGCCCCAGCACAGGAAATGCGGCGCCGCCTTCAAAAGCTCGCGCACCTCCGGCGCCCAGTCGGCGAAGGCGGCGTGGACGGCGGCGCCGTCACCGGGCGCGCTCCAGCGAGCCACCGGCTCGGTGTGCTTGACGATGGCGACGAGGTTCAACGTCGCCCCGCCCTTCACCGGATAGACCACGAGATGGGCGTCGCGCCCCATATAGAGCCGCACGTCCGGCGGATGGCGGGCCGGCACGGGAATGGTGGCGCGGTAGGCGAGGCGCTGGGCGAACACCGGCGGCTTGGCGACGCCCAGATGCGCCCGCACCGCCGAGCGCACGCCATCGGCGCCGACAAGGATGTCCGCCCCGTGGGCGATGAGATTCTCGCCCTGCTTCACCACCGCCCGGACGCCGCCGAAGGCCGGCTCCACGGCGGTGAGCTCGGACCCGAGCGCGATCAGCACGCCCTCGGCCTGCGCCGCCTCGGCGAGGAGGTTCTGCAGGTCCGCCCGGTGCACCACGAGGAAGGGCGCACCATAGCGCGAGGCGGCCGGGCCGTAATGGGCGCGGGTGATGGTGGCGCCGCTGGCGCCGCTGCGCACGTCGAGGGAGCGCGGCGTGACCGCCACCTGTTCGAGGCGCGGCAGCAGGCCGAATTCGCGGATGATGCGGGTGGCGTTGGGGGTCAGCTGGAGGCCGGCGCCCACCTCGCGCAGCTTGCGCGCCTGTTCCACCACCTGGACGGTGAGGCCGGCGCGGCGCAGGGCGATGGCGCAGGCGAGCCCGCCGATACCCGCGCCGACCACCACGGCGCTGCGCGCGGCGGTGCGGGGTTTCGCCCGGAAGGGGATGGGATCGGCCATGGCAGGACCCGGCTCCGTGAAGGAGCCGGCCGAATAGTCTTTCTTTGCGGCGGCGATCAGGCCGCCTCGAACAGGCCCAAGATGCGGCTAAAGGCGCATCAGGCCGGGGAGGTGTTCTGCGGCGGTCAGGCCGCGTGTCTTGTCAGCTTGCCCGTTACCGGGCCGGTGCGTCACGCGGCGGACTTGGCCACGGGCTCGCCGTGCCACACGGCCGCTTCCGGCTTCGCTTCGCCGGCGGCGAGCGCCGGGTTGTAGCGATAGAGCGTGGAGCAGTAGGGGCACACGTGCTCGTCATCGTCGCCGAGGTCGATGAAGATGTGCGGATGGTCGAAGGGCGGCTTCGCACCGATGCACATGAATTCCTTGCTGCCCACCTCGATGACGGTGACGCCGAGGTCGTTGCAGAAGTGGGGAATGCCGGTGTCCGCCATGGTTCCGCCCATGCTTGTCCAAAAAAGCGCCGCGACCTTAGCGTCTGATGGCCGCCTGCGGAAGGGCAGGAACGCGGCAAAGGCCGCGGCAGATCGGCCGTCCCTCCCGCAAGCGCTGCCCCTATTGGGGCCGCGCGGGATCAACATTCCGGCAGGGAGGGGTTATGTCCATGAGCAACACCATGTCCTCAGCCCCATCCGTGCCACGCGGCATTCTGCGCCGCGCCCACTGCACGGATGTGATTCCCCGCCAGCCCGGCTCCCGCCGCTAGCTTTCCGGACATCCAGGGGCCCGCGGTCCGCCACTCGCCTGCGCTGATGCGCGGGGCGGGGGGCCGCTGACGCGCCCCGTCCTCTTCCCTTCGCGGCGTCGCGCGCCGCGCGTTCCCGTTCCAATCAGGGACCGGCCTTTCGCGCCCCATATGGCGCGGCCGGATCGTGTCATGTCGTTGTTCCAGACCCACAAGCGCGGGGTGTCGTTCCGCGCCATCTTCGCCTTCCTCTTCACCCATTGGGCGAAGCGGAAGGGAATCATCGCGGCCACTTTGGCCGCCGTCCTCGTCTCCACCCTCGCCGAGGTGCTGGTGCCGCTGTTCGCCGGCCGGCTGATCGACGCCTTGTCGCTCGCCGACCGGGAGACGGCCTGGCACCTCGCGACCATGGCCTTCCTCGCCATCGTCGGCCTCGGCGTGACGATGGTGAGCGCGCGGCATGCCACCTACTTCATCATCGTGCGGCTCACTTTGCGCATGATGTCGGACGTGGCGGCGGACGCTTTCGCGCGGGTGCAGCGCTTCTCGTCGGACTGGCACGCCTCGTCCTTCGCCGGTTCCACCGTGCGCAAGATCTCGCGCGGCATGTGGTCCCTCGACGTGCTGCACGACACCCTGCTGGTGGCGCTGTTCCCGTCCGTGGTGGCGCTGGGCGGCACGGCGCTGCTGCTCGGCTGGAACTGGCCGGTGCTGGGCGCCGTGGTGGCGGTGGGGGCGGTGGCCTTCATCGGGCTCACGCTCGCTTTGTCGGTCCACTACGTCGCCCCGGCGGCGCGCCTCTCCAATGCGTGGGACACCCGCGTGGGCGGTGTGCTGGCGGACGCGGTGGGCTGCAACGCCGTGGTGAAGGGCTATGGCGCGGAGGCCCGCGAGGAGGAGCGGCTGGAGCGGGTGCTCGGCAAGTGGAACGCCCGCACCTACCGCACCTGGATGGCGGCCACCTGGGCCGGCACGGCACAGCTTCTGGCCCTGGTGGCGCTTCAGGCGTCCATCATCGGCACGGCGCTGGTGTTGTGGCACCAGGGGCAGGCGAGCGCGGGCGACGTGGCCTATGTGCTCACCTCCTACCTCGTCATCCATTCCTACCTGCGTGACATCGGCATGCACGTCCACAATCTCCAGCGCTCCATGAACGAGCTGGAGGAGCTGGTGGAGATCCACCACCAGAAGGTGGGCGTGTCCGATGCCCCCAACGCGGTGCCGGCCAAGGTGGAGGAGGGGACGATCGCGTTCGAGAACGTGACCTTCCACTATGGCGGCCACGCCAAGCCGCTCTACGAGACCCTCTCCGTCACCATTCCGGCGGGGGAGCGGGTGGGCCTCGTGGGGCATTCGGGCTCGGGCAAGACCACGTTCGTCAAGCTCATCCAGCGCATGCATGACGTCTCTTCGGGGCGTGTCATCGTGGACGGGCAGGACGTGCGGGACGTGACGCAGGGTTCCCTGCGCCGCGCCATCGCGGTGGTCCAGCAGGAGCCGGTGCTGTTCCACCGCTCGCTGATGGAGAACATCGCCTATGGCCGGCCGGACGCCTCCTTCGAGGAGATCCGGCGGGCCGCGGAGCTGGCCAATGCGGCCGACTTCATCGCCCGCCTGCCGCGCGGCTACGGCACGCTGGTGGGCGAGCGGGGCGTGAAGCTCTCCGGCGGCGAGCGCCAGCGCATCGCCATCGCCCGGGCCTTCCTCGCGGATGCGCCCATCCTGATCCTGGACGAGGCCACCTCCAGCCTCGATTCAGAATCGGAAGCGGCGATCCAGGATGCGATGGAGCGGCTGATGGTGGGGCGCACCACCCTCGTCATCGCCCACCGCCTGTCCACCGTGCGCTCGCTCGACCGCCTGATGGTGTTCGACAAGGGCCGCATCGTGGAGGAGGGCGACCACGACAAGCTGGTCCGCCGCGAGGGCGGCCTCTACCGCCGCCTGTTCGAGCGGCAGGCGATGGAGCTGGCCAAGGGATTGGCGGCGTGATGAGAAAGGCCTTCCCGCCTTCGGGCGGGGAGGCCGCCAAAGGCTGGCGCCCCGGGCGCATGCAGCGACAGCGGAATGCGAGCCGGGGCCCAGCGCAGGAGTCCGCCGAAGGCGGCTCAAGCGGAAAAGGTGTCGGGCATTGCCGGCTGCGCCGGACTGTCCCCTGGGCCCCGGCTCGGCGCTCCGGCTGCGCTGTCGCTTGTCCGGGGCATCCACCGGGCCGCATGTGGGGTGCAGGATGTGGGGTGCGGGAAACCTGAGACCCACCCCGGCGGAGGGGTGGATCCCCCGGACGAGCCGGGGGATGACGCGGGGATAGAAGTCCCCGGACATGCACCAGAGGCGGCGCGCCTCAGAAGTTCTTGTCCGGCCAGCGGCACAAATCGGTGATGAGGCAGCGGCTGCATGCGGGCTTCGTCGCCTTGCAGATGTAGCGGCCGTGCAGGATGAGCCAGTGGTGGGCGTGCAGTTTGAAGCGGTCGGGGATGCGCGCCTCCAGCCCCAGCTCCACCGCCAGCGGCGTCGCGCCGGGGGCAAGGCCGGTGCGGTTGGCGACGCGGAAGAGGTGGGTGTCCACCGCGATGGTGGGCACGCCGAAGGCGATGTTGAGCACCACGTTCGCCGTCTTGCGCCCGACTCCGGGCAGCGCCTCCAGCGCCTCCCGATCCTGCGGCACCACGCCGGCATGGCGCTCCAGCAGCAGACGGGACAGCTCCACGACATTCTTCGCCTTGCCCCGGAACAGGCCGAGGGTGCGGATGTGGTGCGCCACCTCGTCCTCCCCCAGCGCCACCATGGCGGCAGGGGTGGAGGCGGCGGCGAACAGGCCCTTGGTCGCTTTGTTCACGCCCGTGTCGGTGGCCTGGGCGGAGAGCACCACCGCGACGAGCAGGGTAAAGGCGTCGGTGTGGTCCAGCTCGCCCTTGGGTTCGGGGTCCTGCGCCTCGAAGCGGGTGAAGGCCTCGGTGATCTCGGCGTCAGACCAGGGCGAGACCGTCTTGCCGTGCACCGCCGCCGCCGCATTGGCCACCGCCTTGTTGCGGCGGGGGATGGGAGCGGGCAGGGGGGTAGCGGCTTTGGCGGCGGGCTTCTTGCCGGCTGGCGCCTTCGCCGCCTTGCCCTTGGCTTGGGCGATGGGCGGCGCCCTGGAGGGCTTTCCAGCGGATGCTGTTGCGTCACCGGCCGCGGGCTTCGCCCCCTTTGCCGTGCGCGGGCGGCGCGGCGGCGTGGCGGCTTCAGCCTCTGGGTTGGCGACGGGCTTGATGGCCGAGGTCTTGGGCGGGGTGATCCTGCGCGGCATTTTTCGGGTATACTGCTCAGCAATGCCCCAGACCAGCGACCGAGACAGCGCACCCGAGACGCACGCGCAGGCTCAAGACGAGCCCGTGGTCTATGCGGTCACGCTCGCGCCGCACCGCTCCCTCTCCAAGCGCGGCTTCTTCTGGGTGATGGCGGGCATCGGCGCGGTGAGCTTCGTGTCCGGCGCGGCCTTCCTCGCCATGGGGGCGTGGCCGATCTTCGGCTTCTTCGGCCTCGACGTGCTGCTGATCTACATCGCCTTCCGCGCCAGCTTCCGCTCGGCCCGGGCGCGCGAGCACATCCTGGTCACGCCGAGCCTCGTGGAAATCCGCCGCGAGCCGGCGGCGGGGCGGCCTTCCACCACACGGCTCAATCCCTTCTGGACCCGCCTGTGGCGCAAGGACGACGAGGAGCTGGGGACGCTGGATGTCGCCCTCATCAGCGGCAAGCGCACCGTGCCGGTGGGCCGCTTCCTCGGTCCCGTCCAGAAGGCGGAGCTGGCGAGCGACCTGACCGAGGCGCTGGCGGTGGTGAAGAGGGGCGTGACGCGCACGCAGTTCTGAGGGTTCCCCATAAAGCCCGCGCGGCGCCTGAGCGAAGCAACGATCAACCGCTCAGAGGAACGGCCGCGTCACCATGCCGAGCAGGCCGCGGAAGCGGATGCGGCCGTCGAAGGCGGCGAGGCAGATGCATTCGCCGTCATCATCCACGCGGGGGGAGTGGTCCACCTCTGCGTCGCACTCCACGAGATCGCCGGGGCCGTAATGGCCGTCCGGGTCGCTGAAGCCGCCGCAGATCACATGGGTGAATTCGAGCCCCGCATGGGTATGCTGGGGAATGGCCCGTCCCGGCGCGATGCGGAACAGCAGCACCTGCGCGTCCGGGTCTTCCTCCAGATGCACGAGGCCGAGCCGAACACCCGGTGCCACCGGCACCAGGCGGCCGATGCGGCGGGAGGCGATGGCCGGCGGCAGCACCACGCCGGGGGGCAGCTTCAGCCCCTCGGGCAGCGGCCAGCGCTTCGGCGGCGTTGCTCCCGCGGCTTCCGCATGATGGAGCGCGGCGGGATTGCGACGTGTGGACGGGCGATCAAGCCGCGCCAGCGCGCGGTCGAGGGCGTCGGGAGCGAGGGCGAGGGGCTCGCAGGCCTCGAGCAGAGCGCCGCCGACGGACATCAGCCGGGCCACCGTCGCCCGGCATTCGGGACATCCTTCGAGATGCACATCCACCAGCAGGCGGGGACCGGCCGGCAGCGTGCCCGCCGCGTAGCGCAGCAGGGTCTCGGTGCCGGGATGGGTCGAAGCACTCATTTCAGGTCTTCCAGCAAAGCGCGCAGACGGTTGAGCGCGAGGCGCACGCGCGACTTGGCGGTGCCCAGCGGAATGCCCAGCTCCTGCGCGATCTGCGAATGGGGTTTCTCCTGAAAGAAGGAGAGGCGGACGATGGTGGCCTGTTCCTCCGACAGCTTGGCGAGGGCGGCGCGCACGCGCGCTTCCCGCTCGGCGGTCATGAGGATGGTCTCGCCCGAGGTCTCGTCAACCTCGTCCTCGTGGGCCTCGGCCTGATAGGTATCACCATAGCGCTCGCGGCGCTTGAGGTCGATGGAGAGGTTGCGGGCGATGGTGAAGATCCAGGTGGAGGCGGCGGCGCGGGTGGGGTCGAAATAGGCCGCCTTGCGCCACACCGTCAGCAGGGTTTCCTGCGCCAGCTCCTCGGCGGCATTGGCGGAGAGGCCGTTGCGCACGAGATAGGATTTCACCCGCGGCGCGAAATGGCGGAACAGCCGGCCGAACGCCTCGCGATCGGCGCGAGTGGCGATGGCGACGATGAGTGCGCTCAGCTCGGCGCCGGAGGCGGCGACCCGTGGCTCGGCGGGCTGGACGCTCATGGCCGAGGCTCCGCCCGGACGAACGCCGCCGTTCGGCAGCGTTCGGGTGCGACGCGGCTTCGGCAGTTCGACGATGAGACTGGGCTCGGCGACATTCATGCTCTCGATACGCGGAACGCGGCCGGGCGGATGATGGGGCCGGCCCGGAAAAAATTCGGCCGGACCCGCCCCCTGACCACCGGCGCAAGCCGGACCCTAGCCGAGCGGCGGGTCCGGCTCCACCAACGTCACCGTGACCGGGGAACGTCCCCGCCGTTATCCCCGGCCGTCATCCCCCGCCTTGTGCGGGGGATCCACGGTTTGGCCAGGTCTGCCCTGCGTATCGCTTTGCAGAGCAAAAGCTGAAGTGGATGCCCCGGACGAGCCGGGGCATGACGGCGTCGATGATGACGACGGCTTCAGCGAACGGCGACCTCGCGCGTCACCGTGACCGGGCTCAGTACTCGATGACGCCCTCGAGCGCGTAGTGCTTGACGCTCTTGCGGTTGGCGATCAGCTCGTCGATGGACGGCTCGCTCTTCAGCGCGCGGGAGATGGCGAGCTTGGTCGCCTCGTAATTGGTGCGGTAGAGGTCGGCCTTGTCGAGGTTGGGGTCCTCGGGGCAGCGCGGGTCCAGCCACACCATGATGATCATGGCCAGCTCGTCCACCTGATCCTTGGGGATGATGCCCTCGCTGACGCAATCGACGATGGCGTCGCCCATGGCCGCCTGCACGACGCCGCCGAGCAGTTCCACATATTCGGCGGTGTGGATGGTGGCCTTGGTGGTCATCATCGTCGCCGGGCGCACCATCTGGTTGAGGTCGCGCACCACGAACATGCGGGTGTGGCCCTGCACCTGCCCCATCATGGAGGCGAAGGCCTGACCCACCGGGCCGCGCACCGAGCCGATCAGCACTTCCGGCATGGCGTCCGTCACCTGCCCGTCCGCCGCCAGCACCGTCGCCTCGCCCGCCTTGAACCAGATGTCGCTCATCATTTCCTCCTCGTTGGGAGGCGGCAGCAAAGCACCCGCCACCCCGCCCGTCCAAGGCGACCCTGCGTCGCTGGTGCCAAAGGGCACTGGTGCGGCGCCTCGGGTTGAATGGCGGCGCGGGCCGTGGCACCTCTGGCGCGAGAGGGGTGCCCGCGGGCGATTCGCGCCCGCACCTGAAGGAGCCGGCGATGCCCACGCTCTTCCGCATTCTGGTGGTGCTGGCCGTGCTCGGCGGCCTCGGCTATGCCGCCTTGTGGGCGCTCGCCACGCGGGTCGAGCCGCAGGAGCGGGAACTCTCCTTCACCGTCGCCCCCGAAAAGATCGGCAAATGACGACGCCCGGCGCGACGGCCCAAGGTCCGGTCGCGCTGTTCCTCGACATGCAGGCGGTGGAGCGCGGCGCGGGCGCCAATACGCTGGACGCCTACCGGCGCGACCTGACCGACCTCGCGGACTTCCTCGCCCCCCGCGCCATCGCCGCGGCCGATACGCAGGCCATCCGCGACTGGCTCGCCGATCTCTCCACCCGGGGCTTCAAGGCCACCACCGTGGCGCGGCGCCTCTCCGCCGTGCGCCAGTTCTTCCGCTTTCTCTATGCCGAGGGGCACCGGGGGGATGATCCCGCCGCCGTGCTGGAAGGCCCGAGGCGCGGGCGGCCTTTGCCCAAGGTGCTCACGGTGGAGGAGGTCTCCACCCTGATCGAAACCGCCCACGCCCGCGCGGCCGAGGTCCCGGCGGGGGAGGGCGAGGCCGCCGGCAAAGTGCGCGCGGAGATGCTGAAGCGCCGGCGCACCGCTGCCGTGGTCGAGCTGCTCTATGCCAGCGGCCTGCGCATTTCCGAACTCGTTTCGCTGCCGGCCGCCGCCGCGCGGGCGCGGGGCGATGCCATTCTCGTCACCGGCAAGGGCCGCAAGGAACGGCTCGTGCCGCTCTCCGATCCCGCGCGGGCGGCCATGGCGGCCTATCTCGATGCGCGCAAGGCGGCGGGGCTGGAGGCGTCGCGCTGGCTGTTCCCGTCCTCGGGCGAGAGCGGCTACGTGACCCGCCAGCAGGCGGCGCGGGATCTGAAAGAGCTGGCGCTCGCTGCTGGGCTCGATCCCGCCAAGCTCTCCCCTCACGTCCTGCGCCACGCCTTCGCCAGCCATCTTCTGGCCCACGGCGCGGACCTTCGGGTGGTGCAGACCCTGCTCGGCCATGCCGATGTCTCCACCACCCAGATCTATACCCATGTTCTGGACGAACGCCTCAAGAGCATGGTGCGCGACCTTCACCCGCTTTCGGACGAGTGAGGCGGCAGGGGACTGAGCCCCGGTTCCCCGGACAAGCGACGGCGCAGCCGGAGCGCTGATCCGGGGCCCAGCGCAAAACTCCCGCGCAGTGGGCAATACCCATGAGCGGGGATCAGGAAGCGCCTGCCGCGGCGTCTCGCGCTGGACCCCGGCCCGCATTCCGCTGGCGCTTCATGCGCCCGCGTGCGCTCAGAACCGCGTCACCACAGCCGCGAGGGGCGGGCGGGGGCGGTCTTCCAGCTTCTGGGTGGCGGTTCCGATATAGATGAAGCCGACGAAGCGCTCGAACTCGTCGAGGCCCAGCGCCGCGCGGGCATTGGCGTCGTAGGTCGTCCATTCGGTGAGCCAGGTGGCGCCGTAGCCCAGCGCCGCGCAGGCGACGAGGATGTTCTGGCAGGCGGCGGCGGCCGACAGCAACTGCTCGTATTCCGGGATCTTCACGTGCGGTGCCGCCCGCGAGACCACCGCCACCACGAGGGGGGCGCGCAGGAAACGGGCGCGCTCATCCTCCAGCCGCTTCTCCCCGACGCCCGGATCGGACTGCGCCAGCGCCTCCGCCAGCAGCGCGCCGGCCCGGTCGCGGCCGTCCCCCTCCAGCACGATGAAGCGCCAGGGGGCGAGCTTGCCATGGTCCGGCACGCGGGCGGCGATGGTGAGGATGGTGTCCAGCTCCTCCGGCGACGGGCCGGGGGCGGTGAGATCGAGCACGCGCGACGAGCGGCGGGTGGCGAGCAGGGCGATGGTCTCGGGGCTTGTATCGGTCATGGGGGCAATGGCATCCGATGAAAGGGTCCGGGGCAATCTACAGAGCGGCCGCCCGGTAAGGAACCGCGCGGGCGCGGCGGCAACCGGCCGCAGGCTGACGCGGCGGGTGACTTGAATCCGCCCCGAATTTTGTGCACGTCAGGGGCATGATCCGCTTCGCTCGTGCTTTCCCCCGGTTCCGCGACCCCCGGCCGTCCGCCCCGGCGTCGCGGATGTGGGCGGTCGGGCGCGCGATGCGGGTGGCTGCATTGGGGATCTGGGCCGCGCTGGCGCCCCTGGGTCTCGTTGCGGGAGCAGGGCCCGCCGCCGCGCAATCCATGCAGTTTCTCGGCCCGCCCACCACGCCCCCACCGCCCGGCCCGTTCGGCACCCCGCCCGCCGCGCGGCCCACCGGGCTGCCGCCGGGCCTGCCTCCGCCCCCCGGCCAGCCCGGTCCCTCGGCGCAGGCCGGCCAACCCGGCCGCGAGCCGCATTCCGTGCTGCCGCCGGCACCTCCCGGCAAGGCGGCGCTCGGCGTCTATGCGCGCTTCGGTGCGGAAGGCGGCTCCATCCCACGCGGCCTCGTCTGGCGCGTCTTCGCCGACCAGCCGGAGGCCTCCACCGGTGCCTTCCCGCTGGTGGCGGAGAGTTCGGAGCCGGCGCCCGTCTTCTTCCTCAATCCGGGCGGCTACATCGTCCACGTCACCTACGGCTTCGCCACCGCGGCGCAGCGGGTGCAGATGGGGCCGGTCTCGCGCCGGCAGGCGTTCGAGGTGCCGGCCGGCGCCCTGCGCCTCGCCGCCGACGTGGACGACAAGCCCATCCCCGCCCAGAAGCTCACCTTCGACATCTTCGAGGGCTCCTTCCTGCAGGGCCGCACCTCCAGCCAGCCTTATTATCGCGGCGCCGCCGCGGGCGACGTGGTGCTGCTGCCGGAGGGCACCTATCACGTGGTTTCCACCTATGGCGACGCCAACGCCGTGGTGCGCGCGGACGTGATCGTCCAGCCCGGCAAGCTCACCGATGCGACGGTCCATCACCGGGCGGCGCAGATCAGCCTGAAGCTGGTGAAGGTGGCCCACGGCGAGGCGCAGGCCGACACCCAGTGGACGGTCATCACCCCCGGCGGCGACACCATCAAGGAATCCATCGGCGCCTTCCCGACCCTCGTGCTCTCGGAAGGCGACTATTCCGTCATCGCCCGCAAGGACGGCAAGAATTTCAGCCGCGACATCAAGGTCGAGGCCGGCAAGAACCAGGAGGTGGAGGTTCTGGCGAAGTGACGCCCGTCCGCCGCCTCGTCCGGAGGGTCCCCATGGTGCGTCTTTTCCTGCGTGCGACCGGCGTCGTCGCGCTCCTCGGCCTCGCCACGCCGTTTCTTGCCGCCGCACCCGCCAGCGCCGCCGACGCCGCGGCCGGGCAGGCGATCGCCCAGCGCTGGTGCGCCAGCTGCCATGTGGTCGGGACCGCGCCCCAGAGCGCCGCCAGCGACGCCCCCACCTTCGCCAGCATCGCCGCGCGCGACGGCGACCTTTCCGGCCCCTGGCTGGCCTTCCGCCTGCTGAAGCCGCACCCCCAGATGCCCCAGGTCTCCCTCACCCGCGCCGAGGCGGCGGACCTCGCCGCCTATTTCGCGACGCTGAAGAAGTAGGCGGCAAAAGGAACGGGGCGCCGAAGCGCCCCGTCCGTCAGATCATTGAGCCTCACGCGACGAAAGCTCACGCCGCCTTGGCGGCCAGCACCTTGCGCTTGAGGTCCGGCGGCACGGCCTCGTCCACCAGCGCCGCCACCACCTCGTCCAGAGACCCCGAGGTCTGGGCGTTGGAGCCGAGGCGGCGGATGGAGAGGGTGCGTTCGGCCGCCTCCTTCTTGCCCGCCACCAGCAGCACCGGCACCTTGGCCAGCGAGTGCTCGCGCACCTTGAGGTTGATCTTCTCGTTGCGCAGGTCGAGTTCCGCGCGAAGGCCGGCCGCCTTCAGCTCGCGCACCACCTCGGCGGCGTAATCATCCGCATCCGAGGTGATGGTGGCCACCACCACTTGGGTCGGCGCGAGCCACAGCGGGAAGTGCCCGGCGAAGTGCTCGATGAGGATGCCGGTGAAGCGCTCCATGGAGCCGCAGATGGCGCGGTGGATCATCACCGGCGTCTTCTTCTGGCCGTCCGCATCCACATAGAAGGCGCCGAACCGCTCCGGCAGGTTGAAGTCCACCTGCGTGGTGCCACACTGCCATTCACGGCCGATGGCATCCTTCAGCGTGTATTCGAACTTGGGACCGTAGAAGGCGCCTTCGCCCGGCAGGATGCCGGTCTTGATGCGCCCGCCCGACTGGGCCTCGATCTCGGCCAGCACGCGGGTCATCACCTCCTCGGCGTGATCCCACACGGCATCCGAGCCGACGCGCTTCTCCGGCCGGGTGGAGAGCTTCACCACGATCTCCTCGAAGCCGAAATCGGCGTAGGTGGAGAGGATGAGATCGTTGATCTTCAGGCACTCCGCCGCCATCTGCTCCTCGGTGCAGAAGATGTGGGCGTCGTCCTGGGTGAATCCGCGCACGCGCATCAGCCCGTGCAGCGCGCCGGAGGGCTCGTAGCGGTGCACCGCGCCGAACTCGGCGAGGCGCATGGGCAGGTCGCGATAGCTCTTCAGGCCGTGCTTGAAGATCTGCACATGGCCGGGGCAGTTCATCGGCTTCAGCGCGAACACGCGCTCGTCCTTGGTCTCGTCGCCGGCCGACTGGACCTTGAACATGTTCTCCTTGTACCAGCCCCAGTGGCCGGAGGTCTCCCACAGGGAGTGGTCGAGCACCTGCGGGGCGTTGACCTCGCTGTAGTCGGCCTTCAGCCGCCGGCGCATGTAGGCGACCAGTTCCTGGAACAGGGTCCAGCCCTTGGGATGCCAGAAGACCGTGCCGGGGCCTTCCTCCTGGAAGTGGAACAGGTCCATCTCCCGGCCGAGGCGGCGGTGGTCGCGCTTCTCGGCCTCCTCCAGCCGGTGGAGATAGGCGCCCAGCTCCTTCTCGTCCTGCCAGGCGGTGCCGTAGATGCGGGTGAGCATCGGGTTGTTCGAATCACCGCGCCAATAGGCGCCCGCCACCTTCATCAGCTTGAAGGCGTTGCCGATCTTGCCCGTGGAGGGCATGTGCGGGCCGCGGCAGAGGTCGAACCACTCGCCCTGCTTGTAGATCTTCACGTCCTGGTCTTCCGGGATCGCGTCGACCAGCTCGACCTTGTAGTTCTCGCCCTTGGCGGCGAACACGCGCTTGGCCTCCTCGCGCGTCCACACTTCCCTGGTGAAGGGGCGGTCGCGGGCGATGATCTCGCGCATCTTCGCCTCGATGACCGGCAGGTCTTCCGAGGTGAAGGGGGCGTTGCGGGCGAAGTCGTAATAGAAGCCGTTCTCGATCACCGGGCCGATGGTGACCTGGGTGCCCGGCCACAGCTCCTGCACCGCTTCCGCCATCACATGCGAGCAGTCGTGCCGGATCAGCTCCAGCGCGCGGGGATCGTCGCGGGTGACGATCTCGAGCTTCGCGTCGCGGGTGATGGGCTGGGACAGGTCGGCCAGCTCCCCGTCGAGGGTGACGGCCACGGCCTTCTTGGCGAGGGATTTGGAGATGGCGGCGGCGATATCCGCGCCGGACGTCCCCTCGGCATAATCGCGCTTGGCGCCGTCGGGGAAGGTCAGGGAAATCATGTCTCGGCTCCTTGCGGCCCACTCCTGCGCACCTCGCAGGTAGGCCTTTTCGTTAAGCGCGCCCTTTTAGGCGAGGCCATGGCGCCGCGTAAAGCGCGCGCGCCCGACGCCGGGGGCGAACGGGGCGCCCAGGCAAGGCCGGCGACAGCCCCGGGGCGGGAAAAACACGCGATCCACGCTCCGGATACCGTTCAGCAATCCTTCAGGACCAAAATGCTTCAGTGCTTCGGCCGCGTCCCCCCTTTCCCTCGCGCGCGGCCTCGGCTAATCGGAATGCGGGGTCGTGAGTGTTCGCCATGCCGGCGTCGTTCCGGAAAGGTCCAGGGAGGGCCTTTTTGGGAAGGCAGGGCGGGTCACGCGGGGTGGGAAACCGGTCGGGCGCCTTTGGTGGCCGCACGATCGGCGAGGACACCGCTCGACCGGGTTCATAGCCCGGGATGCGTCTAGAAGAGGCCGGCATGATGCCTGTGACGATCAAGACCTTGACCTTCGCCGCCCTGCTTCAGGTGGGCGTGTTTGCCTTCGCCACCGGCGCCAGCGCCCAGGTGGGCCCGCGCGGTGGCCCGGGCGCCGTGATGGACATCGACGAACAGCCGGGCCTCACCGCCCCGGACGATGACATCGCCCAGCTCGATCCGCAGTTCCGCCACCAGCCGGTGTATTTCCGCACCACGGAAAAGCCCGGCACCATCGTGATCCACACCAACGAGCGCTTCCTGTACCTCGTGCAGGGCGACAACCGCGCCATGCGCTACGGCATCGGCGTGGGTCGCGACGGCTTCCAGTGGTCGGGCCTGAAGACCATCGAGCGCAAGGCCGAGTGGCCGGACTGGACCCCGCCGTCCGAGATGATCCAGCGCCAGCCCTATCTGCCGCGCTTCATGGCCGGCGGCCCCGGCAATCCCATGGGCGCCCGCGCGCTCTATATCGGCGGCACCGTCTACCGCATCCACGGCACCAACCAGCCGCAGACCATCGGCTACGCCGTGTCGTCGGGCTGCTTCCGCCTCGTGAACAGCGAGATCATCGACCTCTACAGCCGTGTCCCGGTGGGCACGAAGGTCGTGGTTCGCCAGCAGGCCGCTCTCTGAGAGCGGCCCTTTCCGACACATTTTCACTGGGGGACTTCATGAAGACGATCCTGGCCCTAATGGCCGGCGCGGCCCTTGCGCTCGGCGCGACGGCGGCAACTGCGCAGACCCTCAAGACCGTGAAGGACCGCGGCGAACTGGTCTGCGGCGTCTCCAAGGGGCTCCCCGGATTCTCCGCGCAGGATGCCTCCGGCAAGTGGTCGGGCTTCGACGTCGACGTCTGCAAGGCGCTGGCGGCGGCCATCTTCGACGACGCGAACAAGGTGAAGTACGTGCCGCTGACCGCGGACGAGCGCTTCCCCGCCCTCACCAAGGGCGATATCGACGTGCTCTCGCGCAACTCCACCTGGACGCTGGAGCGCGAGGCCAAGCTCGGCCTGCTCTTCACCGCCATCAACTATTATGACGGCCAGGGCTTCCTGGTGCGTGACGCGCGCAAGGTCACGTCCGCCCTTGAGCTCGACAAGTCCAAGGTCTGCGTCCAGGCGGGCACCACCGCCGAGAGCAACACCAAGGACTATTTCGCCGCCAACGGCATGACGCTGGAGCTGGTCACCCTGCCAACCTCCGGCGAGCTGGTGAAGGCGTATGACGAGGGCAAGTGCGACACGCTCACCACCGACGTGTCGCAGCTCTATGCCCTGCGCCTCACCATGGCTAAGCCCGGTGACCACATCGTGCTGCCCGACGTCATCTCCAAGGAGCCCCTCGGCCCCGTCGTCCGCCAGGGCGACGACCAGTGGTTCAATCTGGTGAAGTGGACGGTGTACGCGATGATCAATGCCGAGGAGCTCGGCGTCGCCACCAACACGCTGGACGCCGCGATCAAGTCCCAGAAGCCCGAGGTGAAGCGCCTCGTGGGCAATGAGGGCAATTACGGCGAGGAGCTGGGTGTGACGAAGGACTTCGTCGTGCGCATCGTGAAGGCGGTGGGCAATTACGGCGAGAGCTTCGAGCGCAACGTGGGCGCCGCTTCCAAGCTCGGCATCCCGCGCGGCATCAACCAGCTGTGGAGCATGGGCGGCATCCAGTACGCGCCGCCGGTGCGCTGATAGGGGTCGCGGATCGGCGGTGCGCTGATCTCTGCGGCTAAGCTGTTGGTCAAGCTGATCATTCGAAACGCCGCGCTCGCAGGGATGTGAGCGCGGCGTTTCCGTTCCGGCATCGACCTGCCTTGAAAGCGTGTCCTAATCTCCCCGGCGCTTCATGCCCCGAGGAGAATTGGATGACCGAGGTTTCCCGTCGGACCCTTCTGGCCGGTACGGCCGGCATGGCCGGTGCCATTGCCGGTGGACTGGGTGGCGCCGCCGCCCAGACGCCCGCCCAGCCCGTCGCCGGCACCCAATCCACCCCCGCCCCCAATCCCGATGCTGCCAAGGCATCCGGCCCGGTGCAGGTACCGAGCGCCTATCGCTACAAGGTCGGCGACGTGGTGGTGACGGCCATCTCCGACGGCATGCGCACGATCCCGCTGTCCGACACCTTCGTGCGCAACCAGCCGAAGGACGCGGTGAATGCGGCCCTGAAGAAGGCCTATCTGCCGGAAAACCAGGTGCCGATCTCCTTCACCGTCCTGCTGCTCGATATCGGCGGCAAGAAGGTGCTGATCGATACCGGAAATGGCGGGCAGGCCGGCCCCGTGGGCCTCGTGCGCGGCACCCTGCAGGATCTGGCGATCGACCCCGCCTCCATCGATCAGGTGGTCATCTCCCATTTCCATCAGGACCATATCAACGGCCTGCTTGCCGCCGATGGCACGCCCGCCTTCCCCAAGGCGCAGCTGATGGTGCCGGAGCGCGAATGGGCGTTCTGGATGGACGACGGCCAGATGAGCCGCGCGCCTGATGGCCTCAAGGCCGGCTTCCAGAATATGCGCCGCGTGTTCAAGCCGTTCGAGGGCAAGGTGGAGCGCTACGCCTGGGACAAGGAGGTTGCGCCGGGGCTGAAGGCGGTCGGCACGCCGGGCCATACGCCGGGGCATACCTCTTTCGAGCTGGATTCGGGCTTCGACACCCTCTTCATCCAGTCCGACATCACCAATCTGCCGGCCCTGTTCGTGGCCAATCCCGGCTGGCACGCCATGTTCGACATGGATGCGGCGGCGGCCGAGGCGGTGCGGCGCAAGACCTACGACCGGCTCGCGGCGGACCGCATCCTGGTGGCGGGCTATCACTTCCCGTTCCCCGGCGCGGCCTATCTGGAGAAGCAGGGCGACGGCTACCGCTACCAGCCGGTCTATTGGCGCCCGGTGCTCTGAGGGCCGAGCGGCGGGCGTCTCAGCCCGCCGCCACCTCGCCGGCGATCCAGGCGAGATAGGCCGGCAGCCCGCCTTCGAGCGGCAGCACCACGATGGCGGGCACGTCGTAGGGGTGGGCGGCGCGCACCGCCTCCACCACTTCGGCCGCGCGCTCCGATGTGGTTTTCAGCATCATCACCGCCTCGGTGCCGCGTTCGATCTGCCCCTCCCAGCGGTAGATGGAGACCATCTCCGGCAGGATGTTGGCGCAGGCGACAAGGCGCGCCTCCACCAGGGTGCGGGCCATCTCCTCGGCCTCCGCGACGCTGGGGAAGGTGGCGTACACGATGCGCGCGGGCATGGGTTCCTCCGGGGCGCGAGGCGGGGCAAACGGGCCGATGCGCCTCAAACGCGACCCTACCATCCCTCCCGGCGCCTCGACAGACGGCGGCGGGACGGCTAGACCGTTCCCGGCCCCTTCCGCTCCCGGCCCGCCGACCGGACGATCCTCCTGACCGACGCACCGATGAGCGAACCCCGTTTCCAGCGCATCGCCTTCGTTTCCAGCCAGACGCCCGAGGCCGAGACCGCGCGCGAGCGCCTCATCGCGCGCTATGGCGAAGTGGCGGAGGAAGACGCCGACGTGGTGGTCGCCCTCGGCGGCGACGGCCTGATGCTGCAGACCCTGCATCGCTTCCGCGAGCGCACCCTGCCCATCTACGGCATGCACCGCGGCTCGGTGGGTTTCCTGATGAATACCTTCCGCGAGGAAGGGCTGGTCGAGCGCCTCACCGCCGCCCAGCAGGTCACCATCCATCCCCTGATGATGGAGGCCGTCACCTCAACCGGCATGCGCCACCGTGCCCCGGCCTTCAACGAGGTGTCCCTGCTGCGCCAGTCCTACCAGGCGGCAAAGCTGCGCATCTCCATCGACGGCAAGATGCGGCTGGAGGAGCTGATCTGCGACGGCATCATCGTCGCGACCCCGGCCGGCTCCACCGCCTACAACCTCTCCGCCCACGGGCCGATCCTGCCGCTGGGCACGGCGCTTCTGGCGCTCACCCCCATCTCGCCCTTCCGCCCCCGCCGCTGGCGCGGCGCGCTGGTGCCGGACCGCGCGCGCATCGACATCGCCGTGATGGAGGCCGACAAGCGCCCGGTGAGCGCGGCGGCCGACCATTTCGAGGTGCGCGATATCATCGCCGTCTCGGCCCGGCTCGATACCACCTCCTCCGTGGACATGCTGTTCGACCCCGACCATGGTCTCGACGAACGCATCCTGCGCGAGCAGTTCGTCTACTGACGCCCCGGGCGCCGGCGAGCCATGGTCTTCTCCTCCGTCACCTTCCTGTTCTATTTCCTGCCGGCATTCCTGCTGTGCTACTTCGCGACCCCAGGCGTGCGCGCGAAGAACATGGTGTTGCTCGCCTTCTCGCTGGTGTTCTACGCCTGGGGCGGGATCGCCAACGTGGCGGTGCTGGCGGTGTCCATCGTCGGCAACTATTTCCTTGCCCTCGCCATCGACGGCCGCAGCGAGCGCTGGCGGCTCCGCGTGCTGGGCCTCGCGGTGGCGGCGAACCTTGCCGGGCTCATCGCCTTCAAATATTCCGGCTTCCTGGCGCAGAACCTCAATCTGCTGCTGGCACCGGCGGGCCTCGCGCTGCCGGTGGTGCATCCGGCGCTGCCGCTCGGCATCTCCTTCTTCACCTTCCACGCGATCTCCTACCTCGTGGACGTGTACCGCCGGAAAGCCTCGGCCAACGGGCGGTTCGAGGAGATCGCGGTCTACATCACCATGTTCCCGCAGCTGGTGGCGGGACCCATCGTCCGCTACTCCACCATCCACCGGCGCATCCGGCAGCGGCGCACCACGCTGGGCCGCGTCTCGGCGGGCCTGCGCATCTTCGTCATCGGCCTCTCCTGGAAAGTGCTGATCGCCGACGAGGTGGCCCCCGTGGTCAGCGCGGTGTTCGACCACACCGCCACCCCCAATCTCGGCGAGGCATGGCTCGGCGTCACCGCCTATGCGCTGCAGATTTATTTCGACTTCGGCGGCTATTCCAACATGGCCATCGGCCTCGCCATCGCCATGGGGCTGAAGTTCCCGCGCAACTTCAACCTGCCCTATGGCGCGCGCTCCATCTCGGATTTCTGGCGCCGCTGGCACATGAGCCTGTCGAGCTGGTTCCGCGACTATCTCTACATCCCCCTCGGCGGCAACCGGCATGGCCACTGGCACACGGCGGCGAACCTGTGGACCGTCTTCCTGCTCTGCGGCCTGTGGCACGGGGCGAGCTGGACCTTCGTGATCTGGGGCGCCCACCACGGCACCTTCCTGGTGCTGGAGCGCACCCGCTTCGGCGCGTGGATGAAGGCGGCGCCGCGCGTTCTCTCCCACCTCTACGTGCTCTTGGTGGTGCTCACCGGCTGGGTGTGGTTCCGCGCCGACAGCCTGCCCCAGGCGCTGGAGCTGTTCCAGGGCCTCGTGGGGATGAACGGCGCCGGCTATCTTTCCGCCCAGCTGGAGGTGGAGCTGAAGCCGGTGACGCTCGCCATCCTCGTGCTGGCGTGGCCGCTCGCCATGTTCGGCCTGCCCCGTCCGGGCGGCAGGAGCATGGCGCCGAAGGTCCGGCTCGCCGTGTTCGGCGCGGTGGACAGCGTGGTGGTGTGGGGCCTGTTCGTGCTCTGCGTGCTCTCGGTGGGAGCGGCGACCTACTCGCCCTTCCTGTACTTCCGGTTCTAGGCCGTGTCCGTGGGAAACGGCCTAGATTTTTGCTTTGACGCGTTTTCTTCACGCGAACCGGGCGCCACTTCGCTCGAAACCGCTATGGAAAAGGGAGGGACGCGATGCCGCTTCTGATGTCCTTTCGCCGCTGGTGGGCGGTGATCTTCTTCGCCATCCTCACCTTGCCCACCATCGGCCTCATCGCCCCGGACCTGCCGG
The DNA here is from genome assembly GCF_012932745.1 of Xanthobacter sp. SG618. Classification (NCBI taxonomy): domain Bacteria; kingdom Pseudomonadati; phylum Pseudomonadota; class Alphaproteobacteria; order Hyphomicrobiales; family Xanthobacteraceae; genus Xanthobacter; species Xanthobacter sp. SG618. The sequence continues at coordinate 106,082 of NZ_JABBHL010000004.1, read as the reverse complement.
CGCCGCTTCGCACCGTTGCCGCCCCCGAGGCGCGCTGGTGGGAGGACGCGGCGCGCCGGCTCGATCCCTACATCAACAACGTCTTCGGCTTCCGCGGCGCGGTGCTCACGGCCCACCGCTCCTATGTGCGCTTCATCGGCGACACCCAGGGCGACCTCGCCCTGAAGGGCGAGAACGGCTCGCTCTTCCTGAAGGACGAGCACGCGCTGGAGCAGTCGCTCGGCCAATTGGTGCGGCCGGAGGCGGTGAGCGGCATCGTCGCGCTCGCCGAGCGCATGAACGCCTACATGAAGGCCCATGGTGGGCGCTTCGTCGTGCTCATTCCGCCCAACGGCCACACCACCAATTTCGAGAACCTGCCCGCCTATGCGCGGCGCCTGAAGGTCTCGCCCACCGAGTACGATCTCGTTGCGGAGAAGATGAAGGCGGCCGGCATCACCTTCGTGGACATGCGCCCCATCCTCGCCGAGGCGAAGAAGACCGGGCCGGTGCATTGGCGCTACGACACCCACTGGAACCAGCGCGGCCAGCTCCTCGGCTTCAATGCCGCCATGGCCGCCGCCGGCCGCCCCGATCTGGAAGTGAAGCCCGAGGACGCCCTCGGCCCGCCCGAGCCGCGCCTCACCGGCGACCTGCTCAGGGCGACGGGCGCGCCCGTGCCGAACCCGCCGGACGTGATGTTCCCGCCCAAGGGGCCCATGGTGGCGCCGAAGGACCCGAAGCTCATCCCCGGCATCTTCAAGCCGGTGCCGGACAACGATCCGTTCCAGCCCTATGCCATCGACACGGGCCATGCCGGCCCGCGCATCATGGTCATCGGCGACAGCTTCTCGCAGGGCTCCTGGCGCGGCCTCGGCGTGTCGCAGGCGTCGGCCTATGCCTGGATGCACCACCGCTATTGCCGCTTCGAGATGGGCGCCGTCGAGCGGTTCAAGCCCGACATCCTCATCTACGCGCCAACCGAACGCGCCATGCCCTGCAAGGGCACGCCGGCGGAGTGATCCCGACGCAAGCAGGCGACGCTCACCGTGCGGGCGTAGCGAACTGCTGCTGGATACCCTCCACCCCGTCCTCCGTCACACGCCAGGCCGGTGCGCCGGCCTTGACGGTGAAGATGTCGAGCAGCACGGCGTTGGCCGACCCGCTGTTCACCCCCGACATGGGCTTGCCCGAGGGCATGGAATAGCACTGTCCCGCCGACGCCTTCGCGGGGGCGGCGCCTTCGAGGTATAGCGTCATTTCCCCTTCGATGACGCAGGTCAGCCCGCCGTCATCGTGAAAATGGATGGGTGCCCGCGTGCCGGGCGCCCGCACGGTGCGATAGACGATGGTTTCCCGGCCCTGGCCGTCGGGCTGGCGGAAGATCTCCTTCGAATCCAGCGCGCGGGTCGGTGTCCCCGGCAGTTCGGCCGCGGTGATGCCGCCATGCCCCTGATGGACGGCGGCCGCATCTTCCGCAAAGGCATCGCTAGCAAGGAGGGCGATGGCGCACAGGCACAGGCCCGCGCACCATGCCTTTGGCGTCGCATTCCCGTGACCCGCGTCTCGCGACTCGCGCTGCATGTCGATCATCCCGGATGAGGGAGCGCTGGGGAGGCGGACAGATGGCGGTGCCGACGCTCAGGCCTTCGGCGTCCGCGCCTTCAGGTCCATGCCACCGCCCGGCGGGCGCTCGCGCTCGGTCAGTTCATCGACAAAGGAGTAATCGAGATAGCCGCAGCGGGCGAGGGACTTCATGACCCGCATGTCCACCCGCCCGTCCACGATGGCGGCGTCGTCCACATGGACCCCGACGATCTCGCCGATGATCATGTGCTGGTCGGGCAGCGTGCCGTCCTTCCCCCTGGGGCGGAAGGTCTCCACATAGACGCATTCGAGGGCGCAGGGGCTGGCGGCGACGCGGGGCGGCTTCACGAGGCGCGAGGGCGCGCGCTCGAGGCCCACGAGGTCGAACTCGCTCACGTCGCGCGGGGCGGGGGCGGAGGTGAGGTTCACCGCATCGATCAGATCGAGGGTGGCGAGATTGCAGACGAACTCGCCGGTGGCCTCGATGTTGGCGGCGCTGTCCTTGTGGCCGGCCGAGGAGAACATCACCAGCGGCGGCGCCTCGCAGATCAGGTTGAAGAAGGAATAGGGCGCAAGGTTCGCCACGCCTTCCGGCGTCAGCGAGGAAATCCAGCCGATGGGGCGGGGGGCGACGATGGCCTTCAGCGGCGAGAAGGGCAGGCCATGATTGCGCTTGGACGGCTCGTAGAACATTGCGGGGCAGATCCTGATCCGGACGATGGCGGACCATAGCCGCTCCGCCCGCCGGACGGCAGCTATACTCATGCATGGCGCGGGGCCTCAGCCCAGCGCCACCATGGTTGATGTGATGTCCTCCAGCGCCCGCTCCGTCGTCTCCATGCCGGCGGCGATGGCCTCCTTCGCCCGCTGGAATTCGAACAGGCCGATGCGGCCGAGCTTGGGGGAAAGCATCACGTCCGGCGGATCGCCGGCGAGGCGCGAGCGGGCGATGCGGTCCTGGGTGATGTTGAAGGCATCGATCATCACCGTGGTCAGCCCGCGCGGACCGTCGCCGGAAGGACCGGCGAAGAATTGCCGTCGCAGCCGGTCGGGGCTGAGGATGCCGGCGAGGCCGTCCTTCTTCTCCGCCACCGCCATCTCGGCGACGCGCTCCACCACGCCGCCATGGTCCTGAATGACCGTGCCGCGGCCGAACACGTCGGCATTGAGGTTCACCGCGATCACCATGCGCGCGCCCATGGCGCGGGCGGCGGAGACCGGCACCGGGTTCACCAGCGCGCCGTCCATCAGCCAGCGCCCGCCGACCTTCACGGGAGTGAAGATGCCGGGCAGGGCATAGGAGGCGCGGATCGCGTCCACGAAGTCGCCGCGGGTTAGCCAGATCTCGTGGCCCGTGCCCAGCTCCGTGGCGATGGCGGCGAAGACGATGGGCAGGTCTTCGATGGTGAGGCCGCCCACGTTCCGGCGCATCAGCTCCACCAGCCGGCGGCCGCCGATGAGGCCGGCGGCGCCGAGGTTGAAATCGAGCAGGCCCAGCACGTTGCGCTTGGTGAGGCTGAGCGCCCACTCTTCCAGCGTGTCGAGCTTGCCGGCGGCCCAGATGCCGCCCACCACCGCGCCGATGGACGTGCCCGCCACCACCGTGGGGCGGATGCCGGCGCGGTCCAGCGCCTTCAGCACGCCGATATGGGCAAAGCCCCGCGCCGCGCCGCCGCCGAGCGCAAGGCCGATGGCCGGGCCGTTGGGCACGGACGTGCGCGGCGCCGCGTGCGCCGGCGTGCCGAGATCCGGCGGGCCGGCCTCGCCCGACTGGGGCGCGGAAGCGGGTGCCTGCGAGGCCGCAGTTTTGGGGGCGGCCGCTGCGGTGGGGCCGGATCGCCAGTGGAGGGACTGAAACATCGACGCCTCCCGTCGCGCCGCCTGCCTGGCGCCGTGGAAGCATAACCTCCGCCGGCACCGAAGCGTTTCGGCGCACCGCTACAATGGGGTCACGTTTACTAAGGTCTGGTGTCCGAAGCGTGGCACCCTATGGCACCTCTCGGCGACGTGCGGCCGAGGGCGCCTCGCCGAAATGGCGGCGGAACTGGCGATTGAAGGTGGAGAGGTCGCGGAAGCCGGCCTCGAAGGCGAGGTCGGAGATGCGCCGGTGAGCGTGGCGTGGATCGTCGAGCATCCGGCGCAGCCACTCCATGCGCAGGCGCGTGACATGGGAGGAAAAGGTCTCGCCATCCTCCTCGAACAGCACTTGCACATAGCGGGCGCTGATGCCGAGCTGGGCGCCGATGGTGGCGGCGGAGAGATCCGGACGGTGCAGGGCTGCGTGGATCGCGGCCTTGGCGGCGGCGAGGCGTGCGGCCCTGACGCTGTTGCGTCCCGACATTTCGCGCCGGGGCGCCTCGCGCTTGAGCGCCAGTGCGGCGAGTTCCGCGAGCTGCCCGGCCACCAGCCGGCCGGCTTCCTCCGAGCCGATGTGCTGGCGTTCGACCAGCTCCGCATAGCCGAACATCAGGTCGAGCACCGGATCGCCCGGCGCGAACCGCACCATGTCGAGGTCGTCGAGATTCGGCACCAGAGCGCGCAGCAGGGGCCGCGAGACCTGCACGCTGCGGAATACGGTGTCGGGCTGGATGATGGAGGACGAGCGCTGGCCCAGATTCCACACGCCGGTTTCGCCAGCGCCCACGTTCATCTCGCGGCCGTCCGGCGTGGTGACGCGATAGGCGCGCTCGGCACGGCAGATGGTGAGGTCATCGATGCCGTCGGAGAGCAGCGCGGTCGTTCGCGTCGAGACCATTGCGCTGGCCGTTCCCTGCGCCACCCAGGCGCCGGGAAGTTCCAGGAAGCTCACCGAGATGCGGAAGGGGTCGTCGGGGGCCGGTGCGAGGTCGAGGCCGGTCAGCACGGGGCCGTAGAATTCACGCACAAAGGCCATGCGCTCGGCCTCCGGCACGTCGGCGGTGTTGAACCGCACCGGCGCAAGGACGTTGGCTTGGGCGGCAGCCGGGGCAGTGGCTTGGGGCATCGGATCGGGGCTTGGCTTCTGGTCCGGACGGCGTCAGCGGCCCTTAGGGTCCACCTGTCTGTCGTCGAGAGGTCGCGGCGATCGCCTCCTGAAGGGGAAGGAGATGTCGCGGGGCGAAGATCGCAGGGGAAGCTTTGCCGCGTCAATGTCACTAACTGCCCGGAAGGCGTCGGCGGTGCGCTTTTTTCAAAAGGGGCGAGGGCGATTCGCGCCATGCACAGGGCCGGGTGCGCGCAATGCCGAGAAACAGGCCGGGGAATGACGGATAAGAACGTGCGGGCCACAGTTTCAGGCGCGTCCGTCAGGGCGACCGCCTGAAATCCTCCGCTGCCGGTGCAGTGCTCCCGTCCGCCCAGCCCCCGCAGGCGGCGGGCGGCACTGCGCCGGCGTTTCCGATGCGATTGAGAGCGTGGCCACGGCGCCGGACAGCGATCCGGCGGTAGCTTTCGGCGTCAGTGATCGTGCCCGTGATCGTCGTGGCCCTTGCCGTAGACGGCGGCGGGGTCGAAGCGCGGGGTGTCGCCGGTGAAGGCGAGGCGGGTCTCGGCCGAGGGCGCCGCGCCGAGCGGCACCGAGCGGTAGAAGCAGGAGCGGCGGCCGGTGTGGCAGGCGGCGCCCGTGCCGCCCATCTCCACCTTGATGACGACCGCATCCTGATCGCAGTCGATCAGCATCTCCCGCACCTTCTGGGTGTGGCCGGAGGTCTCGCCCTTCTTCCAGAGCTTGCCACGGGAGCGGGAGAAATAATGCGCCTCGCCGGTCTCCATGGTGAGGGCGAGGGCTTCCGCATTCATGTGGGCAAGCATCAGCACCTCGCCATTCCCGGCATCCACGGCGACGCAGGTGACGAGGCCGTTGGCGTCGAAGCGCGGGGAGAGGATGATGTCCTCCTCCAGCGCCGCGCCCTTGCCGGCGGCGGGGAAGGTGAAGGCGGTGGTTTCGGCGCTCATTCGCTGGACTCTTTCGCTCGCGGGTCGGGCGCTCCCGCCTCCGCAGGAACGCCCTTCGGCGGCGGTCCTGCGTCAGCCTTTGGAGCGCACCAAAGTGATGAAGCGCACCTGCTCGGCCGGATCATCCCGGAAGACGCCGGTGAACTGGGTGGTGAGGGTGGAAACGCCCTGCTTGGTGATGCCGCGCATGGACATGCACATGTGCTCGGCCTCGATCATCACCGCCACGCCGCGCGGGCGCAGGCCTTCGTCGAGGGCATTGGTGATCTGCGAGGTCAGGTGCTCCTGCGTCTGCAAGCGGCGGGCGAAGATGTCCACCACCCGCGCGATCTTGGAGAGGCCGACCACCCGCTCCACCGGGAAATAGGCGATATGCGCCTTGCCCACGAACGGCACCATGTGGTGCTCGCAATGGGAATGGAACGGGATGTCGCGCACCAGCACGAAGTCGTCGAAGGTGCCGATCTCGCCGAAGGTGCGGTCCAGCAGCGCGTCGGCGTCCTCGCCGTAGCCGGAGAACAGCTCGTCATAGGCCTTCACCACGCGCTTCGGCGTGTCGAGCAGGCCCTCGCGTGCGGGATCTTCGCCGATATAGGCGAGCAGCGTCTTCACCGCGGCTTCCGCCTGGGCCCGGGTGGGGCGGGGGCTGCCATCGGCGAGGGGAGGGTGAACCTTGGGGGCCGCAGGGGCGCCGTCCGGCGCAGGCGCGCGCAACGCCGCCGCGGCCTTAGCCTTCAGCTGACGCTCACGCTCCTCGTTCTCGGCCTGCGCCTTGAACAACTTAACAACCGCGTCCATGACCAACTCCGTTCGACCCGCCGCCCCGGAGCCGCGAAGCTGCCGGGAAAGGCGGGAGTGTCACCGGTTGTCGGCTCGCTTGCGCGGTGTCGCTCAAACCGCGCCCCGCCGGACCTGCCGGCGGCGGCTTTGCCGTCCGTTTCAAAAATGAAGGCTCAAAGTCGGGCCCAAGTTCCATGATGGGGCCGAAGGGCCGTTTTCGCAAGGGTGGGGGTGCCCGAATGTCCCGCAAAGCGGTTCGATGACACCACACGAAGCGGCGGCGCGCGCCGCCTTTGCGTCCGTTCGTCCCGTCTCTATATAAGATCGGAATGCTCGCGCGGCAGGCCTATGGGCCCCGTCCGCGCCGCCGGATTGGTTCGCCCATGATCAATGACGTCTACAACGCCCGCATCCTCGCCCTCGCCGCCGATATCCCGCGGCTGGGCCGGCTCGCCGCGCCGCAGGCGAGCGCGCGGGCGCATTCCCGGCTGTGCGGCTCCACCGTCACCATCGATCTCGTGATGGACGGCGACACGGTGGCCGACTTCGCCCATGAGGTGCGCGCCTGCGCCCTCGGCCAGGCCTCTTCCTCGCTCATGGCCAGCCACATCATCGGTGCCAGCGCTCAGGAGCTGCGCGAGGTGCGCGACACCATGTGGAAGATGCTGCGGGAGAACGGCCCGCCGCCCGCCGGCCGCTGGGAGGACTTCAAGGTGCTGGAGCCGGTGCGCGACTACAAGGCGCGCCATGCCTCCACCATGCTCACCTTCGACGCGGTGGTGGACGCCATCGGCCAGATCGAGGCGGCCCGGGCCGCGGCGGAATAGCCCTGCGGCCTCAGCCCGCCGCCCATTCCTCCGCCCGCCGCGTCTCGATGGCGGCGATGGCCTCGTCCGCCGCCTGATCGAACGCCGCTTCCAGCGCCGGATTGATGCCGCGCAGGCCCGCCGCCACCGCCCGCGACCATTCCACATAGGCGCGGGCGCGCGATTGCGACCAGTCCTCCGGCGGATCGTCGGCGAGGGAGCGCAGGTTGCAGGTCTTGTCGGCGAGCTTCAGCAGTTTGCCACGGGGGCTGAGGTGGGGCGCGTGCTCCACCTGGAGCCGCTTGCGCTCGACCGAGGTCAGCGCCTTGTCGTCCGTCACCTCCATGACGAGGCCGGCGATGTCCGGCCCGAAGGTGGTGGCGATCTCCTCCGGCGTGACGCCCTGGTCCTCCACCACGTCGTGCAGCAGCGCGGCGGCGACGAGGTTGGGATCAGTGCCGGCAGTCGTCTCGCTCACCAGCAGGGCGACTTCCACGAGGTGGTTCACATAAGGCTGCGCCCGCCGGCCCTTCCGCCGCTGGTCCGTGTGGCGCAGCGTCGCGAAGGCGAGCGCGCGCATCACCACGGACAAGGGCGGGACGGAAGAACCAGGCGGGAAAACATCAGGCATCGTCGATCACCTCGCGCGTCAGCAGAGCCCCGGAAGCAGGAGCCGCGCGGGTCGCCGGGACCAGCTCGGCCCCGACTTCGACATGAAGGCTGGATAGGCGCATTCCGCCCCTTGAGCGTGGCGAATGTGGGGCGGCAGGCCATCGAGGCAGGGACCGAGGCGGATATGGCGGCGGATCAAGGCGGGCTGAACGAGACAGCAGGGCCGGTGCGCCGGATCGGCGCGCAGCTGGCCCGTGCGCCGCGCCTTGCCTTGCGCGGGCTCATCCTTGTCTATCGCTACACCTTCTCCGCCTTCATGGGCCGGCAGTGCCGCTATCTGCCCACCTGCTCGGAATATGCGGAGGAGGCTGTGATGCGGCACGGCGCGCTGCCGGGTGCGGTGATGGCCACCGCCCGCATCTGCCGCTGCAATCCCTGGGGCGGGCATGGATATGACCCGGTGCCGAAATGCCTGCCCTCGGGCGGGCGCTGGTACAAGCCGTGGGGCTACGGTATCTGGCGCACGCCGAAGGAACCGGACGCGGAGGGCTGAGGACCCGCGCGCGAAGCCATCAGTTCCGGCGCACGGCCGTGGGCATGGGCGTCGCGGGCGCCGCCGGTGCGGGCGGGGCAGGGGCGGCCTGTGCGGCGGCCGGCGCGGGCGCAGCGGCGGGGCCGGCGTCGGTGAGCTTCACCTCTGCTTCCTTGAACATGCGCTCCAGCGCCGCCAGCCGCTCGGCCGAGCGGGGCGAAAGGGTCACCGGTCGCTCGCTGTCGGCGAGGCCGGGCACGTTCATGGTGGCGGGCGGCTCGTCGAGCTTCGGGATGGGCGTGGTGACGCCGGGGATCGGCTTGATCTCGATGCCCTGGTGGGCATAGGCCATCACCTTCTGCCACGTCATGGCGGGCAGGGTGCCACCGGTCATCTTGTTCATCACGGCATAGTCGTCATTGCCGAACCACACGCCGCAGACGTAGTTGCCGGTGAAGCCCATGAACCAGGCATCGCGATAGGCATTGGTGGTGCCGGTCTTGCCTGCCACCTTGGCGTTGGGCAGGCGGGCGCGGCGGCCGGTGCCGTTCTCCACCACGTTGTTCAGCATGTCGTTGATGTCGTAGAGCGCCTGCTGCGGGATGATCTGGACGGGCTTGGGCGCGTCGCGGTCGAACCGCCAGATCACATCGCCATTGCCGATGCGCATCTCCACCACGGCGTGGGGGTAGACGCTCTTGCCGCCGTTCGCGAACACCGAATAGGCGGTGGTCGCGTCGAACAGCGTCACCTCGGCGGCGCCCAGCGGCAGCGGCGCGGAGATGGGCAGCGGCGTGCGGATGCCCATCTGGTGGGCGAGGTCCACGATCTTCTTGCGGCCGAAGCGCTCGGCGAGGCGCACCGCCACCGTGTTCAGCGAGTGCTGGAGCGCGGTCTTGAGCGTGATGGAGCCCATGTAGGAGCGCCCGTAATTCTGCGGGCACCAGTTGCCGAGGCAGATGGGGGCATCCTGCACGATGGTGGACGGACGGTAGCCGTTCATCAGCGCCACCGTGTAGACGTAGGGCTTGAACGAGGAGCCGGGCTGGCGCAGGGCGTCGGTGGCGCGGTTGAACTGGCTCTCGCCATAGTCCCGGCCGCCCACGAGCGCGCGCAGCGTGCCGTTGGGCTCCATCACCACGATGGACCCCTGCTTGACCTTGTAGTCGCGGCCGAACTCGTTGAGCGAGGACTCCAGCGCCGCGTCCGCCACCTTCTGGATGTTCGGGTCGAGCCCGGTGCGGACGATGAAGTTGCGCTCGATGACGGAGGGCGGCAGCTGCTCCACCAGCTTCTTCACCTCGCCGAAGGCGTAGTCGAGATAGAAGTCCGGCACCTCGTCGTCGCGGCGGTCCACCGGCGTCGCCGGGTTGCGCCGCGCGCCGAACACCTGACCTTCCGTCATGAAGCCGGCCTCGACCAGATTGTCGAGCACGGTGGAGGCACGGGCGCGGGCGGCCGGCAGGTTGATGTGCGGGGCGTATTTGGACGGCGCCTTGAACAGGCCGGCGAGCATGGCTGCCTCGGCGAGGTTCACCTCCTTCACCGACTTTCCGAAATAATAGCGCGCTGCCGCATCGACGCCATAGGCGCCGCCGCCGAGATAGGCGCGGTCCAGATAGAGCTTGAGGATCTGGCTCTTGGTGAGGCGCGCCTCCAGCCAGATGGCGAGGAAGGCTTCCTTGATCTTGCGCTCGATGGTGCGCTCGTTCGACAAAAACAGGTTCTTGGCGAGCTGCTGGGAGAGCGAGGAGCCGCCCTGCCGCACGCCGCCGGCCCGCGCATTGGTGACGAGGGCGCGGGCGGTGCCTGCGACGTCGATGCCCCAATGCTCGTAGAAGCGCCGGTCCTCGGTGGCGAGGGTCGCCTTGATGAGGTTGTCCGGAATGTCTTCCAGCGGGATGGTGTCGTTCTGCTTGACGCCGCGTTCGCCGATGGAATTGCCGTAGCGGTCGAGGAAGGTGACGGCGAGCTCGGTGCGCTTCAGCCAGTCGTCGGAGGTCTCGCGGAAGGCCGGCATGGCGAGCGCCAGCATGACCATGGCGCCGGCGACGCCCAGCGTGAAGCCTTCCGAGGCCGCGCCCACCGCCCAGCGACCCACGCCCGTGACGTTGAACCGCTCGGTGAAGGCGGCGTAGGCGGAGAGGATATTGCGCGTGCGGGCGCCGAGGCTGAACAGCGAGCTGTCCAGCAGCGCGTCGAAATCGAGCATCAGCCCGCGCAGGCGCTCTAGAAGGGAAGGACGCTTGCGCTCGGTCACGGTGCGGGCTCTGGTCTTTCTCAACGATGGCCCGATGGCGCCCCCGCGCCGCGACCGGACCTCTGCCCTATATAGCGCCCCCCGGCGACGGGCGCGAGCCTCCCGCCGCACACCCCTGCGTCAGGCTGCGGAGCGCTCCGGCAGGTCGAACGTGCCGTCCGGGCTCAGGCGATCGACGATCATCGGCAGGAAGCGCGCCATCAGGCCGGGCAACGGCCCAGCGGGCAGGCTGAAGGCGGCGGCGAGCTCAGCGATGCGCTCTTCGCCCAGCGCCGCGACAATGGCCTCGGCCTCCACCGGGGTGTTCGGCCCCTCGGCGATCCAGCTGTCCAGCGCGTCCGAAAGGCCGCCGGCGCGCAGGGCATCCGCGAATCCCGCGAGGCCGCCGAAGCTGGTGCCGGCCATGGTCCGGTCGATCCAGCCGGGCAGGGCAGCGACCGCCGGGCTGTTCAAGAGGCCGTCGAGCAGCCCGCCCACCGCGCCAGTTTTCCGGATCTGGCTGGTGACACTCGAAACGAGGGCACCGATCATCTGGTCGAACAGGGCCATGCCGCCTCCGCAATCTAGGATCACGGCCCGAATTGAATACCCGCTCAGGTTAGAAGGGCGTGAACGAGCGCGGCCGGTTCAGCCAAAGGGGCTCGGGCACGTAAGGCGGGGCCGGCATCCACAGGATGGCTTGCTCCTGCGCGGCGGCGATCTGCGCCCGGCTCATCTTGGTGCGGACCGCATCGCGGATGCGGGTGAATGTGTCGCGCTCCTGCTTGCCGGCGCGGGCGGCGGCGAGGATGAGCCATTTCTGCGAGAGCACCACGTCGATGGGCACGCCGCGCCCTTTGTCGTAGGCGAGGCCGAGGAGGTATTGCGCGGTGGGGTCGCCCTGCTCGGCGGCGCAGCCATACCATTGGGCGGCGACCACGAAATCCTGCGGCACGCCTTTCCCGTTCTCATAGAGATAGCCAACCATGCCCTGCGCCTTCGCGTCCCCCTGCCATGCGAGGGGGATAAGCAAAGCGGCGGCGGTCACATAGTCGCCCTTGGCATAGGCCGCATAGGCGCGGGACTGGGTGCCGTCCTTGCCGCCCGCGAGGGCCTGGCCGGTGAGGGCGAACACCAGGGCCAGCATCAGCGCGAGCGCGCCGGCCGCGCGGCGGGTGATGCTGAGGAATGAAGGCGGGGTCTCTTCCGGGCGCATGGGTCAGCTCGCCTTGAGGAGGAGGGCGTCGATCATGAAGGCGATCCACACCGCCGGCGCGAGGAACAGGCCGAACGGCAGGCGCCCGTCGAAGCGCAGCGCCCGGCCCGTCGCGCGGCGGCGCAGGGCATAAGCGAGGAGCGCGGACAAAGCGGCGATCTCGATGGCGACGGGGATGGCCGTCACCTCCAGCCAGACGCCCGCCAGCACTGCGAGCTTCACGTCGCCGAGGCCGAGGCCGTCGCGCCCGCGCAGCGCCCGGTATCCCGTGCGCAGGCCGAGGAAGAGCAGGCCGAGGAGGAGGCCGCGTATGCCGGCGGCCGCCAGACCCTCCGCCACGTCGTCGGCGGCGAGGGCGACATAAGCGAGGCCGAGGGCGATGCCGGCGGCGTTCAGGGCATCGGGAATGAGGAAGTGCCGCGCGTCGATGACGGCGATGGCCGCCAGCACCGGCACCAAGGCCGCGAGGGGCAGGCCGGCGGGAAGCCCGGCCACTGCGAGGCTCGCGCCCATGACGGCGAGGCAGAGGGTCGCGAGGGCGGCGGCCTCGGCCCGGCTGCCGATGCGCGGATGGGCACCGAGGCCTCTGGCGACGGGGTCGCGCGGGGCCGGCTCGACCATCGGTTCGCCCGCAGCGGCGTCGGCCATGGCGGGCCTCACCGGTTGATGAGCGGCTGGGGGCCGCCCGGCAGCACGCCCACCGAGCCCTTCAGCTTGGCGCGCAATTCCTCCGCCACCGTGTGGGCATCCATGTTGTCGCGGATGATCTGGGGGCGGATGAAGATGATCAGCTCGGTGCGCTTCACCGTGGTGTCCTTGTGGGCGAAGGCATCGCCCACGCCCGGAATCTGGTCCAGCACCGGCACGCCCTGGCGCACGCCGTCGCTGCGCTCGCTGATGAGGCCGGCGAGCAGCACGGTCTGCCCGCTGGTCACCGCGATGGTGCTCTTCACCCGGCGCTGGGAGACGGTGGGCGTCAAAGTCGAGCCGTCCGAGGAGCTGCCGTTGGCGGTCGGTTGCTTGGTGACGTTGCTGATCTCCTGCTCGATATCGAGCCGGACCTGCCCGTTCACATTCACCCGCGGCGTCACATGCAGGATGATGCCGGTATTCTTGTATTCGATGGTGTTCACCACCGTGTTGGACGAGGTGAGCACGGTGGCGCTGCCGGTGGAGACCGGCACCTCGTCGCCCACCTGAAGGGTCGCCTTCTGGTTGTCCACCACCACCACGGAGGGATTGGACAGCACCTTCACGTCGGTGACGGTGTGCAGGGCGTCGAGGATCATCTTCGGCTGGTTCTCGCGGCCGATCAGCAGGTTGAAGCCGGGCAGAACGCGGTTGATGGCCTGGTTGGTGATCTCGCTGGACAGCGTGTTCACCGCCGAGCCGTTGTTCTTGCCGAGGCCCAGATCCTTGCTGGTGAGGAAGAACTGCACGCCATAGGCGAGCTGGTCGTTCAGCGTCACCTCGGCCACCGTCGCTTCGATGGCCACCTGCAATTGCGGCTGGTCGAGCTGGAGCAGGGTGCGCTCGATGATCCGGTAGTTCTCCTGGCTCGCATAGATGAGCAGGGAGTTGTTCACCTGATCGGCGGTGATCCGGATGCCGGAAAGGATGGCCCCGCCACCGCCCGAGGGGCCGGAGCCGCCCTGCAGCTCGTTGTCGGTCTCGCCCCGATTGACGGGCTGGGCGTTCTGGCCGCCCTGGCCTTGGTTCTGTGTCGGCGTCTGGCCGAGGCGCTGCTGCACGGACATGGGGCCGTTCGAGCCGCCGCCATTGGATGACGCCGATGAGCCGGAGCCCGGCGCGATCTGGTTGGAGGCCTGGTCCAGCCCCTGCGAGGACGTGCCATTGAACAGCTCGTTCAGCACCCGCGCCGTCTGCCGGGCCTCGCCGTAGCGCAGGCGGTAGACGCGCACGCCCACCGAGCTGTCGGAGCGGTCAAGGCGCTCGATCCAGGTGGCGGCGGTGCGCAGCAGGTCCGGCTTCTTGGCCACCACCATCACCGAATTCATCCGGTTGATGGCCTGGAACTTCACCATCTTGTGGCTCAGCCCGCCCTCTCCGGCATCGAGCAGCGTCTCCAGCTCGGCAATGAGCGGTTCCGGCGCGCTGTTGCGGAGCGGGTAGATGCCGACCGATTGACCGCGCATCCAGTCGGCATCGAAGGAGAGGGCCGTGTTGATGGCCGCCTGCCGCTCCTGCGCCGTGCCCTGGATGAGCAGGACGTTGCGGCCCGGATCCACCCGCACCATGCCGGCCCGGGTGGCGAAGCTGTCGATGACCGGCATCAGCGTCTCGGCGGAGACGTAACGCAGCGGCACCACGGAGACGCCGTAGCCGGGCTCCGGCCGCGAGGTGCCCACATCGGTGGCGCCGGAGCCGGCGGCCTCGGTCAGCGGCATCAGCTGGTAGCCGGAGGCGTCCTTCACAAGGGCGATGCCGTTGGAGCGCAGCGCGCTCTCCAGCACATAAGCGAGATCGGTGCGGGCGACCGGGCGGGCCGAGGACAGGCTGATGGTGCCCTGGACCCGCGGATCGATGATGACGTTGGCGCCGAGGATGTCGGTGAGCACCACCTTGGCGACGGTGGTGACTGGCGTGTTCTCGAAATTGAGGTCGTATCCGCCATCGGCGCCCCGCTGGGCGGTGCCCGCCGCGCCCACCGCCGCGGGATCGGTCACCGGCTGCGCGCCGGGGGGCGCAAAATATTCGATCGGCTGACGATTGTCGGTCGGCTGTTGCGGCTGCGCCACAGGCTGCATGGGCTTTGGCGACAGATCGATGTTGCGGACCTGGTCGAATGTGCTCTGGGGCTTGGTGTCGTCCATGATGCCCGAGCAGCCGGACAGGATCGCGGCGAAGAGGATCGCGCACGTCAATGCGAGAGTGCCCGGTCGTGGGCTCGACCGGCCGCGCCAATCCTCAATCACACATCACCCGCTACTTCCGAACGCAAGAGCCGCACGACCTTGAAACCGCACGCATGAGCCGCCCTGGGCGGGGACTCCCGCCGACCTGTGGCGCGCCTCTCTTAGCGACGGCGTGTGACGGATGTATAAGGGTTGACTGCCGCTCCTGCCAAGCTGCCGCTGGCCGGCTCTGGTTGATTCGGTGCGGTATCCGAATGTCGTCGCAACGTCATGAAGGTGACGCGCGAACGTCATGGGAGGCGGGAATACCAAGCCGGCCGCTGCGGGGCCCCGGCCGGTGGCCTGTTTCGATGCGCGCCGGGAAGGTGCGCGCCCTGCGGGCTGCCGGCGGTGGGCCGGCCCGTCGCAGTAGGATGCTTTCCACGGGCAACCTTCGCCGGTGACTTGATCCATGCTAGGACGGTCACGCTCCAGCTGTAGAATGTTGCCGCTGGATTGCGCTGCTGGATTTGGACGCTGGCTTTCGGGGGCGCGGGCATGAGCGGGGAGGGGGGCGGCGATTTCCTGAGCTTCCTCGCCGCGAGCGGGCTGGCGCATCCGGCGGGGGCCGGAACGGCGGGCGCGCTCGTCCGTCCGCTGCGTCAGGTGTGGGAGGCGAGCGAGCTCACCGCCGGCGATTTCGCCGATGAGGTGGCCCGCTTCTACCGTCTGCCGCGCATCGCCTTGCCGGAGCTGATGGCAGCGCCCTCCCTCGTGTCCCACTTCACGCCGCGCTTCCTGCGCGAGATGACGGTGCTGCCGTTCCGCGCCGCCGATGGCACGGCCTGCCTCGCCGTGGGCGATCCCACCGACGAGACGGTGGTGCGCGCGGCGGAGATCGTGCTGGGCGGCAAGGTGACGCGCGCCGTCGCCTCCTTTGAGGACATCGCCACCGCCCTCGCCGAACGGCTCGGCGCCGACGAGGCCGCCGCCCGCGAGGCCGCCGGTCCCGCCACGGCCCGGGCCGAGGACGACATCGACAGCCTGCGCGACCTCGCCTCCGGCGCGCCGGTGGTGCGGGCGGTGAACGATCTGTTCGACAAGGCCATGGAGCTGCGCGCCAGCGACATCCATATCGGCCCCTTCCGCACCGGCCTCGAGGTGCGCCTGCGCATCGACGGCATGCTGCGCCCCATCCATGCGCTGGCCGACGTGCTGCCGCAGGCGGTCATCTCGCGCATCAAGATCCTCGCCGGCCTGGACATTGCCGAGCGCCGCCTGCCGCAGGACGGCGCCGCGCGCCTCAAGCTCGGGCGCGACGAGATCGACGTGCGCGTGGCCATCATGCCCACCCAGCACGGGGAAAGTGCGGTCATCCGCCTTCTGGCGCGGGACCGGGGCGTGCTGACCGTGGACAAGCTGGGCCTCGCCCCGCACGACCGCGAGACGCTCATGAAGCTGCTCGCGCTGCCCCACGGCATGGTGGTGGTCACCGGCCCCACCGGCTCGGGCAAGACGACGACGCTCGCCACCATCCTGTCGGTGCTCAATGAGCCGACCCGCAAGATACTCACCATCGAGGACCCGGTGGAGTACGAGATCCGCGGTGTGTTCCAGTCGCAGGTGCGCCCGCAGATCGGGCTCACCTTCGCGGCGGCGCTGCGCTCCTTCCTGCGCCAGGACCCGGACGTGATCATGGTCGGCGAGGTGCGCGACCCGGAGACGGCGCACATCGCCGTCCATGCGGCGCTCACCGGCCATCTGGTGCTCACCACCCTCCACACGGACACCGCCGCCGCCTCCGTGCCGCGCATGCTGGACCTCGGGGTGGAGGGCTTCCTCCTGAAGTCCACTTTGCGCGCGGTCATCGCCCAGCGCCTCGTCCGCCAGCTCTGCGAGCGCTGCAAGCGGCCCCACACCCTTTCGGCCAGCGATGTGCGGGATGACCCGCGCTATGCCGCCCTCGGCCTCAAGGCGGGGGAGACGGTGTACGAGCCGGTCGGCTGCGAGCGCTGCGGCGGGGCGGGCTATCGCGGGCGTATCGGCGTGTTCGAGGTGCTGACCCTCTCGGACGACATCCGCGAGATGATCGACCGCCATGCCGGCGCCGCCGCCCTCGACCGCGCCGCCATCGCCGGCGGCATGACCACCATGCTGGACGATGGCGTCGCCAAGTGCCGCGCCGGCCTCACCTCGGCCGCCGAGGTGCTGCGCGTGACCACGGTGCGCTGAGCCCATGGCCACCTTTTCCTACCGGGCGCTGACCCAGGCCGGCCAGATCGTGAGCGGCGAGATCGCCGCCCCCACCGAGGCGGAGGTGCGCCGCCGCATCGAATTCCTCGGCCTCGTGCCGGTGGAGACGACGCCGCTCAAGGAGAAGAAGGAAAGCGCCTTCGGCTTCACCTTCGGCGCGCCCAAGGCGGAGGATGTCACCCTTTTCACCCGCGACCTCGCACTGCTGCTGCGCGCGGGCGCGCGGCTGGACGAGGCGCTGGAATTGCTCACCGGCGACACCGACCTCGGCCGCATGCGCGCCGTCGCCCGCAAGATCCGCGCGGATGTGCTGGCCGGCGAAAGCCTCGCGGAGGCCCTGGCCTCCCATCCCGCGCTGTTCCCGCCGGTCTATGTGGCGCTGGTGCGGGTGGGCGAGGCCTCCGGCACCGTGGACCGGATGCTGGAACTGGTCGCCGCCGAGCGGCAGCGGGCCGAGGAGTTGCGCCGCAAGGTGGTGTCGGCGCTGCAATATCCCGCCTTCGTGCTGGTGGCGGCGGGCGGCGTGCTCGTCTTCTTCCTCATGTTCGTGATGCCGCAATTCTCCTCCGTGCTGCGCGACATGGGGGCCAAGCTGGACCCCATGGTACAGGTGCTGCTGGACCTGTCGGACGGATTGCAGGCCCATGCCGCCGTGGTGGGCATCGCCGCGGTGGTGCTGCCGGCCCTCGCCTTCCTCGCTTTGCGACGCAAAGAGGTGCGCCGGGCGGTGACGGGCGCGCTCTCCAAGCTGCCGCTGGTGCGCACGGTGCTCTTGTTCCGCCGCTCGGCCGTATTCTGCCGCAACCTCTCCATCCTGCTCGGCAATGGCGTGACGCTGACCGCCGCGCTGCGCATCATCGTGGACGTGATGGCGGCGGGGGAGGAAGCCTCCGTCTGGGCCAAGGCGGCGGACCGGGTGCGCCATGGCGGGCGGCTGTCGGATGCCTTCGCCGAGGGCGACGTGCTGCCGCCCATGGCCATCCGCATGCTGCGCCTCGGCGAGGAGACCGGCCAGCTGGCCCTGCTCTCCGGCCGCATCGCCGATTTCTACGAGGAAAAGCTCCAGCGCGCCCTCGCCAGGGTGGTCGCGGTCATCGGCCCGGCCGCCATCGTCACCATTTCGGTGGTGGTGGGCGGGCTCATCGTCTCGGTCATGACCGCGTTGCTGTCGGTCAGCCAAAGCATCGGGTGACGAAACGTGATTGAAGGTCCCGCCCCCATGATGGCCAGCCCCGTCCTGTCCCGCTCCCGCCGCCGCTGCACTGAAGGCGGCTACACGCTGGTGGAGCTGCTGGTGGTCATCACCATCATCGGCCTCATCGTCGCCCTCGTGGGGCCCCGGGTGCTGGGCTATCTCGGCGACAGCAAGGTGAAGACGGCGAAGATCCAGATCCAGGGTTTCTCCAGCGCCCTCGACCTCTTCTATCTCGACGCCGGCCGCTACCCCTCCTCCTCGGAGGGGCTGAACGCGCTGGTGCAGCGGCCGGGCAACGTCACCACCTGGAACGGGCCGTACCTGAAGGGTGGCACGGTGCCGCTCGATCCGTGGGGCAAGGCCTATGCCTATCGCTCGCCGGGCCAGCACGGGCCGTTCGACATCGTCTCCCTCGGCTCCGACGGGCAGGAGGGCGGCACCGGCACCGCCGCCGACGTCACGAGCTGGGCGCGCTGAGGCGGCGGGGCCGGGGCGATGGCACAGCGGGCGTGCAGGCGCGATCAGGAGGCGGGGTTCACCCTGCTGGAGATCGTCTGCGCCCTCGCCATCGTCGCCGCGCTCGCCACCCTCGCATTGCCGCGCCTCGCGCCCGGCACCTCGCGGGCGAAGCTCGAATCCCTCGCGGTGGAGGCCGCCGGGCTGCTGAAGGCCGACCGCGCCGCCGCCATCCGCCGGGGCGTGCCGGTGGCAACGGCGGTGGACACGGCCGGCCGACGCATCACCTCCGGCTCGGCCGGGCGGGTGGTGCGCGTGCCCGGCGACGTGCAGATGGACACGGTTCTGCCCACGACCTGCGACGGAAGGCCGGCGCGTGCCTCCGTGGAGTTCTTCCCCTCCGGCCTGTCCTGCGGCGGCGTGGTGGCCATGCTCAAGGGCGGGGCGGGCTATGAGGTGCGGGTGAACTGGCTCACCGGAGGCGTCGAGATTGTCCCCCGTGGCCGCTCCTGATCCGCGCGGGCGGCGGCGCACCGCCGGATTCACCCTCATCGAGGTGCTGGTGGCACTGGCGGTGGTGGCGGCTTCCCTCGGTGCCATCGCCATGGTGGCGGGCTCCAGTATTCGCGGCACGCGGGCGCTGGAGCGGCGGGTGGCGCTGCTGCAGACCGCCCGCGCGGTGGAGACGGGCATTCCCGGCCGCGATCTGCTCCAGCCCGGCCGCACCGAGGGCGAGATCGCCGGGCACCGCTGGCAGATGGACGTGCAGCCGCTCAAGATCGCCGGCCTGCCGGAAACCGGCCCCTGGACGCCGCTCGATGTGCGCATCCGCGTGCGCGGTCCCGGCGGGGAGATGGTGGCGCTGGAGACCGTGCGCATCGTGCGGAGTCAGTCGCAATGAGCGCCATCGCATCGTCGCGCCGCCGCAGCGCCGGCTTCAGCCTCATCGAGATCCTGGTGGCGATGACGCTCACCGGCCTCGTGCTCGCCGCCATCGCCATGGTGACGGCGAAATGGCTGCCGGCCTGGCAGCGCGGGCTCGGGCGGGTGCAGCAGAGCGAACTCGTCGCCCTCGCCCTCGACCGCATGGCGGCGGACCTCGCCGCCGCCGCCTTCCTGCCCGTCGTTCGTGGCGGGGCCAAGCCGCTGTTCGACGGATCGGCGGAGCGCGTCGTCTTCGTGCGCGAGGTGCTCGCCCCCGGCGCGGCGCGCGGGCTGGAGATCGTCGAACTGGCCCCGGTGCCGGAGGGGCGCGGCGTCGCCATGGTCCGCCGCACCGCACCTTACGCGCCGCAGGCGGAAGGGAGCCTGCCGCCCTTCGGTGCCCCGGTGCGCCTGCTGCGCCCGCCGACCCGCGTCACCTTCTCCTATGCCGGACGCGACGGCACGTGGCACGAGGCATGGCGCGGCGAGGAGGAGCTGCCGCGCGCCGTGCGCATGGTGGTGCACGAAAGCGGGCGGACCACCGCCGCCTCCACCGCCGTTTCCATCCGCTCCGATGTGCCGGCCTTCTGCGCCGCCGATGTCACCAAGCCGGTCTGCGGATCATCCGTCGGCTTCAGCGGTTCGCGCGCACAAGCCGTCTCGGGCGCAGGGGCAAATAATGGGGGGGCCGCGCAATGACGGGCGCCCGCCCCACTCGCGCCGGCCGAGGGCCGGAGCGCGGCTTCATTCTGGTGACCGTGCTGTGGATTCTCGCGGCGCTCGCCGCCTTCACCGCGGTCTATGCGGTCTATGTATCCGACACGGCATCCGCCTCCGCCGTGCGGACGCAAACGCTGCGCGCCGACGGGCTGGTGGTGGCGGCGGTGGAGCTGGCGGCGCTGCGCCTGCTCTCCGTGCCGGCGCAGGACCGGCCCATCAGCGGCGAAGTGCGGTTCCGCATGGGCGAGGCCAACGTCTCCGCCCGCTTCGCGGACGAGGCCGCCCGCATCGATCTCAATTCGGCCGCGCTCCCCGTGCTGGCCGGCCTGTTCCAGGTGCTCGGCGTGCCCGAGCAGGCGGCGAAGACCTACGCCGCCAGCATTGTCGCCTGGCGGACCCCAGCCCGGGGCAGCAGCGCCGGCGCGGGCAGCGCGGCTTCAGGCAGCAAGACGTCCGTTCTGGGCGATGACGAGGCCGCGAAAGGGCAGGGCGCCTTCGCCCATGCGGCGGAGCTTGCCCGCGTGCCCGGCCTGCCGGCCGATGTGGTCGCCGCGGCGCTGCCCTATCTCACGGTCTATGCCGGGCGGCGGGAGGTCAATCCCGAGCTGGCGGGGCCGGTGGTGCGGGCGGCGCTGGCGAAGGCGGGGCAGGGGATGGACGATATCGACAACGCCACGTTCGCGAATACTGGGGAGTCCTCCGGCGCCGCCAAGGCAGGCGATGACAAGGCAGGCGGCGACGGAACCGCCATCGCCGGCGCCTCCGGCCTCACCACGGTGGCCGGCGACACGGCGCGCGTGACGGTGCGCGTCGCCTTCGACAATGGCCGCAAACAGGGCGCGGAAGCGGTGATCCTGCTGCGGGATTTCGGGATCGATCCCTACCGCGTGCTCCTCTGGCGCGACCTGTCCTGGCGCGAGCTGGCCGACCTCGATGCGGCGCCCGCCGCGTGGCGCAAGACGACGGGAGGACGGCCATGAGCATGGTGCCCGGCGCGCCCGAGGCATCGCTGCTGACGCGCTTCATCGATGCCTTCTCGGCCTTCATTGACCTGACGGCGACGGCCGTGGACACCGCCATCGCCAGCGGCCGGGCGCGGCTCGGCCGGCTGCGCGCGGTGCGCATCGAGGAGGGGCAGGACGGCGCCTTCCACCTGCCCGGCGCCGCCCCGTTCCATCCCGATCCCGGCGACATGGCGCGCGCCGTGCCGCCGGAGGTGACGGCCGCGCTGAAGGGCCGGGAGGTGGAGCTGGCGCTCGATCCCGCCCGCTTCCTGTTCCGTCCGCTCGATCTGCCGGAGGGGGCGAGGCCCTATCTCGACGGCATCGTGCGGGCGCAGATCGACCGGCTGACGCCCTGGAGCGCCGCCGAGGCCGCCTTCGGCTGGACCGCGCCGGAGCCCCTCGGCGACGGGCGCATCCGCCTGATGGTGGCCGCCACCCCGCGCGCCCGTCTCGCCCCCGCCCTCGATGCGCTCAAGGCGCTCGGCGTGGGCCACCTGCTGCTCACCACGCGCCAGGGCGCGGAAGAGCCGATCACCGTCCATGCCGGCGCCTCCGGCGAAGGCGCGGGCACGGTGCGCCTCCGGCAGGTGCTGCTTGGCGTTCTCGCCGCCTCCGCCCTTGCGGCGACGCTGGCCTCCGGCGTGTCCGGCTTCCTCGGCGCCAGCCTCGACGAGGAACAGCAGACGCTGGATCAGGCCATCGCGACCCGCCGCCGTGTCATCGCCGCCGCCCGCGACGGGCTGGGCGCGGAAGGCGCCGCCCTGCGCGGTCTGGAGCAGGCGAAGCGGGAGCGAGCGCCGACCGTCCTGGTGCTGGAGGCGCTGTCTCAGGTGCTGCCCGATCACACCTATCTGACGGCCCTGACCATCCAGAACGGCAAGGTGGAGCTGACCGGCGTCTCGCGGGAGGCGCCGTCCCTCGTGCGGCTGCTGGAGGATTCAAAGCATTTCTCCGCCGCCACCTTCGTCGCGCCCACCACCCGCCAGCCGGGGGATGCGGGCGAGCGCTTCCAGATCCAGGCCGACATCACCCTGCCGTTCGAGGTGACCCAGTGACCGCCGCCGCTCCCGCCCGTTCCCGGCGCACGCTGGCGCTCGCCGCCCTCGGCTATGGCGCGCTGGTCGCGGTGCTGTTGGCCGTCGCGTTCGGCGAGGTCGCGGACATGCTCGCCAAGCGTGCGGCGGTGGCGGAGGCGCAGGATCTGCTCGACCGTCTTGAGGGGCGCAGGCCGCCCCGGCCCGGCGCCGCCGGAGCGGAGGAGCGTGGCTCCCCCTTCCTTGAAGGCGCGACGGTGACGGTGGCCGGCGCCGCGCTGGCCGAGCGCGTCGCCGCCGCGGCCGATGCGGCGGGCGGGCATCTGGTGTCCTCCAGCGTGGAGCTGGGCGCTTCGCCGCTCGGGCCGGGCTTCGTGGCGGTTTCCGCCACCATCGATATCGGGCAGGAGGATCTGCAGAACCTGCTATATGATATCGAAGCTGGACAACCCTTCCTCTTCGTGGACCCTCTCGTGGTCCAGGCTCAGGGGCAGGGCGCCGCATTGGGGCAGATGGACACCGAAGGGACCGAGGGACGGATGCAGGGGGAAGGCTCCGAGGGACGCGGGCAGGACGGGCGCATCCAGGTGACGCTGACCGTCCATGGCCGCTGGCGGGGGGCGCGATGATCGCCCGCGCTCAGATTTCCGCGCGCCCTTTGCCCGCGCGCCGTTTCCGCCGTCTCCCCCTCGTCGTGGCGGGCCTGATCGCCGCTGTTTCATCGGCCTCGGCCTCGGCCGAGGTGGAGGCCCCCGCGCCGCAGGTGGACTTCCTTGTGCCTGGCCAGCCCTCCGCCCGCGCGGCGACGGCTCCGGCCGACCGCGAGCGGGGAAATCCGCTGTGGGCCATCCCCATCGAAAGCCTTTCGGCGACGCGGGATCGCCCCCTGTTCACACCATCCCGCCGGCCGCCCGAGCAGCCGGTCGCCCTCGCGCCCCCGCCGCCGCCCTCCGCTCCCCCCGCTGCCGCGCCCGTGCGGCCGCAACTGGCGCTGATGGGCACGGTGGTGAGCACCGCGGGCAGCATCGGCATCTTCACCGATCAGGCGAGCGGCCAGATCGTGCGCCTCAAGGTGGGCGATGCCCATGGCGGCTGGACGCTGCGCAGCGTCGGCCCGCGTGACGCGGTGCTGCATGGCGGTGCCGACAGCGTGACTCTCGCCCTCCCGGCGCCCGGCAAGGGCGGTCCCCAGCCGCCGCGCGGGTCCGAAGGCCCGTTCGCCGCCGCGCAGGTGGGCGGGGCGAAGCCCGTCGCCGGACAGGTGGTGGTGCCGCGCCGCACCAAGCCCTCGCCGGCGGATCTCGATTCCAGCCACTGAGCGAGTGGCCGGCGCCTTGCCGGCCGAAGCGTCGTAAGTGGGGGCGTCCTCGTCGGGGCGTCATCGTGAAGTCATGGCCCATGGGGAAAGTGCGCCGTCTCCCCGTCTCGCGCATATCGGCCGGCCTGTCGTGACCCAGCTCATCGGACTTTTCCCCACCCCCGTGATGCGCGTCGAGGGCCTCCTCGGCCCCGCCGACGTGGAGGCGCTCGCGGCCGAGGTGGCGGACCGCACCTCCCTCACCAACGCCTATTCGGACCTCCTCTCCCACACCCCGGTGGCGGGCGACCAGTCCGACACGCTGCTGTCGCGGCTCGGCGCTTTGGTGCTGCCCAAGGTGGCGGAATTCGGCGAGGTGCTGTTCGGCGAGGCGCTGAGCTGGCAGATCAAGGAAATCTGGGTGAACGTGCTGGAGCCGGGCGGGCACCAGGCCATCCACACCCACGCCAACAGCTTCATCTCCGGCGTGGTCTACCTGACCCCGGCGCACCCCTCCGCCAACATCGTCTTCCACAAGGCCATCGGCGGCAGCGGCTTCATCTTCGGCAATACCAATCCGGGCGCGCGTATCAACGCCTTCAATGGCGGCAAGTTCGCGATGCCTCAGACGGGCGCGGGCGACCTCGTGATGTTCCCGAGCTACCTGCTGCACGAGGTGCCGGTGAACAAGGGCGGGCGGCGCATTTCGGTGGCTTTCAACGCCATCCCCGACCGGCTCGATAATTTCGGCTACGCCATCCACTTCTCGTGAACGCAAGAGCACGCGCCGATCTGATTGCATCTCAATGAGATCGGACAACGCGTTCTCTTTCTTGGAACCAGAGGGCGATTCACCGATCAAGTTGTTCAACTCGATCGGATCGCGCTCAAGCCTTTTCAGGGAGAGGCCGATGCGCCTTCATGCAGCAATCGCGGTGCTGGTCCTCGCGTGCCTTGCGGCGACGGGGGCACGGGCACAGTGCGCCTTCGACCAGTCGGTGCCCAACGCCAACGAGGTGCTCACCGAGACGCAGCCGGAAGTCACCATCGACTTCACCGACGAGTTCCGGCTCGACGACGTGCGCGTGGTGAGCCTGGACGACAAGGCCGAATGGCCCACCAACTGGGCCCGCCCCGCCGAGGAAGTGCGCCAGACCGCGTTCCGCATGACCAAGCCGCTGCCGCCCGGCAAGTATCTGGTGGAATGGAACGGCTATCTGCGCCGCCACCACCATGCGGATGGCGGCTCCATCGCCTTCACCGTGGCCAAGTCCGGCGACATCCCGCCCGCTACGCCGGCGGTAGCTGAGCCAAGAGCCGCCGCGCGTCGGAGCGGGTCGGGTTCGCCCTATCCAATGCTTCTAGGAGCCGCCGGGCGCCCGAAGGATCAGTGACGGCGAGCTGGCGCGCCATGGCCAGCACCGGCGCATAGGCGGCGTCGAAATCCGGGCTGATGCGCACCAGCTCGATCAGCTGCGGCGCGAGCGTGCCGATCACGTCGCGCGGACCCTTCGCCGCCAGCGCCCGGGCGCCGATGCCGATATAGCCATCGCGCGCCTTCCAGTAGGCGGCAAGCCGCGCCTGGGTGGTTGGGTCGGCACCCGCCAGCAGCGTCTCCGGCGCCGGGTGGAGCGACTGGAGCAGCGCCACCAGCCGGTCGGCGGGCCGTTCGCTCGCGGCATAGGCGGTGCTCGGCGCGGAGGCCGTCACCACCGGCCGGTCATCTGTGTTGAGCGGGGCATCGCCGGCGAAGGCGGCGAGCTCCGCCGGGCCGGCGAGGTGCAGGCCGAACAGGGCGAAGCTGCCGTCGAGATCAACCGCCTTTAGGCCCGTCGCCAGTGAGCGGTCGCGGACGCGGCGCTCCACCCAGTCGGCCGGGTGGGCGGTGGGGGCGCGTCGGCCCACGAGGGCCACGAGGGGCGTCTCCACGCTGAACTGGGCGAGCCACGCCGTCGTGTCCGGGAACACGTCGAGGAAGGTGCGCACGATCACCTTCAGCGTCTCGATGTCGAGTTGGTGCAGCGGCAGCCATTGGCAGAACAGCCCGTCCGGCGCGAGGCGGTCGCGGATGGCAGCGAAATGCTCGCGGGCATAGAGCGCGCCGGAGCCGTCCACGGAGGGGTGGTAGAGGTCGGCGACGATCACGTCATAGGGCGACGTGCCGGCGCGCACGAAGCGGCGGGCGTCGGCCACATGGATGCGGATGTCGGGGTTGCCGGCGAGGCGGGGCGGCGTGCGCTCGAAGTAGGGGAAGCTCTCCACCACCTCGGGCACCAGTTCCACGCCCTCCACCTTCAGGCCCGGATGGTCGCCGGCGGCGGAGAGGGTCGCGCCGGTACCGAGGCCGAGGAACAGCGCGCTGCGCGGGTTCGGATGCAGCAGCAGGGGAATATGCGCCTGCCGGTGGTCCGAGCGCATGGAGGCGCTGCCGCCCATGCGGAAATGGTTGTTCACCTGCAAATGCCGGTCGCCGGCGGAATTGCGTACCACGCTCACCGCCGCCATCACGCCGTCACGGTGCCATTCCAGCGCACCGCCCTCGGGCACCTGCACGAAGCGTAGGGAGATGGGCGCGAGCACCAGCGCCAGCGTCGCCGCGAGCGTCAGCCCGCCGCCGGCCAGCGTGGTGCGGCCCCGCAGCGGCAGCGCCAGCACATAGGCGGCGGCAAGCAGCGCGAAGGCGTATTTGGCCCCCATCAAAGGCAGCAAAACGGGGCCGAACAGCATGGGCGCGAGCGCCGCCCCAAGCGTATTGGCCGCGAGCCCTGGCCCGACGCCGCCGAGCCGGTCGGACGCGCGCTGGGCGAGCGCGGTGAACAGGGCGCCCATGGCCATGGTGGGCGGCAGGAAGGCCACCGCGGCGATGGCGAGTTCGGCCGACAGGCGGCCGGCGACCGTCACCGGCAGCAGCGCCTTGAGGGTGGCGAGAATCTGCCCGGAGGCGCCGAGCAGCGCCGCGCCGGCAAGGCAGGCGAGGGCGGTGATCGTCACGAGCAGGCCGACCGCGCCGTCGCCGGGCTCGCCGCGCACGGACCGCCAGCGCGCGTATACGGCTGCGCCCAGCGCGGTGCCGGCGAGGTAGCAGGCGAGCAGCACGGCGAAGGTGTAGATGGTGTTTTCCAGAATCTGGCTCAAAACCCGCACCGTCAGCACCTCGTAGCCGATGCCGAGGAGGCCGGTGAGGAACAGGGGCGCCAGCACCGGGAGCGAGGCCGAGCTGATCGCGGGCGCGCGAATCGGGCGCGCTGCCGGCGTCGGTGCCTTGTCGCGGGCCACGGCCAGCATGGCCGCCGCGCACCCCGCATTCAGCACGGCGCACAGGACGAGGGTGGCGGATAGGCCCAAAGCGGGAATGATGAGGAAGGCGGTGGCCAAAGTCCCCGCAACCGCGCCTAGGGTGTTGGCGGCATAGACATGCCCCACCGCCGCCCCGGAGGCGAGACGCGGCGCGAGGACCGCTTCCAGCGCCGGCAGGGTGGCGCCCATGGCGAGGGTCGCCGGCAGCAGCAGCACGAAGGGCAAGGCGAAGGCGACGGACCATTGCCGGAGCGCCGAGGCATCCACCGGCACCAGCGTGGGCACGAGATCGCCGAAGAGCGGCGTCGCCACGATGAGAACCAGCGCCCACGCGCCGATCACCAGTTCGAGGCCGGCATACCACGCGGCCGGCCGGCGGCTCCCGGCGATGGCACGGCCGAGGAGGAGACTACCCAGCGCCAGACCGCCGAACAGAGCGGAGATGACGCCCAGCACCGCCACCAGCTCATGACCGAGGCTGACCGCGAGCATGCGGGTCCAGACGATCTCGTAGCCGAGGCCGGCAAAGCCCGAGAGGGTCGCGACCAGCGCGATGGCGATGCCTGTGCGTGCGTTTCGGCCGAGTGCCCGGTCTTGCGACGCGGCGGATCCGGATTCCGAAGCCTGAACCTGCGACATGAACGAAACCGATCCCTGAAAGCGAAAGAAGCCGGAGGCCCCGAAGGCCCCCGGCATCCGAAGGTCTCGCGCCGGCCGTGGCCGGCGCTTGTCTTCTTCAGTTTCCCATCACTTGGCGAGGGAGACCGCGAGCTTCTCGTTGGTCTCGACGAGGAGTTCCGGCTGGTCGGAGACGCGGATGAAGATGGGGTTCGTGTAGAACCACAGGTCCGACCACGCGGCCACGTCGTAGCTGGAGATCTTCTGGCCGTCGCGCACCACCAGATGCGAGGGGCAGGCGGCGTCGTTGCAGGGCACGAACGGGCCCTGGGCGGCGTTCTCCGGATCCC
This sequence comes from Xanthobacter sp. SG618, assembly GCF_012932745.1. NCBI lineage: Bacteria > Pseudomonadati > Pseudomonadota > Alphaproteobacteria > Hyphomicrobiales > Xanthobacteraceae > Xanthobacter > Xanthobacter sp. SG618. The sequence continues at coordinate 78,395 of NZ_JABBHL010000004.1, read as the reverse complement.
AGTCGTTGAGCGGGTTGCCCTGGGCGTCCGTCTCGGCCGGCACGGAGGCCGGCAGGTTCGAGCCACGCACGCGGACGTACATGTTGCTCTGCACGTTCGGGATGGTGACGGTCATGGTGCGCTTGGTGCCGCGCGCCTTCCAGGTGGTCGGGCCGAAGGTGGCGACGATCGCCGCCGAGGCGTTGGTGCCGGCGGTGTAGTTCGGGCTGTTGGGCGCAACGACGCCGGTCACGTCACCCTTGATGAACTGCACCTGGCGGAGCGTCGGCTTGTTGAGCGGCTCCTGAATGCCGATCTGCGCCAGCGACGGGTTGTTGAAGGAGTAGGGCGAGTAGTTCGGGCCGGTGGGCACGTTGACCTCGAGGGTCAGCGTCACCGACTTGCCGCGCTTCACCACGAGCGTGTCGCCCATGCCCGCCTTGGCGCCGAGGCCGGCCTTGGCGTTGTAGGTCAGCTCACCGGTGATGAGGTCGCCCTGCACCGAGTAGACGTTGCCGGAGCGCACGCCGTCGACCACCACCTGCGGGCGCAGGCCCACATTCCGCTTGGGACGCGGGATATAGAGCTTCTGGAACTCGCCCGGATAGAAGTCGTTGGTGGTGCCCGACTCGTAGATGGAGAAGGCGCCGCGGTTGTGCCAGTCGGAGCTGGCGAAGAAGAACCAGTTGCGGCCTTCACCCAGCATGGCGTCCCACACGCCGCCGATCTTGGCGGCATAAATGCCGGTGCCGCCGAAGGTGGTCACGCCCACCGAGTCGCAGCCCTTGCCGCAGAAGCCGGCGCGGTATTCGCCGCGGTTGTTGGAGGCTTGGTGGCCGGGCTGGCTCTCGAAGCCCACCGCGACGGTCGGGCCGGCATTGTTGAAGTCGCGGAAGTGCTCGATGTTGAAGCCGTTGTTGCCGTTCGGATTGAACACGCCGGCGCGCTCCACGTGCGCGGGCACGTAGTAGCTGTCGAGCGGATAGTACTTCTGCAGCCACTGGACGGAAGGCACCGCCTTGTTCTGGTGGTTGGCCGTGCCCGAGCCCGAGCCGGAGGCGTTGGCGACCTTGCCGGTCCAGTTGTGCGCGGGCGCACCGAGGCTGAAATCGGTGTCCGAGCGGTCGAAGCGGTATTCGAATTCGGCCACGGCGCTCGCGTTGCCGGTGTCCTTGTCCTTGTTCTTGTTGCCGAACAGGCCCTTCTTCTCGATGGCGTTCTGCGGCTTCTGATTGCCGATCACCGCCATGGAGGTGTGCTCGTGGCCGGGCACGTTGGTCTCGATGCCGGCATAGAGCATCGGCACGCCGGTTTCCTTCGCGAGGCGGACGAGCTCGGGGAAGATGATCTCTTCCGCGCTCTGCCAGCGCCACATGGAACGGTGGCCCTGCGAGGTGGCGGTGTCGCCCTTGATGACCAGGCCCTGGACCTGATCGAAGAAGCGGCCCTTGCCGGTGGTGGAGCCGTCACCTTCCGGATCGTCCACGCGGCAGTCGCGCGGGCTGGAGCCGCCGTGGTCGGCCGCGCCCAGCCATTCGAGGCCGTAGCTCTGGACCGCCTTCTTCACCATGGTCTCGACCGACGAGCGGCCGTCCGAGCACGGCGTGTGATTGTGGAAGTCGCCGGCCATGTAGCTGTCGGCGAACGCCTGCGACGGCATAAACGCCGCTCCGCCGGCAACAGCGAGGACCGACGCCCCCGCGATGAGCTGCTGTGTCAGCACCCCGCCCTTCATGCTCCAACCCCTGATTTTCCCACGGACGCCAGTCCGCCCGTAAGGGCCTCCTAGCGGCGTTCTGTGACCGCGTGCTGAAGGTTCTGTGACGCCGGGGAAAGTGAGCCGGGAAACCTTGCGAGACCTTTGGGACCCTGCGTCTGCCGCAGCGCTGTCATCAAGCCGACACCGGTCGGCCGCTAGGGGATGCGCCGCCAGCAGTAGTGGAAGCACGACGTGGCAGGGATGCGCTTTTCCGCAGCCCTGTGGGTGGGGGACGAGTCTTGACGTCATCGGGTTTGAATACGAGCGCGGATGCGCCGGCCGGCACCGGCAAAAAGAGCCTCATCCGGAGGCTCGTGGGCGAGCCGCTGCTCCAGTTCATGGTGCTGGGTGCCATGATCTTCGCGGCCCATGCGGCGGTGACGCCGGCGGTCCCGAAGGAAAAGCTCATCGAGGTCACCCCCGAGGTGCGCCAGAGCATCGTCGATGCCTTCAAGTCCACCCATGAGGGCCGCGAGCCGGGGGCGGACGAATATCGCAAGCTGGTCGACGTGTGGATCCTGAACGAGATCACCTTCCGCGAGGCGCTGGCGCAGGGCCTCGACAAGGGCGACGAGATGATCCGCGACCGCATCGTCCACAAGATGCGCCTGCTCATCTTCAACGGCGTGGAGGTCAAGGAGCCGACCCGCGCCGAGCTCGAAGCCTGGTACGAGAAGCGTCGGGCGCAATATGACGTGCCGGAGACCATCAGCTTCATCTCCGTGCCCTTCACCGGCCCCAACGCCGAGGCGGAGGCGCGCCAGACGCTGGAGCAGATCCTGGCCGGCGAGGAATCCGAGGAAACCCAGAACCGCGCGCTCATCTTCGGCGAGCGGCCGCGCAAGTCGCTGGAGCCCTCGTTCGGCACGCCGTTTGTCGAGACGCTGGTGGCGCTGCCGCAGGGCGAGTGGCGGGTGGTCCAGTCGAAGGACGGCTGGAACGTGGTGCGCCTCGATGCCTATGCGGCCGGCCATCCGACCGACCTCGACGAGATCTCCGCCCAGGTCGCGCTTGCCTGGAAGGACGAGCGCCGCCGCATCCTCGGCATCGCCGCGACCAAGGATCTCGGCAACGCCTACGTCATCCGGCGTAACGAGCCATGACCGCCCGCTCCGCGACATCCCTCCTGCGCCGGGGCATGACGGCCCTGACCCGTCCGCTGGCCGGCCTCCTCGCCGTCATCGCCGTGGCAGCCGCCTTGCTGCTGCCGTCGCCGCCCGTGCGGGCGCATGAGGCGACCATGGCGGTCATCACCCTGCGCGAGATCGCGCCGGGCCGCTTCATCGGCCAGTGGACCATGCCGCCGGTGGACGTGACCCTGCAGCCCATCTTTCCCGCCCACTGCCAATGGAACCCGCCCGAACTGGTCTGCGGCGACCGCGGGCTCACCGGCCGACTCAGCTTCATGGGCCTTGGCAGCAAGCAGTCGGTGGCGACCATCCGGGTGGTCCCGCGCGAGGGGGCGACCGTCGCCTACACGGTGAGCGCCGCCAAGCCGACCATGATGGTGGCGAGCGAGCCCGGCACCAATCTCGCGGTGTGGGCCGATCTCGCGGACACTTACGTCAATCTGGGCATCGACCACATCCTGCGCGGCATCGACCACCTGCTGTTCGTGCTGGGCCTGATCTGGATCGTGAAGGGGGGCTGGCGGCTGGTGAAGACCATCACCGCCTTCACCGTGGGCCATTCCATCTCGCTCGCCGCCGCCACCTTCGGGTGGGTCGGCGTGCCCGAGCGGCCGCTCAATGCCGCCATCGCCCTCTCCATTGTCTTCGTGGGCGTGGAGATCGTGAAGCTGCAACGGGGCGAGCCGGGGCTCACCGCGCGCTATCCTTGGATCGTCGCCTTCGCCTTCGGCCTCCTGCACGGCCTCGGCTTCGCCACGGCGCTGACGGCGCTCGGCATCCCGCAGGCGACGCTGCCCATCGCGCTCCTGTTCTTCAACGTGGGCGTCGAGATCGGCCAGCTGATGTTCGTCATGGCGGTGCTCGCCCTCATGTGGGCGCACCGGCAGGCGCAGGCGCTGCTGCCCCGCTGGGGCGCGGCTATCCCGGCCTACGTCATCGGCTCCGTCGCCTCATTCTGGTTTCTCACCCGCATCTGACCCTGCCTGGGGCGCATACCTTGGAAGGACATTCGTCATGAAGTCCCAAAGCCCGAATCCGGCGCTCGTCCTCGCCGGCCTTCTCGCCATGATTCCCCTGTCGCCGGCCCTCGCCCATACGGGCACGGGCGTGCAGATCGGCCTTCAGAGCGGCTTTCTCCATCCGCTGACCGGCGCGGATCACGTCATCGCCATGGTCGCGGTGGGCCTGTGGGGCGCCCAGCTCGGCAATCCGGCCATCTGGGTGCTGCCCATCACCTTCCCGCTGGTGATGGCAGTGGGCGGCCTCATTGGCGTCATGGGCATCGACCTGCCCTTCGTCGAGCTGTTCATCGCTTTGTCCGGCATCGCGCTCGGCGCCATGGTCGCCTTCAACGTGCGCCCGCCTTTGTGGATAGCGGCGACCATCGTCGGCGTCTTCGCCATCTTCCACGGCTATGCCCACGGCAAGGAGCTGCCGGATGCGGCCGATGCCGTGGCGTTCGCGGTGGGCTTCGTGGTGGCCACCGGCATGCTCCATTTGCTCGGCATCCTCATCGGTGTCGCGGTGCGCTGGGAGGCGGGGGCCAAGGCGGTGCGCGCCTGCGGCGCCGCCATCGGCTGCCTCGGTGTCTACTTCCTGCTCGGTGCCATCGGAATCATCGAATGACACGCCTTGTCCGGCGCGCCGGGACGGCCGGCGCGCTTGCTTTTCTTTTCGCGCTCACGCCCGGCCTCGCCCACGCCCACCTCGTGGATACGCGGCTCGGTGATTTCTATTCCGGCGCGCTGCATCCGCTGACGGATTTCGAGCAGGTGCTGCCCTGGCTCGCGCTGGCGGTACTCGCCGCCTTCCAGGGGCCGCGCGTGGCGCGCTGGGTCGTGCTGGCCTTCCCGCTGGCGCTGGCCGCAGGCGGTGCGCTGTCGCTGGTGCTGCCGCCGCCGCCGTTCGCGCCGGTCGCGGGCGTCGCGCTGGTGGCGCTCACCGGCCTTGCCGTCGCGGCGCAACTGAGGCTGCCGCTCGCCGCCCTGCTGGTGCTGGCGGTGGGCCTTGGCCTGCTGGACGGATACCAGAACGGCGCCGCAATGGTCGCCACCACGGACCGCTTCCTGTTCCTGTCCGGCGTGACGGTGATTGGCTATGCCTTCGTCACCCTCGCGCTCGGCTGCGCCGTCGCCTTCCTCGCCGGTGTCGGCGGATGGCGGCCCATCGCGCTTCGGGCGGCGGGAAGCTGGGTCGCGGCGGTGGGAATCATGGTGCTCGGCCTTCATCTGATGTCGCGCGGGGTCGGCTGATCGCGCGCCGGAGCGGAGGTCACGGCATCGCGAGCGACATTACGGAAGCTTAATCCGGCCGCCAGATTGCCGTAACGATCCAACCCTTAGGTTGCGTCTCGAACCTGCCCGGCATGGCAGGCAACAGAGAGACGCGACGCATGACCCGCTCCCCCTCCACCCCTTCCGTGACGAAGCGCAACCGCCGTGCCATGCTCGCGAGCGTTTTCGGTCTGGCCCTCGCCGGCGTCGTGGCCGGCCAGTTCATCCCGCCTGCCAATACCCCCGCTCTCGCGCAGATCACCACCAGCCAGCCGGCCAACACCTTCTCCTTCGCCGACATCGTCGAGAAGGTCTCGCCCGCCGTCGTCTCGGTGAAGGTGAAGAAGGACATCGGCGACCAGCAGATGGCCATGGGCGGCGAGGGCCTCGGCGGCAACGTCCCGCCCCAGATCGAGGAATTCCTGAAGCGCTTCGGCTTCGGCCAGGGCGGCCCGGGCATGGGTCCCGGCGGCCCGGGTGGTCCCGGCATGGGCCCGCGCGGCGGCATGGGTCCCAAGGGCGAGCGCCCCGTGGTGGGCCAGGGCTCCGGCTTCATCATCTCGGCTGACGGCTATGTGGTGACCAACAACCACGTGGTGGACGGCGCCGACGAGGTGGACGTGACCACTACCGACGGCAAGGAATACGTCGCCAAGGTGATCGGCACCGATCCGCGCACCGACGTCGCCCTGCTCAAGATCGACAACGTCACCAACATGCCGTGGGTGAAGCTCGCCGATGGCGCGCCGCGCGTCGGCGACTGGGTGATCGCGGTCGGCAACCCGTTCGGCCTCGGCGGCACTGTGACCGCCGGCATCGTCTCGGCCCGCGGCCGCGACATCGGCTCCGGCCCCTATGACGACTTCATCCAGATCGACGCCCCCATCAACCGGGGCAATTCCGGTGGCCCGACCTTCTCGCTGAACGGCGAGGTGATCGGCATGAACACCGCCATCGTCTCCCCCTCGGGCGGCAACGTGGGCATCGCCTTCGCCATCCCCTCCGAGACGGTGAAGACCGTGGTGACCCAGCTGCGTGACAAGGGCTCGGTGGCCCGCGGCTATATCGGTGTGCAGATCCAGCCGGTGACGGACGACCTCGCCTCCGGCCTCGGCATCAAGAGCGCCGAAGGCGCCCTCGTCGCCCAGGTGCAGCCCAACACCGCTGGCGCCAAGGCCGGCCTCAAGGCCGGTGACGTGGTGGTCAAGGTGAACGGCGAGCCGATCAAGGAGGCCCGCGAGCTGTCCCGCAAGGTGGGCATGATGAAGCCGGGTGCCGAGGTCCAGCTCTCGGTGATCCGCGACACCAAGCCCATGGACATCAAGGTCGTGCTCGACCAGCTGCCCAACGAGCAGGTGGCCTCGCGCACCAACACCCCGCAGGGTGAGGACGACAGCGCCGGCAACAAGGACATGCCGCGCCTCGGCCTGCAGCTCGCTCCCTCCAAGAGCGTGCAGGGCGCCGGCGGCGAAGGCGTGGTGGTCACCGGCGTCGAGCCCAACGGCCCGGCGGCCCAGCGCGGCCTGAAGACCGGCGACGTGATCCTGAAGGTGGGCGACAAGACCGTCGCCACCCCCAAGGACGTGCGCGACGGCCTCGCCGCTGCCAAGGCCGAGAACCGCAAGGCGGTGCTCATCCAGGTGAAGAGCGGCGAGGGCGTGCGCTTCGTCGCCATCTCGCTGGAAGGCAAGGCCAAAGGCTGAGCCAAGATCGGCTGAGCCAAGACCGGCTGAGCCCGCTCAGCCGGCCTGAGACAAGGCCCGACCCGCATGACACGCCGGGGCTCATCCCCCGGCGACGGGCCTCCGGACCGAGGTGGATATCGCCATCGCCCCTGATGCCGCTTCGGCTCCGCAGGCGCGGGAAGCTCCAGAGGGCTTCCCGCGCCACTTTTTTGGTGCGTGCCCCTCGCTGGACCCCTCGCATGGACCTGCCTGAAAGGTGAGCTAGAGTGATGACAACGAATCTCGATCCGGGTCCTCTCTCCGCCATGCGCCTTCTCCTGGTCGAGGACGACCGCGACGCCGCCGAATATCTGCGCAAGGCCTTTCGCGAGGCCGGTCACGTGGTGGACCATGCCGCAGACGGCGAGGAGGGGCTCGCCCTCGCGCTCGATGGCAAATACGACGTGATGGTGGTGGACCGGATGCTCCCCGCCCGCGACGGCCTCTCCCTCGTCACCGAGCTGCGCGGGCGCGGGCACACGACGCCCGTGCTCATCCTCTCGGCGCTCGGGCAGGTGGACGACCGGGTGCAGGGCCTGCGCGCCGGCGGCGATGACTATCTGCCCAAGCCCTACGCCTTCACCGAGCTTCTGGCGCGGGTCGAGGCCCTGTCGCGGCGCGGCGTCAGCCAGGGCGCCGAGACGGTGTACAAGGTCGCCGACCTCGAACTCGACCGCCTCGCCCACCGCGTCACCCGCTCCGGCAAGGAGATCCAGCTCCAGCCGCGGGAGTTCCGGCTGCTGGAATATCTCATGCGCCACGCCGGGCAGGTGGTGACGCGCACCATGCTGCTCGAAAACGTCTGGGACTATCATTTCGACCCCCAGACCAACGTCATCGACGTCCACGTCTCGCGCCTGCGCTCGAAGATCGACAAGGGCTTCGACGTGCCGCTCATCCACACCGTCCGCGGCGCCGGCTACATGGTGCGGGCGGGGCTGGCGTGAAGGGGGAGGGCGCCCCGGCGGGTGCGGGTCCGCTCGGCAACGGGGGGAGGGGGCACGGCGCGATCGCCAGCCCCATCGCCCACGCGGCGCGCCTCGTGCGCACCACGGCGTTCAAGCTGCTCGCCGCCTATCTCGTCGTCTTCGCGCTGTTTGCGGTGTCGGTCATCGTCTACACCGCCTGGCACACCCGCGCCCTGATCCAGGGGCAGGTGGCGGACGACCTCGATCGCGAGGTCGTCGGGCTCTCCGACCAGTATCGCATCGGCGGCATCCAACGGCTGGTCTATGTCATCGACCGGCGCACGAGGCGGCCGGGCTCGTCCATCTACGTGCTCTCCAATTTCCAGGGCGAGGTGCTGGCCGCCAACGTGACGGACCTGCCCATCGGCCTGCTCGACAAGGAGGGCACCCGCTTCACCACCTACAACCGGCCGGACGATCCCGTGGCCAAGAGCCACGTCGCCTTCGTGCAGACCATGTTCCTGCCCGGCGGCTACCGGCTGCTCGTCGGCCGCGATATCGAGGAGCGCGACACCCTGCGCGATCTCGTGGCGCGGCCCGCCCAATGGGCGGTGGTGCTCATCGTGGTGCTGGGCCTGGCCGGCGGCGTGTTCGTGACACGGCGGGTACTGAAGCGCATCGATTCCATGACGGCCACGGCCGAAACCATCATGGCCGGCAATCTCTCCGGCCGGCTGGCCCTGGCCGGCACGGAGGACGAGTTCGATCGCCTCGCCCACTCCCTCAACGCCATGCTCGACCGCATCGAGGGGCTGATGGTGGGGCTGAAGGAAGTCTCCGACAACATTGCCCACGATCTGAAGACCCCGCTCACCCGCCTGCGCAACCGCGCCGAGGAGGCGCTGCGGACCGGCCGCACCGAGGAGGACTGGCGCGCCGCGCTGGAGACCACCATCGAGGAGAGCGCCGGCCTCATCCGCACTTTCGACGCCCTCCTGATGATTGCCCGCGCCGAGGCGGGGCAGGGGCGGGCGACCATGGGCGACGTGGACCTCGCCGAGATCGCCGAGGCGGTGTCCGAGCTTTACGAACCGCTGGCGGACGAGCAGGGGCTCGACCTTACCGTCAGCGCCACGCCGACGACTGTGCATGGGGTGAAGGAGCTTCTGGCCCAGGCGCTCTCCAACCTCATCGACAATGCCATCAAGTATGGCCGCCCGGCCGATGGGGGCAGGGGGCGCATCACCGTGACCCTGAAGCGCGAGGGGGCGGACGCGGTGCTGACGGTGGCCGATACCGGCCCGGGCATCCCGCCCGCTGACCGCGAGCGGGTGGTGGAGCGATTCGTGCGGCTGGAAGCGAGCCGCACCCGGCCCGGCTCCGGGCTCGGCCTGTCGCTGGTCGGCGCCATTGCGCGGCTGCACGGCGGCACCCTCGCCTTTTCCGACAACGGCCCGGGTCTGGTGGCGACGTTCCGTTTGCCGACGAAATGATCGACAAGCGTGAACCAAGCGGTCGGCACCGGCGTTAACCTCCCCAATGACCCGCCTATTCTCCCTTAACCATGATGCGCGCCGCGCCTCCGGTTGCGGCAATCGCATCAAAGAAGGCTTGCGCGCGGCAAGTCGCTGGTGCCTTTAGACCTGACCATGCGTTGGCCCACGGAACCGGATTCGGCGGACCGGCCGCCCCTCGCCCTGCTGATGCGGGAATCGCCCGTCGTGGCGGATCCGAAGGCGGCAAAGATTAAGCTTTCCCAGGCCATCGAACGGCTGGCGCCGGAGGCGCGCGCCGCCCTTGATGCGTTGTTCGTGGCTGCTCCCTGCGCCGAGCAGGTCTGCCTCGGGATCGCCGAAAGCTCTTCCTTCCTCATCGAGGTGATCCGTTCCGAGCCGGAGCGGCTTCTGCGCGTGCTCGATCGCCCGCCGCACGCCCATCTCGATGCGCTCATCGCCGAATGCGCGGCCGTGGACGGCACGGAAGCCGACGTGATGCGTGCGCTGCGGCGGATGCGCAGCGAGGCCGCCTTGCTCATCGCCGTCGCCGACATGGGCGGGGTGTTCGGCCTTGTGGAAGTCACCGCCGCACTGACGGATGTGGCCGACGCGGCGGTGCGCAAGGCGCTGTCCTTCCTCCTCGGCGAGGCGGTGAAGGCCGGGCGGCTCACCGTGCCCGATCCCGACGATCCTCAGGCCGGCTCGGGCCTTGCGGCCATCGCCATGGGCAAGCACGGCGCGCGGGAGCTCAACTATTCCAGTGATATCGACCTTGTGGTGGTCTACGACCGCGAGAAGGCGCAGCTCTCCGACAGCGTCTCCGCCTCGCCCTTCTTCGTGAAGATCACACAGGGGCTGGTGCGCCTGCTGCAGGAGCGCTCCGCCGACGGCTACGTGCTGCGCGTGGACCTGCGCCTGCGTCCCGACCCCGGCTCGACCCAGGTCGCCCTCTCCACCGTCTCGGCCCTCGACTATTACGAGCGCGAGGGCGCCACCTGGGAGCGCGCGGCTTACATCAAGGCGCGCCCCGTGGCGGGTGATGCGGAGGTGGGGCGGCAGTTCCTCGCCGATCTCTCGCCCTTCGTCTGGCGCCGCGTGCTGGACTTTCAGGCCATCGCCGACGTCCATGCCATGAAGCGCGAGATCCACGCCTTCCGTGGCCATGACGTGGTGGCGGTGGAGGGGCACAATGTGAAGCTCGGCCGCGGCGGCATCCGCGAGATCGAGTTCTTCGTCCAGACCCAGCAATTGATCGCCGGCGGGCGCGACCCGCTGCTGCGCACCAGCCGCACCCTCGACGCGCTCGATGCGCTCACCGCCCATCGCTGGATCGAGCCCAAGGTCCGCGACGACCTCGCCGAGGCCTATCTCTTCCTGCGCCGGGTGGAGCACCGCATCCAGATGGTGGCGGATGCGCAGACCCATTCTTTGCCCGAGAGCCGCGAGGCCATGGAGGGCTTCGCCCGCTTCATGGGCTATCCGGATCGCGACGCCTTCGCCGCCGCATTGGTGGCGCGCCTGACGACGGTTCAGAGCCACTATGCCCACCTGTTCGAGGATGCGCCGCCGCCGGCCGTGCTCGACGCCGATCTGCTCTTCCCGCCGGACGAGAACGACCGGCCGACGCTTGCCGCCCTTTCCCGCCTCGGCTTCAAGGATCCGGCGGCGGCGAGCGGCATCGTGCGGCGCTGGCTCGTGGGCGGGCCGCGGGCGCTGAAGACCGAGCCGGCCCGCGCCCATCTCGCCCGCATCGTGCCGCTGATGCTGGAGGCCCTGTCCCGTGGCGGCGATCCCGATGGCGCGCTCATCGCCGCGGACCGCTTCTTCACCGAGCTTCCGGGGCCGCATCTGCTCACCGCGCTGGATCGGCATCCGGACCTCGTGCGGCTGCTTGCCACCATCCTCACCGCCGCTCCGCGCCTGAGCGAGACGCTGGCCCGCCGGCCGTCTCTCACGGACGCGCTGCTCGATCCCGCCTTCTTCGACGTGCTGCCCGACGAGGCGAGCCTCTCCGAGCATCTCGAACTGCTGCTCGACACGGCCGAGACCGACGAGGAGCAGTTCGACCGCGCCCGCCGCTTCCGGCAGGAACAGCATGTGCTCATCGGTGTGCGCATCGCCTCCGGCACGCTGCCGGCGGCGCGGGCGGGCGAGGCCTATGCGAAGCTCGCCGAGGTCATCATCCGCGCCCTGCACCGGCGCGTCTGGGTGCGCTTCTGCGAAACCCATGGCCGCATTCCGGGTGCCGAGACCGCGGTGCTCGCCATGGGCAAGCTCGGCGGCCGCGAGATGACGGCGGGGTCCGACCTCGACCTCATCGTGCTCTATGATTTCGATCCCGAGGCCGATGGCACCTCGGACGGCCCGCGCCCGCTGACCGGCGCGCAATATTTCGCCCGCTTCACCCAGCGCCTCGTCACCGCGCTGACCTCGCTGACCAATGCCGGCAAGCTCTATGACGTTGACCTGCGGCTGCGCCCCTCCGGCCGCTCGGGTCCGCTGGCGACGCGGCTCTCCTCCTTCGCCACCTATCAGCAGGCGGAGGCCTGGACCTGGGAGCACATGGCGCTCACCCGCGCCCGCGTGATCGCCGCCACGCCGGAATTCGGCGGCATCGTGCGCGATGTCATCGGCGGCATCATGGGCCAGGCGCGCGACCGGCGCCGGCTGGCGGGCGACATCCTCGACATGCGCCAGGCCATCGCCGCCGAGAAGGGCGAGGACGATCGCTGGAACCTGAAGCACGCGGCCGGCGGGCAGGTGGATGTGGAGTTCCTTGCCCAATATCTCGTGCTGGCCCATGCCCACGATCATCCCGAGATCGTGGACACGGCCACCGCCCGCGTGCTCGCCACTGCGGAGAGGCTGGCCTTGCTTGAGCCGGAAGATGCGCATGTGCTGCTGCGCGCCTGCCGGCTCTACCAGAACCTGACGCAGGTGCTGCGCCTGTCGGTGGACGCCCACGTGGTGCCGCAGGATGCGAGCCCGGCGCTGCGCGCGCTCCTCGCCCGCGCCGGCGAGATGCCGGACTTCGCGACGCTGGAGGCTGATCTGTTCGAGACCGAACAGAAAGTCCGCGCCATCTTCGAGCGCGTGCTGGAGACGGCGGCGGAGTGAGGCAGCGCCCCGCCCGCATTATTGCGGGGCGAGGCGCCGGGGTTCAGTGGAAGTCGGCATCCCCGCCTGTCAGCCAGACGCGCCCGCGCATCTCCTCCGCCGGAATGCCCGGCCGCCAGGCGGTGGTGGGGGTTTCCACCTGGATGTCCCGCAGCTCGCAGTCCGGGCCGGCGATCCGCGTCGCGACGCAGGTCTCGGCGAACCAGCCCCACAGGTCGCGCGCGCCGGCGGCTCCCGCGATGCGCCGTGCCGCCTCCACCAGGGTCGGCATGGCGGCGAGCGGACCGACCAGATCGAGCAGTTCCATGGCGTCTTCGGCGGTCCGTCGCAGGACGACGAGGCCGAGCGCATCCGCCTCCGCCGGGCCGTGCACGAGGTGCAGCTCGTAGACCTTTTCGGGATGGCGCAGGAAGCGCTGGACCAGGCTGTCCCAGTCCCGGATCGCGACCACCTCGGCGCTCAGATCCGCCGCCATCTGCCCCCACAGCGCGTCCACTTGCCGCCGTGCCTCGGCGTCGCCTGGATCGGTGAGCCGGCGGGCCGCCGGCGGGGAGCTGTCGGCGATGGCGGGCCAGTGCAGCTCCATCACCCGGTCGGTGGCCTCGCTGTAGAGGCCGAGCAGGCGCGGCCCCCGCATGGCCTTGGCGTTTGGGAAGCCAGCGGCCACGAGATGCTCCGTTCCGAACCCGCTGTAGATCTCCTGCATGGTGGCGGCCGAAGCGAAGAACGGGCCCTGCCGTCCGAGGCTGCGCTGGCTGCCCTTGCGGGCCATCAGGTCACCCGAGAGCGACATGCGCGTTGGATGACCGAATGCGAGCGTAGGCCGGCTGATGCCGCCATAGTGGATCGCGAGCTGGCCATCGATCCACATGCCGAGGCCGTGGCCCCTGTTGTCGCCGTATTTCCAGAGCCAGTGCTCGAGCGACATGTCGTGGCCGAACGTCTCGCGGAACAGCTCGGCGAATGCGGGAAACAGTTCCGGCGTGATGCGGCGCATGCGCCAGCCCTTTTCGACGCTGCGCCGCAGGACGAGCAGCCGGTAGCCGAAGCGTCCTTCCGCGTAGGCCGATTGATAGGCGCGGTTCGAGGCATCAAGGGCGTCGAGCATGGCGCCGGGCACGCCGAGTTCGCCTTCGAGCGTTGCCCGGTGGCGCCGGGTCATCTCCAGCATGGCGTCGACCGTGTGCACCGCCATGGTGCTGAAGTCCTGCTCCACCTCCTTCGTGAAGCCCAGCCGCTCCGCCAGCGCGACGATGTGGCCGTAAAGGTGGAGCGGCTCCGGCGTCAAAAGGGTGCGCTGGATGGCGAACTCATCGAGGATGACAACGGCCCCCCCAGGCTTCAGCAGGTCGAGCGCGCGGTCGAAGATCTCAAGAGAGCCCACATATTGCGCGCTTTCCTGGAACAGGATCACGTCGAAGGGCTCGGCATCGGGCGGCGGGGTCCAGCCCTCGTAGGTGGCTTCCACCAGAGGCAGGTCCGCGCCGAAGCGCGCCCGCGCCACCGCGACCTGGGCCGGGTCCGGATTGATGCCGGTCACGTCGTAGCCCTTGGCCACAAGCTCGGCCAGCAAGGTGCCGAGCCCGGTGCCGACCTCCAGAATGCGGGCCGTAGGCGGCGGGAGCTGCGCCAGCAGCAGATCCGTGGAGCGCCGCTGGGCGGTGACCATCGGTTCGCCGGGATGGTCGAACAGGGCGAAGTGCAGCCAGGCCACCTCACCCACCTCGATCTGCAGCAACGCCCCATAGACATTGAGCGGGAACGGCAGGGCCTTGAACGCGGACAGGTCCGGCGGCCCGTCTGCTCCGGCCGCGCTGGCATCCTCCTCGGTCCCGGTCGCGAGGGCGGGCGTTGCCACGCCATCGTCAGGCACGGTGTCCGCAGGAGCGTCCGGTGCCGGGGCGTCGGGCTCGGGAGACGCCTCGTGTCCGAGTTCCGGAGCGTTGTCCGGTCCATGGTGGTCGAGGCCGGCCTCGTCAGTCGGCTGCACGGGCTCGGCCGGCGGGGTCCCGGCCGTCTCTTCCGTCTCCGGCTGCTCGGGCGGGGCATCGGCCACCGTTGGCTCCCCGCCTTCGCCCTCGCCTTGGCTTGAAAGGGGCTGGGCATCGCAGGCGGGCTGCACCTCAGCGGCCTGCGCGTCCGTCGGCTGCGCGTCGGGCGGTGCAGCCGCCGCTACGGTCGCTTCGGCGGCTTTCGCCAGCTCGGCCTCCAGTGCGGCGATCCGGCCATGAAGCGCGGCGGCCTCGCCGCGCAGCATGCCATTTTCTGCCTGCGCCTGGTGCAGGCGGTGCTCGGTGGCGCGGTGGACGCCGAGGACGCGGTTGATGTCCTCGGGCTGCCACAGACCCAACCATTTGCTGTAGACGGCGAGGCGGGCGGCATGGGCGAGCGCCGGATCGAACGCCCCCGTGCCCGCGCCTGAGCCGCCCGTGCTCACATAGGTCGCGGTCACGCCGTCCGACCTCAGGAAGCGCCCGTGGCGCGACACCTGGAGCCAGAAATCCCAATCCTCATAGAGGACGAGGCTCTCGTCGAACCGGCAGCCGGCGTCGAGGGCGCGCCGGCGAAACAGCACGCCATGGACCGGCAGGTAATTGTCGTAGGCGAGGCGGTCGGCGTCGAACGGTTCATGGAAGACGGCGACAGGGGGCTGCCCCGGCTCGCGGCTCGCCACCACGCGCACGCCGGAATAGGCCGCGACCGCATCCTCCGCGCCGCGCAGCAGGGCAACCAGCGTCGCCACATGGTCCGGGTCGATGTAGTCGTCGTCGTCCAGGAGAAGGATCATCTCGCCGCGCGCGTGGGCAAGGCCCAGATTGGCGGCCACGGAGCGGTCGAGAGGGGCGGTGCCGCCGACGGTGCGCAGGGGATAGCGCCAGCAGCCTTCGCCGGATCGTCCGGCCTGGGCGGGATCCGCCTCCACCAGCACGATCTCGATATGGGGATAGGTCTGGGCGCAGATGGAATCGAGCGTCTCGGCAAGGCTGGCTCGGCCGATGGTGCGGGTGACGATGGAGACGAGAGGGGCGATGGTGGCGGCCGGGGCAGCCACGGTCGGGGCCGCCCCCGCATCGGCCCAGGCGCCCATAAGGGCGCGGTAGAGACCCGGCGGGCGCGCCCGCAACGCTTCGCCCGTCGCCATCCAGTAGGCCTCGGCCGCATCCACGCCCGGCCCGAGCGTATAGGCGCGGAACCGGTTCAGGCCGTCGAGGACGTAGCTGTCGTAGGGCCGCTCGGCGAGCTGGGAGGGAAAGCACCGCATGGCCGCCTTGAGCGTGTCGGTCAGGTCGGTCACGTCGAGGAGGCGGTTCGGCAATTGCGGATTGCCGATTTCGTAGCACGCGACGGTAAGCGGCCCGCCGCGCCGGCGCACCGCCTCTATGGCGGCGAAGGCCAGCGCGCGGTGGTCGGGATGCACCTCGTAGATGGAGGGCGCATAGACGATCGCCGGGCGGTGGATGGCGATCAGGGAAGCAACGCGGGCGACGAGATCTTCGTCGTAGGTGAGCCCGCGGTCGGGATAGTCCAGAAAGTGGGGCGCGCCATAGCCGAGCACCTGTGCCGCGGCGCGGGACTCCGCCTGGCGCATGGCTACGTAGTCGCCGGCATGGTCTGCTGCGCCCGAGGCCGCCGCGCCATCGGTGAAGATCACCACGGTGACGGGGTCGCCGGCATCCACATGGCGCAGCACTGCGCCGCCGCAGCCGAGAATCTCGTCGTCAGGATGGGGCGCGAGGACGAGGGCGGCACCCTCGATCAGCCGCCGCACGCAGCTATAGGGGATTATGCTTGCTTCGTTCATTGGACCCCGACCGCCGGCTGGAGCACGCCCTCGCTTTGAAAAGAGGCGGGCTCACCATGTGTCCTGGATCGCTTGGCGGTACAGGACACATGGTTCGGCTTTAGCACAGCCGAAGGGATATGCGAACGAAAGCCGATACACCCTGCGTTGCCCACAGGTTGAACGGTCAGAGCGTCCCGTCCGGCGTCCTCACCCCAGCGCGCGGGTGGCGATGTCGGCCACGTCCGGCGACAGGCCGGGCGTCTCCGCCACCTTGCGCAGGGCCCGCTCCGCGCTGGCGCGGCGCACCGGCTCCAGCTGGCGGAAGGTCTTGAACGAGGCGAGTAGTCGGGCCGCCACTTGGGGGTTCTTGCCGTCCAGCGTCAGAACCACGTCGGTGACGAACTCGTGCCCGGCGCCATCCGCCCGGTTGAACTGGGTGGGGTTGGTGGCGGCGAAGGCGCCCACCAACGAGCGCACCCGGTTGGGATTGCCCAGCGAGAAGGCGGGATGCAGCATCAGGTCCTTGATGCGGTCGAGGGTGCCCGGCGCCGCAATCTGCGCCTGCAAAGTGAACCACTTGTCGATCACCAGCGCGTCCCGCTCGAAGCGGTCGTAGAAGGCCTGAAGCGCGGCTTCGCGCTCCGGCACCTCATGCTGGGTCAGCACGGCAAGGGCGGTGATGCGGTCGGTCATGTTGTCCGCCGCCTCGAACTGCGCCTTGGCGCGGGCGATGCCCTCCGCCGAGCCGGTGACAGCGAGGAAATCCAGCGAGAGGTTGCGCAGCGCGCGCCGCCCGGCGGAGGAGGCGTCCGGCGAGAAGGGGCCGGTCGCGGCCATGGCCGAATAGGTGGTGGCGAATGCGCCTTCCAGCGCCGTGCCCATCGCGAGGCGCAGCGTCTTGCGGGCGGCGAACACCGCGTCCGGGTCCACGTCCTTGGCCAACTCGCGGGCCACCTCGCCCTCGCCGGGCAGGGCCAGCGCCTGCGCCTTGAAGGCGGCATCGAGCGTGGTGTCTGCGAGGATGGCGCGGGCGGCGGTGACGAGCGCCTCCGTCGCCGGCAAGCTGCCGGTGCGCGCGCCGGTCTTCAGCATTTCCAGCGCGATGCGCTGGATGGCGTCGAAGCGGTTGAACGGGTCCGCGTCATGGGCGGCGAGGAAGACGCGGTCGGCCTCGGTGAGGTCGCTCACGAGGTTCACCGGGGCCGAGAAGCCGCGGTTGAGCGAGGGCACGGGTCGCGCATCGAGGCCGGTGAAGAGGAAGCTCTGGCGCGCCTCGCTCACCTCCACCACGCCGTTCTCAACCGGCACATTGCCGAGCGCCAGCGGCTGGTCGCGCCCGTCCGGGCCGACGAGACCGAGGGCGAGGGGGATGAGCATGGGCTTCTTGGTGGGCTGGCCCGGGGTGGGGGGCACCTCCTGTGCCACGTCGAGGCGATAGGTGCCTGCCTCGGCATCCCATGCGCCGCTCACGGTGAGCACCGGCGTGCCCGACTGCGCATACCACAGCGCGAACTGCGAAAGGTCGCGGCCGGTGGCATCGGCGAAGGAGGCGACGAAATCCTCGATGGTCGCGGCCTCGCCGTCATGGCGCTCGAAATAGAGGTCCATGCCCGCCCGGAACCCGGCCTCGCCCAGCAGGGTCTTGAGCATGCGGACCACCTCTGCGCCCTTCTCGTAGACGGTCGCCGTGTAGAAGTTGTTGATCTCGCGATAGGTTTCCGGCCGCACGGGATGCGCGAGGGGGCCCTGGTCCTCGGTGAACTGGGCGGCCTTCAGCGCCCGCACGTCGGCGATCCGCTTCACCGGGCGGGAGCGCTCATCGGAGGAGAACTCCTGGTCGCGGAAGACGGTGAGGCCTTCCTTCAGGCACAGCTGGAACCAGTCGCGGCAGGTGATGCGGTTGCCGGTCCAGTTGTGGAAGTATTCGTGGGCGATGACGCCCTCGATGCCGGAATAGTCCGCGTCCGTCGCGGTCTCGGGGGTGGCGAGGACATACTTGTCGTTGAAGACGTTGAGGCCCTTGTTCTCCATGGCGCCCATGTTGAAGTCCGACACGGCGACGATGTTGAACACGTCGAGGTCGTACTCGCGGCCGAAGGCCTCCTCGTCCCAGCGCATGGAGCGCTTCAGCGCGTCCATGGCATAGCCGGCGCGGGCCTCCTTGCCGTGCTCCACATAGATGCCCAGCTCCACCTCGCGCCCGGAGCGGGTGAGGAAGCTGTCCGAGATCTTGGCGAGGCGCCCGCCCACGAGAGCGAACAGGTAGGAGGGCTTCGGCCAGGGATCGTGCCACACGGCATAATGGCGGCTGGTGCCGTCCACCTTCCCGCTTTCCACCAGATTGCCGTTGCCGAGCAGCACGGGCGACTCGGCCTCATCCGCCTCGACGCGGGTGGTGAAGACGGAGAGCACGTCAGGCCGGTCGGGATAATAGGTGATGCGGCGGAAGCCCTCGGGCTCGCACTGGGTGCAGTAGTTGCTGGAGGTGCGGTAGAGCCCCATCAGCTGGGTGTTGGCTGTGGGGTCCACCAGCGTCTCGATTTCCAGCACGAAGGCGTCTGCCGGGGGATGGGCGAGGGTCAGGCGGTCGGGCGTCGCTTCGAAGCTCGGGCCGGCCATCGGCTTGCCGTCGATGGCGAGGCGCACCAGCGTCAGTCCGTCACCGTCGAGCACCACGGGCGCGCCGAGGGCACCGGCCGGGTTGCGGCGCAGGGAGAGCTTCGAGGTGACGCGGGTCTGCGAGGGGTGCAGGGAGAAATCAAGGTCCACCTTGTCCACAAGCCACGCCGGCGGACGGTAGTCGGAAAGGTGGATGGCCTTGGGTTCTGCATCACGCATGTCAACGCTCCTGGCGCCGGCATGGAGGGGCCGGCGTCTTGCTATCCTGTCGGGTCGGTGGGGAGAGTAGAGCGCGAAGGCGGCGGAGGAAAGCGCGGGCCCGGCGCGGCGCGCCGCGCGTGGAGCCAAATCTTCACCGCCGAGCCGGCGAGCAGCAAAGCGAGGAGTGGCAGCAGCACCTCCGCCCGCACGATGCCGAGGAGCAGGCTGCCGGCAAAGGCGCCGGCCACCGAGCCGAGGCCCATGGCGATCAGGAAGCCGCGATTGCGCGCCAGCACGGCGAAGCTCTTGTCCTGGCTGTAGCGCGCAAAGCCCACGAGCATGGTGGGCAGGCTCACGGCGAGGGAGAGGCTGCCGGCCAGCTTCACGTCGCAGCCGAAGAGCAGGATCAGGGTCGGGATGAGCAGTTCGCCGCCGGCCACGCCCAGCACCGAGGCGAAGATGCCGATGGCGAAGCCGGCCGCGACGCCCGCCACCTGCTGCAGGACGCCCTCGAACAAAGGCTGGCCTGTGCCGCCGCCGTGGCCGAACATCAGAACGACCGCGATCAGCGTCAAGAGCAGCGCGATGACCCGATAGAGCGCGGGCGATGCGAGCCGCAGCGCCACGCCCGCCCCGAACCACGCCCCGAGGAGGCTTCCCGCCAGCAGATTGGCGATCACGCCCCAATGGTCCGAAATCTGTGCGAACGGAACGACGCTCGCGCGGAAGGGCAGGGCGACGGCCACCACGATGAGGCTGACCGCCTTGTTGACGATGATCGCGTCCAGGGCCCGGAAGTGGAACAGGCCGATGAGCACCGGCAACCGGAATTCCGCGCCTCCCAGGCCGATGAGGCCACCCAGCGTGCCGATGATGCCGCCGGTGGAAAAGGCAAAGGAATTGAGCGATGCAGCCTTCATGGAACGGGCGACCATTGCGGAATGGAGCGCCACGGTGCGCACGGAATGGATGCGCCGTCCACGAATATTGCAGAAGATGATCTTGTCGTTCGATACTACATATGTTGTTTGGGATATTTATTGTATCTGATTGAATATAGTTTCAGTGCATCTGATATGTATAAATAGATATAGCTTGCAGTATCCGCCCCGGCGCTATTGGCCTGACGCCGAGCCGTGCCGCCAGATCTTCCAGGCCGACATCACGAGGATGGCGCCGAGCAGCGGCAGCAGCATGGAGGCCGGCACGATGCCGAGCAACTGACCGCCGAGGAAGGCGCCCAGCATGGAGGCGGCCGTCATCACCCCGAGGAATGTCAGGTTCTCCCGCACGACGGCAACCGTGTTGTCACGGCCGAAGCGGGCGAATCCGACGATGAGGGTGGGCAGACTCACGGCAAGCGCGACGCTGCCCGCGAGCTTCACCGGCAAGGCAAAGAGCAGCACCAGCGTCGGCACCAGCAATTCCCCGCCCGAAACCCCCATGAGCGCCACCGCAAGGCCGATGATGAAGCCGGCCAGCACCCCGACCACCAGCCGCACGGTGCCGTCGATGGCCATGTGCTTGAGATCGGGATCGTCACCCAGCACCAGCATGATGGCGGTGAAGACGAGCATGGCCGCAATGGCGCGGAACAGGGTGCGCGAGGCGAACCGCGTGGCGTAGGTCGCCCCCGTCCAGGCGCCGGCGAGACTGCCGGTCAGCAGGGTGGCGATCACCCGCCAGTGCTCGGCGACCTCGGCAAAGGGGATGGTCGCCGCGCGGGACGGCAGGGCGAAGGCCACCACCACAAGGCTCAGCACACGGTTGATGATGATGGCCGGCAGCGCTTCGAATCCGAGCGCGATCAGCACCGGCAGTCGAATCTCCGCGCCGCCGAGGCCGATGAGGCCGCCAACGGTCCCGATGGCCAGCCCGGCCAGTGATCCGTGCAGCAAACGCCGCCGCATGGACGCTGCGGAAGGCTCGAAAGACATGCCGATCACGCCCCCTTGAACAGACCGCTACGTACCGTCACCCCGGCCTTGGAAAAGGGCGCGGGCCGTTGACGGCAAAGGAGTCTCACCGATTGTCCAGAAATCTCCAACGATTGTTTCTGTAAGGGCGCCTTATCGAATTTTGCGACGCACCCTAGCTCCTAGCCATCCAAAGGGCGTGGTGGGGTTGGTATTTGAGGAGATTAACATGCGTAATCTGACTTTTGGCGCTGTCGCGCTCGCTGCCCTGCTTGCTTCCGGCGCCGCCTTCGCGGGCGACGAGGCCTCCCTCGCTGCTGCGGATGCCGAGGCGCAGGCGGCTGCGGCCGCCCACTCGCAGGCCCAGCCGCTCGGCTATGCCACGCAGCGCGCCGTTCCTCCGGCCTTCGTGGCCCTTTCCGCCGGTCAGGAGCGGAGCCCGCTCTCGGAAGCCGACCGCCTCTTCCTGGCGCAGGGCGACCGCGGCCTCGGCACCAACTGACGAAAATCCCCGGCCGGCGTCCTGCGCCGGCCGGGGGCATTCCAGAGGTTCAGCCGTCGAGGCGCGCTTCCAGCGCTTCATAAAGCGGATTGTCGGCGGCGAAGACGTATTCGATGGGGCCGACCGTCACCATGCTGGCGCCGCGCTGGCGCAGGAAGGTGGCGAGGGCGTGCAGCGTGTCCGGCGGGCAGTGCAGGGTCAGCATGCCGGATGACGTGGGGCCGCCGAAGGGCGCGACGCAGCGATAGGCCGCCACCGCCTCATCCACCAGCGAGGCATCGCAATCGGCGAAACGCGTGCGCACCTCGCGCATGGTCCGCGCCCGCTTTTCAGCCCCCAGCCGGTCGAACATGGCCCGGGCCGCCGCCAGGGCGCCACCGCTCCAGTTGGCAGTGAGCGAGGCGACGAGGTTCGCCTCGGACTTCAGGATGATGCCGTCGTCCACCACCTTCAGGGCATTGGCGGCGAGCGTCGCCCCCGTGGTGGTGATGTCGACGATCAGCTCCGCCGTGCCGGCGGCGGGCGTGCCCTCGGTGGCTCCGGCGCTCTCGACGATGCGATAGTCGATGATGCCGTGGCGGGCGAAGTAGCCGCGCGTCAGGTTCACATATTTGGTGGCGACGCGGATGCGCCGGCCGGTGCGGCCGTGGAAGTGGCTGGCCACGTCGTCGAGATCGTCCATGGTGCGCACGTCGATCCAGGCCTGCGGCACCGCAACCACCACGTTGGCATGGCCGAAGCCGAGCTTCTCCAGCAGCGCCACGCGGCTGTCCGCCTCATGGATGTTCTCGCGCACCAGATCCTCGCCGGTCACGCCCAAATGGGCCGTGCCGGAGGCCAGCGCCGCGGCGATTTCCGAGGCGGAGAGATAGGCGACCTCCACCCCTTCCACCCCACCGAGCGCGCCGCGATAGTCGCGGGCGCCGCGGGCCTGCGTCAGCGGCATGCCGGCGCGGGAGAAGAAGGCGTGGACATTTTCCTGAAGCCGCCCCTTGGACGGCACGGCGAGGATGAGCGGCGTGGTCATCGGGCGTCCTCCGCGGCACCTGAGAGGCCGGCGAGGCGCTCCACCCAGGCGGCAAGCCCGACGCCGGGGATGGCCCCCTCCGCGCCGAGCCGCGATAGCAGCCGGTCATAGCGGCCGCCGGCCACCAGCGGGCCGGCGCCGGGACGGGCCGGGTCGTGCAGCTCGAAGACCATGCCGCTGTAATAATCGAGCGGGCGCCCGAAGGCGGTCGAGAAGCGCACGGACGACAGGTTCACCGCATAGGCGGTGAAGAAGCCGGTGCGCCGGTCGAACAGATCGAGGGCCGCGTTGAGGTCGATGCCCGCATCCGCTGCCAGCGCCCGCATCCGGGCCGAGGCGTCGTCCGGTGTGCCGGAGATGGCGAGGTAGCGCGAGAGGATGTCCGAGGTTTCCTTCGAAAGCCCGCCACCTGCATCGAGTGAAGACTGCTCCAGGAACCGTTCGGCGATCTCGGACACGCTGCGCCCGCCCACCGTCGAAATGCCGGCGATGGAGAGAAGATCGGTGATGAGCGCGCGGGCCGCAGCCGGGTCCGCGCCATCGAGCGCCGCCAGCACGCCGGCATGGGCGGGCGCGCCCTCGCGGCTCTTGTCGTTGAGCTGGGCGAGATCGAGGTTCACCCGTCCCTGGCCGAAATCCTTCAGCAGCCGGCGGCGCATGGCAGGCGCCAGCGGCAGGGCGTCGAGCAGCGCCGTGAACAGGCCGACGTCGCCGAGCCGGATGTCCGGCTGCGGCAGGCCGTAGAGCGCGCAGGCGTTGAGGCCGAGGGACAGGATTTCCGCATCCGCCGCCTCGATGTCGGTGCGGCCGAAGGATTCGACGCCGGCCTGCCGGAACTCGCCGGGGCCTTCGCCGCGGAAGCGGAAGACGGGGCCGAGATAGCTCACCCGCGCCGGCATCGCCATGCCCTCGGCCAGCACCGCGCGGGCGACCGGGATGGTCAGGTCCGGCCGCAGGCACAGCTCGTGGCCTTCGGCGTCGGCCGTCAGATACATGCGGCGGCGGATGGATTCGCCCGAAAGATCGAGGAATACGTCGGCCGGCTGGAGGATGGGCGGATCGAGGCGCGCGAAGCCGGCGGCCGCGAAGGTGGCGACCAGCGCCTCCTCGAGGCTCGGGGACGTGCGGGAGGTGAGGGGCGCGGGCGCCGCGGGCGACATGGGTGCAAGGTTTCCGTGAGGTCTTGCGGGCTTCTAGCAAAGCCGGCGCCCCGCGACCACCCCGGCGCGGCCATGCGGGGGGGGCAAGTCAGCATGGCAAGTCGGCATGGCAAGGCGGCGTGGCATCTGGCGCGGCTTTCCCGCTAAGCTGCGGCCGCCGGCGATGGGGCGGCGCAGCAGGGGATCGTGATCGCATGGCGGAAGGGCCGGCAGGAGACGAGGACGCGGGGCGCGAGGGAAGCCTTCCGGGCGCGCCGGGTCACCTTCTCGATCCCACCTTCCGCAACGGCTCCGTCACCGCCATCGGCGTGGTCGGCGGCTTCTCCCTCGCCTTTCTTTCCAACTGGACGTTCATGCCCGGCCGCTGGGGCGGCTCGGCCTTCGTCGCCTTCATCCTGCTGGCGCTGGGCATCGCCTTCCAGCTCCGTGCCCTCGTGGGAATGCTGGAGACGCAATCGCTCCGCCGGGTGCGCTACAACCGGCTGGTGAAGGTCTTCGCGATCGGCATCTACCTCACGGCAGCCGGGGTTCTGCTGGCGCTCGTCGCCGAACTGCCGGTCGTCTCACGCTATCTGCATTTTTGAGCCGCGCTTCGGGTGGCGGCGGGTGTCGTCTATGGTGGGCGCCTGTCGAATCAGGAGGCGGCCATGGCAGGCGCGAGCGGAGCAAAGGGCGGCACGGCGGTTGCCGGCGTCGAAAATCTCTCGTTCGAGCAGGCGCTTGCCGAGCTGGAAGCCATTGTCGCCAATCTCGAGCGGGGGAACGTGCCGCTGGAGGAATCCATCGCCATCTATGAGCGCGGCGAAGCCTTGAAGCAGAGGTGCGAGGCCTTGCTGAAGGCCGCCGAGGCGCGGGTGGAGACCATCACCCGCGACGCCGCCGGGCGCCCGGCGGGCACCCAGCCCCTCGATCCGGACGCCTGAAAAGCGTCCCGAAACGGGACGGTTGCAGGATTTGTCCGGGACAGCAGGGGAACGCAGCGGGACCGAATCGCTTCGGCGCCCGTTTTCCCGGTCTGTTCAGTAGATGCCCGGAATGACGCGCTTGGTGCGACGGGCGTAGGCGTCATACTCGGCGCCGAAGGCTTCCCGCATCATCTGCTCCTCGCGCCCGACGCGGAAGAAGAACAGGATGCCGAAACCGATCAGGCCAGCCGGTCCGGCGATGAAGTTCGGCAGAAGCAGCACCTGCGCCAGGGCCCACAGGAAAAAGGCCGAATACATGGGGTGGCGCACCTTCTCATACACCCCCGAGGTGATGAGCTCGTGCTTGTCCTTGATCTCCAGCGTCACCGACCAATACTTTCCAAGCTGCCGGTGGGTTCGCCAGAACAGCAGGAGCGAGCCGGCGAACACCACCACGCCCGCCACCACCTGAAGCCCAGTCGGCGGGTAGGCGGCGAACCCGGGGAAGCCCGTCGCCGCATAGATCGCGGGGATGATCCCGAGCCCCAGCGTGGAGATGGACAGAAGGATCATCTCGCGCAGATTGCGGTGCCGCGCATCCGCCACGCGCTGGCGTTTCGCCTTTCGTTCGAAGGGGATACGCAGGACGTACCAGGATACGACGCCCACGGCCCAGGCGATCTTGGCGAAGGTCAGGAGGCTCATGCGGCGGTCTCGGATTCCGGGAGGGGGAGGATGCAGCCGGCCGCGTCGAAGACGAGGGGGCGCAGGGTTCCGTCGGGCAGCAGATAGGCCCGTAAGCTATTGGTATGTGAGGCCAAAACGTCGAACGAGAGGGGCCCGCACACATAGGCGTAGAAATCGTGGGTGGAGCGGATGTCGCCGGCGAGGAAGCACTGGCAATGCAGGCGCATCACGTCGAACCAGTGGCGGCGGTAGATGGCCGGCGAGATCATCTGGCGGATTTCCACATGCCGGATCAATGGCTTGAGCGAATAGTCCCCCGGCGGCAGCAGCACCGGGGCGAAGCTGACAGGACCCAGGGTGACGGGGTTCACCTTGTAGAAGGAGACGATGTCGTCGCGCGACTGCACCTCCACCCAGCCGATCTGCTCCGCCGCCGCAACCCGTTCTGCTGCCTCGCGAAAACGTCCGCCGGCGGGGTGCAGGGCGAACTTGGCGGTGGTCGAGCCGAGGGTGAGGATTCGCACCCGCGCGCGGGTGCCGAAGGCGGGGTCGGCAGCGAGCGCGGCGGCCACCGCGCTGACCGCGAGCATGGCGCCAAGGCTGTGGCCTGCAACGATAATCTCGTCCACGCCCTGCGCCGCCGCCTCCGCTTCCACCGCCCGCAGACGGTCGGCGAAGGCGCGGATGCGGGCTTCCACTTGGGGGTGCCGGCCGCGGACGAAATCCACTGAAAATTCAGCCAGATCCAGCGACTGCTTCAGCCGGAAGCGGCGCCCCGGCCAGCGCATCAAAAGCAGGCCGCCGGCGAGGGTCACGGCAAGGCCGGCGACCGTAGCGACCAGCGTGCCGAACTCCGCAAGCCATTGATATGCAAGGATTCCCGCCGCCGCGGCCAGCCCCCAGAACACGGCGAGCAGCATGTAGGTGAAGAGAAAAAACAGGCCGTAGCGCCGGCTGGAGCGGAAGTAGTTGGCGATGGTGCCGCTCGACACCATGTCCGCCATGGCCCGCACCGAGCCCTTCATGTGGCTCCAGACGGAACGGCCCATGTCAGCCCGAGTCAGGTCATGCCACCCGAGGTTTTCGAACGCAGTATCGGTATGCCAGTTGGGGCCGTCAGCTTCAGTTCGCCAGAATCCGCCCGTGGGGGTCGGCACCGGTGCCGAGTCGCGGCAGTGAGTCCGTACATTCCACACGTCGCCGAAGCGTTTTAGCTCGCGGACGAAGATGCGGTGGTGTCCTTCCACCGCCATGGGATCGAAGCCGGCGATGAAGAAGACGTGGCGGCGGCGGACCCGGGCGCGCGCGTCCGCGTCCTGGGGCGGGATACCGCGCGCTTCGGCGTCGGTCCCGGCGGTGGGGCCTGCGAGCGTTCCCTCGGCGTCGTGCATGGGGCGCGTTCTAGCGAAGATGGCCGGGCGTGGCTAGTTGCGGCAACGGCAGGCGCCGGGATAATGGAGCCGTTGCACCTCGGCAGGGCAGGGGCGGCGGGCAGGCCCCTCAACGCGGCGGGCATGGAGAGGGCATGGCGAGGCTGCGGGATCTGCTGACCGCCATGTGGAGGCCATCGGCGCCGACGGGCGGCGATGCGGCCTCCCCTTCGGTGTCCGAGTCTCCGGCCTTGCCCCCGGCCGAGGCGGAACCGGTTGAGCCCATCCCTTTGCCCAGCTTCGCGCCCGGCCTCTGGGACAGCCCCCTGTCTCGCCTCGCCGCGCTTGGTCCAGCGCCATCGCTGCTGGTGGTGAAGCTCGATCACGCTGGGGATTTCGTCACCGCGCTGCCGGCGATCCGGCGGCTTCGCGAGGCATTTCCCGCCTCGCGCCTGACGCTGCTCTGCGCGCCCTTCATTCGCGACTTCGCCGCCGCGACCGGCCTCTTCGATGCGGTCCACGGCTTCGATTATTATCCGGCGCGGGGCCATCCGCCCGCTTCCGTGCCGGACGCGGCGCTGGCGGCGGTCGCGGCGCTTAATCTGCCGGCCGCCGACATCGCCATCGACCTGCGCCACGCCGACGATTCCCGCGCGCTGCTCGCCGCGCTGCCAGTGCGGTTTCGCGTCGGCTTCGCCGGGCTCGGCACCCGCCATGATCTCGACCTCGCTCTGCCGGAGATGGAGGCCTCGGCCCGCGCAAGCGGCCTGCTGGCGCCGCTGCCGGCGGGGGTGCGCCTCTCCGCCCTCGCTGAGGTGCTGGCCGGTGCCTTTCGGGCGGTCCAGGCCGATCCCGCGGCGCCCATCCCCCTCGGTGCCCCGCCGGCTCTGCCGGATTTTCCCGATGGCTATGTGGTGCTCGCCCCCGGCGCCCGCCTCGCCATCAAGCTCTGGCCCGTGGAACACTGGCGGGCGCTGGCGGAGCGGCTGCTGGACGCCGGCGGCCTCGGCCTCGTGCTCACCGGCACGGCGGAAGAAGAACCGCTCTGCGCCGCCATCGCTGCCGGACTGCCGGCGGATTGCGTGGTCAACTTGGCGGGCCGTCAGGATCTCGCCGGGCTCGCCGCTGTCATCGACGGGGCGCGAGCCGTGGTGGCGCTGGATTCCGCGCCCGCCCACATGGCTGCGGCCCTCGGCCGGCCGACCCTGTGCCTCTTCTCCGGCCTTGCCGATATCCAGAGCTGGGCACCGGCCGGCCCGCGCGTGGCGGTTCTGAGCGCCCATGCGAGCTGCGCGCCGTGCCTGCTGAGCGATCTGGCCGACTGTGCCCACGGCCATGGCTGCATGACGCGGCTGACGCCGGACCACGCGCTGGCGGGGCTCGCCGCCCTCGGCCTTGAGTTTGCCGGCGTTCCGCTGCACTAGAGCGCGCATGACGCGCCCCTTTGCGACCGTGGCGGAGGCCCCGCCCGATGAGGACGGCCCAAGGCCCGGTCCCGCCGACGTGACGGTCGTGTTCGTCACCTACAACAGCTCGGCCGTCATCGGCCGGGCGGTGGCGAGCGTTCCGGCCGAATGTCCGGTGGTGGTGGTGGACAATGCGAGCCCCGAGGGGACCGCCTGGACCGCGACGCTCGCCCGCCCCGCCGACATTGTCGCCATGCCGGTGAATGCCGGCTTCGGCACGGCCTGCAATGCGGGCGCCCGGCGGGCGGCGACGCCCTATGTGCTGTTCCTCAATCCCGACGCGGTACTGGGGCCGGACACCATCCCCCGCCTGCTGGCGGCGGCACGGCTCTATGGCGCGCCGTCCATTCTCATGCCGGCCATCGTGGGCGAGAACGGCCGGCTCATGCGCAAGGAAGGCTCCATCCTGGAGAAGGTGCCGCGCAGCGCGCGCCTCGCGCCGGAGGAGATTGCGGGGGATTATTGCACCCGCTTCGTCCACGGTGCCGCTTTCATGGTGTCCCGCGCCGCCTTCCTTGAGCTGGGCGGCTTCGACGAGGCCATATTCCTCTACCATGAGGACGACGACCTCTCGCTCCGCGCGCTGGCCCGCCGCATCCCCATCGTGGTGGTGACGGAAGCGCGGGTGACCCATGCGGGCGGGCGCTCCAGCACGCCCTCCTTCGGCCAGACCTTCCGCATCAATCGCGCCAAGATGCACTCGGAACTCTATGTGCGGGAGAAGTACGGCGCCGCCGGGGGGCGGGCCTCTCGGCTCGTCTGGCTGGGGGCCGGCTGCGCGCTGGCGCTGGCGCTGTTCGACCTCCACCGCGTCGCCATCCGGGCGGGAAAATTCGCCGGCTGCCTCGATGGAGTGCGCCGGAATGCCCCGCCGCACGTATAGATTTCCGACCTAGACGAAGGTCACCGGAAAGCCGCCGTAGCGCCTTCCTTTGTACGTTGCATACCAGCGAGCCCCTGTGTAAGGCTCGGTTTCCCGGTTCGTTCCGGTCGGAGTGGTCCGTGACTTTGCTGAAGACCCCGTTGCTCGATACCATCCGCGAACCCGCAGATGTGCGGCGGCTGCCCCAAGAGAAGCTGGCCCAGCTTGCGGCCGAGCTGCGCGCCGAGACCATCGATGCGGTTTCCGTCACCGGCGGGCATCTGGGCGCGGGCCTCGGCGTGGTCGAGCTGACGGTGGCATTGCACCACGTGTTCAACACCCCCCACGACCGGCTGATCTGGGACGTGGGCCACCAGTGCTATCCCCACAAGATTCTCACCGGGCGTCGCGAGCGCATCCGCACGCTGCGCACCGGCGGCGGCCTCTCCGGCTTCACCAACCGGGCCGAGAGCGAATACGACCCCTTCGGCGCCGGCCACTCCTCCACCTCCATCTCGGCCGGCCTCGGCATGGCCGTGGCGCGCGACCTTGGCGGTGGCGAGCGGAACGTGGTGGCGGTGATCGGCGACGGCGCCATGTCGGCGGGCATGGCCTATGAGGCCATGAACAATGCCGGCGCCATGGATTCGCGCCTCATCGTCATCCTCAACGACAACGACATGTCCATCGCCCCGCCCACGGGCGCCATGTCGGCCTATCTGGCGCGGCTCATCTCCGGCCAGACCTATCGTTCGCTGCGCGAGATCGGCAAGCAGATCGCCGGCCACCTGCCCAAGTTCGTGGAGCGCGGCGCCCAGCGGGCCGAGGAGTTCGCGCGCGGCTTCTGGACCGGCGGCACCCTCTTCGAGGAGCTGGGCTTCTATTATGTCGGCCCCATCGACGGGCACAATCTCGACCACCTGCTCCCCGTTCTGAAGAATGTGCGGGACGCCAAGACGGGGCCGATCCTCGTCCATGTGGTCACCCAGAAGGGCAAGGGCTACGGCCCGGCCGAGCAGAGCGCGGACAAGTACCACGGCGTCGTGAAGTTCGACGTGGTGACGGGCGCGCAGGTGAAGGCCAAGTCCAACGCCCCGTCCTACACCCGCGTGTTCGCCGAGAGCCTGATCTCCGAGGCGCGGCGCGATCCCAAGATCGTCGCGATCACCGCCGCCATGCCCTCGGGCACCGGGATCGACCTGTTCGGGCAGGCCTATCCCGACCGCACCTTCGACGTGGGCATCGCCGAGCAGCATGCGGTGACGTTCGCGGGCGGCCTCGCGGCGGAAGGGTTCAAGCCCTTCTGCGCGCTCTATTCCACCTTCCTCCAGCGGGCCTACGACCAGGTGATCCACGACGTGGCCCTGCAGGGCCTGCCCGTGCGCTTCATCGTGGACCGCGCCGGCCTCGTGGGGGCGGACGGGGCGACCCATGCGGGCGCCTATGACCTCGCCTATCTCGGCTGCCTGCCCGGCATGGTGCTGATGTCGCCCGCCGACGAGGCGGAGCTGATGCACATGATCGCCACCGCCGTGGCCTATGACGACGGCCCCTCCGCCGTGCGCTTCCCGCGCGGCGAGGGCGTGGGCGTGGAGCGGCCCGACCGGGCCGAGGCGCTGCCCATCGGCAAGGGCCGCATGGTGCGCGGCACCGGCGAAGGCGATGTCGCCATCCTCTCCCTCGGCACGCGCCTTGCCGCCGCGCTGGAGGCCGCCGAGCGGCTGGAGGCGGCGGGCTTTGCCGTGACGGTGGCCGACGCGCGCTTCGCCAAACCCATCGACCGCGATCTCGCACTGAAGCTGGCGTCCGGCCATTCGGCGCTGGTGACGGTGGAAGAGGGCTCCATCGGCGGCTTCGGCAGCCAGGTGCTGCAATTCCTCACCGATGAGGGCGTCCTGGATCGCGGCACCGTCAAGGTGCGATCCATGGTGCTGCCCGACATCTATATCGACCACGACACCCAGGCCCGCCAGATCGCCGAAGCCGGCCTCGACGCCAACGCCATCGTGGCGAAGGTGGAAGGCCTGCTGGGCAAGGCCAAGGCCGGGCGCGAGCTGTCGCGGGCGGGGTGAGGTTAGGGGGGGCTGCGCGGGGGGGGGGCTTGCCGACCACGTAACCCTTACCGCCGTCATGGCCGGGCTTGTCCCGGCCATCCACGTCGTGACGCTAGCATCAACGTCCGAATGCTGTTCCCGGCCTAACCACGTGGGTGCCCGGCACAAGGCCGGGTATGACAGGGGTGCGATGGTGGCACGGGCGGTTTGCGTACGGCTCGGAAACCGCCAAACCCCCGCCGCCCCACCCCTCAGCTCACCGCCGCCTGCCCGTCGCGGCGCGGGTCGCTTGCGGCGGCGTAGCCTTCCACCGCCGGATCGCCCATGCGCCAGATGAACTGGCCGGCGCCGAAATCCTGATAGGTGTCGTTGAGCACGGCCACCTCGTGGCCCAAAGCCGCGAGGCCGTCCAGCAGCTCCGGCGTGTTGCCCGGTTCGAGGTTGATGGACAGCCCCTCGTCGAAGCGCCAGCGCGGCGCGTCGCAGGCGGCCTGCGGGTTCTGGGCGAAGTCGAGCATCCGCACCAGCGTCTGCACATGGCCCTGCGGCTGCATGTTGCCGCCCATCACGCCGAAGCTCATCACCGGCTGGCCGTCCTTGGTGAGGAAGCCGGGAATGATGGTGTGGAAGGGCCGCTTGCGCGGCGCCACCACGTTGGCGCGCTCCGGGTTCAGGCTGAAGCCGAAGCCGCGGTTCTGCAGCGACACGCCCCATTCCGGCAGCACCACGCCGGAACCGAAGCCTTGATAGTTGCTCTGGATGAAGCTCACCATCATGCCCGAGGCGTCCGCCGCCGTGAGATAGATGGTGCCCCCGCGCACCGGATTGCCCGGCGCGAAGCGCTGCGCGCGGCGCGAGTCGATGAGGCGGGCGCGGCCGGCAAGATAGTCGGCATCCAGCATGTCCGCCGGGCTGATCTCCATGGCCCTGGGATCGGCCACGTAGCGATAGACATCGGCGAAGGCGAGCTTGATGGCCTCGATCTGGAGGTGCTGCGCCTCCACGCTATCGGCTGTAAGGCCCTGAAGGTCGAAATGGGAGAGGATGCCCAGCGCCATCAGGGCGGTGATGCCCTGCCCGTTGGGCGGGATCTCGTGGACCTGATAGCCGCGATAGTCCTGCGCGACGGGCGTCACCCATTCCGGGGCATAGGCGGCCATGTCGGCGGCGGTGAGGGCGCCGCCATTGGCCTTGGCGTTCGCCTCCAGCGCATCGGCGATCTCGCCGCGATAGAAGGCCTCGCCCTTCGTCTCGCCGATCAGCCGCAGCGCGCGGGCGGCGCCCGGCATGCGCACATGCTCGCCCACGAAGGGCGCCCGGCCCTTGGGCAGGAACACCTCCTTGAAGCCCGGCTGTGAGGTGAGCTGGGGCAGGGTCGCGGCCGCCGCCCATTTGTGCTGCACGTTGGTGGAGACCAGGAAACCGCGCTCGGCGATGGCGATGGCCGGCTCCA
This sequence comes from Xanthobacter sp. SG618, assembly GCF_012932745.1. Classification (NCBI taxonomy): domain Bacteria; kingdom Pseudomonadati; phylum Pseudomonadota; class Alphaproteobacteria; order Hyphomicrobiales; family Xanthobacteraceae; genus Xanthobacter; species Xanthobacter sp. SG618. The sequence continues at coordinate 46,003 of NZ_JABBHL010000004.1, read as the reverse complement.
TGAGGTCCGCGAAGGGCAGCTTGCCGAAGCGCTCCGAGAGCGCCACCCAGCTCGCCACGGCGCCCGGCACCGTCACCGCATCCCAGCCGCGCTGCGGCAGGGTCTTGGCGTCGGCACCGTACCTGGCGCGGAAGTAGTCGGGCGTCCAGGCGGCGGGCGCGCAGCCGGAGGCGTTGAGGCCGTGCAGGCCCTTGCCGTCCCACAGGATGCAGAAGGCGTCCGAGCCGAGCCCGTTGCTGCACGGCTCCACGATGGCCATCACGGCGGCGGCGGCGATGGCGGCGTCCACCGCATTGCCCCCGCGCGCGATCATGGAGAGGCCCGCCTGCGCCGCCCGGGGATGGGAGGTGGAGACCACATTGTTGCCGAACACGGGCAGGCGCCGCGAGGGATAGCCGGCGGACCAATCGAACGACGCAGTCATGGTGCGGTCCCGAAGAAGGAGGAACTCACGGCTGAGGGCCGAATACGGCATCGAGCCGCGCGATGTGGGGCGACAGATCGATGCCGTGCTCGGCGAGCCAGGCATCGTCATACAGGGTGGAGCGGTAGCGCGCCCCGGAATCGCACAAGAGGGTCACGATGGACCCGCCTTTCCCCTGCGCCGCCATCTCCTCGATGAGGTCCACGCAGGCGGAGATGTTGGTGCCGGTGGAGCCGCCGCAGGCGCGGCCGATCACGGCGCTGATCCGCCGCGCGGCGGCGATGCTCGCCGCATCGGAAATCACCGCCATGCGGTCCACCACCGAGGGGATGAAGGAGGGCTCCACCACCGTGCGGCCGATGCCCTCGATGACGCTCTTGCAGGCATCCACCTGCATCACCGAGCGGTCGGCATAGTGGCGGTGGAAGACGGAGGCCTCCGGGTCCGCCACGCACAGCCGCGTGGGGAACTTGCGATAGCGGATGAAGCGCCCGATGGTCGCCGCCGTGCCGCCCGTGCCGGCGCTGCACACCACCCAGTCGGGGATCGGATACGGCTCCCACGCCATCTGCGAGAAGATGCTCTCGGCGATGTTGTTGTTGCCGCGCCAGTCGGTGGCGCGCTCGGCAAACGTGAACTGGTCCATGTAATGGCCGTCCAGCTCCTCGGCGAGCCGGCGCGCCTCCTGCGAGGTGTTCCAGCCGTCGATGAGGTGCGGCTCGCCGCCCTCGAAGGCGATGGCCGCCACCTTCTCCGCCGAGGTCCGCCGGGGCATCACCGCGATGAAGCGCAGGCCCAGAAGCCGGGCGAAATAGGCTTCCGAAATGGCGGTGGAGCCGGACGAGGATTCGATGATCGTCGTGTCCGGCCCGATCCAGCCGTTGCACAGGGCATAGAGGAAGAGCGAGCGCGCCAGCCGGTGCTTGAGGCTGCCGGTGGGGTGGCTCGATTCGTCCTTCAGATAGAGCGTGATGCCCGGCACGCGCGGCAGCGGGATGCGGATGAGGTGGGTGTCCGCCGAGCGGTTGATGTCCGCCTCGATGCGCGCGATGGCCTCGGCCACCCACGCCTGGTCCGGGACGGCGCGGGGCGGGGAGATGACGTTCATGCCGGGGTCCCCACGGCGCTCAGTTCGGCCACCGCGCGCCGCTTCAGCGCGCTGCGGTCGATCTTGTTGGTGGAGGCGAGCGGCATCTGGTCGAGGAACCAGACCCGGCGCGGATGCTGGTAGGCGGGGGCGTTGGCGAGCATGAACTGCTTCAGGGCCTCCTCGCTGATGTCGGCGCCGGCGCGGCGCACCACGAAGGCCACGGGTTTCTCGCCCTTGATATCATCCGGCACCGGCACGACGCAGGATTGCTGCACCTGCGGGTGCTTGTCGAGCACCGCCTCCACCTCGCCGGGGAAGATGTTCTCGCCGCCGCAGACGAACATGTCGTCGGTGCGGCCGAGGAAATAATAGAAGCCGTCCGCGTCGCGGCGGAACACGTCGCCGGTGCGGTAGAAGCCATCCGCCGTGAGGGGCGAGCGCACGTCCGGGCGGTTGTGATAGCCGAGCATCACCGCCGGGCTCTTCATCTCCAGCTCGCCGGTCTCCGGCGCCTCCGGCCCCACGAGGCGCACGGCAACTTGCGGATGGGGATAGCCCACCGAGCCCATGGGCACGGGCCGCCCGTCCGGGTGCCCGGAGAATACGATCGGCCCGCCTTCCGTCGTGCCATAGGCATTGATGATGGCGGCGTTGGGCAGAAGCTGGCGGATCTGCTGGGCCAGCGAATCCGTCACCGGCGCCGAGCCCATGCGCAGCATGCGCACGCCGGAGAGGTCGGCCTGCGCCAGCGCCGCCTTCTCCCGGAGCATCATGGCGATCATGGGCGGCACGGCGGTGAGGAAGGTGCAGCCGTGGCTGGCGATGGCCTCGATATAGGGCACCGCGCGGAACTGGGGCAGCAGCACCGCCGTGCTGCCGGAGGCACAGGCGAGCAGCGCCAGCGCCAGCGCGTTCATGTGATAGAGCGGCGCGGCAATCAGCATGCGCTCGCGGGAGAGGTCGGTCTCGGTGCGGCGGGTGTCCGCCACCCAGCGGTGGGCGGCGTGGGAGAGCAGCACGCCCTTCGGTCGCCCGGTGGAGCCGGAGGTGTAGAGGCTGAGCGCAGGCTCGTCGGGCGCGGGCACCACCGGCTCGAACGGGCCGGGATCGAGGAGGCCGGCGAGCGTGCCCGGCCCGGTGCCGTCGAAGTCCACGAAGGCGATGCCCTCGGGCGGCGTGGCGGGCAGCAGGGCGCGGCGCTCTCCGTCATGGATCACGAGGCGGGCGCCGCAATCGGCGATCACGTCGGCGATGGTCGCGGCCGGGAACTTGAAATTCACCGGCACCGGCACGATGCCGGCGCGCATGGCCCCCATCACCACCGCCACATAGTCCGGGCGGTTGGCCGCGAGGATGGCGATGCGGTCGCCGCGCACGAGCCCCTGGCGGAGGAGGCCGCGGGCCACGGCGTCGGCGAGGGCGTCGAAAGCGGCGCGGGTGAGCACGGTGGTGCCGCCGTCGAAATCGAGGCCGATGAGCAGCGGGTGGTCCGGCGCATGGGTGCGGCAGACGAAATCCCCGAGGTTCGCGGGCAAGCTCATCGGCTGCTCCTGCAGGTCAGGTTCAAATCAAAGGCGGGCAGGCTGAGCACGCCCGCGTCAGTGCCGAGCACCTGCCATCCGGCATCGCTCCGCCCCCGGGCACGCGCCGCGATATCGTCCAGGCTGGAGAAGCGGAGCGTCGCGGTGCGGAAGCCCGCTGTCTCGCCCGGCACCACCAGCACGTCGGCATCGTCCAGCGGGATGCGCCAGCCGTCCGCCACGGGCGTCGCCGTGCTCTCGAAGGCGGTGGCGAGGCGGCGCGCCTCTTCTTCCGGTTCGGGCGAGGAGACGGTGAAGCTGTCGATGGCAAGGAAGCCGTTGGGATGGGCCATCCATTCCGGCCGCCAGACCAGTTCCGGCGTCAGGTGCTCGCAGAAATAGACGCGGCCGGCGGGGAAGGTCTCCGGCGGGAAACGCACGGTGCGGAAGCGGGCGTCGTGCTCCACCCCGTCCACCTCCACCGGCCGCGAGAAGGCCACCGGCCCCGCCGGGGCGAAGCCCGCGGCCGCGAGGCGGTCGCGGGTGGCGTCGGCGTCGAAGGTGCGCAGCACCAGGCCGTTGAGGCCGAACGGGCTGTCCAGCACCTCCTGGCGCTGGCGGCCGGTGTCCGGCACCCCCACCAGCTCCAGATAGGCGCCGGGCGTCATCATCAGGTGGTTGATGGACCCGAGCGAATGGTGCCCCCGCGGCGTGAGCGTGAAGCCCAGCGCCGCAAAGAGGTCCGCGGCCGCGTCCATGGACTTGAGGGTGTTGATCACCACATGGTCGAGCGCGGCCACGGGTTTCCTCCTCAGGCCTTGGGCGGGATCATGTAGACCCCGCGCCCGGAGGCGAGCAGCTTGCCGTCCTCGTCCAGGATCTGCGCCTCGGAAACGCAGAGCTGGCCGCCGAACTTGATGACCTTGCCCACGCAGATAAGGTCGTGCTGCATGGCCGCGCGGTGGTAGTCCACCCGCAGGTCCACGGTGGGCACGCCGCGGCCGGTCTTGGACACCAGCGCCCAGTCGGCGGTGAGGTCCACCAAAGTGGCGAGGATGCCGCCATGGGCATAGCCCCGGTCGGCGTTCACCACCCATTCCGGCCGCCACTTGGCGCGCAGGCGGATGGTGCCCTCGCCCACGTCCTCGACGGTGAGGCCGAGCCACTGGTGGAAGGGGCCCTTCAGCAGGAGGGCTTCGACCTGTTCCTTGGTCAGGGGAGCGTCAGACATGGCAGCCTCTCAGGGGGTGACGACGATCTTGCCCATGACCTCGCGGTCGCGGATCATGCGCAGGCCCTCGGCGGCCTCTTCAAGCGGCAGGACCTTGTCCACCACCGGCTTCAGCTCGCCCTTCTGGATCATGTCCATGAGGGCGGAGAGGTTCTCGTGGTAGAAGCTGTTGGAGCCGATGACCTTCAGCTCGAAGCTCCAGATGTAGCGAAGATCTTCCTTGGGATCGTGGCCGGCGGTGGCGCCGCACACGAGGATGGTGCCGCCGCGCTTCACGCAGCGCAGCGAGGGCACCCAGGTGTCGCCGCCGGTGAAATTCACCACCACGTCCACGCCGCCCTCATAGGTGCGGCGCTGGGGCTTGCCGTACTTCTCGACCGCCCACTTGGAGAAGTCCGTGGTGCGGTAGTTGACGACGTGGTCGGCGCCCAGCTCCTTCAGGCGGGCCATCTTGTCGTCTGAGCCGGCGCAGGCGATCACCTCGCAGCCCATCTGCTTGGCGAGCATCACGCAGCCCGTGCCCACGCCGCCCGAGGCGCCGAGGATGAGCACCTTGTCGCCCGCCTTCACCGTGTTGTGGGTGACGAGCATGCGGTGCGCGGTGCCGTAGGCCACCGGCAGGGAGGCGGCTTCCACGAAGCTCACGCCATCGGGCATCTTGATGAGCTGGCCGGCGGTGACGGCGCAGTATTCCGCCATGCCGCCGTCCATCATCTCGCCCATCAGCCCCACCTTGGGGTTGAGGGGGTTCACCAGCACCCGGTCGCCCACCGACCAGCCGGTGACGCCCTCGCCCAGCTCCACGATCTCGCCGGCCATGTCGAGGCCGATGATGACGGGCAGCGGCACCTTGATGCCGGGCATGCCCTTCACCGTGAACACGTCGTGATAGTTGAAGGACGACGCGCCGACGCGGATCACCACCTCGCCCGGCTTGGGGCTGGGGACGGGATAGTCGTTGACGACCACGAGATCGCTCACGTCGCCATGTTGCTTCAGCAGCAGGGCCTTCATCGTTTTTGTCATTTCTCTTCTCTCTGCTTGGAACGTTTCTTGGGGACGTCGTGGCGGCTTTTGCGCCAGGGCGACTACTTGACGGCCTTGGATGCTTCATAGGGAGAAGGATTCAGGGCCGCGTCGGGCAGGTCGCCCTTTACTGCGCCGACGCTCTTGAAGACTTCGAACTCGGCCTTCATCGAGGCGATGTCGGCGGGCTCCATGGAGACGGTGTAGATGCCGTCCCACAGGGCGGCGTAGGCCTTGGCGTCGTCCTCGGGGATGTTGCCGGCGGCCATGAGGGCCTTGGCGACGGCGGCCTTGTCCGCCTTGCCGGCCTCGAAGGCGTTGCGCATGCCGGCGATGACCTTTGCGGCGGCCTCGGGGTTCGCCTTCATCCACTCGTTGCGCATGAGGCCGACGCCGAGCACGGGCGCGGCCGGCTTGCCGGTGATCTTCGCCCACTCGGCGCGGAAGGTGGACAGCTTGCGCAGCTTCACGTCCGGCAGGAGCGCGATGGTGACGGTGCGCAAGGCGGCGGCATCGATGTTCTTCTGCACCAGGAACTGCGCGAGGCGCGGATCGGCGCCGGGCACGGCCTCGAAATCTCCGGCAGTCATGCCGTAATTCTTGATGAGGATGGCCGAGCTGATGGCCGCGGTGGCGCTGCCGGACGGCGACATGCCGATCTTGTTGCCCTTCAGCTCCTCCATCTTGGTGATGGGGGAATCCGCCATCACCACGAAGTCGAGGTCGGCCACCTGGGTGGCGAGCACGATGCTCATGGGCAGGCCGTCGGCGGCCACCGAGAAGGCGCTGCCGGCGCTCGCGCCGATGGCGAAGTCGATGGCGCTGGCCGCCATGGCCTTGGTGGGCGCGTTCACATCCGGAAACTTCACGAACTCGGCTTCGAGCCCCTGCTTTTCCATGAACTTGCCGGCTTCCAGAAAGGAGCCGAAGCCGAGGCTGACGCCGGAGCTCCAGTATCCGATCCGCACTTTCGCGGCCTCAGCGGGAAGAGATGACAGGCCGATTGCGACTGCCGCGGCCAGTAGAGCAAGACGCTTCATATCGAATCCCCGTAATGGAAGGTTGTAATGTTTCTTGTCTTTATGGATGTCAGGCCGGGCGCGGCTTGCGCCAGGCGAAGAGATGGGTCTCGAGGGGCTTCAGCAGCACCGCCTCGATGAAGATCATCAGGATGACGAGGGTGAGGGTCCAGGCGAACACCTGGTCCGTCTGCACGAGGTCTGCCGCCTGCCGCAGCCGATAGCCGATGCCGCTCGACGCGCCGAGCGCTTCCGCCACGATGGAGACGCGGGCTCCGAAGCCGAAGGCGAGGCGCGCGCCGGCGAAGAACTGGGGCAGGATGGTGGGCAGGTAGATCTTCAGAAGAACCTGCAGCCGCGACATGCGGAATGTCTGCGCCAGCTCGATGAAATCGCGGTTCACCGTGCTCGTGCCCTGCCAGACATTGGTGAGGATGAGCGGCATCGCGGTCATGAACACCACGAAGATGGTCGACCAGTTGGACAGGCCGAACCAGATGAGCGCGAAGATCGCCCAGATGGACGAGGACACCGTGTTGATGACCACCAGCAAGGGCTGGAAGAAGTCGCCCAGCGTGCGGCTCGCCCCGAGCAGGAGGCCGAGCACCACGCCCACCACGGTGGCGAAGATGAACCCCATGGCGATGCGGTAGAAGGTGATGCCGAAATCGGCCCAGAAGCCTGGCGTGATGACGAGCTGCGTCCACACCCCGAACACCCGGCGCGGGCTCGGCAGGATGAAGGCCGGCGCCCCGAGAGAGCCGATCCCCCAGATGCCGATCACGACGATGAGGAGCAGCAGCCTGAGGCCGATGAGGCGCAGCCGGCGGTCCTGGGTCATCTGGAGGGGAGAGCGCTTCATCTGGCTCGGCTTCTGAGAAGGAGGACGGACGCGGCGGAATGGGGCAGGGCCTTGGGGCGTGGGGCTTTGGGCCTGCTGGGGCTTTAAGCTCACAGGCTGAGGCGCAGCAGGCGCACCTCCTCGGCGACCTCGGGCGAGAGCGGATTGCGGGGGTAGGGCAGATCGATCTCGCGGGTTTCCTTCACCCGACCGGGCCGCGGCATCAGCACCACGATCTTGTTGGCGAGGACCACCGCCTCCTCCACGTCGTGGGTGACGAACAGCACCGACATCTGCCGGAGGGCGGCGATGCGCAGCACCTCGTCGTGCATCTGCGTGCGGATGGAGGGATCGAGCTTGGAGAAGGGCTCGTCCATGAGCAGGATCGAGGGCTCGGTGACGAGGCTGCGCCCCAGCGCGGCGCGCGAGCGCATGCCGCCGGAGAGCTCGTGGGGGAAGGAGTCGGCGAACTTTTCGAGCCCTACCAGCTCCAGCACCTGCATCACCCGATCGCGCCGTTCCGCGCGCGGCATGCCGGCGGCCTCGAGGCCGAGGGCGATGTTCTGCGCGGTGGTGCGCCAGGGGAACAGCCGGTCCTCCTGGAACATGTAGGTCATGCTGCGCCAGTCCTTGAAGGCGCTGGATTTCTGGCCATTCAGATAGACCGTGCCCTGATCCGGCGGGATGAGGCCGGCGACGATGTTGAGCAGGGTGCTCTTGCCGCAGCCCGAGGCGCCGACGAGGGCGACGATGGAGCGCTCCGGCACGTCGAGATCGATGTTGCGCAGCACTTCGAGCTGCTCGCCATCGCGGCGCATGAAGCTCTTGCCGACGCTTTCCAGCTGAACGACGCTCACCGCTCCCTCCCGCTCAGGCTGGAGAGCGGGGAAACCGGCACCACCGCGGCGGAATCCCGGAGCGAGGCGATGACCTTCTCCATGGTCATCTCGCGGAACGTCTCCACATGCCGCCGCGCCACCTCGGCGGCGGCCGCCGCGTCGCCGGCCGACAGATATTCGATGAGCAGCACGTGATCGTTGGCGATGTTGGGCCGCACGCCCTGCACGCCAAAACCGAGCGCCACGAGGCGCGTCATCTCGTCGAGGAGGCCGGAGAGCGAGCGGCACAGGCGCTGGTTTCCGGCGGCCTCGGCGATGGCCATGTGGAAGCTGCGGTTGGCTTCGAGGAAGAAGTCGATCTGGTTGCCCACGTCGGTGGGCAGCTTCACCCGGCAGGCCTGTTCGAGGCGCTCCAGATGGGCCCGGTTGACCCGCCCGGCGGCGCCGCGCGCGGCCAGCGGCTCTAGCACGAGGCGGAGCGCGAAGACCTCTTCCACATCCTTCACGGTGATGGGCGTCACGCGGTAGCCGTGGCGCGGCATGGAGGCGACGAAGCCGTCCTGGATGAGCCGCTGGAGGGCGATGCGGCAGCTGGCCTTGCCGATCTCCAGCCGTTCCATCAGCTCGGCCTCGGTGAAGCGCGTGCCGGGCAGGATGCGGCAGGAGACGATCTCGCGCCGGAGCAGGTCGTAGGCCTGCCGGCCCTTCAGGGTCGCGCTCGGAATTTCGAGGACATGCCCCGCTTCCGACCCCCGGTCGCTGTCGCGCTCCTCGGTCACGCTCATCACCTCTCGGCTGACTGGTGAGAAGCCTACAGAAGGCACCCGGTGGGGAGAAGGCTAAATAGATAGCACGCTATGAAAAAATTTATCGATGCAAATCAATTGGGTAATACGTGGCTGTCGCAAAAGCGGGCGGTTTTGGTGGGAGGCTCACAAGGCACTGCCCAAGAATGGTCCAGTCGCGGTGCCGGCGTGCGACTCCGGAGGGGGCGGGAGAGCGGGGCCTTGGAAATCCGGCGCCTCTCCCTCTAAAACCGAAAGGGGGACGCGGCCCGCAGGGGCTGCGGAAGATGGTGCGCGGTGCTCGACGCCCGCCCGGATGGGTCTGCAATCGAGCGGAGGGGTGAGGATGGCGGCCAAAGGCAAGCATCAGGCGCAGGAGACGCAGGCGCCGGAGGGCTTCGAGGTCGCCCCGCAGCACCGGATGACGCTCGGCTATCTCATCAGCCTGCTGGCGCGGCTGCTCGCCCAATCCCTGAAGGTGCGAAACGGGCCGGATGGAATCCTCCCCGGCCAGTATCCCATCGCCGTGGAACTGCTCGCCCAGGACGGCATGAGCCAGCGCGATCTGTGCGAGGTGGTGCGCATCGAGCAGGCCACCATGGCCAATACCCTGAAGCGCATGGAGCGCGACGGGCTGATCACCCGCCGCCAGAGCGCGGAAGACGGCCGGCTCGCTACCATCCATCTCACCGAGGAGGGCGCCCGCCTCGCCCGCGATGCCGTCCGCAACGCCGCCGAGGTGAACAGCGCGGCGCTGGAGGGGCTGGATTTGGCGGCGCAGATGGCCCTGCGGGACATGCTGATCGATCTCACGGAGCGGCTTGAGGCGGATATCAAGCGGCGCGGGTGATCGTCTGCCCAATATTCAGGCATGACGATTATATAGACTTACATATCAAGCTATGTATTATGTCTTCCGTGGTCGCTGGTCTCCGGCCGACCCCGCATGGCGGGCGGAGACCGCGTTTCACCAATGTGAAAACCGACATCGCTCGGGTCGACGGGTACTCCAAAGCGGGTGCCTTCGGCACGACGGGGCATCCTTTGGTGCCTGAGCCTCGCGGCGCGGTCATCCGTGCCACGGCAGCCTATTGAGTGTTGATCCCGCAGCGCCTGACCGGTCCCAAAGCATCGGTCAAGATGCGCGCCCGCAATTGGTGCGCGTTTGCAAGGTTTTCCGTCTCATGACCGATGCGACAACTGCAAGGCGTCCAGATTTCCTCAGTCAAAACCTGACCATCACGCGCGGGTCGTTTCGCTGCGGGCTTGGAGCCTGCGCGGCGCCGTCGAAGTGATCGGGGGCTCGGCGGCAGGCCGGGCCTTTCTTATGGCGCGTCCACGGCACGTGGCGCGTGTGGAGCGTGACAGATGCGGCACGATACCGAGACGTTTCGCGAGTTTCTGGGCCGGCTTCGCGATCAGGGCGAGTTGATCGACCTCCATCAGCCGATCGACATCCGCCACATCGCGACGCTCGTGGACCAGTCCGACAAGGCTTTGTACTTCCACAACGTCATCGGCTACGACGTGCCCGTCGTCTCCGGCATCATCCGCTCGCAGAAGCGGGCCATCATGTCGCTCGGCTGCACCGCCTATCCCGAAATCGAGATGAAGCTGAGGGCGGCCATCGACCGGCCGGTCAACCCCAACATCGTCAACACCTCTCCCACGCAGGAAGTGGTGATGGAGGGCGACGCGGTCGACCTCTACAAACTGCCCATCCCCATGAGTTCCATCTATGACGGCGGCCCGATGATCACCGCCGGCGTGGTGATCGCGCGCGATCCGGAGTTCGGGCTCAACGCGGGCATCTACCGCTTCATCGTCAAGGAAAAGAACCTCACCGGCATCGATATCGTCACGCCCAACAACATGCGCCTGTTCGCGCAGCGGGCGTATGAGGCGGGCCGGCCGTGTCCCATCTCCATCTCCATCGGCACCCACCCCTACGAGATCATGGGCTCGGGCTTCCGCGCGCCCCTCGGCGTGGATGAGATGGCCATCTCCGGCGGCCTGCGCGGCGGCCCGGTGGACCTTGCGCCCTGCCGCACCATCGACGTGCCCTACATCGCCGACGCCGAGATCGTGCTGGAGGCGGAGATCCTGCCCCACGGCTGGATCTATCCGGAAGGCCGCTTCGGCGAGTTCACCCGCCTCATGGGCGGGCTGCACTGGAACCCCATCGTGCGCATCAAGTCCGTCTCCATGCGCAAGGATGCCGTCTATTACGCGCTCCACATGCCGTGGGAGAACACCTGGCTCGCCGCCCCCACCCGCTACGCAGCCATCCGGCAGGCGCTGAAGACCGCCGGCGTGCAGGTGAAGGACATCAACGTCACCCTCGGCGGCTGCGCCTTCTGGCATGCCGTGATCTCCATCAAGAAGCAGCCGGGGGAGGGCAAGAACGCCCTGCTCGCCGCCCTCTCGGTGATGGACCTCAAGCACGTGGTGGTGGTGGACGACGACATCGACGTCTTCAATCCCATGGACGTGGAATGGGCCATCGCCACGCGCGTGCAGGGTGACAAGGACATCATGATCGTCACCGGCGCGCGCGGAAAGCCGCTCGATCCGAGCCTGCCGCCGACGCCGCCCGGCGTGGTGCCCACCACCGCGAAGGTGGGCATCGATGCCACCATCTCCGAGGGCATTCCGAAGGAGCGCTACGAGCGCATCGCCTATGCCTATGCCGACACGGCAAAGATCGGTGACTACGTATCCGGCAAGGCCGACCAGCCCGGCGCCCCGGCGAGCGAGGAAGATGTCGCGGCGCTGGCCGAGAAGATCGCGCAGATGATCGGCGAGGCGCCGCGCTATTACACGGATATCGCGGAAGCGTTCAGCGACTACAACTTCGCCGTGATCGCCCGCGCGCTCGGCCATCTGCACGCCACCGAACGCCTGTGGCAGGACCCGAAGGGCGCCATGTGCCTGCGCGGCTCGCCGTTCGCCGCCAAGCCGCCGGGTGCCTGAGGCGCCCGCGGGCCGCCATGGCCAATCCATAGGCAATTCAAGTCGGCCAGTCCTGAAGACGTAACAAAGAAGAACACATCGCCCGGAAAACAGAATCGGCGAGAGCGCCTGAGGTTGGTGAAGCATTCTTCCACTCTTCAAGAGGGTGAACACATGCGTCGCAGGTTCCAGTCTCTTCTTTTCGCCGCGGCGCTTCTGCCGCTGGCCGGCCTGTCGTCCGTGGCCGCCAAGGCCGAGGACCTGCTCAAGATCGGCGTCGCCCAGCTCTCGGCCGGCGGCCTGCCCATCCTCGTCGCGGATCAGAAGGGCTTCTTCGCCGCCGAGGGCCTCAAATACGAGCGGCTGGACTTCAAGGGCGGCGGGCCGGTGGCGCAGGCGCTCGCCTCCGGCAGCATCGATCTGTGCATCTGCGCCGCCGACCATGCGGTCCATCTGCAGGATCGCGGCCTCGGCGGAAAGGTGCTGGTGGCGCTGGCCGAGCAGCACAGCTACGCGCTGATCGGCAAGGCGGATTCCACCGCCAGGAGCATCGCCGACCTCAAGGGCGAGAAGATCGGCATCACCACGGCCGGCAGCCTCACCGACACCACCGTGCGCTATGCCATCCGCAAGGCGGGCTTCGACCCGGACAAGGACTTCGTCCTGCTCTCGGTGGGCCGCGCGGGCGCGCAGAAAGCCGCGCTTCAGGCCGGCGCCATCGCCGGCGGCATGTTCTCGACGCCGGATATCCAGATCGTCATGGCCGAGAAGGGCGCCTACCGGATCATCGAGGATTTCCGCAAGCTGCCCTATCCGGCGCAGGACCTCATCGCCACCGATACGTGGCTGAAGGCGTACCCGGAAGACGCGCGCAAGGTGGCGCGGGCCGTGGTGAAGGCGCTGCGCCTCATCCAGCAGGACAAGACGGTGCTCTACCCGGCCATCAAGGCCCTGTTTCCCGAGATGAAGGACGACGCCATGGTCGCCCAGCTCGCCGATGACCTGGCCTCCGGCTATCTCTCCAAGGATGGCGTCATGTCGCCCGAGAGCTTCAACTTCCTCATGTCCATGATGACGATCGCCGAGCCGAAGCTGAAGCCGGTGCCCTACGCCGACATCGTGGCCCTCTCCTATCTGCCCAAATGAGGCGCCGCATGAGCGACAGCATCACCACGCGCGGGCCGGCCTTCGCCCGGCCGGGACGGCGGAGCTTCTCCTTCGGGATCGGCACGACGGGGCTGCGGCAGATCGGCCTCATCGCCGTCCTGCTCGGCCTGTGGGAGCTTGCCTCCCACACCCTGTTCAACCCGTTCTGGAGCAGCCGGCCGAGCCTGATCGCGGCGCGGCTGTGGGAGCTCGCCCTCAGCGGCGAATTGTGGCTGCACACCAGCACCACGCTGCAGGAGGCGGGGGCCGGGCTCGTCCTCGCGGCGCTGGTCGGCATTCCGCTCGGCATCGTGCTGGCCCGCGCGCCGGAGGTCGCCCGCACCCTCGATCCCGTCATCATGGGGCTCTACGGCCTGCCGCGCGTGGCGCTGGCGCCCTTGTTCATCCTGTGGTTCGGCATCGGCCTGTTCTCGAAGATCATGATGGCCTTCACCATGGTGGTGTTCATCTTCCTGATGAACGTCATGGAGGGCATCCGCACCATCGATCCCGACCATCTGGACCTCATGCGGTCCATGCGCGCCGGGCGCCTCTATCTGGTGCGCCGGGTGCTGCTGCCGGCGGTGACGCCGTGGATCCTCGCCTCGTTCCGCATCGGCATCGGCCTCGCCCTCATCGGCGCGGTGGTGGGCGAGCTGATCGGCGCCAATCGCGGTCTCGGCTGGTACGTGGAAAGCCGCGGCGGCCAGCTCGACACCACCGGCGTCTTCACCGGCCTCATCGTGCTGATGGTGCTGGCCATGCTGGCCAATCAGCTTGTCGGCTTCGTCGAGCGGAGGATGATCACATGGCGCTGACCGACCTGGCGCTGACCAATTTGGCGCTGACCGCCGAAACGCCGAGGCCCCGTGCCGCGCTGAAAGATCTCTCCATCTCCTTCCCCCGGCCGGACATGCCGCCGCTGGAGGTGGTCTCCGGCATCTCGCTCGATGTGGCGGAGGGCGAGTTCGTCGCCGTGGTGGGGCCGTCGGGCTCGGGCAAATCCACCATCCTGCGCGCCATCTGCGGCCTGCTGAAGCCGTCCGGCGGCCAGGTGCTGGTGGACGGCAAGGCGGTGGCCGCGCCGCCGCCCAAGGTCGGCTTCATGTTCCAGAAGGACGCGCTGCTGCCCTGGCGGACGGTGGCCGAGAACATCCGCGTCGGCGCCGAGCTGGGCGGTACGCCCGCTGGCGAACAGGCGGCGCAGGTGGCGCGGCTCATCAAGCTGCTGCGGCTCGAAGGCTTCGAGAATGCGTGGCCGAAGCAGCTTTCGGGCGGCATGCGCCAGCGCGTGTCGCTGGGGCGCCTGCTCGCCTATCGCCCCTCTTTGATGCTGATGGACGAGCCCTTCGGCGCGCTCGACTACCAGACCAAGATCGCCATGGGCCTCGAACTGCTGAGGGTGTGGGAAGCGGAGCGCCGCTCCATCATCTTCGTCACCCACGACATCGAGGAGGCGGTGGCGCTGGCCGATCGCGTGGTGGTGTTCAGCGCCCGCCCGGCCCGCATCCTTGCCGAATACAAGGTCCACCTGCCGCGCCCCCGGCACATGCGCGCCATGCGCAGCGACCCGGCCTTCACGGAACTGACCGAAGCGATCTGGTCGGATCTGGCGCTGCCGGATTGAGGCCATGAAACAGGAAGCCATGAAACGTCTCGTGGTCGCCATCACCGGCGCATCGGGCGCCATTTACGGCATCCGCGCGCTCCAGCTTCTGCGGGAGCGGGGCGGGGTCGAGACCCATCTCGTCCTCTCCGCCTCCGGAGCGCGCACCGTCATCGCCGAGACCGACTTCACGCCGGACGCGGTGCGCGCGCTCGCCCACCACGTCCACAATCCGAAGGATATTGGGGCGTCCGTGTCGTCGGGATCGTTCGTGACGGAGGGCATGCTGGTCGCGCCCTGCTCCATCAAGACGCTGAGCGGCATCGCCCATTGCTACAATGACGAGCTGGTGGTGCGGGCCGCCGACGTGTGCCTGAAGGAGCGGCGCCGCGTGGTGCTGCTGCTGCGGGAAACCCCGCTCCATGCCGGCCATGTGGAGCTGATGGCGCAGGCCACCCGCAACGGCGCCATCCTCATGCCGCCGGTGCCGGCCTTCTACCACCGGCCGACCTCCATCCTGGAGATCGTGGACCAGACCGTCGCCCGCGCCCTCGATCTGTTCGGCCTCGATCTGCCGACGACCAAGCGGTGGAATGGGAAGGGCGTGGATTAAGGGGGGGGGAGGGCAGAGCCTGCCGATGGCTCACCCCAGCGTCGCCACCGCCTCCACATTCCTCCGGTGCACCGCCTCATAGGGCTCGAAATACGCGATCGCCCCCGTCGCGAAGGCCTGCGCCGCGAACGCGCGCAGGTCGAGCCCCGCCAGCGCCGGCTCGGCCTTCACCCGCAGCAGCTTCTCCACATAGAGCCGCGTCGCGTCGATGAGCGCAGGCCCGTAGCCGCCGGCGGCGATCACGTCCGGGGCGCCGTGGCAGGGCAGGATGCGGGTGGCGCCCAGTGCCGCCAGACGCTCCAGCCCGACAAGATGAGCGGCGAGGCGGTCTGGCTCGTCCACATAGGTGATGGGGTCTTCCAGCGTGTCGCCGGCCAGAAGGATGCCGCCGGGCAGCAGCGCGACGGTGCCGTCGCGGCTGTGGATGTCCACATGGACCAGATCGACGGGCAGGGCGCCGACCGTCAGCGACAGGCGGTCCTCGAACAGAAGGTTGGGCAGGACGAGAGGATTGATGGGCGGGTCCGCCGCCTCCAGCCGGGCGCAATTGGCGCGGAGCAAGGCGTCGGTCTCGCGATTGGCGATGATCTCGCAATCGGCGAAGGCTGCGTTGCCGGCCACATGGTCGTCATGCCAGTGGCTCAGCACCACGCGGATGCGCCGGGCGCCCTTCTCCACCAGCGTGCGGCGGATGAAGCGGGCGTGGGCGAGGGTGATGAGGGTGTCGTAGAGGAGGGCGTCGTCGCCATCGATCACCGCATAGGAGGCGATGCCGAGGGCGAAGGCGCCGTCGTCCAGCCAGTTCTCCTGCGGCCCGTGCAGCCGCACGCCGGGAATGCGCCCGTCATAGAAGGCGAGCACGCCCGGTGCCGGCTCCAGCACGCGCAGGGTGGAGCCGGGCGCGATGGCCTCAGCCCCGCTCGCGTCTCCGTTCACTCCGCCGCTTCGAGATTGTGCCCCAGCCGGTGGGAGAGGGTGCCGAGCAGTTCCTTGGCGGCGTCGGCGATGACGGTGCCGGGCGGGAATATGGCTTCGGCGCCGAAGGCCTTCAGCGCCTCATAGTCCTGCGGGGGCACCACGCCGCCCACCACCACCATGATGTCGCCGCGCCCTTCCGCCTCCAGCGCCGCCTTCAGGGCCGGAACGAGGGTGAGATGGCCGGCGGCCAGGGACGAGATGCCGACGACGTGCACGTCGTTCTCCACCGCCTGCCGGGCGGCTTCCTCGGGGGTGGCGAAGAGGGGGCCGATGTCCACGTCGAAGCCGAGATCGGCGAAGGCGGAGGCGATGACCTTCTGGCCGCGGTCGTGGCCGTCCTGGCCCACCTTGGCGACGAGAATGCGCGGGCGGCGGCCTTCGGCGTGCTCGAAGGCCTCCACCAGCTTCTGCACCTTGCCCACCTTGTCCGTCATGGCGGAAGCCTCGCGCTTGTAGACGCCGGAGATGGCGCGGATTTCGGCGCGGTGACGGCCGAACACCTTCTCCAGCGCGTCGGAAATCTCGCCCACGGTGGCCTTGGCCCGCGCCGCCTCGATGGCCAGCGCCAGCAGGTTGCCGTTGCCGGCGGCGCCGTTGGTCAGCGCTTCCAGCTTCGCGGCCACCTCGGCGGGGTTCCGCTCGGCCTTGAGGCGGTTCAGCTTCTCGATCTGCGCGGCGCGGACCGTGGCGTTCTCCACCTTGAGGACGTCGATGAGACGGTCCTTCTGCGGCTTGAACTTGTTGACGCCCACCACGGTCTGGGCGCCGCCGTCGATGCGGGCCTGGGTGGTGGCGGCCGCCTCCTCGATGCGCAGCTTGGGGATGCCGGCCTCGATGGCCTTGGCCATGCCGCCCAGCGCCTCGACTTCCTGGATGTGCGCCCACGCCTTGGCGGCGAGATCGGCGGTGAGCTTCTCCACGAAATAGGAGCCGCCCCACAAATCGATCTGCCGGGTGGTGCCGCTCTCCTGCTGGAGCAGGATCTGGGTGTTACGGGCGATGCGGGCGCTGAAGTCCGTCGGCAGCGCCAGCGCCTCGTCGAGCGCGTTGGTGTGCAGCGACTGGGTCTGGCCCTGGGTGGCCGCCATGGCCTCGATGGCCGTGCGCATCACGTTGTTGAACACGTCCTGCGCGGTGAGCGACCAGCCGGACGTCTGGGAGTGGGTGCGCAGGGGCAGGGACTTGGGGTTCTTGGCCCCGAGGTCGGTCATCAGGCGCGTCCACAGGAGGCGGGCGGCGCGCAGCTTGGCCACCTCCATGTAGAAGTTCATGCCGATGGCCCAGAAGAAGGACAGGCGCGGCGCGAACACGTCGATGGGCAGGCCGGCGGCGGCACCGGCGCGGCCGTATTCGACGCCGTCCGCCAGCGTATAGGCCAGCTCCAGATCCTGCGTCGCCCCGGCTTCCTGCATGTGGTAGCCGGAAATGGAGATGGAGTTGAAGCGCGGCATCTCCTTCGAGGTGAAGGCGAAGATGTCCGAGATGATGCGCATGGAGGGGGCGGGCGGATAGATATAGGTGTTCCGCACCATGAATTCTTTGAGAATGTCGTTCTGGATGGTGCCCGAAAGCTTGGAGGCCGCCACCCCCTGTTCTTCCGCCGCCACCACATAGAGCGCCAGGATCGGCAGCACAGCGCCGTTCATGGTCATGGACACGCTCATCTGGTCCAGCGGGATGCCGGAGAACAGGGTACGCATGTCGTAGATGCTGTCGATGGCGACGCCCGCCATGCCCACGTCGCCGGCGACGCGGGGGTGGTCCGAGTCATAGCCGCGATGGGTGGCGAGGTCGAAGGCCACCGAGAGGCCCTTCTGGCCGGCGGCGAGGTTGCGCCGGTAGAAGGCGTTGGAATCCTCCGCCGTGGAGAAGCCCGCATACTGGCGGATCGTCCAGGGCTGGGTGGCATACATGGGCGCATAGGGCCCGCGCAGGAAGGGCGCGATGCCGGGATAGGTATCGATGTAGCCGAGGCCCTCGATGTCCGCCGGGCCGTAGAGCGGCTTCACCGGAATGCCCTCGGGCGTCGTCCAGGCCTCCGCGGCGGCGGAGGGGACGGCGGGGGCGGCGGCGCGCCAGTCGATCTCGGCGAAATTGGGGATCCGGCTCATGGCATCCATCCTAGCTCAAATGGACTCGGGTCGCGACGGCGCGGGCCGGAGCGGCGACGGGGTCCGGGATTTCATTTCGTCCAGAATGTCCTGCATTTCGCACAGCGCCAGATGCAGCCGGATGCGCGGCATGCGGGACACCACGTCCGCCAGCGATGTGTTGGCGGCAAAGGCTGAGAGCAGGATTTCGAGTTCGGACGCACTGCTCTGCCGCACCATGGCCGAGAACAGATAGGCGCGCGGGTGCCGCACCGGGCCGCGCCAGCGTGGCGAGGTGCGGATAGGCCCCCCATCGCGTTCCAGCTCTTCCACGTCGGCCCAGATGGCGTCGCAGCGCTTTGCTAGCTCGGCGTCGCTGAGCCGAGCCAGATCGAATCTGAGATTCAAGGCCAGTGTCATTGCGTCCCTGCCCTAAGGGGATGAATGCCAATGGCCTCATTGTATGCCCGCCGCAACCTGAGCGCGAGCCAGAGTCTCCAGCGCATCGCAGCCGGCGAAGATGAAATCGGTTACGCCGACGCCCGCGAGTGTCGCCTGAAGCTCGGCTGCGGGCTTGCCGGCGAGCCAGACGGCGGTGGCGCCGGCGGCCTTCAGCGCCTCGGCCGCCGCCGCGCCCTCGGCGCCGTAAACCTCATCGGAGGAGACGAGGCAGGCGAAGGGCGTGCCGGACGCCTTGAAGGCGGCGACAAGCGCGTCGAGGTCGGCGAAGCCGTCCGGCACCGGGGCGGCAATGCCGCCGGCCTCGAAGAAGTTCTTGGCGAAGGTGGCACGGGCGGTGAAGGCGGCCACCGGGCCGAGGGTCGCGAGGAAGGCCACCGGCGCCTTGGGCGCGGCCTCGGCGGCATCGCGCAGGGCCTCGAAGGCCTCGGCGATGCGATAGGGGGCGAGCGCGCCGTCCGCCACCGGGGCGGGGGTGGGCGAGAGGGGCGCCAGCACCTCCGGCACCTCCTGCACCAGGATGGGGAATTCGGACGTGCCGGTGATGGGGGCCTTGCGGGTGGCGACGTCGGCGTCGCGCTTGGCCTTCACCTCGGCGATCTCGGCCTTGAACCAGCGGTCCTCCAGCACGTCGGCCATGCCGCCGCGCTTCTCGATGGTGCGGAAGAGGTCCCACGCCTTGGCCGCGAGACCGTCCGTGTGCGCCTCCATGGCGCCGGCACCGGCGGCGGGGTCGGCGACGCGGTGGACGTTGCTCTCCTCCAGCAGCATCACCTGGGTGTTGCGGGAGAGGCGGCGGGCGAAGGCATCGGGCAGGCCCAGCGCCTGGGTGAAGGGCAGCACCGTGACGCTGTCCGCCCCGCCGACGCCGGCGGCGAAGGCAGCGACCGTGTTGCGCAGCAGGTTCACATAAGGATCGCGGCGGGTGAGGGAGCGCCACGCGGTGGTGCCGTGCAGCTTCAGAGGCTTTTCCGGCAGGCCGCACTCGCGCAGCACGGCGGCCCAGAGCAGGCGGATGGCGCGGAACTTGGCGATGGTGGCGGTCTGGTTCACGTCTGCGACGAGGGCGGCCTCGATGCGGCCGGCGGCCTCCTCCAGCGCGATGCCGGCTTCGGCATAGGCCTTCAGATAAGCGACCATGGTGGCGAGCACCGCCGCCAGCTCCTGCGCATCCGAGGCGCCGGCCGCGTGATAGATGCCGCCATCGGCGCGGGCGAAGGGGCCCGCAAAGCCGCGGGCGGCGAGGATGGCCGAGGTCTCGGCGAAGCGCTTGGCCAGCAGCGGCCACGCCATGGGCAGGGTGCCGTGGGCGGCGAAGTCGCTCAGGGGGTCGAGGCCGAAGGAGACGGAGACACCCTCCGGCTTGAAGCCGCGCGCCTCCACGAGATCGGCGAAGGCGAGGGCATCCTCGCGGCCCTGGAAGGCGCCGCTCTCGATACGCACGTCGATGAGGTCGAGCAGCACGTCCTTCAGCACGACGGCGAGGTCCGCGCCCTCTGGCAGGCCGAAGCCGTGGGCGGAGGGGGAGGCAGCGAAGACGAGCGCGAGGCCCGAGGCGCCGCCGTCGAGGTCTTCCAGCGCCTGCGCATTGGCCTCGGCAGCGTCGGTCTGGTCCACCCGCATGGAGATGACCCAGGGCGCGCCGGCCGGCCGGCCGGCCACGATGGGCGCATCCGCCTTGCGCTCCGGCAGGGCATCGAGCGCCAGACCCTCATAGGTGCGCGTCACCAGCCGCTTGTCATAGGGCGCGCCCTTCAGCACGCCTTCCACCAGCTTCAGCCAGTCCGCGCGGGTGACGGGAGCGATGTCGGTTGCGAAGGGGAGGGCGGTGGCGTCGGTCATGTCAGGACCTCGGGAGGGAAGGGGAGGCGCCAGTGGGGCGTGTCGCCGGACAAACAATTCGGAGAGCGCAGTCATCATCGTTTGCGCCCCCTCTCCCCGCGCGGGAGAGGGCCGGGGTGAGGGGGTGTTTGACGTTAGACGGAAATGCGGGGCGGAGACGCCTAGGCCCCCTCACCCCCAGCCCCTCTCCCGCGAGGGGAGAGGGGAGGCAAAGGGCGGCGCTTGCTCCCGCCTGCCCCATCACCGCTGCTCCCGCGCGGCGAGCGCGCGCTCGGCGTCCACGATGTAGTCGCGGATCACCGGCACGTCGTCGCGCTTCTCGGAGAGGAGGAGCTGGAACACCATGTTGGAGCCGTGCAGGAAGCCCAGCTCCACGGCGGCGAGGTAGAATTCCCACATGCGGCCGAAGCGCTCGCCCATCATGGCGTCGGCTTCCGCGCGGCGGGCCATGAAGTTCCGGCGCCAGGCGCGGATGGTCCAGTAGTAATGCAGCCGCAGCACCTCGCAATCGTCCACCCACAGGTGCGTGCGCTCGGTGGAGGCAAACACTTCCGACAGCGCCGGCACATAGCCGCCGGGGAAGATGTATTTGCGGATGAACGGCGCCGTGGTGCCGGGGGGCGACATGCGGCCGATGGCGTGGATCAGCGCGAAGCCACCCGCGTCCAAGAGGTTGCGGATGGTGGTGAAATATTCGTCGAAATGGGCGACGCCCACATGCTCCATCATGCCGATGGAGACCACGCGGTCATACTTGCCGGTGAGGTTGCGGTAGTCCACCTCGCGGAAGTCGATGGAGCCCGCCACGCCCGCGGCCTCCGCAAGCCGCCGGCTCTCGGCCAGCTGTTCGGGCGAGACGTTGATGGCCGTGACGTGGGCTCCGCATTCCTTCGCCATGTAGATGGCGAGCCCGCCCCAGCCGGAGCCTATCTCCGCCACCCGCATGCCGGGGGAGATGTTCAGCTTCGCCGCGATGTGGCGGAACTTGTTGCGCTGGGCGTCGGCCAGCGGCTCGTCGGGATGGGTAAAGTAGGCGCAGCTGTACGCCATCGTCTCGTCCAGCCACAGCCGGTAGAAGTCGGCCGGGTGGTCGTAATGGGATGAGACGTTCTCCTTCGCCTTGCCGACGGGGTTCGCCTGCTGGAACCGCCGCACCGAGCGCCACGCCTTGCGCAGCGCCTGCTGCACCGGATGGGAGCCGAGGCCCTTGCGGTTCACCGAGAAGAGATTGAGCAGCTCGAACGCGCCGGCCCCGTCCTCGAAGGAGAGGCGGCCGTCCATATAGGCCTCCGCCGCCACCAGCTCCGGATTGAAGAACAGGTCGCGCTCCAGCTTCTTGTCGTGCATCCGCACCGTGACGGACGGGCCGTCCTTGCCCGAGCCGAACACGTAGCGCTGGCCATCGGCCGTGATGACCGTGAGCTGGCCCTTTTCCACGAAGCGGCTGAGGAGGTGGGAGAGGAGGCGCATTCAGAAGGCTCCGGCAGGCGCCCTGTCCCGCACG
Source organism: Xanthobacter sp. SG618 (assembly GCF_012932745.1). Classification (NCBI taxonomy): domain Bacteria; kingdom Pseudomonadati; phylum Pseudomonadota; class Alphaproteobacteria; order Hyphomicrobiales; family Xanthobacteraceae; genus Xanthobacter; species Xanthobacter sp. SG618. The sequence continues at coordinate 24,038 of NZ_JABBHL010000004.1, read as the reverse complement.
AGCGGGAGGGACGGGGAGGGGGCGGGTGTGCCGGACATTTTCACATGACGGTCCGCTAGGCCACCCTCGCGCTCCGGCCAAACCAAACCGAAAGGACTCCCTCTCCCCTTGCGGGAGAGGGTTGGGGTGAGGGGTGTGGCGCCGTTCGTCCCTGCATCCGGAATGCGGCAAGGCACCCCCCTCACCCCCGGCCCCTCTCCCGCAAGGGGAGAGGGGAGGAGCGTGGTGAAGAGATGTCGCGCCGCAAGCATCACGCGAATTCCAGGATCACCGCATCCACCGCGAGGCTGTCGCCGGCCTTGGCGTGGACGGCCTTGACCATACCGTCGCGCTCGGCACGCAGCACGTTCTCCATCTTCATGGCTTCGACGATCGCGAGGATCTCGCCGTTCTTCACCTCCTGGCCGGGCACCACGGCGATGGAGACCACGAGGCCGGGCATGGGGCAGAGCAGCTCCTTGCCGCCGCCCGCATTCTCCTTCTTCGGCATCAGCGCCGCCAGCGAGGCGGACAGCTCGGTATAGACCTGCGCCTTGGTGGAGATGCCGCGATGGGCGAGCACGTAGCCGTTGGGGATGGGGCGCACCTGCACCGCTACCTGGTCGGCGTCGATGGTGCCGGTCCACACCACGTCGCCGGGCTTCCAGGTGGAGCGCAGCAGGTGGATATGCCCGGGGGTGCCGTCCGCCTCGAAGATCTGCACCTTGAAGCCGCCGTCCACCGCCTCGACCTCGCACGGGGTGGAGATGGTCGCCTCGCCGGCCGAGAGGTTGACGATGCGGCGCTTGGCGAAGCGCCACGTCACGCCGGAAGTCTGGCCGGAGATCTGGCGCTTGCGGGTGTTCTGGATGTGGTCGATCACCGCCGCCACAGCGGAGAGCGTATGAGTCAGCTCACCCTCGGGGGCGCGGGCGACGAAGCCTTCGGGATATTCCTCGGCGATGAAGCCGGTGGAGAGGTTGCCCGACTGCCAGCGCGGATGGGACATCAGCGCCGAGAGGAAGGGGATGTTGTGGCCGATGCCGTCGATGGCGAAGGCATCCAGCGCATCCGCCTGCGCCTCGATGGCGATGGCGCGGGTGGGGGCGTGGGTGACGAGCTTCGCGATCATCGGATCGTAGAAGATGGAGATCTCGCCGCCTTCATAGACGCCCGTGTCGTTGCGCACGGTGATGGGGCCGTCCTTGCCTTCCGCCGGGGGCCGGTAGCGCACGAGGCGGCCGGTGGAGGGCAGGAAGTTGCGGTAGGGGTCTTCCGCGTAGATGCGGCTTTCCACCGCCCAGCCGGTGAGCTTCACGTCGTCCTGGGTGATGGAGAGCGGCTCGCCGGCGGCGACGCGGATCATCTGCTCCACCAGGTCGATGCCGGTGATGAGCTCGGTGACGGGATGCTCCACCTGCAGGCGGGTGTTCATCTCCAGGAAGAAGAAGCTCTTGTCCTGCCCGGCGACGAACTCCACCGTGCCGGCGCTGTCGTAGCCCACCGCCTTGGCGAGGGCGACGGCCTGCTCGCCCATCTTCTTGCGGGTGGCTTCATCGAGCAGCGGGGAGGGGGCTTCCTCGACGACCTTCTGGTTGCGGCGCTGGATGGAGCACTCGCGCTCGCCGAGATAGATGACGTTGCCGTGCTTGTCGCCCAGCACCTGGATTTCGATGTGGCGCGGATCGACGATGAACTTCTCCACGAACACGCGGTCGTCGCCGAAGGAGGACTTGGCCTCCGAGCGGGCGCGGTCGAAGCCGTCCTGCACCTCGTCGCGGGAATAGGCGATGCGCATGCCCTTGCCGCCGCCGCCGGCGGAGGCCTTGATCATCACCGGATAGCCGATCTCGTCGGCGATCTTCGCCGCTTCTGCGCCGGAGGCGATCTCACCGAGATAGCCGGGCACGGTGGAGACGTTGGCCGCGGCGGCCGCCTTCTTGGACTCGATCTTGTCGCCCATGGCCTCGATGGCATGGGGGTTCGGGCCGATGAAGACGATGCCGTGCTCGGCGAGGAGCTTGGGGAAGGAGGCGCGCTCGGAGAGGAAGCCGTAGCCGGGATGCACGGCCTCGGCCCCGGTCTTCTTGCAGGCCTCCACGATCTTCTCGGCGATGAGGTAGGACTGGGCGGCCTGCGGCGGGCCGATATGCACCGCCTCGTCCGCCATCTCCACATGGAGGGCGTCCTTGTCGGCGTCCGAATAGACGGCAACCGTCTTGATGCCCATCTTGCGCGCCGTCTTGATGACGCGGCAGGCGATCTCACCCCGGTTCGCGATCAGGATCTTCGAGAACATGGCGTTCGTTCCTTTGCGCCAGCGGCGCTGAATTCTTAGCGGTCCTCTCCGGTGTCTTCCCCTCTCCCCAACGACGTCGGCTGTTGCCGACTTCGTCATTTCTGACCGATCTCGGCGGCTGCCGTGATCGGGCGGGAGAGGGCGCCGGAGCGCAGCGGAGGCGGGTGAGGGGGCTGGCCGGCGTCTGGCGCAGCGGCGCGATACCCCTCACCCCGGCCCTCTCCCGCAAGGGGAGAGGGAGATCACCGAAATCCCGGCCTCACACCGGCATGTTGTCGTGCTTGCGCGGGGGCTGCTCCAGCTTCTTGGTGCGGAGCATGGCGAGCGCCCGGGCGAGGCGGCGGCGGGTGGAGCGCGGCGTGATGACCTCGTCGATGAAGCCCCGCTCGGCGGCGACGAAGGGCGAGAGGAAGCGCTCTTCGTAATTCTTGGTCTGGGCGGCGATCTTGTCCGGGTCGCCCATGTCCTGGCGGAAGATGATCTCCACCGCGCCCTTGGCGCCCATCACCGCGATCTGGGCGGTGGGCCAGGCGTAGTTCACGTCCGCGCCCACATGCTTGGAGGCCATCACGTCATAGGCGCCGCCGAAGGCCTTGCGGGTGATGACGGTGACGAGCGGCACGGTCGCCTGGGAATAGGCGAACAGCAGCTTGGCGCCGTGCTTGATGAGGCCGCCATATTCCTGCGCGGTGCCGGGCAGGAAGCCGGGCACGTCCACGAAGGTGACGATCGGGATCTCGAAGGCGTCGCAGAAGCGCACGAAGCGGGCCGCCTTGCGGGAGGCGTCCGAGTCGAGCACGCCGGCCAGCACCATGGGCTGGTTGGCGACGAAGCCCACCGTGCGCCCTTCGATGCGGCCGAAGCCGGTGAGGATGTTCTTGGCGTAGGCCGCCTGGATCTCGAAGAAGTCGCCCTCGTCCACGACTTTCAGGATCAGCTCCTTCATGTCGTAGGGTTTGTTCGGATTGTCCGGCACCAGGGTGTCGAGGCTGGCGTCGATGCGGCCCGGATCGTCGAAGGAGGGCCACTCGGGCACGCCGTCGATGTTGTTGGCGGGCAGGAAGTCGATGAGGCGCCGGGTCTCCAGCAGCATCTCGACATCGTTCTCGAACGAGCCGTCGGCCACCGAGGACTTGGAGGTGTGGACCTTGGCGCCGCCCAGCTCCTCGGCGGTGACGGTCTCGTTGGTCACCGTCTTCACCACGTCCGGGCCGGTGACGAACATGTAGGAGGTGTCGCGCACCATGAAGATGAAATCGGTCATGGCGGGAGAGTAGACGTCGCCACCCGCGCACGGCCCCATGATGAGCGAGATCTGCGGAATGACGCCCGAAGACAGGACATTCCGCTTGAAGACTTCGCCGTAACCGCCGAGCGCCGCTACACCTTCCTGGATGCGCGCGCCGCCGGCGTCGAACAGGCCGATGATGGGTGCGCGGGTCTTCAGCGCCATGTCCTGGATCTTGGTGATCTTGCGCGCATGCTCCTCGGAGAGGGAGCCGCCGAACACCGTGAAGTCCTTGGCGAAGATGAAGACCTTGCGGCCGTTGACGGTGCCCCAGCCGGTGACGACGCCGTCGCCGGGGATTTTCTGGTCTTCCATGCCGAAATCGACACAGCGGTGCTGCACGAAGGTGTCGTATTCCTCGAACGTGCCGCGATCGAGCAGCAGGCTGATGCGCTCGCGGGCGGTGAGCTTGCCGCGCGCATGCTGCGCCTCGATGCGCTTGATGCCACCGCCAAGGCGGGCGACACCCCGCCGGCTCTCGAGCTCCTCAAGGATGTCCTTCATGCCGGGCGCCTTTCAGTGGGGCCAGAGGTAGATTTGAGACTAGCGGGTTCCAGCGGCCGAGCCAGAGCTTTCCGGCGCGTGGCGCATCTGGCTCCCGCAAGTGCGTCGCAGTTCGGCTAACAGGAGTTGCGGCGTAGTGGAATATGTGAAAAATTGACAATGCGAATTGTAAATCATTCACAATCCGGAACTCGAAGCTCTGGCGGTACAGGACGTTAGGTTGGGTGCGTCCCAATACCATTCCGAGCGTTGGGAGGCGTGATGCGCCAGAAGGTGTTCGCCGGCCATGCGGTGCGCCGGCTGCGCGAGAAGCTGGGCCTCAAGCAGGGCGAACTCGCTCAGCGCCTCGCTGTCTCGCCCTCCTACATCAACCAGATCGAGAGCAACCAGCGCCCGCTCACGGCCTCAGTGCTCATCGCCATCTCGCGCACCTTCGCGGTGGACATCACCTCCTTCGGCGCGGAAGACCTCGACCGTCTGGTCGCCGACCTGCGGGAGACGGCGGCGGACCCGCTGTTCAAGGATCTCGACCTCGGCCTTCAGGACATGAAGGCGGTGGCGAACCTTTCGCCGGCCTTTGCCCACGCCTTCCTGCGGATGCATGTCGCGCTGCGCCGCACGGCAGAATGGCGCGCCTCCCTCGACGACATGATCACGGCCGGCGTCACGCCGGGCGCGGACGAGGCGAAGCTGATCCCCTACGAAGAGGTTCGCGACTTCTTCCATTACATTGACAATTACGTGGATGGACTTGATCGCGCAGCGGAAAATGCCGCAGCGTCACTCTCTATCATGGAGGGGGCGGAGCCCGGCGCAGCCATCGCCGCCCATCTCGCCCGCCGTCACCAGGTGCAGGTGGAGATCGGTCCGGCGGACCCCGACGCTCCCCTCTCCCGCTACGACCCGCGGGCGCGGCGGCTCGTTCTGTCCGGCGTGCTGCCGGCGGCGACGCGTGCCTTCCGCATGGCCGTCACCATGGCCCAGCTGGAGCATGGGGCGCTGGTGGAGCACACGGTCGCTTCCGGCGCGTTCCGCAGCCAGACGGCGGCGGAGATCTGCCGGCTCGCGCTGCAGAACTATTTCGCAGGTGCGTTGATACTTCCTTACCGCCGCTTCCTCGAACTTGCCCGCCGCCTGCGGCACGATCTCGATCGCATGGCGCTGGAGACCGGGGCGAGTCTGGAGCAGGTCTGCCACCGGCTCTCCACCCTCCAGCGGCCGGGGGCGAAGGGCGTGCCCTTCTATTTCGCCAAGGTGGACCGGGCCGGCAACATCACCAAGCGCCACTCGGCGACGCGCTTCCAGTTCGCCCGCCACGGTGGCGCCTGCGCGGCCTGGAACGTCCACGAGGCGTTCGAGGTGGCGGGCCGCACGCTGGTGCAGGTGGGCGAGATGCCGGATGGCGCCCGCTACATTTGCCTTGCCCGCGCGGTGTCGAGCCCGGCGCTGCGCCACGGCCAGCCGGCACGGGCCTTTGCCTTCGGCCTCGGCTGCGAGGTCTCCTTCGCCCATGACATCGTCTATGCGGACGGGCTGGACCTGAAGGCGGCGCCGGTGGCGAAGCTCGGCGTCTCCTGCCGCATCTGCCCGCGCCGCGACTGCGATCTGCGGGCCTTTCCGCCCCTCGATCGGGACATCCGCATCGACGAGAACGTGCGCGATATCGTCCCGTTCACCATCTCCTGACGCAATTCGGCCGCGCCGGCGCTCATGAAACGCCGCGCCTGCGCACACGAAACGCCATGAGGGCGGGTTTAAAGTATCCTCATCGGCTCAATGCGAGTCGCATGGGAGTGGTCCATGAGGGTGCTGAAGCTGACCGGCTGGGTCGCCGGGTTGGCCATGGCGGGGATCGTATCGGCGCAGGCCGCGCCGGCCTTCTCCACGGCAAACGTCAACATCCGGACGGGGCCGGATACGGAATTCCCCAGCCTCGGCGTCATTCCCGACGGCTCGCCCATCGAGGTGGAAGGCTGCCTCCAGGATGAATCCTGGTGCGACGTCATCTGGCAGGATTTCCGCGGCTGGGTGTACAGCGAATATATCGGCTACGAGCAGCAGGGCCGCACCGCGGTGCTGCCCGATTGGGGCCTCGCCGCGGTCGGCGTGCCGGTGGTGGCCTTCGCCGCCTCGCAATACTGGAATACCTATTACGTCAATCGGCCGATCTATGTGAACCAGCCCTGGTACGCGGATCGCTACCGCTGGGAGGGCTACAACCCGCGGCCGCGTCCCGGCTGGGGCCCGCCGCCTCCCGGCCCGCGTCCGCCCGGCTGGTGGCGCACCGGTTATGTGCCGCCTCCCGGCATGAGGCCCCCGCCGGATGCCCCGCGTCCGCCGCCCAACTGGGGCCAGCCCGGCTATCCCGGTAGCCCCGGCTATCCGCCCGGCCGTCCCGGCTATCCCGGTGGACCGGGTGGCCCTGGCGGTCCCGGTTATCCGGGTGGTCCCGGCCAGCCCGGTGGTCCTGGCGGTCCTGGTTATCCCGGCGGCCCCGGTGGTCCCGGTGGTCCTGGTTATCCGGGTGGCCCCGGCCAGCCCGGCGGTCCTGGCGGTCCCGGTCATCCGGGCGGCCCTGGTGGTCCGGGTGGCCCTGGTTATCCGGGTGGTCCCGGTCAGCCCGGCGGTCCTGGCGGTCCCGGTCATCCGAGTGGCCCCGGTGGTCCTGGCGGTCCCGGCTATCCGGGTGGTCCCGGTCAGCCCGGCGGTCCCGGCTATCCGGGTGGTCCCGGTCAGCCCGGCGGTCCCGGTGGTCCGGGTGGTCCCGGCTATCCGGGTGGCCCCGGCCAGCCCGGTGGTCCTGGCGGTCCCGGTGGTCCGGGTCAGGTGCAGCCTGGTCAGCCCGGCGTTCGTCCGGGCCAGCCCGGCGTGCCTCCGGGACAGGGCCAACCCGGTCAGCCCGGCGTTCGTCCGGGCCAGCCCGGCGTGCCTCCCGGTCAGGGCCAGCCTGGTCAACCCGGCGTTCGTCCGGGTCAGCCCGGCGTGCCTCCCGGTCAGGTCCAGCCCGGCCAACCCGGCGTTCGTCCAGGCCAGCCTGGCGTGCCTCCGGGACAGGGCCAGCCCGGCCAACCCGGCGTTCGTCCGGGCCAGCCCGGCGTGCCTCCGGGACAGGGCCAGCCCGGTCAGCCCGGCGTTCGTCCGGGTCAGCCCGGCGTGCCTCCGGGACAGGGGCAGCCCGGTCAGCCCGGCGTTCGTCCGGGTCAGCCCGGCATGCCTCCGGGTCAGGGCCAGCCGGGGCAACCCGGCCAGCCCGGCCAGCCGGGCGCGCGTCCGGGGCAGCCGTCGCCGGCCGAGCGCCAGCAGCAGTTGCGCCAGCAGCAGCAGGAGCTGAACCAGCAGCGCCAGCAGCAGCAACAGCAGCTGCGCCAGCAACAGCAGGAGCAGATCCAGCAGCGTCAGCAGCAGCAACAGCAGCTGAAGCAGCAACAGCAGCAACAGATCCAGCAGCGTCAGCAGGAGATGCAGCAGCAACGTCAGCAGCAACAGCAGCAGATCCACCAGATGAACCAGCAGCGCCAGCAGGAGATGCAGCAGCAGCGTCAGCAGTACCAGCAGCAGCGCCAGCAGCTGATCCAGCAGCAACAGCAGCGCCAGCCGCAGCAACAGCAGCAGCAACCCCCGCAGCGGCAGCAGCCGCAGGGGGGTGGCGGCGGCAACCGGTGCCAGGGCCCGGACTGCCCGCAACCGCGCTGAACGAAAAGGAGAGCCCGGCCGCAACGCCGGGCTCTCTGCTTTCAGGGCCCCGCCCATCGACGCGCGGCCCGAGGCGGGTTATGGGCACACCATGTCCGCTCCCCTGCGAAATCCCGCGCCCGTGCTGCGCTTCGCCCCGTCGCCCACCGGCCTGATCCATGTGGGCAACGCCCGCACCGCGCTCCTCAATGCGCTGATCGCCCGCCGCGCCGGTGGCACCTTCATCCTGCGTTTCGACGACACGGACGCCGCCCGCTCCCGCACCGAATATGCCGATGCCATCGCCGCCGACCTCGCATGGCTCGGCATCGCGCCGGATGTCACTGTGCGCCAGTCGGGCAGGATCGCGGACTATGCGGCGGCGGCGGAGCGGCTGAAGGCCATGGGCCACCTTTATCCCGCCTACGAGACCGAGGAGGAGCTGGACCTCAAGCGCGGCCTCCAGCGCGCCCGGGGCCTGCCGCCGGTCTATGACCGCGCCGCCCTTGCGCTCTCGCCCGAAGACCGCGCGCGGCTGGAGGCCGAGGGCCGCCGCCCGCACTGGCGGTTCCGGCTCGATCATCGCGTGGTGGCGTGGGACGACGGCGTGCGCGGGCCGCAGCAGGTGGATACGGCCACCCTTTCCGACCCGGTGCTGGTGCGCGCGGACGGCAGCTTCCTCTACACCTTGCCCTCGGTGGTGGATGATCTGGCGCTGGGCGTGACGCAGGTGATCCGTGGCGAGGACCACGTGACCAACACGGCGGTGCAGATCGAGATCTTCGAGGCGCTGGGCGGTCCGGTGCCCGGCTTCGCCCACCACAATCTGCTCACCCTTCCCTCCGGCGAGGGCCTCTCCAAGCGGCTCGGCCACCTCTCCTTGTCGGCGCTGCGCGAGGCGGGGCAGGAGGCGCTGGCGGTGGCCGCGCTCTCCGTGCTGGTGGGCACCTCCCATGCGGTGGAGCCGGTGGACAGTCTCGATGCGCTGGCGGCGATGGTGGACCTCTCCGCCATCTCCCGCGCGCCGGCCCGTTTCGATCCCGCCGACCTCGACGCGCTGACCGCCCGCTCCCTCCACATCATGCCCTTCGCCGCCGCCGCCGCGCGGCTTCAGGCGGCGGGCATCGATAGTGGGGAGGCATTCTGGCTCGCGGTGCGGGCGAACCTCGCCCGGTTCGAGGATGCGCGGGGCTGGTGGGAGATCGTCGCCGCGCCGCAGGCGGGCGTCATCGCTGACGCGGATCGCGCCTTCCTCACTGAAGCCGCCGGCCTGTTGCCGGCCGAGCCATGGGATGGTGGAACGTGGAAGGCCTGGACGGGCGCGGTGAAGGCCGCGACGGGGCGCTCCGGCCGTGGCCTGTTCCACCCCCTGCGCCTCGCGCTGACCGGCCGCGAGACCGGGCCGGAACTCGCCGCCTTGCTGCCGCTCATGGGCCGCGCGCGGGCCGAGGGGCGGCTCAAGGGGGCGGTGGCGTGAGGGGACGCAGGGACTAAAGAAGAGCTGTCATGCCCGGGCACGTCCCGGGCATGACGCTTGCTCGGGATAAAGAGGGCCGCCTTTAGTTCAGCGGCACCGTCACGAACTCCTGCTTGCCCTCGCCATCGGAGACGAGGAACAGAGCGGAGCGCTTGCCGGCCTTGCGCAGGGCATCGATCTGCTTCTCCACGTCGGCGGGGCTGGCCACCGCCTCCTGGCCCACCTGCACGATCACCTGCCCCGCCTTCAGCCCCTTGTCGGAGGCCGCCGAGGATCGGTCCACGTCGGTGATGACGACGCCGGAAATCTCGCTCTTGATCTTGTAGCGCTTGCGCAGATCGTCGCTCATGGCGGAGAGCTCGATGCCGAGCGCCTTCCGGGGCGGCACCTTCTGCGCCTCGGGGGCGGGCTTGGAGCCCTCCGGCTTGTCGTCCTCGGGCATGCGGGCGACCTTGACGCGCAGGGTCTCCTCCTTGCCCTTGCGGATGACCACCACCTCCACCTCGCTGTCGGCCATGGTGTCGGCCACCGTGCGGGTGAGGTCGCGCACTTCCTTGATGTCGCGGCCGTTGAACTTGACGATCACGTCGCCGGCCTTGATGCCGCCTTGGGCGGCTGGGCTGTTCTCCGTCACCACGCCGATCAGCGCGCCGCGCGGCTTGCCGAGGCCGAGGCTCTCGGCGATGTCCTCGGTGACGGGCTGGATGCGCACGCCGATCCAGCCGCGACGCACCTCCTTGAACTGCTCGATCTGGGCGATCACCGGCTGGGCGGTGGCCGAGGGCACGGCGAAGCCGATGCCGATGGAGCCGCCCGAGGGGGAGATGATGGCGGTGTTGATGCCGATCACCTCGCCTTCCATGTTGAACAGCGGGCCGCCGGAATTGCCCCGGTTGATGGCCGCGTCGGTCTGGATGAAGTTGTCGTAGGGGCCGGAATTGATGTCGCGGTTGCGGGCGGAGACCACGCCCACCGTGAGCGTGCCGCCGAGGCCGAACGGATTGCCGATGGCCATCACCCAGTCGCCCACGCGCAGCTTCTCGCTGTCGCCGAACTTCACCGCCACGAGGGGCTTGGGCGGGTTGACCTTCAGCAGGGCAAGGTCGGTCTTGGTATCGCGGCCGATCACCTCGGCCTTCAGCTTCGAGCCGTCGTTGAAATTGGCGAAGATCTCGTCGGCGTCCGAGATGACGTGGTTGTTGGTGACGATGAAGCCTGAGGGGTCGATGACGAAGCCGGAGCCCAGCGAGGAGACGCGACGCGAGCGCTGTTCGCTGCCATCTTCCGGGCGGCGCTTGAAGAATTCGTCGAAGAAGTCCTCGTAGGGCGAGCCGGGCGGCAGCTGCGGCGCCGGCACCGAGCGGGAGGGGGCGACGTTCTGCGAGGTGGAGATATTCACCACCGCGTCCATCACCTTCTCGGCCACGTCCGCCACCGTATCGGGCCCCTTGCCGGGCGCGGCATGGAGCGGCGCGCTGCCGATGCCGCCGAAGGCGACCACCGCCGCCAGGAGCAGCGCGGGCAGCCGGGAGCGGCCGGAGAGGAGACGGGAAGGCACGAACGGTGCAGGCATGGCTGTCCTCGAGATCATCCCCTGAGGCTGCGACGCCAGCGCGCCGGGCGCAAGCCCCGCGATGCTCACGATCCGGCGGGCAGGGGAGGGGGCACCCTCGGGGACGATTGCGGCAATCTCATCACCACCCGCCTCCGCTCGCCGACCGCCCATCGTCCGGCAGCCATCGTCACCCGCCTTGTGCGGGTGATCCACCGCGCCGCCTGTCCGCGCTCGGGGACACCTGCGCCCCAAACGACAATCGCCCGCACGAGGCGGGCGATGACGCTGAGGAATGAGAGAGGATCGGGACCTGAGGCGGCGTTGCCGCCTCAGAAGCTCCGCACCAGGAACACCACCAGCACCCCCAGGGCGCCGACGCCGAGGCCGGCGAGGCGCATGGGGGTTTCCGGGGCGTGGAGGACCGCCCGCATGGCCTTGCGCCACGCCGCCGGGAAGGCGGCGAGGCACAGGCCCTCGATGGCCAGCATGAGGCCGAGGGCGGCCAGGAGGTCCTTCATGCCGCCTGCCGGGCCGGTCAGTTGCCGGCCGCGGGAACGGCGACGGGCGCGCCTGCCGCGGGCACTCCCGTCGGGTTCTGGAAGAAGCGGAAGAAGTTCGAATCCGGCGCCAGCAGCATGCGGGTGTCGGACGACTTCATGCTCGCCTCATAGGCCTGCATGGAGCGGTAGAAGGCGAAGAAGTCCGGGTCGCGCTGGTAGGCGTCGGCGAAGATGCGGTTTCGCTCCGCATCGCCCTCGCCGCGCAGTTGCTCGCCCTTGGAGTTCGCTTCCGCCACCACGATGGTGACCTCGCGGTCGGCGCGGGCGCGCAGGCGCTGGGCTGCTTCGTTACCCTGGGCGCGGATTTCCGCGGCTTCCCGCTGGCGCTCGGTCTGCATGCGCTGGAACACGGCCTGGCTGTTGGCTTCCGGCAGGTCGGCGCGGCGGATGCGGACATCCACCACGGTGATGCCGAAGTTCGCCGCCTCGCGGTTCACCTGCTCGCCGATCTGCCGCATCAGCGCTTCGCGCTGGTCACGCAGCACGCTGGTGAAGGTGTTCTCGCCGAGCACCCGGCGCAGGGCCGAGTTGAGCACCGTGGAGAGGCGGGAATTGGCGCCCTGCACCGTGCCCACCGACTGGTAGAAGCGCAGCGGGTTGGTGATGCGGTAGCGCGCGAAGGCGTCCACCACGAGGCGCTTCTGGTCCGCCGCGATCACTTCCTGCTGGGGGTTTTCCAGGTCGAGGATGCGGTTGTCAATATAGACCACGCTGTCGATGAACGGCACCTTCCAGTGCAGTCCAGGCGTGGTCACGGGCGCCAGCGGATCGCCGAGGCGCAGCACCAGCGCCTGCTGGGTCTGGCTGACGATGTAGGCCGACGAGTAGACGAGGACGAGGGCGATGACGCCGAGGACGGCGATGACGCCGCCGAAGACCGGATTTCTCATCGGGCGGCTCCCTGGGGCTGCGTGGCCGGCGCCGGGGCGCGGCGGGACGTATCGGTCAGAGGCAGGACGGGCACGACGCCGCCACCGCCCTGGCGGGCCGCGGAGGGATCGACCAGCACCTTGTCCACGCTGCCGAGCACGCGCTCCATGGTTTCGAGGTACATGCGCTGGCGCGTGACCTCCTTCGCCTTCTTGTACTCGTCGAACACCTTGAGGAAGCGGGCCGCCTGGCCGCGAGCCTCCACCACGGTCCGCTCGCGATAGGCCTGGGCCGCGTTCTCGATGCGGGAGGCCTCGCCGCGGGCTTCCGGCAGCACGCGGTTGGCGTAGGTCTGCGCCTCGTTCTGGGCACGCTCGGCGTCGGCGCGGGCGGCCTGCACGTCGCGGAAGGCGTCGATGACGAGGCTCGGCGGATCGACCTTCTGCATCTGCACCTGGGTGACCTGCACGCCGGCCTTGTAGCCGTTGAGCACCTGCTGCATCAGCTCCTGCACGCCGGTCTCGATGTTCTGCCGGGCGCCGGTGAGGATGGGCTGGATGTTGGTGCGGCCGATGACCTCGCGCATGGCGCTTTCGGCCACGGCCTTGATGGTGCCCTCGGGATTCTGCACGTTGAAGAGGTATTCCTCGGCGTTGTTGATGACCCAGAACACCGAGAAGTCCACGTCGACGATGTTCTCATCGCCGGTGAGCATCAGGCTCTCCTCGGCCACGTCGGTGGTCCGGGTGCCGTTGCGGCGCGTGTCCTCGCTCACCCGCATGCCGATGTCGATGCGGTTGACGAACGTCACCTTGGGCGTGAGCACGGTCTCGATGGGATAGGGCCAGTGATAGTTCAGGCCCGGCTGGGTGATGCCGACGAACTTGCCGAACCGCAGCACCACGCCCTGCTCGTCGGGCAGCACGCGATAGAAGCCGGAGAGGAACCAGCCGGCCACCACGAGCGCGATGACGAGGATGATGCCATTGATCCCGAAGGATCCGGGCATGATGGAGCGCAGGCGGTCCTGGCTGCGGCGGATCAGGTCTTCAAGGTCTGGCGGCGTCGGTCCCGATGAAGAGGGTCCCGAACCCCAGGGACCCCGCGGCCCATTACCCCATGGGCCGCCACTCTGATTCTTCCACGACATCCGTCGTCTCCCGTGGGCGGTGCCGCCACCGGCACCCGCGTCGCTGATCCTGCCACCGGCGCGGATGCGGACTGGCCGCACGCTAGCACGCCGCCCGCAGCGGGTCGCCCGGCGCAGACGACTCCGCTGGGGAGCGCATCTGCCGGACAAACCCGTTCGGCGGGAAGGACCGGGACGTGGCACGCCGCGTCAGGCCTGCCCCGCCGGGCCAGGTGGTTATAGGAAACCGCGCACCGCCTTTCAACGCGGTGCGCGGTCAGCTCAGTGCGCAGATAAGGTTGACCTCGCGCTTACGCAACGGGAGGGCTGGCGACCTGGAGACGTTCTCCTGCGGCCTGGGCGCGCGCCTGCGTGGCCGCGCCGCGATAATGGTCGAGCACGAACAGGCGGATGGCGGAGGAGAGATTCCCCTGCGACCGGCCGGAATCGATGGTCGCCACGAGATCGGACAGGGTAAGCCGGCGGCCGCTCGCAATCTCCTTCAGAGCCTCCCAGAAGGCATCCTCGAGACTGACGCTGGTCTTGTGCCCGGCGATGACGATGGATCTTTTAACCACGGGGCTTTTCATGTTCATCCCTCTCGGTCAGGGCGTGGCCCTCAAGGTGGCGCTCTTGTCGCGCGTGCTCGTCCGCTTGTTGCTGACGCTCAGCCTTGGTCCGACCGAATCGGATCCGATTTTGGCTGGCTGCCGCATCAGCCGCCTGACGGGCCCTCGCCTTGCGCGCCCGGTGAAGATTGACCACGTCGCCCAACGCTTGCCTCACCTTGCCGTCGGATTCCTCCGCGCCGACGGCAGATGATCTTCTGTACGGCCGGCGTCACGCGTCAGGCCACTTAGCCCGCCGAGGAATTTTACCTCATTGAGCACAGTCAAGATATGGCTAAATTCCAAGGAGGTAACATCCCTCCGATACCTCTCTGGAACTATTTTAGGGTAGCGCTGCGCCTCCCCCAGCGGGCGTGAGCTGTGCTAAGGACCCGCCCGCCCGCGTCTTAAGGAAAGGCCCGCCATGACCACCCGCACAGAGACCGACACATTCGGTCCCATCGAGGTTGAATCCGATCGCTACTGGGGCGCGCAGGCGCAGCGCTCGCTCGGCAACTTCAAGATCGGCTGGGAGAAGCAGCCGCTGCCGGTGGTGCGCGCCCTCGGCATCGTCAAGCGCGCCGCCGCGGAAGTGAACCGCGATCTCGGCCGCCTCGATCCCAAGCTCGCCGAGACCATCGTCGCCGCCGCCCAGGAAGTGATCGAGGGCAAGCTCGACGCCCACTTCCCGCTGGCCGTCTGGCAGACCGGCTCCGGCACCCAGTCCAACATGAATGCCAATGAGGTGATCTCGAACCGGGCCATCGAAATGCTCGGCGGGGAGATGGGCTCCAAGAAGCCCGTGCATCCCAACGATCACGTCAATATGAGCCAGTCGTCCAACGACACCTACCCCACCGCCATGCACATCGCCTGCGCGGAGGAGATCGTCCACCGCCTGCTGCCGGCGCTGAAGCACCTGCACGGGGCGCTCGCCGCCAAGTCGGCCGAGTGGAAGGACATCATCAAGATCGGCCGCACCCACACCCAGGATGCGACGCCCCTCACGCTGGGGCAGGAATTCTCCGGCTACACCCAGCAGGTCGAGAACGGCATCAAGCGCATCGAGATGACGCTGCCGGCGCTCATGGAGCTGGCGCAGGGCGGCACCGCCGTGGGCACCGGCCTCAACGCCCCGGTCGGCTTTGCCGAGAAGGTGGCGGAGAAGATCGCCGGCATCACCGGCCTGCCCTTCACCTCGGCGCCGAACAAGTTCGAGGCGCTCGCCGCCCATGACGCCATGGTGTTCTCGCACAGCGCCATCAACACGGTGGCGGCCTCGCTGTTCAAGATCGCTAACGATATCCGCCTGCTCGGCTCCGGCCCGCGCTCCGGGCTCGGCGAGCTGTCGCTGCCCGAGAACGAGCCCGGCTCCTCCATCATGCCGGGCAAGGTGAACCCCACCCAGTGCGAGGCGCTGACCCAGGTCTGCGTGCAGATCTTCGGCAACAACGCCGCGCTCACCTTCGCCGGCAGCCAGGGCCATTTCGAGCTCAACGTCTACAATCCGGTGATGGCCTACAACTTCCTCCAGTCGGTGCGCCTGATGTCCGACGCGGCCATCAGCTTCACCGACAATTGCGTGGTGGGCATCGAGGCCCGCGAGGACAACATCAAGGCGGCGCTGGAGCGCTCGCTGATGCTGGTCACCGCGCTCGCCCCGAAGATCGGCTACGACAACGCCGCCAAGATCGCCAAGACCGCCCACAAGAAGGGCACAACCCTGCGCGAGGAGGCCGTGGGCGGCGGCTACGTGACCAACGAGGAGTTCGACGAGGTGGTGCGGCCGGAGAAGATGATCTCTCCCGGCTGATCGATCCGCGATCATGGAAGCTTGGCGGCGGCACCCGGCACGGGTTGCCGCCGCCTTCGTTTTCGGGCCTGCTCCGGCCATGGCGGAAGCGGGCAGGGGAGAGTGAATGGCGGACCTCACCGAGATCGACATCGCGGCGCTCAACCCCACCCAGCTCACGCTCGGATTGCAGGAGGTGGAGCGGCGCGCCGCGCAGATGCGCAAGTTCTCCCGCCGCGAGCTGAGGACGCTGAAGGAGAACCGGCCCGTGCCCTACGTCGTCGGGCCGAAGCGCCGATTCTACATGATCGACCACCACCATCTGTGCCGGGCGCTCATCGACATCGGTGACAAGACCGTGCTCCTCGGCGAGGCGCGGGCCGACTGGTCGGACCTCGACCTGAAGGCCTTCTGGCATCGCATGGAAGCCGAGGGCCTGTGCTGGCCCATCGATGTGGACGGCAACCGCCGCCCCTGCCTGAAGATCCCCCGCCACGTCAGCGAACTCACCGACAATCCCTGGCGCACCCTCGCCCGCGGCGTGCGCGGGAAGGCCTATGCCAATGAGGACACGCCGTTCCAGGAATTCATGTGGGGCAATTACTACCGCTCCTTCATGACCACGCGCCTGCTGGAAACCGACATCGCGCTGGCCGAAAAGCTTGCCATCAAGGTCTCGCTTCTGGACGAGGCGCAGGATCTGCCGGGCTATCTGGGCAAGGCGTGAGGATGGGGGCTCCGGATTGTCCCGGAACCTTTCTCGACCTTTGCCGTGTTATAAGCACGCCGCAGCCGGATGCGGCGTCAGGGGAGGGGCCACCATGTCCATCGTGCTTCGTGAATTTGCCCGCCTGCGGGCGCCGCTTTTCGCCATGCTTGCCGCGCTGACGCTGGCGGGCTGCGGCATCAATGTGATTCCCACCGAGGAGGAGCGCGCCAAGGCGGCGTGGAGCGAGGTGCTGAACCAGTACCAGCGCCGCTCGGACCTCATTCCCAATCTGGTGGAGACGGTGAAGGGCTATGCCGCCCAGGAGAAGGACGTGCTGACCTCGGTGATCGAGGCACGCGCCAAAGCCACCTCCATCCGGGTGGATGCCTCGACCATCACCAATCCCGAGCAGTTCAAGCAGTTCCAGGATGCGCAGGCGGGGCTGTCCTCGGCACTGGGCCGGCTGATCGCGGTGTCGGAGGCCTATCCGGACCTGAAGTCCAACGCCAACTTCCTCGCCTTGCAATCGCAGATCGAGGGCACCGAGAACCGCATCGCCGTGGCGCGGCGCGATTATATCGAGGCGGTGCGCGTCTATAACACCGAGCTGAAGACCTTCCCGGGGGCGCTTTGGGCCGCCACGCTCTATCGCGCCTACAAGCCCATGGAGACCTTCACCATCTCCGAGCAGCAGATGCAGGTGCCGAAGGTGAAGTTCAACTGATCGGGGAGTGACGGCGATGGGCCACCAGATGGGCCGTCCGCGCGCCCTTGCGGTTCCCCGGCCGGCCACGCGCTTCGCGCTCGTGCTGGCCGGGCTTCTGGCGCTGTGCCTTGCCGTCGCGTCCGTCGCCGTCGCGCCCGCATGGGCTGAGCTGACCTTCCCGCCCCTCACCGGGCGGGTGGTGGATGCCGCCCATGTGCTCGATCCCACCACCCTCGCCGCGCTGGATGCCAAGCTCGCGGCGCAGGAGGCGAAGGCCACCGACCAATTGGTGGTGGCCACCGTTCCCTCGCTACAGGGCACCTCCATCGAGGATTACGCCAACCGCCTGTTCCGCACCTGGCAGATCGGCCAGGCGAAGAAGAACAATGGCGTGCTCCTCCTCGTCGCCCCCAGCGAGCGCAAGGTGCGCATCGAGGTGGGCTACGGGCTCGAAGGCATCCTCACGGACGCGGTGTCGGCCACCATCATCCGCAACGCCATCGTACCCGCCTTCAAGTCCGGCGACATGGCGGCCGGCATCGTGAAGGGCACGGACGCCATTCTCGAAATCCTCAATCTCGATCCGGACGAGGCGAAGGCGCGGGCGAAGACGCTGGAATCGTCCGACTGGACCGAGGAGGAGGTGGACAACCTCATCTTCCTCGCGGTGATGGTCATCTTCATGGGCTTCATCATCTGGCGCGTCGTGCGCGGGGGCGGGCCGGGCGGCCCGGCGGCCCGCAGGAAGCGCGGCGGCGCGGTGGCCGGCGGTCCGATCTCTTGGGAATGGGGCACCGGCAGCAGCTCCGGCTGGTCCGGCGGCTCCTCTGGGGGCGGCTGGTCGGGGGGCGGTGGCTCCTCCGGCGGTGGCGGCGCCTCGGGCGACTGGTAGTGCGGCCCGCCCTTGCGATTTTACCGTGCGCCTGCAAACTGCCGGTTCCGCCGGCGTAGGGTGAGAGCTTTCCGTGAACCAGCAATCCGCCACGACGACCACCACCGAGGATGCGGGCCGCTACGGCCTGCCGCAGCACGCGCTCCAGCGCATCGCCGAGGCGGTGACGCTGGCGGAAGCCAAGACGTCTGCCGAGATCCGGGTGGTGGTGACACGGGCGCCGCTGGTGCAGCACCCCTTCTTCTCCATCCTGTGGGCCTCGCTGGCGGCGCTGGTGCTGCCGTGGCTCATCGTGCTGGCCTATCCCATGTCGGCGCTCTCGGCGCTGGCGCTGCAGTCCATGCTGTTCGTCATCCTCGCCGCGGCGCTGTTGATGCCCGGAATGGCGGAGAAGGCAGTGCCGCGCCTCGCGCTCAAGGCGGCGGCGCGCAACGCCGCCATCGAGACCTTCCTGAGCTACGGCATTCCCCAGACGGCGGGGCGCACCGGCATCCTCATCTTCGCCGCGGCGCGCGAGCGGCTGGTGGAGGTGGTGGCCGATGACGCCGCCCACGGCCCGCTGGGCGCCGCCGCCTGGCGCGACATCTGCGATGCGGTCGCCGCCCGCGCCCGGGAGGGAAGCCTCGCCGAGGGGCTTGTCGCCGGCGTCGAGAAGGCCGGGGACCTCCTCGCCGGTCCCCTGCCGCGCAAGCCCGACGACCGCAACGAGATCCCCAACCACGTGGTGGTGCTGTAACGGCATAAAGCCCTTTGGTTGTCTTATTTCATAAAGCTCGTTTTAGTTGTATTGTCCGGCCCGGCCACCTTGGGGTGGTGGGGGAGGACATCATGCGGGTTACGGTCAATCCGGTGGACGCCAACGGTCAGCGCTACAGCATCACGCTGGAGAAAACGTCGGTCGACAAGGGTTTCATCTACATCGACCCCGACGGGCCCAAGGACGTGACCATCATCAAGCTCTACGACATTAGAGCCAGTGGGGCCGCAGCCATCCTTTGCCGAGGTGATGTGTCGGGCCCGGACGTCACCATCGTCTGCCGCCTGGTGCCCGCCGGGGAGGACACGCCGCCGCGGCTCCGGGTGGAGATCAGCGGTAGTTTCTTCGGGATGTATGACGGCATCTACGACTACGGTGTCACACCGGAGGAGCTTGAGAGCGCGCTCGCCTTCCTCAAGGCCGCCGCCTTTCCGCCTGTCCCGGCCAACGTCTGAAAGGGAAGGCACCGGCCACAAGGCGCTTAGCCGAAGGTCGTGCGGCATGGCCGATTGAGGGGTGCGCGAGCGCCTTTCCATCGGCCGCGCCGCAGCATAGATTGCGCGCCCGAGCCTTCGGGGCTCATCCAAGGCAAAGGGCTTCCTCTCATGACCAAACCCGCCGTTCGCGTCGCAGTTACGGGCGCCGCCGGTCAGATTTGCTATTCTCTCCTTTTCCGCATCGCCAACGGCGACCTGTTCGGCAAGGATCAGCCGGTCATCCTCCAGCTTCTCGACCTCCCCCAGGCGCAGGGTGCGGTGAAGGGCGTGGTGATGGAGATCGAGGACTGCGCGTTCCCGAATTTCGCGGGCGTGGTCATCACCGACGATCCCAAGGTCGCCTTCAAGGACATCGACGCCGCGATTCTCGTGGGCGCCCGTCCGCGCTCGAAGGGCATGGAGCGCGCCGACCTGCTCTCCGCCAACGCCGAGATCTTCAAGGTCCAGGGCAAGGCGCTGAACGAGGTGGCCAAGCGCGACGTGAAGGTGCTGGTGGTCGGCAACCCCGCCAACACCAACGCCTACATCACCGCCAAGAGCGCCCCGGACCTGCCGGCCCGCAACATTACCGCCATGCTCCGCCTCGACCACAACCGCGCGCTGTCGCAGTTCGCGGCCAAGGCCGGTGTCGAGAGCAAGGACATCGAGAAGGTGGCGGTGTGGGGCAACCACTCCCCGACCATGTATGCCGACTACCGCTTCGCCACCGTGAAGGGCAAGCCGCTGCCGGAGCTCATCAACGATGAGACCTGGTATCGCGAGACCCTGCTGCCGACCGTCGGCAAGCGCGGCGCCGCCATCATCGAGGCCCGTGGCCTGTCGTCCGCGGCCTCCGCGGCCAACGCCGCCATCGACCACATGCATGACTGGATCCACGGCACCGCCGGCAAGTGGGTGTCCATGGGCGTGGCGTCCGACGGCTCCTATGGCGTGCCCGAGGGCATCGTTTTCGGCATGCCTGCCATCTGCACCGCGGGCGAGTATGAAGTGGTCCAGGGCCTGCCCATGGACGACTTCTCCAAGGCCCAGTTCGACAAGACCCTCAAGGAGCTGCTGGAAGAGCGCGACGGCGTCGCCGCACTCCTCGGCTGATTCCTTTCAAGATCGCCCCTCCCGCGCCGCGGGAGGGGTCATTTGTTAAAAAAGAATGAATTACCGGCGGGGTGGGTGCGATTTACGGCTGCGGTCACGCCTTCGTAAGCCTCAAAGCCGCGTATTTACGGGAAAGTCCGGTCGATCCTTATTGACTGAACGCGACTCTCCGGTTAGAAGCAGCCCACTTTCGCGGCAGGCGGTCGGCGTCTGAGTGATTGTTCCCTTCGGTTTCAGCGCTCCCAAGTGCTTGAAGGGCCGATCTTGAAGCCGAAACGCTGCCAGGAACAGCACTGCGATAACTTCAGGTGCATGATCGCGGCGCCGGCCGGGAAAAAAGCCCCGGTATAGCGCGCTGTGATCCTCTGTCGCGAGAAAGGCGTGTCTGCCCCCGTTTGGGCGGTGGACGGCGCCTTTCGTGTTCGTCGGTGCGAAGGGAATTCAGGCCCCCTCGGGGCCAGTCGTGGCGATCCTTCACAGGGGTCGTCGAAATGAAGGATGCGGCCAAGGCCGCAGATCAGGACGAGGCGAAGGCGTACATGCCGACGATCAACCAGCTGATCCGTAAGCCGCGCGAAGCGCAGAAGGCGCGCGACAAGGCGCCGGCGCTCCAGGCGAGCCCGCAGAAGCGCGGCGTTTGCACGCGCGTTTACACGACGACCCCGAAGAAGCCGAACTCGGCTCTTCGTAAGGTCGCCAAGGTGCGGCTCACCAACAGCTACGAAGTGATCGGCTACATCCCCGGTGAAGGTCACAACCTTCAGGAACACTCCGTGGTGATGATCCGTGGCGGCCGCGTGAAGGATCTTCCCGGCGTGCGCTACCACATTCTGCGTGGCGTGCTGGATACCCAGGGCGTGAAGAACCGCAAGCAGCGCCGTTCGAAGTACGGCGCGAAGCGGCCGAAGTGATAGTGAGGATCTGAACGATGTCCCGTCGTCACAAGGCCGAGCGCCGCGAAGTCATCCCGGACGCCAAGTATGGCTCGACCACCCTGTCGCGCTTCATGAATTCCGTCATGCGCGACGGCAAGAAGTCGGTTGCCGAAGGCATCGTCTATGGCGCCCTCGACGTGGTCGAGGCCAAGGCGAAGCACGATCCGGTCGAGGTCTTCATCCAGGCGCTCGAGAACGTTGCCCCTGCGGTGGAAGTTCGCTCCCGCCGCGTCGGTGGCGCGACCTACCAGGTTCCGGTCGAGGTGCGCACCGAGCGTCGCCAGACCCTCGCGATCCGCTGGCTCATCGCCTCGGCCCGCGCCCGCAACGAGAAGACCATGGTGGAGCGTCTCTCCGCCGAGCTGCTCGATGCTGCCAACAATCGCGGCTCCGCCGTGAAGAAGCGCGAAGATACGCACCGTATGGCGGAAGCCAATCGCGCGTTCTCGCATTACCGCTGGTGATCGGAGAGGACTGAGCGATGGCCCGTACTCACGCGATCGAGGACTACCGCAACTTCGGCATCATGGCCCACATTGATGCCGGCAAGACCACCACGACCGAGCGGATCCTCTATTACACCGGCAAGAGCCACAAGATCGGCGAAGTCCATGATGGCGCTGCCACCATGGACTGGATGACCCAGGAGCAGGAGCGCGGCATCACCATCACGTCGGCCGCGACGACTGCTATCTGGCAGGGCAAGCGCCTGAACATCATCGACACCCCCGGGCACGTGGACTTCACCATCGAGGTGGAGCGTTCGCTCCGCGTGCTCGACGGCGCCGTGTGCGTGCTGGACGGCAACCAGGGCGTCGAGCCGCAGACCGAGACCGTGTGGCGCCAGGCGGACAAGTACAACGTGCCGCGCGTCGTGTTCGTCAACAAGATGGACAAGATCGGCGCCGACTTCTACCGCTGCGTCGAGATGATCGTGGACCGCGTCGCCGGCAACCCGGTGTGCTGCCAGCTCCCGATCGGCTCGGAGAGCAACTTCAAGGGCATCATCGACCTCGTCCGCATGAAGGCGGTCGTGTGGGAAGACGAAGCCCTCGGCGCGAAGTACCATGACGAGGAGATCCCCGCGGATCTCGCCGACAAGGCCGCCGAATACCGCAACAAGCTGGTGGAAGCCGCCGTCGAGCTCGACGACGACGCCATGGCTGCCTATCTCGACGGCACCGAGCCGGACGAGGCGACCCTCAAGCGCCTGATCCGCCTCGCCGTCATCGGCCGCAAGTTCAACCCCGTGTTCTGCGGCTCGGCCTTCAAGAACAAGGGCGTGCAGCCCCTGCTCGACGCGGTGGTGGACTATCTGCCGTCGCCGATCGATCGCGGCGCGATCAAGGGCATCGACTTCAAGACCGAGGAAGACACCGTGCGTCTTCCCTCGGACGATGAGCCGACCTCCGTGCTTGCGTTCAAGATCATGGACGACCCGTTCGTCGGCACCATCACCTTCTGCCGCGTCTATGCCGGCAAGATGGAAACCGGCATGGGCCTGCTCAACTCCACCCGCGACAAGCGTGAGCGCGTCGGGCGGATGCTGCTGATGCACGCCAACAACCGGGAAGACATCAAGGAAGCCTATGCGGGCGACATCGTCGCTCTCGCCGGCCTCAAGGATGTGCGCACCGGCGATACCCTCTGCGATCCGGCCAAGGCTGTGATCCTGGAGAAGATGGAATTCCCCGAGCCGGTCATCGAGATCGCGATCGAGCCCAAGTCCAAGGCCGACCAGGAGAAGCTGGGCATTGCCCTGTCTAAGCTGGCTGCCGAGGATCCGTCCTTCCGCGTGTCGACCGACTTCGAGAGCGGCCAGACCATCCTCAAGGGGATGGGCGAACTGCACCTCGACATCAAGGTCGACATCCTGAAGCGCACCTACAAGGTCGATGCCAACATCGGCGCTCCGCAGGTCGCCTATCGTGAGACCCTCACGAAGAAGACCGAGGTGGACTACACCCACAAGAAGCAGACCGGTGGTACCGGCCAGTTCGCGCGGGTGAAGTTCACGGTGGAGCCGAACGAGGCCGGCAAGGGCTTCTCGTTCGAGAGCGCCATCGTCGGCGGCGCGGTGCCGAAGGAGTACATCCCGGGCGTCCAGAAGGGCCTCGAGAGCGTGCTTGGCGCCGGCGTGCTGGCGGGCTTCCCGGTGGTGGACGTCAAGGTGACGCTCACCGACGGCGCGTTCCACGAAGTGGACTCGTCGGCCCTGGCGTTCGAGATCGCGTCCCGTGCGGCGTTCCGCGAGGCCCTGCAGAAGGGCACCTCGGTGCTGCTGGAGCCGATCATGAAGGTCGAGGTGGTGACCCCGGAAGACTACACCGGCTCGGTCATCGGCGACCTGAACTCCCGTCGTGGCCAGATCCAGGGCCAGGACATGCGTGGCAACGCCAACGTCATCAACGCGATGGTGCCGCTCGCCAACATGTTCGGCTACGTGAACACCCTGCGCTCCTTCAGCCAGGGGCGTGCCACCTTCACCATGCAGTTCGACCACTACGAGCAGGTGCCGTCGAACGTCGCTCAGGAGGTTCAGGCCAAGTACGCGTGATCGCGTTGGCCTGAACCCCACTTCACCCTTTCTGATCACGCCAGAGAGACCCAACGGAGAGTCCCATGGCCAAAGAGAAGTTCAACCGCTCGAAGCCGCACTGCAACATCGGCACGATCGGTCACGTTGATCACGGCAAGACGTCGCTGACGGCTGCGAT